>JBBQGA010000012.1:0-133924 GCA_038322625.1 Chloroflexia bacterium
TACGATACAGTACTAGGACCCTCTTTAGTAGGTGTGTAGTGCGACGAAGTGATAAGACTTATTAAAAACCGTATATGTGCGTTGTTGCTGTCAGGTCAAAACTTCGACGTAATTGATTTTTTGTAATGCCGGTTCGTTTATGCTTACAAGAGAATTGTAACAATTCAACATTACGAAGATCATTACGTTTAAGCCGAGCGTATGGTACCAATGTCTCATCCTTATCATAAGAAAAACCTCCTATATAACATATAGGAGGTTGCTTGGGGAGCAATTTTGCCTAGCTAAACCCTTTAGTAACTACACTAAAGATTGAGCCAATTCGAGGACCCAGCAAGATTAAGATGGCGATGACTACGGTTGCTACCAGGAAAAGGATAAGTGCGTATTCCATCAAGCCCTGGCCTTCTTCTTCTTGCTCCTGGGGTTGACTGAACAGTTTTTTGAAATCCAGCAATGAATTTACCTCCTACTATAATGTCGTGAAATGAGACGCCGGTAAATACCATTGCAAATGAAATCTAAAAAGTGCTAGTTTTTCTCTTGGTTAATTAGGCCGGTAAACTGAAAGGTTGAATTAGATAAGGGCTAATAAAAATAAAATAACCTTGTCAGCAAACCCGCTTGATTGTACCTCCTTTTAAAACTATTCATCTCTTTATATTCTATCATTTGCTCGGCATTGTCAGATTTATGTGGCTGTAAACTTGAAATGTCCTACACGAAGGACTTTGACCGTAGAAAGTAATAATAAAACGTTGATTAAAACAGTAAAAGATAGCCAAATATTCAAGTTAAAAAAACCCGGTTTGCGTTGGCCGTCTGGCCGATGAAAATATGTATCCGGCCTACGCTCCCGGCTCAGGTATTCAGTTTTAGTTATCTGGGTGTAGGTCCACGTCATTTAACAAAATCTGACACCCCGCAAACACCCGCAGGTGTTTTATTTTCAGCCCAGGACATCTGTCAATAAATTGTAAAATGTCAACATTACGAAGAACATTACGAAAAAACTTTTCAGGTTAGCCAAATTAACTATTAATTGGAATTAAAGCTATTACTCTAGTACCCCGCCCTAAAGTACTATCGATGCTAAGTTGTCCGCCTAGCATCTCCACTCGCTGGCCCATACTGGCAATTCCTAGCGATTTCTGTTCGAGTTCCATGCTCAGTTTGTTGATGTCGAACCCAACTCCGTCATCCTCAATCGTAATTGAGGCGGTTTCGTCGCCGAGGTCGAGGACCGCCTGAACGTGGGCGGCGTTAGCGTGCAGAGCGACGTTAAACAGCGATTCCTGGATGATGCGGAAAATGGCGGTTTCAACGTGGCTTGCCAATCGGCGTTCGCGGCCACTCGGCACAAAATTTACTTCTATCTTATATTTCTCGACAAAATCCTTGATATAGCGGCGTAGTGTCGGGAGTAGACCGAGGTCGTCCAGGATCATCGGGCGCAGCTCGAAGATAAAGCGGCGGGTTTCCTGCAAAGTCTCGTTAACCATTGACTTCAGGCCGGTAATTTCGCTCTTGGCCCGGTTCATATCGGCGTCCATCCAGCGTTCGCAAATTTCTGCTCTTAATACCAGGTTGCTCATAGCCTGGGCCGGTCCATCGTGGAGTTGCCGCGAGACCCGCAGGCGTTCGTTTTCCTGGGCCTGAATAATTTTGCTGACCATTGACTGAGCATCCCCCATGCCGATGCCGCCTACCCGGCTATTGCTGCGGCCCGGCTCGATTTTTGGCCGTTGATTGAGGGTCTGCGCCAGTTTAAAGTTTTGCTGCTGGCGTTCCTTGAGCAAGCTTTGTTTGGTCTGCAAATTTTCCAGTTGCTGGCGCATCATAATCAGGCGCATACGCTGTTCGATCATACTGGTATAAAGGTTGCGAATATCGTTTTTATCATAGCTATCCAGGTTGGCTTCCATAGACTTTACCTGGCCGCTCAGACTGGAATCGCGCTGGCTAAGTTTGTCTACTTCACTCTGGTTTTGCCGGATAATTAATTCAATTTCACGCAGTTCCGCCGACAGTCGTTCCGACTCCTGCTGGGCGTTGGCTTGAATGTCGTCAATCTGTTTGTTTATGGTCTCCTCATCAGGAGGCATTGCGGTATAGCTCATGGGAAACACCTCGGTCAAAATATAAAAGGGTTGTGAGTTTGTGCGCTCTGAGATGATTATATCTCAAAAGGCACGTAACTCACAACCCCTGGCTGGGCTTTGATTAACGAATGTAGTTGCGGTTGCGGGCCAGGTCGGTGCCGAGCAAGCCCAGCAGTACATCGTAGGGAGCCTGGTTTTCTGGATGGAGTTCAAAGCGATTACGTTCAAAGTACTGCACCAGGAACGGTCCTTCCTGGATCGGCTCGCTGATCGGATAGCCGAAGATCGCTAGACCGCCATTTTTATTCCAGTAATCCAGGAAACGACCCGACAGGCTGTGTTGAGTAGCCGGGAAATACTGGATCGTAGGGGTATTAGGAACCGGCGCGCCCGGCGGGAAACTCCGCCCGGTGGTCAGTTCGCTGCCCAGCAAGCCGAGCAATACCCGGTTGGCCTCGTTGTTTTCCGGGTGGAATTCAAACCGGTTGCGCTGGAAGTATTGGACGGTATAAGTTTTGCCGTCAGTGGCCGATACCTCGCTAAACTCCTCGGAAATCGGGTAGCCGAAGATGGCTAACCCGCCGTGACTTTCCCAGTAGGCCCGGAAAGAGCCGCCCAGGTTGTGGGTGGTTTCCTGGAAGAAAGCCAGACCGGTCAGCGGCGCGGAAGGATTGAAGTAAACCGAACTCGGTGCGGAATTCGAGGGCGGCGGCGGTGGCGGTGTAAAGGTCTGGCCGGGTGCGCCGTTCTGGTTGCCGGGACATACTGCCCCCGGACCACAGATAATCGTGCCGCTGGCGACATCAAAATTCACACTGATTACGTTGCCACTCTGGCCGTTTGGATAGAGGGCCACCGGCCCCAGCACGATCCCCCGCTTGGGAATCGCCAACCTTAGCTGGTACACTCCGGCCCCCAGTTGCTCGAAGCGGAAACCGGCGTTGCTGAGGTCAAGCGTTTTGTTAGTATTAGGCGGGTCCAGGTTAACGATTACGTCGTTGGGGTTGGCTCCGG
The DNA here is from genome assembly GCA_038322625.1 of Chloroflexia bacterium. Classification (GTDB taxonomy): domain Bacteria; phylum Chloroflexota; class Chloroflexia; order Chloroheliales; family Chloroheliaceae; genus 54-19. The sequence goes on from JBBQGA010000012.1 coordinate 3,117, forward strand.
TCACGATCCCCTGTAAGATCGAGCGGCGGTTGGGTGAGAAATCCCCACTACTGAGGGCTTTCGCCAACGCCCCGGCATCTACCCGGCCATAACCACTGTAATTATCCCGCCCGGCTGGACCGATGTCGGTAGCCGTACTTTCGAGCAGCAAGCGGATCAAATCGTTGCTGGCATCCGGTTTGACCGCCACAATCAAGCTGGCTAGACCGGCTACAATCGGGGCCGAGAAGCTGGTACCATCCTCGTAGGCGTACATACTATCGGTGGCGTAGTTGCGAAAACAGGAGGTCGTATCGTTCAAAATACAAGGGTCGATCAAGCTGGTCGTGCGCGGGGTGGTTTGTCCCGGCACGGTAGGTGTCGTGGGTGTTACAGCCAACTGGCTTTTATATTTATCGGGAATCGGACAGCCCTGGTCGATATAAAGGTCGGCGTTATTAGGCCCGGTAGTGCCGGAATTGGTACGGCGTAAAGCCGGGTTGATGAAATAACAGGAAGTGCTAAATATATCAACCCCCGGCGCGACCACCGAAATATAACTGGCGGTGTTGCTAAAGTCGGTTATTTTGTCCTGGCGGTCGGTAGCCCCTACCGCTAAAACCCCCCGGTAGGCGGCGGGAAAGCTGGGTCGGACTATTTCGGAACTGTTGCCGGAGGCCGCTACTACCAGTACGCCTTTGTTTATGGCATATTGAACGGCGTAAGCCGTAATAAAGGAGTCTTTATTACTGCCCAGGCTAAGATTAACAATCCGGGCCTGATTATCGGCGGCGTAAACAATTCCGTTTGAAACGGTAGTTGAGTCGCCGGAGCCATCTGCGCCCAACACTTTAACCGAAAGCAGGGTGGCTTGCCAGTTGATCCCGGCAATGCCGAGGCCGTTGTTGCTGTTACCGGCGATAATACCGGCTACGAAAGTTCCATGCCCGTTATCATCCCAATTTGGGATGGATTTATTCGGGTCGATTGCGCCGGGCGCGTAGCCGTTGATAAAGTTGTAGGAGTGAGTTTGATCGACCTTACCAATTAGGTCTTCGTGATAAGGATTTATTCCGGTATCGACTACCGCGATAACCTGGTTGTTACCTTGCGTTACATCCCAGAGCGGTTCGATATTGATTTTTTTAAGATACCACTGGCGATACGTGTTTGGATCGCTGGGGTTGGAAGCCTGATTATAGAGAGGATCATTGGTCCCACGCGCGATCTTGTAAATGTAGTTAGGCTCGACCGACTCTACCTCGCTATTCAGGCTCATCGCGGTGATAAGCTGGGCCAGGTCGGTGCTATCGCTGGTAAAATAGCGGGCAAAACCGGGCAGATTTGGAAAGGTATCAAACCGGTCGATATGATACGGCTCAACCAGGGCGTCATTCAGTAAGCGTTGGGGCTGTAAATCTTTATTGTTGGCTCGTTTGCCACCGGCAGGGTCGCGGAATTTAACTACAACCTGGCCGGGCCGGTATTCACCGGCTTTCAATTTTAGCCAGGTGCTGCCGCTGTCCTGGATGGTGGCTGCGCTAACTGCCTCCACATTTAGACTGGTGAATAACAATAAAAGCATTACCAGGACTGTCAGGCTACGCACCCGACCTGGCTGCCGGGTCGCAGACCGGTTCAAGTTGAGAGCGGATCGTAAAAAAATCATCTCTATATTCTCCTGTTGAGAGGCTGTTCCAATCGCGCAGAGTTATCTTTCATGTTAACATAACTTACACTTCTAATTTACAACCATTTATGGATTTTCGCAATAGCTACTTATGGTAAGTTAGGACTATTTTCTTAGCTTTTAGGCTGGCCGGGCAAACATAACGGTTTTTCTTTACCGGCTATAGTTTGACCTGTGTTATACATTTACTAAAAATCACTGACTGTAAAAATGATTTTATTTGGAGGTACCGAGCAGGTGTTGGAGTTGGGCGGTTTCCCGGCCAAGCAAGCCAAGCTGGACCGTGTAGGTCGGGTCTTTTATTTCGGGGAAGTAATCCATGCGGCAGCGTTCAAAATACTGGCTGTAATGAAGTTTGCCTTTTGCATCGGTGGTCGGAATTACCTCACTGATCGGGTAGCCGAACAGGTCGAGGCCACCGTTAGCTTGCCAGTAACTGCGGAATGGTTCGGCCAGCACATGACCGGTTGAGGGGAAATAATCGGGGTTGTTGGTCGGGGCGACCGCCAGGGGTTTGAAGGCTGGTTCGTAGAGGCGGTTCAAGGTCAGCAAATTACCCAGCAAGCGCGATTGAACCTGTGAGCGGGTAAGGGCATATTCGGCGTGATACTCCAGCACCGCCCGTTCAAAATACTGGACCGTCATGCCGTTTTCCTGAAATTCTTCGCTGATCGGGTAGCCAAAAACCGCCACCCCACCCCGGCTATCCCAGAAAGTTTTGAAGGGTCCACCCAGGCTGTGGCCGGTATAAGCAAAAAAGCGACTGCCAGGGTCGGGAGCCTGGGCCACCGGCAGAAACGCGCCCGCCGGTTCGCTGTTCTTTAGGACGGCCTCCAACTCGGCTCGAAAATTGAAGTTAAAAGAAGCACTTTCGGCGGTCTGACCCTGGAAATTAAAGTTGGTGGTGGTCCTCAGGTTGTATTTGCGCGAAAGAACGGTCAGTTTGTAGTTTCCGGCGGGTAGATTAGCAAACTGGTAACTGCCGTCTTTGGCCGCAAAGCGTTCGTCGCCGGGTTCCAGTTTAATAGTAGCTTCCTGGGGGTCGGGTAGACCGGTGATCGTGCCGGTGATGCTATTTTCCCGCGAAGGCATTGTTTTGTTATCCCGCGCGGCCTGGACAGCCTGATAAATATTAAGCCGACCCCAACCACCGAGCGCACTGTAATTGCTGCCGAGGGCATTGGCACTCAGGGCGGCGGCAGGCGTAATAGTAGCCAGCGAGGGAAAACTGGTGGGTGGGACGGTGAGCGTAGCCGAGGGGGTAAAGGTACCACTGAGGGTTGAACCGGGAGGCGGACTAGCGGTAGCAACCGGGTCGGCGGTAGCCTCCAGAATATTGCGAACCTGGGTCGCGTTCAAAGCCGGATTGACCGAGAGCATCAGGGCGATTGCCCCGACCACAAAGGGACAGGAAAAACTGGTTCCGTTGCTGATCGCGTAGTCCTGACCGCCGGCCCAGCTCAGGCTGAAAATATTGGTTCCCGGCGCGACCAGGGCGACGTAAGGACCAAAGCTGGAAAAGTTTGCTACCTGATCGAGTTCGTTGCTGGCCCCAACCGCAATGACGGTATCCAGGGCCGCCGGGTAATTGTATTCCGGTTTGCCGCTGGCTCCGTTGTTGCCAGAAGCCGCCACCAGTATCAGACCCCGGTTGTAGGCTTTACGGGCGACTTCTTCCATTATTTGGGAACGAACCGGCCCGCCGGTACTCATATTGACGATGTTGACCGGTTGGGTCGAGGCGTAATCCATGCCCATCGAGAGGGTGGCAATGCTGCCCTGTTCGCCCTCGTCCAGCACCTTGATCGAGATAAGTTTTGCGCCCCAGGCCACCCCGGCCATTCCGGCGTTATTATTGGAACTGGCGGCGGCGATCCCGGCTACAAAAGTGCCGTGCGAGTTATCGTCCCAGGCGAATTCGTTGGCCGGTTCCGCCACGAAATTTCGACCGCGCTGCGCTATAATTTTATCGCGCAATTCAATATGACCGTAGGCCAGGCCGGTATCCAGCACCGCGATAGTCACGTTGCTGGAACCGGTCGTTATATCCCAGGCTTCGGGGGCTTTTATCTGGCGCAGGGCCGGTTGGTTGCGGCTAAAATAAGGGTCGTTGGGTTCCTGGTTGAAGGCATAGATCGGGTAATTTGCCTCGGCGTAGCAAACCCCGCTATGCTCGGCAAAGGTGGCGACAGCCTGGCGGGGGTCTACTTGCGGATTGATTTTTAATCGCCACATACCTAATTCCGGGTCAATCGCGTCCGCCGCGCTCAAAGCAAACTGGCTGAAAAGGCTCTCAAAAGCCGGGGCCGCTAGGCTGGTTTGAGCGGCGGTCAACCGCGCCCCGATCAATAAGCTTTCCGGCAGGTGGGTTAGCCCATCGGGACTGGTAGCGGCCAACAATGCCAGGTGAAGGGTGTCGGCGACCGGCGGCTCGAAGCGGACCAAAATTTCGCCTGGGAGTGGGGCAGGGTTTGGCTGGTAAGGCGGGAAAGGCACACTACGCATACGACCGGTCGGTTGAGAAGTTGAGCTACCACCGGCCAGGGTTTCCAAACCCAACCAGAGCGGCGCAATCAGTAATATGGATATAGAAACAGAGAGAATCACGACTCGCGGACCGGGCCGGGCGAGAGGCCGGTAAACCTGCGGAGCGTGAAGGTTTTTACCCATTTACTAAACCTTTGGGCTTAAAATTTCCCTACCAACCGTTAGTAATTTAATCATACACGCTTTGAAAGGGCCATGCAATAGGGTCGGTTCTAATTATGTTGTTCGATTTCAGGACGCGGCTGAATAAAAGTTATGTCAACCCAGGATAAGAAGACCGCCATAAACTCACGGCTATCATAAGTCATCTGGCCGGGGTAGTAATCCAGGCCGGATTTAATCCCGATGGAGTCGATACCGAGGGCGTTGCACAAATAAAGGGCGCGTGACAGGTGGTAGCCCTGCGTTACCAGGGTCGCGCTGGTGATACCAAAATTATGAGCGGCCCGGTAGCAGCTATCGTAGGTACGTAAACCGGCTTGATCGCTGATAATGGCCGAGGCCGGTACGCCCTGTTTGAGAGCATATTTTCTCATGGCGGTAACTTCGCGGCTGGTCGTATCGTCGCCAGTGAGTAGCAAACGCTCAACTTTACCGGCCTTGTAGAGAGCGACTGCGCTAGCCATCCGGTCGGCCAGCATAGGACTGGGAGAACCATCGCGGTTTAATCCGGCTCCAAACACAATGCCTACCGGGCGGGCCGGGGTTTGCTGGATTGTTTGGTAGATTCGGCTTTCGTTGGTATAATTAACAAAGCACATTATTGTGAAGGGTGGTAAGAGTATTACCAGGCCGAGCACGAGCAAAAAACGCATCAGGCGGCGGAAAGGCGTTGATTTTTTTTGTTTTGAGGTTGGGACTGGTTTATCGATCTGGCGGTCGGTATCAAGGGTGATCCGCGAGCCGCTCACATCTCTGGTAATTGAATTTTGCACTCTACTCCACTTCTTAAATCAGTTTACCAAAGCCTCCGGAAGGCATTATAGCACAAAGGCAATCGTTGGATTTTATGGTATAATTTCTAACTTGGAACCAGCCTTTGACCTGATCGAATGATTTGATCGAAGCGCAGTCAATCCGAATTCGTATAAATCGTCCTGGCCTTTGTTTCTACTATAAAATCAACCAACGCTTTTCTCGAAACTTTTGAGGTGATTAAGTTTGCCGAGGATATTGCCCGGCAATATCAAAAGCGACCGGGGGTTTAACGAAATTCGCGGGCTACGCCGGGTCAGGTTGGCCGGAAGGCAAGTCGGCTGGTAATGGACCGGAACGGTTAGACCGGCCTGATTTAGAGCCAATCACGCGGAGTAACAGTGTGCCAGGGTAAATGGCCCTGGGCCAAATAACAGGAGGATTACTTTTTTTATGGTTTCGACCAGTGAGATTAAGCGCGGCATGACCATCGATCTGGATGGGGTCTTGCTCAAAATTGAAAGCTTTGACCACCAGAAGATGGGTCGCGGCAGTGCCCAGGTAAAGATTTATTTCAAGAATTTGCGTACCGGTTCCAACACGGTCAACACCTACCAGGCCGGGGCCAAGTTTAACGATGTCCGGTTGGAGCGCGAAACCGACCAGTTTCAGTACCAGGACGGCGAAGAATTCCATTTTATGAACACCGAAACCTTCGATCAGGTAATGCTGACCGAAAAGCAGATGGGCCAGACCCGTTACTACATCCGCGAAGGCGATACGGTGGATGTGCTGACCTACAACGGTGAGCCAATCGACATCGAAATCGGGCCTTCGGTCGTGCTGGGCGTAACCGAAACCGAACTGGGTATAAAAGGTGATACGGCTACCGGCGCGACTAAACCGGCCATAACCGAAACCGGTTTGCGGGTGCTGGTACCTTTGTTCGTCAATTCCGGTGACCGGATCAAAGTATCCACCACCGATGGAAAATATCTGGAGCGTGCCTAATGCCAATACCAGGATCGCGTCCCCCAAGATCGGGTGGTCAGGGCGATAGGCGGGGTTATCCTCGCACTACCGGTCGTCCTCCGCAGGATGATTACAACCGGAGTGAGCCGTTTGCCCGCCAACAAGCGGCTCCCGCCCCGCCACCCGTTGCCTACCCGGAGCCGCCCACGCCGGTGACTCCGGTAGCGGCCAGGACAACCGGCTCAACCGAGGCTGGTTCTTTTAGCCGTGAGGAAGTGCGCGAACTGGTCAAGCTGGTTCACGACAATGATATTACCGAATTAATGCTGGAGCGGGATAACGGAGCGCAACGCCTGGTGATCAAGCGCGAACGACCGGCCCCCGCCCCGGTAATGATGGCACCCCAGGTCAGTAGCCCGCTGGCGGCCCAGGCAGTCGCCCCGGCCAGTTCGCTATCCTTATCGGCGGCTCCGGCTCCCGGTTCGGTGATCCCTGATCCCGGTGCGCCGCCCCAGGACTCATTTCACAAACTTACCGCGCCGATGGTCGGCACGTACTATCATGGCCCGGACCCCAAGGAACCGCCTTTTATCAATGTGGGCGATATGATCGAAAAAGATCAGGTGATCGGGATCATCGAAGCCATGAAAATTATGAACGAAATAAAAAGCGAACACCGGGGGCGTTGTGTGCGGATTTCGGTCGAAAACGGCCAGCCGGTCGAATACGGTCAGACTATTATGTTGTTGGAACCGGCCTGATTTCCTTTATTTTAGGACTTCGCTTCAACCTCACTTTGTGAGCTTGAAGCGAAAATAAAGAGAGTATTAACAGGGGCACCCAGAGGGTACCCGACCCCTACATCCCCCCTTCAGGTTGGTTTACTTCATCAAGCGGAAGTCCTATATTTAAAGGTTTGATTATGCCCTACATTGCAGTAGCCGATCTGGAAATATATTATGAGTGGCACGGTTCCGAACAGGCCGAGCCGCTTTTTTTGCTCAATGGGGCGATGGGGGTAATCGGTCCGAATTCGGACTGGAGCTATCAATTGCCCCGCTTTGCCGAGCATTATCATGTGTTGGCCTACGAACAGCGCGGTCACGGTCGAACCAATAACCCCGCCGGACGTTTTGATAACTATCACGTGTTGGCCGATGATGCCGCCAGGCTGCTCAGGATACTGGACATTCCAAAAGCCCACGTGGTAGGCTTCAGCGATGGGGCGATTACGTCTATCGAGCTAACTCTGCGTCATCCTGAATTGGTGGAAGATTTGATCATTGTCGGAGCTAACTACCGCAACGATGAAACAGTATTGACCAACCTCAAGCAACTTCAACCGGCCTACATCGAAGAAAATCATCCGCAATGGGCAGCGACGCTGGATAAACAACACGGCGGGCAGGGCGCGGGTTATTGGAAAAAGCTGGCCGACCAACTGTACGCGATGTGGATGCATAACCCGGAATACTCCGCCGAGGACCTGGGCCGGGTTGGGGTGCCTACGCTGGTGATGAGCGGCCAACGCGACCCTTTTGGCAATCTTCCCCAGACGCTGGATATTGCCGCCGCTATTCCCGGTAGCGAGTTGTGTATTTTGCCGGGTGCTTACCACGCCTCGATTATCCAGCGAGCCGAACCGGCCACTTTATTGATGCTGGACTTCCTGGCCCGGCAGAAAAAGTATCGCCAGCGTACCCGTGCCTAATCTGGGATAAATCTGGTTTATCCTGGGATAATTTGGGATAAATGGGGATAAGTGGGCATTATTTCGGGATAACTGGCATCAATTGGGGATAAGGGCGGCGGCACTACTAAATATTGTATAGGAAGATTATATAGGAAGATTTTTAAGCTTCATGGAAATCTACAGCGTAACCGAAGCCTTATATTACCTTAAAATAAAAATCGAGTGCGACGACCGGTTAACCGACCTGTGGATGGAAGGTGAGGTTTCCAACTGTCGTCAATATGCCAGTGGTCATTATTTCTTCGAGCTTAAAGACAATACGGGCCGGATGTCTTGCGCCCTGTTCAAAGGCAACGCCCTCAAGCAAGTTCACCTGCCGCGCGACGGCTCCAACTTTGTGATGCATGGCCGGATCGACGTATACGAGCAGCAAGGCAAATTGCAGTTTTACGTGGATACCGTCCAACCAGCTGGTCTGGGTCGTTTGCACCTGGAATTTGAGGCTCTCAAGCAACGGCTGGCCGAAGAAGGTTTGTTTGCCCCCGAACGCAAGCGGCCCCTACCGGCCCGACCCAAAATCATCGGTATTGTAACCTCGCCCCAGGCTGCCGCTTTTGGGGATATTCAAAACGTACTGCGCCGCCGTTATCCGTTGGCCGAACTGGTTTTGTCGCCCTCGCTGGTGCAGGGCGAACTGGCCGCCCCGCAGATCGTGGCGGCTTTACGCTTGCTCAACCAGCATCCCAAAGTAGAAGTAATTATCCTGGCGCGGGGTGGCGGCTCGATTGAGGACCTGTGGTGTTTTAACGACGAGCGGGTAGCGCGGGCGGTTTTTGCCAGCCGGGTACCGGTGATAACCGGGGTCGGTCACGAAATCGATTACACGATTGTGGATTTTGTGGCCGATCTGCGTGCCCCGACCCCCAGCGCGGCAGCCGAATTGGTCGCCCCGGATATTAGTCTTTTGCGAGACGAGGTTAGTTTCCAGAGCGACCGGTTATACACCTCTCTGCAAAACAACCTGGACGAACACCGGGCGAACCTGGCAAACTTCGAGCGTCGTTTACAACTGGTTTCCCCGGCTAACCGGCTGGCAAACTTTCGCCAGCGACTGACCGACCTGAACGAGCGCACCGCTTTACACCTGCGCCATTCGGTTGAACTAAGCCGGGCGCGGGTCAATTCGCTTTCCAGCCGTCTGGCGGTTTTGAACCCGGCCCAAATCCTCGAACGAGGTTATGCTATCGTCAGCCAGCCCAACGGCGGCCCGGTTATTAGCCGGATCGATCAGGTAAAAAGTGGCAAGAAACTGGAAATCCGCCTCAAAGATGGCACTTTCCCGGTCACGGCTCAATAATTCTGGCACGTCGCTTGCAGTCCTTTGGTTCTTTGGAATATTACCAGAGAAAAAAGAAAGCAGGAGCGCATGACGATTAGTTATCCAGATACCAAAACCACCCGGAGTGGTTTGAAGGTGGGCGACCAGGCCCCCCTGTTTGAATTACCCGGTACCTCTAAAAAAGCCGGGACGGTTATCGAACACAACAAAGCCCATTATAAGTTAGAAGATTACCGGGGCCGCCCGGTTTTGCTGGCTTTCTTTAGTGCTGCTTTTACCCCTACCTGAACCCACGAAGTTATCTCAGTTGAGAGAGTAGCCAAAGAGTTAGCCAAATATGACGTGCAGATTTTTGCAATCGACTGCGACAACGCCGATTCAAACAATGCCTGGGCCGTCGCGCTGGGTTGTTTATCTTTCCCGGTACTGGCCGATTTCTGGCCTCATGGTAAGGTTTGCTCGGACTACGGCGTGCTAAATGAAAACGGTGTGCCGGACCGGGTGTTACTATTGATCGATAAAGAAGGCCAGATCGCCTATCTGGACCTCGATCATATTGATGTCGTGCCGCCGGTGGAGCCGGTTTTGGAGGCTTGCCAGCGTCTATAAGTTATAGATTGTGCAATTTATAACCGGCATTATTATAGATTGTGCAATTTATAATGATAAATTTGAACTCAAAACAAAGAATAAACGTAACTACTCAGACCCCTCCCCCCAGGGAGGGGAAAAGAAGAAGAAAAAAGAGCTTACAGGGGCACCCAGAGGGTACCCGCCTGTTATACCCCCCGCAGGGCACCCAGGGGGTACCCGGCCCCCACGACCTCTGCTTCGTTCCTTTACACAGGTTTGGTGTGTAGTTACGAATAAACAAAAAAGAGAGCCAGTCAATCGACCGGCTCTCTCTTTTTAAGTTTAAGACTTAGGCACTAACCGGTTCGCTGTCTTCCGACTCTGGGGCCGGTAGCGCACCGGCGGTGGCTCCGGCGGGCAAAGCCGCGAAACCATCTTCCAGCGGTACAGTAGTCAGGACGAAATTATCGTCCAGCGCGTCGATCAGTACTTTGCTGTGAGGCATAAAGGCCTGGCTCAGGATACCTTCGGCCAGGCGGTCTTCCAATTCGTTCTGGATTACGCGGCGCAGCGGACGGGCACCGTACTGCTTGTCGTAACCCTTCTTGGCGACCAGGTCCATCGCGGCTTCGGTAACTTCCAGCTTGATGTCTTGCTCGATTAGCTGTGACTGGACCCGCTTTAACAGCAGGTTTACAATCTGGCGAATCTCGGTCGAAGTCAACTGGTGGAACACGATGATGTCATCGATGCGGTTCAAAAACTCTGGCCGAAACATCCGTTTGAGTTCTTCACGCACTTTGTTTTGCATCGCCGTGTAATCGGCCTCGGCTTGTTTGCCTTCGTCCCGGTGAGGATTAAAGCCCGGCCCCATCGAGCTGCGGCTGATAAATTCCGCCCCGACGTTCGAGGTCATGATGATAATGGTATTGCGGAAGTCAACCCGACGACCTTTAGCATCGCTCAGGTACCCGTCTTCCAGAATCTGCAACAACATATTGAAGGCTTCCGGGTGAGCTTTTTCGATTTCGTCGAGCAGCACCACCGAGTAACTCTTGCGGCGAACCGCTTCGGTCAACTGGCCGCCTTCTTCATAACCGATGTAACCTGGAGGCGCACCGACCAACCGGCTCACGTTGTGGCGTTCCATGAACTCGCTCATATCAATCTTGATCAGCGAGGCTTCACTACCAAACATAAACTCGGCCAGAGTTTTCGCCAGTTCGGTCTTACCGACCCCGGTTGGCCCCAGGAACATAAACGAACCAATCGGGCGTTTGGGGTCTTTGACACCGGCCCGGCTACGCTGCACGGCTTTGGCGATTTTATCAATCGCTTCGCCCTGTCCAATGATGCGTTTGTGGAGTTCGTCGCGCATACCCAGCAGGCGTTCGCTTTCCTCACCGGCGATCCGCATCAGCGGGATACCGGTCCACATCGAAACGATCTCGGCAATGTCTTCCTCAGTCACGTAAGGCTTTTCGCCTTCCTGCTGATTTTCCCATTTCGATTCCATTTCGGTAATCCGTTCGCGCAAACGGTCTTCGCGGTCGCGCAGGTCGGCGGCCAGTTCAAATTGCTGGGCACTGATCGCGGCTTCCTTCTCTTTGCGGATGCTATCGAGGCCGCGCAGGGCTTCTTTCAGGGTCGGCGGGCTGCTGCTCCGTTGCATACGAACGCGGCTGGCCGACTCATCGATCAGGTCAATCGCTTTGTCAGGCAAGAAGCGGTCGGTCACATAACGGGCGGCCAGTTCGGCGGCGGCTTTGAGAGCTTCGTCGGTTATGATCAACCGGTGATGCTCCTCGTAGCGGCTCTTGATCCCGCGCAAAATCTGGATTGTGTCTTCTACGCTTGGCTCATCGACCTGGACCGGTTGGAAACGGCGTTCCAGGGCCGCGTCGCGCTCGATATACTTGCGGTATTCATCAAGGGTCGTCGCGCCGATGGTCTGCAACTCACCCCGTGACAGGGCCGGTTTCAGGATATTGGCGGCATCGACCGCCCCTTCGGCGGCACCCGCCCCCACCAGGGTGTGAAGTTCGTCGATAAAGAGGATTGCGCCGGTGTTTTTGACTTCGGCCACGACCTTTTTGAGCCGTTCCTCGAACTCACCGCGATACTTGGTACCCGCTACCAGTGCCCCGATGTCGAGAGCTAGCAAGCGTTTGTTCAACAGGTTTTCCGGCACGTCGCCACTGATGATGCGCTGGGCCAGACCTTCGACAATAGCGGTCTTACCAACCCCCGGTTCGCCGATCAGGGCCGGGTTGTTTTTGGTACGCCGGGAAAGAATCTGGACCACCCGTTCGATTTCTTTTTTGCGACCAATCACCGGGTCAAGCCGGTCCTGGCGAGCCTGTTCGGTCAGGTCAACCCCCATCGCGTCCACGAAAGGCGTGGCACTCGACTGTTTGGGCTGGCTGCTGTAGGTACTCTGGTTCAGCACCTGGATTACTTGCTGGCGGACTTTCTCCAGGCTGACGCCCAGACTTTCCAGTACACCGGCGGCGATGCCTTCGCCCTCACGCACCAGACCCAGCAGCAAATGCTCGGTGCCGATGTAGTGATGATTTAGGCGGCGGGCTTCGTCCACGGCCAGTTCAATCACTTTTTTAGCACGGGGTGTCAGACCGATTTCGCCCATCACGGCTCGGTCGCCTCGTCCAATTATAAATTCCACCGCCGAGCGAACTTTATGCAGTTCCACACCGAGGTTGTTCAGCACACGCGCGGCAACGCCATCACCTTCTCGCACCAGACCTAGCAGCAAATGCTCGGTGCCGATGTAGTTATGGTTAAAACGCTGGGCTTCTTCCTGAGCCAGCGTCAGGACCTTGCGTGCCCGTTCCGTAAATTTCTCGAACCTATCTGACATAAAATTTATCTCCCACTAGAATTAACAGGCTTATGTTATCCTGCCTACCGCATTGTTAAAGCCTAGCTGCATTTCCAGCAACTGAGATATTGCAATCTCTGTGGATAAATGTAGATTACGCGTCTTGGTATAAGCCGGTTTACTGTAACACTTTCTATTATAGCAACTACTTTATTTTGGGTCATGATTGACTGAAGGATACCAGTGCTAGTATAACTTTCAGCAAGTTTCTTGCCACTGTTCCTATCGAACCAGATGAGTGTTCCTGGCTATTTGAGGTATTTTACCACACCTGTAAATGATAAAGGCGTTGTGTTGTGTTAGCGAAGCGTTTGAATCAGGCTCTTTAATTGGTTTCTAATCATGCACGAAAAATAGCGGGGTTAGGCTATGCTTTGAGGAAATGGGTCAGGGGAGCAAAAACTAATTAAAGTCTCTGCTCCCGATTTTAAGATCAGGCCAGGACCGGTTCGCGGTCGTCGATCTGGTCGGTTTGATAGTTCTCGTTGGCTTGCTTGATCGACAGACCGAGCCGTTTGCGCGGCAAATCGATGCTGATCAGGCGCACCGTCACGACTTCACCCTCTTTGACCACGTCGCCCGGATGATTAACCCGTTGTTCGGCCAGTTCGGAAACGTGGATCAAACCTTCTACTCCGTCCGTGATGCGCGCAAAGGCCCCAAAGTTGGCAACCTGGGTGATGGTGGCTTGCAGAAGCTGACCGACCTGGTAGGTGTTGGCGACCAGGTTCCAGGGTTCGGGCTGGTTGCGCTTGATCGACAGGGCAATTTTTTTCTTTTTGTCGTCGATGTTGAGGACCAGCACTTTGACCAGATCGCCCACCTTCAGCAATTCGCTGGGATGGTTTACCCGGCTCCAACTTAGCTCACTGAGGTGAACCAGACCGTCGGCCCCGCCGATATTAACAAAGGCTCCAAAGTCTACAAGGGTAGTCACGACACCTTCGCGCACCTGACCCTGCTCCAGTTCGTTCATCAGGCGTTCTTTCTGGGAATCGCGCTGTTCCTGGGCGGCCAGTCGTTCGGAGAGGATCAAGCGGTTGCGTCCGCGATCAACTTCCAAAATCTTGAGTGGGATGGTGCTATTCACCCGGCGGGTCATTTCACTCTGGCGAGCTTCCTCGGACGAGCCACTCAGGCCGCTAACCTGCGAACTGGGGATAAAGCCGCGCACGCCTTCCAGGTTGACCAGCAGACCACCTTTGTTGTAGCCCAGCACTTCGCCCAGTACGATCTCGTTGGCCTCGGACTGTTTTTCGAGCTTGCGCCAGGTTTTCTCCAGCTTGGCTTTATCGACCGATAGGACGGTCAGGCCGTCCTGATTTTCCGGCAGTACCACAAACACCAGAATCGGGCTGCCAACCTGGATTTCTTTCATTTCCTCGGTAGTGACAGTTTGCAGTTCGCGGCTGGGCACAATGCCCTCGCTCTTGGCACCGACATCGACCAGCAACTCATCGCGGTCCTTGTACATCACAATACCTTCGAGGACCTGGCCGTACTGGAATTTACCGGGCAAGCTGGACGGACTATTGAGAAGTTGTTCCATCAGGGAAATCGAACTGTTTTCGTCCAGTTCCGGGATGGTTGGAACAGGGGCCGGGGCGACGTTTTCCGGTTCGGTTTGGGTTGGGGTTTCGCCGGTGGGTACGGTTAAAGAAGCTTCTACCGGGGGTAGGGCTTCCAGGGTACTTTCTTCGACACTATACATTTTTGTAAAAATTACCTCTCCTAAAGATTTGGAGCCAGGTACCTGGTGGACTAACGGGGCGGGGTGGGATTTGGCCCGGTCACTGCTGCGCCTAGCTTAACACACAATAAAACTTGCCGGTCGTAATGCCCTGCAAGCTTATCAGGTAAACTAATGCGCCCTGGTACGGTCTCTCGTGAAGAATTATACAACTTCAAGGGGGAAAATGCAAATTAACATTATGTTAAGTTACCAGTAAACGTCGTCGCCAGGGCCTTTTTTACGACCTTTTTTTGGGGGCCGCTTGGAGTTGCCTTTTTTGCGGGTTGAATTGTTCCAGCCGCTTTCTTCGGGTTCCTCTTTGATCCCCTGCCGGGTCTGGTTGAGGCTGCCGCGCCTTTTAATCACGCCGGAAGTCTGGCTGGCCTGGCGGGCGGCGTCCTTGAGTTCCCAATCGCGGGTAATGACTTTGACCTCGTTGGGTTGAGTATATTCGGCCACCAGCCGTTTGATCACCGAGTCGGCGTTCTCGCCCAGCTTGCTATAAATTACCAGCATCCTGCCCCGACGCTGGCGGGTTTCGACCGGTTGACCGTTGATATGGCCGTCAAAGACTACCGTAATTGAGGCGGCGGTACGCAGTCCGGCGGCGTTATCGATCCGGGTCAGGACCGCTTCACGAGCGTATTCCAGACCGTTTCGCAGAAACATCGCCAGTTCCGGGTCGGTTTTCATCAGATTGTAGCCATCGATAATAAAATGCAGTCCCATCACGGTACTTTCAGACGAATCGCTTTTGGGATGATTTCAAAGCTGGCCGGAGCCTGACCGACTACCTCGCCATCCATTTGCAGGGGTAGGCGGCCTTCGCCGGGGGCCGGTTCGACCAACAATTTTTGACCGGACAGCATTTTGACGCGCGGATGCCAGCGATGCCAACCGGTGTAAAAGAGCGGGGCGACCAGCACGATTTCGGCGGTGGAAGCGTCCCCCAGCAACACGATTTCAAATAGACCGTCGCGGGGGTCGGCTCCCGGCGCGATTTTCATACCGCTACCGTAGTAATTGCCGTTGGCCGCAATCAGGCTGTTAAAAACGCCCTGACCGGTTTGTCCGTCCAGCCGGTAGCTGACCTGTTTATTGCGGTAGGTTTGCATCGTGGCAAAAATGCTGGTGTAATAGGGGGCCAGTTTACGGAGCCAGCCGACTGGCGGCAGATTGGCTTGTTCGGTTACAGCCGCGTCAAAACCCAGGCTGGCGACATTTAGAAAATAACGCCGGGTAGGTGAACCGGTATCGGGTAGGATTGGCAAATAACCGGGGTCGTAGGTCGCCAGCCCGGCATCGAGCCAGACTTCCCGGTGTCCGGCCAGGGTGCGGGCGGCCTCCCGCAAATCAGCCGGAATTTTAACGCCGGTAGCTTTGCAAAAATCGGCTCCGCGCCCGGTCGGCAAAATCCCCAGGGCCGGCCGGTTTTCAAGCTCGACTGTCATCAGACCGTTTAACACCTCGTTGACGGTGCCATCTCCGCCCATTGCCACGATCACCTCGTAGCGACCGCTATGGGCGGCTTGCCGGGCCAATTCGTAAGCGTGACCTTGCCCAGATGTGCGGGTTGTATCGAGGCAAACCGGCAAACCGGTCAGGAACGGTTCGAGGCGGTTATAGACGGCCTGACTGCGACCTTTACCGGCGACCGGATTTAGGATCAATTTTAGGTTTTGGGGCGGCCTCAAATTATCACCAGCGTACCCGCCCCTCACCCTTGCGGCGGGTGATTTTTTGCTCATCGAGGTATTCCAATATCGCCTGAACCGGTTTGCGGCTGGCCTGTAACAGATCGCGCACCTGGGCCAGCGTAATTTCGCCGGTCTTGTCGAGTTCTTTCAAAATCGCTTCGAGCATAGTTTGATAAGTTTCAGTCAGAAAGTAAACCGCTTCGCTGACCTTTTTAAGCTGGCCGCCCTCGACCAACGCCGCCACGATGTTCGGGTCGGTGCCCAGGTCGACCAGGCTGGGGGGAGTATAGGGATTAGCCCGGAAAGCGGCCAGCAAATTATCGGCTTGTTTTTGCTGGGCCGGGTTGAATATTACCTCGAAACCGGGCAACGCCAGCGTCGCTCCCTGACTGCTCAAGCCTTCTTTTTCGACCAAAAGGCCGCCCGTCAACAACCGGTTAACTATCAGATTATTGGTCTTAGGACTGGCGATATTCAACCGGCTTTTTAGCTCCTCGCGCCCCATGCCTCTTTTGAGTGGGAATTGAGCGTGAAACTGTTTTACCAGGGCGGCGGCTCGTTCGCTCAACCGTTGCCAGCCTATTCGCGCGATTACGAGCTGGCCGGGCGGCAGGGTCTCCGAGCTTGTACCGGCGCGAATGACCTCCTCGCGGGCCGGACCGTCTTCGGCCAGCAGAAACAAACTGTCTTCCTGAACCAACTGCCGGGCGGCAGCCTGAACCTCTTTGAGGTCGATACCACTTTCTTCGGCCAGGCTGCGCAGGTCGCGGGGTAGGTCGTCACCCGTCACCAGTCTTTGCAAAAGAATCTCGGCAGTCGTCCCTTTTTCGAGGGTTTTGAGCGAGGCGATCACATCTTCCTGAAAGCGTTTGTGCCGTTTCGGGTGCGGGTCTATCACGGTTCCCCCGGCGATGGTCTGGCTGGGCGACGGTAGCCGCAAAATAAAGCGGTCGCCTTTAGCCAGGGCCAGTGGTTCTTTGAGGCGGACCTGAACCAGACCGGTTTCACCTGCCGCCAGTTGCTTGTGGTCGAGGACCGTTAGCCCGGCCCCGGTTTCGGCTGCCCCACTAAAGAAGTCCCACCAGCTATTTTGCTGAATTTCCAGCGGCGCATCGTGCAGCACGCTTACCCGCAGGTCGAGCCGGTCGGTCGCGTCGAGCCAACCGGGTACCGTTACCACCATCCCCCGGTGAAGGTCGCTGACTTCCAGGCCGTTCAAAGCGATGGCAACCCGGTTGCCCGGCCCGGCACTCTCGGCTTTGGTTTTGTGCATCTGGATACTGCGAACCCGGCTTTTCAGGTTGCCCGGCTGAATTTCAACTTCCTGCCCAATGCTCAGGCGGCCTTCGACCAGCGTGCCGGTGACGACCGTACCAAAACCGCTTACGCTGAACACCCGGTCGATGGGCAACCGGGGCCTTCCCATGTCGGGCCGGGGTGAAATGTCGTTCAGGGTTGCGTCGAGGGTTTTTAGCAATTCGGGCAAACCCAGGCCGGTGCGGGCCGATACCGCTACAATCGGGGCCAGTGCCAGGCCAGTGCCGGTTTGCTTGAGCTTTTCGCGGACTTCTTCGGTCATCAGGGCCAGCCACTCGTCGTCGACCATGTCGCGTTTGGTGAGGGCGACCACGCCGCGCTCGATCTGGAGCAGGCGCAATATATCGAGGTGTTCCTGGGTTTGAGGCATCACCCCTTCGTCGGCGGCAATCACCAAAAGGGCGGCATCGAAACCGCCGACTCCGGCCAGCATATTCTTTATAAAGCGTTCGTGACCCGGCACATCGATAATGCTGATCTCGCGGCCCGATGGCAACTTGAGCCAGGCAAAGCCTAGATCGATGGTCATTTCACGCCGCTTTTCTTCTTCCAAGCGGTCCGGGTCGATCCCGGTCAGGGCCTTAACCAGCGTACTTTTGCCGTGATCGACGTGTCCGGCGGTTCCGATTACAAACACCTCTTTATAAAACCCTTTCTGTGAAAATCAACCTTTTAGGAATTTCGCTTCAAGCTCACTTTGTGAAGCTCAAGCGAAAATAAAAGAGTTTTAGCAGGGGCACCCAGAGGGTACCCGGTTTCCACGACCCCGCTTTTAGTCTAGCGTTCAACTTTAAGCAAAAGTGTTATACCAGAAAAATAGCTTTTGCGGCGAGAGCCATTTTTGAATGATCTCATTTTATATCAGCTTAAAGTTTACCACAAAATCACCAATCTACCTTTTTTTGCCGAAGTTTCAAACCGGGAAAAGTTTGTGATTTCATAAACTATTCTATCAACAAAATGCACTCTAAAAACAGTCAAAGTGGTATAATATAGGCAGGTTGAAAAGCCGGATAAATTTAATATAGTAAAAGGATTTTTTTCAGAAATGGAAATTAAATTAGCCGACGAAATGGGTTTTTGTTTCGGCGTTCGCAAAGCCATCGAACTGGTAGAGCTTGAAGCCAAACGCAAAGTTGGCACCAACATTACCACTTTCGGCCAACTGGTCCACAACCCGGTAGTCGTAAATCATATGGAAAAATTGGGCGTCGCTAACACCGACGAACGCGATATGCGCCAGGTCTCTAACGGCATGATTGCTTTCACCGCTCATGGGGTTGCGCCGCAGGTGGTCGAGGAGGCCCGCGCCAAAGGTTTGGAAGTGCTGGATGCTACCTGCCCGCTGGTAACATTGATCCAGCAATCGGCTCTCGACATGGTAAAGCAAGGCTATAAAGTAATTGTGTACGGCGACCGCAATCACCCGGAAGTAAAAAGCATTGTGGGTTGGGCCGGTAAAGATACAATTGCCACGATGGACTTTAACGATATAAAGGACATGAAGCCGCCCAAACGGCTGGGGATCGTCAGCCAGAGTACCCAGATTCTCGAACACTTCAAGGAATTTGTGTTACAGGTAAATAGCCAGTTTTTGGGCAAGACCAAAGAAATAAAAGTCCATAATACTATTTGCGCCCCGACCACCCGCCTGCAAAGCTCGGCTCAAGAACTGGCCCAGGAATGCCAGGTAATGGTGGTAATCGGCGGTAAAAAGAGTGCCAACACCAGCCACCTGGCCGATATTTGCCGGCAGGAGGGTGCGACCACCTACAAGATCGAAGGGGCCGCCGAGCTTGAGCCGCAGTGGTTTGAAAATGTGGAGACGGTAGGAGTAACCGCCGGGGCCAGTACACCCGACGAAAGCATCGAAGAAGTAGTGGCCTGGCTGAAAGCATACGACCTGAAGAAACAGATGGTGGTTAGCTAGGCTTGTTCCGGGTTAGCTTTTTCAATTAGTGCCCGTTCTTCTTGAAGAACCTGATCCAGCAGTTTTCGTTCTTTTTTGGTCAGTTCCGGTTCAAGACGAGCCAGCAAATCGGGGCGGCGTTGCAAGGTCCGGCGTAGAGATTCTTTGAACCGCCATTCGGCTACTTTGCCGTGATGCCCCGACACCAGAATATCCGGTACGGTCCAACCCCGGTAATTGGCCGGGCGGGTGTACTGGGGATATTCCAGCAAAGGCCGACTATGCGACTCTTCTTGCGGTGAGGTTTCGGCCAGCACCCCTGGCAGCAACCGGGCGACCGCATCGACAATTACCATCGCGGCCAGTTCTCCTCCGGTCATCACAAAGTCACCGATGCTAACCTCGCGGGTCACGGCCTGGCGGACGATCCGCTCGTCAAAGCCTTCGTAGTGACCGCACAGCAAAGCCAACCGGTCGTAACCAGCTAACTCCCGCGCCAGCGACTGGCTGAACACTTCACCCTGCGGACTCATCAGTAAAATAGGAAATGGCGGTTTTTCAGCCGGTTCGGCGGCACTGCCCAGCGATATTTCGAGGGTGCTTTCGAGGCCTTCAAAGACCGCCTCCGGTCGAAAAACCATCCCGGCTCCGCCTCCGTAGGTGTAATCATCGACCTGTTTGTGGCGACCCAGACCCCAATCGCGCAGGTCGTGGGTGTGTACCTCGAATAAACCCTGCGCCCTCGCCCGGCCCAGTATACTATCGTTCAAGGGTTCCTCAAACATTTTTGGGAATAGTGTCAGTATATCGAAACGCAATTTATCACTTATTTATGCTGGCCGGAGTAGGGTATCTAAACGCTGCTCCCGGCCTTAAAATTGGAAGAATTAAATCTACGAATTAACCGGCCAGGTTAGCGATGGTACTGAGAGCAGTTTCGATAGCCTGGCGGTCGATGTCGTTGTGAAACACAAAGCGCAAGCGGTTAGGCCCGATTGCCCCGCACAACACGCCGTTTTGTTTCAACCGGCTCACCCAATCGGAGGCCGGGTAAGTTTTCTCGCTCAAATCGACCGCCACAATATTGGTCTGAACCGTACTCATATCTACCTGGAAACCATCTATCAAATTCAGACTCTGGGCGAAACGACGCGCGTTCAGGTGGTCTTCCTGCAACCGTCCGGTCATTTCGTTGAGGGCAATCAGACCGGCAGCCGCCAGCACCCCGGCCTGGCGCATTCCGCCTCCCAGCATTTTACGAATTTTGCGCGACCGCTTGATAAAATCGGCACTCCCGACCAGCACCGAGCCGACCGGGGCGGCCAGACCTTTTGAAAGGCAGAAATTTACCGTATCGATATTCTCTAGCAACTCGTTTACCGGCATTTCCAGGTAAGTCGCGGCGTTAAAAATACGGGCACCGTCCATGTGTACCGGGATGTTTTTGGCGTGGGCGACCGCCGCCAACTCGTCCAGTTGGTTTTTGCTGAGGACCGTACCACCGGCCCGGTTGTGGGTATTTTCCAAACTGAGTAAACCAACCGGCGCGAAGTGAATGTCATCTGGGCGAATCGCTTTTTCCACTTTGGCCGGGTCGATCATACCCAACCGGTCGTTAGGCAGAATATGGTAGGTAATACCGCCGGTATAGGCTGCGCCGCCAACCTCGTAATAAAAGATGTGCGACTCGTCGCCCAGCAGGATTTGCTGACCCCGGTTACAGTGGGCCAACACCGCGATCAAATTGCCCATCGTGCCGGTCGGTACAAACATGGCGGCTTCTTTACCAAACCGCCGGGCGGACTGTTCTTCCAGTTTGTTAACCGTTGGGTCTTCGGAGTATACATCGTCGCCAACCTCGGCTTCGGCCATAGCCTGACGCATCGCCGGAGTAGGTTTTGTAACGGTGTCGCTACGCAAGTCAATCATTATCTCAGGGCCTCTCTAAGTTGTTGCATGGCCTCGGCCACACTTTGATTTTTATTAAATACCGCCGACCCGGCCACTACCACATCGACCCCGGCCTCGACTACCTGCCGGATATTGCTGGACTTGATACCGCCATCGACTTCGATTTCCAGTTGCGGGTTTAACCGGTCGGCCATATCGCGTAATTTACGGATTTTGGCGGTGCTGGTTTCGATATAACTCTGGCCGCCAAAGCCCGGATTGACGCTCATTATAAGCACCCGGCTGACGTAAGGCAGTATTTCTTCGAGGGTAGCGACCGGCGTGGCCGGGTTAAGGACCACCCCGGCCCGGCAACCCAGGCTGGTTATATGCTGGATGGTTCGATGTAGATGCGGTACATTTTCCTGGTGGACCATTAACACATTGGCCCCGGCTTTTACAAAGTCCTCCAGATAGCGGTCCGGCTGTTCGATCATCAAATGTACATCCATCGGCAAATGGCTGAACGGTTTGAGGGCTTCCAGCACCAGTGGGCCGACTGTGATATTTGGCACAAACATTCCGTCCATCACGTCGAAATGAATATAATCGGCCCCGGCCTCGTTAGCCTCACGGACCTGCTCACCCAGCCGGGCAAAATCGGCGGACAGGATCGAGGGAGCAATTTTGGTCAGGCTTAAATCTCGGCTGACGACTTTTTCAGAGTAGGTATTCTGGTCCAGCACCGCCGCACCTCCTTCGCTTTCTAAATAAAAACGGTAGACGACCTTTTATCGCCTACCATTTTAACCGATCTTGGCTTTAGTAGCCAGCTTTGTAACTATGCAGGCCCCACCCCTACCCCTCCCCAGGGCCACCAGTGGACGGGGAAAAGATAAAAAGAGTTTTACAGGGGCACCCATAGGGTACCCGCCTGTAATACCCCCCCGCAGGGCACCCAGTGGGTACCCGACCCCCACGACCCTCGCTAAATTCCCTTTGCAAAAGTTATGCTGAATAGTTACACAGCTTTAGTAGCTACTATTGGTCAACCAGCAGCCAATTGGAGCGGTGAATTTACTTTCGATCAGGGCCGCGATCAAAAGTAAGGGGACTACCAGAGCCAGGATTTTGATATAGTTGACAATCGCAAACTGGAAACTCTGACCGACCCCCATTTTTGGCGGCGGTGCGATAATCGAGTTACCAACTCGCACCCCGACCGCGATCCCTATTATTACCGCCGGTAATTCAAAGATGCCGTGTGGCAAGGTAAAAGCTACCAGCAAGGGTAGCGGATTGATACTTTTTTGCAAAAGTAATCCGCCGATTAAACCAAACGGCCCAATCGAAGCCATCAGAATACCGATTCCCGCCAGGCCCAGCGAAATTACCGATAACCCGCTGCCGATCAGAACTGCCGTCAGGTTATTGGTAAAAAGGCCGCTCCAGGTAGCGTTGATACCGGCAAACGAAGCTTGATCCAGGCTCCCGACGGCACACAGCGGGTTTTTGTTGCCCTGAAGATTTGTAATAGCCGTTGGTATTTGTTGCACTTCCGGCCAGTAACTGACCCAGAAGGCCAACATAATGGCACTGACAATACAAATCCCAACCAGGGCCAGTGCGCCTTTATTGATCGCAATAATTTGAGGTATATCGCGCCGGTAAAGCCGCCATAGGGTCCACTTCTCGCCGGTTTTCAAGCCAGCCATCGCTTCACGAGGAGTACGTTTGAAGTAATAGCCAAACCCCCGGAATATCCCTTTGAAGGTGATGCTATCGCCTTCACGAGCTACAATTTCTTCCCGGTTGAAGATTTTTACGCCTGATCGCAGTAGTAACAACAAAATGATAATCAGAGCTAGCAGTATAAAGTAGATGCCGTTTTGCAAACCGGTTAGCAGCAAAATGGCTTCCAGTTGGACTGCCAGGCTCATCGGCAAAATGATAAAGCTCGCCATAATGTTGGAAGCTCGCACACTGGTGGTGTGAGTGCTTACCAGAACCGAGGCGGCCACCATTACCAGGGCCTCGAAAGCGTTCAGACCCAGGAACCCCAGGGCCAGCACTAAACTGATCGGCACGGGTGTACCGGACAGGTGCATCACGACCGCGAACAAGACCGAAGCCGTCACGCTGGCGGTCACGGTGGGAATTGTCGCGGCGATAAACTTGCCCATGAACAATTCGAGGTCGGTTAGTGGGGCACTCAGCAAAGCTTCCAGGCTGTTGCGTTCTTTTTCTCCGACGAAGGTTTCCAGGGCGATTACCAGACAAAACGACATCGGCAGAAAACCGATTGCCAGCATTGTGAAAGGTAGAAGCTTGTTATAGAAAGTGTCCTCGGTCAGTTGTCTCGTCAGGTAATCACGGTTAGAATTCAAGATTATCGCCAGCAAAATCGGCAGAAGGATCACTAAAGTTACAATCGGTGTAACGATCCGCCAATCTCGCAGGGTATCTTTTAATTCTCGACGCGTAATAATCATCGAGCGCGCAAAAGACGAGCCTGAACGGGGGGTGATTAAATCAGTCTTTACGCTCACTTCAAAACCTCCTCTCGGTTTTCGCTTTCCTGGTAGACCTGGTCGACCTGTTTCTGCAACGATTGCTCTACCTCATCCCGGCTACTTTCGCTGGCACTGGTTCCGGCGATTTTCAGGTAAACCGCCTCCAGGCTCCGTGATACCTGACTAAGCGTGACTACGCCCAGTCCGTTTTCATCCAGCAGACGCAGGACACGTGGGTTGATTTCTTGAGACAGGCTGGTTTCGTAAGTAAAGCTGGTGGCGTCACGCTCCAGAATTGCGACCCCCGCCAGGCCGGTAATTTCAGATGGAATTTCGGCTATCGGCTGATTAAGTTCGACCCGGAAATGAGGTGCGCCCAGCAGCTTTTGCTTTAGCTCTTCGGCAGTTCCTTCTATAATAATCTGACCTTTGCGAATGATCGCGATCCGGTCGGCCAGAATTTCAGCTTCCAGAAGGTTATGAGTACACAGGATTAAAGCCCGATGCGCTTGTTTAAGATCACTGATCGCATCGCGCACCATTTTGGCACTGTAAGGGTCCATCGCGCTGGTCGGTTCGTCCAGAAACAGCACCTGAGGTTCGTGGATCAAGGCCCGGATCAGGGCGGCTTTCTGGCGCATCCCTTTGCTATACTCACCCATCCGCAGATTACGAGTTTCCCACAGATCGAAACGCTTTAAAAGTTCTTCGCTGCGTTCACGTAAAAGGGTTGGGGGAATATTTTGCAATTGCCCAAAGAAATTCAGGTATTCTACCACCCTCATCCGGTTATAAAGACCGGGTTGTTCGGTCAGGTGCCCGATGCGGCGGCGTACCTCCAGAGGGTCCTTGACAGTATCGTATCCGGCGATCCTGGCCTGACCACTGGTGGGGGCTAAAATCGCGGCTAACATTCGAGTGGTTGTAGTTTTACCGGCTCCGTTGTGGCCCAATAGAGCCATTACCTGTCCGGCTTCTACCCTCAGTGAGACATCTTTGACGGCGTTAAAGTCGCCAAAGCTTTTGGCTAATTTGGTTGCTTCGATCAGAGGGATAGAACTGTCAGGGATGTGAAAACTGTCGGTGTTAAAAGAAGTTGTCATGTTCTAAGCCTTCACTTGCTATAAGGGGAAAAATAAAACATAAATATAGGGGCTGCGAGTGCGGCCCCTACACCTACTTAATTATTATAAACGCTAGCGCAAGTCCTTTAGCGAGTAGCTTCAGCAAGCCTGGTTTATGAGGGTTAACCGGCTCTGGTGGCTGCCCGGTTAACCCTCCTTTTTGAAGTGGTTACGCCTAATCCCGACGTTTGCGAAGGCTCCAGAAAGCCAGACCCCCGCCGGCCCCTACTACCAGTACCCCGCCCAGAATTAACGGAAGCAAACTCCCGTTATCACTGTTGCCGCCGGTCGGATTGTCAATATTGCTACCGGCAACGGCGGTTGGACTGGTTTTAGGAACCACCGCTACCGCCCCCGAAGTAGGGTTAAGCGGGGTATTTACGGTACTGACCGTTACCGCAATCGTGGTGGTTACCACCGGAGCGGTAGTTGCAATCGCGGCGGTAGTCGGCGCGGCTGCCAGGGTCAAAGGAGCCGGGATTGGTAGATTTTGCTGTTGAAGATAGCTTACGGCGTCCTGTTTTATCGCGTCATAAACCGGTTTGGTCGCAAAATCTTTAGTCACCAGTTGAAAATACTCGACTGAATCGGTGTCGGGTATATCGCCAACCTGCCGGAAGAACCAGACAAATATGACTCCGGCCCAGGGCCAGTTTTGCCGGGCATACTTTATCCCCTTGATGGTATAGTCGGCCTGTTGTTGTTCGGTTACTCGCCGCCACTTCAGGGTTTCGGGTTTTACGTTGGCCGGAGAAGCATTCCATCCGTACTCGTTGAACCAGACGGCTTTGTTGGCATCGCCATTTCTGACCATCACATCGTGCAATAACTCGACCCGGCGGTAGTTTAAGACCTTGGGATCGGGGGCGGCATCCGGTGGGAATTCCAGACCGTAAGCGTTGGCGGGCATAATATCAAAGTAACTCTTTGCCCCGGCCTTGTACATCTGATCAAGATATTTTAGCTCGTTCATGTTTACCCCTTCTTCCAGGGTAATTGCCAGTGGGGCCGCCATCACTTTCACTGCCGGGTCGGCCTGTTTAATCGACTGGTAAGCCAGTTTTAACATGGACACATATTGGGTGGCGTTAACAGCCTGACCGGGGGTCCACTCACTCTCCAGGTTTGGTTCATTCCAGACGGTAATATACTGAACTTTACCCTTGTAGTGTTGTACAAAGGCTTTCAAAAAGTCGGCATAATCCTGGTAATTCGCCGGATGACCACCGGGTTTATTAGCGGCAGGTTTAGCCCAGGCGGGGGTTTGGTCGATCCGGGCTACGATTTTAACATCGTATTTATTAGCCAGGTCTACAATCTCATCGTACTTTTGCCAGGCTGACTTGTTATTCTTATCATCAGTGAAGTAGCCCTTCTTGAATTCAATCTCGTTCCAGGCGAAAATCTGTTTGATCCACTTGATGCCAGCCTGATTGATCATCTGCATAGTACGTTCTTTTTTCCAGAACTCTACCTCTTTATCAAAAAAGGTATTAACTCCATACGGATTGACATCGGTATTAGGAATAGCGGCAGCCGCCCTGACTGCCGGGGTGGCGGTGGTTGCCAGCGTTAATTGCAGGCCTAGCAGACCAAGTATTAACAGGCTCAGAGCCAGACCTAACCGGCGTTTTTGTCGTGAAACAGAAACCAAAATTTTTGGTTCTCCTTTCAAAAATTATTATAACAAGCGTGTAATGGTTGCTCCTGAAGGAACCGGTTCATTATAGCATAGCCTTTCGCTAATCATGTTACACGTGAAACACCTGGGGTATATATGTTTCACGTGTAACATAAAGCTCTGTTTCACGTGGAACATAGTGGACCTTACGTTTCACGTGAAACGCATGGGTAATTCATTCTTGTAAAAGGCAACGCCCGGTTTGACCCGGCCTATTGCCCGTAATGATATAATACAGCTAATAAAAGTCAGTGGTTTTTAACCGGTGTACGAATTCTTAGAATTATAAGACGAATTAAAGGTATGCCATGTCTCGATGGACTTCTATAACTTCCCGGCTTACCAATCGCATCCGGCAGGATGAGATTGAAGAAGACCCAACCTCCCTTTCGGCTAGAGCCTTTCGTCAAAGGTTATTAGGGGACGAACCACCGGCTGAGGTGCTTTCCGGGTATGGCGGAGCCGGTTCAAAAACAAAGGTAGCGGTTTACCAACCCAAACCCAACCGGTTCTCACGCCGGTTGCTCCGTATAGGACTGACGGTAGTCGCCCCGCTGGTAGCCTTAGCCCTTATTTTGTGGGTTACTTTTTCGATAGTTTCCCAAAATCAGGTGGCTGCGCCGGTACAGGTTGAAACTACTTTCGACTCAAATGTGCCGGTGCCTGCCGGGGTCAGGGTAATCAACCGGGCTACCTCACCGGTCTACAATCAAAAAGCTACCTCGACCGAGTTTTTTTCCCGGCTATTACCGCTATATACTACAAATTTGCGTGGCGTAGTCAGTTATATCAGTCCACAGTCAGTTCAGGATTTAAACGACTTCTATAATAGAAAACTGGTCGGACCAAAACCGCCGCCCTGGCAGGTCTATGGCAAGCCCACTACCTACGGTGACTTTTATACTACCTTTTACATTCGGTCGCTATCTGGCACCTCCACTCTGGAAGGCGTGCTGGTCCAACTACAACCGGTTAATGGCGACACCCTTAAACAAGACCCCAGCTATTACGACCGGCAAGCAAAATTGGGTGAAACTGTTATAATTCTTTCTAAAGCAGTTCTGAGTCGTTAACTTACCAATACTAATTACCAGCTTTTTGGAGGAGATTTACAAACGTGAAACGTATTTTTGGTTTTGTAGCCGGGCTGAGTTTAGTCACCGGTCTGGCTTATGGTCTTAGACGCTTGCTAACGAGCGATGCCGCGCCACCAAGCGAACCTGTTCAACTTGCCGACACGCCCCCGTCCGTCCGTTCTTCAACACCGGCATCTTCGGCTTCGGATGCCGACAGTGATACTCCCACTCGAACTGTCACCCGCTATACCGTTCGTCGTACCGGTCCCCGTCCTCAGGCCCCTGGTTCTCCTGAAACTCCTGACGAGGTGGCGGTGTCGTCAAATGGACAACCTCCCCCAGCGGTAGAGAGTACAGAAGCGGTTAAAGGGTTCAGTAAAAATGGCGCACCTGCTGAACCATTATCTGTCACAAATAGCGATCAAGCGGCGGTTAGCTCACGTTCCGAAATGACTGAACCCACCATACTGAATGATGTGCCGGTTAAAACGCCCAAATCCCGTTCTGCCACCCGGAAAACACCGGTCGAGACGGCTGATTTTACGCGTATCCACGACCTGGGACCGGTATTTAATACTAAACTTCATGAAGCGGGAATTAAAACTTTTGCTGCGCTGGCGGCCCTTACACCGGAGCAGATTGAAGAAAAAACCGCTATCCCGGCGGCGCGGGTCGTGCGCAGTGACTGGTTAAAACAGGCCGCTCAGTTGGCGGAAGGTCTGGAGCCTGAAAATTAAAAAATTTGGCGTTAGATCGACTGATATATCCGCAATAAAAAAGAGTAGCCCGGCTACTCTTTTTGTTTACCTTTATTTTGGTTTCGGCGTTCTGCCAGCATCGCTTCGATGTCCGCCAGTTCTCTGGTTTTTTTCTCCAGTTCCGCTTTGGTATAGTTAGCTATATCATTCATGGCTACCAGGTGGGCCTGGTTATAATGCTCCTGCAAGCCTTTGATGGTTTTGCGATAAACCTCGGCCAGTTGAACCAGACGAATTTCGGATAGCTTTTCCAGCTTTTCCCGGTAATCTTCCATAACTTGCCTCAGCTTCCTCGAAATTTCCCTGTAACTATTTCGATTACGTTTGCTTAAAGTAGACCAGCTATAAATTTTAGCAAGGTTATACACATAACTATCCACAATTCATGTTGAAATGTGGATACTCAACAGAGACTTAAAATTCATCCAGCATCGAAGGGTCGATTTCATCACCATATTCATCCATTACCGGCGTTACCGGGCGAGCAGCTCGATTGTTCCCATTACGATTACTTTTTGCTTTGGGAGCCTCCGCGCTGTTATCTTTTGGGATCAAAGCAAACTCCAACGCATCCTGCAAAGTAGCCGCCCCATATGCCTGGAAGTTTGGAGGTAAAGCCAGCTGGCGACCGTTGCTGGTGGCACTGCGCGGGTAGACTGCCCTGGTAAACCCCAGTTTGGCGGCTTCGGCCAAACGCCGTTCAAGCTGGCTTACCATTCGGATTTCGCCGCTCAACCCGACCTCGCCGATCAGAACTGTATTTGGATCGATTTCTACTTCGTGGAAAGACGAAACAATCGTCGCGGCTACACTCAGGTCGGCGGCTGGTTCGGTGATCTTTAGACCGCCCACTACATTTACATAGATGTCCTGATTGCCCAGTTGTACACCTAACCGTTTGCTCAGTACCGCACTCAATAACAGTAGCCGGTTCATATCGATACCGTTGGTGGTACGACGCGGCATATTGGTGTAACACTGGCTGCATAAAGCCTGGACTTCTACCAGGATCGGGCGGGTACCTTCCAGCGATACCGCCACGCTCGACCCCGGTGCGCCTTTGATCCGCTCGGCCAGAAAAGCCTGACTGGGATTGCTTACCTCTACCATACCGTCGCCGTTCATCTCAAAGACACCTACTTCGTCAGTTGAGCCATAACGGTTTTTGACACTTCTCAATAACCGGTACTGGTGAAAACGGTCTCCTTCGAGGTATAGCACGGTGTCCACCATGTGTTCCAGCACGCGCGGCCCGGCAATATTTCCTTCTTTGGTTACGTGCCCGACCAGGAAAATCGGGACACCCTGTTTCTTTGCCAGGCGCATCAGGGTTGCGGCGCACTCGCGCACCTGGGTTACACTACCCGCCGCCGCCGTCATTTCGGCTCCCAACCCCTCATCCCAGCCACCTTGCCCAAAACCATAACTAACGTCTTCTTCCCCGGCGTTGCGTTCCTTGCGAGACAAGTAAACTGTCTGGATAGAATCTACTACTATCAAGGCTGGTTTCATTTTTTCGATATGGTCGAGGATAAGGTTTAAATTGGTTTCGCTGAGTAAATATAAATGCTCCGGTTTCAGACCGAGCCGTTCCGCCCGTAACTTGATCTGGTTGGCCGACTCTTCCGCCGAAACATATAAGACCGAGCCGAGCGTTTCGGCCAGGGCCGCCGTTACCTGGAGCAGCAAAGTTGATTTGCCGATGCCGGGATCACCACTGATCAGGGTTAGCGAACCGGGAACGATCCCGCCGCCCATTACTCGGTCGAATTCACCAATCGGTACCGTTAGACGTTTGAAATTTTCCGACTCCATCTGGGCCAGGCTTTGCGGATAGTTACCCTGTCTTTTGCCGTCCTTGTCCGGGTTGAGACCGGCCCCGGTCCGAAAGCTTACCGGGCGTTCAGGGGCTTTAAGCGTTTCGACGTAACTATTGAATTCGTTACATTCTGGGCAGCGACCCAGCCATTTAAAACTTTCTGCGTTACAATTGCTACATATATAGACAACTTTGGGTCGACCTTTTGCCATTTCTTCACCTCATCTGCGACTTATACTCAGTAGTTTTATTTCTATTATAGCACGTATCTCAGGTTTAGAAAAGATGTTCTAATTGACATAACTATTAAGTTACTAAAATCACTTATTTAACTTAAATAGCAGCCTGTAAAGGCTGCCGGGGTTATTATTTATTCGTAAATGCAGAAAAAAGTGCGAGCTTGATTTATAGCTGATGCTGTTCAACCAGCCTGAGAAGGGTGGGCCGGATACTGGCAACCGCTTGACCCCGATGGCTGACGGTATCTTTTTCAAGGCTGGAAAGCTCGGCCATTGTGCGACCGTTCTGGCCGTTTATCTCAAAGATCGGGTCATATCCAAAGCCGTTGGTACCTCGCGCATGGCGGGTGATCCGGCCCTCACAAATACCGGGTTGGGTTTCGACTACTTTGCCATCCGGTCCGGCTAAAGCTACTACCGCTACAAATTGAGCTTGCAACTGATCGTCCGGTACCGACTGGAGCTTTTCCAACAAAAAGCGAATACGGTCGGTATCGCTGGCCTCCAGCCCGGCGTAACGCTTGGAGTAAACCCCCGGTTCGCCGCCCAGCGCATCGACCGCCACACCCGAATCGTCGGCCAGTGCCCACATCCGGCTGGCACTGGCGTATCCCTCGGCTTTCAAAACCGCGTTCTCTTCAAAGGTGCGGCCGGTTTCCTCCACGTCAAAATCGGCGGATAAACCGGCCTGTTCGGCTGATACCAGTTCCAGACCGGGCAAATTCAACAGTCGTTCCAACTCTTTGATTTTGCCCGGATTGTTAGTGGCGATAAGCAGCTTCATGCTTTATTTGACCCTTACGATTTCGTGAGTGCTGAGATTGATATTTTCCTCGCCGGTCTCGGTCACGATGGCAATATCTTCGATACGCACCCCGAACCGGCCCGGTAGGTAAATGCCCGGCTCGATGCTAAAGGCCATACCCGGTTCCAGTATCAAATCGTTGCCGTTCACAATATAGGGTTCTTCGTGGACTTCCATCCCGATACCGTGCCCGGTGCGGTGGACAAAAAATTCGCCATAACCAGCCTCGGTAATGACTTTACGAGCGGCGGCATCGACCGAGGCACAGGTGACACCCGGTCGGGCGTGGCGGTGCGCGGCGGCGCGGGCTTCGTTCACGATATTGTAAACCTTCGCGTGGTCAGGGTCGGTGTTGCCGCCTTCGACCACTACCGTGCGGGTCATATCGCTACAATAACCTTTGTAACTGCCGCCAAAGTCCAGCACCACTACATCGCCCGGTTGGATTACCCGGTCGCCGGTGTGATGGTGCGGTTGCGCCCCATTTGGCCCGCTCCCTACGATACAAAAAAGCATTTGCTCCTGACCGTGACCTAGTAGCAGCCGGTTGACTTCACTCATTATATCAAGCTCACTGCGACCGGCGAAAGGCAGTTGTACCAGGTCGCTGAAAACCTTGTCGGCAATCGCGGCGGCATCCTTCAAAAACTTTACTTCCTGGGCCGACTTGGCAATCCGCAGCTTCTTCAAAACCTGGCTGGCCGTAATCCAGTCCGCTCCCGGCAAGACTTCCTGAAGCTTGAGCAAAAACATACTCCATAAATGGTCGCCGACCGCGTTACGCGTCCGGCCCGGCTGACCGAACAATTGTTTCAGGCGGGTTTGGGGGCCTTCGTCGTCGCGCCAATCCAACAATTCAAAAAAGGTCGCGTATTTACTGGTAGCCAGCTTTTCCAGGGCCGGAACAATCATTTTCGGGTCGCCGGACTTGGGCAAAACCAGCAACATCATGCGTTCGTTGTCCATACCCGGTGTCCCGATTAAATATTGCAGGTCCGCGCCCGGCCCAATAAACAAATAATCCAGGTTCTGCTCGGCCATAACTTGCTGGGCGGCGTGGCAGCGTTCCTGATAAAGTTCGCTACCGGTTAAAGTTGCACTCATTTTGACATCCTTTCGTTAAATAACTGGCCTGTCTAGCCGGTTTTGCTTTTTCTTCTTTTGCCTACTTTTTGAGGACTTTTATTGCGGCCTCTAGCTGATTATCTTTACCCTGCAAAAGCTGTTGAAAATCTAGTGCGGCCTTTTGGTCCGGTTCGACCCCGCTTACCAGTTTATCCGGGCTGTTGGGGTCCTCGACCAGGCGGTAGGTGGTCAGATTTATCAGTGAATTGTCTTTTAAGGCAATCGGGCTGGAGGCTGCCGGACAACCGCCGGTAGTATCGCCCACAATCGTTCCTCGCTTGTTGTGCTGGATAGTGTATGCAAAAATCTCGGCCTCGGCCTGGGTGCCTCCATCGACCAGCACCGCCAATGGTTTATCGGTACTGGTAATCGTATCGCTGCTCGGCATACCCAAAACGCCATATTTGCGAGGTGCACCCTGGGTACCACTCTGGCCCCCGGCCAAATAGACCATTTCGGCCCCCTTTAAAAAATAACTCAGGTAGTTCTGGACCAACCGGATACTGCCGGTAGAGTTGCTACGCAAATCCAAAATCAGACTGGTTATACCGGCTTTATCAAAATCGGCCAACCAGGAGCCTAGAAGTTGGGTATTGCTATCGAGTTGGGTGGCATCCAGCGTCAGTGGAAACCGGTTGATCCTGATATAGCCGATATTGCCGTCGATAACACCGTGTTCGATAAAAGGAATTTGAATTTTGGCCCGATTTAGATCGACTTTACTATCCTGGCTGGTTCCGGCCCGTCGCACAGTCAGGCTAACTTTGCTGCCCACCGCGCTGTTTTGGCCTTGTAATAGCTGGATGGTTTGTAACTGCGATTTATCGGCCAGGTTAGTCCCATCAATCCCTACTACCTGATCGCCGGTTTGAAGTCCGGCTTTCTCGGCAGGGCCACCGGGAATGGTTCTGACCACCACGTGCAGATTCTGGCCGTTCTGGTTGCCGGATTGCAAGGTCACGCCTATTCCGGTCAGAGTCTGTTGCTGGCTGACACGCTGGCTGAAATAAGCCTGAGCGTTATTCGGGTCCAGATAAAGACTCTGGCAATCGTGCAAAGAGTCAATCGTACCGGATAGGGCAAATCCGGCCAGTTGATCCTCTGTGACCTGATTTTTATACTTATCCATGATCAGAGAATACGATTGGACAAAACTATTCCAGTTGTCGGTATCGGTCGGGCCGAAATCAGGGATTGGTACGTCAGGGTTCTGGATACCGGTTTTTTCCAGGCCGCTACGGATTGAACGCAAACTCACTTCATAGATGTCGCGGCTGTCGAGCTTGTGAAAATAGCCATTAAAAAGTTTATCAAAGCTATCTTTAAGCTGGGCCGTTTTTTGGGGGTTTACCCCTGCCGGAACCGGTGGCAGCGTCGGGCGCGGGGCCAGCGTCGGGGGAGGCGGCAAGGTTGGCAGCACGGCCACCGGGGCAACCGCAATCGTAGCGGTCGGCGTGGCCTCGCTCGCTTCAGGCGTGGCGACCGGGTAGCCATTATAAACCTGGCAAGCCGACAAAAGCCCGGCCAGGCAGACCACTATTCCTATTATAGTGAAAATTTTAAACCTATTTATGCCCGGTTTGATGTTATACATATACATAATAAGCCTGTGCTGCCTTTAAAATATTGTATGCTGAAATCGATGGTTCATTATACCCCAACCGGATAAACCCGTCACGGTCTATGCTATTTGTTTATTCATTGTAACTACTCAGGCGTTATGCCCCACAAACGGAACTAAAGCGGGGGTAGTGGTGCACCCATAGGGTACCCGACCCCTGCGGGGGGTATACAGGGGTCTCCCGTTAAGCCCTCTTTTCTTTTCTTCTCCCTTCTCCCGTCCACTGGTAGCCCTGGGGAGGGGTCTGAGTAGTTACTATTCATTATTGTTGAGTATCCCGTAACAAAGAGGAATTTAGAAAATGTGATTTTAACCTCTTAAAATAAGTCAAAGTATATGGTAAAATCTTATATAATCTTATAATAATAGAAGCAACTTGAGAAGCAACTAAAATACCAGTTATTTCATACAATCGTTAAATCCGCCGGGAATGGAGGAAATTGGTGCCTACAGAAGTATTACCGGAAAATATCGGTCCTTATCAGGTAGTTGGTTTGCTTGGTAAAGGCGGCATGGGTTCAGTTTATAAAGCCTTCAAACCGCCACTGCGCCGCTACGTCGCTATCAAAATCATCAAGTCCGAGTTTACCGCTACGCCCGGTGCGCTGGACCGCTTTCGCCGCGAGGCTGAATTGGCTTCCGATCTCAAACATCCCAATATCGTGACCGTCTTTGACTATGAAGAGGTCCCTAACGGCGACTCCTATATCGTCACCGAACTGATCGAGGGCGGCGAAACCCTGCGCGACCGCATGATGAAAAGCCCCCTCAGCCTGACCGAGATTTCCGATATTCTGAACCAGACCGCTTCGGCCCTCGATTATGCTTACGAGAAAGCCCATATCGTTCACCGCGACATCAAACCCAGCAATATTTTCCTGGAGTCGGGCAAACGGGTCGCCCTGGGTGATTTTGGAATTGCCAAAGATATTTCGAGCGATACGGCTCTTACGGCGGTCAACCAGGGTATCGGCACTCCCGATTATATGAGTCCCGAACAGGCGATCAACGAGGGCATCGACCGGCGCAGCGACATTTACTCGCTGGGAGTTGTACTTTACGAAATGCTGACCGGGCGGGTACCGTTTGTGGGCGATACGCCGATTTCGATTGTGCTGGCCCATATTCAAAAACCGGTTCCGCCGCTCACCGACTTTAAAACCAATCTGTCCCCGGCCATTCAGCAGGTGATCAATAAAGCCCTGGCTAAACGTAAAGAAGAACGCTATAACACCGCCGGTGAAATGGCGGAGGCTTTTAAGAGTGCTATCTCGTCGACCGGAGCCGCCGTTGTTCAAACTCAGTCTAGCCAGGCTCCGACCGAATTGATTGCGACCGGGGCAACTGCCGCCGGGATGATCGCGGCTCAGGTAAGCAACATATCCCAATTTGAAAATCAGGGCCGCTATCAGGAAGCCTACAACCGGTTGGACGAACTGCACCGCCAGTTCCCGCAAGACCCGGAACTTGGTCGCCGCTATCAGGCTTATCGTGACCGGGGTTACACCTATACCGGTACCGGGGCTGGCAATTTAAATCCGAACGTACAACCCCAATCACAGGGTTATAACCCGGTGCCTACTCCCCCACCGGGGCAGTATACCGCCCCTACCCAACAAAATTATCAGTCTCAGCCCGGTAATCAGTACAATAATAATACTTACTCTGCCCAGGCTTCCGGGCCTTATGCTGGGTATGCCAACCAGTCCTCCACCCCCTACCCGGTCAACGCGCCGACCAAAAAATCCTCTAATGTGCCCTTGATTGCGGGCGGTGTGGTGGTAGTGGTGGTGCTAGGGGCCATTCTGGCAATCGTGTTAGCTGGTGGTGGCGATCAAAAAAATAAAGATGCGACGGCTACCGCCCGCGCGGTGGCTGCTATTCCGACTGTATCGCCTACCGTTGCCTCGACGACTACGCCGGTTCGTACCACTGCCGCTCCGACGACGGCTGCCCCGACAACGGCTGTGCCGACAACTGTCCCTCCGACGACGGTGCCCGCCACTACTCCGCCGGGCGACCCTAAAAAACAGGCCCAGTTGCTGGGTAGTCAGGCCGACGATCTCTATAACCAGAAAAAGTATGACGAGTCGGCAGCCAAATACAAACAAGCAATTCAGCTTAATCCGAACGAGGTAAGTTTCTACGAAGGTCTGACCCACGCCTATTATTATCTGGACCAGTATTCCGATATGGAAGAACCGGCCCGCAAGGCAGTTGAGTTAAACCCCAAAAGTGCTTCCAACCAGTATTACCTGGGTTACGCTTATTACTGGACCAAACGCTACACCGATGCTGAAAAATATTTCAAGGCTGCCGTCGATCTCAAACCGGACGACTATCTTTACCAACAATACGAAGCGCGGGCATTACTTTCGCTGGAACGTTATAAAGAAGCTGAAACATTTGCCAAAAAAGCGATTGAACTAAATGCGGCGATCCCAGAAAATCATAATACGCTTGGCCGGGTCTATGAGGCCGAGGAGAATTATCCCGAAGCAGAAAAAGAATTCCGGGTGGCAATTTCACAGAAAAGCGATAGCGTAATTTTTCAGTATAACCTGGCCCTGACCTTGAACGATGAAGGCAAATACAAGGAAGCCGAGGTCGAAGCCCTCAAGGCGACTAAACTCGATAGCAGTTATTATCCGGCTTATCAGTCGCTTAGTATCGCCCTGCGCAACCAAAATAAATTCGAGGAAGCCCTGCTTGCCG
Organism: Chloroflexia bacterium; assembly: GCA_038322625.1. Classification (GTDB taxonomy): domain Bacteria; phylum Chloroflexota; class Chloroflexia; order Chloroheliales; family Chloroheliaceae; genus 54-19. The sequence goes on from JBBQGA010000012.1 coordinate 39,745, forward strand.
CCCGCAAAGCTACCGATTTAGACCCCAAAGTGTCCTACAATCATTTGCAGGTGGCCCTGGCCCTAAACCGGTTAAAACGCTACTCGGAAGCCGAAGTGGCGGCCCGGAAAGCCATTGAACTCGATCCAAGTCTGGCTTCCGGTTATAACACGCTGGGGGACGCCTATTATAACCAGGGTAAGTATCCCGAAGCCCTGGATGCCTATACCAACGCGGTCAAGAACTATAGCCGCAGCTATCTTTATTTCACCAACCAGGCCGATACTTTCGCCAAACTCAAACAGTACGACAAAGCGCGGGACGCATACAACCGGGCACTGGCGCTCAAGGCCGACTACCAACCGGCCATCGACGGTCTGGCGGCGGTCAAGGATAAGTAAATTTAGGACTTTCGCTTATAGTTGAGGCTGGATTGAAGCGAAAATTCATTCCTGAAAAAGTCTCTGTTTAGGCACACTAAATAAATTGAGCATAAGGCGTTTTCATTGCGTATGCTAACTCGCTATGCTATAATTTCCGATGGTAGATTGTTCACTATCTCACGAAGTTTGGCTGCGTGAGTAGCGGTCTGGCTCAACTCAATTGATAAATCAGAGAGGCATATCCTCATGATCCCTACGACCCTGCAAGACTTTAACCTGGGCTATATCTCGGTAGCGGTTTTTCTGTCCGTCGTAGTGGCGGTAGGTCTAACCTTGTTACTGCTGGGTATTCTAATCCGCCCTAATAACCCAAGTGCCATGAAATCCTTGCCCTACGAAAGCGGCGTGCCTTCGGTAGGTCGCGCTCGTGAGCGGTACAGCGTCCGGTTTTACATTATCGCTATGTTGTTTGTGCTGTTCGATATAGAGGCGATCTTTTTGTATCCCTGGGCCATCAATTTTGATGCTTTTGTGCGCCGGGGAGATGGGGTCTTTATGCTGGTCGAGATGCTGTTATTCATCTTTATCATTCTGTTGGGCTATGTCTACGCCTGGAAAAAAGGAGCATTAGATTGGGTCTTTTAGAGAATAAATTTCAAGATAACATCATCACAACCACCGTCGACTCACTTTTGAACTGGGGTCAGAAGAGTTCACTGTGGCCGCTGATTATGGGTACGGCGTGCTGTGCTATCGAAATGATGGCCGTCGGCTATAGCCGTTTTGATGTGCTGGAACGCTTCGGAATGCTTTTCCGCTTTTCGCCGCGCCAGTCCGACGTAATGATCGTATCGGGTACGGTAACAAAGAAAATGGCCCCGGTGGTTAAAGCGATTTACGACCAGATGAGCGAGCCGAAATATGTAATTGCGGTCGGCTCCTGCGCCATCAGCGGTAATATTTACAACTCCTACAGCACTTTGCAGGGGGTGGACCGGGTAGTTCCGGTGGACGTATATGTGCCGGGTTGCCCGCCAATCCCGGAGGCGATCACTTACGGCATCCTGGAACTGCACAAGAAGATTGACGCTGGCCGGACGATCCGCAAAAAAGCCCCAGCCGCCGGACCGACCGAACCGCCGCGCGTCAACGTTCACGATATGCTGCGGCCCGGTTATATCAAAATGCCGACTGCCCTGGAATACGGAGCGCACATCGATCAGAATATCGAACAGTATGACGCCGAACACCGTCTGTTACAGCCCGGTCCTGCCGAAGAACCGGTTAGCTAAACTTTAATTAAGAGGTAGGACTTTTGCTAAAAAGCGAAAACCAACCTAAAGCGGGGTAAGTAGGGGTGTAATCCCTGCGGGGGGTATACAGGGGTCTCCCCTGTTAAAACCCATTTTGACTTTAGCTTCCACCTGACGGAGTGAGGTGGAAGCTAAAGTCCTTAAAGGAATAGTCGATGCCAATGCAACCAGGTCTGGAAGTAGTAGTAAATCGGCTCCGCGAGAAGTTTGGCGAGTCAGTTTTGAGCGTAACCGAGTTCCGGGATGAAGTAACGGTTCGTTTCAAGCCGGAAATCTGGCTGGAAGCTCACCAGTTCCTCAAAACGGACGAGGATTGCGCCTTTAATATGCTGATCGATGAGACTGCCGCCGATTATCCGTTGCGTCCTGAACGCTTCGATGTGATCGTCCACTTGCTGTCTTTGAGCAAGGTGCAACGCTTGCGTACCAAGACCCAGACCTCCGAACATATTCCCAGTCTGGTACCACTCTGGCGCACCGCTAACTGGCACGAACGCGAGACCTATGACCTGTTTGGTATTATTTACGATGGGCACCCGGATTTGCGCCGCATTTTGCTCACCGATGATTGGGAAGGCTTCCCGCTCCGCAAAGATTATCCGGTAGAAGGTTACGATATTTAACTGTCCTGGGCCAGGGCCGCGCCTGCTTTGTAACGCGCTCCCTGACTTTCGACCCTAGAGGGTTATTATGCAAGATATGCAGGATATGCGAACTACTCTTGATTCTCAAGAGTTCAAACACAGCGAAAAACGGATGCGGCTCAATCTGGGGCCAAGCCATCCCTCAACTCACGGTGTGCTACAGGTAATTTTGGACCTGGAAGGCGAAGTGGTGATGCGGTGCGATCCGGTGCCGGGCTATTTGCACCGGGGAACCGAAAAACTGGCCGAAGGTAAATACTACAACCAGATTATCCCGCTCACCGACCGGCTGGATTACCTGTCGCCTTTTAATAACAACGTCGCTTACGTGATGGCGGTCGAAAAATTGCTGGGATTAGAAATACCCCAACGGGCCGAATGGCTGCGCCTGATTCTAATGGAATTGCAGCGGATTTCCAGCCACCTGGTCTGGTTTGGCACCCACGTAATGGACATCGGCGCGATCACGGCTTTTCTTTACGCTATGCGCGAGCGGGAAATGATCCTCGATATTTTTGAGATGTGCAGCGGTGCCCGGTTGACCGTTTCTTATTGCCGGGTCGGCGGACTGCTGGCCGATACCCCGCCGGGCTTCGAGGAAAAGGTGGCAGAGTTTATCAAGATTTTCCCGACTGCCCACGCCGAGTATATGAAGCTGGTTACTAAGAACCCGATTTTCATGGATCGGACGGTCGGAGTGGGTGTGATTACGCCCGACGACGCGGTCGATATGGGTTTGACCGGACCCTCGCTGCGGGGTAGTGGGGTAAATTGGGACTTGCGCAAGCAGGAACCCTATTCCTATTATACGGGATTGGATTTTGATGTGCCGCTCGGTACTAAAGGCGATTGTTACGACCGCTATTTGATCCGCATGGAGGAAATGCTCCAGAGTTGCCGGATCGTGGAACAGGCGATGAAGCATCTCAAGCCTGGCCCGATCAAGGCCGATGACCCCAAAGTTATGCTGCCGGCCAAAGAACTGGCGATGAGCCAGGCCGAAGCCATGCAGCGGCATTTTTATCAGGTTATTCACGGCTTCCCGACCCCGGTGGGTGAGGCTTATGGCAAGATCGAAGGCTCGAAGGGTGAGTTGGGTTTTTACATTATCAGCGATGGTTCGAGCCACCCGTACCGCATGAAGATTCGCGCTCCCAGCTACGTCAATTTGCAATCGTTACCGTTAATGACCGAAGGCCGCATGGTGTCCGACGTCATTACCTGTATCGGTACGATTGATATTGTGCTGGGCGAAGTAGACCGCTAATAAACAATTGTGAACCAGGCGAGGCGGGTTTAAGGCTACCAACAGGGTCAGGCAAAATGAGTAGGTTAGGCTGACCGGTATCCGATAGCTGCCCCGCCGGGTTCAAAATTCAATACTAGAGAAAAGCCAATGTTATTGCCTGCTCAATTGCTTGACTCGCCTATAGTGGCCCAGGTTGCCGCCCCTGCTCAGAAAGTGGACGCTACCCAGGAACCGCTCATCTGGTTTTTGCAGACTTTCGTTACCCTGTTTATCATATTGAACGTGGTGCTGGTCATCATGGCCTACCAGACCTGGGCCGAACGCAAGGTTATGGCCCGGATGCAACTGCGCTTCGGCCCCAACCGGACCGGACCAGCCGGTTTGCTGCAACCGATTGCCGACGCGGTTAAATTGCTCTCCAAAGAATTCATTATGCCCCGCGAAGCTGATAAAGGCGTTTTTCTGGTAGCCCCGCTGCTGAGTTTTATTCCGGCGGTGGCCGCTTTTGCGATTGTACCCTGGGGCGATGCGCGAGGCGAAGGCTGGCTTGGTGGCTGGATCAGACCAGCCATCGCCAACCTTAACATTGGTATCCTTTATATGCTGGCCCTGAGTTCGGTCGGAGTTTATGGCATCATTATGGCCGGTTATTCCAGCGGCAACAAGTATTCGATGCTGGGTAGTCTGCGGTCCAGCGGTCAGGTAGTTTCCTACGAACTAACCCTCGGCCTTTCCCTGATGGGCGTTTTGATCCAGGCTGGTACCCTCAACCTGAACGATATTGTCCGGCAGCAACAGGCCAGCATCTGGTATGTATTCCCCCAGTTCGCCGGTTTTATCATCTTTATGATTAGCGGTATCGCCGAGACTAACCGTAACCCCTTCGACCTGCCGGAGGCCGAGTCGGAACTGGTGGCCGGTTTCCACCTCGAATATAGCGCGATGAGTTTTGGACTATTCTTCCTGGCCGAATATATCAGTATGAACGCGGTCGCGGTGCTGGCGGCAATTTTGTTCTTTGGCGGTTGGGCTGCCCCCGCCCCCTTCCTGGATTTCATTCCCGGCCCGTTCTGGTTGTTTGCCAAGTTTGCTTTCTTTTTGTTCCTGTACTACTGGATCAGATCAACTTTGCCGCGCTTCCGCTACGACCAGTTGATGGGTCTGGTCTGGAAAATCTTATTTCCGATTGCCCTGGCAAACCTGGTCATTACCGCTATCGTCAAGCTCGTCGGTGTCCAGGCCGGTTGGTGGTTCTAAATCACAAGGAGTAGTTATTAATGAGCGCAATTGGTGAAATATCCAAAGGCATGGGAACCACCCTTAAAAACTTTTTTAAGAAGCCCATAACAGTACAGTATCCCAAACAAATGCGAAATTTCCACCCGCGCTTCCGGGGAGCGGTAGCCTTCGTGCGCGACCAGGATACCGGCAAGGAACGCTGCGTAGGCTGTGGGCTTTGCTCGGCGGTTTGTCCGGCTAACTGTCTGACGGTGGTGCCCGGCGTGGACGAACACGGTATTCGCAACGCCAAAATTTATCTTTACGATATGAGCCGGTGCGTGTTTTGCGGAATGTGCGTGGAGGTTTGCCCCGAACTGGCCCTGGTGATGACTCACGAATTTGAACTGTCGGTGACTGACCGCAGCGACCTGGTGCTGGATGCCGAGGCTATGCTGAAACTGGCCGACCGCGAAAAAGAACGCACCGGACAGGCCATCGAGGAACCGGGCTTCCCGGCGATTACCGTGCTGGCCGATGGTACGCCTGCCCCCAGTGCCTTTGCTTTGCACAGCCAGCTAGACCCGCGTATTCAGCGCGGCAAATTCCAGAGCCACCAACCGTTGATGGGCACCGCCCCGCACGGCTACCCGATGCCCTACAAGGATTACCTGGCGAAAGAGCAATCCGGCCTACCGCTGGCCCAGGGTAATTTGCCACCGGTACTCCGGGAAATCCAGAATAACTATCTGCCCGAAGATCAGCGACGACCCCTGTCACCGGCGGCCCAGGCTTTCGCCAACCAGGAGCAGGAAGAACGGACTCATTTGCTGACGGCGGCTCAGATCGATGAGCCGGTCGAGCATCATCAGATCGTGGTAGATAAAACCGAACAGGCGACCAAAGAAAAAAAATAGGAATAAACAAATGGTTTTAGAGCAACTGATCTTCTTTGTACTGGCCGGTGTCGCTACGTTAAGTTCTATCGGGATGGTACTGATGAAAGACCCGGTACACGCGGCCCTGCTGCTGGTCTTTACCTTCTTCAACCTGGCCGGGTTGTATATCCTGCTGGGGGCCGAGTTTATCGCCGCGCTCCAGGTGCTGGTCTACGCCGGAGCCATCGTGGTGCTGTTCCTGTTTATAATGATGCTGCTCCAGGTCCGGCCCGGCCCCAGTTTGAACCGGTTACGCTTCTTCCAGACCGGCTTTGGTCCGGTCCTGGCGTTGCTGTTTCTGGCCGAAGTGCTGGTGGTGGTCTTTGCATCCGGCTTTGCCCTTAACGGTGGTAAAGGCTTCGCGCCGTTCGATGAAAATAACAAACAGGCCCAACAGATGGCCGCCTCGGTCAAGTATGTGGTCGAAACGGCTGTCCCGCTCAAGGATGCCAGTGGCAATACTGTTGGTGGCTCGGCGGCTAACCCCGGTATTTTGCCCGGCCTGAATACCGATAAAGAACCGGTCACTGCCGGTCATCCGGCTTTGCTTGGCAAAGAGCTTTACAGTACCTACCTGTATCCATTTGAAATTGCTTCGTTAATTCTGTTGATTGCTGCAATCGGCGCGATTGTGATCGCCCGGCGACAGCTTAGTAATGATAATGAGGATGATAGCCCAAGCAAAATCGGGCGTGGTATCAGCCTGGCCGGACCGATCCCCGGCAGCCCGCAAGACCTGGAAACCAAGAAGGAAGATCGCTTGTTGGAAGCCGCCGAGCGCAAACTGGTTATGAAGAAGTAAGACACAGAAGTAAGGCAAAAAAGTAGGACAACGAGGAGCAATCGACCAATGATTCCTGTAGCCTGGTACTTGATCCTGAGTGGCGTTTTATTTGCGGTCGGGCTGGCCGGGGTGCTGGTGCGGCGCAATGTACTGGTTATATTTATGTGCGTCGAACTTATGATGAACGCCGTAAACATCAGCCTGGTAGCCTTTGCTCGTTCGTTTACCGGAGTACGTTTCGCCGGGGACGCTTTTGTAATATTTATCATCACGGTAGCCGCCGCCGAGGCCGCAGTTGGCCTGGCAATTATCGTGAGTATGGCCCGGCAGAACGACTCGATTGACGCCGACCAGATCGATTTGCTCAAAGATTAAACTGTGCCGGATTACCAGCTCAACAATCCGGCGGAAAAATCAAAATAAATCCAATAATAAATTGAGGGTGGGATGACAGCCAAAGATATAGAAAGCATCCTGTGGCTTGTGCCGGCTATACCGCTTGCGGCGGCCTTGCTAAATGGCTTGCTCGGTATAGTCTTTTTGCGAAGTAAAGCCAAGAAAAATCTGACCCCCGGTCAGCTAACCATTCGTTATGCCACATCCTTTATCGGCATCACGGCCATCGTCAGTGCGCTGGTGGTTTCCATCATCTGCCTGGTTTTCTTGATCGGCCAACCGGCCCCCAAAGAAGCTACGGCCCGGCCCGATGAGGCCAAATCGGCCCAGCTTATGACCACCGGTCAGGCCGCCTCGACCGCCAAACTGGCCGCGCCGGACCTCCAGACCGCTCAGGCCGAACCGGAAAATCTGCGGCGGGTAGAGGTCAAAGAGGTTTATACCTGGATCGCCAGTGGAGATTTCCAGATCAAGGTCGGCTTCCTGCTCGACCCCCTGACCGCTATGATGCTGGTGGTCGTCAACACCATCAGTTTGCTGGTACATATCTTCAGTACCGGCTATATGCGCGACGATAACGGGTTTCATCGTTTCTATACCTATCTGCCCTTCTTTACTTTTAGTATGTTGATGCTGGTACTGGCAAATAACTTCCTGATATTGTACGTTTTCTGGGAGGCGGTAGGTTTGAGCAGTTATCTGCTGATTGGTTTCTGGTTCAGCAAAAAATACGACTGGGGTCGCTTGCTACCGCCTGCCGCCAACGTCAAAGCTTTTGTGGTTAACCGGGTCGGTGACTTTGGATTTGGCCTCGGTATTATGTGGATTTTTGTCACGATGCTGGGTAATGTCGGCAGCGACTACGCCAAAGCCCACAACATCACCAACGGCTTCGACCGCCTGAATTATGCCAATGTCTTTGGGGCCTTTAACGAGGCTTTGAAAACCAACGCCCTCGGCCAGACGACACTCACCCTGATTTGTCTGCTGCTATTTATGGGTGCGATGGGTAAATCGGCTCAGGTGCCTTTGCACACCTGGCTGCCGGATGCGATGGCCGGTCCGACCCCCGTTTCAGCCCTGATCCACGCCGCGACGATGGTTACTGCCGGAGTGTACATGGTGGGTCGGGTTAGCCCGCTCTTTGGCAATTCCTCATCCGCCATGCTCATTATCTCGATTATCGGTATCCTTACCGCCTTCTTTGGAAGTACCGTCGGCTGTACCCAGAAGGACATCAAAGCCGTGATGGCTTACTCCACCGTCAGCCAGCTAGGTTATATGTTTTTTGCGCTGGGTGTGTTCGGCTGGGTGGCGGCTTTCTTCCACCTGATGACCCACGCTTTCTTCAAAGGTCTGCTGTTTCTTGGTTGCGGTTCGGTCATCCACGCCAACGAAGAAGCCATTCACGAAGGCTTTCACGAAATCAAGCACAATGCCGAAGCCTGGGCCAAACAGCGTTACCCGAACGACCCGGCGATGGCCGAGGAGTACGCTTTCGAATTGTTCGAGGCGGCGGAACAGGCTATCGAATACGGCGTGGACAAAAACAGCAAAGACGAATTGCTGCGAATGGGTCTCGACCCGCAGAGTATGGATTACATGGGCAACCTGTTCAAGGGTATGCCGTTGACCGGCTTTAGTATGACGATTGGGGCGGCGGCCCTGGCCGGTATACCGCTTACGGCTGGTTTCTTCAGCAAAGACGATATTTTAGGGATTACCTTTTCACGTGGGGCCGATAACGGCATAAACTACGTGATATATGCGATTGGTTTGTTTGCGGCCTTCCTGACGGCTTTCTACAGCTTCCGCATGATTTTCTCGGTCTTCTACGGCAAAGACTTTCGCTTACCGGCGGCGATGAACCGCCTGGCTTACGAAGGTATGAACCGCAAGGCCGCCGAACTGGGGATCGCCAACTTCAACCCGCGCGAGATCGTAAACTTTGTCGATGGTTACGCCAGCAAAACCGAGGCTGCGAGCAGCCTGACACCTATCGCGGTCAAGGAAAATACCCCCAACATGAGCTTCCCGCTCCTGTTTCTGGCTTTCATGTCGATTGCTGCCGGTTATATCGGATTGCCGACCGCTATCGTGGGCGAAGGTAACAACTTCTTCGAGTCGTTTATGAGCAGTCCTTTCCAGACTGCCCTGACCGTCAAGCCGCTACCCAGAGAAGATGCCGGTACGACCATCTTCTTGCTGATTCTCTCCGGTCTGATCGCAATTGCCGGGGTAACACTGGCCTTTGTGATGTACCATCAGCGTCGGGCTTCGCTGCCCGAACGGGCCGGTCAGTTGTCCGGGCCGCTTTACGCCGTTTCGCGTTACAAATGGTTCTGGGACGAGCTATACAACCTGATTTTTATCAAGGCTGGCCTGGCTTTCTTCAACGGATTGCGCCTGTTCGACAAATACGTGATCGATGGAGCCGTCAATGGGGTCGGCTGGTTGACCCGCCAGAGTGCCCAGCAGTTGCGCAAAGTCCAGACCGGCTTTTTTGGTAACTACGCCCTGTATATGGCAATCGGCCTGGTAGCGGTCGTCGGTCTGTTCTATGTTTTGAGCGGCAACAAAATATTCTAAAGTTAACTTTTGCCGGGCTAAAAAAGTTCCGGCATAAAAGGAATAAAGAGAAAGAAAAATGCTTTCTTTAATGACCTACACCCCCCTGATCGGGGCCTTGATAATTATGGTGCTGCCAGGCCGCAATAATAATGCCTTCCGTTGGATTGCCCTGCTCACGACGGCGATCAACTTCGGGCTGTCGCTCTACACCACGCTTTCTTTCGTTCGTAATCAGGCTGGTTATCAGTTCGAGGAAAAAGCCGATTGGATCAAGTCGATTGGGGCGGGCTATCACATGGGCGTGGACGGCGTATCGGTCCTGATGGTTCAACTTGACGGCCTGTTGTTTTTGATTGCGGTGCTGGCTAGCTGGGGCGCGATTCAGAACCGGGTACGTGAATACTTTGTAGCCTTGCTGCTTTTGAATGTCGGACTGGTCGGGGTATTTTGCGCCCTTGACTTCTTCCTGTTCTATATCTTCTGGGAACTGGTGCTGATCCCAATGGCGATTTTGATCGGGGTTTGGGGTGGCGCGAACCGGATTTATGCCGCCTACAAGTTCTTCATTTATACGCTGGTCGGCAGTCTTTTGATGCTGGTAGCGATTATCGCGCTCTATTTCCAGGCCCAGCCGATGGTCGGGCGATTTACCCTCGATATAGTCGAAATTACCAATGCTACCGCTAAATCACCGCTTAACTATACTTTCCAGATTCTGGCTTTCCTGGCCTTTGGTTCGGCCTTCGCAATCAAGGTACCTCTGTGGCCGTTTCACACCTGGCTACCGGATGCCCACACCGAGGCCCCGACGGCAGGCAGCGTCATATTGGCCGGGGTCATGCTGAAGATGGGATGCTATGGTTTTATTCGCTTCAATTTGCCGCTTTTCCCGGATGCCAGCAAGGACCTGGCTCCCCTGATGATTGTGCTGGCCCTGATCGCGATTATTTACGGCGCGATGGTGGCCCTCGTCCAGCCCGATATGAAACGGCTGGTGGCTTATTCCTCGGTCAGCCATATGGGTTTTGTGATACTCGGTCTGTTTACCTTCGCTTATGGCCTGGGCGGTCGCTCTGGCCTGACCACCGACCAGCTACTTTTAAGAAATACACAGGCTTTTGAAGGGGCGGTGTTCGTGATGTTCGCTCACGGCCTGCTGACCGGCGGCCTCTTTTTGGGGGTAGGCGTGGTCTACGAACGCTTGCACACCCGCGACATCAAGACAATCCAGAATACTACCCGCGTCGCCAGCCGGATGCCGGTCTACGCTACGGTATTTTTGCTCTTTACGATGGGTTCACTCGGTTTGCCGGGCATCGCCGGTTTTGTCGGTGAGTTTTTGGTGATGCAGGGGGCTTTCCGGGTTAACGGCTGGATCGCTTTTGTAGCCTCGTTTGTTATTATCTACGCCGCGATTTATTTGCTCTGGTTATTCCAGCGGGTCTTCTTTGGCAAAGTTGGTGACTACGACCCGGCGGTAGCCGAGAGTCACGACGAACACGGTCACGGTAATGCTCATGGTGTTCCTGCCGACGACGCTCATAGCAACCAACCCGGCGCGGCAGCCGGTCACGGCGCAACCAGCGACCCGCAGGAAAGCCGGAACGTCGCGGCCATCGGGGGAGAACATTCCGGCCACGATACCAACCGGGTGGGCACCGATAGTCTGCCGGAGGCTGGTTCGGGCGATGAGGTTCACAGTGGTCACGGTCACGGCCATCACGCCGACCCGGATATTCTGGCTAACGGGGCGCATTTCCCCGATTTGAACCTGGCCGAAGGGCTGGCCCTCATCCCACTGGCGGTCCTGTCGATAGTGGTGGGGGTGGTACCGGTGATCGTGCTGGACTTCCTGACTACCAGTGGTAGCCAGCTTGCGATTGCTATGGGTGAACATTCCAATAAATTGGCGGCGATTATAAGCTTGATCGGCAAGTAATTAAGCTTAACGGAAGCCTTAACGGAGAAACTAAAGTGTCTTTTTTAACTCAACATTTTGCTCAGATCAGCAACGTTAGGCCAACCTTTACCGGTGACGACTTTATCCGGGTGCTGCCTGAGTTTATCGTGTTGCTTATGGCGGTCCTGATTGTCATCATCGACCTGTTCATCCCCAAGCGTTCCCGGCCTTTGCTGGGCTACCTGGCAATTCTCGGTTATGCCGGGGGGATTGTGGCGGCGGGTGCCCTTTACTACTACAGCAATAGTCAGATAACCTCTTTTAGCGGGATGTTTATCCGCGACAACTTTAGTTCTTTCTTTGAAATCCTGTTCATGATTACCGGTATTCTGATCGTACTGGTAACTCCCAGTTATTCGTTGAAACGGGCTATTCCGCTCGGCGAAACCTACTCGATCCAGGCTTTCTCGGTGCTGGGTATGATGATCGTAGCCGCTTCGGGCGACCTGATGGCGATCTTTGTCGGCATCGAGCTTACCTCGATTTGTAGTTATATGTTGACCGCTTTCGCCCGCAACGACCGGGGTTCGGCGGAAGGTGCCCTCAAATATTTCTTGCTGGGTATCTTTGCCACCGCTATTCTGGTTTATGGTATGACCTGGGCCTTTGGTATGACCGGCTCAACCAACCTGGCCGAAATTAATAAGGCGATTGCCACTACTCCCAACCTGAGTACCGACCCCGGTCTGACCTTCGCTATGCTGCTGATGGTCGTCGGCTTTGGTTTCAAAATTGCGGCGGTGCCGTTCCACGTCTGGACCCCCGATGCTTACGAAGGGGCACCGACCCCGGTCGCGGCCTTTATGTCGGTCGGGCCAAAAGCGGCTGGTTTTGCGGCGTTGCTGCGGGTAATGGTGCAGGGTCTACCGGCCCTGGCCGCCCAATGGTCGGTAATCCTGGCCGTGCTGGCCGTCCTGACTATGACGCTGGGTAATGTAGTGGCGATTGCTCAGACCAGCGTCAAACGTATGCTGGCCTATTCCTCGATTGCTCACACCGGCTATATCATTGTCGGGCTGGCTTCTTATCTCAACACCTCCTCACCCGAACGCCAGAAAGATGCGATTTCATCGGTCCTGATATACTCGCTGATCTACGTGTTTATGAATATCGGGGCCTTTGCGATCCTGATCTACGTCCAGAACCGGCAAGGCGGCGCGGATGTCGATGATTTCGATGGGCTGGCGAGTTGGGCACCAGCGGCGGCCCTGGCAATGGCCGTTTGTCTGGTCTCGCTGACCGGTATTCCACCGACAGGCGGCTTTTTGGGCAAGTTTTATGTGTTCCGGGCGGCCATCGATAACGGCTACACCTGGCTGGCGATTGTCGGCGTACTGAATAGCTCGGTGTCGGCTTTCTTCTACCTGCGGATCATTTACACGATGTACTTCAACCCGGTTTCGGATGATGTGCGCCGCCGTTTGCAACCGACCGGCAACACGTTGATTGCGGCCTGTATGACGATAGCCTGTATCGCCATTTTGATACTGGGTATCTACCCCGACCCGGCCTTGAACTTCGCCCGTGACGGGGCAAACCCGTTGGTTCAGGTTATTCGCAGCGCAGCCGGTAAGTAATATTAATCTCGTAAAAAAGGCGGCACTCTGGTGCCGTTTTTTTATTCTTAGGACTTTCGCTAGATGCCGTAAACCAAGCTGAAGCGGGGGTAGTGGGGGTGCAACCCCTGCGGGGGGTATACAGGCGGGTACCCCTGGGTGCCCCTGTAAAAAAACTCTTTTTATTTTCGCTTCAAGCTCACGAAGTGAGGTTGAAGCGAAAGTCCTAATTCTATTACAATTCGACAAAGTCACAAACTGATTTCCCCACATAAAAATGCTAAAATAAGCCCAAGCAAAGAAGACCGAAGCGAATAACTTTAGAGAAAAGAGCAAAATATGAGCCTATTACAGGGTCTCCTACACGTCAATTTGACTATTGCGCCGGGACCGGAAGCCCTCGAACAGTGTCGCCGGTTTTATGTGGAAGGACTGGGCCTCGAAGAACTTTACCGGCCACCGACCATTGATGACGGTCGTCCGGGCTACTGGTTGAGTTGCGGCGGCCATCAGCAAATTCATATCAGTGACGAACCGGAGGCGGCAAAGTTCAATTTGCCCAGCCGTCGTCACGCCGCCTTTCAGGTCAGCGATATGGATGCCTGGCGCAAGCGTCTGGAACAGGCCGGAGCGATCATTATTGATAATACCCCCCAACTGGCCCGGCAAACCCGTCTGTTCGCCCGCGACCCCTGGGGTAATCTTTTGGAATTTGTTGAATTAGAGCAGGAGCAAAAATAAAAAGTATGAAGCTAGCGATTGTAACTGCTGGGGCGGTCGGGGCTTTCTTTGGGGCCAAATTCAGCCAGCAAGGGGCGCAGGTGAGTTTTGTAGCGCGTGGTGCGCACCTGCAAGCTCTCAAAACGAAGGGTCTAAAAATTACTACCCGGCAGGGCGATTTTGAATTCGGACCGGCAACCTACACCGTCACGGACGACGCAGCCGAGGCCGTAAATGGGGCCGACCTGGTATTATTTGCCGTCAAATCGTTTGATACCGAAACCGTCGCGCGGGCTTTGCAGCTCGGTCTGGCCGCCAATACTTCTGTGATGTCACTGCAAAACGGGGTCGATAACGAGGAAAAGATAGCCGCTATCATCGGGGCCGAACGAACCGCCGGTGGCATCGCCTATATTTTCGCCGGTTTGAGTGGTCCGGGCGTGGTTTCGGTCCCGGCCAATACCGGTCGCTTTGTGCTGGCCGAACAAACGCTGGCCGGTCAACCGCTTGCTGCCCTGGAGGAGTTCAAAGCCCTGTGCGCGGCGGCGGGTTTTCCTTGCGAAACAACCCCCGATATTGCTCGCGTCAAGTGGACCAAGCTGGTTTTTAACAGTGCCCTGAACGGCTGGACTACCCTCAAACGAACCACGCTGGATAAGTTGCTGGCCGAGCCGGAAAGCCGGGCCGAGGTGGAAGGCACTTTGCGCGAGACGGTTGCCGTAGCGACGGCCAGTGGCGTAAGCCTCGATCCGAATATTATCGAAAATACTATGAAGATGGCGACCGGGCTGGGCGCGGTGGGCAGTTCGATGCTGGGCGACCTGGAGCGCGGCAAACCGCTGGAACTGGAAGCTCTCAACGGCTATGTGGTGCGGCAAGGCCAGGCCCTGGGCATCCCAACCCCCTTGAATGCCCGGCTTTATCGGGAACTTGGCACGGTATAAGCCAGATAGAGCCGCGATGTTAATCACTGAGGATACTGCTCAAGGAACTCCACCAATGAAAGACCTTGCTATCTCAAAACCTAAAATTCTAGTAATCGGTGGGAGCGGATTTGTCGGGGGCCGGTTAGTTGAGGCCGCCCGGCAACAAGGTTATCCGGTCGGCTACACCTACACCCGACAACCTCTGTCATTACCGGGCGCACTGGCCTACCGTCTTGATCTTACTTCGCCGGACACCGCTTTGGAAAGCTGTCTGGCCGACTTTCAACCCCAGGTGGTCGTTTATAGTGCCCTTCCACCGGTTCTCAGCCCTTATCCACTTCATCACGAAATCAGCGTAAAAGGCTTAAAGCGTACTATCACGGCTATAAAGAGTTTGTCCGCTCCGCCTTTGCTGGTGTTTATTTCGACCAATACGGTTTTTGCCAACGGTAACGGCCTTTACCGGGAAGACCAACCGACCGACCCTCACCTCCGCACCGATACTTACCGTGATTACGCATTGACCAAAGCCGAGGCCGAGCAAATTGCCATATCCAATTGGCCGGATACCCTGATTGCCCGTACCTCGATTGTGGATGGCTACGACCTCGGTGGCAAGCTGAATTCCCGTTTGCTGGCCCTGGTCGAACGCCTGCGGAGTGGTCAGCCGTTACCCCGCTTTACTGATCGTTTTATCAGCCCAACCCTGGTCGATAATCTGGTTGAAACAATACTGGAAATAATCCAACCGGCTTTTCGTTACCGGGGCGTATTACACCTGGCCGGTAGCCAGCGTTTGAGCGATTTTGAGTATGGCCGGTTGCTGGCTAGTAAGCTCGGCCTTAGTCCTGACTTGATTACCCCCGACTCGATTAAAGCGGTTCCCACGCTGGCCGGTGGCCCGGCGGATGCCAGTCTTTCGGTTAGCTTTACTCAAAGGTTGCTGCAAACCCGCCTGTTGAATGTCGAAGAACAGCTTACCCGGATTTTTGGACAATAAAAAAGACCTCCCGCCTGTAAAGAGTGAGAAGGTCCGGTTCGTAACGCGCTTAGTTTTGCTGTAGCTGCTTGATGTCTTCCAGCAAAACCTGTTCGTGGCCGGTTGGGGTCACATTCTCGTAAACCTTGCGCAAGGTTCCCTCTGGGTCCACTACAAAACTGGTGCGGTTCCAGTATTTCGCGCCGTTAAATTCTTTCTGACCTACTTCAAGTTGATTAAGCAGGGCGTGTTGGGGGTCGGAGAGTAGATCAATCGTAAAGCTGAACTTGTTGCAAAAATTTTTGTGCGATTCCACATCGTCCTCGCTCAGACCCAGCACCTTGATATTGGCGTTATCGAAATCCTGTTTGCTGGCCGTGAAGGATTTACCCTGGATCGTACAGCCCGGCGTATCGTCTTTAGGATAGACGTAAACCACCAGCCATTGACCGGCGAAATCGCCCAGTTTAGTCGGTTGTCCGTCCTGATTGTCCAATTCAAATTGCGGAAAGGCTTGTCCGGCTTGAATAGTCATTGCTAAATATCCTTCCTAATCTTTCTTGCTAATCTTGTGTAGATGTAACTACTCAGGCCCCACCCCTGACCCCTCCCTTGGGAGGGAAAGAAGAAGAAAAGAGTATTTTTACAGGGGCACCCAGAGGGTACCCGCCTGTAGGACCCCGCGCAGGGGTTGCACCCCCACTACCCCTGCTTCCATCCTTTACAGAGGTTTGGTGAGTAGTTACGTTTAAATAAGCGTCATATATGAGATTTAATACTTGATAGTAATCCAGGCTATGATAGACCTGTCAAAAAAGACTGTCAAATCAGCCGGGCAGTATTGTATTTGTAGGGAAAGCTTATTTTTTAGAGCGGATTAACTCGATCAGGCGGTGGGAAACGGTCGGGTTCGGGCTTTGTTCGAGAGCGGCTTCCAGCAAATCGGCCAATTGCAAAAGACTCGGTTGGAGCAGACCGCCTTCGTCCAGGCGCATGGCTTCCTCGATGTCGGAGTAACCCAGATCGTAAAGTTCGGGCTGAAAACGCGCCAGGGCAAACGCTAGATTTGCGCGGGTCAGGTGGTAGTCGGGGTTGGTAGGGGCTTTTTCGATCACACCGGTCATATCGCGCAGGGCATCGGCGGCCATGCCTATATTGGCAAAAAAGGAAGCCCGGTTTAACTGATTTTCCAGGCCTGGATGTAGGTCGTAAGCGTCGTTGAGGTCGGCCAGCGCGGCAGCCTCTTTACCAAGCGACACATTTACTACGCTGCGGCTGGCATATAGCTCGGCCTCCGGTTCGAGTTCAATCGCTTTAGAGTAATCGGCCAGGCTTTCTTGGGGCCGGTTGAGAGCAAATAAAATCCGGCCCCGGTTGCGATAATTGACCGACTGGGCTGGTTCCAGCTCGATAGCCAGCGAGATATGGGCCACCGCCGGTTCCAGCTCGCCATTTTTGAGGTAGGCAATCGCCAGCCGGTTGTGATTGTCGGCGGAGGTGGGATTTTTAGTTAGTTCAGCCTGAGCGGCTTCCAGTTCCGAAGATGGATTCATTATTAGCGATATTAGCGATGGTTTATGCGTTCTTCCAGCAGTGCCTGAAATTTCTCGTCACCCTCGACCCAGCCGCAATGCGCGCAAACCCAGGCCTCGGCTTTTGGTTGAGGCAGTCGCGCTCTTTTGTACATCAAAAAGAGGCGATTGGCGACCAATTCCAGCGATCCACCACAGTTTGTACAAATTGTAGGATGCGCCGGACTGGTAGTCGTATTAGTAGTTGTTTTCGGAACTTTAGCACTCACCCCTTTTACCCCGGAACCGGGTGTGTTTGTGGTATCGTTGCGTGCCATTACCTTAACCTCTTGCCCGTGTTTACACCGGACACCTTTTAATCCCTACCCAAAATTGAATTCAATGCAGCACTTCAACCATTTGGAATTGATTGTGTATACAGCAAAATTATACTTTCGTAAAGAATGTGTGTCAAGTTTGTGAGCGACTTGAACTGGGGGTATAATAGAGTTCAATCGAAGGTCTGTTTTACTGTCAAGAAAGATCAGGTACTATGACCAATCAGGAGTTCGCCCGGATTTTTAATTTGATCGGCGATCTGCTCGAACTAAAGGGCGAGAACGTTTTTAAAATATCGGCCTATCGCAAAGCGGCGGCTACTATGCTCAACGCTACCGAAGATGTAGCCACTTTGTGGAAAGAGAACCGGTTAAAAGAACTGCCGGGAGTGGGTGAGGCAATTGCCGGGAAAATCGAGGAGCTACAGCAAACCGGCCATCTGCAGTTTTTAGAACGGCTGGAGGAGGAAATCCCGCCCGACCTGGTAACGCTGCTAGAGGTTCCCGGCATTGGCACCAAGACCGCCATGCTACTTTACCGGCACCTGGGCATCAAGGGACTGGGCGAGTTGGAACAGGCCGCCCGTGATGGCCGGGTGGCCGCCGTGCCGGGCATGGGTGAGAAAAAGCAGGAGGCTTTACTTCAGAGTATCGAAGCCTTGCACCGGCGGGGTGAGAAAAAGACCCTTTTGAGTGTCGGCCTGAACTGTGCCCGCGAAATTATGCTGATGCTGATGAAAGCTGACCCTCACGTAAAAGAGTTTTACCCGACCGGCGGGTTGCGGCGGGGCGAAGAAACAGTCGAGTTGATAAGTCTGATTGCCTCGACCGACGATACCTACGAAACGCTTGAGGCTTTTCGCAAACTGCCGGTGATCGAGAAAATTGGGCGGGAGCGCGATTACAAGCTGGAAGCTACCCTAAAAAACGGCTTACAAGTCGAACTGATTGCCTGTTTCCCTGAACAACTGGCGACCACCCTGGTAATGACGACCGGCACACCCGAACACCGCCAGGAATTGCGAGACCTGGGCTGGAAACGCGGTTACGAACTCAGTATGGGCGGCTTTATCAAGGGTGAGGAAATCTGGCCCGCTCACGACGAAGAAGAAGTCTTTCGCTACCTCGGTTTACCCTACATTCCGCCCGAATTGCGCCAGGGTAACGGCGAGATCAAGGCGGTTCTCAAGGGTGAAATGGCTCTTGACCTGGTGACGCTGGATGACATCAAAGGCGATCTGCACAGCCACTCGACCTGGAGCGATGGCACCGCTTCGATTGAGGCGATGGCGCGGGCTGCCGCGATCCGGGGTTATCGCTATCTGCTGTTGACCGACCACACCAAAAGCCTGGGGATGGTGCGCGGTCTGAATGAGGAAAAACTGGTTCAGCAGCAAACCGAGATCGCCCGGCTAAATGAGGTATTGACAGCCGAAGGCTTTAACTTCCGGTTGTTGAGTGGCGCGGAGGTCGAGATCAAGGCCGATGGTAGCCTGGATTTCGAGGATGATGTGCTGGCAAAAATGGATATTGTGGTAGCTTCTTTGCATAGCAGTTTACGGCAGGATCGCCCCCGGATTACCGACCGTCTTTTGCGAGCCATGCAAAACCCGCACGTCGATATTATCGCTCATCCGACCGGGCGGATTATCAATGCCCGCGAACCGGCTGACCTCGATATGTCAAAAGTTTTTCGGGCGGCGCGGCTGACCGGGACGGCTCTGGAGATCAACAGCGGCCCCGACCGGCTCGATCTGAAGTCCGCCCACGTACAGGAAGCCCTGGACGAAGGCGTAAAACTGGTGATCAGCAGCGATGCTCACTCGACCGGCGGCTTGGCGACCCTGGAATATGGCGTGATTACCGCCCGGCGCGGCGGGGCCAGAGCCAGCGAGATATTGAATACGCTTGATTTGCCCCAACTGCTAGAAAAGCTGAAACATTAAAAGCTGACTTTTCTCTCAGATGCCTGTTAAAGAGTTATTTTTCACCTGAGCATAAAGCGATTCCAGGGGCGTTACCAGCTTTTCCCAGCTAAACTGGGTTTTCAGTCGCTCGGCGGCGCGGACGGCTTGCCGGTTTCTTTCTTCGCTGGATAGGCCAGCCAGCCGGACAACTTCCTGGGCAAACGCAGCCTGGTCGCCGGGCCGGACCAGCACACCACCTTCGCCGTCTTTCAGGTAATTGGGTAGCTCGCCTACCGCTTCGGTTACGACCGGCACCCCGACCATCAGCAGATCAAGAAATTTCGCCGAGCAACGCGCCCGGTTGATCAGCGTATCGTCGAACGGGTACAGGGCGACCTTGCCGCAGCCCAGCACCGCCCTTAAATCCGACAGAGGAACCGTCCCGGCCATGATGATTTTATCGCCCAGGCCGCGACCGTTCGCCTGAGCCTGAAATTCTTTTTCCTCGCCAAAAAAGCCGCTCCCCACCACCAGCAACCGGCAACCTTCGGCCTGTTCGGGCGACATCAGGGCCAGGCTTTTTTGAAAAATATCCAGCAACCTGACCGGCTTAAATTCGGCAAAGCGGGTATATGCCAGCAAAACCAGGTTTTCAGGAGTCAGGCCCAGCTTGCCACGCCACGCCAAAGCTTTTTCGCTGACTGCCGGGCTGTCCCACCCGGCGTATTTTGCCTGATCCACCCCATTTGGCAAATATAGTACCCGTTCCGGCTTCACCCCAAAACCCCAGACCTGACTTTGCAGCGTCCGGCTGGCGACCGTTACGGCAGCCGCCCGCCGGGGGAGGTCGCGTTCTTGCCAGCTAAACAGCAAATTTTGCAGCCGCGAGTAGGGGTTCACATCGTTGAAGCCGCCCGGCCCTTCCCAATCGTCGGTATCCAGT
The DNA here is from genome assembly GCA_038322625.1 of Chloroflexia bacterium. Classification (GTDB taxonomy): domain Bacteria; phylum Chloroflexota; class Chloroflexia; order Chloroheliales; family Chloroheliaceae; genus 54-19. The sequence goes on from JBBQGA010000012.1 coordinate 60,060, forward strand.
ACAAACGGTTTGCCGCGCAAGGTCAGCAGCAACGCCGCCAGCCCGCTAAAAGCCTTTGGCTTGAAGACATGAATAATGTCGGGCTGGAAATTCAGGGTTTCTCGGACCAGCCGGAGCGGTATTCTTAGAGGTTGCGGCCCCGGTCTGACCGGTATAAAGACAATTTCCACGCCGTTAAGGGTTTCGTGTCGCGGCTTTTGCAAAGAGAGGTTTGCAGAGCCGGGCGGATCGTCCCAGGCTGGCACGACCAGGCGCACCCGGTGGCCCAGACCGGCTAATACCTGGGCAATTGGCAGCATACGGGCGGCGACCGTCCCTTTGGTCTGGAGGCCGAACGGGGCGATAAATACGATTTTCAAATTTTTGTCAGGCTGGCTTTTCTGGTTGGACATTAGCAATATTTTTTCCGGCTAACTGGGAGTTAAATAAAAAAGGGCGTCGCTCACGCAACGCCCGACTTTCCGCTTTACAAATTGGTTAATTGTTGGAAACCGTACTGACTTTTTCCAGCCGGACATACGGCAGACGGATCGAGCCATAAAGCAGTTCAACCTCGCTGCTCAGGTCGGCCAGATTATTTTTTAGCAAGTTGTAAACGTTTCCCGCAATCGCCACATCTTTGACCCGGCCCACCACCTCGCCGTTCTCGATCTTGAAGGCCACGTTTACCGTGTTGCTGAACTCACCGGCCAGGATGTTAGTCTGACCCATCCCCAGCACCGAATCGACCAGCAAACCTTCTTTGATGTCGGCAATCAACTCTTTGAAAGGTGTTTTGCCGCCTTTCAACATCGGATTGAAAAAGGAGGCACCGGGCTGACCTAGCATTCCCCGCTGACCGTGACCGGTACTCTGAGCGTTCGCTTCACCAGCGGTTTTCAGATTGTGGTAATAAGAGGTCAATACTCCCTGGTCGAAAAAGGCAATCGGTTTGGTCGGTACGCCCTCGTCGTCCAGGCCGGTACTGCTCGACCGGTTTGCCACAATCGGCTCGTCGATAAAGGTGATGCGTGGGTCGAGCAGTTGTTCGCCGATTTTGTTAGTCAGCGGGCTAACCCCCAGATGGGCGTTTTTGCCACTCAAGCCTAAGGCCCAGGGATAGTACAGTAATATCGCGCCTCTGGGGGTAAAGACCACCGGCAGTTCGCCTTCCTGGGTATCCAGTTTGACCAGCTTTTCCGACTGCTCCAGCATCGTCATAATTTTTTCGGTCAGTTCCTCGAAGGCGGCCTCCGGCGAGATCGCGCTATGCGAATTGTAGGTCATAAACACATCGTCGCCCCGCACGCGCTGGGCCGATACGCTTACACTCAAAGCGGTCCGGCGATCTTTGTGATTGACACCGTTGGTGTTGGTCAGGTGCTGGTTGTACACCACCCGCTCCAGGTCCACCTCGACCGTCACTTCGTTGCGGTCGGTCTTATCCTCGATCCGGGCGGCCAGGCGGCGACCGAGTTCGGATAATTCCTGAATATCCATCCGGGCGGTTTCCGGGCTGTAACCATCAAAGGCTTCGCCCTGGGCCGGTTTGGCAAACTCGAAAGAGGCTTCCCCACCGTATTTGGCCGAATTCAAGGCCGAGTCCAGCAGCTTTTGCTGGTCGGTCAGGTCGGTTGTGGCGTAAAATCCCAGTTTACCATCGTTGATAATCCGCATACTGACGCCGCTGGTTTCCTGTACTTCGGTAGAACGCAGTTTGCCCGCCCGGTACCCCACCTTGACCGACTCGGCGTTGACCGCGTAAGTCTCGGCACTGTCAACGTGCGGCTTGAGCAGTTCTAAAGTTTCGATTGCTCGCTCCATAATATTGACTCCTATACCTGCATGGTGCTTGGTTGCCGACTGGCCGTCCCGCCGACCAGCACATTTTTGATGCGAATGTGCGGCGACCCCATGCCGACAGGCAACATTCCACCCTGACCCTTACCGCAACCACCGCTATTCCATTCAAAGTCGTTGCCGACCGCTTCCACGTTGCTCAGGGTAGTGAAGATGTTTCCAGCCAGAATCACGTCCTTGACCATCTCACCTATTTGACCGTCCCGGATCATATAACCGTACTGGCTGCTAAACGAGAAATTCTCCATCGCAGTCTGGCCGCCAATCGCGTCGACGGCGTAAATGCCCAGCTTTACGTCCTTGATCATATCTTCAAAAGAGGTGTCCCCGCCTTTGATACAGGTGTTGGTCATGCGGACGATAGGCGGGTAGCGATAATCGGTGGCGCGAGCGTTACCGGTCGGGATTTCGCCCAGTTTGGCGGCGGTTTCGCGGGTGTGCAACCGACCGACCAGTTCGCCTTCCTTGACCAGCATGGTTTCCTGGCTGGGGGTACCTTCGTCGTCAAATTGCAAGCTGCCCACCAGGTTCGGGTGAATACCGCCGTCGCTGACATTAAGGATCGTAGGGCCAAATCGTCGGCCCAACCGCATCATTTCCTGAGCGCGCGGGTTTTCGTCGATATGGTCGGCTTCGGAAAGATGTCCGAAGGCTTCGTGAATAAATACTCCCGCCAGTTTTTGATTGAGGATAACAGTATAATTGCCAGCCTGAACCGGCTGGGCGCTCAACATATCCACCGCCCGTTTGGCGACCCCGATTACTTTTTCTTCCTTGTTGTAAATCTCGTTGAAATCCCAGGCCAGTTGCACATTGTCAAACGCGGTCTGGACATTTGCGCCATCGCGGGCGGTTGCGCTAAACCGCAGGCTGCCGTAAGGCCGTTCCTGTTTGATATAGGTGCCGTCGCTGTTGCCATAGTGTAAGGTCAGCAGAGTGTCGCCATAACCCATGTTCGAGTCTTGCAAGCCCGGCTGAGACAACAAAAGGTTGTTGTAATGCTCAACCAGTTGCTTCTTGGTCGAAAGGTCCACCTGGCGGAAATCGTGTTCGAGTTCGAGGGCCATTTCGTAGACGTGCGGAGTAACCTGAGCCATTTTGGCGTCGCCCTCGCTCAGAGCTTTGGCACATTCGAGGGCCAGCGACACGTGGCGGTCGAGTTCATCCAGGCTGTTAAAGGTGCTAACGCCCCAGTTACCTTTGTGCAATACTCGGACAATACCGCCGACATCCCGCCCGGTATTGACTGTTTCGAGGATTTTACCCCGAAAAGCGACGCTAGTGGTATCCTTATTCTCGATCCGAATCTCGGTATAATCGGCTTTGCTTTTTTTAACAGCATCGGTAATACGGTCTCTGATCATTATTAGCAGCCTTCCTGTTTGTCTAAGGTTAATAATCATTTTTAATTAGGCTTAGTTTTGAATATTATAGCGTATGACGCAAGTCAAAACGCCTTTTGTAGATAAATTTAGAATGAGTTAGTGCTTTCAACTTTTATTAACCTTAGCTCAAAGTTACCTGGCTCAGGACATTGGCTAGCTGGCGACTCAAACTGTCCAGTTCCAGGCTACTGTTGGCGGTATACTGGGAATTACTGGCGTTAATCCGGGCTACTTCTTCAACCGAATGAGCGGTTTCAAGAACCTGTTCACTTGATTGGCGTTGTTGCGAGGTAGCCATTTTGATCTCCTGCGCTCTTTCGGCGACTTGATTCGCCAGTTTCAGTAAGTGTGTTACCGACAGACCTACCTGTGTAGCACTCTCCTCAAGTTTGTCAAGATTGTTGCGTATCTTGTTCTGACTATTTTCTACTGCTCTTATTTGCGCCTGGCCCTCAATAACCTGTGTCAGAGTCTGGCGGCTACTGAATTGAACTATGTTTACCAGGGATTGAATTTCACCGACTGAGTCGTTGGCCCGGTTGACCAGTCCCTTGATCTGCCGCGCTAACTCCTTGAAGCGCATCCCCTGACGACCGGCTCCGGCGGCTTCGATGGCTACGTTGAGGGCTAAAAGTTGAACTTCGCTGGCTATTCCTGAAACAAGATTTACTACTTTTCCAATTGCCTCACACCGTTCGTTTAACTCGACCATTTGAAGGCTGAAATTATCTACCTGCTGGCGGACTTCGGCCACGCTACCTATAACAAATTCCACGACAGTAACCATTTCTTGCGAACGGGCACGGCTATTTAAACCAGCCTCGGCCACCAGATCGATTTGCTGATGGGTTGTAGAGGTAAGTTCAGCCACCTGTAAGGCGATTGTCTCGATATTTCCAGCACTCAAGCCTAACTCTTGCATGGCGGCATTCATCTGTATTAAGGCACTCACCTGCTGATTGGAACCCAGAGCCTGTTGTTGGCTGACTTCTCGCAATTGATCGGTGACTGTCGAAAGGGTCTCGCTGATTTGAACTCCCCGGATTACTTTTTGTAAAGCAATTACGGCGGATTGGAAGCTGGCCGCCAGGTTGCCGATTTCATCCCGGTTGCAAATCTCCAGGTTCTGGTTTAGGTCACCGGAGGCTACCTTCTTTAAGGCTCTTTGTAAAAGGTGTAATGGCTTGATCAATACCCGCTCGATTAAAAAAATTGAAAACGTAGTTAAAAGCAAACTACCTAACGTTAGGCCACTCAACAGAGTTATCGATAGCCAAATAGTATCATTGACTTGCTGTTGACGGAACTCGCGTTCGACCATTAATTGAGTGCGGCGTTGTGTCAGCAAATTGGAAAGTTGGTCAAATTCAGGCCGAAATAGGCTCCATTTAATCTGAGCCTGGCCGAATTCATTCACGTTTATGTCGTCATTGATCTGGGTAAAATTACTAAAAACAGCCTGATATTTTTGTTGTAAAAGACCGATAAACTCTTGTTCCTGCGAACTGCTGTTCAACGTCCGAGGGTTTTTAATTTCTCCAATAATAATTTTCTCAAATTGGTCGGGCGGCAACTTACCCTTAGTTATATAGATAATATTGCTATATAACTGTAATTCGCTTGTGTAAGCTAGATCGAGGCGTTCAATCTGGGCTATATCAATGGTGTTACTTTGAAGATGGTCCTCGGTATCTTTTATGTTAAATAATAACAGGGCTGATATTAAGCCATCAACCACAAAGCATACTAAAACCAATCCGAATGTCATCCCAATCTTGGTTCTAACGGACCAACTGAGCTTTTGCAGCGTAGTAATTACCGGAAAAGTAATTTTCATCTATTAAATTAGCTCCTCATCCCCACGAGAAAACGTAATCCTTAAAATAATTAAAGCCATTATATATGTAATATATATATATTGCTATACTATCTAGTAAGAATAGGACTTATGTCGAAAGTAAAGACCAGACCCCTTGCCCGCCCAGGGACTCCAGGGTATGAGGGTGGGGCGTGAAAGTGAAAACGACCGGTCAGCAGGGCGCACCTTCAAGCCCATAAACCGTGAGAAAAAGCGGCCAGAGTATTGACTCGTTTCTAAAACCTGTCTATAATAAACCCAGATACGCAATGCTGCCAGACTCTTAAAAACACTGTACGATACGCATTTAACTAAAAATCAAGAAGGGGTGCCCGATGGTGAAAGCACCGACTCACGCGATTTCGGTTTTAAATGACGAAAAATCAATATCAAATCCAGTTTTGCTCAACTATAGCCGGGCTGCACTGCGGCTGTGTGAAGTAGTGAGCGAAGCGGAAAACAGCTTGATAAGTGGCTGAACGACACAGGAACCTCTAAAAAGAGCCTGTGTCGTTTTGTTTTTAGGAGCAAGTAGCAGGAAGGGTTCGTTTTTTTAGTTGCATTAAACGGTTGGAATTGTCCTGAATTACTTCATTGCTAACCGACCGAGGGAACCGGCCAAAAATCCGGTTCACCAATAAGCACCGAAGGAGGCTTTATGAACAGTAGTTTATACGGGAAAATCGAGAAGGCCATTCGTTACCAGCAGGAACCTGGGCGGATTCATTTCCAGAATGCCCAGGTTGAGTTCCGGGGTACTCACGACAATTACGTGGTGAACCTCACTGGTTCCAACTGGCATTGTACCTGCCATACTTTCGCCACCGGTTTTGAAACTTGCTCGCACATCATGGCTCTCCAGCGCGTTCTCCACGATATGCTCGATGAGGAGTCGCGTACCCAGCATCAAGAGTTGATCGCCGCTACCCCGACTTCCTCCCTTAGCTGACTTTCTCGCCATCCTTTATAACTCGTTTATCTAAGACCGTTTCCAAAAGTGAAACGGTCTTTTCTTTATTAGGACTTTCGCTTCAACCTCACCAGGTGAGGTTGAAGCGAAAATAAAAAAAGTTTTAACAGGGGCACCCAGTGGGTACCCGCCTGTATACCCCCCGCATGGCACCCAGGGGGTACCCGACCCCCACGACCCCCGCTTTAGGTTGGTTTTCTTTATTAGGCGAAAATCCTATTTATATATCTGTTTGACGTTAGCCACCAGCTTTGTTATCATCTTTACAAACAAAAAGTGGGTTAAGTACCGCTTTACTTTTTCATTTGGTTTTATTTGTTCAAGGAAGGATTGCAGCAGTTTTGGATTTTTTTGTGAAATTACTGACCGGGATCGGCCTCGCCATACCCTGCGGTCTTAATCCTTACTTACCTTTGCTGGTTATTAGCGTCGCGGGGGTCGGCAAGAAATTTAGTTTAGCTGCGCCCTACGATTCGCTGGCTAGCTGGCCGGTCATAATCGTGCTGGCTCTGCTGGTTGGGGTAGATATTTTTGCCGGAAAATTCCCCCAGGTCGAACGCCTTTATACCAACCTGAACTACCTGATACGCCCGGTCGCCGGAGCGTTAGCGTTCGCGGCCACCGTACCGGAAAGCCAGCTTAATCCGGGCCTGAGTTTTGTGATCGGGTTGCTGCTGGCACTGGTGACTTACCTGGTCCAAAGAGGCTGGCAACAGGCCGTCGTCAGCCGCAGCAAGAACGCTCAATTGCTGGAACCGCTTTTCAGCACTGGCGAAAACGTGCTGGCCGGGATGTTAGCCCTCTTGTCAATGATTCTTTCGGTACTGGGCGGACCGCTGGCAATCCTACTGCTGGCCGGGTTTAGCTGGTGGATGATCCAGTTGCGCCGCCGTCCGAGTAGGCCGATACTGGCAACCGAACCTCGCCCGCTCACCAAGAGCCGTTAAGAGCCACCATGAAAATCGGGATTGACGCCAGCCGCCTGGCGGTTGAGCAGCGCACCGGCACCGAAAATTACGCCTTCCAGGTGATCCGGGGGCTAGTCGGGCTGGCGAAGCAGCAAAACCAATCCCTCTTGCTTTATTTTAACCAACCACCTCGCCCCCTGGTGTTGCACGGCCTTAACCTGGAAGCCGGGGTGGCTTTACGCACCATTCCCTTTCCCCGCCTCTGGACCCACGCTCGCCTGAGTCGGGAAATGTGGCAGCATCCGCCCGACCGCCTCTTTGTTCCGGCCCACGTATTACCTTTGTACCACCCGGCCCATTCGACCGTGACCGTTCACGACCTCGGTTATCTTTATTTTCCCCAGGCCCATACTCGCCAGGCACAGGCCTACCTCGACTATTCTACCCGCTTTAGTGCTAAACAGTCTCACCGTTTGATTGCGGTCAGCCAGGCCACCAAGAACGACCTGATTAATCATTATGGGATCGCTCCCGCCAAAATTAGCGTTATACATCACGGCTTCGACCACCAGCATTACCAGCCTATGACCGATCCTGGGCTGCGTCAGGCTGCCCGGCACCGCTATAACATCGGGCCGGGCCGGTTTTTATTGTATGTCGGCACTCTCCAGCCGCGCAAAAATCTGGTCAGGCTTATAGACGCTTTTGAACAGTTGATCTCAGATACCCAGTTTAGCGATCTGCAACTGGTATTGGGGGGCCGGGCCGGTTGGCTCAGTACTCCAATCCTGGCAAGAGCCGAGGCTTTACAGCAAAAATATCCGGGCCGGTTACTGCTTCCGGGCTACTTGGCCGATACCGATTTGCCACTCTTGCTCAACGAGGCCAGTGCCTTTGTTTTCCCTTCCCTATACGAAGGCTTTGGGATGCCGGTACTGGAGGCGATGGCTTGCGGCTGCCCGGTGGTTTGCTCGAACAGCAGCAGTCTGCCGGAAGTAGCCGGACTGGCCGCGCTCTACCATCACCCGTTGGATACCGAAGCCCTGGCCGATTGTTTGCGCCGGGTACTAACCCAGCCCGAACTGGTGGCCCGTATGCGCCAGGCTGGTCTGCAACAGGCAGCGACTTTCTCCTGGGAACGCTGCGCTCAACAGACCTGGGATGTTTTACTCGGCTAGGCGTCCAGGCGGTTTTACTTACTATCTGTTGAGATTGGTCTGATAAAACCCCTAGCTTTTGACCGCATCCAGCAAACGCTGGCGTTCTTCCTCGACCACCTTTTCATCCAGTTTGCTAAACAGGATTTGAGGCTGGCGCAGGCTCTGACCGGCTGGAACCTCCTCGACCGCCCACTTCGCGGTGGGTTTGACCGCAATCTGTCCGGCTTTGGCCCGGCCACTGTAAGCGGTAGCGGTTCCGTCGCCAGCCTCGAAGCCCAGGTACTCGTGTAACTTCTCGGCGGCAAACGGCACGAACGGGTAAGTCAGCACTTTCAGGGTGTTGATGATCTGCAACGCCACCCAGAAAGTCGTCCCGGCGGCTTCGCGGTCGGTCTTGATTACCTTCCAGGGGGCTTTCTCGTCCAGGTAGCGGTTTGCCAGAGTTGCCAGGGCCATCGCTTCCTTGAGAGCTTCGCGCAGGTGGACCCCTTCCAGCAACTCGCTTACCTGTTTGAAAGCGGTTTCGCGCGCGGCCAGCAGTTCGCGGTCGGCCTCGTCCAGTTGGCCGGGGGCAGGCACCTTGCCCTCGTAGTTTTTGTAAACGTTGGTCAGTACCCGGTTGACCAGGTTGCCGTATGTTCCGACCAGTTCATTGTTGATCCGGCTGACGAAATCGGCCCAACTCCAGTTGCTATCGCGGGTTTCGGGGGCGGCCACCGTCAGGTAATAGCGTAACTGATCGGGCTGGTAGCGTTCTTCTACATCGGGTACCCATAGGGCGAAATTGCGGCTGGTGCTCATCTTCTCGCCTTCCAGGTTCAAAAATTCCGAGGCCGGGACATCGTAAGGCAGGGCCAAGCCTCCATAACCCAACAAAATCGCCGGCCAGATAATCGTATGGAAAGTAATGTTATCTTTGCCCAGGAAGTAATAGCCTCTGGCCGGGGCCGTACCGTCCTCGTTCAGTTTCCACCAGCCTTGCCAGGCCTCCGGTTCGCCCTGAATTTTAGCCCACTCGTGACTGGCCGAGTAATAGCCGATCACGGCATCGAACCAGACATAAATTCGTTTGTCTTTGAAAGTCGGGTCGTCGATAGGTACCGGCACACCCCATTCCAGGTCGCGGGTGATCGCCCGGCCCCGCAAGCCCTCTTTGAGCCAGTTTTTGGTATAGGCCACCGTATTATCGCGCCAGTAGCTGCGATCCTGACTGTTGATCCAGTCTTCCAGAGCCGGTTGGAGTTTCGCCAGATCGAGAAAATAATGCTCGGTTTCGTGAAAAGTGATCGGGCTGCCATCCTCGCGGCTATGCGGTTCGCCCAGTTGGGCCGGGTCGAGCAGGGTTCCGCAGTTATCGCACTGGTCGCCCCGCGCTTTGGGATTTTTACAAACCGGACAAATACCTTCTACATAGCGGTCGGGCAAGAAACGGGCTTGCTTTTCGCTGTAGCTGCCGACCATTTTTTCTTTGTACAAAAAGCCTTTTCGGAGAAGCGTTTTAAATATTTCCTGGGTGATGGCGTAATGATTTTCGGTATAAGTTTTGGTAAAAAGGTCGAACTCGATCCCAAGTGTCTCGAAGGTTTTTATAAAGCTGGCATGATAACGCTCGACGATTTCCAGGGGTGTAACGCCTTCCTGCTCGGCCCGGATCGTGATCGGCGTACCGTGCGAGTCGCTGCCACTGACCATTAAAACATGGTTGCCGATGGCCCGCTGGAAACGCGCAAAAATATCGGCTGGTAAATAGGCTCCGCTGATATGCCCGGCGTGAAAGGGACCGTTAGCGTAGGGCCAGGCGACACTGACTAAAATATTTTGGCCGGTTTTTTTATTATTTTCTTCCGTCATTTTCTTTCTCCTCAGAAAAACTTTACCACCCTTGCTCTCAGATTGCCTTTGATTTATCCGGCGGTGGTAAAAATTCGTCACCTTTTTACAAGGTTAGCTGGTTATAGTATACTCTGCATTTAATAATTGTCAATAAATTATTTTTGACCGGAGTTGTAAAGGCCGCGCCAGTCGTTGAGGCGCACTTTTAGAATATCGCCGATCATTCGCAGCGAGTCTTTGAACGGGTTGACTTTACTACCGTTAAAATGATACCAGTAAACCGGCACCTCGCGCACTTTGTAACCCCGCTTGCGAGCCAGAAACAGTATCTCCACGTCAAAGCCAGTGACCATCGCCCCCTGGACTGGACCGCTATTTTCGCCGTAAAGCTGAACCCGGCTGAACAAATCGTGGGCCACTTCCCGCCGGAAAGCTTTAAAGCCACACTGGGTATCCTCGAACGGGCTGAAAGTCACCAGTTTGACCAGTAGATTAAAAACCCGGCCCATCAGATGTCGGTAAAACGGCTCGTCGTAACGCTGGGCACCCTTACCCTCGCGGCTACCGATAGCTACATCGTAATTTTGTTCCAGCCAGGGCAGCAGTTTGCTAACGTCTTCGATTGGGGTTGAAAAATCGGCATCGGAGAACAAAATATAGCGGCCCTGACCCTGCAACATACCGGTCCTGACCGTAAAGGCTTTGCCCCGGTGGGGATTAGCCACCACTGACAGGCGACAATGTCCGGCTTCTTCATTTTGCCGGGTCTGGCGTTCCTCGATGGTGCGTTGTAGGGTTTGAATAGTGCTATCGTCGCTGCCGTCGTCGATGACCAGCACTTCCGAGCGATAAGCCTGCTCATCCAACCAGGTCAGCACTTTCGCCAGCGATTCTGGCAGACGGCGTTCCTCGTTATAAGCCGGGATTACGACGGTCAGGTAAACCTCACCGGTTCCGACCTGAGTAGGGCTGGCGGTTTTGTCGCGCCGGTTATTATCTTTTTCGACTAGCGTTTCCAAAGTGACTTCACGATGCTGTCCGTCAGTTTCCATGCGTTATCGTAATTTCTCCGGGCGAGGCCGTTCGCCATAACCTAAAAATTAGGCCGGTGACTGAGTTACTTCACCGGCCTGTATATGATACCACTCAAGGCCACAAACCGCAGCAGTCGATTATTTGGCCGGACGAACGGGTTGGAGCGTCAGTTTACCGGCGGCATTTTTTTCGACCGCTTCCCGACTAAATGGTAAAGGATGCAACTGGCCGTTGAACCAGGGTTCGAGCATATCGGCGTAATGTGGGCTGAAAGGCGAACCACTCTGGCCGCTCATCACGCTCATCAAACATTTATCCCAGTCGCTCAGGTCGGCAATCATCCGCCAGGCCGGGGTGCCGCCGTTGGCAATATATTGATTTTCTTTGAAAGCGTAGGCGGTTTGAAAGATCGTATCCGAGTCGCCGCCAACCGCAAAAGGCCCCCGGTTAAAAACCCGGTCCAGTGGTGGCCTGGCTCCCAGAAAATGGTTAAAATTTATCTGGTGCAATTTGCCCCACTCCCACTGGTTCAAATCTTCGCCAAAAGTATGGCGCAGCCAGCTAACCGCACTCGAAAAGGCCAGCTTGAGGGCGGTATCCCAGGTCTGATCGGGCGGCAAAAGGCTCGTATCGTCCCGCTCGGCAAAGCCCAGCAAATGCGGCCCAGCCAGACTGTATAAGGCGGTTAGCGGCACAAAGCCCTCGGCCACCCCCAGATAATGGTCAGTGGCAGTTTTGCCCAGTTGCGGCTCCAACACCTGGCGAAGCAGCTTGTTCATTGTCACTTCGTACAGGCAGCCCGCCACGCTATCGGCGGTCAGGTTGCCATCCCACTCCACCAGCAACCGCCTGGCCCGGCTTTCCAGCCCTTCTACCCCCTCATCGAGTTTAGCTACCAACCGGGCCAGCCGTAAACCGGTCAGGCAAACCACATCGCTAAACATCTTCTCGAAATCCGCCGCCGAGAATTTAGCCTGCGCGGTCAATATCTGGCGAATCCGCTCGGCCCGCACCCCGTTGGCGTAATCGCTACCAAGCTGGTAGGGGTAATCGTCGGGGGTTACTTTGTTATTGGCACTGTACAGGAAATGGGCCGGCGGGTTGTAGAGGCTGGGCAATTCCTCAAACGGAATAAAGCCTTCCCAATCGTATTCGCCGGTGTGACCGGGACTCGGCAACAGGCCCAGCCCTTTTTTGCGTAGCGGCATCAGCCCGGCGTACTGGTACCCGATATTCCCGGCAGTATCAGCATAGACAAAATTAAACGAAGGACAATACCATTTTTCCAGGGCTGCCCGGAAAGAAGGCCAGTCGGTCGCCTGGTTAAGCTGCAGTAAGCCTTCCAGCGAAAAAGATTTCCGGTAAAGCGACCAGGCCAGCGCAACCGGTTCGCCCTGGACCGTCCCGCCGCCGGTTGCCAGCGTACCACTGGCCGAGAACTCGCTGATAATCGGGCCGTGCAGCGACTTGAACTGTTCTTGCCGGAAGGTCGGACGACCTTTTACCCGGATTTCCTCGAAATGAGTCTCAAATTCGTGCCATTGATCCTGGTGACGGTAGCGGCGCGGGTTGGCCGGGTCGAGTTGTTCGATAAAAGCATCCTGATTATTGCCCATCGTGTTGGTCACGCCCCAGGCGATCTGGCGGTTATGGCCGAGCATTACGCCGGGCAGACCGGGCAAACTGGCCCCGGCAACCTCGAAATCGGGCGCACTTAGATGGATAGCATAAAAGATCGCCGGTAGCTGGGTCGAAATATGGGGGTCGTTTGCCAGCAAAGGTTTGCCGGTGGTGCTTTTGGTGCCATCGACTACCCAGTTATTGCTGCCGGTCCCGGCCCGTAGTATTCCCAGCCAACCGGCCAGCTTGCCGTATTCGGCCAGCAACGGTGCGAAATCCAGCCCGGCATAATCGCCAGTGGGGGGTACGATCAAAGGTTGACCAGGTGACGGCCAGGGTTCGAGCCGGGCGGCCATTTCCGGTCCCACCGCCCGCACGATTTCAGCGCGGGCCAGTTCGGTAAAAAAGTTGTTGGATTGGCCCAACGCCATCACATTGGCCCAGCCCAGCGAGTCGGTCGGCAGCCAGGGTTCCGGCTCGTAACGCAACAGTGAAAATTCCAGCGGCAATTTCTTCAGGGCCAGAAAGGCGTTGACCCCTTCGGCAAAGCGCTCTAGCGGCCCGCTGTCTTCGTGTTGCAAAAGCCACTGGTACTGGTTCTCGGCTTCGTGAAATAATTCCAGGCGGCGCAGCAGCCGGTCTGCCGGTACGGCCAGTTCGCCAAAGATTTCAGCCAGCCGACCGGCGGCCATCCGGCGTTGCAGTTCCATCTGCCAGAAGCGATCCTGGGCCTGGACAAACCCCTGGGCCAGAAATAAATCCGGCAGATTAGCGGCATAAAGGTGGGCGACTCCCCATTGATCGCGCCAGACCTCCACCGGTTGGCTCAGGCCGGGCAGGTTGATCTGACCGCTTACTTTTGAACTAAAGCGGGTTCGACCGGCTCGCCAGGCCCCATAACCGAGCGCACTCAAAGCTCCTCCGGCCAGCAATACCTGGGAGGAGCGGGTCTTTAACAGATTCTTTTTCTCGTCAATTAGCGGGTCGCTCACGCTTTCACTCTCCTTTTACTTGCCGGAGTGCAAAATTAGCTGGTAAACCTTAAAACTAAGCTGGCGGGCGTCCGGGTTGCCGTCGCCACTTTGAGCCGGTACAAAAGTGGTTGGCTGGTCGTTACTGAGCCATACTATGAGTGAATTAACTGTGTTGCCGTTTTCGGGGTGACTGCACGAAAGATAGGGCTGATTGGCCGGAATGTCCAGGCTAAAGGTCTGCGGGTCGGAAGTTAGCTCAACCGTCCCCAGCTCTACCCGCTTGCCGGTTTCGTCGGCGTAGCGGTAATTGCTCAAATAAACCGCCACTTTGACCGGGCCTTTATTGGCCGGGCGTTTACCCGCCGACAGGGTAAGACTTAGTTGGCCCGCCGTTCCCTCCGGCACCATACACGGCACCCTCACAATGCCGCTCTGATTGGTCCAGCGGAAACCGGTGCCATCCGGGTCTTTTTCAGCCTCGTAAAAACCGCCCACCAGCGCGGCATAATCGTTCTGACCGGCCACCAGATTCCAGCCCGCCGGGCTTTCCGGTTGACCCTGTCCGGCACTGGCGGTAAAACTGGCCTGTTTACCTACTTTGGTCAGGTCGTAGATGGCGTAACTCAGCGTGTTTAGTTGGACTCCATACGGTTTCTGGATCGATAGTTGCTCGAACTGATGCAACCTGATCGTCACCGCACTTTCAAATTTCAACTCGTAGCCGGTCGGCGCGAACCGTCCGCCGTTGGGACCCAGCATCGCCTTGACGTGGTAGCCCTGGCCTTCCCAGTGCGAAATGAGATCGGCTACCTCGTCGTTTTTTACCGCGTCGGTCAGTACAAACCCCGGATGACCGTAGATATAGGTCAGGGGGGTGGCAATTTTGCCGTCCGGGTCGCGGTCCCCGGCGAAAAGCAGCATATCTTTTGGCCCGAACCGGGCGGCCAGTTCGTCAAATTGGGCAATCAGGCCGGGCTGCTCGGCGGTCGCCCCGTACTCGCTCAGGCCGTAGACCGTTTTGCCGGTCCAGACCATAAAGACGACCAGGGCCAGCGTCAGGGCTGCTCCCAGAAAAGAACTCCAGCGCGGAGCTTTGCCGGTGTTCGTCAACCGGTTTTCCTGGATGGCCGGACCGCGCGTGACGGCGGGTTCGACCTCGACCGGCATGACCGCGAAGGCCATCGAGTTACCTGCGCTACCGGCAGGCCGGGCATAGGCGATCCGGCGGCGTTTTGACCACACACTACTCAGCCAGCTACCTATTTCCGGTATAGTTTCAAAGAGGACCACCGCCATAAAAATGGAAAAGACCGGCACCGTCACCACCAGATAGCGGCGCAAACTGTAAATATAACTTTCCTGGGTATAGTTGGTATCCAGAAATATCAGGGTAATGCCGCCCATCACCGCCAGCATAAAGCCGATTTTGCTGTCCAGGCGTCGCCAGAGCAGCCAGGCCAGCCCGAAAAATACCAGCAGCATCCCGACCGGTGAGAAATACCAGCCCAACCGCAAAAGATTGCGTTCCGAGCCTTCGGTGGTAGGTGCGCCGATGTAGCTACTCAGGCTCCAATAGCGGGTCGGGTAATGGCTGTGCTGGTCTACCGAGACCGTAAGGACTAAAATAAAGTAAGTATAGAAGCTATATAGCAGACTTAAAGCGGCCAGAGCCAGTCCAATCCAGCTACGTTTATTGGTTAGCCATTTTTCGGCTTTGAGGACCAGGTCGGGCCGGGCGTCCAGCGCGATCAGGCCAAAGAGCAAGCTGGCTCCGACCGGGATCAGCACACTCAACCGGCTGCGAATATCGATAATGACATTGTGGAAGATATATTCCCAGTAGGCCAGTGAGAAAATCCGAATGTGCAGCACAGTCTGAAAGAACAACAGGCCAAAGGTTATCAGCAACCACCAGTGAGCCGCGCCCCACCGCCGGGTTAGGCGTATCCAGATCAGATAAGGTGCCAGCACCCAGACCAGAAACGGAAACTGGGAATGGGCCAGGCAGATCAGCCCGAAAGCCAGCCCGACCCCCAAACCGCCCAGGATCGCCAGGGAGGCCGGTTGGCTGGTGACTTCGGTTTCGTTCGCATCCGGCGCAGTTTGTTTAATTAGGCAAAAAGCATAGATCGCGGTAAAGACCAGAAATTCGCCCAGCATTTCCCACAGCGACTCGCGGCTGAACCAGACCTGGATCGAGTTGAGCAAAAGCAGCAGGGTTGCCACCGGGGCGATCCAGCGTTGCCGCCGGGCCGGAAATAATCTGGTACAGGCCAGATATACCGCAAAGATCGCCATTATGCCAAATAAAGGTGTGACCAGCGACTCGCCACGCACCCCAAAAAGGCCGTAACCGAGGGCTAGAAATGAGGGATAAAGGTGAAAGCCCTGCGGCACTGTCTGACCTGCCGCCAGGCCGTCTTCGTTGTCGGGAACGAAAAACCCTGGTAAGCGCAGATGTCTGGCAAAAAGGGCCCGGTTTTCTTGCTTGGCCGGACCCTGCAACACCAGGGGGATAACTTTTGGCCCGATAGCGGGGTCTTGTGAGACCTGCCACACGCCCTGCAATAGCGGATCATAGTTGATCAGTTTGCCGGTCCGGGCGATATTGGCCCCGGTTGCGTAATAGACCCCGCTATCTTGCGAACCGGCCAGCGTTTCGTGGGGAGCGAAGTATAATAAACCGGTCGCGCCGGTCAGGAGGGCCACCAGCAACCAGCCGTCCAGGCCGATTTTTCGCCGGTCGGGTAATGTCAGCCGTTCTCGCCACCACGCTTGCCGGTACCCGCCCCGCCACAGCCAGCCAAACCCAATCGCCGACCAACCAACCACAAGCCCCAGGACCAGCCAGATCGAGAAAAAGCCCAGTTCAGCCAGCGTCAGGCTCACCCAGCCCGCCAGACTGAGGCTCAACGTCAGGCTCCAGAAAACTTGCTCCGCTCTTTTAAGCCCGCTTGCCTTGACCGGGAGTTGGGTTTTTCCGGCCCCCAGGATTAGCTGAAGTGTAACAAAACCGGGAATAATCAGCATAAAAGCCAGTGCCGGGACGGCCAGCCAGAACGGTAACACGGGCAAAAAATCCTCCTCGACAAAACATGGTTGAACTAAAGCAGTTGGGTGCTTACCGGGCCGAATTATATCACAATGTCGCGGCAGGCTGTTGATCGGCCATGCGGGTATGATATAATTATGAAATCTTAAAACAGGCGTTCGTAACGCACTATTTTTACAAAGGGTTTAGCTTCATGTCCGACGCTTTCTTATCGACCAGAACCCCTTTTGGGTTAAATAACGAACCAACCCCCGGCCAGGTTGTGCCCGACCAGCGTACTGAGCCGCTAATGGGTGAAGTAGTGGAAACCAGCCTGACCCAGTATGTCGCCCAGACCTACAAACTCGATGAGCCGCCGCCCTTTGGCGGGTTGGTGCGGGTCAAGGACCGGGCCGGTTTATGCGAAATTTTTGGAGTGGTTTACAGTAGTGCTACCGGTGGCCTCGACCCGGCCCGACGGGCCGCCGCGCGTGGAAACGGCCAACCGGCGATTAGTGATGAACAGGTTTATACCGATAACCCCCAGCTTTCCCGGCTGCTCAAAACCGAATTTTCGGTGCTGATGCTGGGTTGTTTGCCGACCGGTAGCAGCCGGTTTTCCTATGTTTTCCCGGACTACCCGCCGCCGTTGCATTATAGCGTGGCTCTGTGTAGCGAGGCTTCGCTGGTAAATTTTACCCGCGAAACCAGCTATATGCGTACAGTTCTCGAAACGGCCCAGGTACCAGCCGAAGAATTGCTGGCCGCTATGTTGCGCCGGGCTACCCGCGCTCGTGGCGAGGCCGGACGGCCCTTTCTGGTCGAAAGTTTGCGCTACCTGGCCCGCCAGCTAAAACAGGATTACGACCGCTTCAAAATTATAGTCGAAAAATGTGAGGTAGCCTGATGCGGCGTAAACCGGAAAAGTTTTTGGGGGTTGTTACCGCCGGTTCGCTGGCAAAAGGCATCCAGGCCCGTATTCGGACCCTTACCCCGCTTGAGCGAATCCAGACCGGCCAGTTTGTGGCGGTCGAGTGCGACTCGATCCGTTTCTTTGGCTTGCTGACCGATGTAACGCTGGGTGCGACCTCCGATTCAGTGCTGCTCGACCCGCCTTACCCGGAGGATGGGGCTTCCTCCCTGCTGCGCGAGGTTTTGCACGGGGTTTACACCTATGGCGATGCCCACATTCAGCCGTCGCTTTCCCTCCAGGAAGGCGAGGATCAGCCCAGGCCGGTTCGCTCGGTGCCCAGCCATTTTGCCCCGGTTTTTGTGGCCGAGGAAGCCGATTTTGAACAGGTCTTTGGAGCCGAAAGTATCGGGCAGAACGGCCAGAAATTCGCGGTCGGCCAACCTCTGGATATGGAAATTGATGTTTGTCTGGACCTGGAACGCTTTGTGGAACGTTCTAACGGTATTTTTGGCAAAAGCGGCACCGGCAAAAGCGTGCTGACTCGCCTGATCCTCTCCGGCCTGGTACGCGCCAACACTTGCTCCAACCTGGTGTTTGATATGCACAACGAATACGGCAGCGCGACGCGTGGTGAGTACGCCAACCAGCAACTTAAAGGGTTGCGCGATCTGTTTGGTTCGCGGGTGATGGTTTATGCTGTGCGCGACCGCAAGCCCGGCGATAAAAGCCGGGGCGAACAACGCGCCGCCACCGTCGATGGTGATATTGTAATCGGCATGAACCACATTGATGTCGAAGATATTTTGCTATTGCGCAACGAATTGCAGCTAAACGCCACCGCCGCCGAGTCGGCTTATATTTTGCAAAACGAATACCGCGACCGCTGGATGGCGACTTTGCTCAAGCTGGACAGTGAAGGAATCCGCGATTTCTGCGAACGCACCGGGGCCAATCGACAGTCCATCGACGCGCTCAAACGCAAGCTGTCGGCTACTATTCAGCGTTTGCCGTTTGTCGAGGAACATCATCAACATTTGCGGGTGGTCGATGAGATGGTAGGGGCACTGGCCGCCGGTCGCCATGTGATCGTCCAGTTTGGCGGGTCGGACGACCTGCTGAGTTATATGCTGGTCGCCAATATTATTACCCGTAGTTTGCACAAAAAGTACAAGGAGTTGACCGAGCAATACCGCCGCACCCAAAATCCAGCGGATGAGCCGCGCCGGGTTATGATCACGATTGAGGAAGCCCACAAGTTTTTGACGCCGGAAGTGGCCGGTCAAACCATCTTTGGGACAATCGCCCGCGAGATGCGTAAATATTACGTGACTTTGCTGGTGGTCGACCAGCGGCCTAGCAGTATCGACTCGGAGGTAATGTCGCAGATCGGTACCCGCATCGTGGCCCTGATCAACGACGAACGCGATATTGATGCGGTTTTTACCGGCGTTAGCGGGGCGACCGGTCTGAAAACGGTCCTGGCTTCGCTGGATAGCCGCCAGCAAGCCTTGCTCCTGGGCCACGCCTCGCCCATGCCGGTGGTAATACGCACCCGGCCTTTCGATGAGGCCTTCTACCGGGCCATCAAAAGCGGGTTTGCCGATAGTCCGGCTTACGTCCGACCGGTTAACCCTTCGCCGACTGCCGGTAGCGAGGTCGATGGCGACTCGTTTGATGAATGGGCCGAACGGGAACTGGAGGAGCAACTCAAAAAAGACCGGGCCGACCTGTTCGGGTAAACCTCTGCCGGGGTAGGGAAGTTACACAAAAAAGGCGCATTTCGCTATAAGCGAGATGCGCCTTTCAAATTTAAATTTGTTCTCTCGAACTCTTAGATGATCAGACTTCCCAGGTAACGACAAACTCGGTATCCAGTTCGCTGATTTTGTAAGCTACCACTTTGGGGTTTTTGATCTGGGCCATTTCCATACTTTCCAGGCTCATGCCCCGCATAATATCAGGCGAACCGGGCACATTGTACAGCACCGCGTTGACGTACTGAGGACGCTGCTGCACTATTTCAAACCGGCCAAACTTCAGCGCACCACCCGAAATCCGAAAGAAATAGGGGACGGATTTCTGCGGCCCCATCACCCGAATACTCATCTTGAGAACCTGGCCTACCGGACCCTGAAAGAAGCCCTGGGTGACATTGCGACCGAGTTTCTCGAAACCCAAATTCACACTATCGGTAGGATAAAGTTGTTGGCGCAACCAGTTTAACATTTCAAGGTATCGATCAAAGTCATAGTCCGTCGGCAAAATAGGGTAGGTAAGTCCAAACTTTTGGTCGAGTTGCGCCATTAAATAGGACTTTTCGATAGTCTGACTGCCTATAAGTAAGGCTTTTAGGCTGTTTGCTCCGATAATGGCTTTTTTGGCAGTGAGTATTGTAGCTGGCATAGTACTTCGTCTGCTTCCGGGATATATCATTATATTAATACTTCTTGTTATTACTATATCATACGAATGCAAGTTTGTTATTAATTTTATGTGATCAATGAACACCAAATATATAACGATTTCGTGACAATACTATGTCATAATCCTGATACAAAAAAGAGTGCCGTTAAAGACACTCTCGACTTATAAACCGCTAAATCCGTTTTACGGACCGACGTGAAACCAGGCTTTGCTGACCCGGTTTTCCAGTTGCTCATCGGTCAACTGACCCTGATACTGGTTGCGTACAGCTTCCATTTCTTCGGGCGATAGTTCAAAGCCGCCCCCCTTCACCGCCTGGTCCGGGTCGGCCAGCAATTCGCGTAAAAATTCTTTGTCGTTGTTAGCACGTGCGATTAAAGCGCGTAGACCTTCGCTTGCCATTGTAATTACCTCCCTATAACCAGTCTCTCCGCAAAATTTGCGCTAGCCTGCTTGATTAAAACCACGTAAAATAATTGTAATTGTATGGGTGTATTGTAACTGGTGGCTGCCCGGAGTAATATGATTAAGATCACGAATTTAGGACTTTTGCTGCCACCTCACCTGGTGAGATGAAAGCGAAACTCCTGTTACTAATTATGCGGCTAGTGGGTCGCCTAACTCCCTCAACAGTTGCTCGGCTTCCTGCTTTTTGATCAGCGCGTCGCAAGCGTCAAAGGTGCTGACGCTTTGCATCAACAGGGCGCGGGTACGTTCCAGCACTTCCTGGCTCTGGGTGTGGTAGTAAGAGGCCAGCAACGTCCGGGCAAAATAGAGCTTGGTATAGGACATTTCCAGGTAAGCCTTGATCGGCTCCAGGGCGGCCAGGCTTTTTTCAAAAGCGATGGTTGCCGAATTGTAATCGCCTCTGAGGAAAGCCAACCGGCCTTTCAGGCGTTCCAACTGACCGGCCATCATCGGGTCCCCCAGTTCGCCAATCTTTTTTTCGGCGTCTTCCAGTTCGGTGACGGCCTGATCCGGCAGATTTTGTTCCAGGTATAGTTCGCTACGATAAAGCCGGGCGTAAGCCGTCAATTCCAGGCTGTTCAATTCTTGCGAACGGGCCAGACCCTGTTCCAACCAGCGTTCGGCTTCCGGCCAGTTGCGGACGGCCAGGTAAAAATAACCGGTGCTATTGTAACCTTCGGCGACCAGGGCCGGGGCACCCAGCGAAACCCCTAGCTTGATCGATTTTTCAAACTCGGCGGCGGCTTCCTCGAACCGACCTTCCTGCAAAAGCACCTGACCCATATTGAGATAAGCACTGGCGACGTGGGCCGGGTTGGGCGAATTTTCCAGGCTGCGGTAATAACGCAAAGCCTGTTCCAGACGACCTTGCCGGGCAGCAATTACGCCCAGACCGCCCAGGCTGGCGGCAGCCGTCTGGACATCGCCTGACCGCTGCGCGTTATCGCGGCATTGCTTCAGATAAAACTCGGCTTTTACAAAATCGCCCTTGAGCATTGCGATCCAGCCCAGCGCGTTATAAGTCCGGCCCAGCGAGTCGAGCTTGCTGATCTCTTTTTGCAGCCCGACCGCTTTTTGCAAATTATCTTCGGCGGCGTTCATCTCGCCCTTTTGAGTATAAATCGTACCGAGGCAACTATAGGCCCGGCTGCGGTCAATCTGCAATTCTCGATTTTCCTCGTCGGTCGCCTCCAGCAAACTCAGGCTGACCTGGTAGGCGGTCAGGGCGTCATCGTAGCGACCCTGCAAATAGTAAATCCAGCCGACCTGGATCAATAGCTTGGCCCGGAGGTGCTGCACCCGGTCATCGGTTTTCAGGTTGGAGGTGCCGATCCGGTCAAATTCCTGGCGAGCCTGTTCGTAAGCCTGCAAAGCCTGTTCGTAACTGCCGGTTTTACCCATTACCTCGATCAGCTTGGCAAACAATTTGATCCGGGCGACCGGTTCCCGACAATTTTCCAGCGCGTTATTATAGTGCTGGATCGCCCCGTTATAATCTTCTTTCAGGGCCAAAATGTCACCGATATTGCTGTTAATTTCGATCAGCCGGGTCGGGGTCAGCGGATTTTCGCGGAATTCCCCGCCCTGTAAAATATCCTGGGCATCGTAGAAAGCCTTGAGAGCCTCATCGTTGCGGAAAAGACCCTGGCGCATTACCCCGGCCAGCATTAAATATTGAACCGCTTTTTCTTCGTTGGTGCTGTGTTCGTAATGGTAGGCCAAATCGTCTACTACTGTATAGTCACGCAAGCGTTCCGACTTGTACCGCTCGATAGCCTGGGCCACCTGACCGTGATAACGGCTGCGCTCCACGCCCAACAGATTATTGTAGGCCACCTCGCGGGTGAGATAATGTTGGAAAGTATACTCCGACTCGGTGCCCCTGGTATCAGCCCGCAATAAGTCCTTGCTAAGTAGCGTAGTGATCGAACGATTAGCCATATCGGTATCGCTGCTGATTTCATCGACGGCCAGCAAAATGCGCTGCTCAAAGCGGTTGCCGATCACCGAAGCGATCTGTAAAACTCGTTTATCGTAAATATCCAGGTTATCGACGCGGGCCAGCAAAATTTCCTGTAAAGTTTCGGGCGGTTTGAAATCCTGGAAATTACCCTCGATCCGCCAGCCGCTTTCGTCGGTATCGTCCGGCACCAGATGACCATCTTCCAGCAACCGTTTGAGGATTTCCTCGGCAAAAAAGGCATTGCCGCCCGCCCGTTCGATTACGGTCATCACCGGGGCCGGCACCGGACCATAGGCCGAGGCTAACCGCCGGTTTTGACTCAGTTCGTGGTGGACATCCTGAACTTTCAGCCATTCTTCCAGGAATTGCCGCACCAGCAGTTCCATGCGGTCTTGTTTGAGCCGCTCCAGACTGATCATTCGGTAGCTATTGACCGGGAAAACTGCGGTGTTCCACCGGGCAAAGTCGGGGCGATAGAGCAACATCAGCATCACTTCCCGGCCTCGGCCTTCCGGGTTGGTGCCGGTAGACAGAACTTTGCTCACGATGCGGTCGATAACCTCCAGGCTGTTGGCATCAGCCCAATGCAGATCGTCCAGCACCAGTACCAGCGGGTTGGTATCGGCTTTTTTCAGCAAGAAATCGCTCATCGCCTCGATCAGCAAATTGTTGCGCTTCTGCGGGTCCAGGCCTTCGATGAAGGTATTGGGCGTGGCGACCCCGGCAATCTGGCCCAGCAAGGCGGCATATTCGCCGAACTCGGTGGCGTCCAGTTCGTTGAGTTCACCGGTCAGTTCGCGGATAGCGGCCAACAGCTTTTTGCGAATTTCAATTTCTTCATCGTTGTCGTTAATTTTGCAATATTTAAAGAGAATCGTCCGCATCAGGCTAAAATAGCGGCCTGAAGAATAGGAAAAGGCCGCGCCATCCAGATACCATATATCCGAGTCGAAGGCGTTAATGCGCCGCTTGAATTCGCGCAGCAAACTGGACTTGCCCACTCCCGCTTCACCCACCACCGAAATCACCTGGCCGTGACCTTCAAGCACGTGCTGCAAGCGTTCCCATAGCGTCACCAGTTCGGCTTCGCGCCCGATCAAGGGTAGATCGCGCCCGGCCAGGCCCCGCCGGTTGTTGCGTTCCAGCCGGGGGCCGATCACCTCGTAGCAGTGAACCGGCTCTTTTTTGCCCCGGATTTGTTTGAAACCAATATCGATAAATTCAAAGGCGTGTTGCGATAGGCGGTAGGTTAGCTCACCCACCAGGATATGACCGATGCGGGCTTCGTGTTCCAGCCGCGACGACAAATTCACCGAGTCGCCCATGACGGTGTAGGTCTTGTAGCTGATGCCGCGCACCTCGCCCCCGACCTCGGCGGCGTTAACTTCGCCGGTATTCAAGCCGATCCGCATTTCCAGGCCGAAGCCGTACTGGGCTTGCAGTTCCCGTGAGATTTTTTTCAGCTCGGCTTGCATTTCCAGGGCTGCCCGCACCGCCCGTTCGGGGTCGTCCTCGTGCGCTTCCGGTGCCCCAAACCGGGCCATAATATTGTCACCGGCGTATTTGTCGATTGAGCCGCCCATATCCACGATTTTCTCGGTCAGCCGGGCAAACACATCGTTCATTATATGGGTAACTTTTTCCACGTCGTTGAGGGTTTCGCTCATAGCGGTGTAGCCGTGTACATCGGCAAAGAGAGTCGTACACATCCGGCGGTCGTTGGGGTAGCGTTCGCGGCGAGTGCCACAGGCGCGGCAAAACTGGGTCGTTTCCAGTTGCGGCCCGGTTTTTTTCAGGGGTAAGTGAGTGCCGCAGCGGCCACAAAAATTGGAACTTTCGGGGTTCTGTGCCTGGCACTGTGGATTAATACAAACTAACATATATTTAAAGATGAGGAGGTCAAGGACCGGTAGAACCAAAACAGCTAATTATTGTATCAATGTATAAACGCAGCCGTTTGAGTTGGCCGGTCCTTGAACGCCAGTTACTGTTCCATCAAGCGTTTGCGTTTGGCAATCAGGTTGCGCCGTCGCTCATCGCGCATACGTGGGTTCAGGACCATCAGGGTGATCTTGATGCGGTTGACCAGTTCCTGGGGATAAAAAGGCTTGGTAATATATTCGACGGCCCCTTCCTCCAGACCGTGAATGTAATCCTCGTCGGCAGCTTTGGCGGTCAGCATAATCACCGGTAGGCCCGCCGTATCGGGGTCTTGCTCTACCCGGCGCAAAACTTCCCAGCCGTCCATTTCCGGCATCATCACGTCCAGCACGACCAGTTCCGGTTGCTCGCTTTTGATCTTTTCCAGGCCTTCTTTGCCGTTTGAGGCTGAAATTACCTCGAAGCCGTCTCCTTCCAGGTTCGTTTCAACAATCTCAATGATGCCTGGCTCGTCATCGATTACCAGTACCTTGCGTCCGTTGCTTTCGCCTGTCGTTGACATTTTATGACTCTCCTCACTATTGTTATGTGCTAGCCGGTTTGAAAACGCCCCTGGGCCTGTCCTGGCACCCTCATCCTTCGACGAGAAAGGCCGCTTGCTCATTCGGCATCGGCATCTACTGTACAACTTTGGCTTACTGGCTTTTTGAGGTCTGTAAGCCGGATTTCTTGAATATTTGCCTCTGTTCTCTGATTTCACATTGTACTCTATCGATCCGCTTTTGAGCAATGGGTTTAGAGACTTACTTTCCTCTCACTACGATTTTCGCTTTAACCTCATTAAGTAAGGTGAAACCCAAAATCCTAAATTAATAAGTTTTGGCCTATTTTGCATTCAAGAGGCAAACTTTATAACTATATAGGCGACATAAAAGGCCATCAGCAAACCGCCCGAAAGTCGCCCGATCCGCTTCTGTAAATAGATCAGGGCAAATAGCACCGTTGATCCCATCAGATATAGCAGGTCAAAGGTAACATCGGCTGAATTGAATACCAGTGGTTGCACCAGGGCCGCCAGACCCAGCGCGAAATATAAATTAAAAATGTTGCTGCCTATCGCGTTGGCGGCGACTATCCCCGATTGCTGCCGGAAGGCGGCGGCTACCGACACCACTTTATCCGGTAGCGTAGTCCCGAAAGCCACCACCGTTACTCCGATCACGAATTCCGACAGGCCGAGTTGCCGGGCGATAAAGCTGGCCGCCTGCACTACCAGTTCCGCGCCGACCACGATTAGCAGCAAACCCACCAGCGTCAGGCCGTACAACCGCAACGCGCTATCCGGTTTCTTTGCAGGTTTTACTTGATTGTCATCATCGTCGTCATCGTCATCATTATCGTCGTCATCGTCAGTTTCAAAGTGGACTTTCATCAGACCGCGTACCACCAGCCAGATCAGCATAATGATATATAACAGGAATATGCCCAGCAGGGCCAGTCCTTTGAGCCGTCCGACCTGACCGGTCGAGATAAACAGGGCCGCCAGAGCGGTGAAAAATATGAGGGCAAATGCAAACCGGCGGTCGTCGCGGCTGACTGTAAGAGGGCGCACCAGTGGGCCGAGCGAAAACGAGCCGGTCAGGTTTGCTACGCACGAACCGACTACATCGCCGATTGCCAGCCCGACGTTACCACTCAGGGCGGCCACCACCACCACCACCATTTCTTCCCACTCGACGCCGGCGGTTAGTAGGCCAATTACAGTTTCGCTCAGGCCGGTCCGTTCGACCAATTTCCCGATGTGTTCGGTAAACCACTCTGCGCCCCGCTCCAATAATACAAAGCCGGACAGCAACGCTACGATTGCCAGGGGCCAGTTCATTCGCGGGGGGACTCCGTTTCTACTCGCCAGACCGGCAGTTGAATGACAAAAGTGCTACCTTCGTTGGGGACGCTTTCGGCCCAGATTTCCCCCCCGTAGGAATTTATGATGCTTTTGCAGATGTAAAGGCCCAGCCCGGTACCCTGGGTCTTGCGGGTCAGGCCGGTTTCGGCCCGGTAAAATTTCTCAAAGATACGGGTCAGGTGTTCGGGGCCGATCCCGCTGCCCTGGTCGCTCGCCCGGATTTGGATTTTGTCCGGCAGCGGTTCGCCCTGCTCGGTTTCCTGACCGGCCAACCGGTTGACCGTTACGCTGATCGTACCGCCATTGGGCGAATATTTTATGGCGTTCGAGATCAGGTTGGTCATCACCTGCTCGAACTGGTCGCGGTTGCAACGCGCCCGCATTTCGTCGTCGGGCAAATCAAGGGCTAATTCGTGACCGCCAAGCTGCCCCTGAAAGCCGTTTACCGCATTCTTGATGCCTTCGCGGACGTTTACCGGTTGCGGATTGATCCGGAACCGGCCAGACTCGATTCGGGATACACTCAGCAGATTGTCGATCAGATTTACCAGGCGGTTAGCGGCATCATCGATCCCGGTGATAAATTTTTGCTGCTTTTCGGGAGCCAGTTTTAATTCGTGGCGAAGTAAGGTGCTGCTATAGCCTTTGATCAGGGCCAGTGGCGTGCGGATTTCGTGGCTGGCTATCGAGACAAACTCATCTTTGACTTTATCCAGTTCCTGCAATTCCTCGTAAGCTTGCTGGCCCTGGGTGTAAAGCTGGGCGTTTTCGATAGCCAGGGCGGCCTGGTTGGCGAAGGTCAGGATCAGGTTTATTTCGTGCGGGGTAAAATCGCGGGAAATGTAGTCGATCCCATATAGCACGCCGATCACTTTGTCGGCGGTCTTGAGGGGTACGCACAGGAGCGAACTGACCCCAAAGCCCACCGCGTAATTAAAGCGGTTGTCGTCGGTGACGTTCGAGACGATCAGCGGGCGGGTACTGCTGACGATACCTTCGCTCAATTCCTGGAAGAAATCGGAGTTGAGCCATTCCAGGATGGCCGGGCTACAGCCCTGGTGTCCGTAATCCAGATTGATGGTGGGCGAACGGTCTTTTTCGGTTTTGATCGCCACTGCCCCGGCGGATAGTTCGGCCATTTCGCAGAGGGCTTCGGCGGCGGAGTTCATTACCTGGGCGATCAACAGGCTTTCACCCATTCGGGCCGCCAGGTCGTTGAGCTTGACCAACTGGTAGTTGTGAAAACGTAGCATTTCTTCGCGGTGCCGGATGATCGCATCGCGGGCGTTCATATAGGCTTCGGCTACTGCCGCCACCTGAATGTCCATCGCCTCGTTGACCCGCTTTTCCATTTGCAACACGTTTACCGGAAAAGTGATCCACAGGCGGTGCGAAAGCATCCGGCCCACCGAGTCGAGGACTGCCCCCCGGAAAACCGACAGCGATAACAATATATCCTTGAGCAAAAAGCCCTGCCGCAACCGCTCCCCGGCCATTTCGCGGGCCATGCGAGTCACCTGTTCGCGCAAAGTATCCTGTTCGTCGCGGCTAACGGCTTCCAACGCTTTGACGATCAGTTCCAGGCTTTGCTCGTGATAGAGGACCGGGTTGCGCAGCTTTTCAAGCTCGGCAAACGACGGCGACTCTTTTTTGATCGCTTCCCACCATTCATTTAAAATTCGTTCGGAGTCTTTGGTCAGATACCGGGCCATGCTGTTGAAGGCCGTGTAGGTGGAGGTGTTATTTTGGTCGGATTGGTTATCCGGTTCAGGCGTCATAAAGCGCATATTTTCCCCCCCGCAAGCTTGTTTGAAGCCTTGCGATTATAGCACACGGCCTTAATTGACAACAAGCAGGCTCACCCTGTATAACATAAATCAGACTGTTCCGCACCACCCCGGCCTTCTGGCCGTTATCTATCGCTAGCCCATAAAAGCCGCGCAACCGGCCCGGCCAAAGAACAAGAGTTAATCATACTGATGAAGGTGACAGAAAACAAATCCACCACCGAACCAAACATTTTCCGGGAGCTTTTCGAGTCGTTCCTGCCGCGTGTGACGATTGCCCGCGAAGGTCGTTTCCGCACCGCTGCCCTGCTGGTACCGGGCTTGCTGGCGGTCTGGTTCGGCGAACGCGACAGCCGAAATCCGTTAAAAAATTTGCTGGCCCGTTTGCGCCGCCCTCTTTTGGGTTTTGGCTTGCTGGAGGCCTATGGGTACCGCGAACCCCAACGCCTGCCGGTTGGCAACGCCCCCGATTATGTTTACTCGCCTGCCGATGGCCGGATTATTACTCTTCAAAAGGTGGATAGCGAACCAATCTTTCTAGGTGTCCCGGCCTACCGGTTGGAAATCGCCACTAACTGGCTCCACGTGCCGGTCCAGCGCACCCCTTTGCCGGGTCAGGTAAAATATATCCTGGATAATCCCAAACTCCCCGCCAAACTGGGTTTGCAAACCGAGCTGGGTTTGCGGTTCCTGTTATCCTACCGGCCCGATCACCAGAGCTTTTTCCGGTTGCCGGGACCGCTGTCCAGCCCGCGCCTGGTGTTCTTCCGCATCCAGGCCGGACAAAATTTGCCGGTCAGCCAGGAAATTGCCGTGCGCGGCTTCGGTAATCCGCTTTTGACTACCCTATTTTTACCCGCCGACGGCATCGATATTTTGTGCCGGGTCGGGCAGCACGTCCAGGCCGGTATGACTGTAATCGGGCGAATTTCCCCGCCCTGATAGCAATCGCGGGTACCTGAGAAGCTAAGAATGTAAGTAATAGGACTTTCGCTTGATAACGTAAACCAACCTAAAGCGGGGTTAGTATGGGCCGGGTACCCACTGGGTGCCCATGCGGGGGGTCTAAGGGGTCTCCCCTGTTATACCTATTAACTTTGGGCTAGACCTCACTTGTGAGGTCTAGCCCAAAGCCCTGATTTATTTCGATTGTGTGATATAAAATAAATTTATGCCAAAACTTGGAATGGAACCGGTCCGGCGGACAGCAGTGATCCGGGCGGCCCAGGAATGTATCGCCGAAAACGGCTTTGAAAATACTACTATGCTGG
Source organism: Chloroflexia bacterium (assembly GCA_038322625.1). GTDB lineage: Bacteria > Chloroflexota > Chloroflexia > Chloroheliales > Chloroheliaceae > 54-19. The sequence continues at coordinate 89,286 of JBBQGA010000012.1, forward strand.
CGATTGCTCACCGGGCGAAATGCAGCACTGGCACGGTTAATCACTACTTTAAAAACAAAGAAGACGTGCTGGTTTCGGCCATGCGGGCGGCTTCCTGGTCGGTCGGTCGGCGGATGCGCCAGGTTTTGAGTGAGACTACCAATCCCTGGCGACGGCTCGACCGGATCATTGCGCTTTCCCTACCCGACTCGCCTGCCGACCAGCGCGAATGGTATATTTCCCTGACTTTCTGGGTCAAGGCGATCAACAATCCCAACCTGCGCCAGCTAAACCAGGCCCGCTTTGATAGCTGGTTTAACCTGCTGCAATCAATTATCGAGGATGGTATAGAACAGGGGGTGTTCCGGTCAATCGACCCCCGGCTGGCAACGCTCTCTTTAATTGGCCTGATCGATGGTTTGGGGACACACGCGGCCCTGGGTAATGCCAGCGTTACACCCGACAATATGCGGCAGGCTTGCAGTCACAGTATCAGGGCCTTGCTATCCGCTATTATCATTTAACCAGGGCTGTTGACTTTGCAACACCCCTAAAAAAGAAAAGAAGAGGTTTGAGGTGGGGACACCCCACCTAGCCCCCGGACAGGCGGCTGCGCCCCTGTCAACCCTGCTTTTCGCTCCAACTTTACCACCTTGCAACTACCCTGATTACTTAACCCATCTTTTCTTGACGCGCCCGGTTCGGCAGGATATAATTTCACCCGACACGCGCCCGTAGCTCAGTGGATAGAGCAACCGCCTTCTAAGCGGTTGGTCGGAGGTTCGATCCCTCCCGGGCGTATTTTAATTTCCCACTTTCAAGCCAGTTAAACCAGCCAAACCCCGTTAAACGCAAATTTAAAGTCCACCAGAATTGAATTTGCCCCATTAACCCGCTTCAATATCCGGTTTGGAGAGCCATAACCAGAAAGTTAGCATGGGTCTAACATTAAAATTTTTTTCTATTCTTGTAAGGTCAATTGTAAGCTTGATCTGTTATCTTAAATTAATACTAAAGTGTTACAGGTAACGTCTATCGAACTCCATCATGCTGGTTTTAGCGCACCTGGATTTTCGCAACGATTTAGTTTCCTGAGACAATTAGCTCGCATTTTTGTGGTAGGGGCCTGGCTCCTACCGTTCCTACCCGGCTAAACATTTGCGGTACTGGTCTTAGAGCACTTTAAACAGGATTGTCATAATGATGATGTCAACCGTAGATAAAAATTTGTTGGAAAGTACCGAACCCCTGTTTATATCACCAAATCAACCGCTAATATTGGTCATTGATGATGAGCCAGCAATTATTGAGGTGCTTGAAATGTTGCTGGAAGATGATTTTCAGGTTTCCACCTGTCTGAACCCCACCAAAGCTCTTGAAATGGCTCAACAGCTCAATCCGAAAGTGATTGTGGTTGATTTTATGATGCCTCGTTTGAATGGCGTCCAACTTTTACATCTCATCCGAAGCTTTCCGGCCCTCGCTAAGATTCCGGTAGTCCTGATGACTGCTACCGCCAATTTTAACCAGGTGGGTATTAACCCGACGGAACTGACCAGGCTGGATGCGGTTTTGCTGCGTAAACCGTTTGATAATACCAAGTTAATTAGCCTGTTAAAAAGCCTGTGTCGCTAGTTTTCCTCAATCCCCACATTTTGGGGGTAACTAGAAAAATTGTGCTAAAATTCTGCCTCGCCGCCTATTTCCTTGACTTCCAGTCCCTCCACAGGTAAACTTTACTCGATTATAAAAAAATAGGTTTGTTGTAAAAAAATGAATCCGATAATAAGATTAATTTTGGCCCTGGCCCTCGGCCTGACCTGGTACGGTTTTAGCCGGGCCTATGGTCCTCAAAGCAAAATCTCAAAAGAAGACCCGGCAGGTAATTTGCGCCGTCTCGATATTAGCAGCGCGCTCCGGGCGATGGCTTTTTTCTGTCTGGTCTGGTTTATCGCCAGTACGGTAGTTATTTTTGTTTTTAGCCTGGTCCTGGCGTTAGTTGTTCCACCTGACAACCACGATTTTGTTACCGCTTTTGGCGATGTGTTAAATTCGGCTACCGGCAATACCGGCCTGCTCCAACCGTTAAGCCTGGCGGGCGGCCTGTCTACGCTGGCGGCTACCGTCGTAACGGTCTGGTTCACGCAACGAGTGGCCCGTAACCAGAGTTTGTTCGACCTGGGTTTGCGGCCTTACCGGGCTTTGCCGCTCGACCTGATTTTAGGTCTGATCCTGGGTCCGCTTTTGTTCGCATTTATTTTCCAGCTAGAAACCATCTTTGGCTATCTAAAAGTCAGTCCTGGCCCCAACTATGATTGGCCGTCCCTGCTCGGCACGCTAGTGGCCTTTAGCTGTGTGGCGATCAGCGAAGAACTGGTGGTGCGGGGGTTTTTCCTGCAAACCATCAACCAGATCTGGGGTGGTCTGGCCGCTATCATTACCACCTCGGTTTTCTGGGGCTTTGCCCACCTGTTCAACCCCCGCGCCGATTTGCTGGCGGTTTTCAATATTGTGATTGCCGGTTTAATTTTTGCTTACGCCTACAACATCACCGGCCATTTGTGGTTGCCCATCGCCATGCACCTATCCTGGAATTTCGCGGAAGGCGCGATTTTTGGTTTCCCGGTTAGTGGTTACACCGTCGATAAACCAATCTATCAGGCCACCCCGGACGGCCCCAGCCAGATCACCGGCGGGCGTTTTGGCCCGGAAGGTGGGCTGGTTTCGCTCTTTGCGCTGGTGGTGGCCGGTTTGATTCTGTACGGCTGGAACCTTAGCCGCCCACCTTCGTCGGTCAAAAAGCCTTAACTTTTTCTGATATAATCGCATTCTTACTATTTTAGTAAAATTAAATGCAACTGTTCAGCCTACCTTTTGCAAAAGGAACTTAGCGGGGGCCGTGGTGGTCGGGTACCCCCTGGGTGCCCTGCGGGGGTCATACAGGGGTCTCCCCGGTTTACCTCTCTTCTTTTTCCCGTCCACTGGTGGCCCTGGGGTGGGCCTGAATAGCTACAATTAAATAATAATTGGTATTCGCAGCAGTGCGTAACCAATACGCTCAGGGTAATTTATGACAATATTAAATAATGATAACCTCCGGCTTTCAACCTCACCCGACCCCGACAATGGACCGGTAATCGCCGAAAGTTCCAAACTGACCAGTGCCGACGGCCTTACTTTGCACTTTCATACCTGGCGCGGTCCAACTCCCCCCAATAAAGTCTTGATGGTCGTTCACGGTATGGGTGGTCACGGAGCCTATTACGCCGCAGCTATTGCGCCCTATCTGGTGCCGCAAGGTACGGCGGTGTACGCGGTAGATTTGCGCGGTCATGGCCTGAGCGACGGCGTGCGTGGCGACATCACCGATTTTGATTTGTTCCAACTGGATTTAGAAGTAGCAATGCGCGAGGTGCGCCGGTTACATCCCGATTTACCCCTCTTTATGCTTGGCGAAAGTATGGGTACCTCGATTGCAATTAACTATGTAATCGATGCGCCAGCCGAGACCCGGCCCGATTTTCTGGCTTTGATCGCCTGTGTGGTGGCCCCGCTGGTCAAACCTCGCCCCGACGAAATCTTGCGGACAGTTTATTATTTTGTAAAAGACCGCCAGCGAGTAGCCCTGCCTACTACCGGGCGCGAGGAACAGGGTATTCGAGATCTGGAATTTATCAAAGTGCTAAAATCCGACCCGCTTTTTAACCGCAAAGTCAGTGTGCGTTTCCTGACCAAACTGACCGGCCATATGCGCCGGGCACATAATTCGCCCCTCAAACTAACTTTGCCGGTATTTATCGCCCAGGGTGGCCGGGATATTACGGTTAACCGGCGACGTACACGGGCTTTTATGGACAAAATTGCCGCCAGCGACAAAGAAATTCATATCTTCCCGGCGGCCTTTCACGCGTTGCTCAACGACCCGGACGCACCCCAGGTGCGCGAACGTTTAGTGGCCTGGATGGAACGCCAGCGCGAAAATTATTACCGCTAAAAGTCATAGCTGTGCTATAGATAGGTTATAGCTGTTTAACCGCCAGAGGTTTACTACAATGTTTACGCTTGCTGGTCGAAAAATTTGCTGGTTATGGCTGGCCCTCTGGTTGAGCCTGGCTCTGGTTGGTTGTGGTGACAGTGGTCCAACCAATCTGGTTTTGCCTACTCCCCAGGAGCAAGCCGGAATTTTGCCTTTCCAGACCGCCCCCGCTCAACTTTCGCCTCCCCCAACGCTTACGGTTTCGCCGACGGCGGCCATCGTGGCGGTCCCGGCCATCCCGACCGTAACCCCTCAACCCACCGCCACCCCCAGTCCACTACCAACCGCTACGCTTGCGCCGACGGTTACGCCGACCCAGGTCCCTGAGCCAACTGCTACCGCTACACCCGCCCTCACCTCTACCGCCACACCGGATGGCACGGCGACCACTTCTTCGCCTGCGCCAACTATTACGGCCCAGCCAACCATCAATACCACCCCCGCTCCGGTCGATTCCCAAGCCGAGTTGAAGGTGGTAAAAGCCGCTTACGATGCCATCGACCAGCATTTCTATACCCGGCCCGATCTGCCCAAAATCGGCCAGAAAGGGCTTGAGCAAGCCGCTACACTCCTCAAAGTGACCGCCCCCCCGGCCCTAAAGTGGCCCGAAAGCTCGGCAGATAACTGGAGTTTGTTTCAGGAGCAGTTTAACCGGCTGGTCAGTCAGAGCAAAGTTACCCTGCCGCCCGGTACGCTGGCTCACCGGGTAGTTAATGCGATGGCCCAGGCCACTGGCGATTTGCATACCTACTTTCTGGACGAAACGCGCAGCGATACAATCAACCGGATGCGCCGGGGCGATAATACTACCGTCGGCTTTGGCATCTATTATGTAGCCTACCAGAACGCTTACTATGTTCAACGGCTGGTAACAGGCGGTCCGGCCCAGGTGGCCGGGGTGAAGGTCGGCGACCGGCTGAACCAGTTTGCCGGTTTAACGATCAGTTCCAACAATTTTAGCCAGATCAGCCAGTCCAAAGAGGGCCAGTCCTACGATTTTGTTTTTTCTCGGCCCGGCGAGTCCGCTCCGCTCAGTTTTAGTATTCCATACAAACGTTATGTGATCTTAACCGCCGAGTGGCGGGTGATCAACGGGCATATCGGGTTTATTACCCTGAATGCCTTTCACCTGGATGTCACCACCAGGCTCGATCAGGCCCTGACCGATTTACAAAAAAAGGGTATTGATAGCCTGATCATCGATTTGCGCTACAACGGCGGCGGTTACGCTTACGAACGGGTCAGTGGCCGGTTTGTGGCAGATGGGTCGGTGCTGGGGAAATTTACCAACCGGAAAGGCATCGACGAAATCAAAGCAAAATCCAACGGTCAGCAGCTTGACCCACCTTTGCCCCTGGCCGTCCTGATCGACGCCAATAGTGCCAGTGCCAGCGAAATCTTTAGCCTGGCGATCCGCGATTATCAGGCCGGGGTGCTGGTCGGTGGCCGGACTGCCGGGGCGGTTGGGTCGGTGAACTACTGGCCGTTGGGCGATGGTACGAGCCTGGGTGTCACGCAATCGGTGTATGAAACGGTCAAAGGCGAGAAATTTAACGGTGTCGGCGTTAGCCCGGATATAACGATTGTCCGGTCGACCGCCGATATATTGGCCGGACGTGACCCGCAATTAGAGGCCGCCCTTAATTATTTAGCCGGAAAAGCTCTCCCATGAGACAGCCAACCTTCCCCTCGTTCGACCATACCGACCCGCCAGTGGTTCAGGCCCGTCTGCTGGAAAGTTTGCCGCCCTTGCATCGTACGGCTTACAAGCTGGTCAGCCAGCAGCAAGGCCAGTCGGTTTATCTGGTGGGGGGGATCGTCAGGGACTTACTGCTGGGCCGGGCCAATTACGACCTGGATTTTGTCTGTATGCTCCCGGCCAGCACGGTGGTGGGGCAACTTTTACCGTCTTTTCACCTTACTTTTGGTCCGGCAGTCAAAGTCCTGGAACATTCACAGTTTGGCACGGTGCGGGTCGACCTGGATCAGGCTTTGCACCTGGATTTCGCAACTGCCCGCCGCGAAGTTTACCGTCAACCGGCGGCCTTACCAACGGTTTCTTTCCCGGCCACGCTCGATCAGGATTTGCTGCGGCGCGATTTTACTTTTAACGCGATGGCTCTCTCTACCGGCGGCCAGTTTTACGACCCTTTCAACGGACTGGCCGACCTGCGCGACGGCTGGCTAAGAGTATTGCACCCGGCCAGCTTTATCGACGATCCCACCCGCATGGTCCGGGGAGTACGCTTTGCGGCCCGGTTGGGGTACCGCTTCGAGCCACAGACCGAAAGCTGGCTGACCGAAGCCCTGGACGGCGGCTACTTTGCGCGCCTTTCCGCCGAGCGCAAACGCAACGAGCTAAAACTGATATTGAAAGAAGACCGCCCTCAGCCCGCTCTGGCCTTGCTCGACCATTACCGGCTTATGACGGCAATCCATCCGGCCTTGCGCTGGAATAACGAGCTACTGGCGGCTTTCGACCGGCTCGAACAGCAAAAATTGGGGCTGCGCTGGACCGAACACCTGGCGGTTTTGTTGCACCGTCACGACCCGGTACTGGCCGGGCAGGTGCTGGCTGACTTGCGCTTTGACCGGGCCGAAAGTGCGGTGGCCCTGGATTTGGCCCGGCTCTGGTCGGAGGTCGGGCCTGATCTACAACCTGACCTGAAAAACAGCCGGTTATACGATTTGCTACACCCGTTTCAAGCGGCGGCCTTGCGTCTTTTTCAGGCTTTGCTCACCGGGGACCCCCGGCGCGACCTGGTAGCCCGCTACATCGAGAAGGTGGCCGCCCGCCGCCCGTCTTTGACCGGTCAGGCCCTGATCAACCTGGGTATACCCTCCGGTCCTCGCCACAAAGTTTTGCTCGCACACTTGCGGGTAGCCGTACTGGATAACGAGGTTAGCGGTATCGGACAGGAGGAAGCCTTTTTGAAGCGGCTAATCGAGCAAGGTTTCTAGGCTATTTGACGCTCAACCGCTCGCAAACTATAATTAAGGCCAGTGTTTATTAAAAAGGTAGCTAAACCGGCTACCGCCTATACCAGACTCGCCAGGCCAACCCTAGTTTTGGTTCCTGGCTGTCCGGTTGTCAGACTACCGGAATATTTTGACCGAACTAAGACGCAAACCAGAAATTGATTATTATAAAGTGCTTCAAGTTGATCCGGAGGCCGAACCGGAAGTAATCGAAGCCGCTTACCGCGCCCTCTCCAAAAAATATCATCCCGATATTAACCGCGCCCCCGAATCGATGGACCGCATGGCCCAGATCAATGCGGCCTATACCATCCTGAACGATGCCAGCAAGCGGCGCGACTATAATTATTTGCGAAACAGCGGCAACAAGCCCAGCCAGGTAGCTCCCCCGGCCCGTCGTCCGGCTTCGCCCCCGGTGCAACCGGTCCGGCCAGCCAGCCCCCGACCGGCTGCGCCGTCCAGCCAGCCAAAACCCAGCTTTACGCCTTCGACCAGTCCTAAGCCGGAGCCGGTTGCACCGCCCAAAGCAGCGCAGAATAACTCCTTCCGGCCTCAAGCTACTTATCCCAACGAAAACCAGGCTGATAACCGGGTCAAGAGCAACCCGCAATCCGGCCTGAGCTATGCGCCTTCTCGCCCACGCGGGGCCGGTTTGTGGCTGGGTATAATCTTTGGTTCGGTCCTGGTGGTTATCGGTCTGATAATCGGGCTGGAACTGATCTTAGGCAATCCGCTAAAGACCAGTTTTATAAAACAACCGGCCCCGACGGTAGCGGTATCGCAGGCGCGGTCAACGGTGGCGGCTACTGCGGCCAGTACGCCGCAACCGGCTATCCTTACCAACCGGGAGCAAATCACCGCTTTCCTCAACACGCCGGACCTGTTTGCCAACCGGGTGAGTGATGTCGGCCTGACCCGCCCCGATGTGTTGCAATTGCGGCTCAAACTGGCTACCGGTGGCGGCGTTTTGAATGCCGATAGTGGTCCCACCGCCGGACGAACCACGGACGACCTGGACCTCTTGCGCCAGGCCGAGGCAACCGGCTACAATTTGATTTACACTTTGTTCGAGCGTTTTACCGATTTGAACCGGATTAATCTGGTGTTGCTGGATAGCAAAGATAAACCGTTTTACCGGGCCGATGTCTCTCGCCAGCAAGCTTTTACCTTTTACGGCTGGCATACCAACTTTAACCTGAATGATCCGGCGGAAGTGACCACCGCTGCCCGGCAGGATCGCTTATTGCTGCATTTCGGTGTGCCCCTCGACGAGGCTACCCGCGCCCGCCTGACTGCCCCGACCGAGGCGACCTTGCAAGCCGAGTTACAAAATATCGGTCTTTCGGCCTTTTCGGTAGCCGGGGGGGCTTCGCCGGTGATCAATTATTTTCAGGTGCGCAGCCAGGCTGAAACGGCGGTTGATTTCGCCCGTATCCTGTATACACTTTACACCCGGTTTCCGACCCTCGACCGCTTGCAAATCATTGCCGCCAGCAGCCCCGACAAACCCAGCAAGGTCATTGACCGCCAGCTATTCAATCAGGTCGGCCTCGATAGCTGGTCCCAGGCGGCTTATGGCGGCTCGACCGCCGGAGGAGATCGCCAGGCTCAGTCGCTGGTGGCGGCCTTACCCGGCAATCCTAACGATTTAAAGCCGCTCCCGGTTTTGATTACGGCCAAATTCAAAAGTGCGGTTCAGGTCGATAACTGGGCGGTGGTGGCCGAAAATGTCGAGCGGTTCGATTCGCTATCGTTGGAAGGTCAGAAATTTCCCGCCGGAAAAGATCGCCAATTCCTGGTGGTGCGGGTAGCCCTGCGCAATAGCGGCAGCACTCGCCAGTGGCTTTTGCCGGGCGAGAAAATGAGCCTGACCGACACCAAAGGCCCCACCGTTTATACCCCCGACCCGGCGGCAACCCTGCTTTACGATCTCAAAACGCCGCCTTCAGACGACCCACCGCCCGGCCCGATTGAAGCCGGAAAGCAGGATGCCGTTTACGTGGTTTTTAATATCCCGGCCAATACCAATCTGGCGACTTTGCATCTGCAATTCCAGTCCGGCGATAAAAAAGCCCTGTTTGAACTGAGTTAATTAGCTCGCCACCCGCAGATAATGCGCCCAGTAGCCTTGCCATTGGCCGTAAGGTTGGCCGAGGTTTTTCAAGTCTTCCAGGTCGAGCGGTTGGCCTGGCCGGTAGATTTGCCCGGCAGCTTCCTGCAATTTTACCTCGCCGACCGGCACCCATTCCATGCGACCCAAACCCCGCAAGAGTATAAAGGAAGCCGACCACTCGCCGATCCCTTTGATCGCGCGTAACCATTTTTCGGCCTCGGCATACGGCGCGGTTCTCAAAAAGTTTTCGTCGGCGTGGGTGAAAGCGGCGGCCACTCCGCTCAGGGTCTCGGCCTTGCGCTCGTTACGGATTAAGTCGTTGAGTTGTCCGGCACTCAGGGTCGCTACCTGCTCGGCATCCGGGAAAGCCAGGTAACAGTGGCCGTCGATCTCCACCCCATTTTTAAAGTGGCCGGTCAGGGTTTGTTTCATCTTCTGGGCGACGGTCATCAAATTGCGCTGGCTTAAAATTGCCCAGCAAGCCACCTCAAAGGGGGTCAGGAATTTTACCTGGTGGTAGCCGTAAAGCTCTTTGATAATTGGAGCGAAATGGGGGTCCTGTTCGCCCAGCCGGTAGAAGGGTTTGAGGTCTTCATCCAGGCTGAGAAAAAAAGAAATCCGGTTTAATACCGCTTGCCGGGTGGCTCCGTCCAATCGCTCCGGCGAAAAGAGGGTGTACGCCAGCGAAGGTTGCTCGATGGTGCCGGTAGACTGCAACCGGAAAGCTACGTTGTGACCGTTCTCGCGCACCGCTTTGATCAGTCCTGTGTCGGTTACGCTTTGCTCGCCGCTGATCGGCTTAAACTCACCCAGAAATTTCAGCGACCGGTTGAAGTCAAAAGGTGCCACCGGCGTTAATTCCCCATCCACAGTATGTAACTTCATTTCCAGGCCTTTCTCAATCTGAAACCGCTAATCTGAATTACTAACTGTTATTACTATACTTTGTGCTTGTGACAACCTTATGTCAGTAGCTGAAAGGCTTTTAACTGTTCAGGCCCCACCCCTGACCCCTCCCAGGGCCACCAGTGGACGGGGAAAAGGAAAGCGAGCTATACAGGGGCACCCAAAGGGTACCCGACCCCGCGCAGGGGTCGGGTACCCTTTGGGTGCCCTACCTACCCCGCTAAATTTTTAGTGGTAGGATGAACAGCTACAAAGGCTTTTGGTAAATTGCCAGCGTGGCCTGGCATTCTTCGACGATCTTCTGGCCCAGACTGGCCGGTTCCAGTACCGCCACCTGGCTACCCCAGCTTAACAGCCAACCCAAAATGTCGCTTTCCTGGCGTACCTGTAGCGTCACCAGCAAGCCTAGTTCATCCTCCTGTTGCTCTACGATATAAAAATTGCGCGACTCGCGGACCCAGCGCACGACCGCCGGGGCGAAGCGGACCCGCACCATTATTACGCGGTCGTCTGCCGGGTTCCTTTGTTCCAGCCGGAAAGTGGGTGGGCGTTCAAAAGTTTTGGCCTGTAGGTGCAAATCTTCGATCCGGTCGAGCCGGAAGTTACGCAAATTCCGGCGGGTGTGGTCAAAGGCGGTCAGATACCAGTGGCCATCATAATATACCAGGCCGTAAGGGTCGGCTTCGCGCCCGGTCAGTGGTTGGCTTTCTTCGTCCTGGTGACGGCTGAAATAGCGAAAAGAAATCGGGCGCGACTCGATTACGGCCCGACGCAACTCTTTGAGGTTCGGGGGGTCGTCGCCGGTCGGCGTTGCGATAAAGCGGATCGAGTTTTGTAAATGTTCGACTTCCTGCCGGACCGGGGGTGGCAAGACCGCCGAGATTTTCAGGCTGGCCGACCGCGCCCCGGCCTGATAACGCGCGTCAAAGTTTTGGGCCAGGTAATCGGTACCCAGTAGCAGCATTATGGCCTCGTCGCTGCTAAAGCTGAGAGGCGGCAAAAAATAGCCTTCGACCAGCGAATAGCCTTGACCCGGCACCGCTACCACCGGCACCCCGGCCTCGCTCAAAGCCTCAATGTCGCGGTAAATCGTGCGTTTGCTGGTTTCAAAAAAGGCCGCCAGGTCTTCCGCCCGCAAATGTTTGGCACTCTGCAATTTCAAAACGATGGCTAAAAGTCGGTCGGTTTTGTTCATGGCTGCGGCTCCGGTTCGCAAAATATGACCGAATGAACGCCGTTGAGATGGGTCAGGACCAGGGTGAGGGTACGCTGACCTTTTAATTTTAGGGCTTGCTCCAGGCTGGCCGGTTCGAGTGGCGAACCTCGTTTTTTGATAATTACCCGGCCAACCTCTAGCTCCTGGAGGCGGCGATTGACTTTTTTCAGGTTGAAAGGCTGACTTTCTAATATTCGGAAAGCCCTGACAAACGGGCTGACGCGCAGATTGGCGGCGGTCAGGTAGGCAATGTCCGGGTCGATCTTGCGGGCATCCAGTTGCAAAGCCAGTTCTTCGACCAGCCCGGCCCGGATAACCGCCCCGTCCGGTTCATAGAGGTAGGCCAGCGGCCCACTTATTTCGACCGGCGGTTTATCCGGCTGATCGACCAGCGTGACCCCTTCCGGTAACAATGTCGCTCGCCGGGCCACTTTCGGACCGCGCAACTCACCAAACCACAACACCGCCTCTTTTACGTCGCCATGCTCGGAGATAATTTCAATTTCGCACTGGTAGGCTTCGAGTTCCTGGTATTTAACACCCGGCGAGATTTTAACGCCGAGTTCTGGCACTTTCCGCCGCCATTGCTGGATAATCGATAGCGGCGGCGAGTAGTCCTCGACCGAAAAAAGGCGGCGACCTTCGGCGGTGCGGCGGGCCGGGTCGAAGAAAAGCCCGGCGTAACCGGCAGGGTCAAAGCCGGTCAGGTCGGCCAGTTGGGTTTGAAACCGGTCCGAGCGGTCGTAGACGGCGGCGTTAGCCTCGGCCAGTACCAGCCGGGCCGGGTCCAGGTCGACCCCAGTCACCTCAAAATGTTCGACCAGTCCCAGACTATCGCCGCCGATCCCGCAGCCGAGGTCGGCTACCCGACTTCCGGCCCGCAGCACCTGCCGAAACCGGGCCGCCCGGTGTCCGGCAATCGTTTCTCCGCTGGCCTGTTCAAAGCCGCTACCGGTAAAAAACATCCGGTCGGCCCGGCTCCATTTCGCCTGCCGGGTCGCTCGCTGCCGGGCTACCGCTACTTCCAGCAAGCCCCCCGCTTCTTCGCTCGAAAACTCTTTACGCAGCCGGACTAGCGTCGGCAGATGGCGGTTGGCGGCCAGTTCCAGCGGTTGCCGGGCCAACTCATCGAGGGCTTTGCGACCCGCCGGACTGATTATAAAGTTGGCAATTTCAAGTTTCATGGGGAATTAAAGCATATAGCATAATTATTGAAACGTTCTGAAGACCCAAGCCCACCCCTAACCCCTCCCGGTAGGAGGGCAAAAAGAGGAAAAGAGGTTTTAACAGGGGAGACCCCTGTTGTACCCCCCGCGTGGGTTGCACCCCCACTACCCCCGTTTTAGGTCGGTATTTTCTACCAATATTCAAATATTTTACTGGCCTAACGACTTCTGAAAACCCTGGGCCACCGCGAACGGATCGTTTATGATCGGATTAGCCGCAAACAGGTTCAAGGCCCCGACATCGGTGGAACGGGCCAGCGGGTCGCCCCGGTCGACCAGGCGAATAATCACCGGGAAATCGCCCCAATCTTCGGTGGTCGGGCCGATAGGCGGTAGATAGGCAGCCACGTTAAAAGCCGAGGCCCCCACGCTTTTATAATAAGCCAGGGCTTTGTACAGGGCCAGACCCAATTCAGGCGACCACAGATCGCTAATCAGCCAGATTTCGCGCTCGGCTATCGGCGTGAGTGCCGCAAAGGCGACCACTCGTTCCGCCGGGTTAGCCGTCAGACCCAGGAAGCGGTGAACCTGGACCAGATCGTTAAAGTAACTCCGGCGGTGCTGACGCTGGTATTCGGCACTATCCCGGCGTAGCCGCTCGATTTTGCCGTAATGCTGCTGGCGGGTAACGGTCATCTGGGCGTGGCCGTGCATAATACTGGCCCCGGCCTTGAACAGACAGTTCCACATAAAGAAAAAATATTTGGCTTCCTCATCCTGCGCCCGCACTTTTTCGGCCCACTCGCGTGACACCATCAGGTAGTCTACCACCTGCTCGGCCCCGAATTTTAGCGGGTGATATTCGTTAAAAATAGTTACGCTGTGCCAGGTATCGAACTTGGCGACATTCGAGGCGGTCAGGCAGTATTGACCCTCAACCCGGTCGAAAATGTCGGCACTGGTTCCTTCCAGGGGATTGGCAAACGGGTCGAACTTGCGCTCGGTCTCGATTTGTTCTTCGAGGGTGGCGGTATTGTAAGACTGCGGGCGGCGCGCTCGAAGCTGGTTAAAAATAGAGGTATCCAGGCTAATTTTGTTAGTTAGCTTGAGAGGACGTTGTTGCTCGACCGCCTCAACCGAGCCAAAGAACCGCTCACAATAAGCCCGCATCGAAGGCGGAATTTTGATATAGGTCTGGGCGGTGTCGAAGTTGAAAAGCCGGTCGAATAGCTGTCGTTCGTCTTTTGCCAGCCGGTTGACTATTTCGGGTAACTGATAGACCGTATTTGCCAAACTAACTATCTCCTGTGTGTTATAACCCCAAAATTAGAAGGGGGCGATTTACTCCCTGAAAGTTGCAGGCTAAAACCAAACCTGATCGCTTCGGGCAAGATCAGGTTTGGTGGCTAATTATAACTTAATTCTCCGGTTGAACGGTAACGGAACTTTGGATGTCGGTAAGTGCGTCGGCTTTGTGAAATTCGATGGCGCGTTCGTAAAGCGTCACGTACTGCGTCGCCGAAGCCTGCCAGCTATAATCGGCCAGCATATCCCGGCGCATCAAGTCTTGCCAGACGGCGGGATATTTGTAGGTTTCCAGTGCCCGCACGACCGCCCCGTACAATAGCATCGAATCATATTCGCTAAAGGTAAAGCCGTTGCCTTGTCCGGTGCGCGGGTTGAAATCCTCGACCGTATCCGCCAGCCCGCCGGTACGCCGCACCACCGGGATCGAGCCGTAGCGCATAGCGATCATCTGGCCGAGGCCGCAGGGTTCGGAGCGCGAGGGCATCAAAAAGATGTCGCTGCCGCCGTAGATTTTCTGGGCAATCGGGGTATTAAAGGTCATGAGATAGGCGGCTTTATCCGGGTAGCGTTCAGCTAACTGTCGAAACAGGTCGTGATAAAGATGGTCGCCGGTACCCATCAGGATAAATTGCAGGTCCAGGCTCATCAATTGTTCGATAATTTGGGCCAGCAGGTCAAAACCTTTCTGGTTCGCCAACCGGCTGATCATCCCGATCACCGGGACTTCCGAATTGAGCGGCAAATGCACTTCGCGCTGAAGGTCCAGTTTGTTTTGGGTCCGCTGCTCCAGGCTGTCCGACTGAAAATTGGCTTTCAGAAAGCGGTCCTGGGCCGGGTTAAACAGGTTGGTATCTATACCGTTGAGGATACCAAACAGGCGATCTTTGCGCTCGTTCAGTAGCTTATCCAGATGTTCGCCATATTGAGGGGTTAGAATTTGTTGAGCGTAGGTCGGGCTAACCGTACTGATTACATCCGCCGACTGAATGCCCAGGCTCATCAGGCTGACCACCTGAGCCGCGCCATCGACCTGAGAATAGGCAAAACTATATTCGTCCAGCCCGGCGATTTCCAGCACCCGGTAGCCAAAGATACCCTGGTATGCCAGGTTATGAATGGTGTAAACGCTGGAGAGATTGGCATAAAAGGGCTGGTCGGCGTAAGTGGTTTTGAGCCAGTTAGGGATAATCGCGGTATGCCAATCGTGACAATGCACGACATCCGGCTGCCAGTCCAGTTCGGGCAACATCTGGAGGACCGCCCGGCAAAATAAAATAAAGCGTTCGTCGTCATCGGGGTAGCTGTAAATACCTTCGCGGTTAAAGTATTTCTCGTTATTGACGAAGTATACCGGCACCCGGTTCGCGCCGTCACCGATCTGACCCTCGCTAACATAAACGTTTTCAAAGCCGCGATTGACCTGAACCACCAGGTTTTGCAGCGCGGCGAGCGGCTTGAGATCAAGTTTGGCCGAGTCGATGCGTCCATAGCGAGGCATCGCCAGCCGGACATCGTGGCCCAAACATTTCAGGGCCAGCGGTAGCGAGCCGGTCACTTCGGCTACGTGGCCTACCTTAGCAAACGGGGCCGCTTCGGCGGCTACGATCAATATCTTTAATTTTTTTTGCACTTCATCCCCAGGTATAGTTAGTTCCGTTTTTCCGGCTCACTCAATTTTTAGTCCAGGCAGCAAAAAACGCCGTTTGTCTTGACTTCAAATAGCTCGTCAAAAGACTGCGGCGTCTTTATTACTCGTAGTCTTATCCAGGTGCCCACTCATGCTGCCCGCGCTAATCGCGCTAAAATCAGTCCTTATACTGCTTATATATATTGTAACATGAAGTTTTTTGCAAAGCAAAATAAAGAGAGAGCCAAACCAATTTAAAGTTTAGTATCGGAGGAGCGTTCCACTTTTGGGCGATAAATTTGACCCCACTGGCTCAATCCATCCGGTTTGGGGTCTGCCGGGGCCGGTAAATGATGCCCGTTACCGTTGCCGTTGCCGTTAAGGCCGTTGCCATTAATATGACGGGCCGGTAGGGGTTTTAATTCTTCCCAATTAGACCCGGCCAGCCAGGGCAGATTGGTTGCGACCGGTTCAGGGGTAATATGCCCATTCGTTACAGGCACTTCTACCAGATCCGGTTGTGATTCTACAGGTATTTTGATACGGACGGCCCCTAGTCTCACGCGCTGGCGCAGGTGTTTGCCGACCGGTTTGTTTGGCAGCCGTTTGTGGAGTAAATAAATTCGCCGCCGGTTGGCTCCGGCCCGCCCAATTGTTTGTATCTCACGCGACAGGCTATTGAGGTAATAAGCGATCAGTCCGGCCACCAGCCCTAAAATAAGGAGTGCCCCCACCACCGGCCACCCTAGATCGCCGGTCCACAGATGCACTCGCAGCCAGGAGACCGGGAAAGTCAGGGTTTCGCGCCAACCGGCTTCCGGTTTATCGCCCACCTGCAAGGAATATTTACCGTTTTGATCGGTGCTGCTGAATACGACCAGAAAATAGGTGCCGTCCTGGGGAGCCTCGTTTAGCAAGGTCTGGCGTTCCCAGTAACCGGCCTGGGTCCAAACCTCCTCCACGCGGGGGGCGATCACGTGGCCGGTTTTGATTTCGCTATCTATATCGGTTTGGGCTGCCGCCGAAAGTTGCAAGCCGACCCCTGCCGGTAACGAAAAAGGTAACTGGCGACGTTCGCTATCGACCGGGGGCGGTAAACCCGGCCCGAACAAGGCCAGCGAAGGCCGGAAGTTATCCTGCCCGGCCTGTCGCAAGGTATTGAGTTTGATCTTGAGAAATGTGCCTTTAGTGGCCTGGAAGGTGTAAAAGTCCGGGCGGCCACTTTGCAGATCGGCCTGGAACAATTTCAAACTGAGTGGGCGGTCGAAATTAAGGGCTTCGGTTGCACCGGGGGCACGGTAATCGGCAGTAAAAATGACCGGTCCGACCGCAGACGCTCCGGCCTGGAAAATTACCAGCACGATCCCGATTAAAGCTAAGGTTATGACGCTTTGAAGAAACCTGACTAAAACCACTTACTTAACCCCTGCCAGGGCCGCGTTCAATACTTGATTGGCTTTTGGCATCGCGTCGCGTAGACCCTCGCCACCGGCTTTATGATCGACCAGTACCGCTATCGAAAACAGGCGGTTGCCTTTGCTGACCCAGGCGATATACCAGGCATTATTAATCCCGTTGCCCAGTTCCGCCGTACCGGTTTTGCCACCCAGCACCGAATTTGTCCCCGGTAATTTCCCACCTTCCAAACCGACCCACCCATCGGTGGCCGACGCGATCATTATATCACGAACGGTATTGGCAGTTTCAGGCCGGACAGCCTGTAGCCAGTTGGCGGGTTGGGTATCTTTGATCAGGCCCCCCTCGCGGGTCTTGATTTGCTGGACCAGGTACGGTTTGGGTAACACCCCGTCGCCCCGGCCTATCGCCGCCGCGATCAGAGCCATATGAAGCGGTGAGGTCAGCAATTGACCCTGCCCAAAGCCGGTTTCAGCCTGGGCTACCCGGTTGTTGAGGTAATTTTGCTCGTTGATATTGTGGCTCTGGCTGGTGGCGGTCGCCAGATCGAACGGCAAATCTTTGTCAAAGCCGAACCGCTGGCTGTAATCGGTCAAACCGGGTCCACCCAGTTGCAGACCCATCTGGGCGAAAACCGCGTTCAGCGAAAACATATAGCCTTGCTGGCTGGTCCAGGTAGTATTTTTGTTGGGCCGGTTGGGGTCGTTAATTTTGTGATTATCGACGATATAAAAACCTTCATCCGGCCAGGGTGAATCAGGCCGGGTACGCCCTGACTCCATCATCCCCGCCAGCGTAACTGTTTTGAAGACCGAACCGGGCGTATATAGACCGGAGGTAGGCCGGACCAGCAAAGGCAGGTTGCCGGTGTCTTTGTTAAGGTCGTTCCAGCGAGTTTGAATATCTTTGATTTCCTGCGGCCAGAGCGTATCGTCCACTGTCGGGTCGAACACCAGGGCCGTCGGGTCATAGTTTGGATAGCCGACCATCGCCAACACCGCCCCGCTTTTTCCATCGAGCAGCACAATTGCACCGGGGGTCTGACCGAGGGCGGTCTGGGCGACCTGCTGCAGTTTAGGATCAATCGTCAGATAAAGGTCGTTACCGACAGTCGGCTGGTTCAGAATTCCCCGCTGTAAAATCGCAAACGGATTGGTGCCGTTAGTGCCCCGCAAGTAATCGTCATAGGCCGCTTCAAGGCCGCTATTGCCGAATTGGAGGGGCGAAAAATAGCCCAGGATTTGTTTTACCGGCGAATTGGGGTCGTAGGTGCGCTTGACCAGACCGTATTTGGAAATGGCGATCCCGGCAACCTGGTTCCCGGCGGCATCGAAAATCCGGCCTCGCTGGTTCGACAGTTTCTGGGTAATCGAGCGTGGGTCCTGGATCGTCACCAGATTACCTTTAGGATCGGTGGTGGTAAAGGGTTTTTCGATGTCGGTAGCCGAAACGACCTGTTCCCGTAATAATTGCAGCGCGATCAACAAAAATCCGACGATGATTACGCTAGAAACCCGTTGCACGCTATGCCGCAACCGTTCTTCGGGCGTTACCGGGCGGCGGCGAGCATCCGGCGTGGGGCGGCTCAACCATAATATTATTAGCAAGGCGACCCCGGTTATCAGTAAAGATAAGAGCCAGATGTCATCGCTGCGACTTTGTTTATCGGAGGCCGGTAGATAGACTAACCCAAAGGTGACTGCCCCGACCGCTATCACTCCACAAAATATTTGAATAGTTCGTTTCATTTTTATTCTACGTATTCAGGGCCTGTTTGGCTTTAAGTTGACTCAGCCGATATTTTAACCAGTATTCCGGCGATCAAAAAGTTAATCAAAATTGAACTACCGCCGTAGCTGACGAACGGAAGCGTCATCCCGGTGAGCGGGATCAATTTGGTCACGCCAGCGATAATGATAAAGCTTTGAAGACCCAGCAAGGCCGCAAATCCTATCGAGAGATACTGGTAAAAACCGGTCCGGGCATTCAGGGAGATATGAAAGCAGCGATATACCAGCAGCAAATTCAGGGCAATGATGCCCAGCGTACCGGCCAGTCCCATTTCCTCGCCGATGGCGGCAAAGACATAATCGGTCTGGACCTCCGGGATCGAGTTTGGTTTGCCGTAGCCCAGGCCTTGCCCGAACACTCCCCCCTGGGCGAAACCAAAAAGAGCCTGGACAATCTGATAGGACCGGCCTTGCCCTTCCGGCCAGGGGTTGAGCCAGGCCACCACCCGCGTCTGGACGTGATCAAATAGCTGGTAGGCGACCACCGAGGCCACCGCAAAAGCCAGCAGTCCGGCCAGCACGTACCAGGCGCGACCACTGGCGACATACAGCATTACCAGGAAGATGCCAAAGAAAAGTTCAGCCGGTCCCAGGTCTTTTTGAAATACCAGTAACAAAATCGAAATCGCCCACATTCCGAGCAAAGGTAGCAGGTAGGGCAGCGGCGGTAGCGGGATACCTAAAATTTTATAGGGTGTTTGCAATAGATCGCGTTTATCGTCCAGGTAGGCGGCCAGGAAGATAACCAGACACAATTTCAAAAACTCGCCCGGCTGAAAGTTGAAAATACCCAGTCGGAACCACAAACGCGCCCCGTTGATTTCTGCCCCAAAGACGGCTGCCCCCGCCGTGAGTGCCAGCCCGGCGATCAAAAAGGTGTATTTGTAGCGTTTCATCAGCATAGGATTGCGCAAACCGAGGGCAGTTACCACAAATACCAGATAGCCCAACCCGATCCACAATACCTGCCGGCTGGCGATCTGGCCGGTCTGCTCGGATTGCAAACGATTGACCATGATCAGACCGAAGGCGGTCAGGCAGGACACCAGCGGTAAAATAAGTTGATCGCTGCGGGGCAGAAACCGGGTGAGGAGCAGGTGCGTCATCAACAACAGACCGATAAAGACCAGTGGCATCCATAGGTCTTTGGCTTCCCAACTAACCTGCTTGCGCGGTACCAGAATAACGGTAAGCATACCAACCAGTGCTAATAAAGCCGGGACTACCAGCAATTGAATTTCGGTTAGCCGTAAGTTTTTTCGCATAATTTGTTTAGTTTAATTTACCAGAAATAAAAAACCGGGCATACGCAATTACGCTGCCCGGTTCGCATACCAAATCAGGAGTACCCAGAATAAGAAGGAAAAAGTCCAAAACCCGTTGTCCCGTTAGCGGGGCAAATCAATCTAATGACGCTCGCGCCGTTCGATCCGGGGTTCTTCGACCCGAATTGGAATTCTAACCCGGCTTTCCTCATCGACCTTCTGCTGCTGCTCAATGGCTTTGGCAGCGGCGATGGCGGCTGCTACAGCGGCGATGGCGGCTAACACAATTTCCATTCTAAAACGCCTTTCTATCAATATTTGGAGTTACTTACTCCCAAATAACGGGGCAAGTCATAAACCTATAGTAGAATTATCGCATATAAACATTACAATTTATATTACGACTGGCGACTCCAAAAGTTACATTCCTTACCGCGCAAGATGTTTTACTGAGTGAATTTTAATATATCTGCGCGTAAAGCGCAAGGGCTATAATGGCACAACGCCAAATTGTTAGACTCTGTTAATCTCTGGCTTTTAGCCCTTCGGTTATCTTTGTGTTTTGAGGTCAACTTAAAAGCTGACTAACTGTCACGATTTGAAAGCCGCGCTGTTTCAGGTTGCTCAAGATTTCAGGGAGTGCGTCGCCGGTGGTGCTATTGCCGATGTGCATCAGAATTATTTCACCGTCAAGCTGGGCATCACTTTGTTTGGTAATCCGGTCGATCAGGAACTGGGCGGTTTTAGGCTGCCCCACCGAGTCCAGGCTGTCGATAGTCCAGAAAACCGAGCGGTAGCCCAGCGCGTTAACCACCTGCTGCATATGGCTGTTTCGCGCGCCGTAGGGGAAACGCCAGAGCGGGCGAGGGGTCCGACCGGTAAAACGGGTCAGCATGGCCTCGGCTTTTTGAATTTCGTCGCGGGCCTGGTCATCGGTCAACTTGGTAAAATCGGGATGGTCCCAGCTATGATTGGCGATTTCCTGGCCGTTAGCCACGATTTGCTGGGTAAATTGCGGATTTTGCTGAACCCACTGACCGGTCAAAAAGAAAGTTATGTGGATATTGTACTGGTTCAAAGCGGCCATAATCTTGGGAAAAGCTTTGCCATCGGCCCCGGCGTCAATTGTAAGAGCGACCTGTTTGCGACCACTTCGGCCTCGGACGACTTCGCTGAGGGCAGTGTTATAGGTTGGTCCTGATACAGTTGGCACGGGCGTAAAGGTCGGAACGGTGTTGCCCCTGGTAGTCACCGGTTGGGTGGCCTGAGTAGTTTTAGGAATACTATTAGCCGGGCCGGTGGTGGCTTTCCCGACCCCCGGCGAAACACCAACTTTGCCAGTGGTTGCGGTTGTCTGATTTGCAGTGAGCGGTGCGGCGGTTACGGTGGCCGGGGACTCAACTTCGGTCTGGGCACTATCGCTACCGGGCGTAGGGGTAGGGGCCACTACTGGCGAGCTACCGGGAAGTTGGGTCGGGCTGGCTCCGTCCGGCAGAACCGGACTGGCAACCGGCGCGGCAGTCGGGCCATTAACCGGCAAATTGGGGTTAGGAGTCTGGAAAAGTAGCGAAAGGCTCTGGCCGTTCGAGGTCGGGTCGGTCTCGGAACAGGCAAGCAGACTCAGGCTAAGACAAAAAAAGAGCAAAGTCAGCAGGCAAATCTTTTTCACGCGCAACTCCCATTTCAAATTTCAAAAAATATGGACAAACGTATTCAATTTTTCTAACGAGCTTTATTTTCGTGAAAAATTGAAAAATTAATATAACTACTCACCAAATCTCGCTAGAGGATCGAAGCAGGGGTAGTGGGGGTCGGGTACCCCCTGGGTGCCATGCGGGGGGTTACACAGGGGTAATACTCTTTTTTTCTTCTTTTCCCCGCCCTGGGGCCTGAGTAGTTACAAATTAATAATATTAATAGACCTGTATGATCAAACGTAATAAGGGGCAATTGGTTGCAAGGGGGCCGGTTTACTACCACAATGATAATAATAAAGGGAAAAGAGAATGGATGGGCGATACTGGGCTCGAACCAGTGACCTCACGGATGTGAACCGTGCGCTCTAACCAACTGAGCTAATCGCCCTCAGATGCTTTTGATTGGGCCGATTATAGCACGCGCGTGGCCCGGATGCAAGGGTCGCAGCGTCTGTTCTCAGGGATTAATGGTCTGGTAAAGCCACCCTCAATCGGGTTATAATAGCTTTCTCTACCGATAGAAACAGCGAGGTTAGCCAGGTGCGTGAACCCCGCCGCCTTCCTGGGTTTTGAGGGGCAAAAGTTTATTTGATTTGCTAAACCTAAATATAATTATCTACATATTTACTATAGTAAAAGGTTATCCAGAGTTTCCACTTTTTGTGGATAAATAGTTGGCAACACCGGCCTAAAATATGGCAAAAGCTTTATGTAATTCCCGCTTTATGTTATAATCGGCGTCCGAGTACAGCAATAACAATAAAGATAAATAATCATTATCGCCAAACGACCCTGGAATAACAGGGGCCGTCTCGCCTGCGTAAACAGGTAGGTCCGGCTAACTAATTTAACCAGGTAGGGAAAAGGAGCGCAGTAGTTATGAAGGTAAGTTGCCAGCAGGAACAACTTGCAAAAGGACTTTCGATAGTCGGTAGAGCCGTTTCAACCAAAACGACCTTGCCGGTTCTCAATAATATTTTGCTGACGACCGAAACCTCCGCCGAAGGTGGGCGGCTTAAACTGGCGGCTACCAACCTGGAAATCTCGATCACGGTCTGGGTACCGGCCCAGATACAGGAAGAAGGCGACGTGACTATTCCGGCCCGCTTGCTGACCGAATTCGTTAGCAGCCTTGTGAGCGAAGGTAAAGATAGTACGATCAATTTGAACCTCGACCCCCAGACCCTGACGCTGCACATCAAGAGCGGTCGCAACGAAGCCAATATCAAAGGTATCGCCTCCGAGGATTTTCCGAGCATACCGGCCATCTCCAACCCGGCTAATACGATAAACATCGAGTCCGGCAAGCTGCGTGAGGCGATCACCCAGGTGGCTTTTGCTACTTCGACCGACGAAACCCGCCCGGTACTGACCGGGATTTTTGCAAACTTTCAGGGCGATAAAGTCACCCTTGCGGCGGCGGATAGCTTCCGGCTGGCGGTGAAAGTCGCCAACCTGGCAAACGAAGTAAATCAGGCTTTTAGCATAATTCTGCCGGGCCGGGCCATGAGCGAACTTTCGCGGATCATTCCCGACGATGAGAGTATAGTCGAGATAAGCGTTACCGGCAACAAAAGTCAGGCTCTTTTCAAGACTGAAACCATCAATTTCACCAGCAGCCTGATCGAGGGTAATTTCCCGAACTACCAGGCTATTATTCCAAAGGCTTACCAGACGCGAGCCGTGCTGGAAACCAGTTCGCTGGCCCAGGCCGTCAAGCGGGCCGGGATTTTTGCCAAAGACACTGGCGGCAATATCATCCGGCTATCGGTTAACCCTGGCGAAGACCTGACCCCCGGCAGTTTGCTGTTGACTGCTAACGCCGCCGAGGTGGGCGACAACCGCAACGAAATAGATGCCAGCGTAGACGGTCAGAATGCTCAGATCGCCTTTAATGCCAAGTATATGAGCGATGTCTTAAGCATCATCGGGACAGGTCAGGTCGCGCTCGAACTCCAGACCTCCAGCAATCCGGGAGTAGTCAAGCCGGTCGGCCAGGACGATTATGTTCACGTGATTATGCCGATGCACCTGGCACCCCGCTAAAACCGAATTTTTTAAAATTAACCTCTCTCTGGCTCATTTTTTGCCCGGTTGCCGATATTGATCAGGCACCTACAAAAAATAAATTCAGAGGGAGGTTCGCAAGGCCAATGTCAGACCAAGAACAAAACCAAACCAGTGTAAACCAAATAGCCACCACTCCGACCAGTCCGGTTGCCGCCGATGCCAGCCTGAACGGGGAAGCCGCCGAACGGCGCGTTCTTGACCTACGTCATCAGTTGGAATATCACAACTATCGTTATTATGTACTGGACGACCCTCAGGTTACTGATGCCGAGTATGATGCCCTCTTTCGAGAACTAAAAACCCTTGAAGAAAAGTTTCCCGAACTAATCACGCCCGATTCGCCGACCCAGCGCGTTTCGGTCGGTGGCGTAGTCAGCGAATTCCCCAAAGTCCGCCACGAAGTCCCCATGTTGAGCCTGTCCAACGTCTTTAGCCCACCGGAATTGGCTGAGTGGAGCGAACGTGCCCTGAAATACCTGGACCGCAAGATGGATTTCGAGTACACCGTCGAGCCGAAAATCGATGGCCTTTCGGTGGCTTTGCTCTATCAGGATGGGGTACTGGTGCGCGGGGCGACGCGCGGCGACGGTCTGATCGGCGATGATATTACCGTCAACCTCAAGACCATAAAATCGATCCCCTGGAAATTGCGCCCGACTGAAGGTGAAGACCTACCGGCTTTGCTGGAAGTGCGGGGCGAAGTCTATATTCCCATCGGGGCGTTTGAAAAGCTTAACCGTGAATTGGCCGAAAAAGGCGAAAAGTTGTTTGCCAACCCGCGCAACTCCGCCGCTGGAAGTTTGCGCCAGAAGGACCCCGGCATCACCGCTAAACGACCGCTAAACGTCTATCTTTACACCCTGGCTCAGAAAAAGGGCGGTCCTGAAATCAAAACCCAGTGGGAAGCCCTGCGCTATTTCGAGCGGTTGGGTTTCCGGGTCGCCCCTGAAATCAAGCTTTGCCGCAGCGAAGAAGAAGTGGTCGCGGCGGTCAAGGTCTGGCTGGATAAACGTGACCGGCTGGATTTCGAGATCGATGGCTCGGTGATCAAGATCAACGATTTTGCAACCGAAGATAAACTGGGTTTTGTGGGCCGCGATCCCCGCTGGGCGACCGCCTATAAATTCCCGCCGCGCGAAGCGGTGACGCTACTCAACAATATCGAGTGGAAAAACATCCGGCGTACCGGCAGTATCAACCCGTTGGCGATACTCGAACCGGTCAATATCGGCGGGATTACCGTCAAGAGTGCCACCCTGTTTAACGTCGATATGATCGAACGCATGGGTCTGCGGATTGGCGACCCGGTGCTGGTCAAACGGGCCGGGGATGTCATCCCGAACGTGGTCAAGGTTATGGAAGACCGGCGAACCGGCCAGGAAGTGCCGGTGGTGCTGCCAACGGTTTGCCCGGCCTGTGGCGCACCGACCACTCGCCGCGAGGACGACGACGGCAACAAAGACCCCAAAGTTTACTGTACCAATAACCCTTATAATTGCCCCGGTCAGATGCGTGACTGGATCGCCTTTTTTGCGGCGGTGCGCGGCGTGGACGGCATGGGCGAGCGAATTGCTCACCGCTTTTACGATGAAGGTTTGCTGAAGGATTACGGCGATCTGTACTACCTGGATAAAGCCGAAATTCTCAAACTGGAACGGCTGGGCGAAAAGGTAGCCGACAAACTCCTCAACCAGATCGAGGCCAGCAAACAGCAACCGCTCGATAATCTGTTGATGGCCCTGGGAATACCGCACGTAGGGGTTAAAGCCGCCGAGATGCTGGCTAATCACTTTCACGACCTCCAAAATCTGATCGCGGCGGATGATGCTACGATTGCCGGGATCAAAGGCATGGGTCAGGTAGCCGCTCAGAGTATTGTAAAGTTTTTTGCCAATGAACAAAACCAGGCCGTCCTGGCAAAAATTATTCAGGCCGGGGTGCGTACCGCCGACCCGGTCGAGGAAGATAGCGGTGGTAAAAAACCGCTGGCCGGTAAAACTTTTGTTTTGACCGGTTCCCTGATAAACTACGGTCGGAAACAGGCCGAGGAGTTATTAAAACGGCGCGGAGCCACCATCGGCAGTAGTGTTTCCAAAAATACCGACTATGTGATTGCCGGAGCGGAGTCCGGCAGTAAATTGACCAAAGCCCAGCAACTGGGTTTGACAGTGCTGGATGAGGAAGCCTTTAGTCGGCTAATCGAGGATTAAAAAATGCCTTTTACGGAACCGGTAAAATCGGATGACCCCATAGAAACGGTGCGCATGATCGCCCGGCTGGCAACTTTGCTGTTGGATTTGCGGACCGAGTACGAACGGCGACCCCGGCCTCAACTTTTGCAGCAGGTGAAAGAGCGGGCTGCCGAATTGAACGACCTGGCAAGCCGCCTTATAGTTGATAGCGACCCGTTGCCACCCTCGTCCGGTCAGTTTGCGCCCCGCACCCCTGATGCGCCACTAAAGTAAGCCAGTTTGCGCAAGTTTAAAAATCAGGCCAAAAGCCTGTAATTTTTTGATATTGGGCGGCGTTTCATCCTGTAAGAACGATTTGATTAAATTATTTTACAGGAAGGAAGTACCGCCGTTATGTTCACAAAATTTAGGACCCCTGGTAAAAGTAGTCGCCGGACCGGCTTCGCGCTGGCGGGTATCGTCGTACTGGTCGTAATTATCGCCTCGATGCTGATTGGCATCTTTAGCAATCCCAAATCGGAAACCTCCCCGGAAGCCTACAGCATGACCGCAACACCGGCCTATAATAACAATCCCGCTCGGCAATCTGGGTCATACCCCGCCGCTGCCGCCACCACCGCCGCCGCCGCCACTATTGCTGCCGGGTCTGCTGTAAGTGATCAGTCTGCCCCCGCCGCTGTTAAGTCGCTTGGAGGCTCCGCTAACAGCGTACCTTTACCGGCGGATCGCCTGATAATCCATGACGCCACTATCTCGTTGACCTCGCCGGACGTAGATAAAACCTTGCTGGATTTACGGGCACTGGCAATCGAAAAAAATGGAGTGGTCTTTGCCTCCAACACTTCCGTCCGCGAAGATAAAGTATACGCCAGCGTTACGCTCCAGGTTCCTTCCGCCGCCTTCGATGAGACCCTGAACCGGGTCCATAAACTGGCGGGGGTCCGGGTGGAAAATGAAAACTCGACCAGCCAGGATGTCACCGAAGAATACGTGGATTTGCAGGCCCAGCTTACCAACCTGAAAGCTACCGAGACTGACCTGCGCCGCTTGCTCGACAAGGCCACCACCGTTAACGAAATCCTGACCGTCCAGCGTGAACTTACCACCGTGCGTGGTCAGATCGACCAGCACCAGGGCCGGATTAACTACCTGGACAAACGTACCACTATGTCGAGCCTGACCTTTAGTATCGCCCCCATTGGCGTACCGGTTGCTAAAGTCGAGCCAACCAAATGGGATGCCGGGACTGTTCTGGAAAATGCCTGGGCCGGGTCGTTGCGCGGTTTGCAAGGTCTGTACAAACTTATTGTGACGTTCGGAGTGTGGGCCATCTGGCTGCTGCCTTTGGGAGCCTTGCTAGCCTTCCTGTTAGTATTTACCTTCCGGCGCATAATTCCTCGTCGCCCCGGCACACCTTCCGCCAATCCGCCGACCGGGGGAGCCATCATTTAGTTCTAAAAATCTGACCGGAGCTAATTCTCAACCGGGAATTAGCTTCTTTTTTTGTTCAGAAAAATTGAACATTTTCCACCGAGCATAGTTATAAAGTCCTATAAAAACACTAATTATTCACCGGATTTCAACCGCTTGTCCACATTTATACAAGGTTATCCACCGCCAGCGTTGCTTTATCCACAATAAACTTGTTTGTGGAAAAAAATTACTGCTGACAATAATTTTATTTGTACAAAGCAAAAGTCGAACAAATATGTTGACTTTAGCCGGTTAAAATGTTAAATTCCCTACTATCATGAAATTACTACACGTTTCCGACATCCACTTTGGAGTCGAAAATTACTCCAAAATCGATACCGTGACCGGTTTACCAACCCGGCTTAAAGATTTTGTCGATGCTTTTGACCGGGCCATCGATACGGCGGTCGCTGCCGGGGTCGATGCGGTCTTGTTCACCGGCGATGCCTACAAAAACCGCGACCCCAACCCGACCGTCCAGCGCGAGTTCGCCAAACGCATTATGCGGCTGGTCGAGAAAAAAGTGCCGGTTTTTTTGCTTACCGGCAACCACGATTTGCCGACGATGGCAACCCGCGCTCATTCCATCGAGATATTTGAAACGCTAGCCGTGACCGGGGTCCACGTGGCACGCCAGATCGAGCTTACCGTGATCCAAACCCGCTCCGGCCCGCTTCAGGTCGTGGCGTTGCCCTGGCTGACCCGTCACAATTTGATCACCCGTGAAGAATACCGGGGCCGTAGCCTGGATGAACTGAACCAACTTCTACTGACCAAAATCGAGACCCTGCTGTACGAGGCTATCCGCAAACTGGACCCCAAAATTCCGGCGGTGCTGGCCGTTCACGCCTCAATCGTGGGAGCCACCTTTGGCAGCGAACGCTCAATTATGCTGGGCAACGACCTGCTGATCCAGAAAAGTATGCTGGGAGCCGAGCATTTCGATTATATTGCCGTCGGTCATATCCACAAACATCAGAGCCTGGAGGCGGGAGATACCGCTATTGTCTATCCCGGCAGCCTGGAACGGATCGACTTTGGCGAGGAAAAAGAAGATAAAGGCTTTGTGCTGGTCGAGATCGATGACCCCGGCGGCGGTCCGGTGACGCGCCACACCGAGTGGAAATTTGTAGTCGACCCATTGGTAAGGGCGTTTCGCACCCTTGATATAAACATTGAAGGACTGGCTGCCGACGATTTGCTGAACCCGACCGCTGCCGCCGTCCAGGCTATGCAACGCGAAGCCGACAAAATGAAAAATGGCGGCCTGAAAAACGCGATTGTCCGTGTGAGGTTGAAGTTGAGCTCCGACCAGCAAGGGGCTTTGCGCGAGGACGAGCTGCGCCGGACCCTGAACGAACTGGGGGTCTATCATATCGCCGCGATTGCTCAGGAAGTCGACCGGGTACGCCGGATCAGGCTGGGCGGCGATTCCACGACTGGCCTATCTCCGATGGAAGTGCTGCAAAAATACCTCGAAACCAAAAGCGTGAAGGCCGACCGGATCGAGTTATTACTCAAGCACGCCCAGGCCTTGATCAATGGGGCCGCCGGTGAAGCGACCGCCGAACCACCGCCCTTTTAAGCCACCGCTAGCCCTCAGCCTGTAATTTAGCTCCTTTCCCGACCCACCAGGCCGAGGATGCACTACCCACCGGTAAAAGTTGACCTCATTAATACTGTGCCAATCAAGAATACTATTGCTATTCTCAAAGCTTTGTTTTATAATGGGGCTGAATATTTTTTATTATGTAAATAATAACCCACCTAATTTCTAGTTATTCAGGACGAATCAATGGCAACCAACCGGGTCAAACTAGAAGACGTAATTAATGAAGCTAAAACGACTCTAGAATCCGGCAACCCCGACCGGGCGGTAGCCCTGTGTAACTATGTCTTTAAATATTACCCCCGTTGCCTGGAAGTCAGCCGTGTGCTGGGCGAAACCTATACCGAAAAACGTTTGCTGGATGAAGCCGATCAGCTTTTTGTGTTTGTCCTCTCCGCCGACCCACAGGATGTGCTGGGCTACGTCGACCGGGGTTTTATTGCCTACGAACGCGGCCAGCCCGAAGAAGCCATCATGTATTACGAGCGGGCACTGGAACTCGATTCGAGTATAAAGCAACTGCGCGAAGAACTTTTACGGCTTTACCACGAGCAACCCGCCCCCGGTCGCAACCGTATCCGGCTGACCAAAGCCGGTTTAGCTAATGGTCGTTTGCGAGACGGCTTTTACGGTCAGGCTATCGAAGAATACAATGCCGTTTTGCGGGCCACTCCTAACCGGTTGGATGTCCAGGTGGGCCTGATGGAAGCTTACTGGCGCAACCGCGACTATCCACGAGCCGAAAAACTGGCGACTGATTTGCTGCAAGCCCATCCCGACCTGGTAAAAGCCAATTTGATTTTGTGGCATATCTACGGTGTGCGCCGCAACCAGGACCGGGCGGCCCCCTATCTGGAAAAAGCCCACGCCCTCGACCCTCTGAACTTGCTGGCCGAACGACTCTTTGAAGATGCCGTCGTTTCCAACGATGCCATGCGTTATATATCGATGCTGGGCATCCCGGCCATTCCGGCCCCGGATACCGATGCCAGACTGACCGGTAATGCCAATCTGGTGCCCGATTGGGCGAATGCCGACCGCAACAGTACCGATGTTCAGTTAGGTTTGCGACCAGACGTGCCCTCGCCCCTGGCCGATACGCCCAGTAATCTCGGCATCGATTTGATGGCCCTGCTGAATGATACCCAGAACCACGTAAATACTCAACAAGCCGAAGCTGAAAAACAGGACCGTAATCAAGCCCTGGCTGGTCTGGACGAATTGCGCAGCGAGGCCTACAACACTCAGGGTGACGTGTTTAATCTCTTTGAAGAAATTGAACCGGCTAAGGTTGACCTGACCAGCGAAAAAGTCATAACCAATCCGGGCGCGGCTTTCGACCTGGGAATTGGCGTAGAGCCGGATAATCTGAGTATGTTCGAGGAAGTAGCCGCGCCAGGTGCTCCACTGGCCGCGCCTTTCCGCTTCGATGAGCCTGAAAATGCGGTAGCCCCTTTTGATCTGTTCTCCGACGATATACCGACCAGAGCTTCTTTTGAGATGCCTTCGCCACCGGCCAATGATAATGGAGTCTTTGATTTGTTTGGCGAAGATGGGGACGCTTTTGCCGCCGAAGAACCGCCGGTCGCTTTTAAGCTGGAATCGAGCCGCCAACCGGCTTTGCCGGAAGAAACCGGTTTGCCAACCCTGCCATTTGAACCGGCCCTAGAACCGGTTGCCGGGCCTACCTCGCTCGATGAGGCGGCAGTAATAGCGGCTGACCATTCCGCATTTGACCTTATGAGCGTAAACGAGGCCGATCATGAAAAGCCGCAAGCTTTCGACACCAGCTATGACCATACCGACCCTCACCCCCCGGCAGAGGTAGCAATGGAGGTTCAACCGGTGCCTGAAGACCAGGATAGTTATTTAAATTTTTTGTTGGCGGCTATTCCGGCAAAAGAGGTCAACTCTAGCCCGACTTTACCTTCGTTAGCGGTTCCTGAACTTGAGCATCACGCCTTTCACAAACGCAACGAGCAAGGCCCCTTACCCGATTTTGTCACTGACCAGGCCCCGACCTCGATCAGCCCGATACAAGTTGAAAAACAGGACTCTGCGGAATCAATTGACCTTTCGGCTTCACCCCTGGCCGCAAGCTTTTCGCCGGTTAGCACCGATGAGCCGGGACTCACTAATCAATCACCCCAACCGCAGCAACATCAAGAGCAGGAGAACGATGCCATGCCCATCAAACGTGGCCCCCAGGACGACAATGATGTATTCGACTGGGAACGCGAAGAATTACCCGACTATCTCCAGGCCTTCGCTATGGATGACGATGAAGTTGCAAAGGCCGGGCTGGCCTCATCTAACCCGGTAATTGCCGATGTCAATACCCCCCCGGCCCGTATTCGACCGCGTGATAATACCGGCGCACCCGGTGATTTGCCGGACTGGTTGAACCCGCTCGGCGGCGGCATAGAGGCGGCTCAGAAATCCGCCGGTTTTGGTGCTAAAGGTGAACAAATCGATCTGTCCGGCCCAGCCCGGCCCGGTGGTGGTTCGCTGCCCAACTGGCTCGATGCTACCGACCTTGATTCAGGTGGGGCGATTTCCAAGCAGGTCGGAGCCTTTGGCAAACCGGGTGAGCAGGAAAATTTTGGCGGCCTGGAGCCGTTTAACCTGGGTGTGGAAGATGGCTTTGGTGGCCCCCCACCACCACCGCCTGCTCCAGCCCCTTATAATATTCAGGCCGCCCCTATGAGTTCGCGGGGGACCGCTCCGCAACCCCCGAAGCCAATGACAAATTTTGGCGAAATGGGTATGGAAGACATTTCACCCTTTAACCTGGATGATAATTTCGGCGGTTTCGAGTCGATAGCAAACCCTCCGGCGGCCCCTGGCAATCGCAGTCCGTTTGGCGGCACCCCGGCTAATTTTGAACCGCCGACCCCACCGGTTAGCCGTTCTACGCCGCCTCCGCCCGACACTTCCTCCTTTAATTTTGGGGGCGACCTGGATATGGGCGATCTGGTGCCGTTTAGCCTGGATGATGGCGGTGGAATGCCGCTGGCAATGCCTCCGGTCGAGGCTCCCCAACGCCAGACCCCGCCACCCCGCCCGGCTGCTCCGCCCGACCAGCCCCCGGCAGGACGTGGTTATAGCCCTTCGATACCGCAGCCGTCTTTCCTGCCGCCCGAAGATATGGGCGACTTGATGCCGTTTAGCCTGGACGATGGCAGCTTTGGTGCGCCCCCGGCTCCCACTCCACGCCAGTCGGCCCCGCCCCCGGCTCCCCCGGCTCCCGCTCCCAAGATGACGCCGCTCCCGCCCTATAATCCGTTTGAGCCGGGCGCGAACACTACTGATTTTCAATCGCTTGACCTGGGTGGTTCCGGTCTGAGTGCTTTTAGCCTGGACAATCAGCCGACCAGCCCACCTGCGCGACCTGCGGCCCCGTCCAGTGGCGGTGGTAGCTTTGGTGATAAGGGTAAATCCCCCTTTGGCAACGTGGCTCCCTCGCCTTTTGAACCGGTAGGTGGACCGGGTCAGGGTGATGATTTTGATCTTATGCCTTTCTCGTTATCCAACGATATTCCAGGCATTTTCGAGGATAGTTCCCCACGTGGCTCCGGTAGACTGGGCCTGAATGCGATGGACCCGCTCGACACCCTCGATGAGCAACCTTTCCGCTCGGAACGGCGGTCCAACCGGTCCGAACCGGAAATTGAGGTTGGACCGGGCGAAGAAAGGGTGATGATCGGGCGAAGCCTGGTCGACCGGATCAAGCAAGGCGGGACCGCTTCTAAAACCGAGGAGCAAGGCCAATCACTTTTTGAGAAATTGAAACAGCGGCGGCAGCAGCAGGACGAAGAACGCGCTCAATTTAGCCCGCCGCCGGTGGTCCGCGCCTCGAATAGCCAGGAACCGGATGTCAGCGATCTGGTTTCGTTTGAGGAGATAGAGCGTCAGGCCAATCAGGCTGCGACTCCGGCTACTTACGCCCCACCCCAGGCCTCTAACGCGCCAACTACCCGCGATATGCAGATGCAAGCCGAGGCTTTCGATCTGACCGACCTGGGTTTAAACCAGGACCTCGACGACGAAGCCTTTAATTTATCGCTGGAAGAAACTTTGCCCAGTTCCCAATCATCGATCAACGCCGAACCGGCTAATTCTGCCGCCGGGGCGAGTGGTTCATACGACTTTGAACCCTTCGACCTGGGCAATATCGTGGAAGATGTTCAACCTCAGCTGAAGGCCGCCCCAGCCCCACTGGCGGTTCAGGCCGAGG
Organism: Chloroflexia bacterium; assembly: GCA_038322625.1. Taxonomy (GTDB): domain Bacteria; phylum Chloroflexota; class Chloroflexia; order Chloroheliales; family Chloroheliaceae; genus 54-19. The sequence goes on from JBBQGA010000012.1 coordinate 122,365, forward strand.
CCTTGAGTTTCCCCGAACCGGCCCAGCCTGCGCCCTCGAATAGTTTACCGGCTAAGGTGGCCCCGGCCCCGGTACCGAGCTTTGATTTCGACCAGGCTACCTCGGCTGCGCCCGATTTCTCGCTCCCGGCTGAACCTATGTTCCCGTTCCCGGTGAGGCCGGAACCCGCTCCCGCCACCCCGCCGGTTACTCAGGCGGCTACGCCAGTCGCCCCGACTCCGGTGCCCGTGCCGCAACCCCTCCCGGTTAATCTACCACCCGCGCCCGCGCAGGTAGCGGCCACCCCGCCGGTGAGTACGCCAGTCGCCGGTAATGGTTCCACCGACCTGGTTAACAATTTGCAACTGGCCGACCAGTATTTCCAGCAGCAAGATTTCAACCAGTCGATCAGTTATTTTAATAGCGCGATCAAAGCAGCCAACCCGGAAGATTTGAAAAACGTGGTAAACCGGCTCAAACAAATCGTCGTTGATCCGGCGGTATCGCCGCGCTATCACCGGGTACTGGGCGACGCCTACAAAAAACAAGGGTTGTTCCAGGCGGCACTTTCGGAGTATAGCAAGGCCCTCGGTCCGGCGGTCGGGTCTCGCAAATAAAAAGCATTCAATTTTTAGGAGGCTTTGACACCTCTCCTACTAATTCGAGCCGGTTTAGCTTCTCTGACCTGAACCGGCTTTCACGAAGCACCATAATCGGTTTCCGCCCTAACACTTAACGCTAACCATTCTTAGTAGCAGGACAGGTAAAAGGAATTTAGATGCGAAGAATATTTGATGAGCTGGTAAAAATTGAAGGGGTAATCGGTGGTCTGTTGGTCGCCCGCGATGGTCTGGTAGTCCAGAACCTGATGGTCGAGGACGATGACGCCGAAGTGTTGGGCGCGCTGGCCGCCAATATGTTTGATACCCTGGCAAAAAACACCCAGCGTCTGGGTATCGGCCCGCTATCGGATGCAATAGTGGAAGCCCGCGATGGCTCGCTGCAAATGCGCGGAGCCGGTGACCTGGTGCTGCTGGTGATCTGCCAGAAGCCGACTACCAAGCTGGGCGAAGTGCGGCTGGCGATGTTCCGGGCCGCCAAGATCGCCGAAGAAGAATTTTAGACCGGTTGCTCTTTTTGCCCAAAAGTATTATCCTGTAGCAAGGTTATAAATGGTAACGCCCAAAAGCGGCTATGCCGGGTTTTGGGCTTTTTGATGTAGCACTATTTTAACAGAATTCAAGATAAATAAGGAGAGTAAACCGGGTGGAAAAAACTCTGGTAATTGTTAAGCCGGATGGCGTACAACGCGGTCTGATTGGCGAAATCGTTAACCGCCTGGAACGGCGCGGTCTGAAAATCGTTGGCCTCAAAATGTCGACTATCGCCCGCGAAACCGCCGAGCAACATTATGGCGAACACAAAGGCAAACCCTTTTACAATGGTCTGGTAGAATATATTACTTCCGGTCCGGTAGTTATCCTGGTCGTGGAAGGTAAAAAAGCTATCGAAACGGTCCGCACCACGATGGGTGCGACCAACCCGGTAAACGCTGCCCCCGGTACGATCCGGGGCGATCTGTCGGTGGAAATTGGCCGTAACTTGATTCACGGTTCCGACTCGGCGGAAAGTGCCGAACGCGAGGTAAAACTTTTCTTTGGTAACGAAACGCCACAAAGCTGGGAACGCGCCAGCGACAAATGGATCACTGAGTAAAGCCATCGAGGCCGATAGTTCCCAAAGACTATCGGCCCTGGCTTTGATCGATGAACTCAAATTAGCCTATAACGGGCGGACTGGTACCACTCGGCTGGATGGTGTGATGGACCAAACCCTGGTTCATATCGAAAAACAAGCCGCCCGTGAGCCGGTTTTTGAAGCCCTTTCGCATCCGCTCCCGCCACCCCTGCAACAGGTCCTTACCACGCGCGGCATCGACCAGCTTTACAGCCACCAGACCGCGACTATCGAGGCTCTACGGGCCGGACATAACGTCGCGCTTGTTACGGCGACCGCCAGTGGTAAAACTTTTAGCTATAATCTGCCGGTGATCGAGACGATTCTGGCCGACCCTAAAGCAACCGCCCTCTATATTTTCCCGACCAATGCCCTGATGAATGACCAGCTAGCCACCTTGCAGGGTTTACTCGACGACCTGGGCGAGGCCGGTGAGGCGATCAAGGCTTTCAAGTATAACGGGTCGGTCAGCGAGGAAGAAAAAAAGGCGATCCGGCGTTCCCGGCCCAACATTTTGCTGACCAACCCCGAACTGGTGCATCTTTCCCTGACAGCCTGGCACCGGGCCTGGCCTCAATTTCTTCGCAACCTGCGCTATATCGTAATCGATGAGGTCCATACCTACCGAGGTGTATTCGGTTCGCATATCGCCCATTTGCTGCGGCGTTTACTGCGAGTGTGCGCCTTTTATGGAGCCAATCCCCAGGTGGTCTGCTGCTCGGCCACGATTGGCAACCCGGCGGAACTGGTTCAGAAGCTGACCGGCCTCAATGATTTTGTCACGATTAGCAATGACGGCTCGCGCAAGAACGAACGCTACTTTGTGATCTGGAAGCCGCCCACTTTTCAGAACGATTTGTCCAGTACCAGTGCCGAACCAATCACCCGCTCCTACCTTGAGGAAAGTGTTGATCTTTTCAAACAGTTGATCGGTTTTAACTATAGCACTTTGTGTTTTAGCCGCTTGCGCCGCTACGCCGAAACGATGTACCGGATGTGCCGCGAAACTACCGGTACGGTCCTGATGGATAAGATCACGGTCTACCGGGCCGGTTTGCGTTCCGACGAACGCGAAGCCATCGAGCGTGGCTTGAAAGAAGGGGAAGTCGAAGGGGTTTTCAGTACCAACGCCCTCGAACTGGGCATAGACATTGGCGGGCTGGATGCGGTGATTATTGCCGGGTATCCGGGCAGCCAGATGGGGGTCTGGCAGCAAGCCGGACGGGCCGGACGGGGCGACCGGGATGCGGCGGTGTTTCTGGTGGCCTCGCAAAACCCGATTGACCAATATTTCCTGGCGAACCCGACCGACCTGTTTACCCGTCAGGCCGAAAGTGCCTTTCTAAATGTCGAAAACGAACATATCGCGCGGCAGCACCTGGCCTGTATGGCCCAGGAATTACCCTTCAACCGGGCCGAACTTGAAAAATATCATCCGGCCTCGGCTACTATGCTGGTCAAGCACATGATCGCCGAAGGTATTCTGGGTTTGCGCGAGGATGGCGTGTGTTTCTACCGCAATGATGATAATCCGCACGGGCGGTTGTCGCTACGCACCAGCACTACCCGTAAATTTAAGATCATCAATACCAACAACGGCCACGAGGTAGGCGTGATCGAGCCGCCGCACCTGTATTCGGAAACGCATCCCGGCGCGATCTATATTCATGCCGGCGAAACCTACCGGGTCGAAAGTATCAACGAAAAGACTAATCAGGTGCTGGTTTTGCCGATCAACACGACCCACGCCACCTCTTCGGTAGGGCGGGTGGATATTCGGCCCGACAAAAACCAGGAAAGCCGAATGATCAAGCTTGGTAGCGGTTTGCCGGTGGAGGTTGGCAAGGGCGCGGGTGAGGTTATCGAGCAGATTTATGGGTACCGCGAGGAGGCTCTCTTCCAGCGTCGCAAACGCGCCCCGGACGTAATCAATCTGGAACGGCCTCTGTCGATCCAGATGCACACCGAACTGGTCTGGTTAGTTCTGCCGCCCCGCGAACGGTTTCTGACTATTGCGACTTTCGATTCGGGGCTGCACGGTCTGGAACATTTGCTGCTAGGTCTTTTTCCGCTGGAAGTAATGTGCGACCCGACCGACATCGGCTCGAAATCTTTTGGCGCACCGCTTGTCAACGACTCGCGGCCCACGATTTATTTCTTTGATACCTGTGAAGGGGGAGCCGGGTTCGCGCACGGCTGTTACGACCGGATCGAGGATTTGTTGCAACTGGCCTACCGAACCCTCAAAAGCTGCCGTTGTACCTCCGGTTGTCCAGCCTGTGTCCAATCGGCGCGTTGCCGGGATGCCGGGGCACCCACCAGCAAAGAAGGTGCCCGGCTCATTTTACAAAAGTTGTTGGGCTAATCTATTTTTGATGAGTCTAGCGGCCCCCGGCGCGGCGGAAAAGCCGGTTTCGGCGCAATAAAGCTTCTTCCTCGACGTTTTCTTCTTTGTCTTTGCCGGTTTCGCGGGTCGGCTCGACTTTGCGGGCGGCGGTTACAACCGGTGGGCTGGCGACGCTCAAGCCTTCGTGGGCTTGTTTTGCCAGTAATTGCCGTTTGGCTTCCAGCCAGATATGGCCGATACGCTGTACAGCCGTAAAGTTTGTGCCAATCGCCAGAATCCACAGGGCGGCAATCAAAGACCAATCAACCCAGGTATTAAGGATCGCGCCAAAAGCAATCAGCAGCACCCGGTCAGGGCGGGGCAACAGACCCACCCCTTTACACTCAATATTAAGACCTTCGGCCCGCGCCTTGACGTAGCTAACCATCAAGGACCCGGCAATCGCCACATATACCAGAAACGAGCCGCCATACTGGTCGTGATTGCCCCCACTCCGGTAGTAATAAAGCAACCCGGCAAAGACTACTACCTCTCCATACCGGTCGAGGGTGCTATCCAGAAAGGCTCCAAAAGTCGAGGTCTTGTTGGTGACTTTGGCAACCGCGCCGTCGAGCATATCAAAGCTACCGGCAAACAGCACTAACACACCGGCCAGAAACCAGTGTTGACCCTGGGCCAGTACCATTGCCGCCGGAATATTGAGCAAGAAGCCCAGCACGGTCAGCGCGTTTGGCGATAGGCCGCTTTTGGAAACTACCTGGCCTACCTGGCGGGCGATGCCCCTGGCCCATTCTTCAATAAGGTGTGTTAGCATGCTTTAATTCCTGTTTCCTTCCCCTGAATGGCTTTTTCCGGTCATTATACTATTATTTAACTCGACGCGAGCGAAAGCGGCGAAAGCGGCTATAACCACCGGTGGTTAAGTCCTGGGCGGTCGCATTATAACGCCGCCGTCCGATCAACCAGCCCAGCCCGTAAGTGCGCTGGTTGCGGCGGTTGCGGCGCATCCGTTTGAGCCGGACTTTTGCTCGCTGGCGGTTTTCGCTCCGCTCGTAAAAATCGAGTACGCGCTGGCTGACTTTCTTCCAGCTATACTGGCGGGCCTTTTGACGACCAGCTTCGCCCAGATTAGCCCGTAAAGCCTGGTCGGATAACAATTGGATAAGGGCTTTTGCCAGCAACTGGGAGTTTTTAGGCTCGACCAGTAACCCCTGCTGGTTATGCTCGATGACGCTGGCGTAGCCTGGAATATCGCTGGCGATTACCGGCAACCCGCAGGCCATTGCCTCGACCAGCACAATTCCAAAACTTTCGCCGCCGATAGAGGGCGCGCAAAAAACCTGGGCACTGCGGTAGTAGCGGCTTAATTCCTCGTCCGGGACGTAGCCGGTAAAAACTACGTTATCAATATTGTGTTTGCGCAGATAGCGCAGATAGCCTTTGTTATCGCCTTTACCGACAATGATCAGCCGTACTGCCGGGATTTGCTGGCGAACTTCGTTGAAGGCTCGCAACAAAAACTTAAAACCCTTGCGCCGTTCGCCAAACCGCCCGACAAACAAAATATTTTGTTTTCCGTCGTTAAATTCTGCCAGGGGTTGCGTTGCCAGGCTAAAGCGGTTGAGGTCAATCGGGTTGGGAATGACCTCGTAATAACCCTCGAAATACTGGCTGATAAAATCGACCGCCGGGCGTGAAACCGCGATCCGTCCATCGAGTTTCGCCATAAAATAGCGTAGCACCGGGCGACCGTAGTAATAACCGATATTGCTCTGGGAAAAGGCGTGAAAGGTGCCGATGTTAATAGCTTTTGAGTGGGCCAGGACGGTCAGGGGGAGGGCGGGCATCAAAGGTTCGTGGATATGCACTACGTCAAATTGCTCGTGCTGCAAGATTTGCTTGATCTGGCCGGATAAGTTTAACGATAGGGTAATGCGGGCCACGCTGCCATTGGCTTTGATCGGTACAATGCTGCCGACCCGGTAAACATTCGGGTCGGTGGGCGCGGGATCAGCCTCGTCCGCCGAAGAAGGTGCCATGATTTTTACAATATGACCTTGAGAGCGAAATTCTTCGGCCAACGCAATGATATGTTGATTTACCCCACCTTCTCGAGCAAAATCGTAGGGTGAAACCAGGCAAATCTTCATAAAACGGTCGCTTTCCTGTGGTCGGTCAATTATTTCTGGTTCCGGCGATTAATGGTGGCCATCCCGCGCCGGATTTTGTCCGCCGGGAGGACTACCAGGCTTCGCAGATTTTGTTTGCCTGCTCCCTGTAGTTGTTCTTTGATACTCAGATAGCGTCCGTGAGCAACCGTTTTGCGTAGCCTGATCGCTTCCAGCAGTTCGGCGGAAGTGTGACCTTCAAAAGTAGTATAAGCCGTCCCGATGTGGCGAGGGAAATGGGCATCGCTATTGCCGATTTCGGCCAGGTGCCATTCGCTGCTGTTAACCTCACGAACTCGTTCTTTACGGACATACCCGGCAATCGAAGGGTTTAAGACTTCGATACCATCCACCATCATGGCTTTATCAAACAGGCTGCGCAGCTTCTTTTCGCCCACGCTGAGGGTCATGTAGCTCAAAGGGTGCGGGATAATCACGACCCCGCCGCGTTCGTGTGCCCAATCGACGGTTTTCTCCAGCGATTGAAACATTTTAAATGGCTCCTCCACACCGTAAATTAAAACGTGACCGTGACGGCTGGTAATTTCCTGGGCCATAATTATCTCAAAGCGATAGTTGCGTTTAGCCGCCAGGTCGCGGGCGGCCCAGGCTCCCCGTATCTCATCGTGGTCGCTGATCGCGATAACATCCAGGTCGGTATTATTCTGGACGTGTTCCAGCACTTCCTCTACCGTTCCCATTCCATCGCTGGCGGTGGTGTGCATATGCAAATCGGCTTTGCCCAGCCGTCTTTTTTTTTCAGGATTTTTGGTAACTGGCTGTTCGCTGGTAATATCTTCCGGCACTCTTTTGCTCCTTGCTTGCTGTTACCCCTTTTGCTAAAGGAGCGTTCGTGGCTGGGCCAACCCGTTGCGCGTCGGCAAATAGTCGACCTTCTAAGGCTCCTCAATTATACATTAGGCACGGGGGGTGTCAAGCTAAAAGCTACTTTACATAATGTGCGGAAAGCTGGCACTAATATTGCAAACTATTTTAAAAATAGTGAAAGGTAATAAGATGCTTACTATCGACTCGAAAGAAACTAACCCTACTAAATCCACCGAAAGCGGGGTGGGCCGGGCCATTCTGATAGTAAATAGCCGGGCCAGACAGGGACAAGAGAACTTCCGAACGGCTTTGCACGAACTCCAACGGCAAGGTATCCGGTTAGTGGAGGCCTACAGTATTGCCAACCCCAGCCATCTCAAACCGGTGATCCAAAAAGCCCTGGCCGAAGTAAAACCGGACAGTGTGCTGGTAGGCGGTGGCGATGGGACCGTATCGTTAGTGGCCGATTTGCTGGCCGGGCGGGAGTATAAGTTGGGGGTGATCCCGCTCGGCACCGCCAACGATTTTGTGCGCAACCTGGGTATCGAGCCGACCGTCGAACACGCTATTCAGGTCATAAAGTCCGGTTGGACTCAACCGATTGATCTGGGTCGCGCCGGGAAACGCTATTTTCTGAACGTGGCGAGCATAGGCTTTGCGGTGGATGTCGCTACCCGGACCGACAATGAATTAAAAAAACTGTTGGGTCCACTGGCTTACGGGGCGGCGGCTTTGCAGGCACTCCGGGACATCCGACCTTTGAATATCGACCTGACCTTTAAGGACCGGCCTCACGGAGAAATATTTGAGACGGCCAACTTTAAAGCCCTGCAACTCTCGGTGGCAAACGGTCGCTATTACGGCGGGGGTTTGGTCAGCGCACCCAATAACACCATCGACGATAACAAACTGGCGATCACGGTGATCGAGGCCATGCCGGGCCTGGAACTTTTGCAAATTTTACCTGGCTTGCGCAATGGCTCGTATGTCAATCATCCAAAAGTGCATCATTTTACCAGCACCCATTTGCTGGTCGAAACCCACCGCCCGCGCGATGTAAACCTGGATGGCGAACTTTGCCAGCAAACACCGCTCGAATTTAAGGTAGTGCCGGGAGCTTTACAGGTTTTCGCGCCTCGCCGCTAGGGCCGCCCTTATTTTTCCTGTTCGCGCAAGGTCAGGGTCGCTAGCAGCAATACCAGCAGTCCGTAAAGCAGCAGACCGGCCAGGCTGGCGAACTGGTCGCCCAGGCTACCCTGCGGTTTAATCAGGGCTTGCAGCACGTTATTGGCGTAGTAAAGCGGGGTCAGGAAGGCCAGTAATTGACCCCACAGCGGCAATTTATCCACATCGATCAACAGACCGGATAAAAAGACCGACGGCAAAATAACCATCGGGATAGTCGGCAGCATCTGGCCTTCGTTTTCAGAAAAGTTCGACAGTAAAATCCCCAGCGCAATCGAGATTACCGCCAGCAACCAGATCACCAGGTAGATAGAAAATTGTTTAGCCAGGTCGTAATTTAAATTAAACATCCAGGCCAGTTCCAGCAGCACAATCAAAGTCTGGACGGTCGCCAGGACGGTATAAGCCGCCAGGTAGCCCAGGATGATCTCGCTGCGCCGGAAGCCGTTGACAAACATACGGGTTAAAGTCTGGGTTTTGCGTTCTCGAACCAGCACAATCGAACATAGAATATAGGTCAGGAAGTGGATAATCAGGGCACCGACCGGCACGATGTAGCGGCTCGGTGCCAGATTACCCAGGCTATCAAAGAATATTTTCAGCAAGTACATAATGAGCAAAGGGGCAACCAACGAAAGAGCTAGAAACCGCCGGTCTTTGAGTAATTGGGCTAACACTCGTTTGACTACGGTCGCCGTGCGGCTGGCAAAGGCTCCCCCGGCCCGGCTGGGTTGTCCAATACTGATAACCTGGCTACTCATAGCGATCCTCCATTTCAACTATCTCAACCGTTTCAAGCTTGAAAATGCGGCTAGCGGTTATATACAGCCACCGGGAAAACCTGGTTAGTTTTTGGAAACGGTCACACGGGGTGCTTCAACCGTAGTAGCCGGGGCGGTCTGGCCGATCATCCGCACCATAATGGTTTCCAGGCTATCTTGTTCCAGGTCTAGCCGGGTGATCGCCGGGTCGAGGCCATAGCGAGCCAGTACCGCCGGTAACTGGGTGGGGTATTCGGTGACAGTTTGTTGTTCGACTAGCGCGCCGTGCCAGATTTTGACGGTGGTATTACCCCGCAGCATAATGTTTTTAGGCGTATCGCAATCCAAAACTTCGCCATCGCGCATTATCGCCAGCCGGTCGCACAGCAGGGCTTCATCCATCAGGTGAGTGCTGATAAAAAGGGTGACACCTTCGGAGGCCAGTTGGCGGAAGTGTTGCCAGAAAGTTTCTTTTAATTTTGGATCGACCCCGGCGGTCGGCTCGTCCAAAAACAAAACCTGGGGTTGGTGGACCAGGGCACAGGCCAGCGACACCCGCTGCTTCATGCCGCCCGAAAAGCCGCCGACGGCATCATCGGCCCGGTTAGTCAGGCCGGTGAATTCCAGTACCTGGCTCACCTTTTGATCAAGCTGGGGCAGGCGGTGGGCCGCTCCAAAGAAGCGGATATTAGCCCTGGCGGAAAGGTCTTCGTAAAGGGCGGGGGCCTGGGGCATATAGCCCAGCACATTCCGCAATTTCCCGGCTTCCTTAAATGGGTTAAGACCCAGCACTGTCACCGTTCCGGCATTTGGCCGGGTACTGCCAACCAGAATTTTGATCAGGGTCGATTTCCCGGCTCCGTTCGAGCCTAGCAAGCCAAAGATGGTGCCTTTGTGAACTTGCATATCTACCCCGCGCAGGGCCTCGATGTGACCATAGTGGCGTTTTACGTTTTCGATCCGAACCGCAATGTCATTGGTTGTCTCACTCATAACCTTACCTCCTGCTTTAATCACCGCGCCAGTTGCCGTACAAAAATGTCTGGACCACCGTTTCGGCCAGTTCTTCGTCACCTGGCAGAGGCAGTGGCAACCGGTTTTCTAACCCCAGATTTGCAATCAACATCCGAAAAATCATCGGGCCGATAAATTCCATAAGTAAAGCCATTGGCGGTCGATCCGCCAGTTTTCCGGCAGCCATATAGGTGCCCAGGTATTTCACCAGTGGCAGAATGATGGCCGGTCCCAGCATATCGGGTAACCAGTTGGTCAGTTCGGGAAAGCGGCCCGACTCGCTGAGTACAATCTGCATCAGCCGTAAGGCATCCGGTTGCTTGATCAACTTCAAATAAGTCAGGGCCAGTTGTTTCAGGAAAACTTCGGGCGGGTCAGTTGGTTCAACTTCCAGTTTTCCGGTTAGTTCTCTGATCGGCTCAAAGTTCCGAATACAGGCCTCGAAAAGCTCGGCTTTGCCGCCCGGAAAGTAATGATAAATCAGGGCCGGACTTTTGAAGCCGCCCGCCTGGGCAATCGTTTTGTTGCTGGTGCCTTCGTAGCCGTGCAAGGCGAAACTTTTAAAGGCCGCCTGGATTATTTCGGCCTTTTTATTGGCGTGATTGGTGGCCGGTCGTGCCAACCTGTTCCCTTTCTGTTTTCTTTTATCTGCTAATTAGTTAATTGACCGGTTAATCAATTAACTGTCTGTATCGTAACTCTAAAAAATAGCTCTGTCAATAGGTTTCAGAATTGGTTTTTAGAATTACAAATAGTTGGCTTTTTGTATCATCCGTTACTCCGCAAATACGCACTAAAAAAAGAGATAAATTCTTAGAGTTTGACCAACAATTTATCTCTTAACCCCCAGGGATAGGTACAAAACGTTAATACCTACGCTTACCGGCTAATAGGAGGAGCCGGACGGTTTGGAGGCTTGCTGGCTGGATTGCGGCAAACTGTACGGTAACAAGAACATTAGAAAAATCTAATGTCGAGACTTTGACAAATTGTTACATTCCTATGTTATACTGCATTTATTGAAATCGTGGAGGAAGATTGAAAGTAGTAAGAAAGGGGTTTGCCATGGCCGAGCAAGCATCCAGTTTTGTTCATTCACTAAAAACACTTATCAGAAATTTTGGAAAAGCAATTCAAAATAAAACTTCTTTAACCCAATCAAAATCTTCTAATAAGGTGATCAGAATCATTGTTGAGGAACATGAAGATGGTTTTGTAGGCTACCCACTAGGGTTAAAGGGGGTAGTAGTAGGTCAAGGTGAGACTAAAAAAGAAGCACTAGAAGATACAATATCTGCTATTAAGTTTCATATTGAAACATTTGGACCACAGGTTCTTGAAGATGATTCACCAGTTATAAATGCTTTTATGACTGAGGTAAAATCACCAGAACTTGCTTTAAGGGAACCAAAAACAATAAAACATTCCAAAATGTGTTAGAATAACAACCTAACTAATCCTGGAGGTAAAACATTGGAACTGACTGACTCACTTAAAACGCTCTTCATCGAAACGGCCCGTTCCCTTAGAGGTCCCGCTCG
>JBBQGA010000013.1:0-133200 GCA_038322625.1 Chloroflexia bacterium
TTCATAAGAACATTATAGCGTATTTTACACTAAAATGCAAGTCTTGTGTAATAGTTAATTTTATAGCTCACCTATCGGTGAGTAAGGAGTCGCTTATATCCCCACTGCTAAAGCCGGGGGCATTACGCGACATTTGGTAAAGGGGGAGCCACAATGCTAAAAAAGCCTGCTACATATCTTTAGAGCTGTAAACTTACTAAAGTAGAAGAGTAGGCTGGCAGGACGATTTCAAAGTTATTAGTTGCGGCTGAAATTGACAGGCCTGGCCGAGCTGCTAATTTGTTGCCGGTCACAGTGCTAATCTGGTAAAGACTGGCAAGCTGGCCAGGCACTGGTTTTGCGAGGTCTATTCTTACGGCCTGGGACTGGTCCGGCTGATTGTTAATTAAGATAATATTTAGTTTACCGCTTTTACTATCCAGGGCGGCAAAACAACTTATTTTCTGCTCGTTAGAGACTTTGACTGGAAGACTTTTATCCCCGAAGGTACTGCCTTTATCGTCGTAATTGGTATACATTTTAAAGGCATAAAAGCCGGGACTTTCTGCCGGCGGATAACGCCAGTAGTTCGCAAGGTAAACCCCTTCTCTTCCAAAGAGTCCGAGTACGGTGCTGATGGTCAGCCCCCCGTTTAGAGTATTATCGGCCCCGAAATTCCACTCTGAGATGCCCAGTTTTGTACCCGGATAATAGCTATTTATCCAATCGCGCATACGCGGAATTAAATTGATGGGCTGATTGATCCACGACTCGTCAGTATAGCGGCTAACCCACAGGGACTGGGTAGAACGCAGACGAAGCGCGTTGCTATCCGGGTCGGTTTTACCCTGGTATACACCGTTTGCCTGGGGGTAGTAATGAATATCCAGGACATCGAGCAGTCGTTTGCCATTTTTTGTCTCATACTGCTTTAGCTGATCCAGAAACCAGGCGATAAAAGGTAGGTTATGGTGGGCTTGCCGGTCAGCCGCCGTTTTGAAATTATCATTGCCCCGGTCCAGTTCTGACCACAAATAGCTGGTCCAACCCCAGACCACCGGACCGGTAATCTGGGCCGAAGGGTCTACGTCCTTGACGGCGGAAGCGTAATCGGTAAATTGAGCCAGCATATCGTCGTAGCCCATACGGGCCGGGTGAACGTCGGTATGCGTCTCGGACCATAAATCCGGTTCGTTGTCCATAGCGTAAAATTTCACGCCGCCTTTACTGGCTGGTCCAAACCGCTGTACCAGGCTAGCGACCCACTCATCCTGATAAACCGCCGGACTTTGAGGATCGGGGTAGGTTACAAAAGCCGCCTTTTTGCGGGCATAACTCGGCACACTGGTTAAAGCCCGGTTTGGGCCGGGGTCATAACCCACTATAAGCGACGAGCCTATCGCTAAAGGCGATCCGCCGTGATCGGGGACACCCATCGACCGCGTATTCTGGTCTGAGTTTTTGGCAACCCAGCCAATAGTCGGAATAGTTAGCAGCATAGTCGAATTCGCCTGGAGAGTACCGGAGATGGCAGCGGTGGCGGCATCTCCGGTATTAGCATAGCTTGTATTGCGAAATTCAAAGTCACGACCGTTATTCCAGGCGTTACCCTGGACCCAGTTGTAGCGCGTGCTGGGGTTGCCGCCCCAGCGAAAGAGGGGAGTGTGTAACCGGGCCGCGTAGTTGGGGTCTTGCGCGTCACTACCGGCCAGCCCATAAATATAAGGGCTTATGTCAACACCGGGTTTGTCAGCGTCAAGCTGAACTACTACGCCATTATAAATGGGGGTAGCCCTGGCGGTAGTAAAGGGTAAGGAAGTAGCTTGAGTTAATCTGGCAATCGGTGGCAAAGTGACCGGGGCAGTTTCCGGTACGGCCCCGGCAGGCGTAGTCTGGGGGTCACTATCGCTACAGGCTGCCAGCAATAGACAACCGACCACCGTCAGGCAGCTTATAAGAGACCTGAATTTCATCATACTTGCCAGGGATATAGGGTTAATATTAAAGTAATCTCTGAATATTGAGGTAGGCAAAAGCGGCAAAGGCAATCAGCAGACCGATACCAATATAAGCCTTGCGGTCCAGCTTTTCAAAAAAAATACCCATCACCAGCGAGCCTATCAGCAGCATAAGTACAATATACACCGGCTCTCACCTCCGCCGAAACTTTTTAAGAGGACCCCAAAGATTTAAGGCCGGGCGGGTACGGTTCAGGACGACACCGGCTACTTTTTCTTCCGGTATTAGTTCCAGAAAACTTTTTACTATTTTGCGGGGCGTACTTCCGGCTTCTACCACCATCAAGACCCGGTCAATTTGGCTGATTACCCGGTCGGCTTCACCGGTCATAAACATGGGGGGTAAATCTACGATGATTGCCGCAAATTGCTGGCGCAGCAGGGAAAATAAATTACTCACTCCTTCATCTCGGAGTATCCTGAGAGCTTGCCCATTTGCAGAACCGGCTGGAATTACGACCAGGCCCGGAATTTTAGTCGCCTGGGTCAGTTTAACTATCGGTAATTCACCTAGAATGTAATCACTCAGGCCCGCCTGATCGAGGTTTAAATCTTGGGCCAGCACTGGTTGTTCCAGGTCTGTTTCAATCAGCACAATCGGTAAAGGCACCGTCTCAGCCAGCCCAGAAGCCAGTCCCAGGGCAACCGTCGTCCGGCCTTCGCCTCTAACCGAGGAGGTAATTCCTATAACCAGTGGCGTTCTTAAACTGGGTGAAAGGTCAAGCTGGCGAATCAGGCGGTGAAATTGGCGGGAAACCGCCACCCGGTCAAAATCGCTATCCACTTCATCTGCCGTTTTTCGAGCCGATTTTTTGGCTTTCCCCTTCCTGGTCAGCGAAATCTGAGAGTTATTAGCACCTTCCGCCGGTTCAATATGGTTAGCTGCTTCACTATTCTCAGGTTCAGCTTCTTTTTCAGCCGGGGTATTTTCTGGCGGGCTTACCGTTAGCGAAAAACTGGGTCTGGTCAGGTCAGGCACCCCCTGGCTCTTGTGGCTAAAGGTGGCCGGTTGCTCGCTCTTAGTGGCGGAGGCGGTGGTGCCAGATGCAGGGGTACCATAGGTATAGGTAGGAACGCCGGCTACTTCCATTACAGTTTCACCGATCTGGATCAAATCGCCGTTTTTTAAGCCGGTCTGGTTATCAACCTGGGTACCGTTGAGAAGAATACCATTCACAGAATTATTATCCACCAGCAAAGCCTGCCGGTCATCGCCCTCCTGAAAAATAACAATAGCGTGAATACGCGAGGCCAGAGTGTCATTCAACACAATATCGTTGGCATTACTCCGCCCGATGCGCCACTCCGATTTGCCGGGTTCGCCGGCCAGAACTTCTCCAGTCTGTACCCCCTGGTGAACGATCAAACGTAAATAAAGCGGGACCGCATCTACCACTTCCGAGGGATTATTGGGGTTCCTGGCCGGATTAAATTGGCTGGTTTCTTCTGATTGCATAAGAGTGTAAGGCTGCTTTCTGCTAATAGTTGATATTAGGGTGGTTGCGGCCTGGCGGTGGGCTGATTTGCTCACCCAAACTATCGCGAAAACTAAAACTCGGCTTATATTGCGGGCGTTCTTTAACGACCACGGCTTCGGCTTCCTGCGACGAAACTGCCAGACTAAGATTGCCGGAGGTCAGCAACTTTTCGCTTGGCGCGACCGCAGCAAGCGCGGCTAATTTGGCGGCACGCCATTTACTCCAACCGGGCAAAGGTTTTACGTTTGGAATTTCCAACACGCGGCCTATCTTCAAACTCTCGATTGTATCGTCTGCCAGTCTGAAAGACTTATCAAAGTAAGTTAGCAAAACTACCAACAGGACCACAAGTATACCACCACCTACCAGGCCAATGCCCACTCCTATGGCAAGTTGACGCAGACCACCCGCCGAATCACTATAGAGTAAAGGGGCATCCTGTATCTTCAGGGTAATATCTTGACCTTCCAGGTAAGCATTATAACTGTTGCGGACCTTCTCTATACTGGAATTGTAATCATCATATTGCTTGCGGGCGGCTGTCCGGTTTTGCAGCAGAAGTTGGAATTGAAGGTCTTCCGGCGTAAGCGCACGGGTCGTTTCATCAGCCCCCACTTTATTGGGGTGGGCAGCCAAAAAGTCATTGACTTCTTTATCAGCTTTATCTACGGCCATCTTGGCCTCATTTAGCCGTGTTTGATAAAACGCAATCGCGCTTTGACCTTGCTGAGTAATGCGGTCGTCGTAATAAGCTTTAAACAGTTTTACAACTGCCTGAAGTCCTTCAAGGGTAACATCCGGCCTGGTGCCCTTATAACTCACAGTGATCAATCGAACGTTACTTGCGTCTACTTTGAAGTTTTTGACTATAAAGTCTTGCCGGACATTATCATCATTGACATTTTTAAGGGCTTCCTGAACGGAAGGGGCTTCTTTAATGATTGAGTTAACAAAAGAGCGAGTTGTCATCAATTCGGTCAGTAACCCGGCTACCTGGGCGGCTGGGGTTTGCCAGGCCGAGCCTCCGTCGCTATGCTGTTGGTCCGTATAGAGAGGTTTTTCTACCCATAAACTACCGCCGGCGGTATAACTCTTGGTAGCACTTAAGCCAATTCCCACCGGAATGAGTAATAAGGGAATTATCATTAGCCAGATATAACGGTAAAAAGTATTCAGGTATCTTTGCATTTTTACTATTTAGCCTTTTTATCAATGTTTACAAAAGAGCGATATATTATAGGCTCAGGAGAAATTGCCCGGAAAACTTCAAAATTTAGAAAAAAACGTTTACAGAATATGACAGACCGCTAAAAAGTAAAGTTAACAATCAATTTATACAGTTACATCATCGTACAATTTACAGGAATTCGATGTAGATCACGACACTACAAACAGTCTATATAGCACTTATGAACACTCTACAAAAAGATTTGTTGTAGAAATATATTAATTTATTCATTAAACTTACACCATATTATAACTCAAAAGCCGGGTTTAAAGCAACTGAGAATAAGCAATTTAATGAGTTTTTAATACACGAGAGGGTTTATTAGCGGTTTGTAATATTAAAAGGGTTGTGCCAGCTTTTTGTATAGACCTGAGCCGCTTCGATATAAACATATCTTCAAAGGCAATCAAAGGCAATCGAAAAAAGCTTGTTCCCAGCCATAATTGGGCGGGCAAATTGGTTTAGCCTGGAGATACTGGCACTCGGTGATCCGGTTGTTTCCAGCCTTTCTACCAGGGCATTAACTACTAATTAGTCTCCGCTGGACAGCCTATTAGGTTGTGAATCTACCGGGTTTTTCCTCTGGGTCGCGCAAAACTTCAGGCTCTGGCGAAATCGAGGTTGCCTCAAGACCGGTCGACTTTCCAAAAGGTACGGAAGCAGGGTCGGCGGTCGTCGCTGGCCTATCACCTGTACCGGGCGAGGCCCGGTCTGGAGTTTGCAGATTAGATTTACCTCTAGCAGGTTTTTTTGATTTATAAGGATTTGAAAGCGGTCTGGTAGCGATTTGAGCTTCCCGGTCTATCTTTGGAGGGACAACCGCCGCTTGTTTATTCTTCTTTGAGACATTTTCTATTTTGACATCCGACTTAGCCTCATCCGACTTAACCTCATCTGAATTTGTCGAAATGGAAAGCACCGCAGTTTCGATTTGAGGCACCTTGGGAGGGGTCGTTATTTCAAGAGTTTTATGACTATTGCCGCTTATTTCAGGCGAAAGCGGCTGGAGCGGTGTCGTCTTACGATACACACTGGTCGGCCTGGTAACAGTCGTGTCGTCACTATCAAGGTGCGGGTTAAGTTCGGCCTCCTCAGCTAAAGATTCTGATGCCGGTTGGGGTATATTTCCTGCGCCAAACTGAGTGACCGGGCGGTTCATTGTTATACCAGGTTTTTCTTGCTCCGTCTCTTTAAGGGGGCAACTAATAGGGGTAGAGGCCGGAGTAAGCTTTTTCACACGCGGCGGTGTAGCCATCCCTGAGTTCGGCGCATCCAGCAGAGAAGCTTGTTCGATTTGCTGGACTCTGGGCGGCGTAGGACTATCGCCTTCTACCGCAGAGTCATAGGGGACCTTTCGTGCGGCAGGAGCTGCGCCCGGCTGGCTATTTTTCAGGTTTGATAGTGGTGGATAAACTTTCTTCTGATCAGTGAAGATCGGTAGAGAAGGCTGAAAATTTAATTCCTCGCTAGAGAGTTTGTTAATAGCCCTGTTAAAGGCCACAGTCATATTTTGCACGGTATCAAAGCGATATTGTGGTTTTTTTTGTAAAGCCTGTCTCAAGAACATTTCCAGGGAAACTGGAATTAAGGGGTCTGGCAGCGGCAATGGATCGTTCAAATGACGCATACCAACGTGCAGGGCGGTAGAACCGCTATAGGGTACCCGTCCGGTCAGCATCTGGTAAAGAATGACACCCATCGCGTAAAGGTCACAGCGGCTGTCCGCTACCCCCATAAACTGTTCAGGACTCATATATTCGGGTGAACCAACCGTAAAACCGCTCATGGTCAATTGGACTTTATTACTGACATCTTTAGCCATACCAAAGTCCGAAATAACCGCTCGCCCATCGGCATAAAATAGAATATTAGCCGGTTTCAGGTCACGATGAATAAAACCATTACCATGAATAAAACTCAACCCATTCAGAATATCGCGGTAAATGACTGCCAGGTTGTGTCTTGAAAGCATCTCACGGTTAAGTAACTGCTGTAGGCTACCACCGCGCATATAAGGCATAACAAGATAAACAAAGCCGTTGGAACTGCCAAAATCAATAATCGGTAAGATATTAGAATGCTCCAGCCTGGCAATAGCCTGAGCCTCGTTTGCCAACCGTTCTACAAAATGATCTTCATCTTCGTCAGCCAGGATTTCCGGTATAACCTTTATGGCTATCTGGCGGTTGAGCTTCATTTGGCTCGCCAGCCACACCTCGGCCATTCCACCTTTGCCGATTAATGAGTTGAGCCTGTAATCGCCAATCTGCTTGTTTTCTAACTTCATAACTCCGATACTCTAAAAAATAACCGGCAGATTAAACGCCATAGAAATAGCTGCCTGGTAAAGAGTCATAGTAATATTCGAGAAAGAAAGTCTATCTCATTTACATGGAACACAACGATGTTGATCATATGGTTTAGAACGATGGTGGGACTTTTATAGAAGGTTGCGTAAAACCACGCCCATTTATGGGCAGTGGATATAAGCAACTCCTTACTCACCGATAGGTGAGCTATAAAACTTGACAATACGTTCTAATAAGTGTATAATACCACCTATGAAAACATTGATAACCACTAAGATTTCCCCCGAAGCCTTACGCCTTTTACGAATAATCGTGGCGATGACAGGGGAGATACAATACGCTGCTTTAGAACGAATACTCAAGGCAGAATTGGAACGAGTAAAGATTGAAAAGCCGTAAAGCTTACAAGTTCAGAATATTTCCTACCAAAGCTCAACAAACTAAGCTTGAAGATACTCTCACTTTGTGCCGTGAGCTTTATAACGCTGCCTTACAAGAACGCCGGGACGCTTACAAGATGGCCGGTAAATCCCTCAACTACTACGATCAGGCTAACCAGCTTCCAGCCATTAAAGAAGTCAGGCCAGACCTTGAGAGAGTTCACAGTCAGGTTTTGCAAGATGTGTTGCGAAGGGTAGACAAAACCTTCAAAGCTTTCTTTGACAATATAAAGCGCGGAGTTAAAGCGGGTTTTCCACGCTTCAAAGGTCGTGACCGCTTTGACACTTTCACCTACCCTCAAGCTGGCTGGTCGGTTACAGCTAGTGGCCCTATTGGGCACAATGATAAACTCACCCTCAGTAAAATCGGCCCTATTCGTTTCAATCTTCATCGTGAGGTAATCGGTAAAGTTAAAACCTGTAGCATAGTCAGGGATGGTTTGCACTGGTTTGTGTGCTTCTCGGTTGAGAGCGAGTTCGAGCCGCCCGTCCACACTGGCCCGGTAGTTGGTATCGATGTCGGGCTTGAAAACTTTGCTAATTTGTCGAACGGTGAGCAAGTAGCCAATCCCCGGCTGTTTCGTAAGAGTGAGAAGCAACTGGCAAAAGTTCAAAGGAAACTGGCTAAACTTAAACATTTGCCCCGGCGTGACCCTAAGAAAGTCAAAGCCAAAAAGTCGCTTACCCGTACTTTTAAGAAGATTAGAAATCAACGCCTTGACTTCGCTCACAAACTTTCCCGTTCTATGGTCAATACCTACCGCTTAATAGTGGTAGAAGATTTAAATGTAAAAGGGTTGGCAGCCTCAATGCTTGCCAAGTCCGTGAATGATGCTGGTTGGACCCTCTTTAACAACTTACTCGAATACAAAGCGGTAGAAGCTGGTAGTCGAGTGGTTAAAGTTGATCCCCGGTTTACCTCACAGACCTGTCCCAACTGTGGCAGCATAGCTAAAAAAGATTTAGCGGTCAGGTGGCACTCCTGCCCTTGCGGGTGTGAGTTACACCGTGACGTTGCTGCCGCACGTGTAATATTGAGTAGAGGGCTAGCTACTCTCCGTAACCAACCGGTAGATGCCACGCCGCTTTAGCGGCAGTGGAGTAGTCACCATCAGTAAAACTATTTTGCAAACTGATAATACCATAACTTTCCAGTGGTGAGAAGTGAGGTTAACAAAAAAGCTTAAAATTATTCAATTTTCACTATTATAAAGTTAGTATCCTCTCAAAAAGTCGCGGTTGAACATTTGTACTGTTAAATAGAGCGATTAGTTTACCTATTAAAACCAGGGTTTTTGGAGTTATTTCCTTTTTTTATTATGTGACTAACCATTCTTATTCTATAGAACATAAGTTTTACCCCGGATTTTTGAAAGGATACTAAAGTTATAACATCATTTGCAGGGATAAAAATCAAAATCTATCTAAGATTTAGACTGTGTAGCTTTGCTAATGCAAAGAAAGGAGTACCTTACACCTGGTGCGGGTGGGCTTTAGCCTATCGCCATAGCTAAAGCTAGGGGTCTTACGGCACAAATGCTAATGGTTGAAAGAAGTTTTGCGAGCTAGGGCACCCACAGCCAGGGGTTTTGGATTTTTGTTGGATCGGATTGGAAGTGTGTCATAGTACTCAACCGGTTGCGAACGACCGTTATTTTTCAGGGACAGCTGGGCCGCGTGTAAAATTGAAACTACCGCCCTACCGTTCACTCCATCTGTTAGGGGTTTCTGGCCGGTCTTTATACAATCCACGAAATGAACTATTTCCCGCTTGAGAGGCTCACCACCGGGTATCACCGGATTTGAAACTTCACCATACTGATAGGCGAACTTCCAGTTTGAAAACTTTTCGCTCTCCTGAGGTGGTACAATCCCCCGATCAAAAATCTGAATAGGATTAACCTCGGCTACATCGTCGTAAATTACCATCTTCTCGCTACCAACAATGGTCATTTCACGGGTCTTTTTAGGAGAAAGCCAGCTAACCCGGCTGTTAGCCACCAGACCGTTATCAAAACGGTATTCGATATAGGCCACATCAACCACGCCCCCGTGTACTACCGAATAACCCCTCGTGGCAACCTCTACCGGGCGCTGTCCTAACACGAATATCATTATAGAAATATCATGGGGACTAAGGTCGTGGATTACATTGACATCGCGCTGATAGAGGCCAAGATTGAGGCGAGCGGTGTCCAGGTAGTACAGGTCGCCTAGCTGCCCGCTATGTACAACCTCCCGCAAAACTTCTACGGCGGGATTATATTCAAAGGTATGCCCCACCATCAGAGTTAGCTTTTCTTCTGTCGCAACGTCCAACAGATGCTGGGCTTCCTGGGGAAAAATCGCCAGAGGTTTTTCTACCAGGACGTGCTTACCGGCTTTAAGGGCTTGCAAAGCAAGCTTATAGTGAGTGGAGGCCGGGGTGGCAATAATTACTCCGGTTATTTCAGGGTCGGTCAGAAGAGTTGTAAAGTCCTGCGTACCGCTGACACCTGCATATTTATCGGTGATCGCCTTTATTCGATCCAGTTCAAAGTCGGCTACACTGTGGAGGCACACTTCAGGCAGTTCCGATAATACACGGGCGTGCTTGGCACCCCAATAACCGCAGCCAATAATACCGATATTTTGCATAGTTGTTCTCACTGCTTTATTACTAAATTAGGTTTTAAAAACGAATATTAGACTTAACTACTATGTTGCGAAAACTGTGCTTCTACATCGTTTGATAAAATTCAGCCAGAAAACAAATGGCTCTTTTATTACCAAAATATCAATGATAATTTAAGTTTTGTCCCTACAACACATCGTATATAGATTATTACCCATTTATTGCCGGGTAATGGGATTTTCTCATTAGCTTTAGTTAAAAAGCACCTTCAGTAATGCCTGGTACATATATAAACGAATAGAAACATAAAATAATCTTATTAAAGCAACCGAAAAACACTCCCAACTTTATAACCGAACTGAACAAGTAAAGGCGCGATTACCTGGCGTATAAATCGAATTTTGCTTTGTTTTGGGTTAATCGAAGTAAAAACGGAACTAAGGTTATTAAGTTGCATCTGAGAGTCTTGTCTCCACTTTAATAGCTTTTTATTGATTTGCATGCTTTGTGCTAAAGACTGATATATTAGATGTAGTAATGTCTGAGTTTGTAAATTCTCTATATCAAGACAAAATTCCGTTTGACCAGTACTTCTCATAAACTCACTTACTTTTTTTGCATAGGAGAGTGCAACTAATGGTACACCTCCAATCGCCGATAACACCAAGAAATGTAATCTCATTCCGCAGGCAAGCCTAGCACCCGCCATTATTGTTGCAAGTTCTGCCGGCCTCAAATCTTGAGCAAGTACATAAATTTGCCCAGGTCGACCGACTCTACTGGCGAACTCAACAAGCAAAAGCTCGTCACTAGGTTCGTTCTCAGGCGGTTGTGCAATTTCGGTAATCATAGGTACACATATAATTAAAAAATTATCTATATCAATTAAAGTTCTACAAACTTCTGCAATCGCTTCATATTCAACTTCATCCCAACTCGCAGCATACTGATTTGTATCAGGCCTCCGCAAATTTATAATAATATAAGGTTTTGAAAGTTTAATTCTATCGTGAGCTAGTAGTTGCGCTGTCGTAGGGTTCTCCAAAACTTCCAAAGCAGAGGCTAAATCTGGAATAATAATATTCTGAACTTTAATGGAATTAAGTAATGAGGAAGATACAGCGTCGCGGGTTGCAATAAGCTGACCATTTCTCATCACCCAGCCTAATATAACTTTTTTTAAAGTGTTGTGCGGTAGAAGAACACCAACGCCGATATATATTATCGGTGTACCAGCTAACATACTTAATAGCCCTATTATAAGCAAGGGACGCTGACCTTCGATTATGTCGCCGCCGCCAACTATGATAAAATCAGATTGGGCTACCATTTCGTATACCCTGCTTCGACTGGAAGCTGAATTAAGGTAATCATAAATATGTTCTGCTTCACTAATCTGTGGGTAACGCTTGAGAGTACGTTCAGGCATTGCTGTCAAGGCTTTTAAAGTCAGAGTTGTATGATTATTTCGGCTAACCATATTTTGCAAAACTTCAAACATAGCATCATCGCCGGCTATAAATCCGCTATAATTTATAAATAAAATTTGCAAAATAGGCCTTTTATTTTACTGAATCTAACTTCTGTCACCGTTCATTCTTTATAATCGACTTAAGATCTAAAATCTTAAGTGAAAGTAAGCTACCTTAGTATTCCACACATTAGAATTTGAGGGGAAGTGTTCTAACTAAACTGGGAAAATTCATACTCGTCTGGTTGCTGCGAGGGACTATCTTTTTCCCTCGTTTTACCTTTTTTTACACCTAGATTTAATTTGCCTCATAAATAGCTAATTACTATTCTTAGCTGTAGAGTTGGTTTTCTCTACAGCTTGAATACCTAGTAATTTTTTTCGTAGAACTTCTAAATCATCTCCTGTAACAAAACCTAAATTTGGAGGCAGCCTAAACCCCAATCCAAATCCAATCAGACGCTCAACAATCCAACCTGCTCCCTGAGGTTTACGACCTCGAAGTAGATTTAAGCAAACCCCAGACCATAGGTCCTTTAGTTGCCATTGTATAAACCATAAAGCTCCAAGAAAATCACCCCGACGAAAGAAACGTCCGTAATTACCCCCAACTTCACGCTGATAACGCTTGAGCAGGGCCGCTCCATCCACACCGGCTCTAAAACCATGTTTGTGTACTACTTCTATAGAAGAGAGTGCTTTCCACTTAGCACCACTTCGCATTATTCGATATGAAATATCCCCATCATCTGCGGCAATTAAAACACCACTACCTGGCCCACATAATTCATCATAGCCACCTACCTGCTTTAGTAAATTGCGCCGCATACTGAAATTTGCCCCTGCAGCCATTACAGGCATTTGCCATTTAGATAACGTTATTTCAGATGGGTCAAAATTAGGAGTAAATCCTTCTCTCCAGTCAAATGTAGGTGCGGTCAATTTGCCACAAATAAAGTCTAAATCCGGGTCATTTTCAAATTCAGCAACAACCTTTGACATCCAATCTTTGCAAACAACTACATCATCGTCAATGATACCTAAGATTTCACCTGAGCTAAGTGCGATCCCAATATTGCGCGAACTAGCGGCCCCATAGCCGGGCCGTCTATTTAATTGATACTGAAAGCGCGGGTCAACATCAAACTGTTCAAGGGCTATTCGGGTTTCTTCGCCATCGCTTTGGTCGATAACAAATATTTCAAAATGCTGGTAATCTCCGTCAAAAACGCTACGCACAGCATCAACTACCGCAATAGGGCGATTCTTGGTTGGAATAATGACACTTACAAGTTCCATTTTATTCATATCCTGAACTTACATCAAAATAAATTTAATATACTTATATATATGTTTTAAGCTGACTTTGACTCAATTGACAGGATAGGACTGTAAGCTGGTACGCCTAATAACTCGGCGGCAGTTACAAATTCATAACCATCGGCCTGAAGTTGGGGTACAAGGTGTTGGACGGCCCGAATAGTCTGTTTTTTATCCCAAATTTTCACACCGGCGATAGCATCGTGAAAAAGGATAATCGAACCAGGGCGCGTTTCCTGCCGAGCTTTTGCAGCTACCAGCTCCCCATCCGGCTCAGGCCACTGCCAGTCCAGCGTATAAACATCCCACCCGACGATAGTATAGCCACGATTGATCACACGTTGGCCTTCCCAGGGAGTAAGCCAACCCCAGGGTGGCCGGTATAACCTGGGTTCACACCCAATAATCTGGCTAATCTCTTGCGCACATTGATCGATGTGGTCGCCGCCCCGGAATTTTAGACCGGCTTTGCGACTATGATGCATAGAATGGTTTCCGACTATATGTCCTTCTCTAAAGGCCCGATGAACCAGGTCAGGATGCCAGGCTACGTTATCGCCCACACAAAAAAAGGTAGCTTTAACCTGAAGCTCGGCCAGAGCATCCAGTAAAGCCTCGGTGGCCGGTTTACTCGGACCATCATCGAAAGTAAGGGCTATCTGCCGCTTCTTTCGTGAGCCGTGATTATGGATTTGTCCGATACCACCGACAGGCGGACTTAGCAGAAAAGTACCGGTCTTATTTACGGTTGATTTTACTAATTCTTTAGGATTAAGCGACATTGAGATTGGAGCCTTTCTTCAACTAAGCTATAGCACTTTGAGTAACCGGTTTTGAATTAGCGATCTGTTTAAGAAAATCAAAAGTTCGCATTGCATTAGATTGCAAATCAAAGTTTTGCTCGGCCAGCAAGCGCGATTGGCGGCCCATTTCCTGACGACGATTCTGATCATCCAGTATTGAGGAAATAGCTTCCGTCAAGGCCGGTAAATTATTACTGGGTACTATAAATCCGTTACGGCCTGGCTCGATAATGTCGTGAATACCGCCAACATCACTGGCAATGACCGGTAGTCCCACCCCCATCGCTTCGAGGTTGGCAATGCCAAAACATTCTCCCAGGCTGGGTAAAATAAACAGGTCACTATTTTGATAGAGGCTGATTAGCTTTTCAGAATTTGGTTCTATATCATGATAAACGTATACGCCGGGTCTTTTTTCGACCGGTTCCCTTGTCACAATATGTAATTCACACCGGAGCGGGTCCTGGCCTTTATACCACTCCAGTAACAGGGGTCCGCCTTTACGCCGGAAGTCACCCCCCACAAATAACACCCGTAAGATGTTGTCGGACTGACTGCTCTTCTCTATAGTACCCGGATGCCAGAATTGCAGATTTATCCCAGGCGGATTTACTACTATTTTCTCAGCCGGAATATCATATTCGGTGATCGCAGACTGTTTAGCCCAGTTCGACCAGGCCTGTAACAAGGTAGCTGACCGTAATTCGTTGCGGAATAAACGCCATTTCAAGTTAGCTATTACTTTAGGATCAGCACTACCGGAGCCATAACTTTCCATGCGATCAATTTGGAGGGGGGTCGAATCGAAATCAACCAGAGTGGGTACCCGTTTATACACGTGAGTGAAAAACAGACCCACCGAAGCATTAGTCCAGATTGCATCGTATTGCCGGTAATTATGCATGGCGCGTTGGATTTCAAGTGTACCCCGCAAGACCCCGCTTACATAGCTCGGTATAATGGGCAGGACCTTCTCCCGCACGAATTCGATTTTACCTTCAGACTTGTGATAGTAAATTTCGTGCCAGTCGGCTAATATATCAGCGTCTTTGTCGGCTACGCTACGTAAGTTACGGTAGTTTGTAATATGACCGGCAATTTGATCCATTACAAAGCTAATTTTATAAGGCATAACTAATGTTCCTGCGTAAAACTTCTAGTTTGCGAAAAGGTTTTGATATTAGAACTCAAAAACTGATTAAATCGGCGGGTTTTTGAAGTTTTTTATTAAACTATCTGTTTCCAACCGGTGGCGAGTTTTTGGACTATAAAGTGCTTTGAATTGCTCTAACCGATTATATCCCCGCCGCCCTAAAAATGTACGTAAAAAAATGAGTAAAGTACCGCGTTGAAAAAGAGTTTGTAAAGGCCGTAGTTGAAAAGAAACTCGAAACGAATTCCAGCCCGCCAAATAGGCACTATTAAAAATATCATCTATGGCAAATGCAATTAAAGCTTTACATTCCGCCATGTTTTGTAGATGGTGGAGCCACTGACGGTCCTCACATGCAGGCCACAAATCAAACGACCACTTTATAGCATCTAAAACTTCGTTTGTTGCAATACGAAGTGAGGTGACGTTCTTAGACATATTGTTGCCGTGCCGACGGTATGCGTAATGTAATTGATTGAGGTAAGCAACTTTACCCAAATGGCACAAACCAAGCCACAACCTAGTGTCGACCGAATACTTAAGGTTAGAAGCATAACCACCTATTTCATAGTACATGTTCTTACGAATAATCGTACCGGTATGAAGAATGTAAGGATTGAAAACCAATTCTGTAAAAGCTTCTTGCTTATTCAAAATAAAATCATTGCTGGAGGCTCGCCAGATGTAACTCAACTCATGGGCATCGTTAAAGTGACCATAAGCAGTGTAAACAAAAGAAATAGCCTCATCCTGTTCCATTACTGCTACCTGTTGGCTGAAAGCTTCTTTGGTATAAATCCAATCGTCGGCTGAAATAACTGTTATATATTTACCACGTGAAAGCTCACAACCTTCAATCAATGATTTTACAAAACCCTGATTCTCGGAATGGTGGACTAGTTGGATGCGCGAATCTTTTAAATAAGGCTGGATAATATCAAGTGAGTTATCAGTAGAATTATCATTAATTAGAATTATCTCGTAGTCAACAAATTGTTGGGCAAGTATTGAGGCTAAACATGTAGGTAAATAATGTCCGTAATTATAGTTGAGTACGGTGACAGAAAGTAAAGGGGCTACAGGTTCACTTAATTCCGATATATCTGGTAGCATTGGTAATTTATCCTAAGTTAATTGCCAAGACACTGCTGGAAAGCTTCTACAACATAATCCTGTTCAGCCTCACTCATAGTAGTGTACATCGGCAGCAATAAGGTATTTCTGGTAGCAGCTTCAGTCACCGGCAAGCTGGTTTGAACCTGGCGCGTTAGCCGGTAATAAGGTTCCTCGTGGATTGCCATCACCCCACGTCGAGTAGCCACCCCCCACTCTAACATTTCGGCCATAATTTGCTCTCTTGGAGGCGTACAGGCTGGGTCCAGGCGAAGCGCGTAAGACTGGTAGGTATGAGTAGCATAATCTGGCACAAAAGGCGTGGTTACACCCGTCAGATGTGACAGCTTTTCGTTGTAACGAGCGGCCAATCTTTGGCGGCACCTTAAAATATAGTCAAGCTTCTTTAGCTGTTCCAGGCCAATCGCGGCCTGAATATCGGTCATACGGTAATTGTAGCCCAATTCGGCATATTCCTCGATCACCACTTTGGTCGCGTTATGCCGGGCCAGGTCGGATACCGAGGCCCCGTGCGCTCGTAAAACTCTGGCTCTGGTAGCAATTTGGGCCGAATTAGTAGTGATTAAACCCCCCTCGCCGGTGCTGATAGATTTGCGGGGGTGAAAACTAAAACAGGTTAGCGGGCTAACGCTACCGATAGGCCGTCCCTTGTACAAGGCCCCAATCGCCGGAGCCGCGTCCTCAATTACTTTCAGATTATGACGGGCGGCGATTTCCAGGATGGGGTCCAGGTCGGCGGCCAGGCCGATTTGATCCACCGGAATAATGGCTCTGGTGCGGGGGGTGGTCGCCGCTTCGATTAAAGCCGGGTCAAGGTTATAGGTACGAGGGTCAATATCCACGAAGATGGGGGTCGCCCCGGCGTGAATTACGGCGTTAGCAGTGGCAATATAACTAAACGACGGGACGATTACCTCATCGCCCGGTCCAATATCACTGCAAATCAGGGCAATATGTAAGGCCGATGTACAGTTAGTAACCGCAATAGCGTGCTCTACGCCCAACCGGGCCGCCACCGCCGCCTCAAATTCGGCTACCAGCGGCCCCTGCACTATCCAGCCCGACCGGATGGCATTGGCCGCCGCCAGAGCCTCTGCTTCGTCCATAAAAGGCCTGGTAATCGGTATCTGCAAGCGGGCCTTATTGGTTAGTACGGTCATAAAGGGCCACAATCCTTTCGCTAATACTAGGCACTGGCGGGGATGAGATCAGCTTGAGTTTTCCGCCAATCAAGTAAACCCTTTAAGCCGTCGGCCAGATTGACTTCCGTTTCAAAGCCAAGCATCTCGTGGGCTTTAACATTCGAGCCGCGCCGTCGCCGCACCGGATTAACTTTGCGCTCTTCTCGATATTCGGGAGTAAGATCGGTTCGCCCAGTCTGCACCAGAATAGCCTGGCAAAGTTCATTCAGAGTGGTCTCAACTTCGGTGGCTACATTAAAGACTTCGTCACTGACCTCACTCTTGAGAGCCAAAATATTAGCCTTTACACAATCGGAAATGTAAACAAAATCCATCGATTGTTTGCCATCGCCAAAGATAAGCGGTGGTAAACCCTGTTCAATCCGGTCCAGCCAGCGCACCATCACTTCGGTATAAACCCCGGTCATATCCATTCGGGGACCGTAAAGGTTGAAGTAGCGGAAAGCGACATAGGGCAGGTCGTACATATCGTTAAAACTGCGTAACACCTGCTCGTTACCGACTTTAGCCGCCCCATACAAAGTCCGGTTGTTAAAAGGGTGTTTTTCGTCAATCGGCAGATAATCCGGTTCGCCATATACTGAGGCGGAACTGGCCGCAATAACTTTCTTGACCTTGTGTTTGACCGCCGCTTCCAGAACATTAAAAGTACCACCAAACATTACTTCCTGGGCCACCCTGGGATCGGCTGCACAGGCGGTGATGCGCAGGGCCGCTTCGTGGAAAATATAGTCGCAGCCATCTACCAACCGGTCAACCAGGGCGGTATCCCGTACATCGCCTTCTACCAGACGTACTTTACCGGTACTCATAGCCGCTTGCACATTATTATGATTGCCACGTACAAAGTTGTCCAAAGCGATAACTTCGCCAACTCCCTCTTCCAACAAGGCATCTATAATGTGAGAGCCAACAAAACCAGCCCCGCCTGTTACCAAAATGCGACTGTTTAATATTTCCAATGAATAGAACCTCCCAGATTAAGTAAAGGTGGGGATTTAGAAGAAAATGAAATTTAAAACATATATACCGCTCATTTAGTATCTTAAAGAATTTTAATGAAGGCGAAGATACAAAACCAGTGTGTGTACACCTCAATTAGAGATTGTGAAAAGTCATTCTATTCAAATTGAACAAAGCTAGGAGAGATTAGGTTATATCAAAGTTTTAATGGATTAAGAAAAACTGTTTAGCCTGAAGACTTCTTGGTTAAGACTGACAATTGACAAAAGGAGGCATAAGTTATGTTGATTAAACATAACTCATGCCTCCTTGTAGGCCGGTCCTAATATTCACTACTGTAAATATTTAAGCGGTCCTTAGAAACTATCGGTTCCTACTTAATTGTGAAAATTGCTCCATCCTGTAGCCAGGCGATAAAAGACCAATTTGTCTTAAAGGCACCCAGCCTGACCTGATACTTACCAGGGCCAGGTTTCCAGGAATTGGTGACAGTAATTGTTTGACCGGCGGTAAAGCTTTGAACAGGTGTCCATTGAGCAACTTTCTGACCGGTCGCCAGATTATAAACCTCTACATCCAACTGGAAGGGACCGGTTGCCAGGTTAGGGCTGGTAAAGTTAGAGTTAATCGTTAACAGGCTACCGGCGACCATACTGCCACTTACAGCCGACTTAAACTGCCAGGTGGTTGATACGGGAACGGTAGGCACCTTAGTGGTTGCAGGAGCCGTGGTCGGCACCTGGGTCGGTTTAACGATAGGAGTCGGCGTTGGAGTGCCAACCCTTAAAACCGGCGTCGGCGTGGCAGTCGGTGGCAAGGGGGTGGCAGTCGGTGGCAACGGCTTAGAATTTACCCCCGTATTTGTAATATTGATTTTGACCGGATAATAATCCCCACTTTTAGTATCACTTTGAAAATAATCAGGCAGCGAAATTGTACCTTTTGGATTGAAAGCCACGAAGAACAATTCATGCTGTCCGTTGGGGAATAACGTAGTGTCAAGGGTGTAGTTTAGATTGAACACAGGGGTACCACCTGTATCCTGGGTCCAGATCGGTTTATGATCCAGCCAGAGTTCTACCCGTGCGATGCCAGGGTTTTTTCCACTGCCCTGAAAAGCGATTTCATTATGAGCAATTGCCTGGACCGACACTTTACCACTCACCGGAAAAATCGGATTATTAGCCCCTTGCGAGACTTGACCAACAAATTCAATTTTATTGGTGCTAACGCTCTGAAAACTGGCCCCAGGCGCAATATCTGGCATAGTTGGAACGGTAGTTATTGGGTAAACTTGGTACGGCTGAGTGTAGGCTGGCGCAGCCCCTTTGGTAAAATCAAGCTCGGTATGTACGTTTGTGATTCCACCACTTGCGAAGAAGAATTCAAAGGTATTTATCCCGGTTTTTAATACCCCGCCGGGCAAAGCCATAACCATCGAGTAAGGGCTAATATTGCTAATCAACTGAAATCCGGCTACAACCCCGGTCGGTTGAGGGATTGCAAAGGGCGTGCCGTTTACTAATACCTTGTCACCAGGATTGTATCCCCAGGCAGTAGTTTTCATTTGCATGGTAAACATCAAACGCTGGGCGGTTGCCCCATTAAGTTGGTCAGGAATATTGATCTCGCGCTTGACCGAACCACCGACAACCTCAGTAAAATCACTGCCACCATAGCCGGCAGTCCGGTAGTTATGGGTTTCAGTATTTGAAGGTGGTCCATCAAATCCAAAATTATCCCAATGACCTAAAATGTATTCTTCGTTGGTTTTAGCGGTGTTGTAGCCAAACTCGTTCCACAAAACGGTCGCTTTCGAGAAAGGCAGGTTCAAGGGAGCTTTAAGCACTGCTTTACCATCAATAACAATTGTGGCACTACTTTGGGAAATCTGGAGTTCCCAATGGCGGCGCACATTTGGTACCAGGTTTAAACCAGCCCAGTCGAGTGGAGGATAGGGATTCCAATCAGTTTTAGCCAGAGTTTTTTCCATTCCCTGCCCATCAATATAGGATATTCCCAAACTCTGCTCATTTTGATGGAACCGTAAGACGTTAGAAGGATTGGAGGCGACACTTTCACTTTCGAGATTTACGTGACCGCTAATATCCATAAAGTTTTGCTGGACATCCAGATACCAATGACCCCGGCGGAATTCACCATCAAAATCGAAAGTAATCGCTCCGGTGCGTCCGGTAAAATCGAAGGTACCACGAGGCCGGCTTATCATCTGACCACGGTCACACTCAGTAGTACCAATCAAACTATGAGCATGAAACTGAGTATTGATAAAAAAAGCGGAGTGAGCCGCATCATTACAGCCCGAGTTAGCCGAGTTCCATTTTAGTTCGTCAGGGGCACCTGCCGGCAGATTAAAATCATCGAAAAAACCGGTCATCTTTGCCCGCAAAGCCGCTACCCTGGCGTTACTACCCGTGAATGTAATCGGTGCGGAAGGGTTACTGACGTTTCCAAGATTATCAACCGATTGCACACTTACCTGATAGGGCTGCCCGTTAATTAACGGTTGTAATTGTAATATACGTTCGGTAGTAACCTGGACGTTGGTAAGCGGCTGGCCTGCCAGTCCCCAGCTAATCTTGTAACCGGTAGCACCGGTAAGGTCTGGGCGGTCTGGGCGGTCTGGGCCACCATTCCAGGTGAGTATGGCATTCATATCGTCGGAAACAGCCTGAACACCGGTGGGTACCGGCAAAGAAGCCAGGGTAGTTCCGGCGGCTTTTGCTTCATTGTTAAGTGAGGTCACCAGCGGTAGAAGTAATACCGAAACCAACACAAACGACAAAACCATTAAGCTAACCGGTACAAGGCGGCGAGGTGAGGCTAATAAGCCTGATTTTTTTGAGGTTTGAGACTGCTTCTCAATTGACCGGCGGGAGTGCTTTTTCAGCAAACCAAGCACCAATAAAATTAACCAGGCGAATAGCAAGGCACTGAACAACAAGGCCCCACTCCGGCGAGTTTCCAGACTCATACCCAGGGTGATCTGGTTCTCGGCACTGTGTACGTGGAGCCGCTGATGATAGTGTTCACCGCTATAAAGTATATCGAGGAAATGATCGTGTAACATCAAATCTTCAAAGTTAGCTACCCCGTTTTCATCGGTTAGGATTTGTTGGTTATTATCCAAAACGACGATGGCCTTATTGACTGGAGAGCCGTCACTTTTTAGAATAGTCACTTTTTCGGCCATTAACATCTGGGTAGACATTCCAACCGTACTATGTAAAGGGGCGTCCTCCGGTACCGAAAAGAAAGCAAACCAGCTGGCGGTGACAAGTAATATAAGTGCAACCAAACTGTAGGCTATATAGCCTATAAGAGCCTTATTTGGGCGAGCAACCGGTGTAGGTGTGGATGAAGCAGAATTAGCTTCCATACTATTAAAATTCTCCTGTAGTGTGCATCTTGTGATAGAAGAATAGGATTAAAACAAGATGAACAAATTACTACTAAGTAAAAAAAGCAAAATAAATCCAAGCTTTACCTTTTAAGGTAAGCCATAAAAAATTACTTCATCGTAATTACTAACTGGGAAAAAACTCAATCAATAAAATCAATAAAATCAATAAAATGGAAAAACCTGGATTTAAAGGGAGTTTCTTCTGTGAAACTACCAAACTTAATACGCTAATCAGATCTATTTCTGATTTCGCTCAATCTTGTTTTCAGCTTTATTTTTATGAGCAAAGAAGGTATTAGATGGATAAAGCAACAAAGATTGATAACCCTATATGAGCCTATTCACACAATAAATGTAACACTATTACTTACACATAACAATCCCCAATAAGTACCCTAAAAGGCTACAACAATTATTAGCCTCAAAAAATTGTAATTTGTAAACTAGATTTGACTCAACGCAGATTTTCGTAAGGTTCAAACTATAAAAAAGCCCGGAGATTAGAAGCAAAATAGCGGTTAAACAGGCTAAATAATGACTATATTATTATTTATTGGAGAAAGAGTGAAGTGAGTGTCACTTAAAGAAAAATATTTCTATAAATTCACTCTGGAAAAAATTTAGAAAACGGCTGGTTTAGTTAAAAAGTTTTTGAGTAAATTAATTTCCTGACTGAAAAGAATATGTGGTATTGGATAAAAGTATTAGTTTTAGTCATCCCAATCAGGATCATTGTGATATTATCAGCGGTAATACCTTGTAAAATTTTGAGGCAACCATTATAAATATAAAAATACCAGGTCAAGCCTGCATAAAATACTTGTATAATTTAAATTAGAATAAACTTAGTCTATAAAGTTAAATTTAGCTTATAGATTTAATTGATTGGTAAATAATAATTCCGCTCATGAATACGCCAGATAGCTTGGGTTTAATATAATGTTTATTTTGAAATATCCATAAAAAGATTGCGTCAGATGATTAATCAGATGTTAAAGATTTCAGGCAGCAAAAAAGATAAATTTATTTTTATCTAATGGGAAAGTCTGAATGGGATAATGTTGTAAATAGTCTAAAAAAGTCCTAGTACTTTTTTACCAGGAAGCAGCGTTATAGTCTTTTTAGAGTGATGCAAAAAAGTCCTCAAGTTAGCGTTCAATAGGGCTTGTCAAAACACCCTCTTCAAGTTAAGATTTGAGAAAAGAAAAGAGAGTTTCGAGTATCCAGGCTTTTAGAAAAAGGGCTACCGTACTTCCTCTTTTGGGGTTATATCCCAAAAGTGGTTTTTATTCTAAGACAATTGATCCATAAAAGAAAACAAATCAATGTTTACAGTTAAATATGACAAGAGTAACAACCGGTCAACCCAAAAGGTTTTGCCAAAGATTTTACCTCTGACCACTGGCAACAGCGTAAAGCGGTCTAAAGCTAGCCAAATTACAAATGGCCTGAAGGTATTTTGGGCTGGCTTAAAAAAAGTTTGGCCCGGCGGGCAACGTGGTCCGGTGGGGAACGTACCGGTTGGGCCGGATAATCCCCTGCCACCACTAACTATAGCCATCTCCACTCGCAACCGACCGCAGGACGTTGAAAAAGTAGTCCGTTCAATTCTGGAAACCGGTTATCCTCAATTTGAAATATTGCTGATAGACCAGAGCGACGAGGACAGCGGGCAAACTGAAGTTATTTTTCGCCAATTGTCGTCTGAGGCCGCCTCAGACTCTAAAAAATTTAACTATTTCAAATCTCCAACGGTCGGATTGGGCTTTGCTCATAATCTTAAAATGCGCGAGGCCCGTTACGAACTGGTGGCTTTTACTGATGATGATTGCCGGGTGGACCGTGAGTGGCCGTTTGCAATTGCCCGCCTTTTTTCGGAGCAGCCACAGTTAGCTATGATCATCGGGGCAGTCGAGCCTGGACCGCATAACCAGGATACTCATTTTGTACCGGTGTTTAAAAATTTCAAAGAGGGTCCAGCCACCCTCTACCATTTCAAGACCGTCGGAGCTAGCGGAATGGGGGCTAACTTCGCCCTTACTAAAACCGCTTACCGGCTAATCGGCCCTTTCGATAATGCGCTGGGAAGTGGTAGTGTCCTGAAGAGCGCGGTGGATACTGACTATTTTTACCGCACCTGGCGCCGAGGCCAACTAACGTTATACCGCCCGGATTGCCTGGTCTGGCACGATGGATTGCGCCAGAACTCGGCGGCGGTAGACCAGCAATGCCGGAGCAATTTCGGTGTAGCCGCTTTGTTTACAAAAAATTTGCGTTGTGGCGACCTGGTAGCCCTGGTCTGCCTGTGGGGCTGGCTTAAAACCCACCTTGAAGGAGCAATTGCCCAGACCGAACTTAGAAAACAAAAAGGTGAACCTCCCTACGAGTTGTACAACCTGATCGCTATCTGTCAGGGAGTGCTGGCCTCGTTTACCCTTCCGATCAACCGGCGCACCAGAACTTACCGAGTGGATAATACGCGGATCGAAAGCTGGCACGATGATAAAGTAGCAACTGACTCAGCTTAATATAGTACAACAAGAGTGTTACAAACTGTGACAAATCCAGCTTTAAGTATTTTTCAGCTTATTTATCTATATATT
The DNA here is from genome assembly GCA_038322625.1 of Chloroflexia bacterium. Classification (GTDB taxonomy): domain Bacteria; phylum Chloroflexota; class Chloroflexia; order Chloroheliales; family Chloroheliaceae; genus 54-19. Next base: position 24,140 of record JBBQGA010000013.1, read on the forward strand.
CATACTTAGACATTACGAAATAATTACCATATTAAAAAGGGAATGCCATGTGTACAAAAAGTCCTAGTTATATTAGGCTATTTGTAATCAATGGTACTACCCTTTTTAATTGATTTTAATATTAAATACTTATACAATAAACCAGGTCTGCAAAAACAAAGCCTAATGCTATAGTCATCAGAAACTGCCTAATCTCCCCTTTTTATTTCCCTAAATTAATTCATTCTGTTTCAGGAAAATGTTCTTCAGGAAGGGTAGTTTTTGTTGTGCCAATTTTTAGAAGGCTTTTAGGCTGCATCTATATGTATCTAATGGTGAACTGCTTGCGAATACACCGGAGTAGTAAGGCTAAAAAGTACAAACCTGACTTCGGTTAGTTTGTACCGCTATTTTATGGCAGAGGGTAAATTTTCTTTTTATTTCTGCTCACTATAAGGACGTTGACGATATGCGTAAAAGAGAGAAGATAAGTCGTAATCTGAAATTATTGCTATTGATGGTTGTTATTGTGGGTCTGGGCATTAGCTGGTTAACCCTATCAGGGGCTGTCAAGCTCCCCCAGGCTCAAGCGGCGACAACCAACGCTCAAAATCAGATACCGGTTTATACTGATAAATTCCGGTTTGGCACCAATATGGGTTGGCGCAACTCAGATTGGACCGATAGTCAATACAGTGATCTGGTAGCCGGAGTAGGCATGAATTCGATCCGGGTCAGCTTACCGGAAAACTATCTGGACACCTGGGGTTACGATATTGCACTAGCCAATATGAACCACTACAAGACCAACAATCTGAATAATCTGACGGCCTTTTTGGGTTCGCCGTCCGCCAACCATTCCAATGCTCCGGCCAATACCTCGTATGGGGACCTTGATTATTATTCTCCGTCACACCTGTACGAGCCGATCTGGAACGCCGATGGGAGCGTCAATACCAATAACTACTGGGCTAACTACGTTTACAAGACCGTTTCAATGTATAAACCCTACGTCAAAACCTGGGAGGTCTGGAACGAGCCGGACTTTACAAATAACTGGCAAGCTAGCCAAACCGCCTGGTGGAACAGTCCCCCGCAAGTGGCGGATTTACCCCACTGGAACGCCTCTATTTTTAGCTATATTCGGATGTTACGGGTAAGCTACGAGGTTATTAAGCGGGCCGACCCTAATGCGCTGGTAGCTACTGGCGGGCTGGGTTATGAGGGCTTTTTGGATGGGATTTTACGCTATACCGATAATCCGGGGGACGGCTCCAAAAACAGCAGTTATCCTGTGACCGGTGGAGCTTACTTTGATGTTCTTAGCTATCACTACTACCCCCAATATGCCGTTCTAAATCTGACAAACAACCAGTGGCAAACCAATACTGACTCGGATCACGCGGTTGATAATTTACTAACCCAGCGGGACAATTTCAAGCGTTCATTGACAGCCAGAGGTTATAACGGTACTGTTTATCCGGCCAAATATTTTATTACAACTGAAACTGGTTTTAGTTCGCAGCCGATAGCTGGGTCAGCCGGTGGTATGGATTTGTTAAGTAACTATACTACCAAGTTGCAGATATTAGCTCGGTCAAATGACCTCAAACAGGTATATACTTATATGCTAAGTGATCAGGAACCGGATACCTCGCTCACCGATAGTTACAACCACATGGGAATGTATTACGACATAGCGGGCCTGGCGAGTCCGGCCCAAGCTCAACGTAAAGTTGCGGGTTTTGCCACCGAAACTATAGCCCGCACCCTGGAGGGGGCCACTTATGACCTGGCCGCCACCAATGCCCTCGGTCTACCACCCACTGTTAGAGGAGCTGTCTTTCATGGTAGTAATAAGCAGACTATCACTATTCTGTGGGGCCGAACCAACAATAATGTGGAAAACGCTTCAGTTAGTTTTAATCTGGCCTCAAAAGGTAATCTTAGCTTGTTGGATCAATATTGGTCTCAGAACAAGACAACGCGGACCCTTAGCCCGAACAATGGTCAAATCAATTTAACTCTCTCGGCCCGGCCCCTTATCCTGATTGGTGACACCGCTACCGGCCCGGTCCCCACTCCAACTAAAACGGCTAGCTCACCTACCCCGACCGCTATTGCAGCGACCCCGACCAAAACGGCTAACCCGCCTACCCCAACTAAAACGGCTATTCCGCCGACGAAAACGGTTGGGATAACTTTGCCTACGCCCCTGCCACCTACCACTGCTCCTGCGCCGACCAATCCTCCCGGTGGAGTAAACTCGACCTTAGCTATTTCAGCGGTTCAAGCTTCGAGCAGTGATACAGGTTTGTCGGCCAGTAGCTTGATCGATAATAACCTTGATACTTATTGGTCAGTGAGTGGCGTAGCATCTGCCTGGGTAAAATTAGACCTGGGTGCTAACCGTCAGGTTAGTAGTGTGGATTATTTTGTTTATGGAACCGACCATGCGCCCAGTACAAAGGTCCAGTATTCGCAGGATGGCGTAAACTGGCAAACTTTAACCAATGCTAATGGTGTAGATACTGGTATTAACTGGGGCTGGAATTCGATCTCAGTTGGTAATCGGGCCGCCCGGTACATCCGCTTCTGGTTGGATAATCCTAACAATGCCAGCTGGACCCTGGGTTATTACTCCGAGATGCGGGTTTGGGGCCGTTAAACCAGTTTAACCAGCCTATATCAAACCCCATTCGGCTATCAGCCAGAAAGCTGAGTGGCTGAGTGGGGTTTGATTAAACTAACCTAACCTGACCTACCACCTAAATAGGGAAGCAAAATTTGCTTGATTTCTAGTAGACGCTGACTCCAATCATTGTGTTCGGCTACCGAAACCCTGTCGGCAATTAAAATCGGGTCATCCAGGTATCTCAGGGCTTCTTCTCCCGCCACCAAAAACTCCTGGGCATTATTTACGATTGTAATTACAGAAGAAAATTGGCTTAAAGACGGCAAAGCCGAGGCTAAAACCGGTTTGCCGGAAGCCAGATATTCATGTAACTTCATCGGATAGATGCCCATTGTTAGCCGGTCAATTTTGTAGGGGATCAGGCAAACATCCAGGCCTCTTAAATAAGCCGGAAGTTGTTCATGAGGGCGCGGGCCAAGCGAGTGAACATTTGGGAGCTGGAGAAAAGGATTACCTTCGGCGTAGCCTTCCCTGACCGGGCCAATTAATACAAAGTGCCAGTCAGGCCGGGCGGTAGCAACGGCTTGTAGCATTTCTACATCAAAGCGTTGTTCAAACTGACCGATAAAACCAAACCGGGGATGTGGAACGGCAGCCAGATCAATCGGAGTGGGTAAGGGGTCGAGGGCTTTTTTGAAATGTTCTATATCGGCAGCATTGGTGACTGTATAAACCATGGGGTTAAAAGCCTTCTTATTTTCACTCAAACGCTCGGAAGTAGCAATCACCAGATTGCAGCGGTGGACAACTTCCTGTTCTAAATCGAGCAGGTTTTTTGAGAGATTGGTGAAGCCACTGAGTTCGTCGATACAGTGATATACCGAGACTCTTTCCTCCAGTTTACCCAGGATAGCCTCGCCAAGCTCAGGATCAAGCGAAATCCATACAATCGGGTCAATTACGTGACAGGGCTTTAACGCTCGCTTTAAGCTGGCCCGGAATAGGCGCGAATTAAGGTTCAGGAATATATTATATATCCGGCGTGATTTGATGCGGTTCAGGGGTAAAATTGGCGGGGGCGTAAAACTATAAAAATTTGGACTTACCTCTACAAAGCCTTTGCGCCAGTCGATCAGTTTCCGACGCAACCAGCTTTCTTTTCGGATTTGCTTATAGTCGTTTAGCCAGCGAAGCGGCTGGTTTACAAAAAATACGCGTTGACCCTGTTTGGCAAAACGCTCCATTATCTGACCAACGGCATGAATTAAGGTAGGATGGTTCCAGTCTAATATCGAAATACAGATAATATCATTGCTACTTTCAGCCGTTTCGAGAGGTTTCATCAAAAATTAGCCTTTGCCTAATCAAAACTAAATCGAAACCAGACAGTATTACTTTGTGGGTACCAGCGTCTTTAGCACATCTTTGACCAGCGGCGAAGCGTAAGCCAGGTCCCGTACCCTGGCCCGAAGCTGTTGCCGCTCAGAGCTATAACCGGTTTTTACTTTATTACAGAAATCAGCTAATTGATCGCCGTTATTGATCTCGATACGCCGCAGCCGAAACCGGTCCTCACCCGAAACTTTACCATCATGTACCGTAAAAGCGGCTTTATAGCCGGCCTTTTTTACCCCCGCCAGAACCCGCTGGCTATAGTCACCATACGGATAAGCCAGGAAGTGGACCGGGTTTGAAAGGTGTTGTTCTATTTGTTGTCTGGATTTTGCCAGTTCATCCAGCAACCGGTCCGGATCCAGCTTCGATAAAAATGGATGACTACAACTGTGCGATTCGATGGACCAGCCAGCCTCCGCCATTTCGGCCAGTTCCGCCCAGTTCAGAGGCCGGTCATAGGTCGGATAACCGGCGGCTTTGAAACTACTTTCTTTGTCGTAGGATGCCAGCCCGACCGGGTTGGTAGTTAGGAACAGGGTTGCTACAAACCCCAGCCTGGTCAGCAAAGGGCGGGCAAACTGATACAAGGAAAGGTAGCCGTCATCAAAGGTTAAAACCACGCTCCGGGGTCCTAAAGTCGTTCGCCCGTTTAGCCCATCCAATAACTGGTCCGGTGATATTGTCGTATAGTCGTGGGCGGCCAGCCATTCCATCTGTTCGATAAATTTACTCTGTAAAATGTGGACCCGGTGTAAATCCGACCGGGGTTGTTCGAGTAAAGCGTGATACATCAGTACCGGGACACTCTCGGTAGCCATCTTATGTATAACTCCAACCAATTAATTCTTTAGTTGCTATCTACAACTACACTATCTACCACTATACTTTGGTTTACATTCGTTAATTCGACAGTGTTTTCAGTCGAACTCACCCGCATAGCTTCCCAGTTTTTAACTTTCCCACCCAGTAAGCCTCGAAAGGTAAGCCAAAACACTTGCCCGACCAGCAGTGGGGCCTTCAACAACCGCAGGTATAGCCGGGCCGGAGCCTTGATTAGGAAAAGACCATAGGCGGCGTACCCGAAGAATAAGCCGGTCAGCAACCACCAGGCCCAACAGGCCACCAGGCCGCTCTGGGGCACGATTAATGCCATCAGGCCAAACAGGCCGCCCAAACCGAGCATAAAAGAACGAGGTAGCTGGAGAATACTCAGCGCATAGTCCAATTGGGATAAATTGGCCCTGAGTAAGCCCTGTTTGAGCATAGGGGCGGCGTACATTTTGATCAGGGATAGCTGACCACTAACCCAACGCCGTCTTTGCTTTTTGAAATCGTCACTGTTTTCAGTCGAAGGTGTACTGAGATGTGCCGCCGGGCACCAGCCTACCCGGTAATTAGGCTTAAAAAGACTGGCCTGCCAGGCTTTATCCTCGGCCAGGTTATGTTGCTGAAGCTCCATCAAATAAGCGAATACCGCCGGTTGGAAACCCACCCCGGTCCCACATATCCGGCCCTCCAGGCCCAGCAAATAGCGGCTACCCAGTTCAACCCACTGCCGCAAGGCTTCGGCGGCGGCATCCAGCGTGGAAACGCTGCTGGATTGGTAGTTACTGATTGCCCGAAAGGATTGTAAAACTTGCGGACTATTGGGCCGTGAAAAAGCCCGGTTAAGAGCTTGCAAATAAGCGGGGGCCAGTTCACAGTCGGCGTCAATAAGTAAAATAATCGGCGATTTATCGACAACAAATGGGTCATTTTTTAGATTTTGCCAGCCATAAGTGAGGGCCTGACCTTTGTTGGAAGGCCGGTCGGTGTGGCGTTCAAGACAGTTGAATCCATAAGTTCGAGCCAGTTCCACCGTATTATCAGCGCAATTATCGGCAACTACCCAGGCTTTAACCAGATTAGCCGGGTATTGTAACGCCTGGATACTTTTCAGCAAGGTCGGCAACACGCTGGCTTCGTTGTGGGCCGGTATAATAATCAAAAAATTTTGGGTCGGTGTTTGCGGCCCAACCGGGGCCGAGGCTAAATTCGGCCAGATCAATTTTTTCAGCAAGGGCCGGGCCAGAATTGAAAGCAAAACCGGCCCGTAAATATAAGCAAACAAAACTAATAAACCAGCCTGGGGTATATAAAACAGGGTCCAAAGGCCGTTGGTGCTTACACTCATCACCAGGAGCCAGACTACTATTAAGCCCAACCCTAAAAAAAGGGCTATTATGGCGAGTTTCTTCAATAGTTTCAACGTTTAGCAACCCCCAAATTTAAATCACAAAACAACCCGCCAAAGAGTTAAATCTCAGCCAGGCCTCGGTACATTCCAACTTTTTTACCGGTAAACCTGACGAGCATTTTCTAGTTCAACCAGCCTCGCCCGGCTAGAATCTGGGTTCCCAGCAGCCCAAGTTGGACCTCGTAGATCGAACCGGTATTTTCAGGGTGGAATTCCAGACGGCTACGTTCAAAGTACTGAACCAAATAGGTTTTGCCGTCGGCCTGATTAACTTCCATAAACTCTTCCGAGATTGGAAAGCCATAAACTGCCAGGCCCCCCGTTTTTTCCCAATATTTACGTATCGAGCCGGTCAGGGTGTGACCGGTGTCGCTAAAAAAAAGCTTTCCGCTACTGTTGGCTTTATCGGGCGGGGTTACGGCCAGGAAAGGGTCCTCAAACTCCCGACCAACACTAATCTGACGAGCCAGTAAACCTAACAGTACATTGTAGGGCGGTAAGTTTTCAGGATGATACTCGAAACGGGCGCGCTCAAAATACTGTACCCGATAAACTTTTTTATCAATCGGGTTTAGCTCGTCATATTCCTCGGTCAAAGGCAGACCAAATTGAGATAGAGCACCGTGATTTTCCCAATAATCACGGAAAAATCCCCTGAGCGAATGACCGGTATCATAAAAGAAGAGGGTAGCCGGGATGGCCTCATTAATACGGTTACTGGGTAATTTAGCCTGTTCAAGGCTTGGTAGCAGTAGCGTTTCGTAATAAGCTTTACCGGTACTCAGCCGGTTGGTAAAACTGCGGCTCCAGATGATTTTCTTGCCCGTGATAAAGGCTTCGTTGGCCGAGCTACTGACCAAAAACTGCCGCTGCGTTACCATATCATACCCGATCAGTTGGCCGGAGGTATTTTGATTTAAGTAGGTCAGCAAATCACCGTTAACACTCACCGAACCCCCTGGGCCGACCTCAAAATAGGTGCTGCTAGCATAATCATAGCTGGTGATATTTACGGCATTGTTCTTTTTAGGGTCGGTCGAGGTGTAGATCAGGCGAGTACCGGATACCGCCACACTCAGAAAATTAGTCCCCGCCCGCATAAGTTCCCGGCTGGTACCGGCGACCAGGTCGTAGGCGATTAGTACATATTCCGGTTGAGAGTTATCGGTTACAGTCGACGAGTGCCAGAAGAGCATATTATCGGTCCCAACCAGTTGTTCCACTGTAGGGGTGGTGACTTCGATATTTGTTTCGGCGGCATTATTCAGAGGATGTATAGTCAGTTTGTTATCGGCACTAAAAACCACATAATTGGTAGTGACCACAAACTGGCTAATACCGGTCGACCGGTTGACTACTTCGGTCTGTTTATTGTTAGCTAAATCATAACTGATCAAGCGAGTTTGATCGGCGTTCAGGAAATACAAGCTGTTCCCGGTTAGCACCGGGCGGAGAGCGGTAGAAGTACTGGCATTACCCAGATTTAGCATTTTATTATTTAGCCGGTCATAGCCGGTCAAGGGGGCCGCCGGTTGGTCAGTGCGGCCAAACCATACCAGGTAATTTTCCGAAGCAGCCACCAGTTGGGACTGAGTACCCAGCAAAGCTAGATAAGTAACCTGGGCATTATAATAAGGGGCATTATAGAAATCATCCCCGGCCCAGGCCGACAAAGGACTAGCCAGGTTAAGGAACAGCAGAGCTGACAGCATAACCAGGGTTTGTATAGCGAGGTTACAATATTTTTTTTGCATTGCCTATACTCTCGTTCAGTAGTGTGCTTGACTGATGATGAAAGCAAATCATCAGCTAACCAATATGAAAATAAGTTAAAAATAATAATGAAAGGGAAACCAGGGCTTCTTTAAAAAGTTAAATTTTGGGGACGGCCCATGGGTCGATGCCTGAAGGCTGGCTGGTGGGTTTAAGGTCTGCCTCACTAACCTCGGCCAGCGGTCCAAGCAATCCCAGGCTCATAAAGAATAGCTGGGTGATTGGTGGATATTGAAAATAATTATTGGCCCAACTTCCAAAAAGCAGGGCACTTAAAACAGCCAGAAAAATTGCTAATAAATAACGGGCGGTGCTACTTTTAGCTTTGTTAAAACATTGCCAGAAAGTACCAAGCACGCAACCTATCAAAAATAAAAAGGCCAATACGCCCAGCCACCCGGTTTCCAGACCGATCCGCAAATAGTAGTTGTCGGTAGCAGTACCGGCTAATTCGGCATCCGACTGGTCACCGCCCACCGCTGCCAGCGATTTTGAACCGGCCTCCCCGGTGGTGTTGGTGCCGGTACCGAAGGGACTGGTAAAGACTTTCTCTATTACCCGGTCCTGTATTTGTTGCCGAACCTGATAAGAGTCGTCATTTTCGATCTGGGTCAAGGTAAAGAAACGGGCAATGTAGGTGTTGCTCTGGCCTATACCGGTGATAGACAAAACTATATAGCTGGAAAAAAGGACCGAAGTAAGTATAATCAGCCAGCGATTACGGGTCATCAGGGTAACTACAATCAAACCAATCGGTAATCCGGCGTAAGCACTGCGGGTCAGGGTCCATAACATTACAACCAGGGCTAACGGAATAAGTCCTAAAAGAACCAGCTTAAATTTTGGCGAGACAATATTGGTTGGCAGTAGCCCCAACGAAAGAATGACGGCTGTTACCATATACATACCCATGGCATCGGCACTACCCAGCGTACTAAAGATGCGGATGGTATCGCCGAGGATATGCTGGGGGTTTACCGACAACCAGTCCCATTCAGCATTGGTAAAGCGATAGCTGCCCCCTGGCACCCCTTGTTGCCAGATGCCGTAAACCATTACAGTAGAAACCAGTCCCAGCCAGACCAGGAAAAACCGCCGTATATCCCGACCGTTACCTAACCAGACTGAGGTTAGCCAGGGTAACACAACCGGTAGCAACAGCCAACGCAGCGCGTAAAACCGGTTTATCAGGCCCGGCGCGGCTGGATTAAATATCTGAAAGGCCCCATACAGACTATAGACTATCAGACCAATTTTTAACAGACGGGGGAGGTTCGAGTGGGGTCTACGTCTTTCAAGGTTAGCCTTAAAGAGTGTACCGGTTGCCCCGGCCAGTATTAAAGCTTCCAGTCCTAACCCCATCGGGACTTCCGGGGCAAAGCGGTTCAGAAAGAAAAGGAAGTTTGCGAAAGCCAGTAAGGTCCACAGCGATAAGCGGGGATTAAAGGTAAGGATTAGCCCAGTCGGAAGAGCCAGACCTAACGTAATAATAATAAGGGCTTCTTTTGGCTGGCCGCTACGGTTAATCAGGAAAGCTAAAAGCAAACCGCCTAAAATTACCGCCGCAAATTTTACAATACTATGCTGGAATAAGTTTTTAATGGGCCATTTTGAGCGATCCGGGGTTAGATGCTTTGGTGGTTGCTGGTCCACTACGACCCATTCCAGGTTGGTCTGCTTGTCAAGAAGGGGTCTTAGATGCTGGGCCGAGTTAGCTAGTTCAGCTTTACGAGGGGACGTAACCAACATAAGATGATTAAAATACCCCGTAGGGCCAAACAAAGGGCTATTTTCGGAAAGTAGCGGCGCATTACAAATTACAATTTCGTAAGTCTCGGTCAGAGCGTCAAATTCAGGATCAAGAACGGAAAGAACGGAAAGTGAAACTGAGCTTTCAGCTATAGAATTTTTGGGTTTGTAGGCTAATAGTCCCAGATTGGGAAAGCTGGTTGGATTTACAACTCCTGGGGTCAGGGTTTGGGTTGATAATAAGCCAGCATCTCTGGTTAGCGTATCAAGCTTGTCGTTAAAGTCGACCAGCAAAACCCGATACTTAGCCTGGGCGAGTGCCACCGAGAGCTGAATAGCCAGTTGTGGGGGTAGCAGGTACGGGGCTGCGCTGGTCAGAACGATTTTAAAAGGCGTAATTTTCGCCGGTACCGGTACCGGTAGCAGGAGGGTACTAGAGGCCGCCGGTGAGGCTACCCTTTGCAACAAGGCCGCTGTAGTTACAGTTTCGGCCAGGTTGTCAAGGGTCGGAGCTATTCCCAATTGGCCCGGTCCTGCGCCCCCGCCAAAATTTAAAGGGCCGGAAGAATTATGGGCAATATGATCATAATATCTGGCTACTACCGAACTTACCAGAGCGTTGATTTCCTCGCTTAAAACAAAATTAGGAAGCGGGTCGGAAGCGATTTGAGGGGAAGCCGCGTTGGTCAGGCCGCTTTTTAGCTTAAGAGTTTGGGCTAATGGAATAAAAAATAGTTTTGCCGGCTGTTTGGGACCGACCATTGAGGTAATAGTCTCCAGGCCCCGGTCGAAAAAGTTGACAAAAACCGCTAAAACCAGACCCAATAGGGCACCGAGCGGTAAACCCAGGTAAAGCCACATTGAGTTTGCGATACCGTAAGCTTGAGAGGCCGCTTCAGTTACAGCCACCCCGGAATTCTGATCAGTGATAAATTGTTGGATTTGTTTATAACGGGCATTTTGATTCTGAAAATTATCCACCTTTTCGCGGGCCGACTTACTACTTTCGAGCGCATTGGTCAGAGCGGAAGCCAGGGCCAGCTCGTAACTGGTAGGGGTCTGGTCATAAGGAACGGAACTCAATTGAGTAACATTAGCCAGGTGGTCAAGGGCACTGATTAAATTTGTTTTTGCCAGTTCCACCTGCGCCGCATCTAAGGGCACCTGATTTAGGGCATCCTCAAAGTTTTTCTGAGCTTGCTTGAAATTAAGGCTTCCCTGATCAAGTTGGGTATTGTAGATGCGTAATAGTAGGCTCTGCCGGTTGAGTACGGCGGTGTCGTATTGCTTGATCAGATCATCCGTCTGGGCTAACTGACGATTATAGTCAGCCTGGCTGGCTTTTAGCTGGCCCTGATTAATTTGAAGCAGAGTCGAAAGCTGATCTTGTTTGAATCTGGTACTGGTTTTAGCCAATAAATCACTCATGCGATTGGCTAAAGTAATACTAAGGGTTTTAGAAGGCGAACGCGCCAGAATCTCTAAAAACTCGGTTTCACCAACCCGTGAAACTCGAATACTTTGGCGAAGTTCTCGGCGGTCTTTGTAAGCCAGGCCGGTTTGGTCGGCCAGGTTTTGGAGCGCGGCATCGGAAGTGGCGATATTAATAAGCGAGTCAATGAAAAGTTTACGAGCCTGCACGTCAGGTAAAATATCCTGTTCGGTTTGACCGGTAAGCGTAATTTGAAGAGTGGCCGCCGCTTCGTACTGCTTTTCCTGAGACACATTTAAGTAGAAACCTAAGGCACCACCCAACAGGGTCAGTATAGCCACCAGTTTCCAGTGTCTTTTTAGTATTTTTAAAAAGATTAAAATTTCCATAGATAAATCGAAGGGCAATTCCTAATATATAGCTAAAATACAGGTTATAAGCCTTTAATTAAATTTTAAGTTTCCTACATTATCCAAAATAAGTATTACACAAAAAAAAAAAAAATGCTAGCAAATTTGGAAATACACTTTAAAACGGTCTTTTTACCCTAAAATGGACATTTTGACCTTAAATTCAAATTTTAATAGACAAGTATTCGATAATCTATTTACTACTTTCTACAATTTTCTACAATAGAAATTATCAGATAATCTGAAAAAGTCTGGACAAAATGAAATTTTGTTGCTATACTCATTAGGATATGAACAGATTTTTATAAAATTTCGTTTATTATCATTTCTGAATGTCGATTAGCAGTGTCATTTATTCTATAGTATGACACTATTACTGAGTTCCAAGATCGATCTTTAGAAAACAATCGGAAAACTGTTAGAGAATTACACTGTTAGAGAAACGAACAAATCGTTATGTAAACCTAACGTTCACTTTTACACGATTTGAACTATATCAACTAACTCGTTCTACCACATTTTTTCAAAACAACTCGTTTAGACGGGTTTCTCTCTAACACACCTTTTAACCCCAATTTCAGCCTACTCATTTGTCTATCAAGATTTTTTACAGCCGGGTCTTATTGCCCAGCAGGTTTGGCCCCAGCCGAAAACCTCAATTAGTGAGTTTTTTAAGTGATAAAGGGATAAACATGAAAATTTCACAATTTTCGAAAACATTTAAACGCAATTGGCTGCTCTTTGCACTTTTAATTGTAGTTGTAGCGGTCTTTGGCACTATTCTGGTGCTGACCAGACCTAAAACTTTTGAGGCTTCCACGTTGGTCCAGGTTTCTTTCACTACCAATAATGTGGTGGAGGGGGTACCTGATTATGATACCCGCGCGACGATTTTTAATACAATTATTGAGGCTTCGACCACCAATGTAGCGTTGCGTTCGGTAGGCGCGCAAACCGGCTGGGACACCCAGGACCTGAAAGAAATTCGCCAGGCGATCAAAGTCTTTCAAGTCAACAAATCCGAGTTTATCAAGATAACAGTTGAGGCTAAGACCGAAAAGCAAGCCCTCGATACCACCAATAACTTAGCCACCTACATTCGTAACTTCTCTAACCAGCGGTGGGCTTTTCAACTTCGTCAAAATGAGCAATTTACGGAAGGCCAACTTAAACTGGCCCAGGACAATTTTGACAAGGCTCAAGCTAATTACACAACGGCCTTGAGTAAATTTAAAGATTTGCAGTCCGCCGCCGAGGCTACCCGCCAGAAGCAGACTGCCGAACAGGTCCAGGGCGCGACTGACCAGGTCCAAAAGGCCCAGGAGGCTTATGCGACTGCCCTGACCCATCCCGAAGATACGGTATCAATTGAGTTGACCAAGAATGGGCTGGACCGGGCACAGCGCACACTGGAAACCGCGCAATTAGCCGCCCTTACCCCAATCGATAGAAATCAGCAGGCTCAATTAAACGACACTTTTAATCAGGTTTCCGGTATCGACACCGCTCAAACTAATCTAAGGATCGCCAAAACCCGCCTGGATGAATTACTGGCGGCTAAAGATACAAACGCCTTACTCTTTGCCCTGCCAGATCTGCATCTTGGCTCAGTCAATGTATCTGAGGTTGCCAATACTGCCGACCCTCAGTCCCGACAGGTGGTCCTGTTTATCGGTTTATCGGTAGGCACGGCTGTCGTATTGAGTTTACTGTTGTTGTTAGCACTAAGCTATTTTAATCGTTCGATTTACTCGCTGGTTACGGCCCGCGAGCTTTACCCCTGGTCAGTTATCGGCGGCATTCCACAATGGAAGATAAAAAAAGGTTCGCTACCACAAGGCAACCTAATGCCCGGTATCAAACTCAGGCAACCTGGCATATCGGATAGTGAAATGGATAGTTACCGGCAACTGGCTTACAAAATGATTGCAAATCACCGGATGGACCTGAAAGCCGACCAATCCAGGACCCCCCTTTTACCAGAAACAGCCAGTAGCACTAAATTGGGAACTGACATTACGAACCCGGATTTGAAAGCTGAGGTAAACCAGGTAGTAACTGACGATCATAGCACTACACTGGAACGGTGGGTGGCGGGTGAACCCAAATCAACCGGTATTCGCTTCCTGGTGACTACTAGCCTGGCCCGTAACGGTTCTACCACGCTGGTCAAAAATCTGGGGATCGCTATGGCCGAAGCGGGTTGTCGCACGTTGTTGGTGGATTGCAACCGCAAACGGCCTGAGCTGCTAAACAGCTTTAATATAGTCGATGCCGATACCGGCCTAAAAGTTTACCCAACCGAGGTGGCCCAACTGGACGTTTTAGCCTATTCTTCACTACCGGTCCAGGCTAATGGCTTGATCCATCTGGCCGATCTTACCAACGCTTTAAGCGATCTGACCCAAACCTACCAGGTAATTATTTGTGATTCGCCGGCTTTTGAGGAGGCCTCGGATGCGCTGGTCCTGGCTCAGTATTTTCAGAATGTGCTATATGTCGTAAATGGTAAAAAGTCCTCGGTTGAAATAGATCATGAGCGTTTGCACAATCTCATGATAGGTTACGCTCAACTGGAAGGACTGGTGGTAAATCGTTTAGCTAAATAATCACGACTTTCGCTCTTGAAAGTGAAAACTCAAAGTTTTTACCAGGTTTTGAACTTGAGAAATTGTTTCGAGCGAAAGTCCTAATAATCATAATTTCAGATTTTGCGGTATAGGCATATAGGCATATATGTAAGGAGTGAAAACTTTTTACAAAAGACCTCAGCCAGGCTCAAGTCCTGGCATTTCAGATGACTATCTAAACCAGCTTTAGCTAAAAATCAAGGGTAAATCTAAAGGGGTTTCAAACTCACTCGACAAGGTAATCAATTTGAGTGGATTTTACACACCAAAAGGTTAAGCTCGTTAAATATTCTTAATATTTTGGTTGCATTTGTAGGAATTATAATGTATGATTAAAATATTAGTATGGTATTTAGTATTTTAGTGGTTTGTGAGGTAACAACCAAAAAATTTGTTAGAGAGAAGAGCCTAAAGTAACTTTTAGACTTTTAGACTTTCAATCAGCTTATAACAAGCGGTATCTGATTTCAACAGATTTTTTAATACTTCTACTTCTATTTTTGTTTAGCTACTGACCTTGCTTCGCAATACTACACGTCCTGATTATTTTTCACGGTCTCGAACTTTCGGAACAGTTAGAAATTTATAAAGTTCGTGCTTTATTAAATTTCAAATCCCCAGCCCAGGGTTTTCGGATTATCTTTTATAAAGAATGTACCGACTATGGTTAATTTAACGGCTTTATAGCTGGCATATCAAGCTGAATAAAGCAGTCGAAACACTTAAGTTTGAATAAGGTGATGCAATAATGTTTGTAGATAATCCCTCAATTCTTACAACAATCGTTATAGTGAACTGGAATACGCGTGAGTTGCTTTACAACTGTCTTAAAACCATCCTGGACACCACCAGCACGACTTATCAAATTTGGGTGGTAGATAATGCTTCTACCGATGGCAGTGCTGAAATGGTAAATTCAAGTTTTCCGCAGGTAAATTTAATCGCTAACCCAAAAAACGATGGGTTTGCAGCCGCAAATAATCTGGCGATCCGGCAAGCGCAACCGACCGAGTATGTACTGCTTCTGAACCCGGACACGGAAGTCAAGCCCGGTAGCCTCGATGCATTGGTGGCTTTCCTCCAGCAAAATCCGACAGTTGGAGCCACCGGAGTTCAATTACTCAACCCAGACGGTACTAATCAGCGGTCTTACGATTATTTCTATAATTTCTTTGCCTCATTCTGGCGAAATCTGCTGGTTAAAAAATTGTTCCACCTGACACCCGGCACGGTTGAGCAGCCAGACCGGGACGCGCTGGAAGTTGATTGGATCATTGGAGCCTGTTTGATGCTACGAAACGAAGCTTTAAGAGAAGTTGGGTTGTTGGACGAAAGCTTTTTTATGTATGGCGAGGAAGTCGATTTACAGCAGCGTCTGCGAAAGCGGGGTTGGAAGATAATGTTATTACCAAAAGTTAGTATCGTCCATTATGGTGGGCAATCTT
Organism: Chloroflexia bacterium; assembly: GCA_038322625.1. Classification (GTDB taxonomy): domain Bacteria; phylum Chloroflexota; class Chloroflexia; order Chloroheliales; family Chloroheliaceae; genus 54-19. The sequence goes on from JBBQGA010000013.1 coordinate 39,824, forward strand.
CTAAACAAGCTTCCCTCAAGATGATGATCCAGGAGTACCGGAGTCGCTATTTGCTTATCCGCAAGCATAATTCTTTTTTTACGCTGGTAATGTATCTAATTAAAGCCCTGGTCGGTTTGATATTTTGGGCGGGATATTGGGGTGCAAAATGGGTGGTACGCCGAGATGAAGCCGCCAGGCAGAGTTTTAAGGCTTATTTAGCCGTTTTAACCAGACATTTGAAACCAGAGTTCTATCAAACACCGGTGGGGGTAAAAACAAACTAAAGTGCTTTTTTAGGTTCATTATTCCAGGCGGTTAGCCATACCTATTTTTCTTAATCGTACAATCGTACATTAGCTATTGTTGTTATTATGATGATTATTCATCAAGCTATAGCGGAGATTTGGCAAGCGATGTTGGTCTTAAAGTTCCTCTTCTGGGCGTTACTTTCAGCGATTGGTTATACCTACGCCGGTTATGGAGTGGTAATTACCTTACTGGCTAAATTCCGACCACAGCCCGTTCGTGCGGATAACAAATTTCGTTCGGTTAGCCTGTTGATCGCCGCCTATAACGAAGAAAGTGTTATTGAAGCTAAAATAAAAAATTCGCTGGCCCTGAACTATCCGAAGGAAATGCTTGAAATCGTGGTAGTGTGCGATGGTTCTACCGATGGCACCGAAAGTATTGCCGAGCGTTACCGCTCAGAGGGGATCAGCATCCATCATTCACCGGGTCGGGCCGGGAAATTAGCCGCCCTGAAACGGGTCTTACCTTTTACCAGCGGTGATATTGTAATCTTCTCGGATGCTAACGCTTTCTATAATCCCGAAAGTATTGTCCAGCTGGTAGCTCCTTTTGCCGATGAGAGGGTTGGCTGTGTAACCGGGGAAAAGCGGGTCAAGGCCGCCAATGGAAAAAGTTCCGGCGAAGGTCTCTACTGGCGGTACGAGTCCTATTTAAAGCAGAAAGACAGCCTGGTTTATAGTGTGGTGGGGGCCGCCGGCGAAATCTTTGCAATTCGACGTGATCTGGTTGAATGGCCGCCTCATAACGCTATTATTGAAGATTTTGTAATGTCGATGCAGGTCGCCCGGCAAGGTTTTCGGATTATTTATGCCCCGCTGGCCCAGGCCACCGAACAAGATCTGCTAAATCTGGGGGCAGATTTTGAACGAAGAACCCGGATCGCCTCCGGTGGATTTCAATCTATCTGGTGGTTGCGCGATTTGTTAAACCCTCGATATGGAATGTTGTCTTTTCAGTATATTTCGCATCGTGCAATGCGGTGGGCGGTCGCTCCGTTGGCAATGTTAACGCTGATCCCGTTGAATCTTTTTCTGGCGAAAAATAGCGGGTTTTATCGGCGGGTGTTTGGAATGCAAATACTATTTTATTTTCTGGCGGCGGCCGGTATTTTCGTAAGTAGCACTGGGCGCAAAGTCAGTCTCCTATCGGTTCCGGGCTATTTTGTCCTGACCAATTTGACCGCGCTGGTAGGACTTTATCGTTTCTTTAGTGGCCGTCACTCGGTAATCTGGCAAAAGGCAGCACATTCAACTCCGGTGGGTTTTGAATAGACTTTAGGATTAAGTCTAGCCTGAATAGTTTATTTATTTGTTAGTGGTTAGTGAGTTTTGATAGCCTAAACGTGAGAGAAAAAAATGAAAAACCAACTTAAATCCAATATGACCTCTAATAGTGCCAGCTCTTCTACCAGCCAACAGGCTGTATTAAGCAGCCCGATCCCCAAATTGCGTTTCAGATGGCTCACAAAATCTAATGTTTCCAGTTTAGATAGCCTGAAACCGGCTAGTTGGTATAATCTAAGCCTGGACCCCACCTCCAGAGTCCTCGATGTCAATTTAGTGGGTAAACTTAACCGTAAGCAGTTGTTGGATTTAGAGCCGGTGCTGGATCATCACGCCAAACAGGCCCGCTACACGCGCTTATCGATCAAAAATTTAAGGAAGCCAAATATCGCATTGCTGGCGGTACTGGCCGCGCTTTGCTGTAAACTAGAGTGTAACGGGCACAATATTATTCTTTGTGAGGTACCGGCGACCTTATACCGGGAAGCCATCGAAGCTAATTTGCATCAAATCGCTACCTTCGAATAGCCAACCAGGCCTTCTTTTCGCAACCCGGTTCATAGTTTACTTTCCTAGCCAACTGTGTTGATTGTAGTATATTAAGGATTAACCTATGCAGGCCGTTTTATTAGCAGGAGCCTTGAGCGACCGGACCGGCTGGGCCGAGCAACTTCATCATGTTCCAACCATTCCGATAGCTAACGTGCCTATGATAGTCCATTCAATTAGCTTATTACGCAGTCTTGGGGTTGATGAAGTAACCGTCAATATGTTTCATGGTGCTAACAATGTGCTGCGTTTGTTGCAAAATATTCCACAGGATCACATCAATATAAAACCCTCGCTTGAACAGCATCTACTCGGTAGTGCCAACATTTTGCAACGGATCGCGCGTCGACCGGTCGATCCGTTTATTGTACTGATGGGAGATGTAATTCTGGAACGTATCCAGATCGAAAATATTCTTAACACTCACCAGTCGAGCGAGGCGGCGGCCACTTTACTGGTAAGCCAACGCCAGCCTGGACAACGCGGTTATGGACAAGTGACCCTGAATGCAAACCGCGAATTGGTTTCGATCAGTAAAGAAAATTCACACGTTTCACAGGGCCTGATTAATACTGGCTTCTACATCTTTAACAGCAATGTTATAGACCTGATACCCTGGAATAAACCCTATCAGATCGGGCGGGATTTATTGCCGGAATTAATTAGACACAATTACAAAGTCCAGGTGATCGAAATTGAGGAATACTACCGGCGGATAACCGATTACCAGCAATACTGGCAGGTTAATATGGACCTGGCGGCCCAGCGGGTTAAGCTCGCCTACCCTATTTTGCAAGAAAAAACCCCGGTTGAAAAGCCGACCGGTATTCGGATGCAAACGGAAGGCCCGGTGATTTTTGGTAAGGGCTGTAAAATTGATCAGGACGTGGTGATCAAAGGCCCGGCGGTAATTGGGAATTACGTCCATCTCAGCCGAGGGGTAAAACTGGATCAGGTGGTAATATTAGACCATACCAGGCTGGGGTTAGCTACTAACTTTGAGAATAGCGTGCTTAACGGCGAACGAATCGCAAACGTTCGGAGTATGGAAGTTCAACAAATCTCAGACCCGACCACACTCCGCTCAAACCAGACTTCGCCCTTTGGTAATATAGTAGCCCAGCTAATTCATTCCCTGCTGGCTTTGATTATTTTGCTGCTGTTTTCACCGATATTCTTGCTTTTGATACTGGCTATTGCAATCGAGTCGAAGGGTCCAGTATTTTATACCCAGTTAAGGGTCGGGCAGCGCAAACAAAATACCAAAAACTTTTTCCATCCGGGCCAGGTGTTTGTCTTTATCAAATTTCGGACAATGTACACCGACTCGGAAGAGCGTTTGAAAAATATGCTCGCTAACAACGAGTATAGCAAAGATACCTTTTTGAAATTCAAAAACGATCCGAGGGTAACTAAAGTCGGTAAATTTGTTCGGAAAACCAGTCTGGACGAATTACCCCAGTTGATTAACGTGATCAAAGGCGATATGCGGTTGGTGGGCAACCGGCCTTTGCCACTTTATGAGGCCGCTAAATTAACCGAGACCTGGCAGCAATTGAGATTTGAAGCTCCCGCCGGCATGACCGGTCTATGGCAAATCAGTGGACGCAGTAATCTATCGCTGGAAGAACGCACGATTTTGGATAACTATTATGCCGTTTCACGTAATTTCTGGTCGGACATGGTAATCCTGCTAAAAACAATTCCAGCCGTTATTTTGCAACGGGGAGCGTTCTGATCGCTTTGGTACTCTTTGATTTTTTTTAGCTACCACAAAAAGAGCAAATTTTTTGGAAACTACTAACTTGAGCCGGGCCGGTAGGTATTAGAGTAATTAGCCAGAGGGTCTCTAAACGCCGTGAATTACAGTTCTCTACATTTGAAATTAGTACCAGTAATTGTGAATTTCCCCGATAGTTAATATTTACCGCCTGACACTTTCCCGCAATCCACTTATATGCGTACCCAGCCTAAATCTGGTAGAAAAGAAGAAATGCAACCTGTGCAATACAAACCGATGAACTCTAGTCTCTTATCCAATAAAAAGATGGCGTTAGCGTTTGTCAGGGCCGCTTGTCGATGGTTGGTTTTGGTTCTGGTTTTAAATGCCTGTGGTAACGAACCAACCGCCACTCCCGGCCAACCGTCCCCGCCAGCCACTGTAAATCCATCGTCCCCCAGGACGGGTAATCTCACCCCGGCTAACCCGACAGCCATCACTACCGACACAAATCAGGCCAACTTAACCGCGACCGTCGGTACGCCCTCAAATATTAAACCGGCCCAACCGGTTAAACCCGCCGCTACCAGAGTTTTGATGAAAGACTTTATCGGGGTAAACCAGGATTACCGGCTTTATCAAGACCATACCGAAAAAGACTTCGCCCGTGTCAGTAAGTGGTTGCGCGATTACGCCAACTGGTATTGTCTGGAACCGCAAGAAAATAATTACGGTGGGTTGGACGGCACCGACGGTTGTGGCACTAAACCCGAATTCTTCAACTATAACGCCTACTATAGTAGTATGCATTCGGTGGGCGTGAAAATTCTTCACAATAGCCTTTATGCCCCGGCTTTCGCTAATTGGACCGCCAAAGCCGGAGATTTTGTACCGGTTCTCAAAGAAGGCCAGGGTCAGACGCCCCAGCAGTTTGAAAAGCACGCCAGCTACCTTTATCAGATTGCCGGAATGTACGGGTCAAATAAAAATTTTCCGTCCAGTAATCTGGTGAAATCAAACCAGCCAACCGGTCAGGCTTTTATCCAGGCCATTGAAAACTGGAATGAACCGGATGGCTGGTGGAAGGGAGTCGGCCAGTTTACCAAAGAACAATTCTTTAATATGACGGTAGCCGATTATGATGGGGCCGGTGGGAAAGTCGCCCGAAGCGGGGTAAAACAGGCCGACCCAAATATGAAGTTTGTAATGGCCGGGTTGGCTACCACCGATTTGAGTTATCTTTATGGAGTGCTGGGATATGCTAACCAACAGGGGCGGGGGTTTCCCGCCGACGTATTAAATTTTCACCAGTATGCCACTGACGATAAAACCGGTCTACCGCCCGAACAGGCCAGCGTGAGCCGGGATATTGTAAAAGCCAGCCAATGGCGTGACGCGAACGTGCCGGGTGCGGAGCTGTGGGTAACTGAATTCGGCTGGGATACCTACGCGCAAGGTTCCACGCACTCGCGCGTTTATGCCGGTGAGCAGAACCAGGCCAACTGGATTTTGCGTAGTCTGGTACTTTACCGGGCGGCAGGTGTCGATAAAGCTTTTGTTTTTACCTATAACGATGAGGTTGAAAACAGTGTTGAAACCTATTTTAGTTCCGGCCTGACCGACTTTGCCAACAAGAAGAAACCGGCTTATTATTATCTGGCAACCATGCAAGACTTGCTGGGTGAGACTTACCTGGACCGGGCGATTAGCACCGGTAAGGAAGATGTACGGGCTTATCTCTTTAAAAATACTACCAAACCCGGTGGGGTTTTTACGGTTTGGAAAACCAGTGGAAATGGCTCACAACTGGAGAATTTTAACCTGGCCTTACCGCCGGGCACCCAGAACTGTAGTGCCGTGATACCCAGCAAGGCCAGTTTTGAGGCAAACCGTTCGTCACTGGTGGTAGGAGGAGACGGTAAAACCAGCTTGAAGGTTGGCGAGACCATGACTTTTATAACCTGTGAAAAGCTCCCCCAGGATACCAACCCGACTGAGGTTAACCCGGCGGTTGTTCCCCCGCTCCCGACTCCGGCGGTGGCTGCCAATGGCCGGCTAAATCTTGAGGAGGCAAATATTTTTGAAACCAGCCCCACCGCTACCGACCCGGAAACCAAAACACCCTTAACAGCCTTGATTGACGAACCCCGCGCTGACCCGGATGACCCCAATGCGCCCTTACCGGTTACAAACTGGTTTCCGCTTTCGCCCGAAAAGAGCTTTGCCCTTGATTTAAAAACCGGGTTCAATTTAAGCCGGTTAGGCTGGTTTAATGCCGGTGGTGATGGTAGCGGCTACGAGGTGTTCTGGGCCGCCGGTGGAGAGTACGGGAAGTGGCAACCCCTGACCAAAATTATTAATTCCGGTCAAGACTACGGAAAATGGTTGACTTTACCCTTAACGGCCTCGAATGTTCAATACTTGCGGTTTGTGCCTACTGGCGAGGCGAAGCTAGGCGAACTGGCCCTCTATGTCCAGCAGTCCGTCAATATTAAGACAGGTTCGCCTTTGCCTGATCCGGCGAACACGACGACCGTTCCCGTCACCAGCGCAGCCAAGATAGAAACCAAAATAGAAACGCCGGTTCCACCTGGGGCTAGCAATTTTACCCCGGTCGGAATACCGCCGGTTAATAAAAACGCACCCCTGGCTAGAGCCGTCCCAACCGAAAACCGGTTGGCTATTCAAAGCGCGTTCGCGCCGGAAGGGGATATAAAATCTCTATTTGATAACAATACCGATACGGCCTGGAGCGTACCCGCTAAACCAGCCGTTGCGCAATTTTCTCTATCACTGGAAAAAGATTCTACAATTACCAAACTGCGTTATTTTGTGACCGGTACCGGCCATGGCCCACTCACGACCATCCAGTATTCACTCGACGGTCAGAAGTGGCTAACTTTTGAGGGAGGCCAGGCCATCGACACCGGCACTACTTATGGCTGGAATGATTTTGAAATTAAAGCACCGGTCAAAGCCCGCTTTATCCGTTTTATCCTCAAAAATATTGACGATCCCCAGGCAAGTCTTTATGAACTGGGCTACTATGGTGAGTTACAGGTTATAGGCACATAGGTAAAAAACGTAACTATTCAGACCCCACCCCAGGGCCACCAGTGGACGGGGAAAAGAAGAAGAGGGTATAACAGGGGAGACCCCTGTTATACCCTCCGCAGGGGTCGGGTACCCTATGGGTGCCCTACTAACCCCGCCTCGAAGGAGTTAGCCTGAATAGTTACAAAAAAACAGAGTAAATTGATAGAGGTTATAGTTTGTTGATAGGTATATGGAAGGCTAAAAGTGACGGGGTGAGTTGTAAAATTGCAAAAATAGTAGTAGTTGTAGCAGAATTATCCTGTCTGCTGCTGCTGCTAATACTGCCTGGTCAATCTTCTTCCGCCCCGCTGGTTAGTTCCCCGATTTTTACCGACCCGGCTTTTCAAACTGTCTGGAACCGCACCGATAAACCGATTGCCGATGGCGCGGTTAGTCGAAGTTGGCTCTGGGGACCAACGGTTATCCAGGCCGTTCAGGAAGCTTATGCCGAGTCGCCCGGTGGGCAGCGGCGAGTCCTTTATTTTGATAAAACCCGCATGGAAATAAACTATCCCGATGGCGACCCCAACCGGCTGTATTATGTCACTAACGGCCTTTTAGCCAAAGAATTGATGAGTGGCAATATACAGGTGGGTGATGCCAGTTTTCAACAACGCGAACCGGCATCAATCGGGGTAGCGGGCGACCCGGACGATACGCAAGGACCGACTTATGCCACGCTTGGCAAGTTTCTAGGGCCGGCTAATTTTGATAATGCGAGTTATCTGGTGGATACCAGCCTGGACCGCACCGGGCAAACCGGCCATAATTCTGCGCTGGCGGCCTATAACATACGGGCCAGCAATTTCTACCAGCAAACCGGTCATTATCTGGCCGAACCTTTCCGAGATTTTCTAAACAGTACCGGACTTATCTATAATAGCCAGAACCAATCCCAACTGGCGGCCCTTTTCTCGCCACCCTTATATGCTACTGGCCTGCCGGTGACTGAACCCTACTGGTCTAAAGTAAAAGTAGCGGGACAGCTCAAAGATGTGCTGGTGCAAGGTTTCGAGCGCCGAGTGCTGACCTATACTCCGGCCAATGAGGCGGCCTACCGCGTAGAAATGGGCAATGTGGGCCAGCATTACTATTTATGGCGTTACAGCTTGCCGGTAAATAATAATCCTAAATCCGGTATTTTAATGGGAGATTTTATTGGAGTTAATCAGGATTACCGCTTGTACCAGGACAATAGCGAAACTGATTTCGCCCGCGTTAGCAAATGGTTACGCGATTACGTAAGAATGTATTGTATTGAGCCTTCCGAGAGAAACTATGCCGGTATAGATGGCAGTGGCGGTTGTGGCAGCCGGCCTTATAATTTTAATTATGACGCATTTTATAGAAATCTCAAGGCAGCCGGGGTCAACGTACTGCACGATAACCACTGGTCAGCCGGTTTTGCCAACTGGACCAACAAAGACGATGACTTGCCGCCGGTTCCCCGCGCCGGGGCCGGTCAGAAACCGGACGATTTCCTCAAACACAGCCAGTTGTTTTATCAGCTAGCCGGGTTATATGGGGCTAACAACCGTTTGAATCCGGCGAACTTGCTGACTCCCGACAAGCAGCCCGGCCAGCAACTGGTCCAGGCTTTCGAGAACTGGAACGAGCCAAACGGCTGGTGGAAGGGAACCGGCCAGTTTACTAAAGAGCAGTTTTATAATATGCTGGTGGCCGATTACGATGGCGACCGGGGACGCTTACCCCTGGCGGGGATAAAGTCGGCTGATTCAAAGGCTTTGGTAGTGATGGGAGGATTAGCCAGCCCCGATCTTAATTATCTATATGGGATACAGGGGTTGGCTAATCTGAATGGACGGGATTTCCCAGCCGACGTTATAAATGTTCACGATTACGCCACGAACGGTAAGATTGGCCTTCCACCCGAACAAGGGCAGCTACGGGAACGAGTGGAGAAAGTGGTTAAATGGCGAAACGCTTATGCCCCCAACCGGCAGGTCTGGGTAACTGAGTTTGGCTGGGATACTTTTCGCAATGGTAACAATTACTCCAGCACCTGGGCCAGCTTGCAGAACCAGGCCAACTGGATTTTAAGAGCCTTTATCCTTTACCGGGCGGCGGGTGTCGATAAAGCCTTCGATTTTCTATACAATGACGACGCTCCCTCACCGGACCTGTACGAAAGCTCCGGCCTGGTAGGTGACGATAAAATCAAAAAGCCAGGCTATTATTATCTGGCCCAGCTCCAGGATTTAGTGGGCCAGTTGACGCTGGACCGGGAGATTGCTACCGGGCGCGGAGATATTTTAAATTTTGCTTTCAAAAATCCAAATGCGAATAACGGGGTGTTTGTGACCTGGAAGACCAGTGGAGATGGCTCCAGCGTTTCAAACTATGTTTTACAACTTCCTCAAAATGTCACCGGTAGTTGTACTGTGAATGTACTTTCCGGTAATAGTCTCAGCCCGGTGCGCAGCCAGGTAGCGGTAAGTGCCCGGCATCAGCTTAACCTGACTATTACCGAGACCCCGGCCTTTATCGAATGTAGTGATATTACGGGCCAAATTCAAACGGTAAGTGCCAATCAGACTTTTACTACCAATGTCCGACCGGATGGCCGGATTGGGCTGGGGCCGGACGATGCAATCGATACCTCGGCTACCGACCACGACTCCGCCTCGGCTGAAATCCCCCAGGTTAGCTACCTGCTGGATGAGCAGACCAGCCCGGTCGCTCCCAAAACGGTCTGGTACGCCTTAAAAGACGACGACAGCTTTGCGGTCGATCTTCACGCTGAATACAACCTGAACCGGCTGGATTGGTTCAATGCGGGCGGGGGTGAGGGAGTCTTTGACATCTATTATGCCCAGGCCGGTCGGTTTGGAGATTGGAAAGCTTTAACCTCAATCACCAATAGTGGCGATAGTTACAATGCCTGGCAATCGGTGGGTATAAATATTAAAGCCCAGTATTTGCGCTTTGTGCCCAGGAAGGGGTTTAACTTTGCCAAGCTGGGCGAACTGGCCCTGTATGGTTCTCGTAAGTCCTAACGCCTGTAATTGTGGAGAGGTACCCACGCTATGAGTAACCGTCAAAAAATTTCACTGGTAGCCCACGAAATCGGTCCCAACTGGATGCGAGCCAGAAGCATTGCGGCTATTCTGGTCAAACATTACGATGTCGAACTGATTACGGCCGTCAAGCCCGGCCAGGAAAATGAAACCGATTGCTTTAGCGATTTACCGGTGGAGTTGCACAATGTGGTGGCCGAGCCTTATCCTGGGTTTCTTTCAACCATCAAAAAAATGCGTCGCGCAATCTCAGGCGATATAATTTATGCGATGAAGCTCCGGCCAGGCAGTTTTGGAATCAGCTTGCTAGAAGGTCTGGGCCAGCATGGACACCCGGTTTTACTGGATGTCGATGATTGGGAGAAATTTATGTGCTATCCCTATAGCAAGTATTGGCTAAAGAATATGGTTACGTCGCTACCGCGCCTGCGCGATCCCAATTCTTTTATACATACCTGGCTGGTCGAATATCTCAATCGATTTAGTGACGGCACCACTTCCGTTTCAAATTTCTTCCAGCAGCGTTATGGCGGGGTACTGCTACCAAACGGCTGCGATACCGAACTGTTTAACCCGGCCCACTTCGACCGCGAGCGGCTGCGCCACGAGAAAGGCCTTACCCCTCAGGACAAAGTTATCATGTTCGTGGGTACCGCCGAGCCAAATAAAGGGGTGGGGCAAATTGTAGAAGCTATAAAGTATCTGGGGCGACCGGAATTAAAGCTGGTGATCGTGGGACGTTGGACCGATTATTTAACCCAACTGGTTCCCAACAACAAAGTTTTGTACTGGGGCAAGCACTCGCCCACTCTTTCTCCCCAGTTCTTGAGTATCGCCGACCTGGTTATCCTGCCTCAACTTTCGCTGCCGCATTCGGTCGGTCAGATGCCTATGAAGTTATTCGAGGCAATGGCTATGGAGATACCGGTCATCTCAACCGCTGTAGCTGATATTGCCGAGGTTCTGGCGGAGGATAGTGGTTTAATAGCCGACAGTGCCGGGGTGCAAGACCTGGCCTCCAAAATTCTATGGATTCTGGATCATCCCGAAGAAAGCCGGGCCATGGGCCGGCTGGCGCGTCAGCGTTGCGAACAGCTATATAGCTGGCATAACATGGAACGCATCTTACTGGAAAAAGTTTTAGCTCCTTACACTAATGTTATTACGCCTCACACGGCAACTACTATGCAACAACTAGAATCCCTGGAGCACTAAATTGTGAGTAGAAAACAGTCGTTACTTACCTCAACCGAGGACCTTGCTTTACTTTCTGAGCAGCCACTGACAGTGGACGAGCCTCCCCGCACTGAAAAAACGGTTCTTAAAAATTTGTTCTTTCAGACCCTTAACGTGAGCAGTACCTTTTTATTACTATCGATCGGCTCAATTGTCACCGCCAGGGTTTTGGGGGTCGAAAAAATGGGCCAGTACGGCTTGCTGACTACTTTCTCTTCAACTGTAATAAATGTCGGTACACTGGGGCTGGTCGATGCAGCCTCCCGGTTTGTGGCCCAGTTTGCCGCTCAGGGGGACCGGAGAAAAGTGCTGGGTTTTGTACGTTTTGGAATATTGACCGAGCTTATCATAAGCTTAATGGCGGCGGTGTTGATTTTCTGGTTTGCCCTCCCGCTGTCCCAGGCTTTTAGCCTGAGTGGGCACGAATTTTACTTTTTACTTACGGCGGTGCTGGTAGCCCCGGCCATGTTGAGCAGCATGTTTACCTCTACCCTGGCCGGTTTACAACGTTACGATTTAATTAGCCTGGTCAAAATTATTACCAATTTACCGCTGCTGCTGCTGACTATAGCGGTACTGGTTTTTCAGCTCAATATAGTGGGCCTGCTGGTAGTAAATATAGTGGTAAATTTTGCGGCCCTGCTGATTTACGCCACGCTGGTGGCAAGGCAGTTGCCGTTGTTTGAAAAAGCCCGCTTTTCGGGCCGTTCTAATATTGTCCCGGTTCTCAAATACAGTTTTAGTATGATGATGTTAACCCTCTTAAACATCGTGGTCTGGCAACGCTCGGAGGTCTTCTTGCTGAGTAGCTACCGACCTGCCCGCGAAGTGGGCATTTATATAACCGCTTTTATCCTTTCCAGTGTTTTTAACACTCTTATCACCAATATTTTGCACGTCCTGATCCCGACGCTGGCCCAGCTTATGGGGCAGGGGGACCTGGCTGGAGTTAGCTTGCTTTTTCGACGCACCGCCCGGCTAACCGCTTTAATCGCGGTGCCTATCTCTTTTGGGGGGATTTTGTTGGCCGAGGAAGCCCTGGGTTTGTTATATGGCGGCCAGTATCTGGATGGCGTGCCGGCCCTTCGCATCCTTATGCTAGCCACCCTCTCCGGCACTATTGCCGCCAGTGCCAGTTACACGGCGGTCTCCATCACATCCCGCTCCGGTCCCTTTGTTTATTTGATGCTGGGGTTGGCCCTGTTGAGCCTGGGGCTGGATTTTGCCCTGATCCCACCCTTCGGGGTGGTCGGGGCCGCTGTGGCTAACACGCTGGTCCAGCTACTCGCGCCGTTTGCCTTTAACCAATTTTTAAAGCACTTTCACGGTTTTGGCTACCCGACCGGCAATATTGCCCTGATTATCGGTACTGGTTTAGTGAGTCTGCTGTGCGCCGAAGGCTTCCAATTACTGTTGGGTGGCCTTTCCGGTACGGTCGGCGCAGCCCTACTTTTTACGGTACTATTTCTGGTCGGGGTAGTCGCGGTAAAGGCAATCTATCAGGAAGATGTAGATACCCTGATAAAAATGGTTAGTCGGCTACCAAAAGGCTTGAATAGACCCCTTGTGAAGTGGTTGTCCGATTTGAAAAAGGGGTTGCAGCCAGAATTGAACCCTAAAATATAAATCTCCGGTTCGGTCAGCCAGGACCTAAAAGGTTGCTTTTAGAATTTTAGGATAACCATAAGGAACAAATGCCAGTGAACGTTATAAAAGAGGATACCGAGCAAACACCGGCTCCGCAGACTGAACAGTCGGCAGCCGACTTATTACGAAGCACTAGAAATCCTTTTTTTAAATGGATTAGTGAAAAATATTTTTTCGCTAATGTTTCCTTGCTATTCCTGTTATCTAATTTTGTAGCAATAACCGCTCTAGTTTATATAGCCAGAGAGAGGTTTTTTTATGATTGGGACCTCTCGTTATACCAGGAACTTACCATCAGACTGGTCGATAAGTTGCGTCAATCACCTTCAGCGGCTTTTGAGCTTTTACAACAATCGATGGGCTGGGATTACAATCTGATTTTTACCCTGCCGTTAGTACCATTTGTTTTCCTCTTCGGGGAAAACCGGGCCAGTTTTATTGATAGCCTGGCGATTGTCTATCTGGTACCATTTCTGATTACAGTTGGGCTAGTTGCTCGCCGGTTGATCAACGGCCCTCCCCGTTTGGTCTTCTGGTCAGCCGTACTAATAACCCTGCTGACACCGGTAGTCTGGGGTCCGACGCTGCGCGGATACCCGGATACCGGAGCGGCTTTACTGATTATCCTGGCCCTGTGGGTTTATCTGCTGGACAGACGGCTCAAGCACTGGTGGCAAATTCCAGTGATCGGCTTTCTTATTGGGTTATCGATCTTGTTTCGGCGGCACTTTATCTACTCAGGGACCGCTTTTTTTGTTTCAGCCCTACTTTATAATCTGACCGAACTCAGAAGTTTTAGCCGGCAAAATTTTTTAGAGCCTGGCAAAAAGCTGCTGGCCCAATATTTCAGGCTCGGACTGGTCGGGGTAGTCACGCTTATCACCTTATTGGTGCTGGGTAATTTGTTCGTCAACAATCTTCTAAAGAATAATTTTGGTGCCCTGTACTCGTCTTATGAACATCCCTGGTCAGAAGTAGTAGGTTGGTTTGGCTGGCAGTACGGGTTGTTGGGCATAGGGCTGGCTATATTGGGTTACGGGCTGGCGGTTTATTTCAAGCTACTGAAGACCGGTAGTGGCTTTGTTATATTGTTCGGCCTGGTGGAAATGGTGCAGTGGATTTTTTTGGTTACCCAGTTAGGAATACATTATACCCTGCATTTTTCTTTACTGTTGGTCATGGGTCTGGTGTTAGTGGGCTGGACGGTCTGGTTAAAGGCCGGGAAAGGATTTGCCAGGGCGGGTGGGCTGGCTGGTTTGGCTATATTCCTTATAATTAATTTCGTAATGGGTCTAACCCCACTGGGCTTCCATAGGGACTCTTTGACCCCCACTTTTTTGGCTTCGGCAACCGCACCCTTAAAGGACTCTAATTACGACCGGGTGGCCCAGCTAGTAAGTTATCTCCGTGAAAAGGCTAAACCGGAAGACAAAATTTATCTGGTTGCTTCGAGTTTTTTGATGAATAGTAGCCGGTTGAAAAATGCCGAGGCTACCTTATTTGCTAATGATACTCACTTAGATGTGCTTGTAACCCCGGACGTAGACTCTCGTGATAGTTATCCACTAACCAATTTAATTGAAGCCCAATACGTGGTTGTCTTTGATCCTTTTCAGTACCACCTGAGTATAAAAGAACAGGGTTTGGTAAAAGTCAGCTACGATATGTTCACTCAAAACTGGGGATTCGCTCAGGATTTTGTCCTGCTACCGGATAATTTTTCTTTTATAGCTGATGGTAATACAATAGTTGCCAAAATCTATAAACGTACCAGACCTTCGTCGCTCCAGACGGTAGTTAGTACCTTGAATACCATTCAGACGGTCTACACCCCCCGGCTACCCGGTGGTCAAAAGCTCTGGATAGCCGCCGAACCAGTATTCAAACCGGTCAGCTATTGGTTGACCGACACCAGCACCAATCTTCTTACTATTTTAGGTTCAAATGGAGTGACCCTCTCCAGTCACCTGCTTTTTGTTCGGACCCCACCGGGGCAAAAGTGGCGGATAAGTGGCAGCCTGCAAATATTCAAACCGGAATGTAAAGCGGTTAAACTTAACTTTTTGGTCCTGGATGGTCTCGGTCAAGAAGTTCAAAAGCAAACCCTCCTTGAGCAAAGAACTGGAAGCCCCATCCCATTCTCGATTGATCTGTCTATCCGAACACCAGATAGCCGGGTGGTTGTGGAAGTAGCCGACACCGGCGATGGTCAAACTTTTGACTATTGCCCGGTACAACTGAGTGTTAATTCCAATTAGTGAGGTGGCTCAACTTTAAACTTTTAATCTTTACCCATACTTTGGTTTGTTTGTCAGCTTATTAGCGGCTGCCGGGGTAAGAGGTAAAAATCGAGTTAAACGCGCCATACAATTCAGACCAGCTCAACCGCAGGGGATAATCTGTTTTACCTCTTAGCCCTGAATATAGACGCCATATCAAGCCGTTCAGCAACCACTGACGCAGGGTGTATTGCAAAATCATAGTGCGGTCTTCCGGGTATTTGTGGCTGATGGTCTTCAAATAATTGCCAAAGCCTTTTCCATAACCATAAAGCTGCCGTTCCAATTCTTTGAAAGTCCGGCGGTGTTGATGCCAGACCAGGGCCGCCGGGTCATAACGCAATAAGAAGCCGTTTTTCAGGAGCCGGTAAAATAATTCTAAATCCTCTCCTACACTCAGATACTGGTCAAACCCCTGTATTTGCTCGAAGGCGGCCCGTTTGATAGCCATATTAGCGGTGGTACCAAGATTAAAGGTTTTTATGCGTTCAAAGGCACTGAGATAGTCCAGTTGGTAGTGCCTTGCCACAAACCCCCGGCACATCCCCCCAAACTGTTCAAACAGGTGTTGGGCCGGGGTTTCTAACTCGAAGGGTAATATCAGGCCGGAAACCGCCGCCACTTCCCGGTAAGTAAAACCGTCGGCGATTCTGTGTAACCAGTCGCGGTCCACCCGAACGTCATCATCAATAAACGCAAAAATATCATAACGGGCCTGGGCCGCCCCAAAATTGCGAGCTAGATTTGGACCAGGCCGTTTCTCTCGCAAGTATCGATAGGAAGTGGTCTCGATTAGTTTGCGGGTCGACTCATCTTTTGGTGCGCTATCTACCACAATTACCTCATAATCAGGATAATCCAGCCGGGCGAGCGAGCCGAGACAATTTTTAAGCATATTTGCACGATTATGGGTACAAATTATTATACTGATCGGCGGTCTTAATGGAGTGTGAGAGGGACTGGGTGAGGCCGAGTTGGGAACCGCCGGTAGCGGTGGCAGAACTCCCATTTGAAACTTTATAGCGGCTTCCAGGGCAGAGAGGGTCAGGACCGCTTTGAAAGGCGGCAAATCCACCTGGACTACCCCCAGCGGTTGCAGTCCCAATCTGATCAGAACCCAGGCCTGTCCGTAGCCGTTGAGATTACTGACGGTAGGAAAGCCCTGGCCTACCTTGTACTCAGTAATATAGGTTTTAAGGATACAACCTTCTACCGAGGGCAACGACCAGAAAACCGTCGGCTCGGATAAGTGTAAGGGAGGGTAGCCGTCTTCCCCTGTTCCAGTGAAATTAGGGGGTGGCAAAGGTAATTGCCGGTATAGGTCGGCGTAATTTCGAGCGAGGCGCATTACCAGTTGGAAGTCTAAGTGCGTTACTATAAACTCCCGAACGTGTACCGGACGTAAGGCCTCCACAGCCGGGCGGGGTGGCAAATAGCCAATTTCCTGACCATCGTAGAGGAGCCGCAAACTATCGAATTTAGTCTGCTTCAATAATTGGTCAAGCTGCGGTAAATCGGTTAATAGTTCTATTTTCAGTTCACGATAGGTTTCATCTTGGTAGGCCGAGAGGGCTTCCTGCATCCGTTGCCAGGCCAGTTTCTTGCGCAGCACATCGTGTACGCCAAGCCAGTAATAATATTCTCGCAGAACATCAAATACCCGTTGTTCAAGGCTACGAAATTTTAGCTTTTCAAAAAACTGGTATATCAACCGCAGAAGAAAACTTAAAACCATTGCCTGAAAGGGTTTTTTCCACAACCAGCCCCACAACCGGCCCCGAAGGCGGCCCTGGGGTGGCGAGCCAAATTCAAAGTCCGCCGACATAAAAGGATGTCTTTGCAAAATTAAAACTTCGCCCCGTCCGGTGGTCCGCGCTGTATTTAAGTCCAACTCCCACCGGTTAGGTGGCTGGGGTTGCCAGCAAGCCTGAATCTGGATCGCTCTGAAAGCAATATTGCGTTTGACCAACCGAATACCAAAATCAAGTTCGCCACCCTTACTGGTAGCAAACCCGGCATCAAAGCCTTCCAGGTCTTCAAAAATTGATTTTGAAATCGAAAAATCCGGTGAGATCAGGTCCCGATAACCAAACCGGTGGGCAATTTGACCCTGATCGTTGAGATTTTTTGTATATTGCAAATTCATAAGCTTGCTTAAAAACCGGCCCTCATTTTGAGGGTAGTCAGCCGAAAAGTAACCCAATACTACGCCACCCGGATTTTCTTCATGAGCTTTTAAATGGTCGTGGAGGAGTTGAGGACCCGGCAGCAGCTCATCACTCAAAAAAAGTAAGATAGAGTATTGGCCTAATTGGGCGGCGGTATTGCACCCGGCCGCGCGTTCGTCAAAAGCTTTAATAAATTGTAAAGGGTAAGGTAGCTTAAGCGAGAGTAGCAGTTTGGTCGGCTCGGTATTTAAGCTTACTATTACTTCGTAGTGTTCCGTGGGAAGCGTTTGCTGGCCCAATTTTTCCAACAGGTTTTTCAAGCGTGAATTTGGGCGATCAGAGGTAATAATAACGCTTATTCCATTTAACATTAGCCTTCCTTATCCTCGGACTTTTTATCAGGTTTTCTTAAGAAAGCTAGTTGTTTTTCCCGCCAGCGGCTTTTCAAGTAAGCTTTGGGAGCCGCCAGGGTGCCTCTGGTTTCAATCCAGGCTAGTTCTGCCGGCGGAGAATTAGGTCCTCTACGCCGGTCTAGCACACTCCACCACAAACGCTCCCAGGTCAGCCACCACAAAAATTTTAGAGCCTGCGGGTCGCGGTGCTGCAATAGCGACCGGAACAAAACCGCGTAAAAGCCAGTGTTATAACCATGTAAGGCTTTTATGAGTGCCGCATTATCTCGGCGGTGATAATGCCAGGCCAAAGCGTCGGGGGTATAAACTGCCCGGTACCCCAGACTGAGCAACCGATAAAAAGCATAACTTTCATCCCCCGCCTGGGCAGAGGTACCGGCACCCAGTTCCGGCCCAAATAAATCCAACCCGATGACTTGTTTTCGGCGTAAGGCGGTACTGGCTCCCACCCCCACTCGGTCGGTATCGAGCGGTAGAATATTGCTTAAATCAAACTCACGGCGTTCAAAACCCCGATTAAAACTGTAATAGCGTTCAAAAGCTTCCTGAGAAGGCGTATCAAGTTCTCCGGCCACCACTAAACCGGTTACAATTGCCACGTTCTGGTCGACAAAAGGTGCCCGCATGGCAGCTACCCAGCCAGGGTCTACCCGTACATCATCGTCAGTATATATTAATACGTCCCCCTGAGCTTTTCGGGCACCTGTTCGTCGCGCCCAATGCAGGCCAGGGGTAGGTTCCAATAAATACTGCACTGGAAAGCCAGCTGCAATAAGGGCACTTCGGTCATCTGAGGGAGCATTATCTACCACGACAAAATCAACCCCGCTGGCCTGACAAGCCATCAAAGCGGTAAGGCAGCGTTGTAAATGTTCGGGCCGGTTGCGGGTGCAAACAATAACTGTGGCGGTGGGTAAATTATCCTCACCCTGGGGTCCTTGATTTGGCTCCGGCTGGTTGAGCCAGTTGCGTAAAAGCATTTGAGCCAGATTTTGCTGGATAACTTTATTTTGATTTATCGCTTTTGTAAGAGTGGTTGTAGTTATAGTTCCACTCCAACAGGCCAAACGTAAACTTCCAATCGGTCGACCCTGGTTACGGATTAGTATCTGGGCAAACTCGTAACCGGCCAGGTCAGTTATATCCCTCAGACCCTCACTTAATTCAATTGAAAGTACTTTACTGGTCATACTTTTTCTTTTACTTTTTCTTTTTCTACTTTTTAGTAATATTAGGATTTTAGCTTCAGGTTGGTTTGGGCCATCAAGCGAAAGTCATAAATATTTGGTAACTACTCAGACCCCACCCCTGACCCCTCCCCAGGGCCACCAGTGGACGGGAGAAGAAAAGAAAAGAGTATTAACATGGGAGACCCCTGTATACCCCCCGCAGGGCACCCAGTGGGTACCCGACCCCCACGACCCCCGCTTTAGTTCCGTTTGTGGGGGATAGACCTGAGTAGTTACAATATTTGTTTGTCCAGCTAGACTGCAAAGGGGTTAAAGTGAGATTATAGAAAGTAGGCGATAGCCCTTAATATATACCCGTTTCGTTCTAGTCCCCTGGTCGAAGTGGTCGCGGTTCAAGCTCAACTGTACCAGCGGTGAACCGGGTAAAACACACCTGTACCGGGAGTGGACCCTTCGATTTCTAGCCTGCAAATTCGGTATTTGTAATCATAAATATAATTCCAGTTTTGTTCGTGTACCCCGATTGAAAAATAGTAGGTTCCGGCAAATAAAGGTAACTCGCCAAAACCAACGTTAAGTTGTCCGGCACCCTCTACTGACCCCAGATTTATGCCAGCCTCCTGGTTAGTTATTTCATAACACTTCAGGCCGTCTTCCGTGTGAAGTCCAACCTGAACTATTGGATTGATCAAGGGGACATGGGCTATATAACTAATTTGTAAAATTAAGGCTCCTCTGGAGTTAATAAGGTTGACAGGAAGGCCGTGCTCATCAAACAAACTAGCCCCTGTAATCTCAATTTCCTGTGTGCCGGTTCGGAAATCAAGCCGGGGACCTGATGGCGCGACCGGACTTTCAACCAACCGGGTATTAGAATTAGTAGTAGCCGCAACCGCAGCAGGAGTTGTAACCGAAGAAGCAACTATCGGTTGGCTTTTAGTTGCTTCCACTATCCGGGCAGTATTCTCAAATATGCGGTTACGGTAGAGGTTAATTATTTCGGTCGTTTCACCGTGCGCTCTGACTTTACCGTGTTCAAGCCAGATTACCTCGTCACAGACTCCCAAGATTTGCTCCATAGAGTGGGAGACTACAATCAGGGTGGTCCCCAGTTCTTTCATTTTTTGAAGCTGGCTAATACATTTCTTCTGAAAAGCAATATCACCTACTGCCAGCACTTCGTCAATTAGAAGGATGTCGGGGTCCAAATTGATTTCAATTGAAAAGGCCAGTCGGACATACATTCCGGTGGAATAAGTGCGTAACTGGCTATCGATGAAATCTTCCAACTCGGCGAACTTGATGACCCGATCCAATCGAGCTAAAGCTTCTTTGCGGGTAAGACCGGCTACAATACAAGCGGTAATTATGTTATCCCGACCGCTAAATTCAGGATTGAAACCGGCCCCCAATTCCAATAAACTGCCCAGGTGCACTTTACCGGCAAAAGTGATTTTGCCGCTGGTTGGTAAGCTCAATTTGGCAATCAGCCGTAACAGGGTACTTTTGCCGGCCCCATTATTTCCGATCAGACCGATTGCCCGGCCTGGTAAAATCTGTAGAGTCACTCCTTGTAAGGCCCAATACGGCCTTCGATTGAACAAAAAATCAAACCTGCTAAAGACAGCCGCCTTTAGGCTATGGGGTCGATTTTTACCGAGGTAATAGCGTTTGTGAACGTCGCTGATTTCAATTATCGGTTGGGTCATTATTTGGTTCATTGTACGGATATTTATCCTATGTCGCGTAAGACTCCGACTTTAACCATAAAGAGTGATTACTCTTAAAGTTCATCTACAAAACGGTATTTTAACTGATTAAAAAGTTTCCAACCCAGACCAATTATCAAGCTACTCCCCAGAGTAAGCCAACCTAAAATAAAAAAGTCCGGGGTCGACCCGTTTAAAATAATTTGACGGTACTGTTTAAGCAACTGCGCCATCGGATTCCAGTCCAGTAAAAAATCAAAATCCGAGTGTTTGTTGACCCGATAAAATACCGGGGTAATATAAAACCAGACCAGTACAAGAATCGTAACCACGTGCTGTATGTCCAGGAAGAAAACGTTGGTAGCTGAAATTAAGAGGGTTAGCCCCAGGGTTAAGATAAACTGAATTGCTACGATTAACGGGAAGAACAGTAACGCCCAACTAAAAGGAATGTTACTGAGCCACAGTAGACCAACTAACACTGGAAGAGAAAGAAAGAAATTCACCATATTGGTAGTTACGGTGCTGACAACAATCATTTCGGTCGGAAAGCGTGGTTTGCGTACCAGGTCGCGGCTCATCGAAAGACTGTAACTGGCCGCGTTTAGCGAAGTACTAAACCAGTTCCAGGCCAGCAAACCGGTGAATACATAGGCCGGATAATTAGGTACACCCAGCGGAACGATTTGTTCAAATACAATGCTAAATATTATAAGAGAAAGTAAGGGGTTTATTTGAGACCATAAAATACCAAGAACCGAGCGGCGATAGTGAAGTTTGATGTCTCTGCCAACCAAATTTGTTAACAAATCCGAGTAATAAACTAGCTTTCTCAAAAAATATCTCCCGCTGAAAATTTAGCCTGCTGGTTTATTATAACTAAAATTTTTTAATCTGCAAAGCCAGCATATAATATATCACGATATATGGGACTGGAACCGAAATGTCCATGAAGCTAAAACTTTCAATGGTTATAAACAAAACTTGCACTACCTCTTTACAACTCAACCCAGCCAACCCACTATCCCTGGAGAAACGCTCTAAGTCTGAGATTTAACGGCTTAATCGGTTTTGAATTTTTACTATGCCTGGAAGAATAAAAAAGAAACCTCTTTATCAGGATTAAGGGATATGTAGTGCTAGCAGATAGGGTTAGACCGGACCAATGTTAATTTGCAGGCGACGGTCCTGATCACCGCTAACGTAAGGCCCGGTCAGTTTGGTTTGTTGTTCAAGCGGTCGGTACTCCTAAACACTTTTTCCCACCTCGTCGACCACTCCATTAGTAACCTATTTTCAGGCAAAGTGACAAAGAACCTGGATTGCTACCCCGGTTAAATTGAATATCAGTGACATACGTCTTATACTGATTCAGGATCGCCGTTGATAAATCCAGGGCCACAGGGCATCCTCAAACGTGCTTCCGGCGTTTAGATGTTTTAACTTTGGAAAAGGCTGGAATTCTTAGGACCTTAAGTCTAGCCTTTTCCTAATACCAAATCTCAAACTGCTAAGATTATTTGAGGGAAAATGACCAATATCAATCATGAAAACGCTGTAGTTTCGATGCCTGAAGAAAATTTGCCTCTTAAAGAGGAAACCAAGAAAGATAAACAAGCCGCTATTTGGTTATTTGTGGCAAGCCTGGTTTTTTATTTACTGATCAGTCAGGGCGATGTGACTTCACAGGGTTATGATGGCGAAAATTTTTATACCGCTCAAAAAATAGTGGAAAAAGGTCAGGTTTCTATAGCCGGTACTAACCCACCGGTCTATGCCCGTAACGGTATAATGCAGCCTTTGCTAATGGTACCCTGGTACGAGGTTACTAAATTAGCCAAACCACTTATTCCAAATGGATTTCCCAAGGAATGGTTGGCCGCCTGGTTCAATCCATTTCTAACCGCTCTTACAATCCTTTTTATTTATTTGTTCATACTAGAACTTGATTTCACACGACAAAAAGCGGTAGTAATAGCCGTACTGGCGGCCTTTACCTCAATGTTAGTTCCTTACAGCCAGATCGGGCTTGAGACTTTACAAACTCTTACGGCTTTAATGGCCGCTTACTACCTTTATCGGTTTAAACTTAAGGGTAGCTGGCCGGATTTAATCTGGGCCGGCTTGAGTGCCGGTGTTTTATTCGGTTCAAAACGCCTGGCGGTTCCTTTTGTATTAGTGCTGACTGGTTACTTGCTTTATATTTTATTGTTACGCTTTAACCTAAAAAATAAAAACTTTTGGCTTGCCGGGGCTATCTGGGTTTGGCCTATTGTGGTTTCTTATGGACTATTAGCCTGGTTTAATAGTATCCGACCGCCCACCGAAAGCGATCTATCGAAATTTTTTATTTTATTTGAACCCCGTTTGATTGGATTACATAGTTATCTTTTTTCATTAAATAAAAGTATATTCCTGTACAGCCCAACTATAATTCTGGGCGTAATTGGTTATCCAGGCTTCTGGCGTAAATTCAAACCGGAAGCGGTGTTATTTGGGGTTATTGCTCTTTTCGCTTTTGCGCTACCAACCTTTAGCGTAGCTTACGGGGATGAGGTTTGGGGACCGCGCTATATCCATATAATTATCCCGTTTGGATATATAGTAGCAGTCGGTGTCTTGCCTACCGGAGTAATCTGGGCGAGATGGAGACGCTGGTCCGTGATTAGCTTAAGTTTATTTGGAGCCTTAGTTCAGTTTCTAGGCTCGCTCTACTGGTATGGCCGCTATGTTGAAATACAAATTAATGCGGGCACATCCAGTTTATTAAATTATGGTGAGGTTGCGCAGACCAGTCAGCTTTTAATTCATTTTGAAATGTTTTTTAGCTCGATAACTGCCAGGCTATTTAATTACGCCCTGCGCTTAAACTACCGGGTAATTTTTTGGCCTCCACCAGCCAATTTGCCAAAAGTAACAAGAATAACCACTGACTTTGTACAACTCGATATGCAGCAACCATTATTAACCCGTTACGCAAAAATAGCCCAATGGGGTCATAATATTGTCGTTTTACCAGACCAATATTTGCCCGCAAAAATAGCAGCTATTGTAGTTTCACTTATAATGATAAGCCTGCTTATATTCGCTTTACTAAAATTACGCCGGTTTTGGTCTCAGCCCGAATGAGGTTATCAGTATAACTACTATTATCGTTGCTACTATAATTACTACTATAATTACTGTAATAGCTCTTATTATAATTAGAGTACCGATCCAGGCGGATCGGTACTCTAACTATATTTTTATTTTGACAGAATTTTGACGAGTTAACGGCCTGGAGTGGAACCGGCCCCACCCCGGCTCAGTCGGTTTCGTCGAAAAGGTTGGGCTGGCCCTGCGGGGGGACCGCTTTCTTCTTACCGCGCTTCTTTTCGTCGAGCAGGGGTTTGATCGACGGTTCGGCGGGCAGGTCTTCCGGCATTATGTTGGAGATTTTCTGGATGCTTTTTCTTACTTCCTGACCGACTTCGTGATGGGTCGAAATAGCCGCCTGTTCACCTTGAATATTATCGACCCGCAGTTTCTGCTCGGTCTGTGTCACCCGGAAGAAGTTGGCCGCCAGTTCCGCTCGCCCGGCCCGGTCGAGTAAATCCTCTTTGGCCGGAATGTTCTTGCGCCGCTTGATGTCCTCGACATTCAGGCCACCATAAAGCCCGGCGTAACCAGCGTTCTGGAAGGTGCCGAAGTTGGCCGAGTTCACCCCGGCGTTATAAGCGGCGGCGGCCAGGTCTTTGTTACCCTCGTTGATTTGCTCACGCCAGAATAGCCGTTCGTCTTGCTGGGCTTTTAGTTTGCGAAGCTCATTCTCGCGGGCGGAGGTAGCGAAATAAGCCTGGGCCGCCGCGATTTCCGGCTTGCGTGGGTCGCCGTTCTGGGCTACCAGATAGCAGGCAAAGCGGGTCAGCAGGTGATCTTTGGTTTTACGAACCGCCCCCGACCCAAGGGGGACCATTTTAATGGCGCCATTAAAATGGTCCTTAATTTCGTTGCCCGATTGTTCGCAGGCCAGTTTAGCGCGTTTGATGGCGGTATCGAAGTTCTGCCAGCTGCTTGAATAACCCAGTAATGGCTGTAAATCTCTGGCACTCCAGTACTCGATACCGTACAGGTTGAGCTGTTTAATCGACTCAAAATCAGGTTTAGGGTGTTGTTCGCTCATCGTTAAAATCGGTCCTCAATATCACGGTTTTTATTATTGGTTATGTTTGTCGGATAGTTGAAGCCTTTCAAACTTTTTGAGAAAGTCTGATTAACTTGGCCGGGTAGCTAGCCAGTGCCGGTAAATCTCCAGGAAGGCCTGACGGCTACCGGCATCTTCAAGGGCAAAGAGCATCACTCCCAGGGCTTGCTCGACTACCTCGCCTTTGTCATCGACCAGTGTATCGGCGTAGCGGACCATCGCCTTTTTGATCGAGACTATATTAGCATCGCTCTCATCGGGCAAGTAGTAGGTAAACTTTTTCTTGGCAACCGGGTTGCGGGGTCGTCCGCCTCGGTTCGGCTCTCGATGTAGAACTGCTGTCTGGTCGGTCGGCGGTTTTGCCAGTACCGGGGCCGTAACGACTGGTGCTGGCTGGCCGACAAAGGAATTCAGGCTGGCCTCGACCGGCGGCGGTTGAACTTTGACCGGAGCCGGTACCGGGGCGGGTTGCTCTATAGTCTGGGCCGGTTCCGGTTCCTGGGCCTCGCGTAAAGCCCGGTTGAAAGCACTCTGTCGTTTGACGGCCATATTAACGCACCTCCTGTTTTTTCGATGGGTCGGCCAGTTCTTCTACCAGGGTAGCCGCCAGCTTATCCCAGTACACCCCCTGCACCCGGTCTAACTCACTTATGTCAACCTGGCTGGTAACGGCATCTTTATAGCGGGTGGTGGCTTTGACCGGCTCGGCGTAAACCAGCTTGTTATATTTAGAGCGCAGGGCCGCCAGGATTTCCTTGTGATGCGCCAGGCGGCTATCGTGCAGGGTCGGTAAAATGCGCCAGACCTTTAGCTCAGGGTTAAGCTCGCTATCCTGGACTTCCTGAATGGTATCGAGGATCAGCTTGATAGTGCGTTCGGCCATAAGCTCGGTAGAGACCGGGATTAGCACCACGTTTGCGGCGGTCAGGGCGTTGGTAGTGAGAACACCGAGCGACGGCGGGCAATCGATCAGCACGAAATCGTAAGCCGAATACTGGCGAAGCAGGCGAACCAGGGTCCGCTCCTGGTTTCGTTTGGCCGGTAGCTGAATTTCGGCGGCAGCCAAATCGATATTGGCCGGCAGGAGGCCAACATTGTCGCCCAGCAGCAGCGGGGTAATCGGGCGAGCGTCCATCAGCATATTATAGGTAGTTTCTTTCAAATCAACCGGGTTAATAAAATACTCGGTCAGGCTGGCCTGGGGGTCCAGGTCGACCAACAGCACTTTAAGTCCGGTCCGGACCAGCGAGGCCGCCAGGTTGACGGCGGTAGTGGTTTTTCCGACGCCGCCCTTCTGGTTGGCAATTGCAATGATAACGCTCATACTTTTCTTTCTGTTAGCACTGGTAATACCGGTATTTATTATATATATTATATATACTGCACATACCTAAATAACAGAATTACCTTTTGTAACATAATTTCAGTTTCTACCAGCAAAAACATAATTAACCTAAGAAGAATAATTACCGTTAAGGCTTTAATTTACTTACCGGATGAGGCTTTATGTTAAGCTCTCCCCTTGAATTATTGCAAATGTTCGACCATCTGTCAATACGCTAAGGCTATATTAAAGGTTAGATAATAAGGCTGTTAATAACAGGTTTTATGATAATTAGGTTTTAAGTGCTTTTAACTCTATTAACATAACGTCTGTTATTTATGTTTTTACCATAATAAACAGCTTTTATGTTAGTGCTAACTGGCTTTCCGGCAAAGGTCAGGGTTAGCCTTCTGGCATCATAATATTATTGGCTGATATTTATGGTAAAAACCTTCTAAACATAAAAACGGTTATTGCCATAAAGTATGTAAATATATTTAGAGCGATGGTTGGCTTTCTTACTGGTGCGTTACCCAGAATACTCAGCTAATTAAGCGAAAGTCCTGCTAGCAAATCTAACTTTACATAACTAAACACTACCGATTAGCCGGGCTGACAGCCGTAAAAAAGAGGCTACCGAGGGTAGGCTGCGCCCAGTGATTAGTACGGTTTACCCTCATTATGTCCTCACAGTAGTTAGTGTTAATTATGGTAAAAACTTAATAAACATAGAATACCTTATTACCAGAAAGCCTAGAAAAACTGTAAGCGGCGCGGGTCGTATAGCAGTTCGCCAGTGCTGCCGCCTTCCCCGAAGGTGTTCTTGCGGATCGCCCACTTCACGCTCGATTTGTCCTGACTGATCGCCAGCGAAAATAGCTGGTTGGAGCAACGCTCGATGTCGCCGGTACCCAATCCTTCGTCCAGGTCGGGTGGTTCATGCTGTTTCTGGTCGTTACGCCCCACCTGGCTGGTCATCAGGGCCGCGATATTCAGTTCGTTGGCGCAGTCCGAAAAGGCCCGCACGTTGTACACCAGGCTTTCCCGCTCGTCCTGGTTGCCGCCCGACCAGCGCGAGGCACCCTCGGTCGACCGGCCTAGCCGCTGTAAATAATCGAGTATAACCAGGTCGTAGCCGTGTCCGGTAGAGGCCATCAGGGCATAGTGACGAGCTTTTATCTCGTTAATTAGCCGGTTAGCTCCCCAGTTCGGACAGTGAATAAAATCTACCCGCCCCGGCCAACCAGCTACCTCGGCGGCGGCGGCCACCAGCGTTTGACGTTCGGCGTCACCGACTTTCTTGAGAAGCTGCCGTAGTACCGGAATACCGGTCAGGCGGCAGTAACGCCGGGCCAGCATCTGCTCCTGGTTTAGTTCCACGTGAAAATATAAGACGCTCAGACCGGCTTTGGCGTTGGCATCGGCGATCTGCATAGCCGCAATCGTTTTACCGCCGCCGGTGCGGGCCAGAATGGTGGTCAGGGTGGCCGGTAATAACGACATCTGAGGCTCTTCCAACCAGTCTCGCCCGTCGAAAGCTTCCCAGCCAAAGCGTAAGCCGGAACGTTCTTTAGACCCGGAGGCAGATTTCCACGGATCGTTATTACTTTCACTTCCAGAAATAGCCGGAGTATCCAGGCCAAAGGGGTAATCCAGGCTCTTTTCGTGCGACAAAAAATAGGCCGGACTGAGACTGGACAAACTCGCGCTGAGGGCTTGCAAGCGGTTGGCGTGGTCGGCCAGCAGTTGGGTCGGCTCGTGGATGCCCGGTCCGTGCTGGGCTGTCCCGAAAGTGGTGGCGCATTCCTGCATAATCTGGCGGGCCAGCCAGTGCTTGATCACGATCTCGACGTAATAGGCGGCGTGGACCGGACTGGGCGTGATTTTCATCAGCTCCAGCAAATAGCCGGGCTTTACCTGGTTTTCGCCCTCTCCCAGCACTTCCAGCACCTTTAACTCGTTGCGGACCGTCACCAGGTCAGCCGGGGTATGGTCGGAATACAGGTTCAACATCGCCTGGTAAATCGCGGCGCGAGCCTGGTTAAAAAAGTGTTCCGGCTTTAACACCGGCGCGACGGTCGAGATAACTTCCCGGTCGATCAACAAACTGCCCAGCACCGCTTCCTCGGCCTCCGGGCTGTGCGGAATAGGCATTACAGCCTCGCTCTTGTGGCGGTCTTCGATCTGGTTGGCCCCAACCGGTAACACTCGAAAGTTTGGTTTTTGTCGCCGGTCCTGGTCCAACCGGCTAAGTGTATTGTTAGGGCGTTCGGTATGATTATTATTTGACATAACTAATTATTCTCCTTGTTAGCAAGTTGGTCGGACGAAGAAACCGGATTTTCAGGGAGCGGGGAATTTAGCTCAGTTTCACTCGCAACCTGAACGGTCAGTTGGGACGCGATTGCCTGCAAACGTTCAAGCCTGGCCTGAGCGGTCACGCGCTGCCGGTCGGTGGTAGCCTCGCGCAGGTTACGGGCTTCAATCTCGATTAGTTTTGGTAGGTGGCGCGGGTTGACCGTCGCGAGCGTCGGCAGCACCCCTACCACCTGTCCCTGAGTAGCTAGCGTACTGCCGCCAGAAGCCTCCGGATACGTGGGATGATTACCCCCCAACCCGTCCTCCGGCAGTGGCGACAAAAGCTGCCAGTTTGTTTTTATCAGGTGGATTAACAGGCCGACCCGGCTCTTGACGTGGCGTTGGCTGTCCACATAAGCCAGGGTTTGGCCTACATAGCCCGGTCCATAGCCGTTAGCCAGGATAATTCCGGCCAGTTGCTGCGCTTCGACTTTGGAGACCTGCGCCGCCAGTAATTCTTTTTCCAGTTGTCCTCGCCCGGCCGTATCCGCCGGTTGCGGGGTTTCGATTGACCCTGGTTTAGCCTGGTTAGCCGGCGGTTTACCAGGCTGAACAGCCATTACACCAGCTCTTGTAGCCCGTATTTCAGGTTTTTCAGATTGGACTGATTGAATATTACTAACTGTCACACACACACATTCTTCGTCCGGCTTATCTGCTAATTTACCCGGTAATAGCGTTTTACCGGTCAATGTGTTTGTGTTTTGATTAATTTTCTCCTGGTTTGAATTCTCTTTTGTATCCGGCAATTTGACGGATAGGGTAGGGCGCAAATTTGCGGGAGTGGTAGGGCGTAAATTTGACGGATAGGTAGTGAAGGCAGGGGCCTTGTGGGCTATGGGCGTAAATTTGACGGTATGGCTATTGGCAGGGCTATTATCGAGAGCAGCCGGTTTTGACACCTGATGTTCCGGCTCTTTAGCCGTCTGTCTCAGGCTTTCCCCGGTGCTAACTGACTGGTGACTCTCTTTATCGGCAAGGCGGCCATACTGGGTCTGACCGTAGCGATTAAGCTCGTAAATATTAGTAGCGTAGCGACCGGAGGGGTCGGTTTGCCGGTGGCGGAAGATATAGCCCCGTTCTACCAGGCTATTCAAGGCCCGGTCCAGCGAGCGGTCACTGACCCCCGACCCCCGGTCCACCACCGTGCCGTCGGCCTTGCGAATGCCGTTGAGAAACTGGGAACGGCTAATCGCATCGGCGTTCTTGCGAGTGCCGTCTTCATCGGTGTAGCCCCAGGTATGGTCGAAAATGTACAACATTACCTTTAGCTCGGCCTCCGAGAGTTCGGCCATCTGGTGGCGAATAAAAATGCGGGGTAGCATAATAAAGTTCGGGTCGCCGTAGCCCTCAAATTTAGGAGTCTGAGGGGTAATGTTAGCTGCTCCACCAGCGTTATAGTGATTTGCGAGGCTATCAGGCCGGGCCTGGGTACTACTTTTATCTTGAATAGTTTGCATTTGAAATAAACCCTACTTTTTCTTCCTGACCCCTTGACGAGATGGGTGGGTTTATGCTATCTTAAAGAAGACAACAAAAAGCTGACCTATCCGGCAAGGCTGCTTTTAGAAAATCCCACTATTTCAAGGGGCGGGATTTTCCGAACTAATGGAAAATAAATTTTTACTACTGCACCTGACTTGTGACGAGTCGGGTGTTTTTTTCTTTTCTTTTTTAAGTTTCTCGCTAAACGCGAAAACCGGTTCTCTGTTTCTGGCTGACCTCCGCTCCGGGTTAGACCGCTTTAATTCCGAAAACGATCGCGTCCTAAACCACTAACGCTGAAAAAAACCAATTGAAAAACCAAGCTACACAAACCAGGTAACGCTGTGGGTACTAGCTGCTACCGAAACCTGTTATCAGTACTGGATTATTGAGGATAGCGGACGGGTTATAGAAAGTATCATGCTGAAATGTTGAATAGCATGGTACAATAATAATAAGCCTGCTATCGCTACATCCGATAGTTTGGTAAGCAACCTAATCCATAACGACCAAGAAATGGAGCAGGTGCGCGGCTCGGGCAGCTTTCTTATGAGGGCTGCCTTTTGCTTGTTTCCAAATTATTTAATACTGCTTGTGTAATGTCTATAGTAGCATACTTTAGCGACTTGTCTACCTCGCAGCCCCCAAGACTCCTTCCAATTTCTATTTTCGTCATGATGAGTCTATCAAACGGTCAAAACTGAAACCGGGTTTTCGCCACTATTATGGAAGCTAAACCCAAAACTCTTTCCACAAAAAAATTTGTCCAGTAAATCAGGCCAGCCACTATCAGAAAGCTCGTTGGCCGAACTTACTGCCTTGCGGGCGATAACCAGGCTAACTCTGCTATAACCTGGTTCTGAGTGACTTAAAAACAGAGGTTTTAGCAATAAAAACCATAATATAAATAATTAACAGTTTTAAAACGTACTTTCCTTTTTTCTATTCCTACCGCCACCCCACTCTCTTTTCCTTAACCACTCTTCTTCGCTCTGGGCAGTGATTTACCGAAAGTTTGTAAACTGCAATACATATCCCTTTGTATCATTATCTCCTACCAACCTGTTCTTCTCGATGCCTTTTACCGGTTTATGCTACTGCCTATTTTTTCTTCTTGACCCGCTTCGGAGGCTACTTGCAGAACCAGGCTCTGGTTTATTAACAGGTAGACTTCCTGCTAAAAACAATCAAGCTGACCTGAATCTGATTTGACAGGGTATAATTATAATGCTATTTTTAGCCTGTTTGACCGGCTGGTTACCTGTATCAACAACTGATCTTAATACCGTCTAAAATCATGGCATTTTTCTTTGCTGTGCAAGTTACGTTAAGCCTGTTGGTTTTTTGCATGAAAGAAGCCATTTGTTGCTGCCGGATTTCAATAATTGTATTTCTTGAGTAATGGCGAAACTTTTTAAACAACTGGTATTTTTAACAGACCGAAATGTCTGCACCATATCACAACCTTTACTTAAAGGTAAAGTGTTTGACTAGGCCTCAAATTAACTGGAAAATTAATGACTGTTTTAACCGAAAAAAATACTCAAGGTAATGTTGCTACAAAGTCCTGGTCAAGTGTCATAAAATCTGTTCTGTTAAATGAGGTGTTTCTGGCGTTCTTAATTGTAAATATTACTGTCATCGCCTTTTTAAGTACCCCTCTTTTCAAATCCAATAGTTATTACTTGCCTTTGGACGAGTTACAGGGAACCGATAACGCTTTTTACGACTCACCTACCTACACTGACAAAAATAACATTGGTTTTCTAGATCCTCTTAAAGTTTTTCATCCAGAGCTTCATTACAGTATAAAACGCCTCTCCAAAGGTGAATTCCCACTGTGGAATCCTTATGATGGCAATGGTATTCCACATCTGGCCTCCCTTCAAGCGGCAGTTCTTTCGCCTTTTAGTATCCCGGTCTATTTGTTTGGGCTGAAAGATGGCTGGCTGGTGTCTCAATATCTCAAATTGCTGGCAATTGGCATGTTTGGCTATGGATTTCTTCGAACCTTAAAAATCAATAGTTGGATAGCCCTGATTGCTTCGATTGCTCAGACCTATTCCGGTTACGTTATTTTATGGTTATTAGGCCCTCACATTTCCGCCTTGATTACTTTACCAGCCGGTTTGTTTTTTGCTGAACGGGCCTTGCAAAGTCTTAATAGCCGCTCTCGAATTCTAAATCTTGCCGGGTTTTCTCTATCTATAACGGCTGGTATCCTGGGTGGTCATATTGAAAGTTTCTTTTTTTCCTGTGTAGTAGTGGCAAGTTATCTTTTATTCAGAATATGGTCAGGCAGTCTTAGCCTGACAGCAAAATTACTAGACTGTGTTCAATACGCCCTATTTGGTTTATTAGGTTTTGGATTGGCCGCTATTCAACTTCTTCCTTTTATTGAATATTTAGGTGTTTGGTCGACAAAAGGCCGTGACGTTCATTATCACTTGACCTTTGATTGGCTGCTCTTAAATGTGTTCCCTACTATTTATGGGTATCCCTCCCAGTCATATGTGATTGGTTCTGGTGAACTGGTTAATGAAATATTCTTGCCTTACGTCGGGGCTTTCTTCGTATTTGCCGCGCTTTTTGGCCTCTATTTATTGCGTAAAAACAAGCTTTTCTGGTTTTTCATATTGATAACCCTAATCTTTACTGGTTATATCTACGATTTCTTCCCATTTGACCTGTGGATCGGGGGCTTACCAGGTTTTCACCAGGCGGTAGCTCAAAGAGGCAGTTACTGTATAAGTTTTGGTCTGTGTGTTGTCACAGCTATGGTACTTAATGAATTTTATCAGCGTAAGTGGAATTGGCGTTTACTAACTGCGTTCGGAATTAGCGCATTAGTGTTTATAGTTTCAACCTATGGAGCCGTTTTTAATAATTTAAAAACGTTAAAGATCGATACTACTACCACTGGTTTTCAAAAATATGTCCCAAATCAGTTGTTGTATTTCATCGTTTTATTTGGTGTGGCGGTAGTAGGAACTCTTTTACTTAATGTAAAGTGGTTCAGAGTGCTTGGCATTATTCTTTTGCTGGTCAGTTCTTTTGCGCAGAGCGGTTGGACCTTCAAAGACATGAATGGAACTACCCAAACTAAGTTTGCCTTCCCTGTTACATCCAGTCTTAAAGCCCTCCAGACACTAACTGGTAATGATAACGTAGCTTTTTATAATCGGATTTACTTGTCTCCAATGGTCAATTTAATGTACGACATCCATGACTTGCGCTATTTTGATGCCTTAAATATACCTAACTATGCTAAGACTCTAGCTAATGTACTGGGAGCAGGTGAAATAATACATCATACCATTACTACTATTTCACCCAATGCTCTAAAATTATTTGGGGCTAACTATGTAGTTAGCAGTGGTTTGCCGGATGCCACGACTGGTAAAGAGCAACTTCCTCAGGTAAAAAATGCCCCTACTGCTGTACTAGAAAAACCATATAAACAAACGTTTATTTCTCAGGATGGTAATCTGACGACGCTGAATATTTTAACTGGTACCTTTGTCCAACCGGCTCTTAATAGCTGTCACGTCAATTTCCGTTTGATTGACCAGGCCCAACCGGATAAAGTTCTACGTTCAGGAGTCTGGGAATGCTCGTCAGCTCCAAATGGAGGATTCTGGTCAATAAATTTCGAGCCGATTGCTGAATCTAAAGGAAAAACTTTCCAGTTTATTATTGACTCGCCGGATAGTAGTGCCCATAATAAAATCGCGCTGTATCTGACAAAAACCGCACTTGACGGTTCCAGTTTAGAAATTAATAATGCTCCTTATGCCGGGTCGATTATCTTCCAGGAATTATTTCGACCTGACGATAGTGCTTATAAATTACTCTGGCAAAACGACCACTTGCAAATCTATAAACTTCAAACGGCAGTACCTCGCTTCTACAGCGTTGGGCACACTCTTCAGACAGCGACCGAGCTTGAACTACAAACGGTCATAGCCAAACACAAAAATGATCCGGCTAAAACGGCAATCTTACCACCGGAAGCCCGACCGTCCCCGGTTGGAGGGAATGAGTACGTACCAGCGGAGGTGCTACAGGATAAACCTGAGTATAAAAAACTTACCTTCAAACGTACAACTCCTGGCTGGCTCACTACCAGTCTGAGCCTGTATCCTGGCTGGAAAATTAAAATAAATGGTGTTACGGTTCCGGTGATTAGAACCAACGAGGCTTTTATCGGCGCCCCACTACCTGCCGGTACAAGCCAGGTCGAAATCTACTATGATCCTTTATCTTTCAAATTGGGCTGGCTGTTCAGTTTGTTCAGTCTGGTAGGGTTGGTTGGCTTGATTGGGTGGTTCTGGCAACCACGACAGCTTAAATTACCGGTTTTCAAGAAAGTGACAACTCCCCACGTGTAAACACGGGGGCATCTACGGTCTTACACCGAGGCTCATTTGCCCCTGAGCCACTAGAGTTGTAGATACTTATCGTCTCAGCGAGTGTTACCTCAACAACCGAGACTTAGCAAGTAGCACTTATTAGAGAATACGTTATTGCTTTTACCTGAGCGAACGACTTAGCTCAGAACCGGCAAACAATATTACCCTTCTTAAAGTGCAAACTAAGTGTTGATTATAACCTATTTTGAGGCTAAATGCAAACGGTTGTTCTGTGCAAAATTGATTAGCTCACCTTTGGTGAGTAAGGAGTGCCTTACACCTCAAGGGTGGGCTTTAGCCTATCCCGCAAGCTTTAGCAAGGGGTCTTACGGCACGTAGGATAAAAAATCAGGTCTGAACAGAACTGCCACTCTTTATTGTTATGATAAACCTACGATTATGGCAACGCATACCCACTTTTCGCTGGGACCGCTGGCGCAGAAAAGGGCTAGCCGTTCGGCCACCAAACACGACTTCTTTGTCAGCCTCTTTTGAAGCTGACGAAGCCTGATACTTTAAGGAATGGAGTTAAACTAATTGCATTGTTTTATTACCGGGGGGGCCGGTTTTATTGGTAGCAACCTGGCCGACTTTTTGCTGGCGAAGGGCCATCAAGTAACCGTTTATGATAATTTTTCGACCGGCTTGCCTACTCAGTTTCTGGCTTTGGCCCAATCCCAACCCGCCACGGCTTTCCGGCTGGTTAAAGGTGATTTGCTCGACCCAGCCAAATTAGCCGAGGCGATGACCGGTAGTGATTTTGTGTTTCACCTGGCCGCTAACGCCGATGTCCGTCACGGCACCGAACAACCTGATAAAGACCTCCAACAAAACACCATCGGCACCTTTAATGTGTTGGAGGCCATGCGGGCCAGCGGCGTGCGGCGGATCGCTTTTAGTTCTACCGGTTCGGTTTATGGCGAGGCCCAGGTTTTCCCTACCCCCGAAGATGCCCCCTTTCCAGTTCAAACCTCGCTCTATGCCGCCTCGAAGCTGGCCGGTGAAGGTCTGATCGGGGCTTACTGCGAAGGCTTTGGCTTTCAAGGCTATATCTTTCGCTTTGTTTCCATTCTGGGCGAACGTTATACTCACGGTCATGTTTTCGATTTCTATAAAAAATTGATTGCCGACCCGACCCAACTTGAAGTGCTGGGAAACGGCCAGCAGCGCAAGTCTTACCTGTACGTTGGCGACTGTGTTGAAGCAATTTACACTGCCATTAATCACCCCCAGGCTCAGGCTAAAGTAAATATTTTTAACCTCGGTACCGACGAATACTGTCAGGTCAACGATTCGCTGGGTTGGATTTGCGAAAAGCTAAACCTTACGCCAGAGCGACACTATACCGGCGGCGAACGAGGCTGGATCGGCGATAGTCCTTTTATTTTTCTAAGCTGTGAGAAGATAAAGGCACTCGGCTGGCGGCCCCGTTTTACCATTCGGCAGAGCGTCGAAAAAACGCTGGATTATTTGCTCGAAAATCGCTGGCTATTGGAACAACGCGGTTAGAAGAAAGTAGAAATAGAAAAAGCAGAAATAGAAAAAGTAGAAAAGGACTGGAGCTATTTTGCCATCTCAACTTCCCACGCTAGCCGTTTACGGCTTATGGCATCTTGGTTGCGTCACGGCGGCCTCTCTGGCCCAGGCCGGTTACTCCGTTTATGGTCTTGACCGTGACCCCGGCGTAATCGAGGCTTTGCAGGCCGGACGACCGCCTATTTTTGAACCCGGTTTGACCGATTTAATCGACCAGAACCAGACCGCCGGACGGCTTATTTTTACGGTTGACCCGACGATAGCCCTGGCTCAGGCCAGCCTGGTCTGGGTAGCCTTTGATACGCCGGTGGATGCCGAAGACCGGGCCGATATAGCCTACGTGGAGCGGCAATTGGAGGCAATCTTTCCCTATCTGCAAAATGGCACCATCGTGTTGATTTCGTCGCAGCTTCCGGTCGGTTTTACCGCTGGGTTGCGCCAACGCTGGCAGTCCCAGGACCCTACCAAACACTTAATTTACGCCTACTCGCCGGAAAATTTAAGGCTCGGTCAGGCTCTAAAAAGTTTCCAGGCCGAAGACCGGATTGTAATCGGGTTGGACAGCGATGAGGGGCAGCCTTTCCTGGAGGAGTTACTCGGCCACTTTACCCCCCGGTTGGAATGGATGTCGGTCAAATCGGCGGAAATGACCAAACACGCCCTCAACTCTTTTCTGGCGGTTTCGGTGGCGATGATAAACGAGATAGCCCGTATTTGCGAACGTGTTGGCGCGGATGCTAAAGAGGTCGAGCGTGGTCTGAAAAGTGAACGGCGGATCGGTCCACGCGCTTATCTGGGGCCGGGCGCGCCTTTTGCCGGGGGTACGCTTGCCCGCGATTTGCGCTTCCTGGTCGGGTTGGGCCAGCAGTACGGCCTGGCTACCCCGCTACTGAGCGGGACGCTTGCCAGTAACGAGTTACATAAAGATTGGGTTCGCCAGAGCATTATCAGGGTGCTGGCCGGGCAGCCGTTAAACACGGCCCGGTTGACCATTTTGGGCTTGACCTACAAAGCCAGTACCGATACTCTCCGGCGTTCGGAAGCGGTCGACCTCGGCTTATGGCTGGCTGATCAGGGAGCAACCGTGGTCTTCCACGACCCGGTTATCCGGCAATTGCCCGCTCAGTTAGCCGGCCGGTTAAGCCTGGCCGCTGACCTACCGGAAGCTTTGCGCGATAGTGATGTGGTCGTGGTGATGAATGACGCCCCACTTTACAAAGAGGAAGTTACCGCCGAGCTTGTGGCTGAAACTATGCGCCGTCCCAACGTGGTAGACCAGAGCAGTTTTCTGGCCGCTAAGTTGGGCCGGGTCACCAACCTCAATTATCTAACCGTCGGCAGTCCCGGCTCTCAAAATGACATATCCCTGAGCAGACCAGAAGCTGATCGCTAATGCTGGAGAAAAGAAGGAAGAACGACGAAAAAAATATGAAAGTAATATAAAAGAAATATGAAGCTAAAAAATCAGGTTGCCATTATCACCGGGGCTAACCGGGGGCTGGGCGAGGCGATTGCGCGGGCCTACTGGTCGGAGGGAGCTAATCTGGTGCTGGCGGCCCGTGACAGCCAACCGCTGCAAGTCGTGGCCGAAAGTTTACCGGCTCAGGCTGGACAAAGCCTGGCCTGGCTGAGTGCCGACGTAGGCACGCGTGAAGGGGTCGAAGCTATTATCCGCCGGGCGACCGAGCAGTTTGGCCGGGTGGATATACTGGTCAATAATGCCGGGGTGTACGGTCCGATTGGTCTGATTGAGGAAATTGATTGGGAAGCGTGGTGCCAGGCCCTTCAGATAAATCTGGTAGGCGTGGTTGGTATGACTAGAGCGGTGATACCGGCTATGAAACAGCAGGGTAAAGGCAAAATAATCAATTTATCGGGTGGTGGTGCTACCTCGCCAATGCCGCGTTTTAGCCTGTATGCCGCCTCTAAGGCCGCTGTAGTGCGCTTTACCGAAACAATGGCCCACGAACTGGCCGATTTTGGCATCGATGTTAATGCTGTCGCCCCCGGTGCTCTCAATACTCGCATTCTGGAACAGGTGTTGGAGGCCGGACCGGAGCGGGCCGGGGCCGATTTTTACAAACGCTCTCTCCAGCAGCAGGAAAGCGGTGGGGCCTCGCTCGAAAATGCCGCCGAGCTAATAGTTTATCTGGCTTCTGCCCAGAGTGACGGTATCAGTGGGCGGTTGCTTTCGGCGGTCTGGGACGACTGGCGCAACCTGGCCGAGCAGTGCGAAAAGTTGAAAAATAGCGATGTATATACTCTGCGCCGGATCGTCCCGGCGGACCGGGGCTGGGAGGAACAAGCATAATGAAAGTTGGGATTGTAGGCTGTGGGCTGATCGGGGCCAAACGTGCAAAAGCTTTAACGTCTCGGCACCAACTGATCGCCGTGGCCGACCTGGACAAAAACCGGGCGGCTAAACTGGCCGCCGAATACGGGCCGGATTGTGCCGCTTTTAGCGACTGGAGCGAGGTAGTAGCCCATCCGCAGGTGGAACTGGTTATCGTGGCTACCACCAACAATACCCTTACGCCGGTAGCGATGGAGGCGGTCAGGCTGGGCAAACCGGTTTTGATGGAAAAACCCGGTGCCCGTAGTGCGTCCGAACTGGCTCCACTGGTCGAACTGGCCGACGCCCGGCGGGTGCCGGTAAAAATTGGTTTTAACCACCGGTTTCACCCGGCCTTCTTAAAAGCCCGCGAAATCTGGCAAAGCGGCGAAAGCGGCGAGCTGATGTACATTCGCGGTCGGTATGGTCACGGCGGGCGGCTCGGTTACGAGAAGGAGTGGCGAGCCGACCCGCAGACCGCCGGAGGCGGCGAGTTGCTGGACCAGGGCGTGCATCTAATCGATTTGGCCCGCTTGTTCGCCGGGGATTTTACTGGCGTGGAAGGTCATCTCGGCACCTTCTTTTGGCAGATGCCGGTCGAGGATAACGGCTTTATGCTGCTCAAGACCCCGCGCCAGCAGGTCGCCTGGTTGCACGTAAGCTGTACCGAGTGGAAAAACTTGTTTAGCTTTGAAATTTTTGGCCGGGACGCCAAGTTGCAAATCGACGGGCTGGGCGGCAGTTACGGGGTGGAGCGTTTGACCTACTACAAGATGTTACCGCAGATGGGGCCGCCCGAAACCACCGCCTGGGAGTATCCCGGTGAGGATTTAAGCTGGTCGGCTGAGTTCAACTACTTTATAGAATGTATCGAAGCCGGTTGGGAGCCGGAAGGCAATCTACACGATGCCCTGGCCGCTCTCAAAATAATCGAACGGCTTTATGAGCAATCTTCGGTGGCTCACTATACCGGAGCCGATCCAGTCTAAGCCAATCGGTTAGCCAGCCACCGCTCGACACTTTGCCGACCCGCTTCGCTCTAACAGTTAGGCGGCAAGCTTTGGGCCTACTGGTGCGTTTGGGCCTTCCCAGTTTCAGCCCGGCTTGCTTCCTGGATATTCTCAACCAGGCGCAAAGGCTGGAAGCGGAAGCGAACCAATGCCCGCAGCCAGGTCAGCGGGTCGCGCACCACCGTGACTTTCTTGCCCTCTTTGAACGAACGCGAGGTGTACTTGACCGGCACTTCTACTGGCTGATAACCCTTGCGTAACAGCTTGATAACCAGTTCAAAATCAAAATCAAACCGGTTGGAATAGAACTTCAGCCCGCTCAGACAATCGCGCCGGAACACCTTGTACATGGTAAAGGGGTCTTTCAGACGCTGAAAATAAAGCAGATTAAGTAAGCCGCAAAATAAAATATGCCCGGAGTTCATCATAAAGCTGGTACCAGGCTGGTTGCTAAACTGGCGCATTTTCCAGATACCACCCAGACCGTGCCGCGAGCCGAGGACAAAGGCGGTCCGGGCGGAGCGGAGCGGCTCTAGCAGTTTTTCATAGTCCGCCAGATCGTACTCCAGGTCAGCATCCTGAATCAAGATAAAGTCGCCGGTAGCCTGGGTCAGCCCGGTTCGCACCGCGTGACCCTTGCCCTGGGGTTTTTCTTCCAAAATTAAGTTGACGCGTGGGTGATCCTGGTACTTCAAGACTTCCTGGCGGGTTCCATCGGTGGAATTGCTTTCCACAATGATTACTTCCATATCGAGGTTTTCGATTTGCTTGGCTAATAATAACTCGATCACCTGGCTAAAGGTCGCCCGCTCGTTAAAAACCGGCATCACAACTGACAGCTTCCGCCCGGTCGTAACCGGTTGCTTGTGAGCCAGGGCTACCCGACCACTGGCGGTCAGTTTGAGCGGACGCTTGAGCAGCCAGGCCGGTATAAGCCGGGTCGCCAACCGGGTTAAAGAGGTGATAACCGGCACCGGGTAGCGGTCGAAGTGGGCAAAGATGTAGCCTAAGGTCAAAACCTTGCGATTAGGCTGCAGCCAGACTTGTCCAAAGCTGGTTTTGAACAATAAGTTTTGTAAAGTCTGACTGTTGTAATAATACAAATGCTCCGATTTAAATTCCATCCAGTGTTTGCCCAGCAAGCGGGCCGACCAGCTATCGAGCGAAGGCACCGACACAAACACCACGCCATTCGGCTTGAGCAAGCGGTGAACCGTCTGCATAAATTGTTCCGGCTGGCGCACGTGTTCGAGAACATCCGAAAGAATACAAACGTCAAAGCTTTCGTCGGGCAAATTCAGATCATCAATTTCGCCGACCAGCACCTGCCCAGACCCACCGGCTAATTTTCGACGGGCGGTTTCCACCGCATGGGCCGAATACTCGATGCCGGTTACTTCAAACCCACGCGATTGCGCTTCCGCTAACATATCCCCCATGCCGCTGCCAACTTCCAGTAATTTACCCTGCCGGTACCCGCTATAGCGGGTAAGCATATCCAGGTACAGACCGGCAGTAGTTCGCTTTAGCCGGGCAACCTGAGCCGCAGCATCGGGCGCAAAGTCGGCTAAAAAATAATCGGCACCATAAATTGAGGCCAGCACCTCATCGGAAGGCTGGGGATTGAGTAATTGTAAGCGGCAATCCTGGCAAATTTGAACCTGAAAACCCTGGTAAATAAACAGGTCGTGCAGGCGGGAACTATGACACAGAGGACAATTTTCGATTTTGGAAGTTATTTTTTCTGCTTCTTCCAGAACATTAATCACGCAAAACCTCATTTAATTAAGTTTAGAGCCATCCTCTTTTACCGCTCATTGCACCTGGCTGAATAGTAGCTAATTTCTAATAAGTAGCTAATTGCCAATTGAAAAGCCGAAGCTGGTTAATGAGTGTCTTACCGGCAAAATGTCCGGTTAACAAAGTTTTATTTTAATGGGCTGAAAGTTACCCGGTTATTTAATCAAAAATCAATTAATTTGTTAAATCAAAAATCAGGGATAACTCTCGAATTGAGTAGTGAAAGACCGGGTTAGCTTAATACAGGTTCACTTAAAAGTCAATTTGGGGTAAAAAGGC
This sequence comes from Chloroflexia bacterium, assembly GCA_038322625.1. Taxonomy (GTDB): domain Bacteria; phylum Chloroflexota; class Chloroflexia; order Chloroheliales; family Chloroheliaceae; genus 54-19. The sequence goes on from JBBQGA010000013.1 coordinate 81,162, forward strand.
TGGTTTTTTGGTAGCGGTTGCCGAATTTTTTAAGATAATCTATAATTCTAATCGTATGTGGCGGGATTGCTCAACGACTAACTCAAAAAATGCTTGAGTGCAAACTTGAAAGACCAATATAACCGATGATTATTACCCGCAGTCCGCTAAGAATTTCGCTTGGTGGTGGTGGTACCGATTTGCCTTCTTATTACCGCAAACACAGCGGGTTTTTAATTGCAGCCGCTATCAACAAATACGTTTATATAACTATCCACGAAACTTTTGTCAAAGATTTAATAATTAAATATTCCAAATTAGAACGTATCGCCAGTGCCGATGAAATTCAGCATCCTATTTTTCGGGAAGCCCTCAAATTGCTCGAAATCAAACAGACTAATCTGGAAATCACCAGTATGGCTGATATTCCGGCGGGTACCGGCCTGGGCAGTTCCGGTTCGTTTACTACAGCCCTCTTAAAAGCTCTACATACCTATCGCAAAACCCTGGTACATCCGGGCGAACTGGCCGAGCAAGCTTGCCATATCGAGCTTGATAAACTTAATGAACCAATTGGCAAACAGGACCAGTATATTGCCGCCTATGGCGGTCTGACTTGTTTTCAATTTTTACCCAACGATACGGTAGAAGTCTGGCCGTTAAAAATCGATACCGAAACGCTCTATAACCTGGAAGATAATTTGCTTTTGTTTTTCACCGGTTACTCCCGCTCCGCTTCGGCTATTCTTAAAGACCAGAACGATAAGAGCCAGCAGCGTGAACAGGCTATGATCGAAAACCTGCATTTTACCAAAGATTTGGGCTGGCAAAGCAAAGAGGCTCTGGAAGCCGGGGACCTGCACAAGTTTGCCGAGTTGATGAACACGCACTGGGAATGGAAACGCCAGCGTTCTACCGGCATGAGCAATGGTGATATTGACCAGTGGTACAACCTGGCAATGCAAAACGGGGCACTGGGCGGTAAACTAATCGGGGCCGGTGGCGGCGGCTTTTTAATGTTTTATGCTGAAGATAAAGCCAAATTACGCCACGCTCTGAACCAGGCCGGGCTTAAAGAGGTCCGTTTTAATTTTGACTTTGAAGGCAGCAAAAACGTTATTTCCTAAAACCTTTTTCATAAGTTGATGAGTGGCTAGCTCTAAGGATATTTTAAGTTGGAATTAACAACCGCCGTGATCCTGGCCGGTGGACTGGCAACCAGAATGCGACCGCTGACCGAGAAAGTGCCAAAAGCCTTGCTGCCGGTAGCCGGTCGACCATTTATCGAGCATCAGATGCACTTGCTGCGCCGGAATGGTTTTACTCACCTGGTACTTTGCCTGGGATTTTTGGGCGAACAGGTTCAGGAATTGGTTGGCGACGGTAGCCGCTATGGTTTGTCGGTTAGCTATAGCTTTGATGGACCGGTTTTGCAGGGTACCGGTGGGGCTTTGCGGCAGGCCAGGGCCAATTCGCTTTTACCGGCGGTTTTCTGGGTGCTGTATGGGGACTCTTACCTGGATTTTGATTATCCGGCGGTTGGGAATTTCTTTACGTCTGACATTCGGTCGGCGACGCTCGGTCTGATGACCGTCTTTCGCAACAACAACCTTTGGGATAGTAGTAACGTTATATTCAAAGATGGTAAACTGCATCACTACGATAAATTTAACCGGCTACCCCAGATGGAATATATTGATTACGGCGCGGCTATTTTAAGACAGGCTGCCCTGGACCGGCTAGGGTCTTTCACCGCTGACGCGCCACCGGTCGACCTGGCAAGTTTGTACAGTGGGCTGGTCACGGACGGTTTGATGGTTGGTTACGAGGTAAAACAACGCTTTTACGAAATCGGTTCTCGCCAGGGTTTAGATGAGATCAACCGCTATCTGGCAGAGGCCGGGTCAGCGTCACAGGAGGTTTGAGTTTTCATGAATTTCACACAACAATTTCTAGGCGAAGCGGTTCAGGTCATCGAACGACTGGACAGTGCAGAGATTGAGAAGGTAGTCGGCTTGCTGGCTGAAACCAAAGTCAGGGGCGGACGGCTCTTTATTCTGGGAGTGGGCGGTAGTGCCGCTAACGCTTCCCACGCCGTCAACGATTTTCGCAAAATTGTCGGCCTTGAAGCCTATGCTCCGACCGATAACGTGGCAGAACTGACCGCCCGGACCAACGACGAAGGCTGGGCCAGCGTTTTTGAAAGCTGGCTACAGGTAAGCCGGCTGAGTTCTAATGATACGATTCTGGTTTTTTCGGTCGGCGGCGGCAATCTGGATAAAAACGTCAGCCCTAATTTGGTCCTGGCCTTGCAGTATGCCCGTCAGGTTGGCTCGACAATTTTGGGTATAGTCGGGCGCGATGGTGGTTATACCGCCCAGGTCGCCGATGCCTGTGTGATTATCCCGACCGTAAATTCGGATAATATTACCCCTCACTCGGAAGCTTTTCAGGCCGTAGTCTGGCATTTACTGGTTTCGCATCCTAGTCTCAAAGCGACCCAGACCAAATGGGAAAGCGTCGCCCGGTGAGTGAAATAGGGGGACCGGGACCTGGGCAAGCGGTATTTCTGGACCGGGACGGCGTAATAAACCGGGCCATCGTCCTTAATAGTCAGCCTTACCCACCCGCCTCACTAGCTGAATTAGAGGTGCTACCGGGCGTACCGGAGGCCCTCACGACCTTGCAAGGACTGGGATTGCGGCTGCTGGTAGTGACCAATCAGCCGGATGTCGCGCGTGGGCGGCAATCGCGGGCGGTAGTCGAGGCGATAAACGAGCGGCTTATGGCCGAATTACCCCTGGACGCTATTTACGTCTGTTATCACGACAACCAGGACCACTGCGATTGCCGTAAACCGGCACCGGGCCTTATTCTACAGGCGGCGAACGAATGGAAAGTCTTACCAGCCCAGAGTTTTATGGTCGGCGACCGCTCCAAAGACATCGAGGCCGGGCGGCGGGCGGGTTGTACCACCTTCCTTATAGACCTCAATTATGCCGAACCAGCCCTTAGCCAGCCTGATTATCGAGTTAATAATCTTCTGGAAGCCACCCAACTAATTCAAGAATTAATCAAGAAAGAGAGCAATTAAAGTTAATGCAAATTTTTGTGGATAGTGCTAACCTCGGAGAAATTGAAGAAAGTCTTAAACGGGGTTTTGCCAGTGGGATCACTACCAACCCGTCTATTCTGGCTAAAGAAAAGAAAACCGACTTCCACCAGCATATTCAATCGATTATCAACTTGCTCAAGGATTACAAGGCTGATATTCCGCTCAGTGTGGAGGTTTTCACAACCGACCCCAAAGAGATGATCCGTCAGGCCGAAGAATTTGTTAACAGCTTTGGCGATTACCAGAATCTCTATATAAAGGTGCCGATTGGCTGGGACGAACTGGAAGTCATTGCTTCCTTGCGCAAGCAGGGCGTAAAGGTTAATTGTACCTGCTGTATGTCTTACAACCAGGCGATGATGGCGGCCAACGCCGGAGCTAACTATGTAAGTTTGTTCTGGGGCCGCATCCGGGACATCGGTTACGATGCTGGTCAGGTGGTTACCCAGGTTCACGAAACTTTCCGAAAGTGGAATAGCCCCAGCCAGATTATTGTCGGCTCCATCCGGCACATCATGGACATCAACCAGGCCCAGCAGGCCGGGGCCGACATTGTAACCGTGCCACCCCAGTTCTTGCCTAAATTGTGTGTTCATCCTAAAACTGACGAAGCCGTCAACCAATTTATTACCGATTTCAAAAGCTGGCTGACCTAGTAGATTAGTAGCGGATAGAACAGGATTTTTATACTTTATGCTTGAAGAACAACAGTACTCACAACCTCAAGAAGATTACAAATGGGCAGCGGAATATCAGGAGCAGGGTTCTCACGGTCATAGTGCCGAATTGATCTCCAAATTTGTCGCACCGGGCGGGCAGGTGATAGACCTGGGAGCTGGGTCTGGGGTACTAGGCCGACCTCTAATCGAGCGCGGCTATAAGTATTGCGGGCTGGAGGTTGACCCGGCTGGTCTAGCTCTGATGCAGGAACACAATGTACCGGCTTTATCCTGCGATTTAGGTAATCTGGACGAGTTAAAGACCCGGTTGGATAGCTTCGAGCATATCGAGGCTTTCTGCTTACTGGATGTAATCGAACATCTGGTGGAGCCGCAAACCCTGTTAAGCTTTCTTTCCAGCTACTGCACCCAACGGGGATTCAAACCCTTCATGGCTATTTCGGTACCCAATGTTACTCATCATGATTTGGGTATAAAGCTGTTGCTGGGTCAGTGGAAAGTTACCCCTAACGGCTTGTTAGATTTTACCCATGTCCGATTTTTTTCAAACGAGACTTTGCAAGAGCTTCTGGGTCGTTGCGGTTGGGGTCTGCTCGAACGCCGCGACACTACCACCGAAAATACTGAGCAGTGCGATGAGATGATAGTCAACGACCTGCCGATAGTGGCGCATCATATGTTACGTGGGTTATCCGAGGCGACCAATCCCTATAACCAGGTATATCAATTTATCTGGCTTTTGCAACCGGTCAAAAGCCACTTTAGTAATCCCCCAAACAGTTTCCTAGAAGCCGTCGAGGCGGCCTCTAACCCTCTAGCTCAGGGTAATAAGCAGGATTTAGAATTTGCAATTCTCCAGTCGCAATTAAGCGGACAGGACCGGACGATAACAGAGCTAATTCGTATTAATGAGGCCTACGAGAGAACCAATCAACATGCTCAAAATCTGGAACAATTATTGATCCAGCGCGACAAGAGCCTGCAGGAAAGTGCGGCCCATATTAAGAATATAGAGCAGCTGGCTGCTAACTATAAACAGGCGGCTGAGAAAAGTACTAAAGATGCTTCTGATTTAGAAAAGAAGTTAAGCCAAACTACCGAGCAGATCCATAGTTTAGAACAACATTATTCTAATCAGCTTAAGAACTTAGAACAACACCTTCAGCACCTTCAGCAACAACATGATAGCATATCCCGGCATCGTCAGGAAATTCTAACTCAGTACAAAGCTTTGCTTCAGACCCGAACTGTGCGAGCTTCGCGTTCTTTAGGGCTGGTTGCCCAGCAGTTCAAACAAAATCTGCGCGTAAGCTCCAATATACTGGGTGGTCCACTTATCCATAAATTGCACGGGCCTTTTGAAGGCCGCCTGGACCTCCCACAACCTGACCAGGCTCTAGCAGGCACCGTTGAGGTTGGCGGTTGGGCGTCTAGTAATGCCGCACCGGTTCAGCAGGTAGAAGTTTTCCTGGCTAATCACTTGCTGGGATTAGCCGAATATGGTTCTTACCGGCCAGACGTGATACAAAGCCGACCCTGGCTCACTGAGGCCGAGTGCGGGTATCGCGCAACCCTTCACTTTATACCGGTGGCTGAACAGTTAGGCTCCCAAACTTTGCAGGTGGTTATAACCGACACCAGAGGTAATCGCCAGGTTTATGAACGAACCGTCGTGGTAGAACCGGCCCCCCGTCCACCCGAAGCCCCGGTTAACTCGGTTGTAGTGGTTGATACGTCCGAGGCTTATTCGCTGTGGATCAGCCGCAACGAGCCTGGCCCGGCTGAACTAGGTCAGCAGCGAACCCTAAGCTCTGGTTGGTCTTACCGGCCTCTGATTAGCATTATTACTCCGGTGTACAATACGCCGCTCGACATCCTACAGGCCACTATTGCCTCGGTTATAAATCAAACCTACTCTAACTGGGAATGGTGCCTGGCGGATGGTGCTTCCAGCGATCCAAAAATTGTGGCTCTCTTATCCGAGTTGGCGCAAGGGGACGCCCGTGTTAAGTTGACCTGCCTGGAGCGAAATCTGGGTATCGTGGGTAATTCTAACGCCGCCCTGACCCTTAGCGAAGGCGAATTTATGGTACTGCTCGACCATGACGATACGCTGGCCCCTAACGCTTTTTATGATATGGTCTCACTCCTGCACCTTCATCCTGAAGCCGCGATGGTCTACAGCGACGAGGATAAAATCGACGAGCAGGGCCAACGCTTTGAACCCTTCTTCAAACCGGACTGGTCGCCGGATTTATTCCACTCGATGATGTATACCTGTCATTTGGGGTTTTACCGGTCTAGCCTGGTCAAAGAAATTGGTGGCTTTCAGGCTGGTTTTGATGGCGCGCAAGATTATGACCTGGTGCTGCGGCTAATTGAGCGGACAGACCAGCTTTATCATCTGCCAAAAGTGCTTTACCACTGGCGTACTATGCCCGGCTCGACTGCTCGTGGTCTGAAAAGTAAAAACTACGCCTGGGTAGCTCAATTTCGGGCTATGAGCGCGCATTTGCGGCGATGTGGGTTAAACGCCTCGGTCGAACCGGGTTTGGCGGAAAATACTCTGCGGGTACGCTATCAGCTAACTGAACACCCGCGCATCAGTATAATTATTCCTACCCGCGACCAGGGCAAAGTTCTCAAACGGTGTATTGATAGCATTCAATCACTTAGCACATATCCCAACTATGAAATAGTAGTAGTTAATAACGGCAGCCATGAGCCGTCTACCCTGGAATATTTTGAGCAATTGCGCGACCAGAGTCCTGCCCAACCGGGTGTCCAAATTCTGGATTATCCAGCCGAATTTAACTTCTCGGCCATCAACAATTTTGCAGTCGCTCATACCACCGGTGAGCTGATTTTATTGCTTAACGATGATACGGAAGTGATAACCCCGCAATGGCTGGAAGCAATGGTCGAACACGCGGTCCGGCCTGAAGTAGGGGCGGTCGGGGCGCGCTTGCTATATCCCAATAATACCCTTCAGCACGCTGGAGTTATTTTGGGTCTGGGCCATATAGCCGACTATCCGCACGGTGTAGCCGGGCATAGCCATAAATACCTGTCAGCGGAGCAATCAGGCTATTTTAGCCGGGCGGTCGCCATCCAGAATTTCTCGGCGGTTACGGCGGCCTGCCTTATGACTCGCCGGGAAGTTTTCAGCCAGGTTGGCGGTCTGGACAGTGAAAACTTAACTGTCGCCTTTAATGATATAGACTTTTGCTTAAAAATACGCGAAGCGGGCTATTTAATTGTCTGGACCCCTTATGCCGAACTAACGCATTACGAGTCGTTAAGCCGGGGTACCGAAGACTCCACGCCTGAAAAACAAGCGCGTTTCCAGCGCGAGTTGGGTTATATGTTGAGACGCTGGTCACATCGACTGGCAAACGACCCCTACTACAGCCCAAACCTGACGCTTGACCACGAGAATTTTTCTATCGCGCCGGTCTCTCGTTACCGTTCCAACCCCACACCCTAGAGAAAATGAAAGGTTATTTGTATGTTTAAGCGCAAGTCTAATTTGGCCCAGCAAGAGCCTGAAAGTTCAGAAATATCTGTGATTGAATCTTATAAATACTGTATTGATACACCTGCCAGTGGTCAGGTTATAGAAAATCTTTTCTTTAAAGTACAGGGTTGGATAATTGCGGATAAAACCCAGCTAATCAAAAACCCCCAATTAATGGATGGAAATAACTTTGTTAAAGAATTAAAAATTGTATTGCGACCGGACGTTGAAGCGGCTTATCCTGAGCATAGTGTACTTGGTTTTGAGCAATTTATGTCTGTACCTGATTTGCTTCTGATTGACCAACCCAGGATTGTTTTTTTTGTGGGTAGTCAGCAGGAAAATTTCCCGTTACCGCTTTCTTTTTCTGATAAGGTGAGGGAAGAGGCCGAGTCTTTTCTGGAACGTAAGAGGACCAAGATTGCTAAAATTCGTCACCTATTGGCCTGTGCAGTTTGTGGTAGTTCCACCCTGGAAACTACTTCTTCAAGACTGAATTGCCCCCAATGCCACTCAACTTTTCCGATCAATGCTGAAAGTAATACTTATAATTTTCTTACCGAGGATTTAATTACCCAGAGCGGGGTCGAAAATACCGAAAATGTTTCAGCTCATAATTATGATGAAATAGCTATAGGCTTGATTGAACAGTTTAAGGATGGTTTGATACTTGATAATGGCTCCGGCTTGCGTAACACTTACTACCCAAACGTCGTTAATTTTGAAATTGTAGATTATCCTACTACCGATGTATTGGGAGTAGGTGAGAATTTACCTTTTCAATCCAACGTTTTCGACGCAGTTTTTTCCCTGGCCGTACTTGAACACGTGCGCGACCCGTTTCGCGCGGCGGCTGAAATAGTACGTGTACTCAAGCAGGGGGGGACCTTGTATGTAGCGGTTCCTTTTTTACAACCTTTTCATGGCTACCCTAACCACTATTACAATATGACCAGCAGTGGGCTTAAAAATCTTTTTGCCAAAGACCTGGAAGTAGTCGAAAGTGGGGTACCGCTGGCTGGTCTTCCCGTGTGGTGCCTGACCTGGTTTCTTCAGTTGTATGTAGCCGGACTCCCAGCGGAGACGGCGGCCAGCTTCAAGAATATGAAGGTTGGCGATTTGTTAGGTCATCCAACTACTTATCTCGGCCAGGATTTTGTAAAACAGCTTACCGCCCAAGCCAATGAAGAACTGGCCTGTGTTAATTATCTGGTAGCCCGCAAACCCCTATCTTGAACAGGTAGTGTAGTTACCTAAATTTCGCACAAAATTAGCCTATAGCCACTTTTTGAATAAGAACCTTAAACCTAAAAAGGGACTATCGATATTAAAAAATTGAGCGAAATTCTAATGTTTCGTAAAATATCTGGCATATTTTAACTTTACCTGGCTTACCGACCTTATTTCTGGTACTTAACGTTATAAAACTTCCTTCAGCTTTAGCACACAAAACCAGTTTTACGGCCAACTAAAAGTGAGATGTGACGATTTTTGGGCGAAAGTTAGGTAGTTACATAAAAATACCAGAGGTGAACCCTGGTAAGGTGCGCCTCTGGTAGAGATTAGCGGTAATATGTAGCGAACACACTAAGCCGCTTTGAGATAGGCGGCTTAGTTTAACCCGTATTAAGTTTATGAGATGTTTTTCAGATTGTAGTGGGGTGAGGTCAACTGAAGGGCGTAACGTTCGGCGACCACCGGGCTGGTCGACTCTATTAATAGACCTCCGTAGAACCGTTCACCATGATGACGCTCTCCCTCACCACCGGCCAACTCTTCGTTCAGATTAAGGGTTAACCGAGCGTTCGCCTCAATTCGGTAAGTCCGCAACCGGGAAACCGGGTTCGTCCAATCCATATAAAGGGTCAGGTAAATTTCTACCGCCACCTCGTTGGGATTGAAAATCCGAAACCGGCACTGGTTATCGGCGCGTATATCGCAAAAAGGGAAAAACCAGTTCAGGGCGGTGCCTACAACATTTACCGGTTGGATGGTGTTTTCCAGCCTGAGTAACTTTGGTTTATTACCCGGTTCGTACTCGACCAGTTCGGCGACTACCGGCGTTGAGCTAACCAGCTTTAGAAGGTGAACATTGCGCAGGGTAGCTTCTTCCAATTTTATCAAAAGGGTATGGTGGGGAGCCGCTGTGAAGGTGCCGATCGGCAGGGTACGCAGAGCACCGGCGGCCTCATCCAGTTGACTGCCGGTGGTTTTGTAACCGGTTATCGAAAGCTGCAATGGGGTCAGGTTTGGGTTGATAACCGAAAGGTAAAACTCGTTCTGAGTAGGTTTAGCCGGTAACTCAAATTGCCATAGAGTATTGGGCCAGTATACGCCGGGTACTGGCAGACAATATTTACTCAGGTCTAGCTGGTTTAATTCAATCAAAGGACTTGCCGCCTTCGGTGAGCCTACCGTTAGCATTAGCTCTTCGATACTTAAGAGCGGCTCGACCGCTTTACCGGCCCCGGTAATACTAGGGGTAAGCGGGCTTATCAAGCCCTTATTAGCTCCCATTTTATTTGGGGCAAGCTCGGCGGAAGTTTGGCTGCTCTTGTTCGGTGAGGCCAATTCCTTGACCGGGATTTCGCTCTCCTTCTGGGTCGTCAGGTTCGAGGTAAAGTAACTCGGCCCAAGCGATTGCATCATATATTCGTCCAACACTTCACCCGGTTTGCCCTGAGCGACGATCTGGCCTTTTTCGAGATAAATTACTTCATCACAAAAGCGTGAAATTTCACCGGCAGCGTGTGAAACAAAAAGCATGGCCTTGCTTTGCTGTTTGAGTTCCTCAATTGCCCGGTGGCATTTACGGCCAAAGGCCGCGTCGCCTACTGCCAGTACTTCGTCGACTATCAGAATGTCGGGGTTAATCGTGATAGCTACCGCGAAGCCCAGCCGCATATACATCCCGGTACTGTAGTGCTTGACGGGCGTATCAATAAATTTACCAAGCTCACTAAACTCAACGATCTGGTCGTAGCGTTCTTCCATTTGTTTAGTGTTGTAGCCGTAGAAAGCACCATTGAGGAAAATATTATCGCGGGCGCTGAGTTCCGGGTGAAAGCCGGTGCCCAGTTCAAGCATGGCCGACACCCGACCGTTAACCCGAATCACGCCGCCGGTCGGCTCCAGAATGCGCGTCGCCAGCTTGAGTAAAGTTGATTTTCCGGCCCCATTGCGCCCGATAATACCCAGGGCTTTGCCTTTTTCCAGCTTAAAGCTGACGCCCTTTAGTGCCCAGAAATCCTCATAAGTGTTTCTACGCTTAAAGAGGTTAATCATGCGGTCCTGGAGGGTCAGGGTCGCCTCGTGTTGCAAACGGTAGTGCCTGGATACATTATCAAATTCGATAGCATAAGCGGCTTTTGGCTCCGGGTTGACCCGGCTGATTTCGGTTCTATCTGAAGACAGGTCTGCCGCCTGTTTTTCACCGATCATAATCTACAGCATCTCTCCAATTTTTTTACGCTTCCAGATAAAGACCGCGTAACCTATTACAAAAGTTCCAAACCCGGTAGCGATAGTTCGCAGGGTGAAATCCAGTCCCGGTGGGTAATCAAAAAACAATACTGCCCGGTACATTTCAATAAAAGAGGCCACCGGATTAAGCCAGTAAACCAGCTTTGCCCCGTCCCCATAAACCTGGTTCATGGTATAAATCACCGGCGATAAAAAGAACCAGGCTTGAATTACTACTTCCATTATAATATTTAAATCGCGCAAATAAAGCACCGTCACCGATAACAGCATTGCCAGGCCCACCAAAAACATAATATGGGCTAAAAAGACTACCGGCAAAATAACTGAATACCAGCTTGGAATTACCCCGCTTATCAGACAAACCACAAACAGTGGAATCAGGGCCAGCAGAAAATTGACAAATTGAGCCAGCACGGCCGCTATCGGCAAAACCTCTCGCGGGAAATAGACCTTTTTTATAATCGAAGAATTACCCAACAGCGAACTCATACCGGCCAGAACCGACCCGGCTGTAAAATTCCAGGCCAGAATGCCGATTAAAATAAAAGGCGCGTAATGGTTGTGAATTCGACACTGTTGAATGTCGCCAATTTGCTGTGGGTTGACGTTGTTGCCGGGCAGCTCGGTGCAACCGGGTGCTACCGGTTGAGGTAACAAGACGGCAAAAACCAGATAGAAAACAATAGTCATTAACAGAGGATTTATTAGTGACCAAAGAAAACCTAAAAAAGAGCCTCGATAGCGTAGTTTTAGGTCTTTAGCGGCCAGAAGCTGGGTAAGCCCGCGAAACTTAAATAAATCGTTCAGTTGTTGTAGTAATGAATTACGACTTGTATCAAAGCCGTTCGAGCTGAACGAACGCTCCCTTGCAATTCTAGCGATGTGATTAATCCTTCCCTGGTTAGTTCAGCCTTATAAAGTGCCAGGCAGGCAGTTATTAAAAACCTCAACCCACTTTTTATTCTGCAACTTTTAATTCGATCAAACGTTACTGAGTATAAAACTCTTTAGTGAACAAAAGGTTGCAAACATAAAGGCCCAAAGCAGCAATCCCTGGCCCACCAGCCTGGCCTGGCTTTTCTTCCCGGACCGACCCCTTTGGATCAGGCGTTTAACCCAACCCAACCTGACCTGAACGGGCGGGACGCGGGGCAGAGCAGGTAAAGTGTTAAAAAACCTGTCCTGTTGGCTGTTACGAAAGTATAGATGAGGGTACTAGCTATGTCAACTATGACCTATCCAGCCTGAGTGTATTTAGCCTCAAAACCAGACTTTACAAACCCCAACCGGCCCGTTAAACTAGAGTTGAGCAGTTAGTCAGCTTTGCATAGACCTTTCCCGTCGTTTATCAGTTTTTATCAAGAAGCAGGGTCATATAGTATGAAGGTTATAATATGAAAGTTCCGTTTTTAGATGTTGGAGCGACCTACCATGAGTTGCGGACCGAAATTGACCAGGCGGTGAGCCAGGTGCTGGCCGGTGGTCAGTATATTTTAGGTCAACAAGTAGAAGCTTTTGAGCAGGAGTACGCTCAGTTCATCGGGGTTAAGCATTGCATCGGGGTCGGCAACGGCCTGGACGCGCTGCATTTAACCTTGAAAGCGATGGGGGTTGGGCCGGGCGACGAGGTAATCGTCCCAGCTAATACCTATATTGCTACCTGGCTGGCGGTCAGTTATTGCGGAGCTATCCCGGTCGCAGTTGAGCCGGACGAGCTAACTTACAACCTGGATCCCGCCCGACTGGAGGCCGCCATCACGTCCCGGACCAAAGTTATCATACCGGTCCATCTTTACGGCCAGAGTGCCGATATGGACCGGATTAACGAGATTGCTGGCCGTTATAAGCTGCGGGTGCTGGAGGATGCTGCCCAGGCGCACGGGGCGACATACAAAACCCGGCGAGTGGGCGGCCTGGCCGATGCAGCTGGTTGGAGCTTTTATCCCGGTAAAAATTTGGGAGCGGTGGGGGACGGTGGTGCAGTTACCACCAACGATGATGACCTGGCCGAGCGAATACGAATGTTACGCAATTACGGCTCAAAAGTTAAGTATTACAACGAAATGCCCGGTTTCAATAGCCGGTTGGATGAATTACAGGCCGCCATTTTGCGAGTAAAATTGCGCCATTTGGAAGACTGGAACGAACGCCGCCGCCAGTGGGCTGACTACTACCACCATCACCTCTCCAACCTGCCAGGGCTGACTTTACCCTATGTCGCTGAGACCACTGAACCAGTCTGGCACTTGTTTGTCGTCCGCACCTCACAGCGAGAGCAATTACAGGCGCATTTGCAACAAGCCGGGGTCGGCACGGTTATTCACTACCCGGTGCCGCCTCACCTGCAACAAGCCTATAAGGAGTTAGAGTTGGGGCCGGGCAGCTTCCCAATCTCGGAAAGTATTCACCGCGAAGTCCTAAGCTTACCGATGGGACCCCACCTGAGCCTGGTGCAAGCCCAACAGGTAGTGGCGGCGGTTCAGAGTTTTGCAGGCTTGACCACACTATCTAAATAAAGTAATCAAGGCTGGACTGGTTAAAAGGTAACAGAAAAACTGAAACGCCTGAAACTGATCCATGTCCAGTTCTGATTATTAGTGGAAATAGTCTTTTCCGAGTTCATTAGCACTATTAAACTATTGATTTATTTACTCAATAATAGTATATTTAAGTAAGATATACTTATACATTTTTTTCTTAAGCAATTTAAATTTCTAACTTTCATAACTTTGGAAAGTTTTTATCCATTAACTCAGAGTTATTGAAAGGGCTAAGCGAAACCATCGACAATTCTTAATACCATTTACAATGTAAAGCAGTTACTGTTTTCATTACTTAAGGAGGCTTTTTAGTATGAGTCCAGACAATAGCCAGGATTTTAACAACAGTGAAACTGAAATGTTAAAAATGATGGCTGAAATGAAATCTGAATTAGCTGGATACCGGCAGGAAGTTCAGGCACTTCGACAGCAATTAAATTCTACGCCTAACCAAATTGTGAAAGCCGCTAGCGAAACCCCCGCTACCAGCCGTCGTCGTATGTTAAAACGGGTTGTGGCTGGAGCCGCTGGAGTTGGTGCTTTGTCGTTCCTCACTTCCACCCAAAACTTAGCTTTTGCTGATGCTACTTCTGATACGGCGGTAGTGGCTACTCCAGGCCCTTTGGGCTATGCTTTGAAAGCTGATACCGGCGGGGCAGCCAACCTGCTGCTTGTTCAGGCTGCTACTGGTACCGGTGCTCCAAGTGCTAATGCCCACGTAATTGGCGAACTGTACGTCGACTCGGCTGGCAGCCTGTTTTATTGTGTAGCCGCTGGTACACCTGGTACCTGGCGGCAACTTGCCGGTCCTACTAAAAGCGGTTCCTTCCAGGCTATTAGCCCTGACCGGTTTGTCGATACTCGCCCATCCCCTAATAATGTTGGTGGACAATCTACCCTCACCACGGCTAGTAATACAAGAACCTACAAATTTGTCGGAGCTGGTGCTATAACCGGTCGTAACGGCACTACTATTCCAGATAATGCAACGGCCCTATTTGGTAATCTTACGTTTGTAGCTCCTACCACCGGTGGGTTTGGTGCGATATACCCTAGTGACTTTGCTGGACAGGTCTCTTCAAATATTAACTTTACACCGGGAGCAGTTATTGCAAATTCGTTTACCGTGAAAATAGCTACTACAGGTCCCAATATCGGAAGTGTGACGATATTAGGTTCCTGGCTGGGCGCCGGCAACACCGGTGATGTTATAGTAGACATTTTTGGCTACTACGCTTAAACCATTCCTCCGAAATTGCTATCCGTCTACTGGCATACCACCTGTTGCAATTTCATTGGCGGTGGTGCGCCAATGGCGAATGTAGGTTTCTATTGTAGATAGTAAATAGCAAAGAAGTTTTTAACTGAGCTTGGTAGTATCAAAGCCAAGTCGTAGTGGTAAAAGCCTTTGCAGGCCACTATAAATAACAAAAATCGTTGGGTTTCCAACGATTTTTTTGTATGATATATCCGTCACAACAGTAATGTAAAGTTGGTTTACCTGTAAGCGTCGAGTCAGAATTAGGATTTTCGCTTAATGACGAAAGCAGGGTAGTAGGGGTTGGGTACCCACTGGGTGCCCTGCATATGGTACTACAGGGTTCTCCTCTGTAAAAATCTTTCTTTCGCTTTGAACTCACTTAAGAGTTCAAAGCAAAAGTCCTTTTAGTTTCTATTCCTCCAGGAGGGAATTGAGCCTATTCTTTATACAAAGTAGCCAGCAATATCAATAATCAGATCAGCTTGGCCCGCGCCCGCACTTACCGATAAAGTAACAAAGATTTGTCCAGATGGTGACAAAGCTGTAAAAAAAGAACCTGCTGTCGTGAAACCAGGATTAAAATTTACATTGGAGGTACTTGGTGGATTTGAGTTAGATGTAACAGCTCCAAACCCGCCCCCAGTCGGACCTACTACCGTAATAATGCCTATAATTCCAGTCGCATAGGCTGGAATTCTTGAACCATTTTTTCCAACTAGTGCCGTTATAGTATAAGGACGTGCTTGCGCGTTGGTAAAGCTACCATTATTATCATTTAGATTATTCGCACCACCCCGTGAATCGATAAAGCGCTCAGGTGCAGGTAGTAAAGTAACACCGGAACCACCTGCAAGGGAGGCAAACACTGCATTCCCTGCTATATTGTAGGTAGAGCGTAATTGAGTATTACTGGTTCCGGTAGTGGTACAAACATAAATTTTACCGGCAGTAGTATCCAGCCAGAGTTCGCCCTGAACGTGTAGCTGGTTATCAGTCCCACTTAAAGCAGCAGGACTACCCGCTCGCACTACCATAGGTGCTAGAAATCGCCAGTCTCCACCATGCTGGTTGATAATACCACTTGGCAGAGCAGAAGCACGTGGACTCTGGCTGGCCGGGTTAGGTACACTGGCACCCGCAGGGTTACCGGCATTACTGACGTATAACCGTCCGTAGCGATCCATCACCATTTCACCCTGATTGTGAGCATAGGTGTTGTTAGGAGCTCCTTCCGCCGTGGTTCGCACACCGAGTTGCAGAGCCGCTCCCTGATTTATATCGCTACTGGCGGAAGCAAAAGCTCCCCCTACTCCGGTTCCACTTTTACCCTGTACGCCATTGCTACCAAGTGAAACACCTTGAACACCGACATTTGTACCCGATAAACCAGCAATACCAGGGTTGGAGGTAGACGAACCCACTACACCAGCATATATGTTAGATAGAATTGAGCTACCCTGTTGTACCGGGTCACTACCTGAAACACCAATTATAGCGGTGGGTGTACTACCGCCACCTGGACTATAACCATAAATTGCAAAACTGCCACTAGAACTGGCATACAAACCAACCGACTCTTGGTCGGGTGTGCTACCCTGATTAGTAGGCGTGCTACCATTAATGATAGATAATAATGGGAAGCCGTTGGTTGGGCTGGAGTTGAGTAGGCTAATACTTGTATTGCCACTGGCCGCATTGATACCTACTCCAGAACTGGTACCATTAAAGTCAAAGGTACCGGTAGAAGCCTGCGCCGCTTGATTTGTAGCAACGTTAGTCATACCGGCCCCAAATAATACGGCACCGCCGGCCATTCCGACCGCCATTTTCTTTATTAAATTCCTGCGACTATTTGGGACGGTATTTGTTTGTGAGGCCAAAGAAGGTTCTGCCCGCTTACTTGGGCGAAGCTGCGCCAGGTCACTTTCCAGTTGAGCAACTTTTGCTTCTAACTGCGAACGCTGTCCCGCAAATTCTTGTTGCAGAACCTGTACCATTTTTAGTAAATCATTTACAGTAGGTTGAACGTTGCTATTTTCATTTTCGATTTTTGAATTCAATTGTTTTCTCCTGGAACAATTAGAGTGTAGTTATAAAACTACTTTAAACCTACCGAGGTGTGTAAGTTTCAATAACTTGTTATGCCAGATTGCTATTTACCAGACAGTTTAGGCTTATGCGAAACATTTTTATAGCTATTCAAATTATAGACCAGGCTTACGCACGGTGCAATTGGTTCTTTTGGGCTATTTTTTAGGGCTGGTGTTTAAATTTCTGGTTAAATTAACACGCGTCACTGAAATAAGAACAATATTGCCACTCACTACTAGCACCAATACCTTTTAAATAAGGGCAATGACATTGGTTCTGTCAGAACTGGGGTCACAAAGTGAGGTATGGCAAAGGTAGCTAAAATAATCTTACTTGAATTATGCTGCTAAAAATTCTCTTTTAATATCTTCAAATCGCAGCTTGAAGAGCCTCCGCTGCCGCTGGAGAGGAACTTTCTCGTTATTGTAAGTTTGAAATCGAAACAGTTCATTGACTTCTTCGAAGGCACTCGTAAACCGGCTCGCCGCTTCAAAATTCTTGAAATTCTTCATTGGATAGTACCTTTGCTTGATCTTTCGATGCGCCTGCTCGACCAGATTGTTTAAATATTTGTTGGTCCGGTGCTCTACCTTCAATCCCAATGTTTTTCGGATGGCCTTCGGGTAGCTGGCATTCCCGTCGGTCGTCACTTTTTCCGGTTTATTCCCCTCGCCAACCGTTCGGGTACCCACTGGTGGGTGGGCCTGTTTGAAAAAGAGTTCCGCCGCTTCAAGGTCCCTCGTTTTTGAAAGCCGCACGTCTATAAGGTTGCCCCTTTTGTCGATGGCCCGGTACAAATAGACCTGACTTTTACCGACTTTGAGGTAAGTTTCATCGACTCGCCATGACTTAGAGAGGTCGGCTTTCGACTTTCGTTTGGCTTTGAGCTTATCGGTGAAGAGGTGGGCAAAGCGTTATTCCCAGTCCCGGACCGCCTCGTGGGTGAACTCAAATCCTCGTTCGATGAACATCTCCGCGACATCGCGCAAGCTTAATTTATATCTCAAGCGGTATAGCAATACTAAAAATAACACGTCGGTAGGAATGGACAAATGATTGAAGGGCGTGCCAGTTCTTTCATTATAAGTAAGGTTACATTTGCCACAGTAAAAGGTTTTATAACCGAGGGTGGTTAATTTCTTACGCAAGTGGGTCTTTTCGTTTTTACAAAAGGGGCAAGCCATTTATAGTTCCGATCTTTGAGTTTTGCTTTTAAGGAAGTTGAGAAGTCATTTTAGCAAACCAATCGCACTTTGGCTACAAGGACGGCGTCAAACTGGTTGGCTCTGCTTTTGTTCAGGTTTACTGTTACTGGTCTGGATTCTGCCAGAACCCTCTACGTCATATAGTTTTTTCACCCTTCAAGTATACACCATCTTCAGCATGGGGCGATACTAGGAACTCTTCCGGTTTGGATTAGGGGAAGAAGCATTTACCGGCTCGGCAACTACCGGTGCTAAAACTTTGCGAGGCTTACTAAAACGAATACTCAAAATATCCAAACCGTTACGAATGTTGCCGCTCAACAATACCAGACGGCTATCGCCATCGTCGTGCCAGCGAATCGGCACCTGTTCAATCCGGTAGCCTGCTTTTTGGGCCAGATATAAAATTTCTACATCGAACATATAACCGTCAATTTGCTGCTGCCGGAATAAATCCCTGGCAACCACACCCTGGAAGAACTTGAAGCCACACTGGGTATCTATAATATCGGGTAGCCCGACCAGCATATGCATAAAAATACCGAAGCCTTTTGAACCCAGGCGTCGGTATAGCGGTTGGGGCTGCTCAATCCGAGATTGCTTGAGACCCCGTGAACCTATGATCACTTCACAGCCGGATTGCAAATAGGGAATAAACTTGTCGAGTTCGATGATAGGTGTTTTATTGTCCGCATCAGCAAAGCCGATAATTTCACCGTGAGCGATCTGAATTGCCCGCCGAATACCGTAACCTTTACCGCGCCGCTCTTCACTGCCAATTACCTTCAGACAGCCATCCGTCTGAGCCAATTCCTTTACTAACTGTCGGGTACCATCATTACCATCGGCAGCAACAATAATCTCGTAACTAAACTGACGGCTTTGAAAGTAGCTTTTCGCTTCATCAAGCGTCTGAGCGATCCGTTTTACCTCGTTATACGCCGGAAGAATTAAAGTAATATAAGGGTTCCCATTCATTGACTTCCTCATAGTTATAGTCCTGATAAACCAAAATACACATTATTAGGGTTTTGCTTTAACAGTTTAAATAATCAAATTGGCAAATCGACCAGGGTAATTTCCTCAAACGCCTCAGCATCCCTGGGTTTCTGGAAAACAAAACAGTAGGGCTGGGCCGGAGTTAGAAATGCCGGGAATTTGAAACCATATTGAATCAGCCAGCGTCCTTTTGGTATTTTTACAACTCTCACGTCTTTATCGTAAACTTTTAATAAAGAGGTTAACAAACGCGAAGGATATTGTATAGTAGCTGGATGAGAAAGTGTCCGCTTGATTATTTGTGCAGCCAGTGGAAAAATAGCTTTTTCAAAACTATAAAACCAGTCAGGTACACAGGATTCAAGAACAACGAATTTGCCTCCTGGTTGTAATACACGCACTGCCTCTTTAATAGCCTGTTCAACATTTGCCAGGGACTCCGCAGCATTTTCCCCAACCAGATGATGAATCAGCATGGACATCAAAACCCCATCATAACTATTATCAGGTTCGGCAATTGATAAAGAACTGCCTGTTTTTGGAATAACATTAGCAGGTAGTTTTGTAACGCCCAAATCTTCCAAAAACAGGTCCAGCGCAACTACTTCTCGTATACGACTGGTATCATAGTCAAATACACCGCCACTACCAATATCCAGAAGACGATCAATACCTTGAAGAGCCTGGTCTAGGGCAGTACGCATAGTTAAATATGTATCTAAATTCTGAACCTTCGCATTATAGCTTTGGATATTATCGCGGAAATATAAGGTATTTTTGGCGACGCTCTCATCTGATTGTTGATTGTTGGCCGGTTGATCCATTTTATCCAATTAAATGTATCCTCTATAAAATTTAGAGCAAACTTTAGAAGTATGTAGGAAGAGAAACTCTATAGGTTTCTTATAACGTTATCCCGGTAGTTTTACATTCTTATATTCTTACTTGATGCAGGTTAGCAGACCGCGAATCCCAAAAGGGTAGGCAATTTTTTTCCCAAAAGCTAATTCAACCTTCATCAGCTTTTCAAGTATTCTATTGTTCCTGGTAGCGCGAATGTTATTTGCGACCACGTTTTGTTTTGCAGCTTGTTCGTGGGACAGAAACCGTTTGTTACGTTGTTTTACCAGCCAGAACCCCGGGTAAATTGCAAAGCCCAGGTGCGAACGCTCCAAAACCTGAAAATTAGCTTTCTCAAAGAGGCTGGCTAATTGTGTTAAATTGTAACGCCGGTAATGCAGAAGCAATTCGTCGTAAACATCATATAGCTTTTGCCCGGTGGGTACTTCAATAATTACCAGACCACCTGGTTTAAGGATCCGATAGAGTTGTCTAATAGCTTCCGCATCGTCTTCAATATGCTCTAATACGTTCAGTAATACTACAGCATCCAGGCTGGCCGACGGTAATGGACATTTAAGTAAATTGAATTGCAAGAGCGGAATATTATGAAGCTGGTTTGCGAGATGCTCTAGTGGTTCCCGAATATAATCAGAACCTATCACAAAAGCATCTGGTAAACTAACTTTCATTAGTTGAAGCATCTGGCCGGAACTACAGCCAATTTCCAGGATAGCTGGTTTAGATGCTTTGAGATATTTATGTAATTGCTCCAGGGCATGTTGACGGGAAGCCAGGTCAATGAAGTGGTCTGATCCGGCCGTTTCCTCATGAAATTGGGTTAAACCATCCGTCCAGCCTGACTTGCCAACATCATACGCTAAAATAGGAAATCCTTTTTCACCTATTTGGAACTCATTTCCCGTCCACACAGGTATGTACTCTGAGTCGCTAATAGTAGGCCAGGGATAATCTACCATTACTTCCTTCTCATGGTAAGCTCTAAAATGGTAAGCTCTAAAATGGTAAGCTCTAAAATGGTAAGCTCTAAAATGGTAAGCTCTAAAATGGTAAGCTCTAAAACTTACCTGTGAAATAGTATTGTACTATGATTATGACATTAAAGTTGTTGATAAAAAATAAATAACAACAAGCCAGTTTAATTTATGCTATTATACGCCCCTGAAAGGTTGGTAGCAAATAATTAATTGTTAGCTGACCAGAATGTGAGAAATCTATCGTATATTTCTCACATTTGTCTAAATAGGCTGCTAAATCTGATGAGTTAGTTTACTTACTCAAAATCGACCGGAACACATAAGATTTAGAGTAATTTGACACGTGCTAGTTGCCTGCTTACACTTCCAGATAAATGCAAATTAAATCTTAACAGGGCTGCTTATTGTTATAGCATCGACGCGACGCTGATCGGGCAAGGTCAGGCTAAAACCTAGTCTGGATGGCGGCTTTCAATAAAACGTTTAATGTGCTAGGTTATAAACTGCACAATAGGAGTTAAATGAGTTTGCTCGACCCAGGGTCGAATGGTTCTCAGGAATTAGTTACTCGTCCTAAGACTTTATTTGAAAGTTCTTTGGATGAGCCTGCTCCCCTTGACCTGATTAGCGGTACAGTATTGGTAAGAGGCTGGGCTTTTTCAGAGCCTGAGCCGATCAGCTGGGTTGAAGTATGGCTGGATAAAACCTGCCTGGGTCAGGCTAGCTACGGTTTTTCTCGACCAGACGTAGCCAGATCGTTTGAAGGTCAACTTCCTGATAATTGTGGTTTTAGGGGCTTGTTAGATTTTAACCCCTTGTTAATTGGCGAAGGCGCGAAAAGGCTGTGCGTACTTATTGGCGGACGAACCGGGCAGCAGTTTGAACTGAACACTTTGGTGCAAGTGCAATTACCCCAACATGGAGCAACTGCCGAGGCCTACCGGCAATGGCGGCAACAGCATGACCCGGATGAAGCAACCCTGGCTATTCAGCGAAGGGATTTTGCCCGATTAAAAACGCCAGAGCTTTTCCGGCTAGAATTGGTTGTAAGGCCTGATACTGAATTATCTCACTTACAAGCCACTCTCGGCTCGCTCCAGGCTCAGACTTATTCGGCCTGGGAACTGCATTTGATAGAGGCCAGCCAAGAGCAATGGGCTGATTTTGCTCGGCAAGATGAGCGTATCTGGCTATTTGAGGCCACTACCACTACCACTACTGCTACCCAGGAGTCTGGTGCAGAGTCTAATCGTTCTGGCTGGTTGACCTTGCTTGAAGTAGGTGCGCAACTTGCGCCCCAGGCTCTTTTCCGGCTTTATGAATGGGGAGAGCAACACCCAAATGCGGTTGCGGTTTATGCGGATGAAGATTGGTTGAATGAGGCGGGAGAACCGGTCCGGCCTTTCTTCAAGCCCGACTGGTCGCCCGAATACTTGCGGCAAACAAATTATATCGGTCCGGTGCTGGCACTGCGTCAGGAGCAGGCCGCTATAGCACTGGGCGAGTTGGAACTATCCAACGCCAAAGCGGCGTTAGAACCGGCCCTGGCGGTCGGGTTGCGGCTGGCAGAGCGGTCTGATCTGGAGGTGAGCCATCTGCCGGAGCTATTATGTCACCGCCTGGTACCGGTATCTTCCGCAAGGTTGGAACAACAGGCCGCCCTGGTAACGGCTCATCTGGCCCGAACCGGCCGGACGGCGGTGGCGGAACAAAGCCAAAGCCGCTGGAAAATGGTAGCTTTGCCCCGGTCTGATTATCCGCGCCTTTCGCTACTGCTCTCGTCCGACCAAGCAAGCCCGATCCAGCTGGAAAATTACCTGAATGACTTTTTTGAGACAGTGCGCTACCCCAATCTGGAATTGCTGATACTAACCAAAAATAGTTGCGCCCCTCGGCTTGAACTGCCGGTGCCAGTGCATTATTTGCGCTTTGGTGAGCGGACCGGTTTAGCGGCTATGTTTAATCAGGCGGTAGCCTACACCGCGGGGGATTACCTGCTCTTTATGGACCAGCTTGGACCGGTGTTGACGCAGAACTGGCCGGAAGAGTTGCTTCGCTATGCCGAGCAGCCGGGGGTAGGCGGAGTAGGCGGCCTGATACTTACTGAACATAATACTGTGGCCGCAGCCGGGTTGCGTCTACATTCGCAGGAGGGAGTTCTTCCCGTGCTACGCGGTTATCCGATTGAGTTAACCGGTCACGACCGGGTGTTAAGGGCGGCCCGCGAAGTCAGTACTTTAAATTTACAGGGTTTGATGCTAAAAAAAGGGTTATTCGAGCAACTTGGCGGCTTCAACCCATTTTTCGAGAGCCGTTACGCCGGGCCGGATTTTTGCCTGAGATTACGGCAGGCCGGATTTCGGGTAATTTTTACCCCAGAGGCCGCCTTACGGCAGGTAGGACCGAACTGGCTGGATGATAACGGCAACACCCTGGAAAAAATGCTTTTCCTGGATATATGGCAGGCTTGGGTACCCTTGCCCGACCAGTTTTACAATCCTAATTTCAACCAGAGTTACAGTGACTACCGAATATAACTTCAAAAAGAACATTTTATTTGTTCTATATAATGATTTTCTGGCTAACAGTGCGATGCATGTACATTATTTTGCCAACCAGCTTACCCTGCTGGGTTATGACTGCACTGTAGCTGTTCCCAGAAATATAGATACCGCCGATTTGTATCGAGACCGGCTTTATGCCGTCACCGAGTTTAACCGGATTGACCATTTGAAAAAGTGTTTCTATAATGGTTGCAGCCCGGATATTGTGCATGCCTGGTCATCGCGTGAAGTAGTACGCCTTTATTGCGAGGCTTTACGCCAGCGTTATGATTTCGCACTTTTTATTCATCTGGAAGACAACGAAAAGTATCTTTTAGAAACATATCTGGGATATTCCTCGGCCCAACTTATCCGATCCCAAACCCCTGTGCCGCCCGACTTTTCTCACCCTATCTACTACCACGAGTTTTTAGCGAGTGCCAGGGGCATAACAGTTATAATGGAACGGCTCAAAGAATTCTGCCCACCCAATGTCCCGGCCCTTACACTGTGGCCCGGCGTGGATACCACGCTATTTGCGCCCGGCCCGCCTGACCGGGAGTTAATGATCCAACTCAATATCCCCTTAAATAGCACTATTTTATGCTACACTGGCAATGTCCACCCGGCCAACCAGGTCGAGGTGCGCAGCCTTTATCTGGCGGTGGCTTTGCTCAATCGTCAAGGCTTCCCGACGACTCTGGTCCGTACTGGCCTGAATTATGGGCCTTTTTTGGGTACGGATGATTATTGGGCCAGACAGTATTCAGTCGAACTCGGTTATGTTGAACACAGTCTTATTCCGGCCCTGTTGAATTTAGCGCAGGTATTGGTGCAGCCGGGCAAGGCCGGGGCTTTTAATGATTATCGCTTCCCCTCCAAACTGCCTGAATTCCTGGCGATGGGTAAGCCGGTAATTCTACCGGATGCCAATCTGGCCCAGTATCTACGTTCTGGTCAGGAAGCTTTGATACTGCCGACGGTAGACGCCTTGCAAATCGTGGCGGCGGTACAGCAAATTTGTTCCGATCCGGCTCTGGCGGCGCGGCTGGGTGAAGGCGCAATTAACTTTGCTCGTCAGCATCTGGATTGGGAACGCAATACCGAAAAGCTTTTAACGTTTTATAACGAAATTTGCAGTTTTCCACTTTTTGAGTAGCTGGATGGCTGCAACTTCAGTTCATTTGTCACTCAATATCAACAGAGGTAATTCAAGTAATACACAGGAATATAGAAATACAGGTTTGTTAAATTGTTAGCTTTTGGTCTGGTTATCGTCTTGTTCGGTTTCTGGTTGGTGACAGGGTATGCCACCCTGTCAATGCTGCCCAACCGGCCTAACATTATTCAAAATATGTTATTAGCACCGGCGGTGGGTTTATCTCTAACAATGTGTGTGGTATTTTCGCTCAACCGGTTAGGCTTCCCGGTCAGGCAGTTTGGCCTGGTGGTGGCAATTGGTCTGTTACTGGTGGCTCTGATAGTTTTGGGGTGGCGGCGTCCGGTCTTTGCCTGGCGGCATTACCTGCCCTTTGGCGGCGTTTTCCTGCTGGTTTTATTCCTGACTGGACGTCCCCTGCTAGAATTTGGCTTTAACTGGCTAGCCTATTGTAGTGATGATATGGCTAATTATGTGCTGGGAGCGCAACGGTTTTTTAATTATGGTTTTTCTCAATTACCTGATGTCAATGATTTAATCACCGGGCGAGATTACTCGCTTGATTACTGGTTTTTCCACGCCGTAGAAGGCATAAGACCGGGTAGCGAATTACTGATTGCCTGGGTTAGCTCTCTGACCGGCCTGAGCGGCCATCAAGTTTTTATGCCTCTGATAGTAACTTTTCAGCTAACGTTGACCAGTGCCGCCGGTGCTTTAGTTTGCCAATCACGTCGCCTGCGCCGGGCGGCTTTGCTAACGTGCCTCCTTCTGAGCTTCTCGGCCCTCACTAGCCTGGGAACAATTTATCAATTGATCGCCCAGGTTGGCGGTTTAAGCTTATTGGCCGCCTGTGCTACCGTGTTACTACGGCCTTATCACTGGTTATCCTGGCGTAGAATTTTACCCGATGCGGCTTTACCCGGCTTAATGCTGAGTGGACTATTTATAATTTATCCCGAAGTATTGCCGTTCTTGTTTCTGGCCTTCGGGGCTTACTTGCTTCTGGGAATAATTCAAGGCCGCCAAACCTGGCGAAACTTGCTGCCCAATCTTGGAATAATTGGACTGGTCGTCTTAGTAATAATTAACACTTACTTACCAAAAAGTATCAACTTCCTGTTACTTCAGGTTACAACAGGCAATTCTGATGTTGCCAGTCGTGCCCTGTTTCCCTACTTTTTACTGCCGAGCGGTCTATCCAGTTTTTGGGGTTTTCAAAATCTTGCGGTATTTATAGCCGAACCCTGGCTATCGTTAAGTATTCTTGTCAGTGGCCTACTGTTGATATTAGCGATTTTTCTGGTTGGACGCAGTAGCTGGCGAAGACAACCTTCAGCCCTTATAAGTGCTGGCATGCTTTTAGTGGCGGCTTTTCTGGTTTTTAAGCATAGTGATTTTGGACTGTTCAAGCTGGCTATGTTCATCCAGCCTTTTTTACTGGGAACAATGGCAGTTAATTGGTCCGGGTTCCGGTTCAAACCATTTCAAATTCGGCAAGTGTTTGGTCCGGCAATCCTGGTTATAATCAGCTTTTTTAGCATTTTAACCCAGGCTACTTATATAGAAGCCGGGCGGGGTCTTGTCAAATACAATCTTGCTTCAATTTTAGATGCTTCAAAAAGTGAAATAAACACTGAGTTTCAACAAATCCTGGCTACAACTCAGCCCCAGGCGGTGGTGCTGGACGACGCAAATCTGCCTTTAACCAAATTTCAGACCCTTTACACTCGCGGCCTGCAAACCAGTCTTTTCCGGGATGTTTTTAAAAGTATTCTTCTCCTTAAAATTTCACCACAGTGGCTTGATGAACAGATGCATAATACAAGTCAGGTATTAATGGAGGATATAAATAAAACCTACCTGAAAGGAACTTTTAATCTACTAGACCCAGCTAACCCGGCCTTACAAACCAGGTTTACGCTGACCGGACCCCAAAATTGGAAGGATAAGCCACCTCTACTAATAAGTCTAAGTAGCAAGCAATCTTTGTTCAATCGCTGGGGGAAGCAACCGACTACTCGAAATTTTGAAGCCCAGCCTCTAAATGCTGTTAAAAACCATCTGATTTTTGTTTTTTCAGAGCTGGGACAGAATTATTATCTGGGTGAACAGGGCAAGATTTCCTTCTACCAGCTTGAGAATGACCCCTATTTCCCCGGCCAAACTTTTGCGGCGATAGACCGCTTTTTTGTTTTCGAGGCCGTCAACCCATCCAACGCCGTTCGTTTGGTTTTGAATATGAACGCTACCACCAAAGACACCAGCGAAAACCAGTTACCACTGGCAGCGGCCCTGGGGGCTGACCGCCAACCATTTTCTTTTGTGGGACGTGGGTCGGGTAGAGTCTTTTCGCCGGTAGTTAGCCCGCAGATAATTAATGGCCAACCTTTTTTTGGCCTGGATATGGGTCGGGACGGCACAAGCTTCGCCTATGATCGGACCGGCTTGATGAACCTTTACAACCAGGATGTGAAAGTGGATATTCGACAACTGGTGGGCTTTGGCCGGGATATTTCGCTGGTGTCAGACGAGCAATACCGGAATATAGCTGCGCCGGAGCAGGTTAGTAATTTCCCGGCTGATCTGGCTAATCCGAACCTGGAATATTCCGGGATATACGAGGATGGTTGGATTTCGGAAGCGGCGTTCTTTGGCTTAAACCACCCGGCCGGGCCTGCTGCGCTGGTAGTACGCGGCACAATCCCCCAAATCGACAATCCGGGCTTTAAAACCGAAATTACGGTGCTGGTGGACGGGCAGGAAATCGAGCACCGCTATCTGAGCCTGGGAGATTTCGAGCTAAAGTTACCTTCCATCACCCAACCAGGTCGGCACCGGGTAGATTTACGCTTCTCTAACTTTCAGCGTCTGCCCGGTAACGATAGACGCCTGGCAGCAGGTTTGTTGAAGTCGGTTGGTTTTGTGGCCGGGCCGTAGTGAAGCGGGACTTATCCTATGTCGTGTAAAACCACGCCGCTTTAGCGGCAGTGGAGTAGTCACGTGTTTAAAGGAGTAATCTCGATCCGGGTTAACGCTATGCCAAGATAGCGTTCATCTATAGTTGTAGGGTCAATTGAGCGGGGATTAATTGTCTGCTTAACTTTAAAACTAAGTGTAGCTAAACCTGGATGCTTTTGAAGAGCGGAAACTTTAATAATCCCCTCATAAGTTATAGTCCCTACATCACTATATTTGTAGGTTAATGGTATTGGTTGTCCGTTGACATCTAATTCTAGACTCTCCACGACTTCTGTTATTATAGCGTTTAGGGCTTCAACCTGGATTAGAAGATCGCTTCCTGCCGCTAAAGGAAAGTCTATAGTTGAGATAGTACCGGGACCAGACCAACGGAAAACACCATAATTTGCGTCATTTTCCCGTATATACCATCCTTCGCCACTTAAAGGTTGATCCAATCGATAATAAAGAGATGTAACCGGATTATTCTTTTCTTTGAACTTTGCCTGGTAGTGTTTTTCAAGTAGCTCATGTATAACTTCTTTAGGCAAAGGTAATTTTATTCGTGCTAACTCAGGGCTTGCATAGCGTTCCAGTAAATCTTCACACATGCTTGTAAAGCGTTGTTCAAAAAGCTGCTGCGCAAAATTGTATAGTTCTATATCTAAAGCATTATTCCTGGCAATCTCGTCATATATATCACTTGATATTTGTTCGAGATGGGGTTTGTTAGTACCTGTATTCAAGTAAGGAATATTGGCAAGCGGTCTTAAACCAAGTAGGTAGCATAGTAAGAATAAGGAGTCTTCAAATCGCTCCGAAATTCCTACAAACATAAAATCAGTCAGTAATTTTTGAGCATATTCCAGGTCACTTAAATTAGATGAGTCGGGTATTACACTGAAAGATTGATCTTCACCTCTCTGGAAGTTTTTATATCTTAATTTTGTAGTAAGCTTTCTAATTTGTAGGTTTCTATAATCCGAATCATGTGCGTGTCCAGCATTATACATATAATCTTCCAGGGACATTTGTTTGACTGGGTCAATGAATACATCTAAATATTGGCGATCAGTTATTCGTTTCAAGTGGTAAAAAAAGGAAATGGCATGCTCAAAAGGATTACGCACAAAGGTAAGAGTTTTAGGTTTCTTACCTATCGATTGACATAGGGCATAATAGTTGATATGACCCTGGAAAAGACGATAATTGTTTAACTGAACAGGAGCTATTTTAGCTAGTTCAAAAGTGTAATAGGCCGGGCAAATCTCTTGCCGGTGAAACAAGTTATCCAGAAAACTAACGAAGCTAGTGCCAGCAGTTTTTGGAATGTGTAAAAAGAAGTAAGTTTCCTTATCCGGTATTAGTCCTTCGAATTGCGGTGAATTCATTAAATAATGTTCCTCTAATTCTTAAGAATGGCTGTCTTTTTGTTATCTTACTCCAAATATATGATACCAGTAAGAGCGTGTCAAATTTTCCAGGCAATGTCGCGTTGAACCATAAGCAATACAGTTTTGTTAAATGTGGTTAGCTTTTGATCTGGTTATCGTCATGGCCGGGCGGTAGTAAAGCGGGATTTATTTATTGGTCAGTCTCAATAGTAACGAAATATATTTGGGACCGGACGCAGGCTGTTAAGCTTTGGAACCTGAGAACTGGTAGTTTAAAAAATCAAAACCTGTTAGTAAGGTAAAATACCTAGCCGGTAGAGTTTGTGGAAAAAAACGTGCTTACGCAAGTAAGGCAGGGTCTGGTAATATATTTCGCTATCGGTGGGTAGGCGGCCCAGGGTTCGTTCGCGTAGGCGACTCATTTCTCGATAACCCAGATCAGCAATCCGGGCTGAACTTTTCTGGGTGCTATGTACTCGAAACGCCCCCAGAAAGCGGGGCAGCCGCCTAAAACGAGCCCTGACAGCCCGAAAGCGCAAAATTAAATCCCAGTCCATCGCAAACTGAAAACTTTCATCAATCTGTCCCCCCGCCATCTCCCAGATGCGCCGCCGCCAGAACATTGTTTCCTGGGGAATATAATCGGCCCAGGAAAGAATATGGCTCTTGTCCGACTGGCTATGATTGTGAGGCGGCACAATCCAGCGGCCGATTTCGCGGTCGTGTTCGTCAATAATCACACGGTGCCCGTAGACCACATCTACTCCGGGATGCTGGGCGAAATAGGTTGCTACATAATTTAGAGTACCGGGCAAAAGTAAATCGTCTGAGTTTAAATAAGCCATAATCTCGCCAGTGCTACGCTGGAAGCCCAAATTAAGAGCATTCGATTGACCTTTGTCGCTGGCCGATTCCCAGTAGGCCAAGCGGTTACTGTAACGCTGCAAAATCTCTGCCGAATGATCTTTGGAGCCGCCATCCTGCACGATAAATTCCAGATTCGGATACTGCTGGTCGAGAACACTCAACAGGGTGCGTTCCAAAAAGCCGGCCTGATTAAAGCTAGGTGTCACAATCGAGATAGAAGGCGGTTTGACTGGCAGCCTGGTGCGTTTATAGCGAGCCGGGATTACCCAGGGCCGGGGCGGATGCTGTTGTAAGTTCCCTAAATGATAATGAAATAGCCGGTCTTTCCAAAATTTGAATTGTCGCCGCACATCCGGCTTGCCAGGGCGGAACTCAAGCCTTCGGCGTACTTTGGATTCTGGCTTTAGGATGCCCACCTGGTAATACTCGCGCTGGTTACCCGCTTCGTCGCATACTTGCACCCGCAATTGATATTGGCCCGGCCGAAAGAACCCAGGCACCCGTAATATTCCACCAAAACCAGAGCTAACCTTATCCGGCGAGTTATGCGCCAGGGCAACATCAGGCCGGAGTTGGCCGTAAGGAACAAAGCCAAGTGGAGTTTCATTCAGAAAAGCTTCCACGCTACTAATTTGGCCCGCCGCCGAAAAAGCCCAGCCATTAATAATCACCCAATCGCGCCAGCTTGCCCCCTCTACCGGAAGATCCAGTACACCGGTAATTGCCGCCGGGTCGCCACCCGATGCCCGACGTACAACTGCTTCTAACTCGGTTGTCAGGGCTGCCTTTTCGACCTGAACTTGCTCTAGCTGGGCTTGCAAAGCCTCTCTGGTAGACGCAGCCTGCTGAGATTCAATTCGGAGAGTTTCTAATTGGCGTTCTAGCACTTCGGCCGCCACCTGGCTTTGCTCGAGGCGAGTTTGCTGCAATTCAGCCTCAGTCTTTAACTCTTGCAAACTGGTACTCAGGCGGTTTATTAAAGCTACTTGCTCCTCGGAGGTAGCCATCAAGCCGTCACAGCGAGCATTTAGAAGTTGAAGCCGGGCCAATTGCTGCTGGTTTGCGGTACTTAGATCGGCAATAACCTGTTCTTTATCTACCATCTGGTGCTGGGTAGCCGTCAGTTTGAGTACAGCCGTTTCCAACATTTGTAAGTACAGGTTATAGTCTAGCGGCTGTTTGGCCAGACTCTGGCAAGCTTCCACAAAATTCCGGCTGCTTTCATCCAGGCTATAATGCTGTATTTGCCGTTGGCCCTCGGCTATAAGGGTTTGGCGTAAAGCTGCTTGCTGGCTAATCCGCACCATAAGTTCAGCTATCTCGGCTGGTTGAGTTGGGTCACAACTTAAAATTGCCTGCCCACCTACCTCCTGTAATACTGGTAAGTTACTGCACAATACCGGCGTTCCGAGGGCGAAGGCCTCAAGCAAAGGCATCCCAAATCCTTCGTAAAGCGAAAAATAAGTCAGGGCCAGGGCATGCCGGTATAGTGCTTGCAACAGGCCCGGCGAAACAAAACCCAGATGGTACAAGGGTAGGTGCGGGTAATCGTTTTGTAATTCGGTCCAACCGGCCGGGTCGCCGGTCATCACCAGGCTAACTTTTTCGGGCAACCGGCCCAGGGCAAATTCCAGGGCAGTGCAGAGGCGATGGTGGTTTTTGTGCGGCCAGAGGTTGGCCGGAAACAAAAAAAACGGCTCTTTTGGAATAAGGTCCATTTCCGCCGAGGTCAAAACCGCATCGGCTTGTAGCAATTCCAAATTAGGTCCCGGTGGTACCAGCACGATTTTTGCCGGGCTATCCGGGTAATACTGTCTTAGAATTTGCTTACTGTATTCGGAATAAAGGCAAATTGCTCCTGCGTTGTTAATCATAAGCGGAAAGGCGTGCTGCCGCACTTCTAGCACCTCAGGACTAAAAAGTTCGGGCATTATTTCGTGCTGCAAATCTGGTATAAGCCCGATCTGGCGGGTAGCCGGGAAAAACAGCCTTTCGACCGACGGGTAGGTGCGAAACAGTACACTGACCTGCTCATGTAACAGGGCGCGGTCTAATTCATTCCAGAAATCAACCTCAGGCAAAACAACCACTTGAACATTGGGTAGAAGGGGTTCGATTGGTCGGTAGCTGCGAGGGGTGGCGTAAACCAGGAAAGTAACTGCCGGATACAAAACAAAAGCCCGGTCTAACAGGTTGTGAAGCTGAGGTACAATTCCGCCCGAACTTCCCGGTATTATCTGGTACAGTTCAATCGCAATTTTCATTGATTACAGTCAATTTTCTAATAATCAGGACGTTCGCTGCAATCTCACGTCTGAGGTTGAAGCGAGCGTAAAAAAGCTCTAATAATATTCAGCTGCCAACTCTTTTGCCTATTTATCCTTGCGTACCAGTTTACGCAGCCAGCGTTCGAGCCGCACCCCTCGCATACCGGAAAGCTGCTGCACCTGTTCTTTCCACCAACCGGCCTCGGTTTGAACTGCTTCAAGCTGGGACTGAAGGGTAGTAGTCGTGGGATGATCATGGTTGGCCGGGTCCGAGTGGGTTCGCTCGAATTCGATTTGCCGGTTGAGCTGGGTCTGCCGGTCGGCTTCGGTGGCCGCCAGGGCGGTCTGCAACTCAGCTATAGCCTGTAAGCGGGCCTGACGGTCCTCCTCGGTCGCTTTCAAAGCCTTATCCAACGTATGAATTACCTCTAAGCGGGCCTGGCGGTCCGCCTCGGATTCCCGCAGGTGATCTTGCACATCGAGCAAAGCCTGCACTAACCGGGCAGTGGGCGGTTGGCTTAAAATAGCTTCCCTGCTCGCCTCCGCCCCGGTCGTGGACGGAATTATCGGACTACGACTGACCAGCATAAACATATCATAGTGGGCAAAAATGGCCGGTTCAACCTGTAGATAGGGCGCGTCAAGCTGTTCAAATAGGCGCCGGACGGAAGATTGGCTGAACAAATAAAGATGTTCTTCGGCCCTTAACATTTCCAAAAAGCGGTCTTTTTCGGCCAGCATTGCCTCATAGCTTTTGCCCTTCGGGTAGCAGGGGGTCTGGATCAACAAAAAGCCGCCGGGAGCCAGTAAATCCAGGCACTCTCGCATAGTCCCCACTGGATCGGACAAATGTTCCAGCACATCCATCAGAACAATAATATCGAGCGAGCCGGGGGTGAGTGCCTGATCTTCAAGCGGGCCGGACAGCACCGGTACCCCAAAAGTCTGGCGGGCAAAATCCACCACCCAGGGACTGAGTTCTAGTCCGGTGGCCTCGAACCCGGCCCACTGCATCAAAGCCACAAAGCCGCCGTGCGCACAACCTAGTTCCAGACTATTGGCCGGCGGTTGCCGGTACTTGAGTAGAGTACGCAGCCAGTACAAATCGCGCTCCGGCAAATCGGCCCGGGCCCGGCCGATAATATTACTAAAACCCAGCTCACCTTCCTGATGCAAAAACCAGTAATTGCGCCCATAAAAATCCTGATCGTCGTCTTTTACTTTTGTAAAACTGGCGTCGGGCATCTGAGTGCTGACCAGCGTCTCACACACCGGGCAGCGCAAATAATCGGGCGAGAAAGACACTAAAGGGTGATTGCCGCACCAGCAAACAATATTTCCCAAAGACTTCTCTACCTGTTCTTTTGAGGGATGACCGAAAAACCGCCGGTTGTATTTTGGAGTAATATAATGGTAAGCTGGGCCTGCCTCAATATAAGAAAAGCGGTCTTTTAGCAAATCCTGGCGGACAAAAAAGGCGTTAACACCTCGCGAATCGCAGCTGACCAGCCGGTAGCCCTTTTGGTGTCCCAGCTTATCCAGCGCATCCAGGCTGGCTCCAAAATGGTTGGTACCATCCCAATGGTGGTTCGGGTCGTAGGGCATTACCCAGGTCGAACCCGGTAAGTGACTGGCGTTATATTCGATAACTACTACCCTGGGTGAATAATTAGCCAGTGCCTGCCAGACCCAGAAATCATTACCGTCGAGGTCTATCACAAGCAAATCAAATTCGACCGGCACCTGGGCTGTTTCAAAAAGGGTGGCTATATTGTCGCGGTCGATAAAGCTATTAAAAATGCGAACGGGGAGTTGGGCGAAAGTCTGGCTAGCCTGTAAAGCTTTTTCGGCGGAACCTTCCAGCCAGACCCCAGACCAGCCCTGCATTTGGAGCAAATAGCGGGTATTATTTTCTAAGCCGTCTTCTACGCCAAATTCGACAAAGTAACGGTCGGTTGTCCCAACCCGCCGAAAAATTTCGGCCAGAACACCATCTTCACCGTTTTGAGAATAATGTTTTTGTTCAAAATGGCGCAGGTTTAAGGCATCCTGGGCCAACTTTTCAGCCTCAAGCTGCTTGTAACTAATCCGGTCGATGGCTGACAAAGGTCACTGTCCTCAGGTGCTTCGATACTACTTATCGAATTTATTT
The DNA here is from genome assembly GCA_038322625.1 of Chloroflexia bacterium. GTDB lineage: Bacteria > Chloroflexota > Chloroflexia > Chloroheliales > Chloroheliaceae > 54-19. The sequence continues at coordinate 115,210 of JBBQGA010000013.1, forward strand.
TAGCTGGAAATTTTATTTTAAAGCTGGTAAACAAACAATTTAGAGTTTGGATTATACATACACGCCTGATTAGTGTCAATTTATTTATGAGCTGACCGAGGAAAAGTGTCAGGCTAAATCAGGTTAGACCGTCTCTTATCCCCCAATATTCTTGACATATTAGTATTCTTGACAAAATACTTAACAGTAATTATAGTAAGGTTACGCTAGGGGGTAGCTTTTTTCCAAGAAACCAGCTAGCCTTTTGTAAAAGCGTTCCTGTCATTAGTACCAGCTTGCATAAAATTTGTTTTCAGAGTTTCACTTATACAAGTAAGGCCATCAATGGAAGATTTTAGGCTACTGACCAACCGGCTAGACGGCCTGGATGTCCACGAAGATCGTGAACTGTTAAATAATCTAGCTGAGGCTAAAGAGCACTTAAATACTATCCCGGCCAATCAACTTTACGACCAGCTCTATTATCAAAATTACAGCGGGGCGAATTTACCATATAGCCGCGACCAACCCCAGGGGTCCAGCTTCTTCGAGGAGGTTGCGACAAAAATAGTTAACCGGATCAGGCCGGGTAGTGTGCTGGATGCTGGCTGTGCTTACGGCTTTTTGGTGGAGAGCTTGCGCGATCTGGCTGTAGAAGCTTACGGCCTGGATATTTCGGAGTACGCAATTGCCCAGGTACGGCCCGCTATTCAACCATTTTGCACAACAGCCTCACTGCTTGAGCCTTTGCCGCGCCACTACAATCTGATAGTTTGCCTTGAGGTTTTTCAGCAACTTAGGCCGGAAGAAGCCGAGCAGGTGGCCGAAAACTTTGCTCGTTCCAGCGACGATCTTCTTTTTTCCGCTACTCCCTATAATTACGCCGAACCGACCAATCAGAACGTTCAAGAACCGGCCTACTGGGCCGCTTTGTTCGCTCGCTACGGTTTTCAGCACGATCTGGAATTTGACGCTTCTTTTATTAGCGGCTGGGCTATGCGATTGCGTAAGACCAGCGAGCCTTTGCCGGCTTATGTGCAAGCTTACGAGCATCAGCTCTGGAATGCTAACCGTCAGCTTGAAGTATTACGCGGTCTGGTGCTGGGTAGTCGCCGCGAAAAAGTCGAGAAAGAGCAGGCTTTGCAACAACTGCAAGTTTTGCAAACCGAGTTACAGACGGCTACCCAGGTTAACCAAAGAACAGCGGTTGAGTTACAGGAACTTCGGCAGTCACAAACCTTAGCCGAGCAGAAAGCAACCATGTATCAGCAACGAGCCGAAGAAGCTTTGCACGGTTTTAAGGTGGCCCAGTCTCGGTTCCGTCAGCTGGAAGGAGAATGTGACCGGCAAAAACAGGCTGCTTTAAAGCTGGTCGAAACTGAGCAAGAAATAGTGCGGTTACAAACCAAGTTAGCGCAGGCCGAGAAATTAGTTCAGGTCCGTCGCGTATTCGGAGAAAGTCAAGACCAGTTGGACCAGTATAAGACCTTGCAAAATAACGCCCAGTGGCTGGAACAGGACCGCCAGATTTTGCTGCAAAACCTGGCCCGTTATGAACAGGATTTGCGGGCTTTAGAAGCTACCCGCACCGTTCGGGTTGCCAATAATCTCAGCAAACTGGTGAAAGGCCCGCTTCACCTGATTAAAAGTAGGGTGCGCGGGCCTATTGAAGTCGGCCTGGATTTACCCACTCCAGAAAGTATTATTGAAAGCCGCTTGCGTGTGGTGGGTTGGGCTTATTCTACCGCCGCGCGCATTGATGAAGTGCTGGTACGGCTGGATGATAAAGTAGTCGGTAAGGCTGAATATGGCCTACCTCGCGCGGACGTGGTAGGAAGACGCCCCTGGCAATTGGTACTTAACTGCGGTTTTGCGGCCAATCTCGAATTAGACCAGAATTTGTTTCCGACCGGTCGTTATACTTTTAGCGTAGAAGTTAGGGACCTGAGTGGCAATCGCCATAACTACGCCCGCTATCTCACCATTAAGTTTCCTCCGCTTACCTGACGCTAAAATCAGCGTTTAGTGTCAGGGAGTAAACATTTGCTATCTTCAATTATAGTTATATAGAATATCTAAACCAACACCTAGTTGACATTTATAACTAAGCTCACTATTCTTCACAGGGCTACCATCAGCCTCTAAACCGTTTTGTTAATAAAGGCCTAGATAAAAATGGACAAAGTTCCCCACTGAGGGTAGCTGGCGACGCACGATATGAAATAGTACAAGTAATATAGTTAAGTTCAACAGGGAGTACTCATTTGCTAGAGAATAAACGGGTTTTGATAATGGGTGGTAATGGCTTTTTAGGCCGGCAGATTGTAGCTAAAGTCAAAGAGACTGGCTGTCAGCAAGTTTTTGCGCCACGCAGCACTGATTACGATTTGCGCGATATTGGGCAGGTACGTCGCCTGCTCAAAGATTTAAGCCCGGAGGTAATTATACATGCGGCGGCAGTAGTAGGTGGGATTGGCGCGAATATGGCCCATCCCGGCGACTTCTTTTATGATAATCTGATTATGGGTATCCAGCTCATGGAGGAGGCGCGGCTTAACAAAGTAGAAAAGTTTGTAGCGGTTGGAACAGTTTGTGCTTACCCAAAATACACCCCCGTACCTTTCAAGGAAGACGATTTGTGGAATGGTTATCCAGAAGAAACTAATGCACCATATGGGCTGGCTAAAAAAATGCTCTTGGTTCAGGCCCAGGCTTACCGGCAACAATATGGCTTTAACGCCATTTTCTTGCTTCCGGTAAACCTGTATGGTCCGCACGATAATTTTAATCCGAATAGTTCCCATGTTATTCCGGCTTTGATCAAGAAATGCCTGGACGCTAAAGAACAGGGCCTAAAGGAAATCGTGGTTTGGGGAGATGGCACACCTACGCGTGAGTTTCTATATGTAGATGATGCAGCCAACGGTATTGTAAGGGCGACCGAACTTTATGATAAGAGCGAGCCGGTCAACTTGGGGTCGGGTGAAGAAATCTCCATCCGTGAGCTGATAGATATTATCGTGGAACATACCGGTTTTGAGGGTAAGATCATTTGGGACAATACTAAACCAAATGGACAACCTCGCCGCAAGTTAGATACCAGCCGGGCAGCGCACGAATTTGGATTTACATCAACTATCGGTTTTACTGAAGGCTTAGACAAGACTATTAGATGGTATCGTACTACTACTCTTTAATCATAACCTACCGGTCAGGACTATACAGGCGAGAAAGACTGAACACCGGCCACTATCCAATTGTCTGATTTGGATAGTGGTCTATTTAGCAGGTTATGAAAGGTTCAAGGTGAATGCTCTTCGTTTCCCAAAGCATTCACTTTTTCTAATTACAAAGAACGAACATTCTTTGTAATTAGCTTTCTTTGCTCTACCGGTTTATAATAAGTAGGGGGAGGGAGTGGAACTTTTTGAAGGAAAAGTAATTATCCCAAAAGGGTGAAATATGGCGTGGTAGAAAGTAAGGTGATTAGAGTGAACCAGGAAATTGTCGGCTGGCAAAACCATTCCGGCCTGGAACTGGCGGTTGCGGTCTGGCTAGATGCCAAGTCCAGCCGCAGTCACAGCCTCAATACCGCCCTTAACTACCGCGATCACCTGACCAGCTTCCGGCAGACCCTCCAGCAGGCCGGTCTTGACCTCGACGCCGACCCGATGGTGGTGGCAACCCTGGCCCAGGCCTGGGCCGCTTTCTCGGTTAAAGGCCAGGACATTATTCAAAGTGCTACCTATAACAAGCGGCTAGCGATTATCTCCAGCTTCTACACTTTCGCCCGAAAAAGAGGCTATATAAAGGAAGAGAACCCGATTAGCCGCCTGGAACGTCGACCGGTCCAGGCTTATGCCGGGGTTAAGTGGCTATCTCCAAAAGAAGGTAAACAAAAGCTGGCCGAGATTGACCGCGCGACCCTGGCCGGCAAACGCGATCTGGCACTACTTTCCGTCGGCATCCAAACTGGTCGGCGGCTTTCTGAGTTGGCCGGGCTGCGTTGGGGCGATCTGAGGCTGGGCGAAGGGGATAAACTTACTTTGACCTGGCGTCGCACCAAAGGCGGCAAAACTACCAGTGATATTCTTACCCCCGGTATCAGCCGCTCGGTGATGGCCTGGCTATCTGCTTACTATACACCCGCTAAATTGGGAACATTAGCAAAGGACGCGGCGGTTTGGGTCAGCCTTTCACCCCGCAATAAAGGGGAGCCACTGGGTATTCAGACGGTGGCCGACATCTGCGAGAAACGGCTAGGCGTGAGCAAGGTTCATACTCTACGGCATACCTTCGCCCGGTCTATGGAGGACGCTGGAGCCAAAGTGAGTACCATCCAAAGCCGGCTCGGCCATAGTTCGCTGGCTACCACCGGGCAATACCTGGCCGCTCTCCGCCAGGCCGAGAACGAGCATGCCGCCCAGATCGCCGAGATGTTTGGATTAGAGGATTGATTGATTACAACGACCGACCATTCTTTCCAGCCCCGCGAGCTTGAGTTCGTTTGGGTCAGGCTGGGTCTTCTTATCTTTGTGTCCATCCTTAGCAAAAATGGTGTTCGCCTTCTCTAAAAAGAGACTCTTCCAATTAGAAAGGCTCTGCTAGCTAAAGTAGTAATCGCGGCTGGCCTGGGAAAAGCTTTTAGTGACGTTAAGCACTTCTAGCCCCACTTTGGTTTTGAATTTATAAGACTTCCGCAGCCGATCAGCAGACCCGAACACAACCTCCGCAGCGAGTTCAGGGGCGAGTTCGAGGGTTGACTGCCTTGCACACCCTGTATACAGCCATTGTTAGAGCCTGGCTGTACCCAGAGGTTGTATGCGGCGGTCAACCCAGAGCGCCTTAATCTTTAGTGGGTTTCACTTCGCCTCTTACGAGCCGAAGCAGGGGGCAACAGGTTGACCTGAATCCACTAAAGATACTCGCTCCTAACGAGCGGGACTAGCGCTCTGTACCTCATTCAATACCTATAGGGATTATTTTAGAGTGTACCTGGCCTTCCACAGCGAGGTACACAACGAGGTACAGGGCGAGGTACACCGTTGACCACCATTCCCACCCTATGCAGCCCGGTTCGGTCGAACCATGCAGGCACAGGGGTTTGTACTGGTGGTCAACCCAGAGCACCCTATACTGGCCTGTGGCTCGACCCGCTCTGCTCTTCCCGACGAGCGGGCAAGGGACGCTAACGCCCACGCCCTCGAAACAGGGCACGACCAGTATCACTACGCTTAAAAAGCGTAGTGATGGAGGCTCTGCTGAGAACAATCAATCAGCCCCCCACGGGCAAAGCAAGGGTGTTTGAAGGTGGTGATCGCGTACCCCCAGCATATACACCCCTTTTGAGTTCAAATGGAACATACTCGGCTGTGCAGAGTGCCCATACCTTTAGGGTGTTTTTACTGATTGATTTAATTGGGATTTGGAATAATTTATATAAAAGCTATAGGTGTAATATTACCGTTTGGTTTAGCCTGGGTCTGGTTGGGTTATCAGCTCTGGCAAGAAGAACCCAAGCTTACGTGAGTACTCCCCATAGCTAAAGCCAGGGGAATTACACAACATTTAATTAAGTTCTGAGAAACGCCTACGCAATTTTTTTGTAGGGCTACTAATTTTAAGGGTAAACACAACTCGATCTTCGCCAACAGGACTAGCCCTGGCGAAAATCCTGGTTTGATTGCATTTCTTGGAGCTTATGTGTATAATTATTTTAATAAAACAAACGATCCTTTTTTGTTGTATTGTCTAAATCCTTTTTAGGCCCTTAGTAGGATCATATTATTTCTTCCTACCTAATGTTTTGATTAATAATTTTGAATAAATCACTGATAAAAAGTTCAAATTCTACTCCAGAGTTTATTCGAACTTCGGTTTTAGTAGTTATAGGTACCTACAATAGGGGGGCTTCGGTTGTTGATACGGTAAAATCAGTCCTAAAAAATAAATATCTGAACTATACGGTAGTAGTAGTTGATCAGAGTACTAATAATATAACTAAGGAAGCTCTTCTCCCCTTTTGTTTAGACTATAGATTTAAATATTTTCACAGTAGCACGCCAGGTTTAGCCCGTGCTCACAATTTTGCTATAAGGGACAGTTCTGCCGAACTAATTGCCATCACAGATGATGATTGTGTGGTTGACGAAAATTGGATCGCGCGATTCGTAGAAGTATTCGCAACCAACCCTAAAATTGGACTTGTTTTTGGCAATACGTTTGCAGCCCCCTTTGATAACTCGCAGGGGTTTATACCTTCTTTTGTTATTGAAAAACCTCGATTACTGTCGGCTTCCTGGCATCCGACCCGGTCCAGAGCTATGGGTGCCTGTATGGGTTTACGGCGAAAGGTTTGGCAAGAATTAGAAGGGTTCGATACTACTCTCGGCCCGGGCGGTTTGTTATTGGGGGGAGAAGATGCCGATATGGCTATTCGTACCCTTTTGAATGGTTATTACGTTTTAGAAACCCCAGAGGTGGAGGTTCTTCATTACGGTTTTAGAACTTTTAGCCAGAGCCGGGAAACAATTTACCGGGATACTTTTGGGGTGGGGGTGGTTTTAGTTAAACCTTTAAGGTGCGGAAAATATTCAGTAATACCAGCCCTTTTAGCCGAGATAATTTTGACTTTAATTCCTTTTTTACTCAAAGTGGTGCGACTTAAGAAACCCTTTCATTTTTTGCAAGTAAAAGCTTTGTTTTTGGGCTTTTGGGCTGGCTGGAAAGCTCCTATTGACACCAAATCCGGGCATTATATAGAACAGGTAAACGAAAAGGTCTCGTAGGAGAAAGCGATTGAAAATATTAAATGAAAATCTCGATAACGATTTGACAGTCGTTGTTTTTCCCTGGGAAAGGTTTAGTGTTAGCCCACTCGCGCTAAAGTCTCTTTTAGACAACACCAGCATCAAATTTAACCTGATTTATGTTGATGGCAATTCCCCTTTACCAATATTTAATCAAATCAAAAAAATGTTGGCCCCTAGACCCAATACTACTCTGTTAAGATATAATCATTATCTTTTGCCTATTCAAGCTCGTAATATTGGAGTGGCCCAGGTCAAAACCAAATACGTCGCCCTGGTTGCAAATGATGTATTTATACGACCAGGTGCCCTTGAAAGCATGCTAAACTGTGCGGTTGAAGAAGATGCCGATGCGGTTACCCCGGTCGTACTTATCGGCAATCCAGAAACCGAAGTAATCCACTCGGCAGGTGGAACCTGCAATTTGTATGATAATAACGGACGAGTTTGGCTGCGAAACTTCCAGCAGCATGAATGGAAGAATTTAAGTGATGTAGCTCCAATTCTAAGGCGGGAGCAAGCTGGTCTGGCCGAATTACACTGTTGGCTAGCCAATACACAATCACTCAGGCGAACCGGAAATGCTCAGGGAGACGCAGACGTTCAAACCCATGTATTCAGCCAATGGGATTTTGGATTAACTCACCAAAAGCTTGGAATGAAGATGTATTTTGCGTCGTCTGCCGTAGTTGTATATATGTCTCCCTTCGGGATTGGAGCAAAAATTTATGATCTTCCATTTTTCTTTAATGTGTGGAGTGAAAAATTAGCTTTTGGAGCACTCCAAAATTTAGCTCGAAAACACAATATCAGCCCTGGTTGGCCTAAAGAAAGTGGTCTGGCCGAATGGTTAGGGGAACATAGACGCATCCCACTTGATCCGCTTATAAATGGAACCCGCTCAAGTTTCGCTAAAATTAAACTTCGTAAGGTCGGTACGGCTATTCAAAAATTAGCCCTTATTCCTGGCGAAATGACTTTCAACAGACTTTACATCAACGTCATAAACCCGATAGACCGCAGTATTGCAAAGGCTGATGCACTTAGACTATATCTAAAACCCACTGAATCAAGTTCTGAAGCTTTGCTTGATAAAGTTTAGTGACTGGCTAAAGCTAATTTGCGTGTGGTATTAAAAGTAGTGGATTTTGTCCTAATCGAAATCGAAACGAGCATTTTACTTTGGAAGCAGCTGTAATAGAACCCTACCCAAAAATCTCAGTTATCATCTCGACTAAAGATCGACCTGAACTTGTGGTTAAAGCGGTTGCGTCAGTTTTATCCCAGGAACGCTTAGATATAGAACTGATCGTGGTAGACCAGAGTATTGACTCACAGACTGAGAATGACCTTACTACTTTCCTTCCTGATATTAGATTCAAATATTTCCACACTCCGGGTACAGGCCTTTCCAAAAGTAGAAATTTAGGAATTAGTCACGCAAAAGCCTCATTAATTGCTATAACTGATGATGATTGTGTGGTCTTCCCAGATTGGATAAGTCAGATTGTCGCTATTTTTGACCAGAATAAAAAGATTGGTTTAATTTTCGGTCAGGTTATTGCGGCTGCCTATAACAAAACAGAGGGTTTTATACCTGAGTATAAGTTTGATAATTACAAGCTTTGTAAAAGGCCAATTAATAAAATGAGACTCAGGGGTATGGGAGCGTGTATTTCCCTGCGAAAATCTCTATGGAGCCAGCTTGAGGGTTTTGATGAGGTTCTTGGAGTGGGTGCCCCCTTCAAGGCTTGCGAAGATTGGGATTTAGCTTTCCGGGCCTTGTTAAACGGCTGGTACGTGGTGGAGGTGCCAACAATAAAGGTAAGCCATTTTGGTTTTAGAACTTTTGAGGATGGCAAAAAGCTTACTGAGAGAAATTATTATGGGATCGGGGCTTTGTACACCAAATATCTTCGCTGTGGACAGGCGATAGCTATTCTATTTATATTATATGAATTCTTCTGGTTAGGTTTGTTTACTTCACTTGGACGTTTGATTCTAAGAAGACCTCCCTATGGCTACCGAAAATTACCCAGTTTTATTTCAGGCATTAAAGACAGTTTAACTTACAAAATAGACACCGAACAATATAAGTATTGTTTGAAAATTTCTAAAGAATAAGCCCAAAAAGTTATAAGAAGGTTTGTTGTATGTTAGAAAATACTTCTGTAAAAACCCAATCTGCTGGTAAAAGTTTTATTAATTCAAACGAACAAACTTATTTTGAGTACCAAAGTAAGCGGGTAGAAACAAACTGCCGAATTATCCAGAGGCTGTCTCACAAAGAGAAGGGTGCCTATCTCGGATGTTCCAGTACGGCTGCTCTTCTTTATCATCAAGCAGGCGTAATTGAATTGGATGCTTTTGATGTGAGCAAAACTCACGGCGATAATCTTATTCAGGATATTTCGCTGGATACGAGCGGACGTCCCTATAACGAACTGGAATGGCAAGTAGATGGCGGGCACTGCCCACTGCCGGATAATAGTTACGATTTAATAGTGGCCGGTGAGATAGTCGAACATCTTTTTGACACGGATGGCTTTGCCAGGGAACTCTATCGTATTCTCAAACCGGGTGGAACACTGATTATTTCCACACCAAACCTTGCTTCCTGGTACAACCGGCTAAGATTATTACGGGGCAAAGTTCCTCGTTCTTTTCCCGGTGTCTCCGCCTCTCTCAAGTACGACACCTATATTGATACAGCGCATATCCGGGTAAATATAATGAGCGAATGGTGCTATTATTTAGCCTATTATGGATTCAAAATAGAGCAAACGTACCCCGGTACTTACTTCCACGCTCTTACAGGTGGTCCAAAAATTAGACTAATCAAATTGATAGACCAATTGTTAGGACGCTTTCCTACTTTGGCGGTTTATTTAACATTTGTAGCAACCAAATAACTTCTCGGAGGTTCAGGAAAATTTGAAATGACTGTTTTTATTCACGCTAGTGCTGAGGTATCCGAAAAAGCCGTAATAGGTGACGGGACGAAAATCTGGGCTTTTTCCCAAATCAGGGAAGGGGCCCAGGTGGGTCAGAATTGCATTATTGGACGAAATGTCTTTGTCGATGCCGATGTTACTATCGGTAACGATTGTAAAATTCAAAATAATGCCTTGCTATACGAAGGTTTGACCCTGGAAGACGGTGTATTTATAGGTCCGGCGGTTTGTACTACTAATGATAAATTACCCAGGGCCATTAATCCAGATGGTAAGCTTAAAGCGGCTACAGACTGGATGCACGGTAAGATACTGATAAAATATGGGGCATCGGTCGGCGCACAGGCCGTGTTAGTCACCGGTATAACCCTCGGCAGGTTTTGCCTCATCGGCAGCGGGAGTGTAGTTACGAGAGATGTACCAGATTTCGGATTGGTGATTGGACAACCAGGACAGGTGGTAGGCTATGTTTGCCGGTGTGCCAGACGTTTAAATGCTCAAATCTCAAACCCGGCGGCTTATATTTGTCCGAACTGTGCGAGAAAATATGTACTCCATACCTCAATTCTTAGCGAGGTTTAAGCAGCCAGAGGCACTGGTGCAAGGACTATTATAATCTTTTACCAGTTTTTGCAATTTGCTCATAACCCTTTCTTTTAGTAAAATGCAGTGTAAGAACAGTAACCCCGTTTAATTTAGTGGGTGTACACACTATCCCAAAAGTCTGGCTTAACATTAAATGAGCATAATTAAATTATTTTAATTTATAGTTTGGTATCGTAATGAAAACTACAAAAGGTTAAGGGGTTTTTAGACGCAACAATGGTTATAACTTTTCACTTCGCTATCCAGGCGTAGTATTCAACACAACGAAATAAAAATAGGAATTTAACAAAGTTAAAATATGAATGAATCTAGCGACATAAATCAGTTTGTGCCAGTTAGCGTAGTCATTTCCACCCGCAATCGAGGCGATAGTATAGTAGCAACTATTAAATCTATTTTGGCTAATAAGTATCCTTTATTTGAACTGATTATAGTCGACCAGAGCGATAATGATTTGACCGAAAAGGCAGTTCAGCCTTTTATCAAAGAGGCTATTGTTCATTATCAGCGTAGCAACTTGAGAGGTGTTAGCATAGGTCGCAATACTGGTATCAGTAGTAGTTTAAATGAAATTATTGCTATCACGGATGACGATTGTGAAGTTCCCTCTGACTGGTTAATGGGAATAGTCGCAGCTTTCAAGTTTGATCCTAAAATAGGGCTTGTATTTGGAAACGTTCATGCCGGTATATATGATGTTAATGCGGGCTTTATTCCTACTTATGTGCGTCAGGAGCCTTTTCTGGCACGACATATAAATCAAAAAAATCAGGTGCGTGGCATAGGAGCCTGTATGGCTCTTAAGCGAAGCGTGTGGAAGATTGTACACGGTTTTGACCCCCAACTTGGTCCCGGTGGTAAGTTAAGATCTGCCGAAGATTTTGACTACGCTATAAAAACATTGATGGTCGGCTATTACATCTTTGAAACACCCCTGATTAAAGTTACCCATTTGGGATTTCGCACCTGGAAGGAAGGCCGGAGTTTAGCATACCGTAATTGGATTGGGATTGGTGCGATGGTTGCCAAATATAGTAAAAGAAGAAATAGGTTTGTGCTATCAATGATAGTGAGCGAATGGGGAAATTATGCACTCATGCCAATGATACGTAACTTTGTAGTGAAGGGCAAGCTGAGTGGAGTTACTCCCCCGGTAGCCTTCTGGATAGGTTTTATAAAAGGTCTGGCTACTCCATTAGACCCAATGACTGGGAATTATTGTTAGCTCGTTTTAAGCTGACCAGGCTTGTAAGTAGCATTTTGCTGTATATCACCGACCAGATGTTTGAGCTTTTGATAGCTAATCAAAAGAGTTTGCCTCAAAATACCAGCGGAAATCAAATCCTATTTTCTAGTATTATAGGCAAGTAATTATGCGAATTAAACGACTTTTTCTTATTGTCCCGGTACTAATTCTTATTATTGGTGCGGTTGCCATAACCGGATACTACGTAGCCAGCCGGACGCATCAAAGCCTGACAAATACCCTTCTTAAACTTAAACTACCTTTATTTTTTGGTGGCCTAATTACGGTTCTAGTGATTGGGGCGGTTATCTTCGGCTATTTCCTGGGTACAAAACCACCTCGAAATCTGGTTAGCCGAGTGTTGGAGCTGAAAAGACCATTATTTGTCGGCGGTTTATTTATTATTTTTGTAATAGTTGCCGGATTTTCCGGCTATAAACTGGGTAATCAGACCGTTAAGAGCGTGGCGGCTACCCCCCTTCAAACCACCTCAACCTCAACCTCAACCGGGGTAGGGATACCCTCTCGGAATGTCCTCTCAGTAAATTATACGGTTAAGAAGCCAATCTTTACAAACAAGATGTTGGGAGTAAATTTTGTAAACTGGGAACATGGTTGGGGCAAACCCTATCCAAACGAAGTTAAAGGGTTAGCTATGGCCCTGAAGGCCGCGCACGTTGGCATTATTCGCTACGCCGGGGGAAATTGGAGTAACAGTGTTGCCTGGGACCGTACCTCCGCCCGTACGCCTTATACCGGCTGGCCCGACCCTAAAAATGGCCCATACTGGTTTTCATATAATAGTGCAGAAATCGATAGTGTAGCTCAACTGGCCCACGATATTGGCGCAGAAGTAATGATTGAGGTAAACATCTCTACCAGTGACCCTGCGATGTGGGCTGATATGGTTAAATATACCAATGTGGAGCATAGTTATGGCTTTAAGTATTGGGAATTAGGCAATGAATTTGATCTGGACCAGGGTAAGTCTGCACCCAATCCAGACGAGTATGCAGCGCGGGTAAAACTATACCTGGATGCGATGATGGATATTGATCCTGGTATAAAGATCACCACAGCGGCGGCGGCCTCGCCCTATGAGGCTACCAGGGCAGGCTACAACGATAATATTACAGACCTCTCGCAATACCTTACTAAATCCTATGCAATAGTTAGCTCTAAAGGTAGAAAAATTCAGGCTTTGACCTATCACTGGTATCAAGCCTGTAATAGCACTGAAATAACCGATTTACAACGCTACGCCTGGCCGGGACTGGCCGAAAATTCCTGGCGTAATAATTTCTCTCGCAAACAAGCTGATTTGTTACCGGGCCGGATTATAACTGAGCTTACAAAAGGGACCATTCCCCAGGGGATCAGTGAATTGAATTTTGATTCTTGTAACTTCGATAATCCCCTGAATGGGAACTTTTTGAACGCCTTATGGACCAGCGATGTTATTGGCCGGTTGGCCTACAATGGGGTCGATTTTGCTACTCGCTGGCAAGGCTATGGTACCCAGGCTTTTTCACTGCTTTATGCCGATGAGGCTTCTAAGCCAACCCACTTATACGCGCGCCCGGCCTATTATACCTATTTAATGTATGCCAACTATTTTGGCGACCAGATGGTCGAGTCAACTACCAATGATAATAGTCGTTTATCAATCTGGGCGGCTAGAGATTCGGCTGACCCTTCTAAACTGAAATTAATTGTCACTAATCTTTCAGATACCGATATAACCACCCAAATTCAAATCCCAGGGTTTAGTTCCAGGACGGCTCAGGTTTATCAAATGAAAAGTGCTAACCCGACCGATAGCAGTCCGGCCAGTCTAACTGCGGCTGTCACCATTAATGACACTTCCATCGATTTAAGCGACGTTGTAAGTAGTATCGCTTCGATTAAGCCCCAAACCCTGGCAGTGGCCGGTGCTTTCCCTGATTATACTTTTTCGGCTTATAGTGCCACGGCGATTATTTTAACCGGTGATTTTGGACCCATTCTGACCCCTGACCCCAGGGCCACCCCCCCGCCGACCATCGCATTTTTACCCACCCCCACCCCATTGCCCACGCCGGAATTTAAGGTCACTACTAATCTTCCAAAAAATGAGGTAAAGCCAGGTCAGGCGATTTCGTTTACCACAACTGTTACCGTTAATAAAGCGGCGGCTAAAGTGTTGGTTGATACGGAAGTGTATTGTTCAGCCGATAATGTAAATTGGTCAAAAGATTTCCAGACTACCAGAGATGACCAAACCTTCGAGCTAAATCAGGCGCGAACATATGATGAGACTTTTGAAGTACCGGCTAGCCACGCAAAAGGTAAATGTTTCATAAAGGTCGGTATTTTTTCACCGGGTTGGAAAAAACAGCTTGGCTTTTTTGATACCGGAAGTTTTGATATTCAGTAGAGTAGTAGGATAGTAGGGTTTTGTATATTTAAAGATTGGTTAAAGAGTGGTTGCTAAACTTCTATTCAATTTAAAAGGTTGGCTTGCGGCCTATCATTTCAAATTTATCCTGGCTAATTTCATATGCGGGCTTCTGCCAGATTTTTGGAGTGGTAGCGTACGGGCCAGGGTCTACCGGTTAGTTGGGTTTAAACTTGGACGCGGCTGTTTTATTATGAAGAATCTGGAGCTGCTCAGTGGTTTCCCAAATTTTTATCAAAAATTAGAGCTGGGTTCTAATGTTTTGATCAGCACATACGTGGTAATTAATTTAGACGAAAAAGTAACTCTGGAAGAAAATGTTACTTTAAGCCCTTTCGTGCGCATTTATACTGGTACTCATGAAATAGGCTCCTCCTCAAGACGTACAACTAAGGCCATTGCTAAACCAGTATTAATAGAGCGTGGAAGTTGGATTGCACTGGGGGCCACTATTTTGCCTGGCGTAACAATTGGTTATGGAAGTATAGTAGCGGCTGGTGCAGTGGTTACAAGAGATGTGCCGCCTAACAGTTTTGTGGCTGGCATACCAGCTAGAGTTGTTAAAAACCTGGAGTAATGAGCGTTTTATCCACTCTAGTTCAGATCGATTGATTTAATTGGTTAGGGCTTTAGGTTTCGGTCTATTGAAGCTGATGTAAGATTTAATTCTTCATTAAATCCCTGCCAGAACAATATATTGGCTACAGCACTGAGCAATTTATAACCATAACGTTCTAGTTTAAGGAGACTGGTCAGGTGAGCTAAACCCATAAATAACCAGGCTACTCCCTTTTGGGCCTTTTTATGATTTAACAACTTTGCTGAAAGGTAGCGAGTAACCCGATTTCTCTTTTCAAATTCTTCGTGGACCGTATCAACCATATATAAGTCTGGGTTTAAGGTGTCAATCTTCACAGCATAGCGTCCGTAAAGATAATGCATATTGGTCCAGGCCTTATAAGTCCGCCGGGGGTAATGATAGCCGACCGCAGCTGGATTAAATGCAAAAGATAGCTTTTGTTTTTCAAGTTGATAGCCCAATGCTACATCTTCATAGCGTTTGAAAGTCTCATCAAACAGGCCGGCTTTCATAATCCAGTCTCGCTTTAAAAAGCTATTGCCGGTATAAAATTGGCGGGGTGTAAATTTATATTTACCTGCTACGATTTCACGGTATTGTTTTTCCAAGACGAATTCTTCCCAGCGCACCCAGATTGATCCTTTACTGTCAGACGGTTTGGACATCGGTCCGACTGCAACTGTATCAGGGTGACTACAGTAAAAGTGCCAGTGTTCCATTATTAACTGGGGAGTAGCCATTACGTCATCGTCTATAAAGAGAATATACTCAGTTTGCGCCGCCCGCACGCCGGCATTCCGGGCGGCTGACGGACCACCCTGGGTTTGTTCCAGCACTCGCAAACTGATCGGGAAATTGGGCTGTAATTGCTCTAACATTTTGGCAGAATCGTCCGTGCAGCCATCAAGTACCACAATCAGTTCTAACAGGTTTACAGGATAGGTCTGCCTGGCTAGCTGTTGTAAAGCCCGTTCCAACTGTTTACACCGGTTATGGCTGGGTATAACGATACTGCAAGGCTGAGGTTTAAGCGTATCATTAGCTATTAACCTCGATAAATCATTTTGTGTTTGCATTTTATCCATTACTGAACATATTTTAGCGTTTAATTTGTCTTTTTGGATATAATTTTTGCTGGAATACCAACCGCAGTACAATTGTCCGGTAGGTCGTGAATTATTACCGAATTAGCCCCAATATTTACATTATCTCCAATTACGATGTTACCTAATATTCGGGCACCGGCCCCAACGAAGACATTGTTTCCAATAGTGGGAAAAGCATGTTCATTGCGCATACCAATCGTAATATTACTAATCAAACTAAGATTTGCGCCGATTTTCTGAGCCGTAATAACGGTGCCAACCGGATGTGGTACATATAGGCCCGGTCCTATTTCTACCGAGGATGGAATATCAAAACCATGGAGCGTAAGATTCAAACGGCTCAATATCCCAGGTAAGGCTTTAACTCGCTTACGTTTTAGATAAAAGCTGAGGCGATAAAGTAAAACCGCTCGAAAACCCTGATAAGTCCAAATGAACTTAATTACATCGGTAAATTTAACAGCCTGGTTTGCAGTCCAACCAGGTTTCCAAATTTTTAACCAAACAGCTAAATCACCGGCCAGGTGTTCGCGGAGATTGTAATTCGTATTTGTGTTCAACAGGATAAACCCCATTTTTATTAGTTGAAACTTTTAGGAAGTTGAATTGCGCTTATTTTATTCTCGATTGGCTAACGCGACTAAGCGGCTGCGTGATTTTACCACCGCTAACTTTAAGATACCGGTAAGGTCAAAGAGTACAACACTCAAACCTAAATAAATAACTATTCCGACTAAAATCGGTATCAGTAAAAAAGTCTCCCGCAAGGGCCAGATGACAACTCCCATAATGATAGCCGCCACCAGGGATTTTAGAGCGTTCAGCGCGAGTTGGGAGCCTACAATACTTTTTCCAACCGTTCTAATAGCGAAATACCCGATTACTAATTCGGTTAAAAGTTGACTTATGCCGGCCCCAATCGCGCCATTACCAAAACGGGACTGCGCATCTAAAATCAATACTACGTTAAGTCCACAGTTAACAAAAATTGCCATAATCATTAATTTAGACCAGCTACTTTGCTTGTCTTGTGAGACTAAAATTTGATACAAACCAATGCCAAGATAAGTAGGTATGGTAGTCCAGCCAAGCAGAATCCAAACCGGTATAGAGGGAGCATATTGTTTACCATAGAATAGATAAATAAAAGGCTCGGCTATTAGGGTTGTGCCAACCGCTACCGGTATACTGATGCAAACCAAAAAACTTAAAAAGTTGTTGGCAAATGTATTACTGTCCTGGTTGCCATTAGAATTCATTCGAGAAAGGGTAGGTAAAAGGGCTTGACCCACGATCACTGGCGCAACCAGTAAGGTCCCGAACAAGCGGACTGGAACACTATAATAACCCAGTATAGTTTCATTCGTCAGGCTAACAAGTAAAATACCGTCCAGGTATAAGTAAATGTTAAAACTAATATCCGAAATCAAAAAGTGAAAACCACCTTTTAGCAGTTGTTGATATACGTTTAGGCTGCCCCAGAATTTAATTTTGTATTGTTTTAAGAAACTCAACCAATACATTATCAAAACTAGGCTACTTGTAATCAAACCAATGCTGGCTACAGCGATAATTCCCAGATTAAAGGCAACCACCCCCAGGATAAGCAAAGTATTCATGCCCTTATCCAGTAAAACTTCAAAAAGGGTGTAGTGCATCTTGTCCATCCCCTGCATACTCGCCCGCAGCGGAGAGCCTGACAAACTCAAGATGCTAGCTGCTGCAACCAGATACAAGACAAGCTTGATTGTTTGTGTATTTTCAGTCAGATTTATTGCCAGGGCCACCAGGCTCCAACAAATGATAGCTACTCCAGTACAGAGTAGGGTAGCCGGTCCAACATATAGAGAAGCAGCGGTAGGTTCTCTAGCCACTTCACGCAATATAAACATTTTGGTACCAAGGGCCGCTACCACCACTACGATTGCACTTATGGACCACATTAGCGATAAAGTGCCCAGGCCAGCCGGACCAAGATACCGGGGTAATATAAGAATTTGAACAGAAGCAAGCACCCAGCTAAGACCCTGTCCACTGACTAAAAACATTATATTAGACAAGATTTTACGTTTCACTGAACTCACAAAATTTCCTTTTTGGCAGGATAAGGTTGATAGTTTGGTCGGCAGCCAATTTACCAAATGTCGCGTAATGCCCCCGGCTTTAGCAGTGGGGATATAAGCGACTCCTTACTCACCGATAGGTGAGCTATAAAATTAACTATTACACAAGACTTGCATTTTAGTGTAAAATACGCTATAATGTTCTTATGAA
>JBBQGA010000014.1:0-130259 GCA_038322625.1 Chloroflexia bacterium
CGATCTTGATGGCTTCCTCGGCAATCGGGCCGACATCGCTCGGCTTGCGAAAGACATCCACCACCTCAACCGGTTCGGGTATGTCCGACAGACTGGCGTAACATTTACGGCCTAAAATCTCATCACAGGCCGGGTTGACCGGGATAATATTGTAACCTTCGGCCAACAAATAAATAGCCGCAAAATGGCTGGGCCGGAACTGGTTATTGGATAAACCGACCATCGCAATATTTTTATATTTGTTCAAAATACTCAGCCGCTCGCTGGCGGAAAGTACTGGTACGCTGGCTGACGTTGTCATTATTTCGCCTCTCGCTATATTCCTGCTATATTCTTATTGTGTATAACTGACCGGCCTGGCTCAAAGTTGCCTTCCGCCTGAACGAATAGCCTAGCACGCTCCTTTTTGTCTGTCAAACCAGAAGATACAGGTAACTGTTCACCATACAATTGAGAAATTTAGCGGAGGCGGAGTAGGTAGGGGCGCGGGGTACCGCTTTTATTTGCAGATAGCCACCAGCTTGCGGTACACTACACTCATAAATCATTAAAATTTTTCTTAATTAGAACTTTCCTTTATAGTAAAGGCGAAAAATGCCTTAAAATAGGGTACGTAAGGGCCGGGTAGCCGCTGGGTGCCCTGTAAAACCCCTTTTTTATTTTCGCTTCAACCACCCTTCGTGAACTTGAAGCGAAAATCCTAGAGCTATTAGTTCAGGTGAACAGGGTGACTCGATGAAAATTTTTGAACCACAAAAAGAAGGCGATCCAGATAAAGACACCGGTCGACTGGAAGCTTTCAGCGATGGCGTTTTTGCGATTGCGATTACTTTGTTAGTGCTGGATATAAAGCTACCTAAAGCGGCAGACCTGGGCCAAGACCGCTCCTTGCTGGATGCCGTGCTGGATAGCTGGCCGATTTTTTTGGCCTACTTTACCAGCTTTCTGACCGTCCTGGTAATGTGGGTTAACCACCACAATATCTTTAAAATTGTCCGTAAAGCCGACCAGGCTTTTTTATTGCTCAACGGCCTTTTGCTGATGTTTGTAACGCTGGTGCCCTTTCCAACCGCTTTGCTGGCCGAGTACCTCAACAAACGCGGCGAAATCACGGCGGGGATTATTTACTGCGGCACCTATTTATTGATAGCCCTGATTTTCAACTTGCTGTGGCGTTATGCCAGCTATCATAACCGCCTTTTGGTGAAAGATGTCAACCCTTCGTATGTCCAGGCTATCAATCGCCAATATCTGTTTGGTCCGGTGCTGTATCTGGCCTGTGTTGTAGTGGCCTTCTTTAGCGCAATCATCGCCTTTTTGATAACCCTGGGCCTGGCAATCTTCTTTGCCCTTCCCTTGAACGCCTTTAGCTTGCCACAACCGGAAAATAAACCAGGTTAAATACCAGAATAAATAAAGGATACACCTTGAAAAAGATTATAGTCTCCGCCGATGTCGAGCTTTCGGCAGAAATGGCTGCGCTGGTAGGACAGGTGCTGGCTCCTTCCGGCAGCCGCTTTATCAATGGTCTCAAACCGGTCAGCAACGACCAAGCCGAGCCACCGACCGCCCCGGAAGAAATATTGTCCCAGATACAGGTTATGTACACGACCGACTTGAGTGCCGAGCGGTTTCGCCAGTTAAAACAGATCGAGTGGCTCCATTGCCCGTTTGCCGGGGTCAACCGCATTTTGGGCATCGAGGCAGTACAGCACAGTCCGGTAAAAATAACCAACGGCAGTGGCATCATCAGCAATTCGGTCGCCGATCAGGTAATGGCTTACGTGCTGATGTTTTCGCGGCAGATGGTGCGCCAGCATGAAGCCCAGCAGCGTCACGAATGGATTTTTCAGCAAATGCGGGGTCAGGTGGATGAATTGGCCGGGCAAACGGTCGGGCTGATCGGGTATGGCCGGATTGCCGCCGCGATTGCTCGCCGGGCACGAGGCTTCGATATGCGGGTAATTGCCACACGCAACCGGCTTGAAGAACCGGCCAGCGATCTCGATCAGGTATTAGGTACCGGGCAACTGGACGTACTACTGGCCCAAGCCGATTATGTGGTAGTGACCGCTCCCTTGACCCCTCAGACCCAGGGTATGCTGGGAGCCGCCCAGTTTGAAAAGATGAAGCCGACCGCTTATTTGATCAATATCGCGCGAGGACAACTTGTGCGAGAAGGGGAGTTAATCGAGGCTTTACAGGCTAAAAAGCTGGCCGGGGCAGGCCTGGATGTCTTTGAAACCGAACCGCTACCACCCGCATCGCCGCTGTGGGAAATGCCCAACGTCATTATTACGCCCCACTCCGCCGGAATTTATAAACGGCTAGTGCCGCGTTCGGTCGAGTTCTTTTGCCGCCAGCTAACCCACTATCTGAACGACGAGCCGCTGGAAAACCTGGTGAGCCGGGAACGAGGTTATTGATCCGGCTAGTTTAGTCTATCGAGATAGCCCGGTCGACCGGGGTGCTGAGGGCGACGGTAGTCCGGGTGTTGGCAACCCCATCGATGCGGCGCAAGCGGGAGGTCAGTTCGTGGAGTTCAAGCGGCGTACTGACCCGCGCTTTCAAAATAAACGACTCCTCACCGGCCACGATATGACATTCTTCGATGGATTGCTCCTGACTGATCCGCTCGATAATAGCCGTCTCATCAGCGTAGCGCGGCCCGCCTTGCAGGGTCAGGCTGATAAAGGCGGTCAGGTTTTTACCCAGTTTATCCGCATCGACGTTAGCGGTGTAGCCGGTAATAATTCCCCGCTCGTGCAGCTTTTTTATTCGCTCGAAAACCGAGGGTGCTTTGATATTTACCTGCTCGGCGATTTCAGCGTGAGAGGCTTTGCCTTTTAGTAGCAAGATGTGCAGTATCTTGCGGTCGATCTCGTCCAGCATAATTTTTAATCCTTAATCTTCGTACTGCTTTGTTCAAGTTCGACAATCGCCTCGGCTAGCCGGTGACTATCGTGGCGCAAAACCGTATTGCCGGTGGAAAAAATTCCGGTTATTATACTTTTTCGCACCAGCGCGGAAGCATTTTCCAGGTCAAGCTCTACCGGGAATTTATGCTCGGTTTCGTACATCCGCTGGGCTAACTCGCTAATCGGGCCGGTACTGACAATCGCGTAATCCAGTTTATCTTCCGGCTGCAAATACTCCCCAATTTTCTGAATAAAAGTCGAAACTTTATAATCGGCGGTCTCAGCCGGGTCAGTCACCAGGTTACAGACGTAAATCTTGGTGGCTTTGGTCTGGTAGAGTTCTTCGGCTAGCCCCTCCACCAAAAAATTCGGCAAAATACTGGTAAACAAACTACCCGGCCCAATTACAATTTTATCGGCATTGCGGATCGCTTCGGCTGCCGGTCGAAATATCTGAGCACGGCGGGAAAGCGTGATATACTCAATTTTGTGTTCCAGATTAGTTGACCGCAAATCAATATTGGTTTCACCGCGCACCTCGCGCCCATCCGAAAGCCGCGCCAGCAGTTCTACGTTATTAAGCGTTACCGGCAAGACCTGACCCTGCAAATTTAGCAGCCACGAAACCGCCTCAATCCCAAATGAGGTGCCGCCTTCCCAATCGTAGGAGGCGGTCAAAAGCAAATTACCCAGCGTGTGACCGCGCAAACCCTCGCCCTTCTGAAAGCGGTAATTTAAAAAGTCGCGCCACTTGGTACTGCGTTCGTCATCCGGCAGCAGCTCGGAAATACACTTCAGGATGTCGCCCGGCGGCAAAACCCCATGCTCATCACGGAGACGGCCACTACTACCGCCACTATCCATCATCGAAACGATGGCCGTAACGTTGGCAATTTTCTTTAAGTGGCTTAAAACAGTTGAAACCCCGGTACCGCCCCCGATCACCACTATATTTGGCAAGTTTGCTTTGGAACTTAAATTTGGAGAACCCTGTAGCATATTGATAAAAATCACCTTTACTCAACAAAAAATCGCCGCAGATGAGGAATCACCTAAAATAATTGGCATTCTGATTATAAACGCCAGTGTAGCACAGAGCAAATCGGCTTGTCGCCCGATCCTGACCTTCACCAGAAGTTAAACCCTCGACCAGCAATGCTTATGCACTTGAATGTGCGCCCTTCTTACTGGCTGTATACACTTTCACCCCCAACCCTCTCAAGGGGGCAGTAATAAAAGAGATAGGTACCCTGTCTACTCAGAAAGGCTGGCTATCTAATTGACAGCCCTATCTGTATAATAGTATAATTTATCACAATTGTGAACAATAGTTTGTAAAGCATAGCACCAAAGAAAGGCCAAAAAATGCTCAAGGTTCTGGTCAGCGATCCTATCGCTAAAGAAGGTATAACGCGGTTACGAGAAGCGGGCAGCACCCTGGGCCTGGAAGTCGAAGTGCGAACCGGTTTAGCCAAAGAAGAATTATTAAAGATCGTAGGCGACTACGACGGTTTAATCGTGCGGAGCGAAACGAAGGTAACTGCCGAAGTAATCCGGGCGGCCAACCGCTTGAAAGTGGTTGCCAGGGCCGGGGTGGGGGTAGATAACGTAGACGTGGCCGCTGCCACCGAACGCGGTATAATCGTAGTAAACACACCGAGTGGCAATACCATCGCCGCCTGTGAGCAGGCTTTTGCCCTGATGCTGGCAACTGCTCGCAAGCTAACCCAGGCTGATAGTTCAATGAAAGCCGGAAAATGGGAGCGAAAGCAATTTATGGGGGTTGAGTTAGCCGGAAAAACCCTGGGTATCGCCGGGTTAGGCCGCATCGGGACCGAACTGGCCCGCCGCGCCATTGCTTTTGGCATGACCGTAGTGGCTTACGATCCGTTTGTGTTACCGGCTTACGCCGAAAAGCTGGGCATCGAAATGACCACAATGGACGAAATCTATCGCCGGTCCGATTTTATCTCGGTCCATTCGCCGCTATTACCCGAAACCACCCGCATGATCAACGCTGCCGCCTTCGAGAAAATGAAAACCGGCGTCCGCATTATCAACGCCGCGCGTGGTGGCATCGTGGACGAAGCAGCCCTGGCCGAAGCCCTCAAAAGTGGCAAGGTCGCCGCCGCCGGCATCGATGTATTTGAGCAAGAACCCCCCGCTGCCGATAATCCGCTGGTTGGGCTGTCAAACGTAGTAGCCACGCCTCACCTGGGAGCCAGCACCGAAGAGGCTCAGATTAAAGTAGCAATCGATGCCGCCGAGTCGGTCGTGGCCGCCCTCAACGGGGAATTGGTCCCCAACGCGGTTAACCTGCCCGGCCTGAGTGCCGAAAATCTGGCGCAGCTCAAACCTTACCTGAGTCTGGCCTCCAAGCTGGGCCGGTTGGCTAACGCCCTTTCTGATGGCGCCGCCGAAGGTATTGAGGTGCATTGTCTGGGCGAAGTAGCCCCCACCCACTCGAAACTGATTGAAATGGCGGCCCTGCTAGGATTGCTGGAAACCAGCGCAACCGCCGAGGAACCGGTAAACCTGGTCAATGTTCGCTCGCTCGCCACCCGGCGCGGCCTGGAAGTAACCAGCCAGACCACCAAAGAGTCCGGCCAGTATGCCGGTCTGACCATTTCTTTACGGGTCAAAAGTCACGGTCATACCCACAACGGGGAGTCTAACTTGATGGGCCTCCGAGTTTTCGACGGCACCCTCATCAACGGTCAACCCCGCATCGTCAGCATCAACGGTCTAACGGTAGATGTCGACCCGGCGGGCTACTTGCTGGTCAGCCGTCACAACGACCGGCCCGGCATGATCGGTCGGGTTGGCACCGCCCTCGGTAACTACGGCATCAATATCGCCTCAATGGAAGTCGGGCGACGCAAGCGGGGCGGCGAGGCAGTAATGATCCTGGCGGTCGATGACATGGTAAGCGATAAAATGATCGAAGAAATCAGCAAAATCGACGGCGTAGAAAACTTGCGGTTTGTAAACCTGGGTGATTAGTCTGCTGTACGGTATATTTGCCCTGCTCACCCTAGAAAACTTAAATCCCGCTCGGCCCTGACCGGCTGACCGGGATTTTTTATTGAAGGTAATTAGTCAGGCCCAACTCCTGACCCCTCCCCAGGGCCACCAGTGGACGGGAAAAGAAGAAAAAAGAGTTATTCACAGGGGCACCCAAAGGGTACCCGCCTGTTCTACCCCCCGCAGGGGTCGGGAACCCCTTGGGTGCCCCACTACCCCTGCTAATCTTTTGGCCGAGGTTGGGTGAACAATTACTTTTGAAGTATCTTTAACTATGAGAACAATTTCTCAAAAAATTACTTAATATCTGGACTTTCTCATGCTATACTAAAACCAAGACATCGAAGTCCCAACTTACTAATATTGTTTATGCCTGTTATGGAGAATGAGAAGTGTCCCAGGAAAATGTTTATGGTATAAATCTAGCTTCGTCTGAAGTGTTAATGACACCTGAAGAACTAAAATCGCGCCTACCGGCTACCGAAACCGCCCTCAATACCGTAATCAATGGTCGCCAAACGGTCAAAGATATTCTTGACCATAAAGACCCCCGTATGTTCGTGGTCGTAGGCCCCTGTTCCATCCACGATGAAGAAGCCGCGATGGAATATGCCCATCGTCTGCGCCGCCTGGCCGATATGGTCCAGGACAGCATGGTTTTGATTATGCGGGTATATTTCGAGAAGCCGCGCACGACTATTGGCTGGAAAGGTTTTATCAACGATCCCTACATGGACGACTCATTCAAAATAAAAGATGGCCTGTACGCCGCCCGCCGGTTGCTACTGCGCTGCGCCGAGATGGGTTTACCGACCGGCACCGAGGCCCTCGACCCGATTACCCCGGCCTACCTCTCGGACCTTATTAGCTGGGCCGCTATCGGAGCCAGAACCACCGAGTCGCAAACCCACCGCGAAATGTCGAGCGGTCTATCCATGCCGGTCGGCTTCAAAAACGGTACTGACGGCAGCATTCAGGTTGCGGTCGACGCTCTACATTCGGCCCTGACCCCCCATAGTTTCCTGGGCATCAATCAGCAGGGGCAAACCGCCCTGATCCGCACCAGGGGCAATAGTTACGGACACGTAGTGTTGCGCGGCGGCGGTGGACGGCCAAACTACGACTCGGTCAGCGTCCGGCTTTGCGAACAGGCCCTTGAGAAAGCTCAATTGCCCCGCAATATCGTAATCGATTGCAGCCACGCCAACTCGTTCAAAGATCACACTTTGCAACCACTGGTGATCCGCGATGTCGCCAGCCAGATACTCAACGGCAATCGCTCGATTGTCGGCTTAATGCTGGAGAGCAACCTTCACGAAGGTAGCCAGCCGATCCCCAAAGACCTGAGCCAGTTATGCTACGGCGTATCAGTGACCGATAAATGCATGAGTTGGGAAATGACCGAGGCTGTAATGCTGGAAATTGCCGAAAAAATCAAACATCTCATACCGGGCCGGTCGTTGGTAGCTCACTAAACCCAGCCCATTCCCCTAACTAAAAACTAGCGTAACCGGTCCTTTTGTTAGGATTAGGACTTTGGCTTCTACCTCACGGGTGAGGTGGAAGCCAAAGCCCTATATCAATCTTACAACGCAATTTTGGTTGACATTATTTTTGGTAAATGTTATCTTCTCCCCCATCAAGAACGCTTTACCCATGACGCTTTAACTATCAAACCTGCTATTCAGGTCAAGAAACTGCGTACATTGGTGTGTCTGGCAATATAATTATTTAATCTTTACAAGCTCACTGAGGAGAAGAGATTATGCCCCTGGAAACCGCCGCTATCGATCAGGAAATGCTCGATCTAACCACCCCGGAAACTACATCTGATGAAGAACAGACCGAAGAACTAGAAGCCCCCGCCATCCTTGAGGAACTCCAGATCGAGGAAGTCAACATCGACGGGATGTGCGGTGTTTATTAAACCTGCGCAAGCTGACCCGGCGATAGCCCACCGCTAACCAGTGGGAAGTTTAACCGGTAAGGTGGCACTCGTCACCGGGGCGGCTCGTGGTCAGGGTCGCAGTCATGCCGTCCGGTTGGCCCAGGAGGGTGCCCGGCTGGTGATTTGTGATGTCTGCCAGGATTTGGAGGGCGTGCCGTACCCGATGGGAACGCTGGCCGAACTGGAAACCACCGCCCAAACCATCCAGGAAGCCGGGGGTCAGGTTTTAGCCCGGCCCTGTGACGTTCGGGATGGCCCGGCTCTTTCTGAACTGGTCCAGCTTGGCCTGAAAACTTTCGGTCAACTCGATATTTTGATCAACAATGCCGGGATCGGCGGCCCGATTGGTACAACCTGGGACCTGACCGAACAGGCCTGGCAGGTGATGCTCGATGTTAATCTGATGGGGGTCTGGCGAGGTTGCAAGGCCGTCGCGCCGCATTTTATCGAACGCCAGCAAGGCCGGATTATCAACATCGCCTCGGCAGCCGGTCTGAAGGGCATTGGCATGATGTCGCACTATGCCGCCTCAAAACACGGCGTAATCGGCCTTACCCGGTCGCTGGCTATCGAAATGGCTCCGCACGGCGTGACGGTCAACGCGATCTGTCCCGGTAGCGTCGATACACCCTTGCTCAAGGCCGAGGGGGAATTGTACGGCATGGATTGGGAAACCACCACCCGCACTTTTACCGGCTATCAACTTTTCCCGACTTTGTTGCAACCGGCGGATATTTCGGAAGCCTGTGTCTGGCTGGCCGGAGACGCTGCCCGCTTCATCACAGGCATCGCCTTACCGGTCGATGGCGGCTTTTTACAGAAATAGAAGCAATAGGAGAACCGGGTGAACCCTTCAAATACTTACCGGCTGGCCGATGGTGTCTCGATCCGGCCTGAGAAATTTGGGGCGTTGCTATATAGCTACCATAAACGGCAGCTTTATTTTCTTTATGACAAACCTTTGATCGATTTTGTAAGCGGCCTGGACGGCAGTCAACCGCTCGATCAGGCTTTGAGCAATTTTCTGGCCGAGCGTAAACTGGCCGAAGCCAACAAACCGGTCTTTATTCGAGCTTTAACCCGCCTGGAAGCGATGGAGGTATTGAGTGAGTTATGATCTATTCCGCAAAGGTCTGGATGCCCCGATCTGCCTGACCTGGGAAATGACCTTTGGTTGCAACCTGCGCTGTATTCACTGCCTGTCATCGAGCGGGCAGCAGCGCGAGAACGAACTGACCACCGCCGAGGCCAAAGCCTTGCTGGACGAATTCGCCGCGATGCAGGTGTTTTATATCAATGTCGGTGGGGGCGAGCCGATGAGCCGACCCGATTTCTTTGAGCTTATGGAATACTCGGTATCGCACGGTATTGGCGTGAAATTCTCGACCAACGGCACCCTGATCGACCGGGCCGCCGCCGATTGGATCGCCACTACCCCTTATCTCGATGTCCAGATCAGTATTGATGGGGCCGATGCCGCCACCAACGACCCGATCCGGGGGACCGGCAGCTTTTTAAGAGCAAATAGAGCGATGGAACTGCTGGCCGAGCGCGGCTTTAATTTCAAAATTAATACGGTCGTTACCCACCAGAACTTTAGCCAGCTTGACCAGATGTACCAGATGGCCGAGGGATATGGTGCCCAACTCAGGGTAACTCGACTTCGTCCCAGTGGGCGGGGTAAGGATGTCTGGCAGGAATTGCACCCGACCCAGCAGCAAAACCGCGACCTGTACTTCTGGCTAAAAGCCCACCCGAACGTCATGACCGGCGACTCGTTCTTTCATCTATCGGCCCTGGGAGCGGCCCTGGACGGCCTGAATATGTGCGGCGCGGGTCGGATCGTGTGCCTGGTCGACCCGGTAGGCGACGTGTACACCTGTCCGTTCCTGATCACGCCCGATTTCAAGGCCGGAAATATCCGGGAGGCCGGTGGCTTCAAGCAGGTCTGGCAGGAAGCCCCGCTATTCCAGTTCGTCCGCGAATACGAAGCGGGCGGTCAATGCAAAAGCTGCAAATCGTGGGGCAACTGCCATAGCGGCTGTATGGCGGTCAAATACTTTACCGATACCCCGATGGACCAGCCCGACCCGGAGTGCATTTACATCCCGGAGAATAGCAAACGGCGCATAATTAATCTTTTGCCGGTTTGATTCTCAACGCCGGGAAACCGTTTTAAGATAATAGAACTTTCGCTCAATGGAGAGAAACAGTCTGAAGCAGGGTACGTAGGGGCCGGGTACCCTCTGGGTGCCCTGCGAGGGGTATAAGGGGTCTCCCCTCTAAATCCTTTTTTACTTTCGCTTCAACCTTATCTGGTGAGGTTGAAGCGAAAGTCGTAACTAGAAAAATATCTATGGCAAATCTTTACGAACCGCTAAAATTACGAGGCAAAGCAGCACCAAGCCGGGCACTTTTCGGGGCGCACTGCACCAATTTTGCGACCGATAACCTGCCCAACCAGCGTCACGTCGCCTATTACGAGCGGCGGGCTGCCGGAGGGGCCGGGTTGGTAGTGGTCGAAGAAAGCAGCGTTCACCATTCCGACTGGCCTTACGAGAAAGCCTTGCGCGGTTATATGCCCGAAATTGTTGAACGTTTCCGGCAGATCGCCGGGGCGGTCCAGGCGCAGGGGAGCCTGGTGCTGGCTCAGTTGGGCCATAACGGGATGCAAGCCAGCGGTCATGTTCACAAGCACGTGGTGTATGCCCCATCGGCTATTCCGAACCCCGCCACTATGGAAATGCCCAAAGTCATGGAGAAGGCCGATATTGCGGCGGTCGTAGCCGGTTTTGGGCTGGTCGCCCGGCACGCCCGGCAGGGTGGATTGGATGGCGTGGAAATCAACGCCGGACAGTATTCGCTGGTGCGCCAGTTTCTGTCCGGGCTGACCAACCAGCGTCAGGACGAGTACGGCGGTACCCTGCCCAACCGGCTACGCTTCGCCCGCGAAGTAATAAAGGTAGTCCGCGAAGCCCTCGGACCGGAACTGGTGCTGGGTTTGCGCCTGTCGTGTGACGAGTATGCTCCCTGGGCCGGTTTGAAACCGGAAGACGGGCTGGAAGTGGCGGTCGAGCTTTGCCAGTCCGGCGAGGTCGATTATCTGGTCGTTACTACCGGCAGCATTTACACTATGCACCTGACCGCTCCCGCCATGCACACGCCCGCCGGTCAAAGAGTCGATCTGGCAAGCCAGGTAAAACAACGCCTGGGCGATACGCTGGCAGTCTTCCTGTGTGATGACCTGGTGGACCCGGTGGCGGCCAACACCCTGGTGGTCGAGGGCAAACTGGACGGGATCGATCTGACTCGCGCCCTGATCGCCGACCCCGATCTGGTCAACAAACTACGATCCGGGCAACCCGAAGAAGTGCGGCCCTGTATTCGCTGCAATCAGGATTGCGTGGTTCGCAGCCCCATGAACGCCGTCGTCAGTTGTATCCATAACCCGGCGGCTGGTTACGAGAAATCTTTTCCGGCCCTTCAACCGGCTAACCGTCCACGCAAAGTGCTGGTGGTAGGGGCCGGAGCGGGCGGTCTGGAAGCAGCTATGGTCTGTCGGTTGCGCGGTCATCAGGTGGTGGTTTACGAAAAGTCAGCGGTGGCCGGGGGCGCCGTCAGGCTTTCGACGTTGGCCCCCAACCGGGCCGAATTTAGCCGGATCATCGAGTGGCGGCTGGCCCAACTGGCCCGGCTGGGGGTACCGGTCGAACTGAGCGTAACCGTTACGCCGGAATTGATCGAGCAACTCCAACCGGAAGTGGTAATCGTGGCGACCGGGGCGCGGGTCCGGCCTGATGAAACACCAGGGGCCGATTTACCTCATGTGGTTTCAGTCACGCAGCTATTGGCCGGGCAGAGCGACGGCAGCGGTACGGCGGTCGTCATCGACAGCGAAGGCTATCAGTCGGCCATAAACGCCGCCGAATATTTGGCCGCCCAGGGTCGACCGGTCGAGTTTATCACCGAGGATAACTTTGTCTCGCTCCAACTCGGTGCTCTGCAAGAGCTAACGCCCTGGTACAGTCGAGCCGCCGCCACTGGCATTACCTTTAGCCCGATGACCAGTGTTTTGCGGATTGAAAAAGACCGAGTAAACGTGCGGCACCGCTTTGCCCCCGCCGACCAGGAACGCATCATCAAAAACGTTGATACGGTTGTAATGGCAAACTATGCCCTGCCGGAAGATAGTCTTTACCAGGCTTTGCAGGGGGCGGACCGCGAAATTTACCGGTTAGGTGATGCGGTCGCTCCCCGCCGGGTGACACACGCGATTATCGAAGCCCAGCGGCTCGGACGGCAGATTTAAGACTTTAGGACTTCCGCTTCAACCCTCCCAACTGAGGGTTGAAGCGGAAGTCCTAAGGGGATTTAACAGGGGAGACCCCTGTTTTACCCCCCGCAGGGGTTGCACCCCTACTAACCCTGCTTAATGCGTAAGTTCGATTTAAGTGAAAGTCTTAATCCAAAGTAAAAGTGTAAAATGTTAGATGTATAGCAGCCAGTACAAATATCTTTTTAGTCCCTTAAAGATCGGGTCGATGACGGTCAATAACCGGGTGTTATTCTCGGCCCACCTGACCAACCTGGCCGAAAATAACCTGCCGAGCGAACGGCTGGCGGCTTATTATGCCGAACGAGCTAAAGGCGGCTGCGGCCTGATTATCACCGAGGAGCAATCGGTTCACCCGACCGATCACGCCTACGAAAAACTGATCCACGCCTTCGACGAGCGGGTTATCCCTTATTATCGCCACATGACCGAGGCGGTACACCGGCACGGCACCAAAATCGTGGCCCAGATCAACCACAACGGTGCCCAGGCTTCCAGCGTCTATTCGCGATTGCCGGTCTGGGGACCCTCACCGATCCCGGACCCGATGTTTCGGGAGGTACCAAAGGAAATCGACCATTCGGAAATCCGTGAGGTCGTCGATGGTTACGCGCGGGTCGCCCGGTATCTGAAAGAGGGCGGCTTTGACGGGGCCGAGTTGCAAGCCTCGCACAGTTCGCTGCTGCGCCAGTTTCTCTCGCCCCACGCCAACCGGCGCACCGATGCCTACGGCGGCAGCGTCGAGAAACGGCTGCGGCTGGTGCTGGAGATCATCGAGGCGATCCGGGCCGAAGTCGGACGCGATTTTGTCATGGGCTTGCGGCTATGCGGCGACGAGTTGATCGATGGTGGCGTAACGATTCGGGAAACCACCCAGACCGCCAGCCGTCTGAGCGAACACGCCATGCTGGACTATTTTAATACCAGTATCGGCACGGCCACCCACACCCTCTTTATGGTCGAAGGCTCGATGCACGTGCCGCCCGGCTACCAGATTTTTGTCGCCAGCCGGTTGCGCCAGATCACCGATCTACCGGTCTTTGGAGTTGGCCGGATCAAAGACCCCTTGCAAGCCGAACAAATTCTGGCCGAGGGTCACGCCGATATGATCGGGATGGTCCGCGAGCAGATCGCCGAGCCGTTCTTTGCCGAGAAAGCCCGCACCGGCAAGATTGACACTATCCGGCTGTGTATTTCCTGCAACCAGGAGTGTATCGGGCGGGCCGGGTTAAACCTGGACCTCGGCTGTATCGAAAACCCGGCTACCGGCTACGAACGGCAACTGGGCCGGGGCACTTTGATCAAACTCAGCCGTCCCAGGAAGCTGGTGATCGTGGGCGGTGGTCCGGCGGGGCTGGAATGCGCTAAGGTCGCCGCTCAACGCGGTTTCAAAGTGGCTCTGCTGGAAAAGGAAGCCGAACTTGGTGGGCAGGTGCGCCTGGCCGCGCGGGTGCCAAACCGGGCCGAATTCGGCGATATTATCCGCAACCTGACCAACGAAATCAGCCACCTGAACGTGGAAGTCAAGACCGGCCATACTGCGACCGTCGAAAGCGTACTGGCCGAGCGGCCCGACGCGGTGGTTATCTGTACCGGGGCCAGCCCGCAGCGTCCGGCTATGGGTGGGGCCGAACAACCCCATGTGGTTTCGGTCTGGGATGTGCTGGAAGGCCGTCTGCCCGAAAAGCTGGAAACAGCCGCCTTGATCGACCAGCTAGGCTTTCACCAATCGACCAGTGCCGCCGAATTTCTGGCAAACCGGGGTATAAAAGTCGATTTGCTAACGCCTTCGCTGTACGCCGGGCAAGACCTGGGGCTGACCCTCGACCTGGAAAACTGGTATCGCCGGGTAATGGCTCTCGGCCTGACGGTCGTTCCAAATGTGTCGGCCCTCGGCTTTAGCTACAACGAACGCTGTGTAGAGGCCATCGGCAATTACACCGGCCAGATGTTGCGCTTTGGCCCCTACGACTTGATCGTGGTCGCTAATCATGGCCGGGCCAACGACGACTTATATTTTGAATTGCAGGGCAAAGTTCCCGAACTTCACCGGGCTGGCGATGCCCTGGCCCCCCGCCGGGCCAGCCACGCTATCAACGAAGGCCACCGGGTCGCTCGCCAGCTTTTCAAAAGTAGTGAGGTAACGGTATGAGCGGCTGGTCAAAAGATGTAGCTTGCTGGATCGAGCTAGAAAACGGCCAACCGAGCCGGGCCAGCCTGGAACTACTGGGCGAAGCGGCCCAGGTTGCTCAGGCGCAGGGCGGCCAACTGATCGGGCTGGTGGTGGCTGATCCGGCAGACTTGCCGCGCCAGACGCTAGCCGAAACGCTGGGCCGCTACGAGGTGGACCGGCTGGAATATCTGACGGCAAGCGGACTGGCGATTTATTCTACCGAGGCTTACTGTCAGGCCTTGACCCAGGGGCTAAACCAGATCGAATGGGGCCTGTTACTTTTACCGGCCAGCCCGGACGGGACCGATTTATCGCCGCGTCTGGCCGCCCGGTTAGGTCTGGAACTGGTCAGCGGCTGTATTCAGATCAGCCTAACCGGGCCGGACGGCCTGAGGTTCACCCGCCCGCTTTTCGATAACCGGTTGCACGCTGTCTACGAAAGCCGGGCCAATCAGGTACTGGCGACCTTCGAGCCGGGCGCGCGCGGCCAGAGTCTGCCGGGCCGGTTGAGAATGCCGGAACTATATGAGCAGAAAGTGACGCTCGATACCAGCCGGATCAAAAGCCGTTCGACCGGCTTTATCCCGCCCGACCCGGCCCGTGTGGACATCGTCGAAGCCGAACGGATTGTAGCGGTCGGGCTTGGTCTGACTTACCCCGCCGGTCTGACCCTCGCTCAACAACTGGCCTCCCAGCTTGAAGCCGCCATCGGCGCGACCCGACCGGTAGTGGATAAAGGCTGGCTGCCTTTCCCTCGTCAGATTGGCACCACCGGTCGTTCGGTAACGCCCCGCCTGTATATCGCGCTGGGTATTTCGGGGGCCGGACAGCACACCGGCGGTCTCAAAGGGGCCGGAACGATTATTTCAATTAATAAGGACCGGACGGCTCCCATGATGGCCCTGGCCGATCTGGCCCTGGTGGGCGATGCGGCTGAAGTCCTGCCGCTTTTGTTACGCAAGCTGGCCGCACGGCGTAAAACCCGCCGAGTTGAGGCCGAAGCTTTAGAAGCCCAGCTGGAAACCAGCCTGGTAGCCGGTCGAGGCTAATCTGAAATTACTAGAAAGTCGTAGCTGATGCCCAACGAGATAACCAACCGGTTCGATATGATCGTGGTAGGGGCGGGACCAGCCGGAAGTGCCGCCGCCCTGGTAGCCGCGCGGGCCGGGCTGAAAGTCGCTCTTTTGGAACGGGGCGAGTTTCCCGGTAGCAAAAACTGCTCCGGCGCGGCCATGTACGGCACCAAGCTGATCAACGAGCTACTGCCGAATTTCTGGGAAAGTGCCCCGGTCGAACGTTATGTGACCCGGCGGGTGCTGTCATTCGTGAGCGATAAAGCTTCTTTTTCGGTCGATTATCGCAACCAGGATTTTGCCGAGCCACCCTACAACGCTTTTACGGTCCTGCGGCCCAAATTCGACCGCTGGCTGGCCGGACAGGCCGAACAGGCCGGAGCGTTGCTGCTGACCGAAGTGGTAGCCGACCAGCTTTTGCGCGACCAGGCCGGGCGGGTCAACGGGGTGAAAGTACGGCGCGAGGAAGGCGAGCTTTACGCCCCGGTCGTGATCGCCGCCGACGGCGTGAATTCTTTTCTGGCAAAACAGGCCGGGCTGCAAAAGCCTTTTAAGTCGGAAGAAATGAGCCTGGGCGTTAAAGAGGTGGTAAATCTCGACCGCGAAACGCTCGAAAGCCGCTTTGGACTGACTGGCAACGAAGGGCTGGTTAACGAATACGTGGGGGCGATCACCGGCGAAGCTTGCGGCGGGGCCTTTTTGTATACCAACCAGGATAGCCTGTCGCTCGGTCTGATCGTCCAGATTTCGTCGCTGGTGGAAAACAAAATCCCGGCCTACGACCTGCTCGACCGATTTAAACAGCATCCCTCGGTCGCGCCACTCCTGAAGGGTAGCACCCGCCGCGAGTATTCGGCCCATATGATCCCGGAGGCCGGTTACAAGCTGGTGCCAAAACTATACACCGACGGCCTGATGGTGGCCGGAGATGCTGCCGGGTTGTGCTTTGCCACCGGAATCTACCTGGAAGGCATCAACTACGCCATCGCCAGTGGAGCCGCCGCCGCCAGGGTAGCCGTTCAGGCGAAAAGAGCTAATAACTATAGCGCGGCTTTTCTCCAACAGTACGAAGCTGAGTTGCAAAACAGCTTTGTCCTCAAAGACTTCAAACGCTACAAACACGCGCCGGAGTTCGTCAACAGCACCCGGCTGCAAAACTTTTACCCGGAACTGCTGTGCGATGGGGCCCAGGAGCTTTTTACCTCCAACGGGCAACCTAAAAAGAAACTGGCCGGGATCGCCTGGCGGCAGTTGCGCCAGAAAAAGGTTTCACCCTGGCAACTGGCCCAGGATTTGTGGCGTGGCGGTCGCGCCCTCGGCTGGTAATAAGTTGACTGCAAGGAGCAAGCGTGTTCGAGCTAAAACTAAGAGACAAATTTAACGAGCTGACCGGCAAGCTCAAACCGGCCCAGGATTTGACACCCTTCGCCACCGAGCAAGTCCCGGTGAGGCCATCGGAAGAAGTTTTAACCGATGGGGTAGACGCCCGGTTAGGCTCGGTGCGTTTTCTGGTGGATGCCACGCCGCATATCACGGTCGATAATTCGGTTTGTCAGGATTGCTCGACCCACGCCTGTGTATATGCCTGCCCGGCCAATCTGTTTACCCTGCTCTCGGACGGCTCGATCCTGTTTAACTACGAGCAGTGTTTTGAATGTGGCACCTGTTACGTGGCCTGTAACCGGGAGGGCGCAATTAGCTGGAGTTACCCCAGAGGCGGTTTTGGGGTTTCGTTCAGGGAGGCCTGAGAATGATAAAGATTGCGGTTTGTCTCAAACAAGTGCCCGACCCGGCTTCGGTCGAAATCGACCCGTTGAGCGGTCAACTCGACCATTCCCGGCTGGCCTACATTACCAACCCCGCCGATAGTGCCGGGCTGGCTCTGGCCCTGGAATGGCGACAACTGTTCGGCGGCGAAGTGCTGGCCCTCAGTTGCGGTCCGGTCAGGGTCGAACGCACCTTGCGAGAAGCCCTGTCCCTCGGAGCCGACCGGGTGATCCGGTTGGAAAACAATGGCGGTAATGAGACCAGTCCGGATCACACCGCTCGCCAACTGGCCGAAACCCTGAAAAGCTGGTCGCCCGACCTGGTGATTTGCGGCAATCGCAGCACCGACCGGGCCAGTGCACAGGTGCCCGGCTACCTGGCCGAATTGCTGGGGCTGGCTCAGGCCACGCGGGTCACTGCCGCCCGGCTCGACCTTGAAAAAAGGCAAATTCTGGCCGAGCGCAAGCTGGAAAAAGGTCGCCGCGAAAGTTTAAGCCTGGAACTTCCGGCCCTGCTGGCGGTAGAAACCGAAATCGCCCGGCCCGGTTATGCCACTCTGCCGGGTCTGATGGCCGCCAAACAGGCCACTATCCCGGTAGAAAAGAGCCAGGCTCCGGCCAATCCACCGACGGTGCGTTTAGTGGAAATGCGACCGCCGCGACCGCGACCGCGCCAGATATTTGTACCGGACCCCGATCAACCGGCTGCCGCCCGGATACAGGCCATCCTGAACGGCGGGGCAGCCGTCCGGGCCAAGAAAAGTAGCCCGCTGGAAGGCAGTGCCGAAACGCAGGCCGAACGCTTACTCGAATTTCTGGAAAATAAAGGCTATCTTGAGCCATCTTCCGGCCAGGATTAACGGTGCCAGACCCGACTGAAAACGGCCACCCGGTAACACCGGTCTCGGTCTGGCTGGCCGACCATAGCTGGCCGCAGGTGGCCGAACTGATCGCGCGAGGTTACGACCGGTTGCTGTTGATCCTTGGAGCGACCGAGCAACACGGTCCTCATTTGCCGCTCTCGACCGATACGCTGGTGGCCGAACGGCTGGCCCAGGAGTTGGCCCGACGATTGGGCGATACGCTGGTCGCGCCGGTGATACCGGTCGGCACTTCCGACGAACACAAGGAATTTGCCGGAACACTCAGCCTGTCAAAAGCGACCCTGGCCGCCCTGATTGGCGACATCGGAGGGAGTGCGGTCCGTCACGGCTTTCGTCGGTTGCTGGTCCTGACCGCTCACGGTGGCAATTTCGACGCGATCCGGGCCGGGGTGGCCCATCTGCGGGAACAACAGCCTTCCCTGGCGATAACGGCGATTACCGAGTTAGGTCAATTGCTCAGGCCCGTCACGCCAGGCCAGCAGTCGCGCCTGCCGGAAGCGATAGCCGGTTGGCACGCCGGGGAGCGCGAGACCTCCCAGATGTTGTACCTGAAGCCGGAACTGGTCCAGATGGAAAAAGCTGAGGCTGGTTACGTGGGCGATATGGCGGCCATCATGCCCCGGTTGGTCGAAACCGGTTTGCAGCCGGTGACACCCAACGGCGTACTGGGCGATCCTCGCCCGGCCAACGCCGAACGCGGCGCGCTTTATCTGGCCGAACTGGTCGAAAGCCTGGTTGAGCTAATCAGCCGGAACAAGCAAAAGGTGGGTTAGAGTGGCGCAAGGCTGGTCGGCTGGAGCGTTAAAAGTGAGCGGAGAAGCCCGGCTGGCCCTGGAAGCTTTCATCAATCAGGCCATCGGCCACCCGGCGGTCGAAGCAATTTTGCTTTACGGCAGCAGCCTCTGGAAAAGCGACCCGGCGGACTTCGATTTTGTGATGCTGCTCGACAAACCCGGCGAATATTTGCATTTTTACGCGGTTCACCCGGCCTACTCCCGCCGAGCAGAGGTAGAATACCTGACACCTGATGGGCTGGATGAGTTTCTGACGCACCCGCACTGGCACGTTCACAACTGGGAAATCGACCTGGGGGCTAAATTTGTTCACGGCCAGATTGTCCTGGATCGTCAAAACCGGCTGGCCGAATTTCGGGCCAAGCTGACCGGTCCGGCAGTCCTACCCGTCCGGCGTTACCTGTTCGTCCATAACTACGGGCAAGCCCTTAGCCGGTTGGACAAGCTGGCAAAAGCCAACTCGACTGACCCGGCGGCGACGGGGCTGGTAGAGGATTTCGTCCATGCTTTCAACCGGTCGGCTTATCACGCGCGGCTGGCTTACCCCTGGCAGCCTTATTTGCTGGACGGCTGGCCTTTAACCGATGAATTGATAGCAGGACTGACCGGTGCCGGTGAGATAAAGGTTAAACAAGACCTGCTTGGGCAGGTAGTCAGCGCGGCGATCAGCAATCTGGCACTGGTGGAATTGCTGGCCGGTTGTGCCGGTGGGGCCGAGGTGCTGGCGAAAATACCACTCTATCACCTGGTGGATTACACCGGCCTGAGCGAAATTGTCCGGCGGGTGCGCCCCGACCTGACCTTGCCACCGGAGATTTATTTTTCGCTGTTTAATGCTTGAATTCGGGTAAGAATTCACCAAACCTGTGTAGAGGACGAAGCAGGGGTCGTGGGGGCCGGGTACCCTATGGGTGCCCTGTTAAATCCTTTTTCTTTTTCCCCGCCCAGGGGTGGGGTCTGGACAGATAGAATTCGGTCGATAAAATTTTATGCAATATCTTTACCGGCAGCGGCCCGGCATTCAAATACAATCAGAGGGCGACCAGCTAATCGCCGTCACTCGCCAACCGCTCCAGGCCGTCCGGTTGAACCGGGGGGCCGGTCAGGTTTTGCAAGGCTGCCGGGAGTGGCAAACCGTCGACGAACTGGCCGTTCGCCTGAAAATGGCCGTCGGTCCGCTGGATAATTTGTTAAAGAATCTGGCCGCCCGGCAGTTGCTCGAACAACGTCCCCGGCCTGACCGGGCTGACGACCCGACGGTAGACTGGCCTTTCGTATCGGTAGTGGTGCCGGTCCGCAACCGCCCGCGCGACCTCGAAGCCTGTATCGATTCGCTTCGGCGGATGAACTATCCCGGCCAGCTTGAAATAATCGTGGTCGATGATTGCTCCACCGACGATACCCCCCAGGTGATCCGCCGCCTGTCGGTCGACCGGGCCATCTACCAGACTATCTGGCAAGGACCCGCCGCCTGTCGAAATGCCGGGGCCGCCATCGCGCGGGGCGAGTTGATCGCCTATACTGATAGCGATTGCGAGGTCGAACCGAGCTGGCTGCGTGAGCTGGTGCCTTACTTTGCCGAGCCTACCACCGGGATCGTCGGAGGCCGGGTCGATTCGTTTTCGCTGACAACCCGGATCGAACGCTACGAAAGCGTTGCAAGCTCGCTCTACATGGGCGAGGAGGAACGCGAGTGTCGTCCCAATACCCTGATCCCTTTCCTGCCGACGGCTAATTTGCTCATCCGACGCAAACTCTGGCAGGAATTAGGCGGGTTTGATGCGGCTTTCCCGATTGGCGAGGATGTCGATCTGGTCTGGCGCGGCCATGCGGCGGGCTACCGGGTGATGTACGTGCCGCGCGGCGGCGTTCGCCACAAATATCGCTGCCGGTTGGGCCATTACACTCGCCGGAAGGCTTTCTATGGCGGCTCGGAAACCTTCTTGCTGCGCAAACACCCGGCCCAGCGCAAATTGCTCTATGTGCCGCGCCAGCGTTTGCCGTTTGTGGCATTATTACTACTGGCTTTCGGGGTCGTCTGGTGGCTGGTTCTGCTGGCCGGGCTGGTGCCACTTCTCGAAACCGCCCAGCGTTACCGCCAGTTGCGCCGCTTCAAGGCGCGGGTAAAGTTGGCCTGGGTCTTCGATGCCACGCTTCGGAGCTATAGCGCGATGCTCTTTCACCTGTGCGGCAATATAGCCCGTTACTGGGGGTTGGGTCTGATCGCGTTAGGGCTGGTCTGGCCGGGGCTGTTCTGGCTGGCGGTGGTCTGCTTGTTGTATGCTGCCCTCTACCTTTACCAGCTACGCAAACCGCCGCTGGCTTTTCCGGTCTTTGTGGGTCTGTACGGCCTGGAACTGGCGGCGCATCAACTGGGCATGATCGGTCGCTGCTGGCAGTGCCAGACTTTGCGGCCAATGATACCGGCCTTACGGGTTTAAGCAGAAAAGGGTTTTATTTTGGCAGGTTTTCCTTTCGCGGCGGTCGTCGGTCAGTCGGACATCAAGACTGCCCTGTTAATAAGCGCGGTCGCCCCTGAGATTGGCGGCGTTTTGATTTTTGGCAAACGAGGCACGGCCAAATCGACTCTGGTCCGGGCCTTACCGGAGGTTTTGCCGCTGCTGGAGGGGGTCGCCGACTGTCCTTACTTTTGCGACCCCTCCCAGACCCGCCGGTTATGCCGCAATTGTCAGGCCCGGCAGCAACGGGGCGAAGTTTTGCCGCTTGCCACTCGCCGCCAGCGCGTCATCACCCTCCCGCTCAACGCCAGCGAAGAACGGCTGGTGGGCTATTTCGATCTGACCTCGGCCTTAAAACACGGCGACGCCCGCCGCTTTGAACCCGGCTTATTAGCCGCCGCCAATCGCAATATTTTATATGTCGACGAGGTAAATTTGTTGGCCGATCACCTGGTCGACTCGTTGCTGGACGCCGCTTCGCTCGGCGTAAATTACGTCGAACGCGATAACGTTAGCGAAGTCCACCCGGCCCGGTTTCTTTTGGTCGGCACCATGAACCCCGAAGAAGGCGAGTTGCGGCCCCAACTACTCGACCGCTTTGGGCTGGCGGTCCAGGCCGAAACTATCCGCAATGTTCCGTCGCGCAGCCTGATCATCGAACGCGCCCTGATCCACCAGAGCGACCCGGCGCAACTCACTGCCGAGGTTGCCGGGGAAACAGCCGATCTTCTACAAAAATTGACCCTGGCTATCGAATA
Source organism: Chloroflexia bacterium (assembly GCA_038322625.1). Lineage (GTDB taxonomy): Bacteria > Chloroflexota > Chloroflexia > Chloroheliales > Chloroheliaceae > 54-19. The sequence goes on from JBBQGA010000014.1 coordinate 22,131, forward strand.
TTACCCCCAGGTCAAGACCCCGCCCAAACTGCGCTATGCAATTGCTAAAGCGGTCAGTCAGGAAATGCAGGCGGCGGGGCACCGGGGCGACATAGTGGTAAATATCGCGGCGAGGGCGATAGCCGCCCTGGATGGCCGGTTGGAAGTTACCCTCGACGATGCCAATCTGGCTTTACGGCTGGCGATGTCGCACCGGGCGCGGAGCTTTTCTAGCTTGCAAAAAGCCCTCATGGGGGTCGCTCAGGAAGAAGATTTGCAGGGCGGCGAATCGCCGGAGGAAGCCACCGAAATCGCCCAGATCGATGATTATCCCGAACCGGAAGCCGTCCCCGACGAGGATTATAAGCCGGGTATGGCCGGTATCTCGCGCAAAATCAAAGAAGGACTGGAAGGCTTTCCACTCAAGGCGATCCTGGATTTCCCGCGCGACCGCCAGACTCGTCAGTATAGCGGGCGGCGATTCGAGTCACTCAGCAGTCGCCGAAGTGGTCGCTATATCCGCAGCCGTTATCAGTCCGAGGTCAACGATCTGGCCCTGGATGCCACCCTGCGGGCGGCGGCGGTTCACCAGAAAACGCGCGGCTGGATACCCGGCCAGCGTTTGGAACTGCGCGAGCCAGATTTTCGCCAGAAAGTGCGCCAGCGCAAAAGCCGGGCCTTGCTGGTCTTCGCCATCGATGCCAGCGACTCGGTGATGTCGCGCCAGTTAATGAACGCGACCAAACGCGCGATATTAGCCTTGATGCAGGATGCCTACGAAAAACGCGACCGGGTAGCCATTCTGACCTTCCGGTTTGCCTCGGCCCGGCTGCTTTTGCCGCCGACCAACAATTATACTCAGGCCCGCGAGGCTCTTGAGCAGATTTACGTGGGCGGCTGTACCCCGATTGCGACCGGCATTCAGGAAAGCCTGAAGCTGATCGAAAAAGAGCAACGCCGCGACCGCACGATTTACCCGGCCCTGCTCCTTTTCACCGATGGGCTGGCAAACGTGGGTCTGAGCGGCAAGATGAACGAACCTTACCCGGTACAGGACGCTTTGCGGATGTGCGACGAGATCGCCCAGGCCCGCATCGCCACCACCGTCATCGATACGGGGCCGCATTTTCATCCCGGCGTTATGCGCAAAAGCGAAGAAGGCATCTGCCGCGAAATGGCCGAGCGGATGAACGGAAACTATTACATTTTGTCCGACCTGAAGGGCAATAACATTTTCGAGGAAGCCGAAGCATAGCAATTTTCTTTTTATCTTTTTCGGGGACCGCCGTCTCGCGCCGAGCGAACTATGGGGGAGCAAAGCCGAACCGGTCGAAACTTACTTACTTGGTGGATTACCGGCCTGACCGGGAGTGTCGGGCCAGTTTTGCAGGATTGCAAAAAGGTAATCCTGGTTGCGTTATTGGTGACAAAAAGTGTCCGGTGTAGGACATTTATAGAGGAGGTTCTAAAGATGGGTACTCTTAAAAGCAAAGCTGCTGTCATATACGAAGCTAACAAACCCCTGGTAGTCGAGGAAATCGAGGTGGCCGATCCCAAAGCGGGCGAAGTGCGGGTCAAAATGTCCTACGCCGGGTTGTGTCACTCGGACCTGCACATTATGCACGGCGATCTGCCGGTCGGCATGATGCCGATGGCTCTCGGCCACGAAGGAGCCGGGGTAGTCGAAAGCGTCGGGCCGGGTGTCACCCGCATCAAAACGGGCGACCACGTTGTGCTGACCTTTATTCCTTCCTGCGGCAAATGCCGGTGGTGCGTTTCCGGTATGACTCAACTCTGCGATCTGGGAGCCGGGATTCTAGCCGGACCTCAGGTAGACGGCACTTATCGCATGACCAATAAGGACGGTCAGGATGTCGGGCAGATGTGTATGATCAGCACTTTCTCCGAGTATAGCGTGGTCAGCCAGGACTCGGTTTGTGTGGTCGACCCCAGCTATTCGCTCGATATTGCTTGCCTGGTCGGTTGCGGCGTGGCTACCGGCTTTGGGGCGGCGGTCAACCGGGCACGCGTTACCCCTGGTAGCAGCGTCCTGGTATTCGGGATCGGTGGTATCGGAGTCAACGCAGTGCAAGGTGCTAAAGCCTCGAATGCTACCACCATCATCGCCGTCGACACCAACGATTGGAAACTGGAAAAGGCTATGGAATTCGGCGCGACCCACACTATCAACCCGAACAAAGAAGACGTGGTGCAGAAGGTAATGGAAATTACCAACGGTACCGGCGTCGATTTCTCGTTTGAAGCGATTGCCACCCAGGAAACCATCGGTGTCGCCTACAACGCCACCGGCAAAGGCGGCACCCTGGTTGTGATCGGTCTGACCCCGGCCACCGCCGAAACCATGCCGATCAGCCCACTCAACCTGGTCCTTTTCCAGAAGGCCGTTATGGGAACCCTCTACGGAACCAGCAACCCGCAGACCGAAATTCCCAAATTGCTCAACATGAACAAACACGGCCAGATCAAGTTGAAAGAGCTGATCACCAATACCTACACCCTCGATCAGGTTAACGAAGGCTACGACGACCTGATTGCCGGTAAAAACCTGCGCGGGGTTATCAAATTCAACTAGGTTTTAACCCTTTGTAAGTCATCAAGGTTGCCGGTTGCTGAGACAGGGTTGTTACAGTAACCGGCGACCATATCTTACTAACAATTATGTGTAACTACTCAGGCCCCACCCCTGACCCCTCCCCAGGGCCACCAGTGGACGGAGAAAAGAAGAAGAAAAGAGGAATTACAGGGGCACCCATAGGGTACCCGCCTGTATGACCCCCCCGCTGGGGTGGTGTACCCTTTGGGTCCCCCACGACCCCTGCTTCGATCCTCTACACAGATTTGGTGAGTAGTTACAATTATGTAAGCGTTAACTTTCGGAAGTTTTGCAATAGAACAAATAGCTTCAAAGAGGAAGAATGAAGAATCTGATTTACCCGTTTACCGCCCTGGTTGGGCAAGACGAAATGAAACTGGCTCTGGTCCTCAATGCCATCAACCCAACCATCGGCGGGGTTTTGATCAAGGGCGAAAAAGGAACGGCCAAGAGTACCGCCGTCCGGGCTTTGGCAAACGTGCTGCCGGAAGTGGAAATTGTGGCCGACTGCCCCTATGGCTGTGCCCCCGAAAAAAGCAGCGATTTATGCCGCGAATGTACCACGCGTCAACAAGACGGCGAAGAACTACCGCGAGCTAAAAGAAAAATGCGAGTAGTCAATTTACCGATCAACGCCAGCGAAGACCGGGTTGTTGGGACACTCGATCTGGAAAAAGCCTTGCGGCACGGCCAGATCGACTTCGCGCCCGGCGTGCTGGCCGAAGCCAACCGCAACATTCTGTATGTGGACGAGGTAAATTTGCTAGACGACCATATCGTGGATTTGCTGCTCGATGCCGCCGCGATGGGCATTAACATGGTCGAGCGTGAAAGTATTTCCTACTCGCATCCGGCCCGCTTTTTGCTGGTCGGCACCATGAACCCCGAAGAAGGCGATCTGCGGCCCCAGCTACTCGACCGGTTTGGATTGGCAGTTCAGATCGCCGGTATCCGCGAACCGGCCCGGCGGGTCGAAATCGTCGAGCGGCGGCAAGAATTTGAAGCCGACCCGGACGCTTTTTACCACAGCTACGCCAACGACGAACACGAACTGGCCGGTCATATTACCGCCGCCATCGAACGCCTGCCCGGTTTACCCCTCAAGCGGGACATCCTGGAACTGATCGCCCGGATAAACATCGAACTGGACACCGACGGGCACCGGGGCGACCTGGTGGTTGGCAAAGCAGCCCAGGCCTACGCCGCCTATACCAGTGCCGAAGCGATCACTCCGCAGCACGTGTTCAAGGTCGCCGAAATGGCCTTGTCGCACCGCCTGAAGCGCACCGCCTTCGACCGGGTTACCCGTTCGGTAAGCGATGTAATAAAGAAATTACGCTAAAAAACCAGACTTGCCTTCGGTCAGGCCGGTCTGCCGCCGGGCCGGGTCGTCGCCAGCGTCCCGAAATGCAACGCCATTTGCAAAGCGGCCTCTGGCGTTGCATTTTGTATCCGGCTAGCCAGAAACCCGGCGCAGAAGGCATCTCCGGCCCCGGTGGTATCCACCACTTTTACTACGGCGGCGGGTCGGCTGAGAGTTTCAAACGGCCTCACCCCGCGCCGCCAGATCGCACCCGCCGCCCCCAGTTTTAGCACTACCTCATCATAAAAATGGGCCAGCTTTTCCACTATTGCGGACGGTTCGGTTTCGCCGGTCAAGACCCGGCCTTCATCCAGGTTAGGAAAACAAAGTGTCATCCCCTGGGTCCACTCCAGAAATCGAGCCGGACCGAGCCGGGTTAACATGGCCGCCGAGGATGGATCGACCGAGGTAAACATCCGGCGTTCGTGCGCCAGTTTCAGGGCTGCCAAAGCTGTATCGCGGGTAAGACCGGGTTCTAGCAGGCTATAGCCGGAGAGGTGAAAACGGTTGCCCGGCTGAAAGAGGTCTTGTGGGAGATCACCTATTTGCAAAGACCGGTTAGCTCCCCGGTCGGTCAGCATATGGCGTTCGTGAGATTGGTCCGGGTCGACCAGCACTACCAGCGACCCGGTAGCCAGGTTGACCCCCTGACCAATATGCGGAATGACCCCGGCCCGCTTTAATTCGGCGATTTGAAAGGCCCCAAAAGCGTCCTGACCGACCCTACCGATTAAGTGAACTTCCAATCCACCGGCATACGCCAACCAGGTTGCCAGGTTTGCCCCCGACCCGCCGCCGTGAATTGAGATGGCAGAAGTGGTATCGCTGGCCGGGTTTAGCGGTTCGGCCAGGCGGACTACCACATCGGTCATAATATCGCCCAGCACTACCAATACGGGCCGGTTTGCATTTGTCACGCCGCTTTAAACGCGAACAGCCTGGGCTTGCCGGACGATCTCGGCGATCTGGTCGTAGTGACTTCCCTCGTGCAAAAGCCCGATGAGAAAGCGAGCGACCGGGTTGATCGGGCCAACCAGAAAACCTAGCTCAACCGTATTTTCCAGATGAGGCTCATCCGGCCAAAGTTCCAGCGAGGCCAACCGCATCCGGCGACTTTCTTCCAACCGCTGGCGGCACTGGGCGATAGTAGTCACCGTCTCCCAGGGGGTCTCGTAGCGCGAACGACCATGCTCCGCCACCCCACGGGCTAATTCAGCCGCCAGGAAAGCATTTTCTTCCGAACCAGCCGTGATATGGACCAGCACGTGGCCGAGGGTCCAGGCCAGGTTAGCCTCTGAGGTATCCGCCGCAAAAGTATCGTTGGCCTTCGGGTCGGCGGGCTGAAAAACTACGTCTGCATCGGTGCAATCGGCAATAATATTGAGCACTTTATCGATAGACTCGTTACTGTGTTCGCGCAGTTGGGCCGGAGTAACCTCAGCCACCAGTTCGGCTATAGTCTGCTTCTTTTCTCGAAGCGGGGTAAAGTCAATCATTACTAAGAACCTGTCTTTTCTAATATGTTAGCAATTTAGCATTGCCAGAGTTTTTGATAATATAGATGGAGCTATTGTATTATAGTCTTCTAACCTCAAAAGTAAAAACAAACCGGCATTCGCCACAAGCCGGTTGTAAGGTCGTAAGTTTGGAACGAAAAGCAGGGGTCGTGGGGGCCGGGTACCCAGTGGGTGCCCTGCGGGGGGTCATACAGGCGGGTACCCGCTGGGTGCCCCTGTTAAAACTCTTTTTTTCTTCTTTTCCCCGTCCACTGGTGGCCCTGGGGAGGGGTCAGGGGTGGGGTCTGATTAGTTACTATATGTTTAGAATAAAAGGAGAAAACCGGCATGAGTTTTAAGGTTGAAACCGGCCTTTACGCCGCCAAACTGGAAGAAGTAGCCCGGATCGCTACTTACGCCCAGGAAATGGGCTATCACGGACTGCATACTTCCGAGACCTCGCACGACCCGTTCTTACCACTGGTGCTGGCTGCCGAGCATACGGACCGGCTTCGCCTGGGTACTTCGGTGGCGATTGCCTTCCCGCGCAGCCCCATGATAACCGCTATGCAAAGTTGGGATTTACAGCGTTTCTCCGGCGGTCGCTTTGTGCTGGGCCTGGGTACCCAGGTAAAAGGCCACAACGAGCGGCGTTTTAGCGTTCCCTGGTCGGCCCCCGCGCCCCGGCTGAAAGAATATGTCGAGACGATCAGAGCAATTTGGGATACTTTTCAGAACAATACTCGACCGAGCTACACCGGCCAGCATTACCAGTTTACCCTGATCAACCCGACCTTCAACCCCGGCCCTATCGAACACCCGGCCATCCCGATCCACCTGGCCGCCGTCAATGAAGGGAACGCCCGCGTGGCCGGAGAAGTGGCCGACGGTATCAAGTTGCACGGCTTCAACACCATGAGTTACGCCCGGCAGGTGTTAGTTCCGGCCATCGAGGCTGGTCTGACCAAACGCGGCAAAACCCGCCAGAATTTTGAGATCTGGGGAGGCGGCTTTCTGGCGACCGGCAAAGACGAGGCCCAGGTCGAACAAAACCTGCAAGAAGTCAAGCGTTTAATCGCCTTTTACGGCTCGACCCGCACCTACCAGAGTGTCCTGGAACATCACGGCTGGCAGGAAACCGGCGACCGGCTGCACCAACTGAGTGTCGAAGGTAAATGGTCCGAAATGCCCAAGCTGATCACCGATGAAATGGTCCACGAATTTGCCGTCGTCGCCACCTGGGACCAGGTAGAAGAAAAGTTGCGGGAGCGGTACGCCGGGATCGTCGACGGGATCGACTTCAGCGATTATGTAAAGTCACTCGAAGACCAGGATTTGCTCAAGCAGATTATCCGGCAGTTACAAAGTTAAACCGGCGTTCAAGGCTACCTGAGCGGGAAGATCTTGACTTGCCCACACGTGTTCAGATGTTAGAGGAGATTTTTCAAATTTCATACGAAAAAGCAATAGAAATTGCCGCCAAGGGTAAGAGTATTGTTAAAACAGTTCCTACCGAAACTCATCAAAAGATGGCTAATCTTCCAGGTCTTACTAATTCTACTACTAATTACAGAGACAGTTATGCTCAAACCGAAAAACGCTTCATTCAACTACTATCACTATTAGAGGGTTTAGTTGAAGATATAAAAAAGAAAAGAGGACCGTCATGGAAATGACCGAAAAGACCGCCCTTTGTTTTACCCCGGCCACCGAACTGGCTCAGATGCTGCGCGATAAGCAAATATCGCCGGTAGAATTAACCGAAATCTTTCTGGAGCGAATTGCCGGAATAAATCCCAAAATTAACGCCTATTGCACCCTGACCCCCGAACTGGCGATGACGGCGGCAAAAGCCGCCGAAGCCGAGATTATGAGCGGTTCAGGCCGCGATAAAAAATTACTGGGGTTGCCGGTCTCGGTCAAAGACCTGATCTACACCAAAGGCGTTCGCACCACGCGCGGTTCGCTGCTGTATGCCGATTACGTGCCGGAAGAAGATGCTCCCTCGGTCGAACGTGTCCTGGCGGCGGGCGCGGTGTTGCTCGGCAAAACCAACACCCCTGAATTTGGCTGGCGTGGCAGCACCGACAACCGGGTTTTTGGCCCGACCCGCAACCCCTGGAACCTGGAGCGAACGGCGGGCGGTTCCAGTGGCGGAGCCAGCGCGGCGGTGGCTGCCGGTCTGGGTCCACTGGCATTGGGTACCGATGGGGCCGGGTCGATTCGGATTCCCGCCAGCTATGCCGGGATTTTTGGTATCAAGCCATCCCTGGGGCGGGTGCCGGTCTACCCGGCCAGCGTCCTGGGCGACCTATCGCACGTTGGCCCGATGACCCGCACTGTCAAAGAGGCCGCCCTCTTGCTAGAGGTACTGGCCGGGTCGGACGAACGAGACCGCACTTCGCTGCCGGATGAAACCCCCGGCTATATTCAGGCCTGTGAGGACGGCGTTCGCGCAGGCTTAAAAGGCTTACGGATCGCCTGGAGCAAAAACCTGGGCTATTCGCCGGTCGAACCGGAAGTGGCGAGCCTGACCGAAGCCGCCGCCCGGCGTTTTGAGGAACTGGGCGCAATCGTGGAAGAAGCCGACCCCGGCTTTGATTCGCCCGGCGAAATTCTGGATATGCTGTTCTACGGCGGCATCATGGCAAGCCTGGCCGATGTAATGTCCACCAAAGGCGATCTGCTCGATCCCGGTTTGCGGACGGCTATCGAGCAAAAACGGACCCTGGATGGTGTACAGTACGGTCGGGCCTTGTTGAACCGTCAGGCTTTGTGGGAAACCGTTCGCCGCTTTTTCGACAAATACGACCTGCTGCTGACCCCCACCATGCCCCAGACGGCTTTCGAGTTGGGTATTGTTGGCCCGGATAAAATTGGCGGCCAATCGATAGCCCGGTTGGGTTGGACCCCCTTCACCTACCCTTTCAACCTGACCGGCCAACCTGCCGCCAGCGTACCCTGCGGTTTTACCAGCGAAAATTTGCCGGTGGGTTTGCAAATTGTCGGGCGACGTTGGGACGACCGGGGCGTTTTGAAAGCAGCCGCCGCCTTTGAAGCCCTCCAACCCTGGCACAATCGCTATCCTAAACTGGACGATTAACCCGGCGGGTCCAAATGCTTTGCTGATTTTCTTACAATTTTATCTGGAAAAATGAGTGGTAATCACGGTAGATTTTGAGTACCAACATACGCTCGGTTCAGGTTTTTAAGATGTATATAAGGAGTAAATGTAAATTAAGCTGGTTAAACTACCACCAATTTGTAGCCAGTGCCGCGAATAGTTTGAATCTGGGCACTGGAACCGGTCAGTTTATCACGCAGGTGGGCGATATGCACATCGACGGTGCGCGTATCGCCAAAATATTCGTAACCCCAGACCAGATTTAGCAACCGGTCGCGGTCCAGTACGATCCCGGTATTCTGGGCCAGCACTTTGAGCAAATCAAATTCTTTAGCCCGCAATTCAATTGCCTGGCTCTGGATCGTTACCTCGTGGCGAGCCAGGTCGATCCGGGTATTGCCCAATTCGATCAAGTTTTTGGGTTGTGGGCTGGAGGTTATCGGGGCGGCTAGCTCGGTTCGCCGCAGAACAGCCTTGATTCGGGCGACCAACTCACGGGTATTAAAAGGTTTGGAAACATAATCGTCGGCCCCCAATTCCAACCCTACAATCGTATCAACATCATCGCCCCGCGCCGTCATCATAATGATCGGTACGCTGCTCTCCCGGCGAATTTTGCGACAAACCTCATAGCCATCGACTTCAGGCAACATCAAATCCAGCAGCACCAGGGCCGGGGAAACCTGATTGAATTTTTCCAACCCCTCCCGCCCGGTATGGGCTACCTCGACCAGATAACCCTCGGCGGTCAGATACAGCTTGACCAGCTCAACGATACTGCGGTCGTCGTCAATTACCAAAATAAGTTTGTCGGACATCTACGTTTAATCCTTCAATTTACACACAGCGTAGTGGTAGCTGGTTGTGCTATTATGCCATAATTAGTGGTTGAATAGCTATTACTCCGGTATAATTCCTTATAACAAATTCAACTGAAAAAGCAGTGGGCAGACTAGGTTAGCCGCTCACTGCCTATATTTAAGTTTCTACAATGGTCTGTAGAGAAACAGCCTAGTTTTTGTCAATCTCACGAGCCAACAAAATTGCATCGGCAATTTCTCGCATCGACTTGCGAGTGTCCATACTCAACTTCTGGATGCGGCGGAAAGCATCGGCTTCTTTCAAACCGTACTGGTCCATTAGCACCCCTTTGGCCCGCTCGATCACCTTACGAGCTTCCAGGGTTTCCTTCAAGTCGCCCATCTCGTGTTCCAGGTCCCGGAACTCGCGGAAGCGGCTCAAGGCTACTTCGATAGCGGGCATCAGTTCATCCTGGCGAAAAGGTTTGACGATATAACCAACTACTCCGGCCTCGCGCGCTCCGGCTACCAGTTCTTGCTGGCTGTAAGCGGTGAGCAATAACACCGGCGCGATTTTCTCTTCGGTCAAAATGCGAGCGGCCCCGATACCATCCAGTTCGGGCATTTTGATGTCCATAATCACCAGATCAGGCTTGAGTTCGCGTGACAAATTGATAGCCTGACGGCCATCGGCAGCTTCACCCACTACCAGATAACCCAACCCACTCAGCATTTCCTTCAAGTCCATCCGAATAATCGACTCATCATCTGCGATCACTACCCTGGTTTGGCCCACTTTTGAGACCCCCTCTTTTGTCTGTGCCCGCAGCAAAGTCTGTCCACCGATCATAATATACCAGTTCTACCTTTCTCCCAACCTACCCTAACCACATCAGCGGGGGGGCCTCAAGGTATCAGTGCGACTGCGGCGGCGCAACTGCTAATAAAAAACTACAACCCTTTCAGGTCACTTTGATTATACACCATCTGAGGCTTTTTGGCAATTTGTATAACCTGGAATTGCTATTGTGCAATTTGCACAAAAGAAGTAGGCTGCTATCCCTTGTTGGTAGTTATTAGCAAATTACTGTTAATATTTGATTACCTCAACCACATAAACCCTGTGCCAGTGGGCATATAGCTTTTACGCTTCCCCAAAAAATGTTATATTATCCTATCTAATAATTATATTGCCATCAATAATAGAACAGGAGTAAGCCACCAATGGCCCTGCTTGCACGTAAAGTCGATCTTATTGAAAATTATCACGGTACCCCGGTAGCCGACCCTTACCGCTGGATGGAAAACCCGGATGAACCCGAAACAATTCAGTGGGTCGAGCAACAAAATCAGTTAAGCCAGCTTTTTCTGGCGGATATACCGGCCCGGCAGCGGATCAAAGATCGCTTGACCGAACTTTGGAATTATCCGCGCTATTCGGCTCCCTACAAAAAAGGTTCGCGTTATTTTTTCTCGAAAAACGATGGGTTGCAGAACCAGGCCGTCTCATACTGGCAATACAAGCTCGAAGACCAGCCCATTGTCCTCATCGACCCCAACAAACTTAGCGAAGATGGTACGATTGCCCTCAGTAATAGTGTACTGAGCTTCGATGGTAATTTATTAGCCTATGGCATTTCCAGCAACGGTAGCGACTGGCAAGAGATCAAAATCCGCCGGGTCGATAGCGGAGAAGATTTTTCCGAAGTTCTAAAGTGGTGTAAATTTAGCTCGATTGCCTGGAAACACGATAATTCCGGCTTCTTTTATAACCGTTTTCCCGACCCGGCGACGGTCCCGCCCGAAGAACAAAGCTACAATAGCCTGGTATTCTGGCATCAACTGGGTACCCCTCAGGCTGAGGACCGGCTGATATATTCCCGGCCCGATGCCAAACACCTCGGCTTTAGTACCTTTATCACCGAAGATGGTCAATATCTCGGTATGCGGGTCTGGGACGGTACCGATCCGCGCAACCGGTTTTACTACCGTCCGGTCGAAAGCGACGGCGAATTTATCCGGTTGTTGGACGATTTTGACGCTTCCTACGATTTTATCGATAATGACGGCTCCCTTTTTTACTTTATGACCGATCAGGCCGCCCCGCGCTCCCGCTTAATCGCCATAGACCTGACCCAACCGGAGCGGGCAAACTGGCGTGAAATTATCCCAGAGCAAGCCGATGTCCTGTCGTTCGTGACGCTGGTCAACCAGCAATTTGTTACCGCCTACCTTCACAACGCTCACGACCAACTCAGGGTCTACGATAAACAGGGCCAGTTTGTAAAAGAGATTGAACTGCCTTCGCTCGGTGCAATTACCGAACTGTCCGGCAAGCGCGAAGAAACCGAAATGTTCATCGGCTTTACCTCTTTCCTGTCGCCAACCACTATTTTGCACTACGATTTCAAGACCGGCCAGATGTCGACCTTCCGGGAGGCCGAGTTCGATTTCGATGCGAGTGCCTACGAATCTCACCAGGTCTTTTTTAACTCGAAAGATGGTACACGGGTGCCAATGTTTGTAATGCACAAAAAAGACCTGGTTTTAAACGGCGATAATCCCACCTTGCTGTACGGTTATGGCGGATTTAACGTAAATCTAACTCCCTCCTTTTCGGTTTCGAGACTGGTCTGGTTGGAAAATGGCGGCGTGCTGGCTATCGCAAACCTGCGGGGCGGCGGCGAATACGGCGAGGAGTGGCACCAGGCCGGTACCCTGGACCGGAAGCAAAACGTCTTTGACGACTTTCAGGCGGCGGCCCATTGGCTAATTGACCAGGGCTATACTCGCCCGGCCAAACTGGCGATCCAGGGTGGCAGCAATGGCGGTCTGCTAGTGGCGGCTTGTATGCTCCAGCAACCGGAACTGTACGGGGCGGTACTCTGCCAGGTGCCAGTAACTGATATGCTGCGCTTTCATAAATTTACGGTCGGTCGCTACTGGACCTCGGATTATGGCAACGCCGAAGCCAATCCCGACCACTTTAAATTTATGTATGCCTACTCGCCGCTCCACAACGTCAAAGAAGGGGTAGCCTACCCGCCGACCCTGATTACGACCGCCGACACCGATGACCGGGTAGCACCGCTCCACGCCAAGAAATTTGCCGCAACGCTGCAAGCCGCTCACCAGGGAGATAATCCAATTCTGGTCCGAATTGAAACCAAAGCCGGTCACGGAGCCGGTAAGCCGACCGCCAAACTTATCGAGGAATTGAGCGATACCTACGCTTTTCTCTTTAAGATATTTGGATTAGAATAATTTAGGACTTTCACTTAAGCCGGAAATAACCTTAAAGCGGGGTTAGTAGGGGCCGGGTACCCCCTGGGTGCCCTGCGGGGGGTATAAGGGGTCTCCCCTCTAAATCCCTTTTTACTTTCGCTTCCATCTCACCTAGTGAGATGGAAGCGAAAGTCCTATAATTAATAGCCACAAACCGATGAGGTACATCTATGCGAGCAGTCGACATTATTATCAAGAAACGAAACGGCCTCCGGCTAACTGATGCAGAGATTAACTTTTTTGTAGAAGGCTTCACGCGGGGTGAAATTCCTGATTACCAGGCAGCCGCCTGGGCGATGGCCGTCTTTTTTAAAGGAATGGAACCCGCCGAAACGGTCGCCCTGACGATGGCGATGGTCAACAGTGGGCACCGCCTGGACCTCAGCGATATTGCTCCGATTGTGGTGGATAAACATAGCACCGGCGGCGTGGGCGATAAAACTACAATGGTGGTTACGCCGCTCGTAGCCGCCACCGGGCTACCGGTCGGCAAAATGAGTGGTCGCGGACTGGGCTATTTTGGTGGTACAATCGATAAGCTGGAAACGATCCCCGGCTTTCGGGCCGACCTCACCGAGGAGCAATTCCGCCACAACCTGGCCGAAATCGGGCTGGTCGTAACCGGCCAGAGCAGCGACCTGGCCCCGGCGGACGGCAAATTTTACGCCCTGCGCGATGTGACCGGCACGGTCGAAAGCTTGCCGCTGATCGCCAGCAGTGTAATGTCCAAGAAAATCGCCGCCGGGTCAAACTGTATTGTGCTGGATGTCAAGCACGGCCAGGGGGCTTTTATGAAATCGTTGGCAGATGCCACCGCGCTGGCTAAGGCTATGACTGAAATCGGCCAGGGCGTTGGGCGAAAAGTCCGGGCCGTCTTGAGCAGCATGGAGCAACCGCTAGGCCGGGCGGTCGGCAATGCCCTGGAGGTACGCGAGGCTATCGAGACTTTGCAGGGTCATGGCCCGTCCGACCTGCTCGAACTGGCTTTTATACTGGGTAGCCAGCTTTTGATCATGGCCGGTAAAGCCGCCAGCGAAGCCGAGGCCCGCCAGCAGTTGCAGTCCGTACTCGAAAGCGGGGCCGCCTGGCAGAAATATAAAGCTTTTATCAAAGGGCAGGGGGGCGATGTTAGCTTTATCGAAGATGTTGACCGCTTGCCGCGTGCGCCTTTTATCGAAGAACTAGCCAGTCCGCACAGCGGTTATATAAAATCTATTGATGCCGAGCAAATTGGTATTGCCGGGTATACTTTAGGAACCGGACGCAAAGTTAAAACCGACCGGATCGACCCGTCGGTAGGTCTGGTATTACACAAAAAGGTCGGCGAACGAGTCGAGCAGGCCGAGCCGCTGGTCCAAATCCACGCGGCCAGTCGTGAGCAGGCCGCCGCCGTCCGCGCCCAATTGTTGGCGGCCTACCGTTTCAGTGATACGCCGGTAGCCATTCCAGCCTTGATCGATCTGATTATTTAGAGGAAAACATTATGCAAGAAACTTCCCAAAACCTCGCCGAACGCTGGTTAAGCCTCGAACTCTTTACCGATTATCACCGCATCATCGGTCAGGTTCTGACTTCCGAGCTACGGACCAACGGTGTCCTGAACGCTTCCGACCCGCAATTGCTCTTGACCAGGGCCAGCACTACCCATTTGCTCCGCCCGGCGGAAGATAGCCTGGCGAGCGGGTTCGCCCGTGTCTCCAAAGAGTCGATTATTCTGGCAATCCCCAACGACGAACACGAAACCGAGCGGCTGGAACGCGCCAGTAAGATTTACAACCGGGGCGACCTGCTGCAACAACGGGTTTTGATCGTGCTGGGCAATTATGAGGTAAGTGGCAATCTGCATTTGCCGCCTGAAATCGCCTTGCAACAGGTTTTGCTATACCGCAACGAATTCTTTATCGGTGTCACCGACGTAATAGTAAGTTTCTCGCCCAGCCCGGCCACCCGTTTTACAGCCAGTTCCGCCCTGATCAACCGGGGCCGGGTGGACTTTATCTGTGCCGGTGCGCCCTAAACTCATTTATTTTGAAAAGAGTTAGCTGACCTGTTTAATGACTATCGATAATCAGCCGGTCGCCAGCCACCCCGCCGCGCCGCCTGTCAGCCTTTCTACGGTAAGGAATAAATTCGCCAGCTTGCCACCGGTTTTGTGGGTGGCCTTCGGCTACTTGATGCTGACCAGCCTGTTTACCTTCCCGTTGCTTTTTAACTTTGGTCACGGCTTGCCCGGTACCTTGATCGAGGACCGCAATCAAAATCTCTGGAACCTGTGGTGGGTCAAAGAGGCTCTATTACACTTCCGCAATCCTTTTCGCACCGATTTTATCTACCAGCCCGAAGCGATCAGCCTGTATTTCTACACCCTACATCCCCTCAACGGCTTCCTCAGTCTGCCGGTCCAGTTGCTTTTTGGCCCGCTGGCCGGGTACGATTTTACCGTCTTTTTCTCTTTTATAATGGCCGGGGTGGGTAGCTGGTTGCTGCTAGAATATCTGTGTGCTAACGGTTGGGCCGCTTTTGCCGCCAGCCTGATATTTGTTTTCTCGGCCTACCACCTCTATACCCTGGTCGGCTTGATGCAACTGATTTCGCTGGAGTGGTTGCCTTTTTATATACTTTTCTGCCTCAAAACCGTCCGCGCTCCCCAAAACCGGATCAGAAACGCCGGGCTGGCGGCTTTCTTTCTGGTCTGTATTGCTCTCACCGACTGGTATTACACCGTTTTTGTCCTGGGTTTCACCCTTTTTTACGCCTTCTGGCTGGCTGCCGGGAGGCTCTGGCAGCGTTATCGCCGCCCACTACCAACCGCAAATACCGGTCAGAGCGACCTGCGAATGCTCGGCCTGATATTACTCCTGTTTGGCCTGGCAATGTCGCCGGTGTTGTGGCCGATGTTGCGCGAACTCAATACCACCAGCTATTATCTGCCCGACCCAAACGACCTGCAAAAATACGCACCCGATTTGTTTTCCTTTCTGGTGCCTCCGCTAAAAGCCAATCTGCTGGGTGGCTTGACCCAAAACCTGCCGGTAGCCCTCCGCCACGAAGTTTACCTGGGCTATCTGGCCCTCGTTCTGGCCCTACTTGGAGCGTTCGTCAATCGGGCTAGCCGGATGTGGCTGATCCTGAGTGGGCTGTACTGGCTGCTGGCGTGCGGCCCGACCCTCAAAATAAACGGCCTCGATACCGGCTTTCCCATGCCCTACGCCCTTATTCAGAACTGGCCGGTCCTCAAAATAATGCGGAGTCCCGACCGCTTTATCGTAATAACTATGCTCGGCCTGGCAATCTGCGCCGCCTTCGGCCTGACCTGGCTGTTCGGCCAGCTTTCCGCCCGAACCGGCCAACGCGACTGGCTGTTAGCGGCTGTAACCGTTCTCTGCCTGACCCTTGAACTCCTACAAATCCCTTTAGCCGTCAACGATTACCGGGTGTCACCTTTTCTGGAAAAGCTGGGCCAGGACCCCTCCGACTACGCAATCTTAAATCTGCCAGGCCAATCGGCGGACTGGACCGGCGCAGAGCGGATGGCCGAGCAAACTTTCCATCATAAACGGATTTTTGACGGCTATCTCTCCCGCGAATACCCCCATCCTTTTGAAAACCAGGCCCCGGCCTTTCGAGAACTTACAACCCTCAAATTCAACCAGGACATATCAGTACCGTCTGGCAGCGAAACGCTCCAGGACCTCTGGAATTCGGCCCTGTCTTTTTACCGGGTACGCTATATTGTGCTGGACCTCCCCCGCAACGCCAAACAGACCCAGCATACCGACCTGAACGCCTACCGGGCGGCGATCCAAAAAATTGCGCCGGGCCAACCGGTGTATCAGGATCAGACAATCGAGGTTTATCGTGTGCCAGCCATCGCGCAGCCGCGACCATTTATTCAGATCGGCGACGGCTGGCTGGAACCGGAACCCAACAGCCCCACCCCGGATACCCTTTATCACCGCTGGGCGGCTGGCCCAGCCAACCTGGACCTACTCTGGCAGGGACCAAACCCCATCACTACCCGGCTAATTTTCAAAATGGGCGTACTCAAAGACCCCTTCCCGGCCACCATCAAGCTGGATGGTGTACCGGTGTGGACTGGCCCGCTCGGCACTACCCAGGATATTCCGCTTGACCTGAAACTGGCCTCCGGCACTCACCACCTGACCTTCGAGATTGCCGGACAACCGGCCAGCCCGAAAACCCTCGGCCTCGGTAGCGACCCCCGCAAACTACTTTTCTACCTGACCGGAGTCAGTCTTGAGCCGGTGGGTTAGTAATTGGGTAATCTTCAGGTGCCTCTGCAAAATTAAACTTTTCTGCCTCTCTCAAGAGAGTAACCAGAAGTAGTCTGAAAAACTCTTGAACTTTGGCAATTAATTTGCCTCAAGCACTGAGAGGATATTTCCAGCCGGGTCTTTAAACCAGGCGATCTTTGGCCCACCACCCCTTTGAATACCCTTTTCGTCAGTTTTAAGTTGAGCTTCGTTGTAGACCTCAAACCTCACCCCGGCCTGGGTAAGGGCGTCTACGGTCTGCTCAACATTGTTTACCGGGAAATTAAGGATAGTGAAAGTAGCCGGAGTATGGTTAGGCTTGGGATAGACCAATACCTTATTCCCGTTAGCAATCTCAAGCTCCAACATTCCATTGGTTTCGTTAACCTTCAGCCCCAAAATATGGCCGTAAAACTCTTTGGCTTTTGGAATATCATCTACCGCAAACCCACTAAAGGCTTGATTGTTGTTGAACATTGATGTCTTCCTTTGGCAGCTAATCTTCAAACAGATGTGCTAAACCTGATAACCGGCAACTCAGCTATTTTTACAATAGCTACAACCTATCTTGCGAATTATTTACACAACTATAGTAACATATATCCAGAAGGACAACCTTTGAAAATTTTGCAAAATCAGGTAACTGCTCACCAAACCTGTATAGAGGAGCGAAGCAGGGGTCGTGGGGGTGGGTACCCTATGGGTGTCCTGCGGGGGGGTCACACAGGGGTCTACCCTGTAAAATCCCTTTTTTTCTACTTTTCCCCGCCCTGGGGCGCGGTCAGGGGTGGGGCCTCAGTAGTTACAAAATCAGTAATATAAAGGCAGTGATTTATGCGCAACTTGCTCGGATTTATTATCGGTACGACCATACTGGCCGGTCTATTCTGGTTACTGGAAACGCTCTGGCCGGAAAAACGCCATCAACCCCACTGGCGACCGGATAGCCGTAGCGATTTGATTTTCTGGGTTTTTACCGCTTATATTACCCCAATTTTTGCAAACATCACCCTTTTCCTGGCAATCATACTGACCGCCAGCTTTATGCCCCGCCTCGATAACAAGGTGGTCGGCTCGCAACCGGTCTGGTTACAGCTAATCGAGCTATTGCTGCTGGGCGAATTACTGGGCTACTGGTCCCATCGTCTGTTTCACACTATCCCCCGCCTATGGCGTTTTCACGCCGTGCATCACAGCCCCAAGAATCTCGACTGGCTGGCCTCGGCCCGGCTTCATCCGGTGAATGAGGTCATTTCCAAACTGATAGTTGTAATTCCACTTTATTTGCTGGGCTTTTCGGGTGGCATTCTGACCGGTTACTTGCCTTTCCTGACTTTCTACCCAATTTTTCTGCACGCCAACGTTTCCTGGAGTTATGGCCCCTTCCGCTATCTCATCGCCAGTCCGGCCTACCATCGCTGGCATCACGCCGCCGACCTGGCCGCCCTGAACAAAAATTATAGCGGCCTGTTCCCTTTTATGGATGCCATCTTCGGCACCCTTTATTTTCCCAAAAACCGCCAGCCTCAGCAATATGGGCTTTATCAGGAGGAAATGCCGGTCGGCTTCTGGCGACAACTGGCTTACCCCTTCCAATCGCCCAAAACCACAATTATTTGACCCTGCTTACCTGTCCAACCGCTTAACCAATCGCTGACAATTTTCAGCCCACCGCAGCACTTTACTATTTTTTTCAAGATTAGGTTGTAAAACTCGTATATCTTGAAGTAAGTAGGACTTTCGCTTAGAGGTGAAAACCAATCCAAAGCGGGGTTAGTAGGGGCGCAGCCCATGCGAGGGGTGTAAGGGGTCTCCCCTGTTAAAACTCTTTTTATTTTCGCTTCAACCTCAATTTGTGAGCTTGAAGCGAAAATCCTAGTAAGTTTGAAAAAGGTGATCTATGTCAGGTATAACAATTTATTGTGACGGGCTGGTGGAGCCGGTAAATCCGGGGGGCTTTGGTTGTTGGGGCTGGATAGCCTTTGGCTCGAAAGAAAATCAGGAACTTGGGCGCGATTACGGCTGTCTGGGACGAGCCAACGCCATGAGCAATAATGTAGCCGAGTACCAGGCCCTTTTAAAAGCCCTGCGCTACGCCACTCAGCAGGGTTGGTCGGGCGAGGCTAACCGGTCGCTGGTGGTGCGGACCGATAGCCAATTGGTAGTAAATCAGGTAGTCGGTCAATGGGCCTGTCAGGCCAGCCACCTGCGACCCTTGCGCGACGAAGCACGGACATTATTGGAAAACTTGCAGGGACGGTTGGAATGGGTCCGGCGTGAGGATAACCGGCAGGCGGACGGTCTGACCAGGCTGGCCTATGCTCAGGCTTTGCGACAGGCCGGGGTAGAGCCAAAAGTAAGAGCCGAAATGGTTCGGACGCGCTACAACCATAAATCGCGCCGGATGCCGCTCAAGCCCTATAATCCGCTCCAGCATTTGGAGATACCCACCCCTGGCATGGAAGCTAACAAAGATCACCAGCTACCCCTGCCGTTGTTTTAGCCTAGAGTTTGGAGTCGTATTTCTCCAGTACCCGCTTGGCAAAACTCGGCACCAGTTCGTTTTCGTGGTCAGGGTACTTAGTACGGATAAAATGCAGATTACGCGCCCACTTCATCGTAAGAGTACCCCGCGCAAATTCCAGGCCCTTGAGGCCAAACCGCGAAACTACAAATGTCAGAAGTTTGACCCCCCAGGCCGGTAACGGCTTGCGAGGGTTGAGCAACATCGCAACCGATTGCTCGACCACTTTCGCCCGATTACCCTTCTGGCGAAGCTGGTCAAACTCCAGGTAAGGCCGCAGCATTTCAAACAGTTCTTCCCCTTCAGGAGTGCGTACCAGAATCCACTGAAACGGCATCGTTGCCCCCAAATAGCCGATAGTCAGGTCAGATAGCGAGTTGGTATAATCGAAGCAGGAAAGACAACTGTCCGGGAAAATGTCGTCGCCCATTTTATCCATCGGCAGACCGAAGTAACTGACCTTTTCGGTGTGACCGTCTTCGTGCCGCAACCAGACCCGGTAATCCGGCATAAATTCCATATGCACCACCGACTCGGCATTGGTGCTGATCAAGCCGAGAAACTTCATCAGGTTCTGGTAACTCACGATGTCGGTGCAGGGCAGACCGATGTGATAAATTTTCTCGAAAGGAAGTTTGTCGCGGATGGCCCGTAGCGCGTGGGTCTGACAGCCGTTACCGATGAAAGCGATCTTTTTAAGACCCAGTTGCTCGGCTTCCTTGAGAGCTGATAAATTGTGCGACAGGCAGGGTTTGTTCCCGGCGGCAGCATATACCTGTTCCACCGAAGTCGCCAGGGTCGGTTGAGGTCCAAACCGGGTACCCTCCTTCGACTGCACACAGATTACCCCATCGACCAGCTTCTTTTCCAGCAGCATACTGGCTAACGAAGTAACCATCCCGCTCCACTGGGCACCCTCCACCGGGCGAGCCATCCGCGCCACATACATATGCTTATAAATGCCAAACATATCCTCGTCACTACCGGCCTGCCGACCCCGGCCATGGAGCTTCTCCTCCAATGCCTCGTAGCGATTTTCGACAAAAACGCAGGCATCGGCCAGTTGCGAACGATGCTCGGTATAGCACAGTCCGCAGCGACTACACATCAGCGGCTTGCGCCGGGCCGGTTTGGCATCGGCGGTATAAAACTCGATCTGGCCTTTACGGGCAATCTGGATCAAAGGCTGCTGGTTTTCTAACTGCGTCATAAAATAAATACCTCAGTCCGGCCAGGTCAAAATTGGTGGTCCGGCAACATAGTTATCTTTTTAAAAAGCATTGGGGACATTCTGCCACCATATCTTAACCTTCCAGGGCCGGACCGTCTGTAGTAGGTACTACGAATAATGTTGAGAGACTGATAAAAATTTGAGAAGTAACTCCCGGTTTTTCCAGAAATTACTTCTCAGTATGTATTAAAACTTTCGATTAAGGCTAAAATAACCTGAAGCGGGGGTAGTGGGGGTCGGGTACCCTTTGGGTGCCAACGCGGGGGGTATAAGGGGTCTCCCCTGTAGATACTCTTTTTATTTCGCTTCAAGCTCACAAAGTCAGGTTGAAGCGAAAGTCCTTTGTATACTCAAAGTTGGGATAGGATAATTCAAGCCGACCGCTTCTAAAAAGACCTGTAAATCTATTTTGACCAGGCAATAAATTGCACCGGCCCCTTGTAAATCTCTTTTTCCGAGGATAGCTTATCGCCCCGCAACTGAGCCACCACCAGCGTACCATTGAGGGTTTTGAGATCGGGTCCGGTGAACTGATCTTTAGTCAACCTCAAATAAGCCACTTGGCTACCGTCGGCACTCAGGGCCGGATGGGTTGCCAGAATACCCTTTTTGGGGTCATCCAGGTTCAAAGTGGCCGGTTTCTGAAGGTTTGGTTTGCCACCGACATTAACCAGACTGGCCCCCGCAAAACCACTTGGCGGATAAGACTCATAAGCCAGCCAGCCGCCACCAGTCGCGCTGTCGGTGGGACCAAAACCGCCTTCGTACTGAGTATCCCACACTTTCAAATCTTTGCTGGTGGTAGAATTGACTGTACCTACCAACCCGCTATGCCCGACCGTAGTAAACCCAATCGTCTTGCCACCCTCCAACCAGACCGGATATTGAATAAACAACGTATCCGGGCCGAATGGATAGCCCTGCGCCGTCAGGTCGGTCGGCATTTTAGCCACACTGAGCGGCTCCCACTCGTTCTGCCCCCGCGCACTGATCAAATGGAGCGCGTTATCCTGGGGTGCTTCGATATTAGTTTTAACTTTGCCATCTGTAATAAAAGCAATGCGCTGGCTATCGGGCGACCAACTGGCTTGCTGGCCGTTGGTAAGCTTGCGGGCATTCTGACCGTCACGGTCCACCAGCCACAATTCGTGTTTGCCACCGGTATTGCGCGTAAATACAATCGTCTTGCCGTCCGGCGACCACTTTGGTTCGCTGTCAGTGCTTTCTGCCGGTTGAGCCGTCAACAGTTTACGAGGTGCATTCCCACTCAAACTGACTAAATAAAGCTGGCTGAGTTTGCCACCCTTAGCCGCCACCGGAACCACCAGTTGATTAGCATCGGTGGACCAGTCGGGACGACCCACCGGTTGCAGTTCGCTACCATCCAACAAACTCTTTACCGTTTTGGTAGTTGGATCAATCACCAGCAAAGCTACATTTGGATCGACGACTGCCAGCAAAGCTTTGCCGTTGCTACCTGCTGGCTGAGTGCCAACCGTCGCTACGGTCACTGTCGTCGAGGCCACCGTTTGACTTGCGTTGCTGGTCGTGGAGACCGGAGCGACCGTAGTAACCGGTTCAGTCGCGGTAGCTGCCGAGGTCGAAGGAGCGATGGTGGTAGCCGGGTTAGTCGTAGCGGCCCCAACCGTTACTGTAGGCAAAGCCGCCGGTGTATTAACGTCAGCCGTCGTGACCACACTGGCTGCCGTCGTAGCCGCGCTGCTGGTAGCGATTACGGTAGTCGAGGGAGCCGCAATAACAGCGGCCTGTTGAGGGGTCTGCTCGCTACCGCAAGCCGCCAGCAAAAGGGCCAGCATCAACCCGCTGAAATAAATACCTAACGACTTAAAAATTCTACTTTGATATAACACAGCCGACTTTCCTCCTAACTCGCATCCGATACAAACTTCGATCCGCTCCGTCCGGTCCGATAGATTATTTATCCACTACATTATAGACGTTTCGCCGGTCCTAAGGTTGCATAAATCGCAATATACACCACTTTGCCATCATTTTTTTTCCCGCTTAATGACTTAAACCAACCTGAAGCGAGGGTCGTGGGGGCCGGGTATCCTTTGGGTCGCCCCAGTTTAACTCTTTCACTTTGGCCTGTTGATGTAGACCAACCTGAAGCGAAGGTCGTGGGGGCCGGGTACCCACTGGGTACCCTGCGGGGGGTATAAGGGGTCTCCTCTGTTAAAACTCTTTTCTTTTCTTCCCCGTCCATTGGTGGCCCTGGGGAGGGGTCAGGGGGGGGGCTGAGTAGTTACTTTTTATTTTCGCTTCAAGCTTCACGAAGTGAGGTTGAAGCAAAAGTCCTAATTATAAAAAGAAAAGACGCCACCGAACTTGCGTGGCGTCTTCCCCTCCACTCTGCAACCGGTCCAGCGTTGCAAAGAATTCTCTCGCGCTAACCCGCCGCGAGATTTTGGACAGCAAAAATAGAGTTGCCTGCTCTTGTCGGGAGGAAGGCAAGGATATTTTTTCATAGAAAGTGGCTAATAACTTGCTTTCGGACTCCGAGCTTGCCGAAAGAAATTAAGGAGGATAAAGGTTTGAAGTTACCCTGGGTGCCCTGAATGGGGACCGATTAAATTATTTCGACCAGTAATCGCCTACCTTCGCATCGGCCACTACCGGTACCTCTTTCAAAACTTCTTGGGCCGCCCGGATCATCTCCGCCTCGACCAGGTGACAAACTTCCTCGGCCTGGTCTTCGCGCACTTCCACCACAATTTCGTCGTGAACCGTGTTGACCAGCCGGGCATCGTACCTGACCAGGCTCTCTTTGAGAAAGATCAAAGCAATCTTGGTAATATCAGCGTTAGCACCCTGGATCGGCGCATTCTTGCCGCGCCGGTCGATCTCCGACATCTTCCGCCGGTAGTCCGGGTCGTCCGAACTCGGTAAAGCATAATAACGTTTGCGTCCCAGCGGCGTCGGGCTATAACCATATTTAGCCGAGTCGCGGCCCGCTTTCTCCAACCAGCGTTGTACCCCACTAAAGGCCTTGAAATACGCCCCGATCAAATCGCGGGCCTCATCCACCGTTTTATCGATCCGCAGTGCCAGACCCTGCGGCCCCATCCCGTAAGCCAAACCAAAGTTAATCGCTTTAGCTTGACTGCGCTGGGCTTTGGTAACTTGATCCGGCGTAATATTAAACATCTGGCTGGCGGCCAGAATATGCAGGTCCCCCCCCGACTTAAAGGCGTTCAAAAAGCCCTCATCCTGACTTAGCTCGGCCAGAATCCGCAGTTCCGCCTGGGAATAATCGCTCGTCACCAGCTTATAACCCTCTTCCGGCACAAAACAGGCCCGGAAATCCGAGGTCGCCGGGATTTGCTGGACGTTCGGATTGGAACAACTAAACCGCCCGGTATCGGCACCATACTGGATAAAATCCGGGTGAATCCGCCCGGTTTTCTTGTGGATCAGCGACAGTAAACTTTCGCCAAACGCACTTAAAGTCTTCTCGTGACCTTTATATTCCAGCAGCATTTTGGCCGCTACGTGACTTTGCTTCGAGAGGGTCGCTTCCGAAGTATCCTCCAAAATCATCCCCAGCCGGGCAAACTCGGCGATAATCTGCGGGGCACTATTCAAATTGATCAAATACTCATCGCTGCCGAACATCGAGGACTGGCGCGTTTTACCGCTCGGCAAAATATCCATCAAAGCCGAGCGAACCGCGTCCCGCTTGATTTCGACGGCGGCTAGAATTTGCCGCCACTTGGCCGTATCCAGCTTACAACCGGCCAGTTCCAGGTCGCCCACCGCCCGCACACACTTGAATTCGACATCGGCCACGGTCAGCAGCTTCTCACTCTTGAGTTTAGCCAGTTGTTGGGTGTAAATTGGGAACAGCGAAAGCGCGTCTTTGGCTGCATAAACCAACTGATCGGGATTGAGATAGGTCGTGGCCGAGGTCGGACCATAGAAAGTCTTGCGAACACTCTTGTCCATCCTCTCGCCCAAGTACTTCTGGTTCAAGACCTGCAAATTAACCAGGTTGCCCAGCCCGGCAGTCAACAGCCGTTCGGCCAGCATCGTATCGTAAATATTATTTAGCTCAAGATTACCCTGCGCCTTGAGCATTTTGTAATCAAACTTGGCGTTCTGCAATAGCTTCAATATACGGGTGCTACCCAGAATGTCCTGAAGCGGTTCCAGTGGCACGCTCTGCGCGTCGATGATATAGCACTTTTCCGGGGTCGAGACCTGGACCAGCAGCAATTTCGAGTCATAAGGATCAAGACCGTTTGTTTCGGTATCGACCGCCAGCACATCGTACTCACGTAGGATTTCCAGGGCATCTACCAGCCCTGCCGCATCGCGGATAACCTCATACTGAACCGGCGGCATACTGGTTCCTTCGAGTACCGGGAAATAATCGCCCTTGAAAGTCTCGCTTACCATATTTCCACCACTCTTGCGAGACCGGTTTGGATTGGTCGAACCGTTGCCGTTGCCATTCGAGGCGGAAGCCTTTGCAACCGGGGGCCTGTTCTGGAACGCCTGGGATTGAACCGTCGGACGGCGGGCTTCGGCGGCTACTTGCTCGGCCTGACGTTTCGCGCGGCGTTCGGCCTGGTATTCCCGGTAAATATTCAAATAAAATTCGTCCGTCGAAAAGTTTGGCTCCCCCAGCACCGCCAGGGCTGGCCCGGTTGAGCTTTCTTCCGCCAGTTCGATTGGTTCAAAGCATTCCTCTGGCCGGTCCCAGTTATCAAATTTTTGGCTTACCCGTTCTTTGAGTTCCATTTAATCCTTCATTTTTAGAACAATTTTACTAACTAGATTCTACCGTAAAAACCGCTTTCTGTCACCCCCCTTTTTCCACGACTTTTTCCACGACTTTTCCCGACCCGTCCACATTCCCACATCCAACCGGCCAAAACCAGTTACATCGACCCTGTTTTGCCAGTTAGTTTTCCACAAAACCACATTTTGCCGGTTTTCCTCCCGAATCGGCTAATCTCCTTTCCACATTTTTACTGCCAGACCTTTTCACAAAGAATACGGCACTACCTCAGAACAAAGGACAAACAAAAAGCCCCTACCTGAAGGAGCTTTCTGTTATTTTTCGACTTGCAGCCACCGGCTAACTAGGCTTCCGGCCCTTCTTCCGCAATAGAAATACTCGGACCACAGCGCGAGGCCACGATCACAAAAGGCTCATCACCCTGAGTAGCTTCGGTGTGGATCGTGCCCGGTGCGATCCGGAAAAAATCGCCCGGTCCGAAAAGGGCTTGTTCCTCCTCACGGCTCCCCCAGCGAATGTGTGAACAACCACTGACCACATAGGCCATAATCTCATAGGGACCGTGCTGGTGCCAGCCGGTATCCAGGCCCGGTGGACTGCTGACCAAAGCCATCGTCAAAGGTGGCCCAACCTGCGTATCGTTGTAAGGAAAAACCGCCGCCCGTCGGATGCCATTCGGGGCCGGATCACTCAATTCGACCTGATCCGCTTTGACCAGCCGAAAGCCCTTTTTTATCATAACTTCCATCGGATTCTCTCTTTATAATACTAAAAAAATTTTCGCTTCTCAACGCAAACTAACTTGGAGTGGGGGTCGTGGGGGCGCAGCACCTGCGGGGGGTTAAAGGGGTCTCCCCTGGAAAACCCTTTTTATTTTCGCTTCAACCTCACAAAGTGAGGTTGAAGCGAAAGTCCTAACTAACTTTTCTCAGGACGCGCAAAATCCATTATTGCTAAATCAAGTATAAACCCGGCCAGTTTTTTGTCAATTTCCTGCCGGCCTGTCCTCTCTTATTCTATGAATATAGTCTTTATTTCCATTGTTTTTTGCATTTTCCCAAAATGTGTTATAATTAGCATAGCTTTGTGCAAATTCCGCAGCCTTGAGTAGTATATAAAAAGTGCTGCCAACGCCCCCAGGTAGGTCTTTTTAAGGTGGCCTTTAGCGCCTTCCCTGCTCGGTATGGGTAGGGCGTTGTTAATTTGTGAAGTTTTGAAGGAGTAACCGAAAGTTTGAATAAGTTAACCAGGGTCTCTAAAGAGGCGGCGAGCCAGCATCGGGTCGTCCACCTCAGTCTACTGCTGGTCAGTCTGCTGACCTTGAATTTTGTATCACTCCCCGGTCTAGTCGCTGCGGCCAACCTGCCGGGTACCCCCACACCACCGCAAACTTTAACCCAAACCTTTAGCGAACCGGCTAGCGTAATAACTAGCGGGCGTTACACCAACCTGCTCAATATCCGGTATGACGACGGCCTGGGTTTAGGGCTGGCCGGACAGGGCTTTCAACCGCCTCGCTGGAGTGGTGATTGGGCCGATTTTGGCCTTTTTAGTGCCCTACCCCAGACCTTCCCCGAAGCCTTTAACACCTTGCAGGCAAGCTGGCAAGCCGAAACCCCCGCCGGAACCCACCTCGAAGTAGACCTGCGGGTTAGCCCAGACAACCAAAACTGGAGCCTGTGGCAAACCCTCGACACCAGCGGCCAAAAAGCTGATTTTGGGGCTAATAACGCCTTTTTGTATGCTCAGTACCGCGTCCGCCTCTTTGGAGCCAGTCTCGGCCAGTCGCCAACCTTTAACAATATCCGGCTGGAAGCCAACCGCCGCGACCTGAACAACCTTTCGACCGCCCGTTATTTCTCACTGGCGAATATCGCCCAACCCGCCCCGGTCCTGGCCCAGCCGCCCACCTACCGGGTATACGCTACTCGTGAAGGGTTGGTCGGTGGTCGCACCGCTAACGGCCATATCATCCAGCCGCACGACCATTTTGTATCGCTGCCAAGCTGGACCGCCCTGAGCGACCTCGGCAAGTCGGATTACAAAGTTCGGATTACTACCCCCGCTGGTCTCAGCGCGGTGGCTCCAGTCTGGGACACCGGTCCCTGGAACTTCCACGACAATTACTGGCACAACCCCCGGCACGAATTCACCGACCTGCCGGTAGGCGTTCCCCAGGCTGAAAAAGCATATTTCGACAAACACAACCGGGGTCTCAACGAAAACGGGGTCGGGGTTTACAATCCCAGCGGCATTGACATCGCTGACGGCACCTACTGGGACGACCTGAACCTGGATGGTGCTTCCGCCGGTAAACTCGATGTAACCTTCTTGTGGGAAGGCAGTTTGCCCGGTGCGCCGGTTATCGAGGGCGTTCAGGCCTATGGTGCCTGGCAAAATGGCGTCCAGGTCAAATGGACCACCGGCACCCCGGCCAATTCCTGGGTCGAATACGGCCCGACCGACAGATACGGCCAGAGTACCTGGGTTTACGAACCACTGGGCACCAACCATAACCGGGTCCTAACCGACCTCATTCCCGGCCAAACCTACAACTTCCGGGTCCACAACAAAGATATTTACGGCAGCGAGGTCGTTTCGCCAAACTTCAGCTTCCAGACCACTCCCGGCACCACCGTGAAGCTGGCAACTTTCCAGAATGACCCCGGCATCGGCCTTACCACCGGCAAAGATAACACCAGCCTGGTCTTGCTGGGAGCGCGGGTCAATCCTTCCTTCTGGAATGATAACCCTAAAGCCGATTTCCTGGCCGGTGGCCGGGTCGAGGCCGGTCTGCTGGCAAACGCCGGTAATCTGGACCTGGATTTCGCGCCGGTTTGCGATGCCAAAGGCGCAAATTGCACGATGGGTTACGGTAGTGGTTACAAAAACTTCGTCCGGTTCGCCAACGCCAAAGGTGAAACCCTGGAAATCGGCTTGATCCACGATGCCGGTGGCTTGTCGCCCAACTCGTTAACCCTGATGCTCGAAGGCAATTACACCGGCGGGGCTAAATTGCGGCGTTACAACCCACCCGATTCGACCGACCAGAAAATTGTCCACCACTTTCATTTCTCCTGGCAAAACAACCAGCTAATCGCTATGTTTGATAACCAGTCGGTGGGCGACCCGTTTAATTTCAACACCGACGGCCTATCGATTTCATTTATCGGCGCGGGACGGGCTAAAGACGATACCGTAGCCGCCAGCTACCAGAATATCGCCTTCAGTGCCGAGGCCCTCCTACCGCCCAAACCCTGATTTCTGGCCGTATAGGCTAGAATAAGAGTAGAATAAAATGGTATAATAGAGGTTGTTGGTAGCAATACCGGCAACCTTTTCTTTTGAAAAAACTTTGGCTGATCAGGACAAACCCCGCTACCAGCCTACCGGAACAAAACTAAAAGTAAGAATGTCAGAAACAAGTATCATCAATAATAACGAGCTTGCCCCCGATTTCGCGCTGGTCGAGCAACTAAACCAACCGAGGCTCAAACCGCTATCGCTGGTGCGTAAACCCGCCCCCACCCTGCTCGATCTCGACCTGAGCGAATTGACTGGCCTGATCAAAGAACTGGGCCAACCGGGCTTCCGGGCCAAACAGGTCTGGGGCTGGCTATACCAGAATTTCGTGGCCGATTACACCGAAATGAGCAATCTGCCCGGCCAGTTGGTCAAAGCACTCGCGGAGCGAGCCGCCCTTTCCCCGATGGAAGTGGTTGTCGAAAAAGTTGCCCACGACGGCCAGACCCGCAAAGTCCTTTTCCGCTTGAGCGACGGAGCCGAGATCGAAAGCGTCCTCATGCTCTACCCCGACCGGGCGACCGTCTGTGTCTCCACCCAGGCCGGTTGTGCGATGGGTTGTACTTTCTGCGCCACCGGGCAGCTTGGCCTTACCCGTAATTTGCAGCCGGGCGAAATCATTCAGCAGGTCTTGCATTTTGAAAGGTTTTTAGCCCACTCTACCGACCAGAAATTTTCACTTGGTCATCGCCGAGTGACTAACCTGGTTTTTATGGGCATGGGCGAACCACTGGCGAACTACCAGCATCTTTGGAAAGCTATCCGCCGTTTTCACGACCCCCAGGGTGTCAATCTCAGTGCCCGCAAAATGACGGTTTCAACCGTCGGGCTGGCCCCGATGATCCGCCGCTTTGCCGCCGAAGATTTGCCGGTCAATTTGGCGATCTCGCTGCACGCCGCCAACGACACGCTGCGCAATTCTATGCTGCCGGTAAACCAGCGTTTCCCGATCTCGGTTCTGATGGACGCCTGCCGGGAGTATATCGAGAAAACCAATCGCCGCCTGAGCTTTGAATATACCCTGGTCAACGGCCAGAACGACAGCCCGGCGGCGGCCCGCGAACTGGGCCTCCTGCTCAAAGGGATGCTCTGCCACGTCAATCTGATCCCCATGAACCCGGTCCCCGGTAGCGGACAGCGCGGCTCGACCGGCGAGCGGGTCAAGGCTTTTCAGGCCGAACTCGACCACTACGGCATTCCCAACAGCCTCCGCGTCGAAAAAGGCCGCGATATTCAAGCTGCCTGCGGACAGCTTAAAGTAGAAAAAGACGCCGCCGCCAACAAAGCCGCCCGAAAGGCCGCCCCGCTCGATGAGTAAAATCCTTTATTTTGATGCTTATTCCGGCTTGAGCGGGGATATGACGCTCGGAGCCTTGCTTCACCTCGGCCTACCCCTCGAACATTTGCAAAGCCAGCTCGCCCTCCTGAAATTGCCCGGCTTCCGGCTGGCCGTCCGCACCGTCGAACAGCACCACATTAGCGGCCTCAAACTGGACGTCGAGGTGGCCGAAAGCGATCCCCAGTCCCGCTCACTCAGCCTGATCGAAGGGCTGATCGAGGCCAGCAGTTTACCGGAGCGCGTTCAAGAGCGGGCTAAACGGGTTTTCCGCTTGCTGGCTGAGGTCGAAGGCCAAATTCACAATATCCCGCCCGAACAGGTTCACTTTCACGAAGTCGGCGCGGTCGATGCTATCGTGGACATTGTGGGGGCCTGTATCGGCTTTGAATACTTTGGGATCGAAGAATTCTATTGCAGCCCGCTGCCGGTAGGGGCCGGTTTTGTCCGGGCGGCGCACGGTCTGATGCCGGTTCCCGCCCCGGCCACCCTGGAACTGCTGGCCCGGTTCGGCGCAACCCTCTCACCGGTCGTAACTCTCAGTGGCGGCATCGAATATCCGGCCAGGAGCGAAATGATTACCCCCACCGGGGCGGCTCTGCTGGCGGCCCTGGTCCAGCCGGGGAAAACTACCCGGCCCGCTATGACCCTGGCCGCCACCGGTTACGGCTTTGGTAGCCGCCAATTCGATTGGCCCAACGCCCTGCGCCTCTGGCTCGGCACCACCGCCACCAACCCTCGACCACCTGCCACCCCTGAGCCGGACCACGCACATCATCACCCGGAACCCGACCGCTTTCAAGCCGATCACCCTCAACACGACCACCCGCACCAGCCCCAACCAGTCACCCCGCCTGCAACGGAAACGCTAACCCCAACCATCGGCGAAGTTAGCCTGATCGAAACTAACCTGGACGATATGACCGGTGAGGGATTGGGCTTTTTGTTGGAGAAGTTAATGCAAGCCGAGGCCCTCGACGTCTATTTCACGCCGATCCAGATGAAGAAAAATCGACCGGCGACCAAACTCAGTGTGCTGGCCCGGCCCACCGACGAAGCCCGGTTAGCCGCCCTGATCCTGACCGAAAGCAGCACCTTTGGCGTGCGTTGCAGCCGCCTGACCCGCTATATGGCCGACCGCGAGTTCCGGCAGGTTCAAACTCCGGCGGGTCCGGCCCAGGTCAAACTAAAAATCTTGCAGCAGCGCGTCGTCGAGGCCGTACCCGAATACGAAAGTGTGGCAGCCCTGGCTCGTCAGACCGGACGGCCCTGGCGCGAAATTTATGAAGAGGTTCGCCAGTCCGCCCTGGCCTTTGTCCAACCTATGATTTAATCGGTGGGTAAAGCTTCCCGCATCCGGGCTAAATCCTGGCGCAACGATGGTAAACACCGCCACCCGGCCACCACAAAGACCGCCCCGCCCACCGCGATAGTCAATCCCAATCGTAAGATCGCCGGGAGATGCGCCAGGTTAGTAGCCGTATCCGTCAAGGCCACCGCCGGTAGTACCGCCAGCGTCATTATCAGTGGTATTCGAGCCGCCTGCCAGACTTCCGACCGTGTCGGCTCGATATACAACAGCACCAGCCCTCCCCAGCTTACCGAGGTCAGGCCGGACGCCAACAACATGGCCCAGGCCAATCCCAAAATACCGTTTGCCGCCCCCACTATAACCGCCGCTACTGTAAATACCAGGCTCAAGCCGTTTACCGTCGCAAAAACCCGGCTGTGTCCCAGGGCCAGCACCAGACCTGAAGCCGGTTGAAAGATAATCCATAAAGCCTGGAGAATAAATAGCGGAAACATCGCGTCGACCGTGTTTTGCCACTTGGCTCCCAGTAGGGCCGCCACCAGGTCCTGCCGCAAAAACAAAACACTCAAAAAAAGCGGCAGCGTCACCGAGGCCAGAAGCCGGGTCGCACTAAAGTACAAACCGCGCACGCGAGGTAGATTCTTTTGTAGCCGGGCAAAACTGGCAAAACCGACCTGGTTAAAAAACGAATTAACCAGCTTGGCCGGTTTATCGGCACTATCCCAGGCCAGCGTATAAATCCCCAGCGCGCTCGAACCCAGTTGCGCCCCACCGATGGCAAAATCCATATTAAAGCGAGCTTGCAGAGCCAGTTCTCCCCCACTGGCCGGAACCACAAACGGCAGGAAAGACCGCATTTCGGCCCAGGTCGCCCGGCGACGTTCGGGACGGTAGCCAGCCACCAGCCAGGCAATCCCGGCATTAGCCAGTGCCCGCGCCAGCGCATACAAAATCAAACTATAAACCCCGGCTCCCAGCAGAGCCGTCACCAGGGCTACCCCCGCCCCCACCGCCAGCGAAATCGTATCCGGCAAAAGCTTGCGCCGGAAATTCAAATCCCGCGACAAACGGGCCAGCGGCACCACTCCCAGCGCGGTTGCCAGCACCGCCAGCGATAGCAAAAACATAATCGGAATTAATTCCTGTCCGGTCGCCACCGGCACCGTCTTCTGACCGTAAAGCCTGAAAGCAATATTTGCCGCCTCCGGGATCGTCGTATTAAGCCGGTAAATCTGGGATAGTGGGAAGCCCAGCAAAGCACAAACCACCGTCCCACCCAGGCCCAGCCAGATCGACAACCATAGCACCGCCTGTGCCGCCTGGCGTTGATCACCGGTTGACCGTATCAACCCCCGGATCAAGGGCATCTCGATCATCACCGCCACTGCCGCATAAAATATGCTGGCCTCGGTATATAACCCGAAATCCTCCGGGTTGAGAAAGCGAGCTAACGGAATAAAAATCAAGGCTCCCACCGCATAGCTGATCACATACGAGGCCAGCGACCAGCCTCCCGCGCTGAGAGGAGTATGGTTGCGCCCGACCGGTGGCGTAGTGCCTGCCGGTTCGGGCCGCACTTCTTCGGTTTTATCGGAGATTATCATGATAGAGGTGAGCAGCTAATCGAGCAAAGCGATCAGGCTTGACCCGCAAACCAGACCTGACCGCCCCGCCCGACGGCTGGTCTAGCTAACTCCTAACTTGGCTAAAAGATCATAGGTTGGCCGGTAATTCTGGTCGTCCAGCAAGGCTTTTTTAAGCTGGGCAATCGCCTCATCTTTACGGCCCAGGTTCGATAATGCAAAAGCATATTCGTAACGCGCTTCAGCATAAATTTTGGCGTGATCGATCTCGTTCGGAGCCAGCTTGATCACCTGCTCAAAGTTGCCGGTCCGATTGTAACTTTCGACCGGCCATAGCTGGTACCACAAAAAGCGGTTGTAAGGTCCGTTATCGCTCGGCTTCAAAAGCTTGGTCAGGTGTTGCTCCCAAACGTCCAGGGCCGCCTTATAGTCGTTGCGGGCGAAGTACAAATAACCCAGATTGCGCCAGCCGTCTATATCCTCCGGTTGAGCCTGGCTGTATTTCTGAGCTGCCGCCAGTGCCCGGTTCATATTGGCTTGCTGGTTGGCATCCTCACCGAGAATCGCCATCACCAGCGGTTCCTGCGCCGCCGTGTAAACCGGAAAATAGCGGCGGTCGTAGCCTTTCCAAAGTTTATCCTGAAAGGCGTTATCGACCACCGTTTCGGCCTTTCGATCCATCGAGTCGTTAAAAATCACCACATTGCTAGCCAGGTCGTAACCGCGAGCTACCCGGTAGTGTCCAATGTCATCGTTATCGTGCAGCCATTGCTGAGTAATCACCGGCACTCCCGCCGAAAGCAAAGCCCGCAACTGATCGAGCGAGCCATTGTCACGCTGGATTACTTTAAAACCTTTACTGGTAATAAAGGCGGTCAGTTCCTCCGGTCGCACGTGTTTATCGCCGGAAGGATTATCTTTATCTCCCAGGTTTGGCCGCAAAGCTTTAGCGCACTCGGCCTGGGTCAATTTCACACCGTAGTAACTCAAAGCCATCAGAGCCGAAACCGGCGCGCAGTTATTCCAGGTCTGGGCCTCCCAGGTCATTGGCGAAAGCAATACCCCCTTTTTCAAGGCTGGCACCGCGACTGCCGCTTTGGCCGGGACCGCCGTCGTCACGGCCAGGCTGCTAGTGGTCTTTGCTGCGGTCGCCACCGCCGAAGTAGTGTTCGCGGTATTATTTGTAGTGGTTTGGGTCGTCTGAGAAGCAGTGGAATTGATGGTCGGGGCAATCGTCGCCGGAACACTCGAAACGGTCGTTGTATCACCGGTCACGGTCGTGACTGCCAGTTGATTCTGGGAGGCCGTGATAACCTCCAGGTTTGGCGGGGCCGGTTTCGAGTCAACTCCACTCCCGCCGCAAGCTGCCAGCAGACCGGCCAGCATAAATAATGACAGACAAAGATATAAATTATAAAATCTGTTTCTAAACAAGAAAATTCCTCCAATCGCCAGGAGGCCCGGCCCCCCGACCGATCTTAAACCAATTTCAATAGGGGTAGCTCTGTTCGGTCTACAACTAAATGTCGTTTGCTTGGGTGTAGCTAAATTCCCCGCATACCTGGAGGTATTTAACAACAAAACAACCGGAATGTAAAGCCGGGTTTGTAATTCCGGCAGGGCTGATAGGCTTAAAACCTCCCAATAAAGCGAATTAATTGGACTATTGAAATTCCGCTTCAGGCAACATAGTAAAGACCCCACGACCCAGCCACGCCAGAGTGTAGAATACAGCAATTAGGAGCTAAACTTTTTGGCAAAGCCAAAAAGTTTAGCTCTTTTAATATAGCCCCCTTGAGGGGGTTGGGGGTGACTCAAAACAAAGATTAGTTTATTGCTTGAAAATAATTTCGCGCTGGCGTTGCTCACCGCTCTGGTTATGCAACTCCCAATAGGAGTCGGCAATCCGGTCGGGATCGTAAAAAGTACCGGGCGTAACCGTACCGCAAACCGTTATCGTAGCCACCTGAATATTATCTGCCGCCAGTTCTTCACCCAGACTATACGCCAGACTCCGAATGCCAGCCTTGCCAATCGAAAGAGCCGAGACAAAGGCCGCCGGTTGGAGAGACAGCCCGCCACCGGTCAAGAGGATTGTACCGGCTTTTTGCTGTCGCATGGCCGGAATGACCTGCTGGGCACAGACCAACGCCCCGGCCACATCTACCGTAAATTCCTTTAGCAACTGGTCGGGCGAAAGGCTGGAAGGCATACCGGGTTGGATAATCGCCGCATTATAAACCAGCACACTCGGTTGACCTAATTGCTGGCTAATAGTCGCAAACGTGGCCGCTAATCCAGCAAAATCCGCCGAGTCGGCCTGAAACCCTTGCGCCGTCAGACCCAGGCTTTGCAATTCGCTGACATACTGGTTCAGAGCCGTTTCTTGACGAGCTAGCAGGGCCAACCGGTAGCCTTCCCGGCCAAACCGTCGCGCAACCGCCAGACCAATACCTGGTCCGACTCCCACGACTACACAAACTTTATCGCTCATTAAATTCGAACCTCACTTCATAAAATAAACCGTAACTATTCAGGCTACCTCCTTCGAGGCGGGGTTAGTAGGAGCGCAATCCCTGCGGGGTCATACAGGGTCTCCCGTGTAGATACTCTTTTTATTTTGTTAAAACAAGCTAATCATTGTACCCCGCCCCTAATATAAGACCGCTATTGTCAAAAATCAAATTAGCTTACTTTGAATAGTGACAAACGAAAGGCGTTTGTACTATAATAGCCCAATGGTGAAGAAACGGCTCGCTCCAACATTGAAGATTTCTCTGCCCTTACCCCCAGGTATTAACTCGCAATACAGTACCGTTAATGGCAGGCGAGTATTAAGCGAGGAGGCTCGTAAGTGGAAAAAAGAGGCACACCGGCGCGTGGCCCTTCTGGAAGATGATGAAACCCTGACCGACACCCTACGTTCCGATTTTGCCCGGTCGTACTTGTCATTTTTCCTGGAGTTTTATTTTACTTCTCCCCATAAACGTGACCTTGACGGTGGTCTTAAAATAACCCTGGACGCTGTTTGTGAGGCTTTGCAATTAAACGATAACCGGGTCGTCGATATTCAGCTTGTTAAGAAAATCGATCCGCTTCATCCTAGATTAGAATTACTCCTGGAAGGGGTAAACGATTGGCAGTTCGACACTGAATATTCTTATATCGAGCCTGAACCTGAGAACAAACTTTAATATATAAATTTTTTAGTATATAATGTTTACTTACATAGAAGTATATAGAACTATTTATATTTCTTAAGAGAGGCACCGGCTCGATGGCTACTGTAAGTAGTGAAGCGATAGTTATTCTGGACTACGGCTCCCAATTCACCCGTTTAATCGCTCGGCGGGTACGTGAAGCCAATGTATATTGCGAAATTTTGCCACACGATACCGCCTGGGAACGCGTGGCCGCTTTGAATCCGCGCGGTTTTATCCTGTCAGGCGGGCCAGCCAGCGTTTATGATGTTGGTGCGCCCCAGTTAGCCGGTTACGTGCTGACCAGTGGCCTGCCGGTGCTGGGTATTTGTTACGGTATGGGTTTACTGGCAAAAGCCCTGGGGGGCGAGGTCGAGGCCGTCAATCAGCGTGAATACGGTCAGGCCGATGTGGAACTTGAACCGAGTGCCACCCTCTTTGAAGGGCTGCCGTCCTCCTTGAGCGTCTGGATGAGTCACGGTGATAATATCGCGGCTCCTCCCCCCGATTTTAAAGTTACCGCCCGCACCCGCACCACCCCGATTGCCGCCATGGAAGGCCGTAATCCCACCGGTAACGCTCCAATCCTCGGTGTCCAATTCCACCCTGAAGTAAACCACACCCAGCAAGGGGCCGCCATCCTCAAACATTTTCTCTATCAAATTTGTCATTGCAAAGGCGATTGGACCTCCGATACCTTTATCCAGACCAGCCTGGAATTGATCCGGGATAAAGTCGGCCCGACCGATACCGCCATTTGTGGTTTGAGCGGCGGGGTCGATTCGGCAGTAGCAGCGACCCTGGTAGGCCGGGCCATTGGCGACCGACTGACGTGTGTTTTTGTAAATAACGGCCTGTTGCGCCAGGGTGAAGCCGAAAGCGTGATCAAAGTCTTCCGGGATGAACTGGGTTTGCGCCTGGTGTATGTCGATGCGACCGACCGCTTTCTGAGCAAACTGGCCGGAGTAAGCGACCCGGAGGAAAAGCGCAAGATCATTGGCACCGAATTTATTCGGATTTTCGAGGCCGAAGCCCGCAAGATCGGCGAAAGCAAATGGCTGGTACAGGGCACCCTTTATCCCGACG
The DNA here is from genome assembly GCA_038322625.1 of Chloroflexia bacterium. GTDB lineage: Bacteria > Chloroflexota > Chloroflexia > Chloroheliales > Chloroheliaceae > 54-19. Next base: position 59,406 of record JBBQGA010000014.1, read on the forward strand.
TGATCGAAAGTGCTACCGCCGAAAACACCACCGCCAGCCGGATTAAAACCCATCACAACGTGGGTGGCCTCCCGGCGGATATGCAACTCAAGCTGGTCGAACCGCTGCGCTATCTGTTCAAAGACGAAGTGCGCCTGGTCGGGCGCGAACTGGGGTTGCCCGAAGAAGTCGTCTGGCGGCAACCTTTCCCCGGTCCCGGTCTGGCAGTGCGGGTACTGGGCGCGGTCAGCGAAGAACGTTTAAGCGTACTTAGAGCGGCGGATGCGATTGTCCGCGAGGAAATCCGGGGAGCCGGTCTGGATGGCGAAGGCGAAGATAAAGTCTGGCAGTATTTCGCCGTATTAACTCCGGTCCAGAGTGTCGGGGTTATGGGCGATGGCCGGACCTATAGTAATCTGGTAGCCGTCCGGGCGGTCAGTAGCAAAGATGGCATGACCGCCGATTGGGCGCGTTTGCCGCACGAGGTTCTGGCACGCATCAGCAGCCGGATCGTCAACGAGGTGGCCGGAGTCAACCGGGTCGTATACGATATAACCAGCAAACCCCCGGCCACCATCGAATGGGAATAATCCGGCTGAAGCAGATTTCTTGTAACTTTTAGGGTTCTAGCACTTTCGATTAGAGGCGAAAACCAAGTTAAAGCGGGGTACGTAGGGGTGCAGCCCATGCGGGGGTCACAGGGGCCTCCCTTCTAAATCCCTTTTTACTTTTGCTTCAACCTCACCCGGTGAGGTTGAAGCAAAAGTCCTAAGTTCATATATAGCCATTATTGGCAGGGCGGAAACGGCGCGTCTGCAAAGAAAGCAGCATAAGGATGAATTTACCAACAATTCTGGTGGTTGATGACGACCCACATATATTGCGGTTGGTGAGACAAGCTCTCGAAAGCGAAGGCTTCGAGGTCAGTACGGCAGTGACCGGGCAACAGGCACTCAATAAGCTAACCCGCGAATTGCCCAATCTCGCCATTGTAGACCTCAATTTGCCGGATATAAACGGCTTCGAGGTTTGCCGCCGGTTGCAACAATATGCCATCGTGCCGGTAATAATGCTTACCGGGGTGGATAACGAAGACACGATTGTGGATGGCCTCGACCGCTACGCCGAAGATTACATCGTCAAACCCTTTAATAACCGGGAACTGGCCGCACGGGTCAGGCGAGTGCTGCGGCGGTTTGGAGATGTCCAAACTACCGGCTCCAGTGCCGAAATCGTAGTTGACGAGGCTTTGAAGATCAATTTCGGCCAGCACTGGGCCGATGTTCGCACTTCTCGCCAGGAACTTACCCCTACCGAATCCAAGTTGCTGCATATGCTGGTGCGTCATGCCGGACAGGTCTTGACCACCGACTCGCTGCTGGCAAGAGTGTGGAGTCCAGAGGAAGAAGTTTATGTAGAAGGATTACGGGTCCACATCCGCCGATTAAGAGAAAAAATCGAGCCGGACGCCTCAAAACCGACTTATATTCTGACCGAACGCGGCGTAGGGTACCGCTTCAAAGGTTTTAGCCAGGAAACGGCAGCCGGCGAAAACAGTCTGGTAGCACCCGATACCAGCACACTAAGTTCCTAATTGGATAAAATAATAATGGCCTACCCAACTGTACAAACCAACCAGGCTCAAATGGAAACAATGTTGCTTCACCTGGCAGGAATAAAATAATGAGTGAAACCAAAACCACTGGTAATACCAGCCGCGCCCGTTCCCCCTATAGCTCCCCGGAGGAGGAACTAAATTTTCTGCGAGGCCGCGTGGGCGAACTGGAAACCCAATCCCAACAGCTTTACCAGCAAGCTTTTATGCTTCAACAGCGTATATCCACCAGCGACCTGAACGAAAAGGAACGGGCAGAGTTTATTTCGCACGTCGCCCACGAATTACGTACCCCACTTACCTCGATCAAAGGTTATATCGATTTAGTGCTAGAAGGTGAAACCGGTCCAATCAACGATGCCCAACGCGACTTTCTGAGCGTGGTAGGGCTTAATGCCGAGAAGCTATCGCGCATTATCGGCGATTTGCTGGATGTTTCTCGCCTGGAAGCCGGTTTGCTGGGTTTCAAACCCGATATGATCGATGCCCAGGCCCTGGCCCTGGAAACCTGTGCCCAGGTCCGACCTCAATTGGAAGCCAGGGGAGTAGAATTTGAAGTAACCTATGGGCCGGGTCCCCTGATTGCCAGTCTCGATTCCGAACGCTTTAGTCAGGCTCTGCGGGCGATTATTGCCCACGCCGGACAGGTTACGCCCCCTGGTAAAACAGTGCATTTTCACATCGGGCGCAGCCAGGATGATCAGATGGTAGAAATCCGGGTTGCCGACGATGGGCCGGGCATCGACCAACCCGACCTGGAGCGGGTATTTACAAAATTCTGGCGACCGCAAAACCAGGTCTGGCGGGAGGGAAGCGGGCCGGGTCTGGGACTGGCAATTGCAAAAACTATTGTGGATATGCACGAAGGCAAAGTACGCGCCGAAAATCGACCGGAAGCCGAGGGCGGCAGTATTATTATTATGCAGGTACCGATTATCGGCCAACCGGTCGAACTCAAATCCTATATGAACGAGAGAGTCGAACAGGTTCCGCATTACGCCGCGCTGGTCGTCAGCAAAGATGCCGAATTTGGCCGGGTGATCCAGCAAACCCTCGGCTTAGGCGGCTTTCAGGTCATTGTTGCCCACGACCAGGCCGAACTGGTTTCCGAAACTCCCTCCTGGCAACCCGACTTGATCATCAACAACGGAGCCGAGGCCGACCTATGGGGGGAAGTCGACGGCAGACAACTGGCCCCGGCCTTGCGCGGGGCGGCCATCCTGACTTTGAGCCTGTCGCCGGTCGAGCAACGGGTTATTTCTGCCGGTGCCCGCGCCGTTTTGCCCTGGCCTGCCACCGAAAGCTTGATTTTAGAGTGTCTGGAACAAACCATAGTCCCGGATAGCAACGAAATTGACCTGAGCGAATTCAAACAACAACAGGCTATTTTGCTGGTCAGTCCCTCTAGCGACTCGCTGCGTAGCCTGGATAAACTGGTGCGGGAAGCCGGTTTTACCAGGGTTTACCGGGCAATGCGGGAGGCCGACGCTCTGACGCTGGCCCGGCGTTATCGGCCCAATTGGCTTTTGCTGGATATTCCGGGCGAATTGGATGGTAGCGAAGAAGAACCCACCCTTTTTGAAATGTTGCGCGAAGACCAGCTATTGTCCAAAACACCAACGATTATCTTCTTGCGACCGGAACAAATCGCGCCTGATCCGTCACCGAATTACCAGCCAACCCTGGTCGGCACGGGTCGAGGCCGGAATGGGACGGGTGAGTTACGTGGTCGGCGCGGCGGTACCGGCGAATTGGGTGCCAAACGCAGCGGTACCGGCGAGCTAGGCGCGCGCAAGGCTGAAGGATTATCGCGGATTGGAACGGACGAACTAAAGGGTCGCTTTTATAATGTTGTACCCAAACCCTATTTGCAGCGACGGTTGTTAATCGTCGCCCAACGACTGGCCGCCAAACGCTAAAGGCGCGCCACCGGGGTCAAACAGGACTAAATTTCTCGATTAATTGTTAGATTTATTATGGTTAGATGGAAAAAGTGCCATCTTTATGCCACTTAAATCGGCTTGGGAGGCAAACCAAAAATGAAGGTATTGGTAGCAGATGACGAGAAGGATATTCGTCGTCTGGTAGTGTTCACCCTGGAAAGGGTCGGCTTTGAGGTTATTGAGGCTTCCGACGGACGGCAGGCTTTGGAAATGGCTATCGAACAGAAGCCGGGTATTATTTTACTCGATGTTATGATGCCCTTTATGAGCGGGTACGAGGTGTGCCGCCAGTTGCGCGAAATACCCGAAATGGAAAACATCCCTATTTTATTTCTGTCGGCCAAAGCTCAAAATTACGAAATCGGCGAAGGTCTGGCCGTCGGGGCGACCGATTATCTGGTAAAACCTTTTATTCCCCGCGAATTGGCCGCCAAAATTAAACAATTAGCTGGAATGGAGTAGGAGCAAAGATTTGGTAATGCGGACCAGTAAAAAAGCTCAACAGTTTAACGAGTCGGTCATTCGTGAAATGACCCGTTTATTTTTAGCTCACGAAGCCAAAGGCGGCCCACCGGGGGTCAATCTGGCCCAGGGGTTTCCAGATTTCGCGGCTCCAGCCTCAATGAAACAGGCCGCCTGCGAAGCAATCAACAACGACGTTAACCAGTACGCTATTACCTGGGGTTCCAAATCGCTCCGCAATGCCATCGCCACCAAAACCGAACATTTTCACGGCTACCGGCCCGACCCAGAGCGTGAACTGACCGTCGCTTGCGGAGCCACCGAAGCGATGATGGCGGCGGTATTAGCGGTAGTCGATCCGGGTGAAGAAATTATTATTTTTGAACCCTACTACGAAAATTATGGCCCGGACGCCATTCTGAGCGGAGCCGTCCCCCGCCACGTCACGCTTTACGAACCGGACTGGCATTTCAAGCAAGCAGAACTGGCGGCTGCCTTTAACGACAAAACCCGCGCCATTGTCATAAACACTCCCAACAACCCCACTGGCAAAGTCTTTAGCCGTGACGAACTCCAATTCATCGCCGACCTGTGCCAGAAATGGGATGTCCTGGCGATTACCGACGAAATCTACGAACACATGGTGTACAGTGGCGAGCATATCAGCCTGGCGACGCTGCCCGGTATGTACGAGCGCACGATCACGATAAGCGGTCTTTCCAAGACCTACAGCGCGACCGGCTGGCGCATCGGCTGGCTGATCGCTCCTTACGAAATCAGCAACGCCATCCGTAAAGTCCACGACTTCCTGACGGTCGGGGCCGCCGCCCCGCTGCAAGAAGGAGCGGCCCACGCCCTCACTTTCGAGGACGACTATTACACCAATTTGGGGAACCTGTACCGCACCAAACGCGATTTTATGGTCGAATTTTTGAAGGAAGCCGGCTTTTTTGTCTACCAGCCGCAAGGGGCTTACTATATTATGACCGATGCCGCCGATTTGATGAAGCGGGTCGGCCAGCCCGACGACATCAGCTTTGCGCGCTGGCTGATCGATAATCTGGGGGTAGCGACTGTGCCCGGTAGCTCATTCTACCGCGACCACGAGTTGGGCCGGACCAAAATCCGCTTTTGCTTTTGCAAGAAGCCCGAAACCCTCGAACGCGCCCGCGACCTTTTGCTCCAGCTCAAAACTTATTAATAGAAAACACCCCAACCCTCTTAAAAAAGGGTCGGGGTGTTTTTTATTCTACCGCTATAAAACTTACTCGGTGGGGGTTGCCCGGCCCAGGCGGTAACGCTGCCAGGTTCCTACTATTCCATCCGGCAAAAAAAGCACGATCAGCACATAGATCAGACCGAGCAGTAACAACCAGTGTTGCAAAACCGGCCCAATGATAAACCAGTCCTTGATCGTCTCGACAAACTCCCGGCTACTCAACACAAAATTCAGGCATTCTATCACGACCGCCCCGATGACCGCCCCGTAAAGCGTCCCGGCCCCGCCCAAAATCACCATCAAAAGCGGTAGCAGCGACAAATCGGATGAGAGTACCCCCGGATTGACGATGCCGTTGCTCAGGCCGTAAAGCATCCCGGCCAGCCCGGCAATAATGGCCGAAAAACCCAATGCCACCACCTTATAAAGTAGCAGATTGTAACCCAGCATTTCGGCCCGGCGTTCGTTCTCGCGGATCGCAACCAGTACCCGGCCCAGCGGCGAATTTACCAGCCGCAACAGCCCGAAGTAAGAACCTACTCCCAACGCCAGGGCCATAAAATAAATCGGCAAACCGTCCGGCGCGTCTTTGGCCTGGATCAGCGATAAACCCTCGTCACCTTTGGTCAGATCGACCCATTTCCCGCTGAGGCTAAAGGCAGTCGTCGCCAGGGCCAGCGTGATCATGGCAAAAAAGACCCCCTGCACCCTTAACGAGACGAACCCGATCCCTATGCCCAACAACCCGCACAGCACTACCCCGACCGTCGCCCCCACCCACAAAGGCCAGCCAAACTTGAGTGCGCCGAGAGCCACGCTGTAGGCTCCGACCCCGAAGAACAACGCGTGCCCAAAGCTGAAGATACCGGTATAGCCAAACAGCAAATCGTAGCTAAGAGCGAAGGCCGCAAATAGCAGCACCTGAGTGATCAGACGCTGGTTGACCGCCGGTAAACCCAGGGCCGGTAGCACCGCCAGCACCAGGGCCGCCCCCCCAAGCACCAGACTCGGCCAGCTCAGTCCCAGCGGCCCCCGCCGGTCGCGTTCCAACCGGTGCGCCCGGTTCATACGTTCGCGGGCGGTCGTACTTAAATCAACGCTGATCATGCACATTCTCCGTCTTTAATTGAAATACCGTGAAATAAAAAAAGCTTTTCTGCCAGCTATTGTAGCAGAAAAGCGGTGGAAGTATTATTTGTAGGACTTTTGCTTATAGACGAAAATTGCCTTAAAGCGGGGTGCGTAGGGGCGCAGCCCATGCGGGGGGTATAAGGGGTCTCCCCTCTAAATCCCTTTTTACTTTCGCTTTGGCCTCACATATGTGAGGCCAAAGCGAAAGTCCTAATTTAGTCTTTTTATTACGATTAGCGGCTGATCGTTTCCTCGCGGCGAGGCCCGACCCCGATCCAGCGCGCCGGTAGCCCCGTGACCTTTTCCAACCTTTGAATATAGAGCCGGGCTTTTTCGGGCAATTCCTCAAAAGTAGTGGCCGCACTGATCGAGCTTTGCCAACCTTCCCAGTCCTCGTACACCGGGCGGCACTCCTCCAGGAAAATCGAATCGCCATCCGAATAATTAGCCGGTTTACCGGCCCACTCGTAGCCGGTCGCCAGTTTAATCCGGTCGAAATCATCAAAAACGTCCAGCTTGGTCAGGGCCAGTTCGGTAAAGCCGTTTAGCGCGGCAGCAAAGCGAACCACCTCGGCATCGAACCAGCCGCACCGCCGGGGTCGCCCGGTCGTCGTACCGAATTCCTGGCCGTTCTTGCGTATTTTCTCGCCATCGGCGTTGGTCTGCTCGGTCGGGAAAGGGCCGTTTCCGACGCGGGTAGTATAGGCTTTTGCCACCCCGATAATCCGGTCGAAAGCGTTGGCCGGGACCCCTGCCCCACCCGTCGCCGCGCTGACCAGCGTGGTACTGGCCGTTACGAACGGATAAGCTCCCCAATCCGGGTCGAGCAAAGCCGCTTGCGCCCCTTCCAGCAAAACTTTCTTATTCGACCGCACGTGATCCTGAACCATCGAGAAGGTCTCGCGGACGTAAGGCTGAAGATAATTATAGTAATCGAGGTACTGCGAAGCGATCTGATCCGCGCTCATTGTTTCGCCACCTAGCGCGACCATCAAGCGGTTTTTGATCGAGACTTGCAAGCTGAGTTTTTCTAAAAAGAGGCTGCGGCGGGCCAGATCGGATAGCCGGATGCCGTTATAACCGGCTTTGTCGGCGTAGGCCGGGCCGATACCCCGCCCGGTGGTGCCGGTGCTGAGGCGACCTTTGGCTTCTTCGTACAGCCGGTCGAGTGCCCGGTGATAGGGCAGGATCAAATGGCAGCGCGGCGAAACAAACAGCCGGTTCTTAAAATCGATCCCGGCAGCCTCAAATTCGCGCAATTCTTCGACCAACGCGACCAAGTCGATCACCACCCCCGGCCCGATAACACAGGTCGCCTGGGGATGAAAAACGCCGCTTGGCACCAGATGAAGCTTGAAAGTGCCGAATTCATTCATTATAGTGTGACCGGCGTTATTGCCGCCGTTGTAACGAATTACCAGATCAGCGTCCTGGGCCAGAATATCGACGAATTTGCCCTTACCCTCGTCGCCCCATTGGGCACCTACAATTGCGGTTACTGTCATGTCTTTGAATCTCCTTACAAACAAACGCAAGTCAAGTTTGAAGAAGTATTCAAAGCTCCTTTTTTTAGCTTGAGGGCTATTAGATGTGCTAAAGATACGAGCCTTGAAAAAACTTCCAATAGAAAAGCAGCCCATTTTGGCGGGCTGCTTCGTTAGCCTACATCATTTTAGCACGGGCCTGGCAATTAAACAAATTGCCGCCAGGCTGGCCTACAGGTTGGTAACTTCGGTAAAACCGCCCTTTTCAGGCTGGTTGGGCTGGCCTTCCGGCTGGGTTGGGGTGGGGTTGGCACCCTCCGCCCGGCGCGATTTCTCGGCCCGCAGTTTCTCCAGACCCTCTTTGACCCGGCCCAGCTCGTGTTCCAGCCGAGCCTGGACCGACTCCAGACCTTCGATCATCGTATCCAGGTTCGGGCGACCCCAGCCGCGTCCCCGGCCATAGCCGCGTCCGTAGCCTTGCTCTGCCTGTTCCTGTCCACGACCGTGTCCGTGACCTTGCTCATGGCCGTGTCCGTGACCGGGGCCGCGACCCCAGTCACCTTTTTCAGCTTCGGCCTGATAGCCGGACCAGGGACCAAACCCACGACCCATGCCGGGGCCGAAACCGCCTCGAAAGCCAAAGCCGCGTCCCATTCCAGGGCCGAAACCACCTCGGAAACCGAAGCCGCGTCCCATCCCAGGGCCGAAACCGCGTCCGGGTCCAAACCCACCCCACATCCCAAAGCCGGGGCCAAAGCCACGTCCCATCCGGGGGTCAAACCCGCGCCCTGGGCCGAAGCCATAATGTACCGGTTCGGCGTCGTTTTCCACTTCACCGCCGTCATAATCGTAAAAATTGTTGCGTTTCATAATTCTTGTAATCCTTTCAAACCACAAACTCAATAGCTGATCAAATTGGATTTTCTTCGTTGTCGTCGGAAGTAAATGCCGGTTTAATGCCACCGTCCGGGCCATATACCTGGTGAAATTCAGCCAGGAAACGGTTAATCAGGCGGGTACGTTCTTCCAGAGCGCCGGCCCAGTGCTGCAAAATTTCTCTGCCGCGCTCGTTTATCTGATAAACCCGTTTATTCGGGCCTACCCCTCGCTCGCTCCAGCTAGACTCGACCAGTCCGGCGGCTTCCATCCGGTGTAAAGTGCGATATAGATTGCCTACGTCTACGTCCTGCCCCAGCAACTTCCGAGCGGCTAATTGCTCTATCATGCTGTAGCCGTGTTGTGGTCCTTCCGATAGTATAAGCAGCAAACAGGGCTGTAAAAAACCCCATACCGGCGGTTGCATAAACCAGCCTCCGCGCTTGCCACCACCCCAGGGCGGGCCTCCAAATCCGTGATGCAATCTCTCGTTTCCTTTCAACCATTCGGCTACCCCGGATTATCCAGCCGGTCAGCCTATCAAGTTTTTTCAACTGCGACTGACCCTTTGCCAGTCACTAGACATCTTTGATATATGTCATGGTCATATGATAATAGCACTTAGTTGTCCTGTCAATAGGGTTTTTGTTAGACCAGTGTTAGAAGTAGAATTCAATAATCCTACTAAATACTCTCCTCCTCCTCATCCCAATGTCCCGGCAGAAATATCTTTATGTATTGGTCAAATTGATGATAACTGCAAACATCAAAGCTTTTCTTGATGATGACTACCGTCTACCAGTGTATAGCTACCATTGACGGTAGCCACTTTACCGCTCGCGCTAAGGTGGGTTGTATTTAGCCTGATTTATGGTTCAATAGAGTTAGAAATGTGAAAGTTGTAACAACAATTGGAGCAACCTGACTATCTAGGAAGATCATTTATCAGGGCTTCCTCTAAGCGCAGCCCTGGACCGGCTAAGTAAAATTAGCGGCCCCTGAAACTATCAACACAAAGGAGTGGAACAACGATGTTGGACATAAAAAGCTCACAAAATCTGAAAGTAACCCCCAAAACCGAAGTTTTACTGGGTGAAGTTTGCCAGTCGATCAAGACGCTGGACCTCGCGCTCGATCAGCTCAACTTTTTGGAGCCGCAACGCACCGCGCCGCACGCTAACTTCCACAACATCGATGCCAGCCTGCCCGATGTGACGCTGGGCGAAATTATCCAGTGGACAAACTCGTTTGCCTGCGAAGAAGGTCCCGAACTGCTGCGCCAGCAACCCGCCGGGGGTGCCCTGATCAAAGCCCGTGCCCGTCAGTTGGCCGCAATGCTCAAGCCCCTCTCGCTGCGGGTTAGCGAAATTGCCGAATCGCCCAGCTACCGCAACAACCTGCCCTTCCTGTTGACCGCCCTGGCTCATCCCAAAGTTAGCTGGGCCTTTGAGGACCTCTACCAGAAAATGCAGGTTCTGGCCGACCGCTAAAAATTTGAAGTATCCCCAGGCTAACTCGCCTGGTTAAACTTACCTGGCCCGGCCCGGCTTGACGCTTATCTCTGAATTTCTTATTTCCGGGTTTTCCAACTTTAAAAGAAAAATTGTAACAACTCAGGCCGTAAACTTAACTAAAGCGGGGGTCGTAGGGGTGCAAGCCCTGCGGGGGGTATTACTGGGGTCTCCCCTGTTAAGCCCTCTTCTTCTTTTCCCGGTCCACTGGTGGCCCTGGGGAGGGGTCAGGGGAGGGGTCTGAGTAGTTACAAAAAATTAACAGTCGTGAGGCGGGTAGATTGCCCGCCTTGTTTTAGATTAGGTCAGAAAGTTGTGAGGGAAAATGCAGCAAGGACAACGGCGTCTGGAGGGGAAAATTGCCCTGATCACCGGTGGAGCGGGCAATATTGGCGAAGTAATCACCCGGCGATACCTCGAAGAAGGCGCAACCGTGATCATCACCGGTCGCAACGAAGCTAAACTGGCCGCCTATCGCCACCGGCTGATCGAAGAAGGCGGCTTTGAAGCCGAACGGATTTTTGACCTGGTGATGGATGGTGCCCGCGCCGATGCGGTCGAAAGTGCCCTCAAACAATTTCTGGCCGCTCATTTCGGACGGATCGATATTCTGGTCAACAATGCCGGAAGTGCCGGGGCCAAACAACCCCTCTACAAAATTCCTCTAAACCCCACCGAACTCCAAAAGCTCAAAGAGGCCGGCGCGACCGATAGCGAAACCCTGGCCGATGGGCTGGGCAACCTGCTCGGTCTTAGCTGGAATACCGTCCGAGCGGCTTACCCCTATCTGGCACCGGGAGCCAGCGTGATCAATGTCAGTACCATCTTTAGCCGCACCAATTACTACGGACGCATCCCCTATGTCGTCCCTAAAGCCGCCCTCAATTTACTTTCTCAGCACCTCGCCCGCGAACTAGGCCAGAGCGAACGCGGCATCCGCTTGAATACCGTCTATCCCGGTCCTATCGACAGTGAACGCATCCGAACCGTTTTCAAGGCGATGGACGGCCTGAAAGGCCAGAACGAAGGCAGTACCGCCCAGGAATTTTTTGGCATAATGTCGCTCAAACGTCCCGGCGAGAGCGGTTTCGAGGCCCGCTTTCCTTATAAAGATGATGTAGCCGGGTCGGTCGTCTTCCTCGGTTCGGACGAGTCCGCCGCCCTCAACGGCCAGAGTTTTGAAGTCACCAACGGCATGGCGGTCGAGGTCGAAAGCAAAAGCGTCTTTGTCAGTCGACCAGGCTTGCGGATTGTCGAGGCCGAAGGCAAAACCGTCCTGGTGCTGGCTGGCGATGAAACGACAGTAGAAGACGGCCTGGCCTTTGCCCGGACCCAGGCCCGCTGCGGAGCCGATGTGCTGCTGACCTTTACCACCCAGACCGCCATCGACGCAGCCCGTGAGCAGATGGCCGAAGAAGCCAAACAGTTTGAACTCGGCTGGTTTGACCCCTTCGACGAAGCCTCGCACGGCCAGTTTTTTGCCCAATTAACCTCCAAATCTGCCGGTCAGGTCGAAGCGGCCCTGGTCCTTCCCGCCACCGATGGCACCGGCTACGGGCATTCCTTGCTGACCGTCGACGACGAAACCGCCCGCCGCTTTATGGAAAAAGAACTGGGCGGGGCGGTCGCCATAGCCAGCCACCTGGCCCGCTTCTGGCGCGAAAACGACCAGGTCCTGACCGAAGTACCCAAAGTAATCTTTGTTACCAATCCCTGGGACGGTAATGGCAACGTGTTTGCCGAAATCTACCGGGCCGGGGTCGAGCAATTGATCCGGGTCTGGCGGCACGAAGATGAAATCGATGTCGCTGCCGGGCGTAAGAAATGGGGTGTCTGGGCCAATCAGGTGGTTCGTTATTCCAACCTCGAAAGCGAGAACCGGTCGTTTGCCGCCGCCTGGGCCGCCAAGTTGCTCAACGGCGACCGGCGCATCAAAGAAATAAATCTGTATCTGCCGGAGAAAATTACCGATGCCACCGGGGCACAAAAACCCTCCTTTGGCTGGGCCGAATCGCTTTTCGGCTTGCACCTGGGCCGGGTAGCCCTCATCACCGGCGGCAGTGCCGGGATCGGCGGCCAGATCGGACGCTTGCTGGCCCTCTCCGGCGCGAAAGTAATCCTGGCGGCTCGTCAGATCGAGCAACTGGCCGAGATGCGCGACTCAATCGTGGAAGAACTGACCCAGATCGGTTATAGCTTTCCCGCCCAGCGCGTGCTGATCGTAGGCGATACCGACGTGGGCGACGAACCGGCCCTGGCCGCCCTGGTCGAAAAAAGCCTGGCCGCTTTCGGACGAATTGACTATTTGATCAATAATGCCGGGATGAGCGGAGCCGAAGAAATGATCATCGATATGCCGCTCGACGCCTGGCGTTATACTTTGCAGGGAAACCTGACCAGCAACTACTCGCTTATCCGCAAAGTCGCCCCCCTGATGAAGAAACAGGGCAACGGTTACATCGTAAATGTTAGCAGCTACTTTGGCGGCGAAAAATATGTGGCGGTTCCCTACCCCAACCGGGCGGATTACGCCGTTTCAAAGGCCGGACAACGGGCACTGGTCGAAATGCTGGCCCGCTTCCTGGGACCCGAAATTCAAATTAACGCGATTGCTCCCGGCCCGGTCGATGGCATCCGCTTGCAGGGTAGCGGCGGCAAACCCGGCCTGTATCAACGCCGGGGCCGCTTGATTCTGGAAAGCAAACGGCTGAGTGAAATTTATAGTGCCTTGATCGAAGGCTACCGGGCCGGGGCCTCCGTCACTGGTATGTTAAAGCTGCTGGCCTCCAACGATCCGCAAGAAATCGCCGCAAACAGCGAAACTCCGGCCAGCTTGCAAAAAATCGCCCGGTCGATCACAGCCAAAAGCCAGAACAACCCTACGCCGGCCTACAAATTTATGATGAACGCAACCATTGCCCGCAAACTGGTCGCCCGATTGGAACTAGGCTCGTTTGTCGCCGAGCCGGGCACCTTTACCCCCGATTGGTTAAAAAATCTGCCGGTGGCCGGAACTGATCCATTCTTCAGCCAGGCTGAAATCGAGAAAGAAGCGGTCAAGATCAAGGAAAGCACCCTCGGTATGCTAAACCTGAACCGGATGCCGACCGAGGTGGATGTGGCGATGGCGACGATCTATTACCTGGCCGACCGCAATGTAAGTGGCGAGACTTTCCATCCCTCCGGCGGTCTACGCTTTGACCGGACCGTAACCGAGGGCGAATTATTCGGCAAAGCCAGTCCAGGCCGACTGGAGAAATTCTATGGCAAAACCGTATTTATCCTCGGCGAATATCTTGAGCCGCACCTGACCCGGCTTTGTCACGCTTACCTCGACGAACATCAGGTCGGCAAGGTCGTCTGGTTGACCCGGACCCAGGAGGCCGCCGAACGCTTCTGCCGTCATTTCGAGTATTACCAGACCCGCAATCGCTTTGTGGCGCAGGTAATCGAGGCCGACATCGAAGGCGGTCTGGATGCCGCGATGCGCGAATATGGTGCCCCGATTGCCTGTATCAGTTCACCCTTTGTGGCCCTGCCCACCAAAAAACTGGTCAGCAAAGATACAAATTGGGAAGGGGTCTTTAACGAGGCCGATTTTGCCGAGATTATCGAAGAACACCTGACGATCCACTTCCGGGTGGCTCGCAAAATGTCACTGGTCGATAATACTCAAATTGTGTTGATAACGCCGGAAACCAACCGGGCTAGCCAGCCCGAAGAATTTGGCCTGGCTAACTTTATCAAGACCGGCTTGCACGCTTTTACAGTCACCCTGGCCGTCGAAAGCGAACGCAACCCCCACTCGGTGCCGGTCAATCAGGTCGACCTGACCCGCCGGGCGCGGGCCGAAGAACCGCAAAACATGGACGAGGAGGAGGAAGAATTAAGCCGCTTCGTCAATGCCGTATTGCTCACCAGTGCCCCACTGGCAACCGCTGCCGATAGCCGGTACCGCTCGCGCATCTACCGGGGCAACGCCATCACAGTCTAAAAATACTTGCAAAGACCCGCCTACCTTTCTGAAGAGAGTCGGGTCTTTTTTTGCTTCCTTTTTCCTCACAATAGATTTGCCTATTAAAATAACCAAAAATCAAAGTTAAAGCCTTTTTATCCTATAAACAATAGTATTTAGAGACTGTGAAGATTTAGTAACATAGGACCATTGTACCCAGTTTTAACAATCTTCGTAATGTTCTTCGTAATGTTACAATAGTATCATTTTAACAAGAAGAGTCTTTGTTTGGTGTAACAAAGCAAAATGTACTTAGTAAATATTGTAGTAAATATAGGGTCAGTGGTTCTTAAACCAGAAGCGAAATTGCGATTTCGCTTCGTTAATTGCCTCTCTCAAACCGGGAGTATCATCAATGTCAAATGTAGTGGTCTTTTCACTTGATCAACTGCAACCGGAACCACAAAGCGACGTTCAACTAAAACTTCTTAACAACGCTCTGTTACGTTTTTGCGATGTAGTCGAATCCGACAATAGCATCATCGACGAAGAGCTTAACCTTGTAACCCGCGAGGTAGTCTGGAAGTATGGCCGCTATTCCTTCCGGGCTAAATTGGTAACATTCGATAACGAAACCAGTATCGGTATGTACGATTATCTGGACGGCCAAGAATGGCTAAGGCTCACCACTCCCCGTGCCCTGGCCGAAAAGTTGACGCAAGCCTGCTAACCGGGTAAGATTAGACGGTAGAGCAGTCTAAAGCTTATGCAATGGTTAGTCAGGATTGTCAGCTATCATTTCCGACAACTCCCCCACCGGTAGTAATTCAAAACTTCGAGGGCCATCAGGCCGTTTTTTGTCTTTGTTCTTTTATATTCTGCTAGGCCTGGGCATTTTAGCCTTGCTCTGGCTACTTCAGCAACGCCTGAGTTTTTTTATTCAAAACGGCTGGGAGCGGTTCAATTATCCTTTTTTTCAGACCGGTTCGGAAGGTTTAATCCTCAGCGAAGCCGCCATTATTCGCGGCGGCGGTTCGATTTATGTCCCGTTCCAGGCCGGGAGCTTTATTTCAGCCCCCTATCCACCCCTATATTATTATCTGATAGCCGCCTGGCCGGGCAACCCGGCTAACCTCTTTGAAACAGGCCGGGTAATCTCAGTTATGGCGGCGGCCCTTTCGGCGATCCTTATCACCGCTATAATCCTGACTGCCGCCCGGCCCGCCTCAAAACGCGAATGGTTCTGGCCGGGCCTGGTGGCGGCGATTTGCGGTCTGACCTTTTTAACCCTCCCGGCGGTCACGGTCTGGGCGGTACGCGTCCGAGCCGATATGCTGATGACCGCCCTCCAACTGGCCGGATTGGCCCTGGTAGCCCTCGGCACCCGTCGTCAAAAAAACTGGCTGATCTGGCTGGCCCTGCTACCCTTTGTACTGGCTTTGTTTACCAAACAAACCGCCCTGGCCGCCCCCCTGGCTGCCACAATTTACCTGGCCTTCTGGTACGGACGACGCTGGCGGCAATGGCTGGCCTGGCTGACCGGGCTGACCCTATCGACCGGCCTACCTTTCTTGCTAATAAATTTTGCGACCGGTACTGAGCTTTACCGGCGACTTTTTAAATATCACAGCCTGCCCTGGCTTTCAAATAATTTCTGGACTTACAGCAATCTGTTCTTGTCCGAAAATGCCGCCTTACTGGTAATGGGAACTGTTCTGGTAATAGTCACAGTGGGCCTGAGCTGGTCGAAGTGGCGCGAAACTACCGAGTCTTTCTCGAAATGGGAACGAGTGATCGAGGCCGGTCGAGCAGTGCCGCTGGTAATCTGGTTCTGCTTGGCCGGGCTGGTCAGTCTGCTCAGTTTGGGGGTAGCCGGGGCCGACCATAACCATTTTCTACCGGTCGAGGCCGGGGGGTGCCTGGTGGCGGGTTGGCTGGGAGTGCGCTGGCTGGAAATGGACCGGTTTCGCTGGTTGAGCCTGGCGGCATTGGCCGGGCTGGGGCTGCAATTGGCGGTAAGTTCGGTGCCGGTCAATCGCTACGAAATAGAATTCCGCAATCACGACCAGGTATATCAGGCCCAGCTTGCCAGAATTATAAAATATGCCGCCGCTCGACCGGGGCCGCTCTTGAGTAGCGAGGCCGGGTTTTTGGTCCTGACCGGCAAAACCAACCCCGCCAGCGATTACTATAACGATCTGTTTACCCTGGCCGCCCTCGACCGGCAGGGCCTTTATAGTGAGGCCGGGTTGCTCGACCGGATAAACCATAAAGATTTCGGCGTAATTCTGGCGGAAGGCGATCTGTTTAACCAGGCCGGTCGCGCCGATGTCTGGACGCCAGCCCTGGTTGAAGCCCTCCGCCGGAATTATTATCTGAAATTTAGGGATATTTGGTACACCTACGAACCACTCAACTAACCGATAGTAAACTGGCGTTTGTACAGATAGCGACCGATCAGAAAGTATAACAGTCCCAGCCCGATCGGCATCAGCAGCACAAAGAGCGACGGACTGCGGGTATCCAGCATTAAATCCTGCAAGCCACTGGTACCGTAGGTCATCGGCAAGGCGTAAGAAACATAAAGCACCTTCGGATCAAATTGAGTGAGCGGCACAATAAAACCGGTAAAAAAGATACTGGCGAGTATCAGCAACATACTCCATTGGACAGCCTGCGTCTCGCTGCGGGAAAGCCCGGCGATTAAAAAGCCCAGCCCTATCGAAGCAAAGGTCGAGGTTAAAAGCACCGCCACCACCAGCAGCGGATCGCCTATCACCGGTACCCCCAGCAACAAATTCAAGGCCAGCAACAACAACCCACTGACCACCATTAATATTATGCTATAGCTCAAAAATTTGCCGATCAAAATCTCGGTCGGATTGATCGGGGAAACCCGGAAGATTTCCACCGCTCCCAGCATCCGGTCTCGTACAATCGAAAGCGACGAAAGCGTTACCCCGATATGCTGTAACAGGAGAATTACCACCGCCGGAGCATAAAAGTTTACAAAACTGGCCCCGGTGCTGGTCATATTCTTCGCCCGCGAAAGAACCGGTTCGACCAGCACCGCCGGTGGAATCGCGGCTAGCTTGTTGGTATCCTGGGTTAAATCACCCGCCGTCTGCCGGAGTTGGCCCACATTATTGGTCTGTTGAGGAGTATTAACCTGACCGCTTTGTAAACCATTATCGATAGTCGTCAACTGAGTATCAATCGTATCGAGCCGCCCGGTCAGTCGGGAAGCAAGATTTTGAGAAATATCCTGATTGATTTTACTGCCGATCAGGCTGCGTTCTTTGTTGCCGGGCGCACCGGCTCCCGGTATCAGCAAGCTGGAAGCTCCCTGGCGAGCCAACTGGTTTAACACCCGGATTTGCGCGATTTCTACCCTGGCCTGAACCGGCTGATTGCTCTTAATATTGTTATCGAGCCGGTCAATCGAAGCATTCAACTGGCCGGTATATGCCTGCAACTGGCTACTCTGAGGTTTGGCGGCCTCAAACGACTGGCGCAACAGCACCTTATCAAACTCGCTGGCATAGACGTATGTGCTGTATTCGATGTAATTAGCCAGCAACGGGTTTAACTGCCGGTAAAAGACCGGAAATTCGGCACTATGTCCATTGTAAATCTGGTCGAGCGCGTCATCCGGCACCACGATCACCACCCCGATATTACCGGCGTTTAACTGATCGAGGGCCGCGTTTTTATCGGTCGTGACCTGGGTAATTTTAAAAGTTTCTTTCGAGAAAGTTTGATAATCGGCTGGGTTGGTGCTGACATAAGCCTTTTGCGGCACCACCAGTTCCGTTTCAAAAGTGTTTTTACCCAAATAGCCTACCGCGAATATCGCCAGTACCAGAAATGGCCCTACCACCAGGCCCAGCACCTTGAGCGGTTGGCGAAGCGAACTCGATAGTTCCTTGCGGCAAAATGCCAGCATTCTGACAATTAAAGAACCCATCTTAGCGCAATCCTTCTTTATAACTAATTGTTATGACTAATTGTTTCGTCCAGTACATCCGCCGAGCGCGGGGCCACCCGCAAAGGTTCGGTCATCTGGCTTAATTCCGCAATAGGTGGTGTAGTATAACCTTCCGAACCCGCCACCTGACTGTCGGGCAAAATCGGCGGCGGCGGGGTAATTACCTGGGGCGTTGGCTCCGGCATTACCGGGCCGGGCGATGGGAAAGTATCCGGCCCCGGCAGAGTGGGATTTTCCGGCATCGGTGGGCGCGGTTCCTCGGAGTGCAAAACCTCCTGCATCTTCTGCATCAGTTCCGGTTGAGCCTGGGCGGTGGGTTGATTACCGGCTATACCGGCCTTGCGCGGCTTCCGGTTCGACTGCTGTTCTGCCTGACGGCCCTCTTTGGAAGAATTTTTGTCATCTTTATGGGCCGGATTTTCTTCTTCTTCCGGCTGATCCTGTTCCATCAGAGCCACAAAAACCTCCTCAAAATCTGGCCGGTATTGCTCAATCGTAGTAACCGTAATATTAGCCTCTTGCAAGGCCGCAATCACCAGCGGCAACGAAATACCGGCGTTATCCGCCGTCAATTGTAGCTCCTCGGCACTTAAAAACCGGATAAACTTGATCCCCGCTACCCCTTGCAAAATTCGGATGGCCTGGGTAGTCACCGCCTCCAGGCTAAGATTAATCGTCTCACCCCCAAAAGCCGCCCGGCGAATATCTTCGGGTGCCCCCAGTGCTAGCACTCGGCCCCGGTTCAAAATTGCCACCCGGTCGCAATAATCGGCTTCGGTCACATACTGGGTAGTCACAAAAATTGTCCGGCCTTCATCGCGTAATTCCCGGAAATGCTCCCAGAACTTGGCCCGCAGTATCGGGTCAATCCCGGCGGTCGGTTCATCCACAAAAATCAAACTGGGATTGTGAACCAGCGTAGCCGCCAGTTCCAACCGGCGTTGCATCCCGCCCGACAATTGCGAAGCCAGCTTGTTACGCGAGTCCCATAAATCGACAAATTCCAGGGCTTTTCTAATCTTGGGCCGCCGTCCAAACCAGCTCATACCATATACCGAAGCCACAAAACTAATATTCCCCCACACACTAAGTTCGGGGAAAAGCACAAACTGCTGAGGCATATAGCCTATCCGCTCGCGTTGGCTTTTTTTGAAGCGAAAAGGCTCGGCTCCAAACACCCGCACATCTCCCTCACTGGGTTTGTAAAGCCCGGTCAAAAGGCGCATAGTGGTACTCTTGCCGCTCCCGCTGGCTCCTAACAAACAAAAAATCTGGCCGGGCTGAACCTCAAAATTGAGGCCGTGTACCACCATCTTATCTTTACCAAATTGTTTGGAGGCGTTTTTTACTTCGATCAAAGCTTGGCGGTGATTAACATCCACCCGGCTATCAATCAATTCCAACGGCCTGCTATCGGCAGGGGGTCTGGTTATTGCCATTTCTGAACCTCGCTACTTTCCTGTTTAGGCTATAGAGCAATAAATTCTTCAGGAAGCCAAATTTGTTAATTCTAAAAAAGAATCTTCAGTTATAAGCCGCACACTGAGCTTGCATTTCTATATGCAAAGTTCGTGCCGGGTTTTTGAATTTGTGAAGAAAATATTATAAGATTTATAAATTACGTAAAAGAGCCGGATTAGCCGGCGCGTTTCCGGCTCTTGCTTACTTCCAGCCAGCAGTAATCGTGAGGGGGATTGAAACCCAGTACCGAAAAGGGTACTTCCGCTTCTCGCTTTCGCCGCAAGTAATTTATAACCGCCTGGTTGCGGGCGTAAAAGCGGCTGGCACAGCGACGCGCACTTTCCAACGAGCGGAACCGCACTTTCATCTCCTGCTCGATTGGTAGCGCAATATACTTGAAACCCCGCTCCTGCAACCAATCGTGGTCTTCGCGGCGCGGCCAGATTATCACGATCTTACCACCGTTTCGGGTAACTCGGATCAATTCTTCCAATCCGGCGTCGCCGCCCTGCTCGGCTTCAGCCGTAAAAGCCGAACACGACAAAGCCACATCCACACTGTTGTTGTCCAACGGCAACTTATCGAAACGACCTTGCATGGGTACAATACGCTGGCGACGCGGCTGGTGTTGAGTTTTTGCTTCGAGAATATTTAACAGACCGGGTGACGGTTCCACCGCGTACACCATTTTCGCCCCATTGCGTAACGCCTCAAAAGAGGCCCGGCCACTGCCCGCCCCGGCGTCCAGCAAGGTTTTTCCGCGCAGGCTCGGCCTGAGTTGTTTGAAAATACCGGGATGCAGGTTTTCGCCCTCGGTTAACTCCTCGTACAGTTCCGGTGTTTTCCAGTAAGTCAATTCCCAGAACAGGCCGTCCAGAATACGCTGGCGAGCGGCTTCGACTTTGCTAACCGGGGCCGGCTGGTTTAATTCCTTCAAAAACTTCTGTCGCTGGCGGCCTATCAGCGTTCCGGTCACTTTATCCACCACCGGTTTTTCGGCACCGTGTAAGCTCAAGGCCAGCTCGTCGAGCTTCAACCCGAAAGCCTGGTTATCCACCATTTCCCGCAAAGTTTCATCGTCGAATACCAGCATATCTTCGAGCTTAAACGGATTATCAAAAAGGGGCTGGCCCGGCTCAACTGCCGGGGGAATTTGTGGCGCGAGGCCAGTTCGGACTTTGAAGTTCTGGTATTTGGTCAGGGTCACTGCGCTGTTCATTAGTTGCTGTTTATCCTTCTAGCGTTTGCACATTGTTTCCATCAGGTGTGATTGCCAGACCGTATCTACAGTCAGTAGCGATCATTCACCGGTTCTAAATAGATTTATGCAAGAGCTATGCCAGATAAATAGTTTCGTAACTAAATTTTTGCAAACAGCTTTTTAAGCCGCTAGTAATTACCGCAAATTGGCATATCCAGGCTTCAAGCGGCGGTATGAGGGAAGGGGGTTACTCTTAAACAGCTTAACTGTTCAGGCCATATACCCACAAACGCAACTAAAGCGGGGTAGGTAGGGGTGCAACCCCTGCGCGGGGTACTACAGGCGGGTACCCTCTGGGTGCCCATGTATCTCTCTTTTCTTCTTCTCTTTCCCGTCCTGTGGTGGCCCTGGGGAGGGGTCAGGGGTGGGGCCTGAACAGTTACCTACTCTTTTTATTTTCGCTTAAGCTTAACTTCGTGAGCTTGAAGCGAAAATCCTAAGAAAATAGAGCCGGTTTAGCTTACACCGGCCCCGACCGGGGCTTCAGGTTGCGGAAGATCATCGTTCATCAGTTGCGACTCGATAATTTCGCAGTAAAGCGGCGTACTGATCATCAGTTGCTGGTGGGTTCCCTGCGCGACCAGATGACCTTGATCCAGCAACAAAATCAGGCTGGCATTGCGAACCGTACTGATCCGCTGGGCGATCAAAAAGGTCGTGCGTCCACTCATCAGACGGTTCAAGGCTTGCTGAATTTCATATTCGGTTTCGGCATCGACCGCCGAGGTACTGTCATCCATAATCAGAATACGCGGGTCGAGTAACAAAGCCCGTGCAATCGCAATTCGTTGTTTTTGCCCACCACTCAAACCGACCCCCCGTTCGCCGACGATAGTCGCATAGCCCTCGGCAAACGACATAATAAAATCGTGGGCCTGGGCCGCGCGGGCCACCGCCTCAACTTCGGTCTGACTGGCAGCGGGTCGACCATAAGCAATATTGTCACGAATCGAGCCGCTAAACAGGGTCGTTTCCTGCAAAACGATCCCGATTTGCGAGCGTAAACTGGCAAGCGACACTTCCCGCACATCCCGACCGTCCACCGCCACCCGGCCTTCGCTAACATCGTAAAAGCGCGGTATCAAATTGATAATACTGGATTTACCCGACCCGGTGCGGCCCAAAATAGCCACCGTCTGACCCGCTTGCACCTCAAACGATATATCGGTCAGCGTAAGCTGTTCACTACCGGCATAGCGGAAGGCCACCTTCTCAAAACTTACTCGCCCGCTCAAAGTAGCCAGACTGACCGCCGACGGCAAATCGACCACCTCTAGCGGCGTGTCAAGCACCTCAAACACCCGTCGGGCCGAGGCCGCCGATTGCGAAATCTGGGTCAAGCTACTACCAAGCACAAAAACCGGTTGCAACAGGAAACTCAAATACGAATTGAAGGCGATCAACTGACCGAGTTGCAGACTGCCATCGATCACCTGATTGCCGCCAAACCAGATAATCGCCAGCGTGCCGAGGTTGGAAAACAAAAAGATCAGTGGAAAAGTAAAGGTAGTGCCGCGCACCACCCGCAGGTTTTCGGATAGCAAATCTTCGTTAGCCCGGCTGTAGCGGTCCAGTTCGTAAGGTTCGCGGGCGAAAGCTTTGACTACCCGCACCCCGGTCAAATTTTCCTGCAAAATAGTGTTGAGGTTGCCCAGTTTTTGCTGGACGATCCGAAAAAGCGGGCTGATCCGGCGCAAGAACACTACAAAAACAATCATCACCGCTGGAACCATCGAGAGCGCGATCAAAGCCAGTTTCCAGTTGGTTATTAGCAATATAGTAGCACTACCGACCAGCAAAATCAGGGCACTAAAAAGCTGCAAAACCGTATTGCCGGTGAAGTTGCGGACGGTTTCGACATCATTGGTGACGCGGGTCATAAGCTGACCGGTTTGAGCCTTATCGTGGTAGCTAAAACTCAACTGTTCCAACCGGTTAAACAGGGCGTTGCGGGTTTCGTAGGCCGTACTCTGGCTGGCTTTCTCGGTCCAGTAACTCTGGAGAAAACTGAATAAATCGCGTAGGGCCGCCACTGCCAACAGAACCAGCGAAGCATAAACAATTACCGCGAGGTCTTTGGCGAGGATGCCTTTGTCAATCACAACTTGCAAAACCTGGGGGCTAAAAAGATTGGTAACACTCACCACTATCAAACTGATCAACGCCCCGGCCACCGTTCGCCAGTAAGGTTTTAAAAACCCCAGGGCGCGCCACAGATCGGACATAAATCGGTACTCCTTCGCACAGGCTATTACCCGGCTAATTTCCGCAGCTATTCGCCTTTACCTGAAATCTATCTCCATAACCACAAAAACACTATCGGACGTAGTGAGATTGTAGGCTAACAGGTCCAATTTTACCAGCGGAATATTGGCGACGATCAAAGCTTTATCAGTTTTGCGATAGCTTCGCGCGTTTTCCAGCGCACTTAGACTATTCCAATCTTTCAAGCGAGTACTATAGAAATTGAAAACCCGACCGATAGCATCTTTGGTAGTATAGCTCTCCAGGCTAGTCGCGTTAATGGTGGCGTTCGGCGGCAGGGCCAACTTCAAAGACTGGCTGTAGGTACTGTTAAACCGGCTACGGTCGGCGGCAGTCAAATACAGCCGTTCGGCCCCATCGTAGACCGGCAAACCAGCCGCCGCCACCCGGTCTTTATCATCGGGAGTTGGCGTGCCGTGAAGCAAACCGCTAAGATCGGGACTCCTGGGAAAGAAAACGATAGCCAACGCCACGATAATAACCAGCGGACTGGCAATTAACAAAATGGTCAGCACCCGGCGGCGACGCGTATTTTCGGCGGTTGGTTCTGCGGCGGACTTTTTTTGCCCCACCGTGCCGTTAAGTTGCGACCGCAAATCGTCCGGGGCCGCCTCGACAGGCTGGGCCGGTTGGCGCGGAACGACGGTTGAGATAGACGCGCCGTTACCGGTATAGACCGGCACCACCACCTGTTTGGCTTCCTCGGCGGCCAGCCAGCCTCGCGCACCGGGCAACGCCGGGTCGGACGGAGCCAGCCGGGCCAGCTTATCGAGAGAAGTCCTGGCAATTTCCAGATCGCTTGCAGTAAAAGCCAACCAAAGTAGTAATTTGGGTTCGTCGGGGTAAAGCGAGGCAAGCTGAATAAAAATTGAATGAGCCTCCGCTTTTTTACCGGCCTGGGCCTGGCTTATCGCCTGAGTAAATTTTTGCAAATCGGCAGGGGTCATATTATATTCAAACTGTAGGTTGAGTTTTTATTGTTGTCACCGGCGATTTGATTATACTACCCAGGCGGCTAACCTGTCCAGACTACTAAATTTGACTTTCCTTTTGCCAGCCGCCAAAATATAAACCACCTAAAAAATCAGCTAACGATCCAACCAACCCAAACCAAATAAAGGGGCAATTTCCAAACGTGGTTCTGGAAACGCAGGAGCAATCCGGGACCGGCCAAAAAGGTTAATTGAGATTAACTGCTCAGGCCGTATCCCCACAAACGTAACTAAAGCGGGGGTCGTGGGGGCCGGGTACCCACTGGGTGCCCTGCGGGGGGTTACACAGGGGTCTCCCCTGTTAAATATTTTTTTCTCTTCCCCTCCCTGGGGAGGGGTTAGGGGTGGGGTCTTAACAGTTACATTTGAGAAAGGAACCGGCGGAAATGAAGATTCAAGAGATGTTCGATCTGAGCGGTAAAGTAGCCCTGGTAACGGGCGGCGGACGTGGTATCGGCAAAACTATCGCCGAAGTGTACGGCGAAGCCGGGGCAAAATTAATTATTACCGGACGGCGCAGCGAGTGGCTCGACCCGACAATCGCCGAGTTTAAGGCCAAAGGCTACGATTGTATGTCAATTGTCGCCGATGTCTCCAAAGCGGCGGATGTCGAGCGCACGGTGGCGACCACCCTGGAAAAGTACGGTCAGATCGATATTCTGGTCAATAACGCCGGGCAAACCTGGGGCCAGCCGACCGAGGATATGCCGCTCGCCAAGTGGGACCAGATCATCGGGGTCAACCTGACCGGCATTTTCTTGATGGCCCAGCAAGTCGGTCGCCATATGCTGGAAACCGGCAAGGGAGGCCGGATTATCAATATTAGTTCGGTAGCCGGGTTCACCACCGATACCGAGGCCGCCCAGATGATTGCCTATGGCACTTCCAAAGCCGGTGTAATCAGTTTCAGTCGCAACCTGGCCCGCGAATGGGGTCGGCGCGGCATCCTGGTCAACGTGATTGCGCCGGGCTGGTTCCCCACCCGCATGGCTTCCGGTACTATCGAGGCCAACCGCGAACGCTTCGAGGGACAAACCGCCCTGGGCCGGGTGGGCGATCTGGAAGAACTAAAAGGGGCCGCCCTTTTCCTGGCCTCCCCCGCCTCCAGTTATATTACCGGCCAGACTATTGTGGTCGATGGCGGTATTTCACTTTAGCGTAAGATTAAAGCGAAAGTCCGAACTATAAAAATTTGAGCAGTAAAGCTAAGGACAACTTCTAACGGTTGTCCTTTTTTTGTGTGATAGGCATCACATTTTTATTCTTTTGTGGCCCGAAATCCTTAATACTCATTTGCTGGTCAGATTATTGATATATCTCTATATTTGAGAAATATTTCTTAAATTCTTTTATTACGAGAACTTTCATTACGAGACGAGGTAAGTATGCTGACCAGACCTCAGACGACCGAACAAGAACAAATGGTTGTAGCCAACCACTACCCGGCCACCCAACCGGTCGTTGCCAGCCCTAAAACAAATTTTAGACTGGTCATCCTGGCCCTGAGCCTGCTAACGCTGGCTTTCCGGGTTTTCCTGCTAAACCAGCAAAGTGCCTACATGGACGAAGGGACTTTTGTCCTGACTGGCCGGACCCTGCTCGAAAAACACACCAGTTATGCCGGTGCCCTGGAATGGACCTATGGTTCTTACCTGTGGTCGCTGGTCGCCGGAGTGGCCGATATGGTGGGTGGCCTGGTGATGGTCCGGCTGTGTACCGTCTTTTTTGGGCTGGTGATGGTACTCAGTACGGCGCTCATCGCCGCTAAACTGGCCCCGGCCAGCTATAGCCCAAAGCTTAAATTATATGTGATGGTGGTCGCTGGTCTGATAATGGCTCTCTTTCCAACGGCTCTGGGCCTCAGCCGGTTTGGTACTTACGACGGAATGGCCGGAGCGGCTTTGATGAGCGGGTTTTACCTGATTATGCCGGTCGAACCACCCCGGCGGCGCAGCCAACTTTTGCTGGCCGCCTTACTGTTCTTTGCGGCTTTTCTGGCAAAATACGTGGTTGCGATCTATTTGCCCTTTGTCTGCCTGTTATTACTCTTTTCCTCCCGGCGGCTCAATCACTTCATCCTCAAACTGGTCTGGTTTGTGTTGCCGCTAAGTGTGGCCTGTCTGATCTACTTCGTAGCCTTTCATTCGGAACTGTTAACCCTGCTGGCTTTTTCCACCACCTATTCCGACCTGAAAAGCTCGATTCCCTGGCGAGAGTACATTTTGCAACGACCAGAGCTATGGG
The DNA here is from genome assembly GCA_038322625.1 of Chloroflexia bacterium. Lineage (GTDB taxonomy): Bacteria > Chloroflexota > Chloroflexia > Chloroheliales > Chloroheliaceae > 54-19. Next base: position 85,792 of record JBBQGA010000014.1, read on the forward strand.
TACTGGCCGGTTTCGCGGTATTTGGCTGGCGACGCGCCACCGACACCGGTCGGCTGGTCGGCGGGATCGGATTGGCGATCATCGTGGGGTTCCAGCTTTTTGCCCGGCCCGATTTTGACTTCTGGAAACACTCGATATACGTAATCTTCTTCCTGGCTCCCCTGGCCGCCCTAGTCATCGCACCCTGGTTGCAACAGGTATTAAAGGGAGCTGAAGAAGGCAATTTTATCTCATTTGGCAAGATGGGCCTAACGACGATTGTACTTTTGATCCTGACCGGGCTAAGTATTGGCGTTTCCAATGAACTGGTAACTTTTTACCCCAACCTCAATCCTTCGCTTGACGCGATCCAAAAAAATACCGCTCAGGCCCATAACGTGCTGGTCGACGACAGCGTGGTACGCTACTACCTCTACCCGCGTATCCCGACCGACCGGGTAACTGACCCATTCTTTATAAATTACAACGGTTTGCACGGCAAGGAAGCTTACCAGGCAGCGATCACGGACCGCTATTACGACACAATTGTTCTCGATGGCGGCATCGGGCCGCTCGGACAGGCCATAAAGAAAGAGCTTAAACCGCTTATAAACCGCTATTACCAGCCGGTTTATACTAGCAAAGTGAGTGGTGTAGAGATTTACCAGCCTCGTGTGAGCGAGGACAATACCACCTCTAGCACCGGCACCACCTTTTATTTCGATAGCGGCTTGCAGGATTGGACCGGCCATCCCGAAAGTACCGAACCCAAACCAGGCTTGCAGGTGGAAATCAGCAAAGAACAAAGCTATCAGAACCATCCGAGCCTGAAATTTACACCGACCCTCGACATTGCCGCCGTATCGCTCCGCCAGAGTGGGCAGCTCAAAAAGATGACCGCCCAGATATATGTAGTCGATAAGCCGGGCGGGGCAGGCTTTGTCAGCGTCGGTATGTTTATCTTCGACGACAAGTGGCAATGGCACGACAACGGTTTCAAGCAAACCGCCCAGACCGGTCGCTGGGTAGAGGTAAGCTGGGAAGTACCGGCCAGCCTGGCCTATAACGAAGTCGGCTTTAAGTTTGTCGGCGGTAGCTCGCTGGTTTACATCGGCAAAGTCACCATCGAACCTTAAAAGTCGGTTTGCCTCGTTGTCTCAATGGGATGGGTAAGATTAGATTGATTAGATTTAGGACCTTCGCTTGCTGACGTAACCCAACCCAAAGCGGGGGTCGGGTATCCACTGGATGCCGGTGTTTAAACTCTTTTTATTTTCGCTTCAAGCTTCACAAAGTGAGGTTGAAGCGAAAGTCCTAAAAATCTTCCCGAATCAAAAAACCTGGCTAAAACTTACCTGGCGGTGGTAAAATATATCACCGCCTTTTTTTGTAAATTCTTAAAAGAATACGCTTTGTCCGGCAAATATTTGAAACAAAAGCAGCCTGGCGGGTGTCTCAAGGCTAATACCATCCAGAACAGTTTAGTTGAGCCGGTTGAAAAGGAGATTATATGTCTGGACTTGACACAAATTTTGACGACCAAAAGCGGTCGAAAGCCGAATATAACTGGCCTCCGCCCAACCCGAAGTATGCCGAAAGCCTGGAATACCGGGACCGACCGAGATACCGGGCACCCCAGGTTCCCCCCGCCCGCTACCAACCACCGTCACCGTCACCCACGTATAACCCGGAATATAGCAGCCAGCCCGGCCCGGAATTGCTTTTGCGGGCACTCTGGTTTCTATTTGTAGGCTGGTGGCTGGCGATCCTGTGGCTGATGACTGCCTATACCTTGCTCATTACCCAGGTAGGCGCATCACTGGGCCGGTTGATGGTCCGCAACCTGCCAAAAATCCTTTTTCTGCAATCCGCCCGCCCAGGCTATCGCAATTATAGCGATAACCGGCCCAGTTACCAGCCGTCGCGGTCGCCGGTCGCCCTGTGGCAAAGGTTGATCTGGTTCGTGGTAGTCGGCTGGTGGCTGGGTATTTTGTGGACAATGGCCGGTTACGGGCTGTGTACCCTGGTGATCACCGAGCCGATTGGTATGCAGATGCTCGAACAATTACCGGCCATCCTGACTTTAGAACAACAATAATTTGCCGGATATTTCAGTCGTCATACCCCTTTATAAGGCCGCCGGGTATCTGCCGGAATTACTGGCCCGGCTTGAGGCCCAAACTTTCCCGCCCGACCGCTTCGAGGTGATCCTGGTGGACGACCTCAGCCCGGACCAGACCCGCCAGGTAGCTGCCGCTTTGCTCGCCCGGTCGAGTCTGACTATCAAACTGATCGAGCGGACCGAAAACGGCGGCGTATCGGCAGCCCGCAACACTGGCTGGCTGGTCGCCCGCAGCCCTTTGATTCTCTTTATTGACCAGGACTGTCTGGCCGACGCGGCCCTGCTCGAAAGCCATTACCAGGCCCACCGGGCCGGGGCGGGGCGGGTAGCGGTGGCCGGGCGCATTGTGTGGTCGGACCAGTTTCAGGAAAACCCGGCCTCGGAATACTACAAAGCCACCTATTTTCCGGCCTGGCCCACCTTCCGACCCGGTGGCCCGAACTTTCAACTTTTTATCACCTCCAACGCCTCGGTCAGCCGGGCCGGGCTGGTCGAGGTCGGCGGCTTTGACGAAGCTTTCCGCCATAATTACGACGACGTAAGTTGTGGCTACCGGCTGGAAAAAGCTGGTTTCCGAATCGAGTTATGCCCGGTGGCGGTGGTCTATCATCACCGGCCTCTCCCGGTCGCCGAGATGTTTCGTCGTACCAATGTCGCCGGTCGGGAAATGGTCCGCTTCTTCCAGCATTTCCCCGAACTGATCGGCCACTGGTGGCTGCTCAACCCGGCCCAGGCCCTGGATTGGGCTTACCGGCTAAGTAGCATCGCGGGTTTGCTAGCCGCCACCCTGGATAAAAGCGATCTGGCCGACCTGACCGACCTGGCCCCTTTGCTGAACGAAGCCGGACAATATCTGCTCCAAAAGCCTTTTCTGGAACAGGTCGACCGACCCTTTTTAACGGCCTGGTTTGCCCGGCACACCTACCAGCAAAGCCTGAGCCAGGTTGGCTGGCTGGAGGCTGCCCGTGAGTTGCGCACTGGGCCGGACTACCGCCCACCACCGGGGCTACTCACGCGCCTCAAGCCAATGGCCCGCCGGGTTTACCCTCAACCGCCAGTCCCACGCCCAACCACTCACGAATTTAAGCTCACCGTGATCGTTGTTCCCCCCGACCCGACCGCCACCGGCTATCTACCGGATTTACTGAGGGGGTTAGCCGTCCAAACCCTCGACCCGAAAAGTTTTGAGGTAACTGCGGCATTAAAGCCTGCCCAGGCGGCTAATTTCAAAGCGGCTGACTGGCCGTTCCAATTGCGGTTGATAACCTGCCCGCAACCGGAAACCGCCTGGGCGGTGGTTGCCGGGCTGGCCCGCTCGCCCTGGCTGGTCCTGCTGGCGAGTGACTGCCGCCCGGCCCCCGACCTGTTGCAAAATTACCTGACCCGGTTGCAAACCGACCGGGTTTTAATCGGCCTCGAATTGCCACTGCCAAACTCCGGCCCGGCTCACTTCGAGGTGTTACCCGACGGTGTAGAAAGTCTGCAAACCGGGCTGGTAGAGCCGCCCCTGCACTTTTCGGCCCTTTCTTTCGCCAGTTGCGCCCTCAGTACCGGCCTGTTTAAAACCTCTTTTGACCCTCGTATCGGCCCGGTGCTGGCCCCGCTGGTGATGGGCTGGCGGCTGGCACTGGCCGGGAAAGTCGGTTTGCAAAGTTGCCCCACCGCCGTTACTTACGCCAGCCAGACCCGCCGCTTAGGCCAACGGCTACTCAGGGCCGCCCTGCTTCCCCACGAAATGACCGGGCTGCAAAGATATTACCCAACGCTGGCCGAGCTTTACACTTACCGGCTGAAAAAAGGACCCCCTCCGGCGGAAGCTAACTGGCATCTGCTGTACGATACGCTCAAAGAATACCCTTTTTCGCTGGGTTTGGCCGAAGGGCTGGCCGGGATTTTTGACATAAAAAACCGGGTGGCTTTACAGCAACACCCGTACTTTGAAAAACTTTCGCTGGATTGGGAGCAAAACCGCCAGAACTTGTTCCAGGCCGAGTTCGATGCTATCGAGGCCAACCGACCCGAACTGGAAAGCTACCGGACCCGGCTGGCCCAAAGTTTAGCTTAAATCGGGTTATCTTCGCCCAACTCCTCCGCTTGACTGTAATTTTTGGCCGGAACCGGCGGCATATTGACCGGCGGTATAGTCTGTAACTGATCAACCAGTTTAGCCCGGTAATGGGCTTTTGCCCGGCCAGCCACGTTCGAGATAAAAAGATAATTGGCCGTCCCACCGATCACGCTACCCAGCACCGGAATAAACCGACCGGCTCCGCGCTGGGCAATCCCCAAACCGAGGTCTTTGGCGACCTCCCGCACGACCCGCTTGATGATCAAATCGCGGTAAGGCTTGGTCAGGACATTTTTGGTCAGCGTACTAAGCAAAACCTGAGTGCCACCCACCGTAATCGACTCCACCCCGGTCGCCCCAGCAAACAGTAGCAAAGCCACCGCCCGGCCTTCTTCGGAGCGGGTTTCGCTGCCGTAGGTCTGCCCGATACCGCTAATCGTTCGCAAGGAGTAATAAGTCAGGGCCGAAATATCGGTCGGGATCGTCGCCAGCATCAAAAGGCCACCGGGCAGACCCATCACCGCCCCGCTGCCGGTCGCCATGATCCGGTTAGAATTTGTAAAGCGGTCGGCCAACCGGTCGAGTTCGCGCACTGGCACCAGCCCAATCTCCTGCGGCGCATTGATTTTTATGCCGAGCTTGGCTGCTTCGCTGGCTACCTCCCGCGAAGGTATCTGAGAGCCTTGCAGACAATAATTAAGAGTCTGGATCAGGCTGGCGATTAAAGGGTTATTATCGGTTTCCAGTCGCAGTTTTTCCTCCTGTGCATCGGCCTGTTCTTCCTGGGCCGCGCATTGAATACAGAAAGGCGTTCCCAGCGGATTTTGCGTCTTGCAGCGAGGACAGGTCCAGTAAGCTTCTTTAGGCTTATAAAAATTAAAAAAGTCTTTGATCGAGCCAGCCATTGTTTTTGCTCCTTATAATTTATGCGGGCAGTTGCTCCACCTTTTCTACGTTTTTCAGGTTTAATAGTTTCAGGTTTGCAATTTTCTCCTGTAGCAACTGAGTAGAACACCTTTGATACCCGCTCCCAAAGGCTTTTTGTAACATTTTGGCGATAATTTTGGCAAAGCTGCCGGATATGATCTCTAACAGAGACTTAACGGTAGTGGCCTTGACGAAGCCTTTAACTGTTTTTATCATATGACTGTAACCTGTATATCAATTTCGGCGTATGCGTATGTAAAAGGGTCTGGAGGAATTGGTTTTCTTTATCCGTATCATCGGCTTAAAAGCCCTTTTGCAATTATTTTGGATTTATAACAAACTTAAAGAGGTCTGGAACGGCAGAACCTCAATCAAATATCAATGTATTAAAAGAAAGTACTTAGATGGCAGTTACACATGAAGAACTTAAAAACATCGAGAAGATCGACCAGCAAAGCCCGCAAAGCCCGGCCAAAGTAAAAATCACCCGCAGCGGCCTCTTACGCTTGCTTGGTTTTGCCAAACCCTACTGGTTATGGCTGGTCGGGGCCGCCGTAGCGATGGTAGTATTTAGCCTGACCGGGTTGGTTTTACCGGCGATGGCCGGTAGCCTGATCGATACGGTATTCGTCCGGCACGATCAAAACGCCCTGAACCAGGCCGCCCTGTTTTTGCTGGTCGTCTTTGTTATCCAGGCCTTTGCCGTCTTCGGGCAAAGTTTCTTACTCAGCTATACCGGGGAGCGAGTAGTAACCGACCTGCGAATCAAGCTTTACCGCCACCTGCAAAGCCTGTCCCTCCAATTCTTTAACGAGCAACGCACCGGAGAACTGATCAGCCGTCTCACCAACGACGTAACCCAGGTTCAAAACGCCGTGACCGGCAACCTGATCAGCCTGATGGGTAGCCTGATGACCCTCACCGGGGGGCTGGTCATTATCGTCACCCGCGACTGGCGGCTGACCCTGCTGATCATTGCAGTCCTGCCGGTACTGACCCTCACCGCAATGACAATCGGGCGACGCTTGCGTAAGCTGGCAAATGCCGTTCAGGTCGAACTGGGCATGGCGACAACCGTCCTTGAAGAAACGATCAGCAACGAAAAAACCGTCATGGCTTTTACCCGCGAGGATTACGAGGTCGAGCGGTTTAGCCGCCGGATCGAGAAGGTCTTCCGGCTATCAATCCGCCGGGCACGCTTGCAGGGAGCCTTTTCCGGCCTCATGTCGTTTCTGGTCTTTAGCTCGATTGCGGCAGTGCTGTGGTTTGGCGGTCAGGAAGTGCTGGCCGGGCATATTACCCCTGGCGAACTGGTTTCGATCTTGATTTACATGGGCGTGGTAGCCGGGCCGCTCGGCACCCTCACCGGCCTGTACAGCCAGTTCCAACTGGCTCTGGGCAGTGCCGACCGTATCTTTAATTTGCTGGACGAACCGGCCACCGTCACCGACCTACCAAACGCTCCGGCCCTGCCGCCGGTAGCCGGACACCTGCGTTTCGAGCATGCTTCCTTCGATTATGACCCGGAAACCCCGGTACTGCGAAACATGAGTTTCGAGGCTTTGCCGGGTCAGGTAGTGGCCCTGGTCGGGCCGAGCGGGGCCGGTAAAACCACCATTGCCAATTTGATCCCCCGCTTCTATGACCCCACCGGAGGCCGGATCACGCTGGATGGCTTTGATATAAAAACCGTCCAAATCCGCAGTTTACGCGAACAAATCAGTTCGGTTTTGCAAGAACCGGTTTTGTTTGGCCTGAGTATTCGTGAGAATATTGTTTATGGCCGGTTAGAAGCCTCGGAGGCCGAAATCGACCAGGCCGCCCGCGCGGCTAACGCCCTGGAGTTTATCGAACGCCTGCCCAACCGCTACGAAACGATTGTAGGCGAACGCGGGGTCAAGCTCTCCGGCGGACAACGCCAGCGTATTGCGATTGCCAGGGCGATCCTGCGTAATCCGCGTCTGTTGATCCTGGATGAAGCGACCAGTTCGCTGGACAACGAAAGCGAAAGTCTGGTGCAGGAAGCCCTTGACCGGCTGATGAAGCAACGCACCACCATTGTCGTAGCCCACCGCCTGACTACCATCCAGAACGCCGACAAAATTGTGGTGGTCGACCGGGGCGAAGTAGTTGAAGAAGGAACCCACGACGAACTGCTGTCAAAAGAAGGTTTGTATTACCGGCTCTATACTCGCAATTTTGAGGAAAGCCCTTACAGCCTTCAAGCCAATCAGGTTTGAGGGGTGGCACAATCGCCAGTCAACCTTGCTATTTGACCAGACCGGTAAACGTCCAGGTGCTGAGGGCGCGGGCAAAAAACGGGCAATACTGGCTGGCCTGGTTGGGGCTGGCCGTAAAAGTCACGCTCCAACCGCGACCCTGCCCAACAAAGATGGCCTGGACACTCTGCACCGGGTAGGCAAACGATTGACCGGCCTGAGTATTGTAGGCCAGAATATAAGCCTCGCTGCCGCCGATCTGCCGGGTTCCTTGCTGGTCATACTGGGTCTTCTGAGTAGCTACCGCGTCTTTGAACTTGCTGTCAAAAAAAGTTTTGCTGTCAAGGTTGTCTTTTAATTTCTCCGAGAAAATTGTTACATACGCGCCACTGGTGCTACTTTTTTTAATAATAAACAGATCGGCATCTTTAATATTGCCCTGGGTCTGATGATCTTTAACATCCCATTCGAGCGGAATAGCCACCGCGTATGGCTGCGTAGTCGAGGGGTACAACCGGAAACCGGTCGGCACCTCCACCCGCAAACCGGGTTGCGGATTGACTGTCGCTGTCGGCTGACCGGCCCGCGCCGTTAGCGTCGCCCCCGCCGCCTCACAGGCTGCCAGATTAAGGCGGGTAGCCGGTAAATCCCCCGGCGGATCGCTGGAGTTATCGTCGCCACAGGCTACCAGCAACAATGATAAAATTAGTGATAAAGTTAGTCCGAACAGCCCCGCCGACAGGGCCGACCTTTTTCGCTTAAACATAAAATTCCTCTCCACTTGCTCTTATATATCTGTACATTTTATCACGAAAGCTAAACTTGCGAAAACAAGCACAACCTGATAAAGTTTGAGCATATGTAACTACTCACCAAGCCACTGTAAAGGATCGAGGCAGGGGTAGTGGGGGTGCAACCCCGGCGGGGGGGTCATACAGGCGGGTACCCTTTGGGTGCCCCTGTTAATACTCTTTTTATTTTTGCATGAAGCTCACGAAGTGAGGTTGATGCGAAAATCCTACATAGCTCAAAACGGCAATCTCGAACCCGTGATCCCAAATAGCAGGAAGAGGATGATAAAAATGGCGGAAGAAACCGGCACCAGGAAAAAAGCTTTAATTAGTGTCTCGGATAAAGCCGGGGTAGTCGATTTCGCACGCGGTCTGGTAGAGCGCGGTTACGAAATCTTCTCGACCGGCGGCACCAAAGCGACCCTGGCCGAAAGTGGCGTGCCGGTCCATTCGGTGTCCGACCTGACCGGCTTTCCCGAAATTCTGGGCGGTCGCGTCAAAACCCTGCACCCGGCGATCCATTCTGGCTTGCTGGCCCGCCGCGACGACCCGCAACATCTGGCCGAACTCGAAAAACAAGGTCTGAGCCTGATCGACCTGGTAGCCGTCAATTTGTATCCCTTTGCCCAGACCGTCGCTAAACCGGGCGTAAAACTGGACGAGGCTATCGAAAACATCGATATTGGTGGGCCAACCATGATCCGGGCCGCCGCCAAGAACTTTAAAAGCGTACTGGTCGTAGTCGACCCGGCGGATTATGATGATGTACTAACCTCGCTCGGTCAGGGGGAAGTTAGCAGCGAAACCCGCCACAAGCTGGCCGCCAAAGCTTTCCAGCATACCGCCAGTTACGATACCCTGATTGCCCAGTATTTGCGCGGCCCCGCCGAGCATTTTCCGGCCCAACTGACGCTCAACATGACTAAAATCCAGGATTTGCGCTATGGCGAAAACCCGCACCAGATCGCGGCTTTCTATAGCTCGCAAACTCCCACCGAGCAGCCCTTTAACGCTATTGCCAACGCCCGGCAAATCCAGGGTAAAGAGCTTTCCTATAATAATATTTTGGATGCCGACGCTGCTTTACAGGTCGTGCGCGACTTTAACGCCCCGACCGTAGCGATTATCAAGCACACCAATCCCTGTGGGCTGGCCTCGCACTCCGACCTGGCGGTAGCTTACGAACGCGCCCTGGAAGGCGACCCACTTTCGGCCTACGGTGGCATCGTGGCCCTCAACCGGATTTTGGACGAGACGGTGGCCCAGCTTATCGTCACTACCTTTTACGAGGTGGTTATCGCACCGAACTTTACCCCGGAAGCCCTCAACCTTTTGAAACGCAAAAAAGCTTTACGGCTGCTGGCGACTGGCGATCTTAGTCACGGAGCCGACCGGCTGGCGATGCAACTGGAATTTCGCCAGGTAAACGGCGGATTTTTGGCCCAGACTCCCGACGCGTTACCCGAACGCGATCTGCAAATGCAAGTGATGACTGGCCGCGAACCTAACCTGGAAGAAGTGACCAATTTACAGTTCGCCTGGCGCGCCGTCAAACACATCAAGTCGAACGCGATAGTGCTGGTCAAAAATCATGCGATAGTCGGAATGGGGGCCGGACAGCCTAGCCGGGTGGACGCTGTAAAAATCGCCCTGAGCAAAGCCGGCGTGCGGTCAAAAGGAGCTGTACTGGCCTCCGACGCTTTCTTCCCCAAACCGGATGGCGTAGAAACCGCCGCACTGGGTGGCGTAACCGCCATCATTCAACCGGGTGGCTCGATCAACGATACCGACGCAGTAGAAGCCGCCGTCCAACACGGCATCGCTATGGTCTTTACCGGCCAGCGACACTTTAAACATTAATAATTGTTCAGGTTATCTCTTTCGAGGCAGGGTCAGTAGGGGTGCAACCCCGGCGCGGGGTATACAGGCGGGTACCCTATGGGTGCCCCTGTCAAAACTCTTTTTATTTTCGCTTCAAGCTCACACAGTGAGGTTGAAGCGAAAGTCCCAAGCTAGAACAACTCAACTAGAGGATATTTTGTAATGACGCAAACACAGGATTTAGTTTCGGTCTTAGGCCGGTACGCAGCGGCGATTGACCGCGAAATACAGTCTGAATTTGAGGCGGTGCAGTTGGACGACTGGCTTCACAATGTTTTGAACTACCATTTTGGTTGGTTGGATGAGCAGTTTCAGCCCGTCGCCAACGCCAATAGTGGCAAGAAATTGCGACCGGTCATGGCCTTGCTGGCCTACCAGGGTGCGCTCGAAAGTCTGCAAACCGGCGGAGGCAAACGTGACCTGGCGGCAGCCTTGCCCCTGGCCGCCTGTCTGGAAATGATCCACAACTATAGCCTGATCCACGATGACATCGAGGACGAAGATGTGGTCCGGCGAGGTCGGGCGACCCTGTGGGCGGTCTGGGGCCGGGCCAGAGCGATCAACGCCGGGGACTGCCTCAATATGCTGGCCTTCCGCAAATTGTATCGTAGCCTGGAACGCGGCGTTAAGGCCGACCGGCTGGTAACTCTGGCGACCACTATCACCGATACCACCCTCAAACTCACGGTCGGCCAGGATGCCGACATCAGTTTTGAACAAGACCTCGACGTTACACCCGATATGTATTTGAAAATGATCGGCGGCAAAACCGCCGCCCTGATCAGTTGCGCGACCTATTGCGGGGCACTCCTGGCCCTCGACCCTCACCAACCCGACCAGCAAGCCCTGTTGAGCCAGTTTAGCCGCTTTGGCGAGCAGATCGGGCTAGGCTTTCAAATGCGCGACGACATTCTGGGCATCTGGGGCCTGACCGCCGACACCGGCAAACATAGCGGCAGCGACATCCGGCGACGCAAAAAGAGCCTGCCGATCATTTTCGCCCTCAGCCATACCAGCGGTCCGGCCCACGCCGGTTTACTGGAAATCTACCGGGGTAACGCACCGGTCACACCGGCTCAGGAGCAGTTTGTGATGTCCCTCCTCGACCAGTGCCAGGCCCAGCAATATTGCCAGTCGATGGCCGACCAATATAAACAAAACGCCCTGCTGGCCCTGGAAACCGCCGCCGGGGGTCCAGCCAAACTAGCGGCCAATCCATATTTATGCCAATTGCGCGATTTATCTACTTTTCTGGTCGAGCGAGATTATTAAAAATGGGGCAAAGGGTTTTCAAGTGGTCGGATGTACGCAAGTGGAATCGGGCCTGGGTGGCCGAAACCATCTCAAATTTGACTTCGCCACCCCTGGTAGCCTGGCCCACCTATGTCATCGCGGGTTTGTACGACCAGGCCCGCCATGATTTCTCGCCAAACCGCTTATTTTTCGCCCTTTTTATGGCAATTTTCCTGACCGTCATTTTCCCGATAGCCTATATTCTCTTTTTGCGCTCGCGCCACCGGGTCAGTACCATAATGATCCCGATCCGCCAGGAGCGAACCCTGCCCTATCTGGTTATAATTGTGGCTTTTTTGCTGGCCTTTGGAACAGTCTACTGGGTAATCGGACCGGGGGTGCTGGCCGGAATGCTATTGATCTCGGCCACTAACGGGCTAATCGTACTTATTATAAATTTATACTGGAAAATCAGTGCGCACGCCATCGGGGTTGGTATACCACTGGCGACCCTGACCGTACTATTCGGCTGGGTAGTCTGGCCGTTTTACCTGACGATCCCGGTGGTTAATTGGGCCAGGGTTTATATTCAGGCCCACACGCTGGGTCAGGTGATCGCCGGGACCGCCTTTGGGCTGGCCCTGACCCTCGCCCAATACCTGCTAATCCTGCGCCCGCTCGGCTGGCTTTAGTCCTCCAAGATTTTTAAGGCCCGCCGAGCGGCCCGGCGAACCGTTGCGTCCTGGTCTTCAAGTGCTTCTTGCAAAGGCTCAATCGCCCGCGCATCGCCCAGTTCACCCAGCGCGGTAGCCGCCGCCTGGCGCAGGAAATAATCGCCGGTACGCAAGGCCTCGATCAAGGGTTGTACCACCCGGCGGTCTTCCATATCGCCCAACGCCACCGCCGCCAAAAACCGCACCGTAAAGTTTGCATCCTGTAGGCTCTCTACCAGGGCTGGCACCGCCCGTTTGTCACCGATTTTACCCAGCGCAATCACCGCATTCGAGCGCACTTCGTCCGTTGGATCTGAAAGCAATTTTATCAGACTTTCGACCGCCCGTTGTTGTTTCAAACGACCCAGCACCGCCGCCGCCGTACCGCGCACCTCTCCATCAGGATCGGCCAGCACAGCAATCAGGGGATCAACTGAAATGCCGTCGCCAATTTCGCCCAGGGCCATTACCGCTTTGTGGCGAGCCTGGGGGTCTTTTTCGGTTTTCAGGGTCTTAACCAGCCGGATTACCTTACGTGTAAGCGGGTCTTCTAACATGAGCTTCAATTACTTTCTAACACATTCACGACCTTCGCTCTTACCCCTGCCAAATCAAAGTTTTACCCAGGTTCTGAACCTGCAAAATTGTTCCGAGCGAAAATCCTAAAACTGTGTATTTTGTTTTCGTTTCCATAATTGTTTCCATAAGTGTCGCGGTGGTGGAAAGTTCCAGAGCGGTGAGCCTAACGAATTCAACCTTAAGTACACTATACCAGACCCTACATTAAAGCGATAGTCTACTTAAGCTATAACTTTGAGCTATTTGAGTACAAACCGTTCCAGGCCCTCGGCCACGCCATCGGCCTGATTGGAGGATACCACCTCGTGAGCCGCCGCTTTGACCTCGGCGGTGGCCTGACCCATCGCAATCCCAAGCCCTGCTACCCGCAGCATTTCAATATCGTTGGTTCCATCGCCCATCACCAGCGTTTCCGACATCGACAGGCCGTGATATTCGGCCAGCCAGCGTAGCGCGGTAGCTTTGTTATAGCCGGGTGGCAGTAAATCGAACCCGTGTAAATCCTTGAGCGTGCTATGCTGAAGGGGATATGTATAAACGTTGCATTCAAGTCGGCCTAATGCGCTCACCTGCTCACTCAGATGCGCCGCCAGATGCCCCGAACCGGTCCCAAACACCACCAGCGGGTCGAGCACATCCCCTAGTTGCTCGTAAGCCCGGCGGCGTACCAGATCGACCCGGCTGGCGTGGCTGGCGTAATCCCGCAAATACAGATCGTCGTTCTCCGGCGGTCCAAGAAAGATATTTTCGCCCTGCACCGGACTCTGAAAAACCCCCGGCCTGAGACCTATCGACTGCAATAAGTCGACCGCCTGGCGAATAAAAGCTACCGGCAAAGTCCGGTGAAACAAAGCCTTTTCCGTCGAGGGATCGTAAACCAGCGAACCGGTATAAAGAATCAGCGGGGTCTGAAGACCCAACTCATCGGCTACCTGCCGGGCCGACCGGTGGCGGCGACCGGTCGCCAGCGTCACGATACAGCCCTGCGCGGCAACCTGACGCACGGCATCACGCACACGGGGACTAATCTGGCCTTGCCGGTTGAGCAGAGTTCCATCTATATCGAGCGCAATCAAGCGATACATTTGATATTCAACCTATTCAAAGACCTGCCAGCGATGACCTTCGGGATCGATAAAGCGGATCGCCTGAGTCGGCTGGCTCTGGTGCGGATTGCGGTTCGATTGGCTATGATAATAAGGAAAAGGGCCGGTTATCTTGACCTGGGCCGCCCGCAACCGGTTGCTAAAACCGCTCAGGTTATTGGTCTGGAAACCGGGTAAAAAAGCCGTGTCCTGACCCCACACCCGCTCGGCGGCGTTCTCCAACCGGAGGCCACCCGGCGAAAGAGCCAGCCGGACCCCTTCGTTAAAGAAAACCGCCCCGGCAGATGGCGGCGGGTTAGAGATTTCCAGCACCGGTGATTGGTCGAGGGCCGGACCAAACTCCACCGGGTTTTCCGCCTGATATTGCTCGGCCTCCAGGGTAATCGGGCGAGGTCGGACGGCCTCATCCACCAGAGGCAGACCCAGCACATCCCGGTAGAAACTAATCGCGGCGGGCAGGTCCTCTACCGACAGCCAGAGTGTGCCGAGCCGGGAGGTAGTTTCGGTATTGCTAGCCGGTTCGGTTCGGGTTTCGCTGGCCTGCCACAAATTACGTTCCGGGTCGAAAAAAAGAAAGCTAGCGGCCCAGCCCTGTTCAAAAAGCTGGGTCAGCATAATATCCTGTTCGTGAAACCGCGAGGCCAGGCTTTGAATATTATCCAGGTGAAAATCGGGAATAAGCGGCAAATCGGGTTGGCCCAGCCGGGGTTTTGGCCGGGTGGCCCAGGTCGTCCCGCCGCCCACCAGTTCTAACTCCAATCCACAATCGTACCGCACGTGATGACCATGGGCACTGTTACCTTCATCCCGGTATTTCAGGCCCAGCACCCCTTCCAAAAAGGCACTTTCCGCCATTACATCGGCCACTTTAACTCCCAGCCAGCCCAGCCGCAATATGGCCGGTTCGGTGGCAGTAGCTTTTTTTGAGGCAGTCCCGCCAACGGTTGAGCGGCGTTGGCCGGTCTTACTTCCGAATAAACCCATCAGAACCTTAAAACATCTTCATACTTCAAACCCTGGCCGCTACAGCGATTGTTCAGCCGCCTCCCGGTTGTTCATTGGCAAAAACTAGCCTGAACCGGGCCTCATTTTAACTGATCATTTTTTGGTTGTAAATCCAAAAAGCTCTTTGACCGGTGAGGGTTTGGTGAGGATTTAGGCAATCGCACTGAGCCACAACACCTGGTATGGCTCTAATTCCAGAGTTAGCCAACCATCAGGGCCGGTCGAATAACTCCGGTCGGCTAAAAGATCGCTATAGCTAGCAGCCGATTGCCCGCCGAGTTCGACCCGGCAGGACTGCGGCTGCCCGGTCAGATTGTGCAAGGCTACGATGTGCTGCCGGTCTGCCGCAGCGCGGCGCACAAAAGCCAGGACCGCCTCATTATCCGGCCTCAGCATTTCCTGAGCGGCGTTCGGATGAAAGGCCGGTTGCGCGGTCCGGCAGCGAATTAAAGCTGTATAGCGTTGAAAGACCCCGGCAGTATGGCCGGTCGGGTCGGCCAGTTGTTGTTCCAGCCCGGCCAGCCCTAATTTTTCCCGGTTGAGGGTCCGATTGCGCCCGGTCTGACCAAACCCGGCCTGCCAGTTATGCGAACCGAGCAAACTATGGAAATAAATCCCCGGCACCCCCTGAAGACCCAGCATTATGGCTTGCGAAACCATAAAGCGGTCCAGCTTGAGAGCCGGGCTTTCGCTCTGGTCGTGGGGGTCGGACAGCAAGTCAAAAAAGGTAATGTTTAACTCGTAAGGACTCTGACTACTGTCGGGGTTATTCTTGTAAGAAACCTGTCCACCGTGTGCCAGCGTAACCTCGACCAGTTGATTGATCTCGGCCTCATTCAAAATATTTTTGGCCGGGACGACCCCAATGCCATCGTGCGAGGCAAGAAAATTAAAAAAGGTGGTCGTATCCGACATTTTCGCCAGCCCGGCGGCCCATTCGCGCAGATGGCGGGCACTCCCGGCCAGCAAAGCATTCAGCACCAGTGGCACCAGCGGGAACTGGTAGACCAGTTGGGCTTCGTCGGTGCCATCGCCAAAATAGCTGATGTTATCGCGGTGCGGGACATTGGTTTCGGTGATCAGCAAAACATTGGGAGCGCACAAATCGAGGACAGCCCGCAGCACCTGAACCAGCGCGTGCGTCCGGGGCAGGTGAATACAACTGGTCCCGATCTCTTTCCAGAGATAACCTATCGCATCCAACCGGATCAGATCGGCCCCCTGGCCGACGTAAAACAGCAATAGCTCCGCGATATTCAGAAAAACTTGCGGGTTGGCAAAATTCAAATCTAGCTGATCGGCACTGAAAGTAGTCCACAGATACTTTTCACCCTGGGCAGTCTGAAAGCGGGTTAGCAGGGGCAAAGCTCGTGGGCGCGTTACCTGAGAAAGATCGGCTGCCGGGTCAGTTACCAGAAAGTAATTGGTATAAGGTTCTTCGCCGCGCAAGAAAGCCTCAAACCAGGGACTGCTGGCCGAAATATGGTTTATCACGCCATCGAGCATCAGGCGAAAATCGGCGTGCAAAGCCCGAATATTATCCCAGCTACCCAGGGCCGGGTCCACCTGCCGGTAGTCGACCACCGAAAAACCATCGTCCGAGGTATAGGGGTAAAAAGGCAAAATATGCACCGTGTTAATCACACCGGCCAGGTGCTTTTTGAGCCAGCTGTGCAACACCTCCAGCGGGGGCCGGTCGGCGGCCTGGAGTTGGTCGCCATAGGTTATCAACACAACATCCCGTTCGCTTACGCGCTGGCTGGCGGCCAGAATTGGCTGGCGGTCTTTCAGGAAGGAGTAACGCCCGGCCAGTTCGAGCAAACTTTCGTAGGTCTGCACCCCGCTCACCGGCCCATAAACGAATTCCAGTTTCTCGCGCATGGCGATACCCCCTGTTTGTGCAACTAGAACCACCACCAGCGTCGAATTTCCGACCGGGCCTCAGTCAGTCCGAAAGCGACCGCCTGTTTAAAATCCTGCCGGGCCGCTTTCCGGTTGCGCAACCGCTTGTAGAGCTGGCCGCGCTGGTAATACAGTTCGCCATTGGTCGGAGTAACCTCAATCGCCTGGCAAAAATCGGCCAAAGCCAGGCTGGTATGACCAAGCCGGGCCTGGGCCGCCGCCCGCAAACCGTAAAGACTGTTATCCTTATAATTCAAAGCCTGCGCCCGGTCGAAATCCTCGATCAGCCGGGCATCCTGCTGAAGTTCACCATAGGTCAGACCCCGGCAATAGTAAGCCTTCGGGAAATTCGGGTCGTGTTTGATCGAAAGATTGTAATCAGCCAGGGCCAAATCATATTTTTTTAGCAAGAAATGAGTATTGGCCCGGTTGTAATATACCCGCGCATAGTCCGGCTTGAGAGCCAGTGCCCGGCCATAATCCCGCAGCGCGTCGTCGTGCCAACCTAGATTGGCGTAGGTGTTGCCCCGGCCATTGTAGGCCACCGGGTCAGTCGGATCGAGAATTATCGCGTGAGCAAAGTCCGACAGGGCCGCTTTGTACTGACCCATTGCCCGGTGAGTATTGCCACGATTATTGTAAGCCTCGGAGTTCTGGTTGGACAACTCGGTGGCCCGGTTGAAATCACCCAAAGCCCGCTCATAGTCGGCAGCCTCGATATACGACAAACCCCGGTGATTGTAGGCGACCGCACTCAGGGTCTGCACCGGCAGATAGCCTCCATCGGTCAGCATCATTTCTTCACCCAGTTCGATGACACGCTGCCACTCCTGCCGGTTGTAGGCTTTTAGCTGGGCCAGCCGACCGGCCACCAGGTCCGCCCGTCGGTGCGGCCCGGCAGAGTTTTGAGGCGAATAAGCGTCTTGCTCAAATGATTCCATAATTCTACCAATTAAAAAACAATTTAATCTACATAGGACTTGCGCTTACAGATACAAACCAGTCTGAAGCGGGGGTAGTGGGGGTCGGATACCCACTGGGTGCCCCTGTAAATCTCTCCAGAATTTATATCGGGGCCTGATCTATAAATCCGGTTCAGGGTTCAGGGCCGTATCGACCGGCAAAGGATTATCATCGCCAATATCGAAAATAACCACCCGGTCCAATCCGGCATAATCTTTATAAACGTCAATCTGGCAACCCGGAAAGAAAAAGCGACCGAGGTTCGAGACATCGGTGGCCTGTTCCGAGCCGATTTCAAAAGCGATCAGACCGGGCCGATGGAGGCGCGTCCTGGCCTGTCCCAGCAACTCGCGGTAAATCCCCAGACCTTTGGGGCCACCGTCGAGCGCGATATTTGGTTCATAGCGGGCCACATTCGGCTCAACCTGAGCCAGAATTGTATAAGGCGGATTGGAAATAATAGTTTGGACCGGTTCGGGGAGTGGGTCAAGCAGGTTGCCCTGTAGAAACTGAATCCGTTCTTCGACCTCATAACGCCGGGCGTTGAGCCGGGCCACCTCCAACGCTTCCGAAGAAATATCGGTTGCCCACACCTTGATCTTGGGAAAACGCAAAGCCAGATATACCGCGATCACCCCACTACCAGTCCCAACATCGACCATCGAAGCAATTTCGCTGCCCCAACCTTTTTCCAGCAACTTCTTAACCGTATATTCAACCAGCAATTCGGTTTCAGGGCGCGGAATAAGCACCCGCCGGTCCACGTAAAAGTCGAGGGCCATAAATTCGCGGTGGCGGGTAATATAGGCCACTGGCTCGCCCTGCACCCGCCGCGCGACCAACTCGGCGTATTCGGCAGCTTGCTCTGAGGTGAGTTCTTCGTTAAACCGGGCATAAAGTTGAGCGCGGGTATAACTCAGCAGAAACATAAGAAGAACTTCTGCGTCCAGTTGAGCCGTATCGTCGCGGGCCGCCAGTAGTTTCACCACAGCCGATGCTAAAAGGTCTTTTGCCAGTTGTTTCATGCTTATTTAACAGGCGGGCCGGTTTTGCATTAGCCAAACCGCTCGCCTGCTACCTCGTAATATTGGTTACTTCAGGTTACTTCATTGTACTAAAAGTACTAAAGGTGCTAAAGCTACTAAAGGCTTTTGCTAGCCGCATAGGCTGGGACCGCTTAGACGTTAGCCAGTCCGGCGGCTTGCAGACGGTCGGCCTGGTCGGTGGTTTGCAAGGTCGTTACCAGCTCATCAATATCGCCTTCCAGAATACCAGGCAAGTTACTCAGGGTCAACTTAATACGATGGTCTGTAACCCGGTCCTGTGGAAAGTTATACGTCCTTATTTTCTCGCTGCGGTCGCCCGTCCCAACCTGACTCAACCGCTGATCGTGCAATTCGGTCTGCCGTTTTTCCAGTTCCAGGTTATAGAGCCGGGTACGCAAAACCTGCATAGCTTTGGCTTTGTTTTTCAGTTGCGATTTCTCATCCTGACAGGTCACTACCAGCCCGCTCGGCATATGGGTAATACGCACCGCGCTATCGGTAGTATTTACGCTTTGCCCACCGTGCCCGGTCGAGCGGTACACGTCGATCCGCAAATCGTTTTCGTTAATCTGGACATCGACTTCTTCCGCCTCCGGCATCACCACTACCGTCGCAGTCGAGGTATGAATACGCCCGTTAGCCTCGGTCGCCGGTACCCGTTGGACCCGGTGAACCCCACTCTCAAACTTGAAATGGCTGTAGGCTCCCCGGCCATGCACCTCGAAGATAACCTCTTTGAACGAGCCGATCCCGCTGCTGGCTCCCGAAATCACTTCGATCTTCCAGCGTTTCCGCTCGGCGTAGCGTGAATACATCCGGTAGAGGTCGGCAGCAAAAAGCCCGGCTTCATCGCCACCTGCCCCGGCCCGGATTTCGACGATTACATCTTTTTCGTCGTTCGGGTCTTTGGGCAAAAGCAGCACTTTTATTTCTTCCATCAGGGCCTCGCTCTGCGTCTTGAGCGAAGCGACTTCCTCTTTTGCTATCTCAGCCATCTCGCGGTCGCTCAACATCGCTTCGGCTTCCTTGAGGGCTTTATCGTTAGCCTGAAATTCCCGGAATTTGCTGACAATCGGTTCCAGTTCGGCCTGTTCTTTGCCGAACATACGCAACTTATCATTCTCAGTCGCCGTTTCCGGGTCGGCCATAATATCACTCAACTGATCGTAACGTTGTTCCAGTTGCTCTAACTTATCAATCACGGTTTGCTATACCTCCAAAATTATATCGCTCCCTAATTATAGCACAAAGAATACCCAGGGCTGGTTGAAGCGATAGTTAAAATCATTAAATTTAAGCTCTATCAACAGGGAAAAATCATAATCAGGGGGTAGCTAATGCCAGGCAAGTGAGGCCACATACGGTGCCAACATTTTGGGTGCAAAACCAAATAATACCGGTCGGGCCGACCGGTCACGATACACCATATTACTTTTATACATAGCGTTACTGTTCACTTTTTACCTCATATCTATTATATCACATTTGAAAAGGGTGGTATTGATTTTGCTATATAACCATTTTTAAGAACTTAATAATTTGCAAACACGGCTGACTAAGTAACTGTTCACTATACCACTAAGAAAATTAGCGGGGTACGCAGGGGTCGGGTGCCCTGCGCGGGGTCGTACAGGCGGGTACCCTATGGGTGCCCCTGTATCTCTCTTTCTCTTTTCCCCTCCCTGGGGAGGGGCCTGAATAGTTACGAAAAAGTACCATTAAATCCCGGCCAGGCCTCCTGATAACCCTTCCAGGCCCGGCAATTCTGAAAATATAAATGAGGTATTGATGACCAGGTATTTGCTGTTCGTAAACGCTAAATCGGGTAAAGGTAAGAATACCCAGGAACTGGAAAGTTTCTTAAAAGCGGCCCGCGAGTTTCCAGAAATGACCGTTCACATTATTGAGAAAACTGACGACCTACGCAAAATAGTTCGCAAGGCCCTACGTGAAGGGGTGCAAGTTATCGGGGCTGCCGGAGGCGATGGCACCATCAACAGCATCGCCGCCACCCTGATCGGGACCAAAGTGCCGCTGGTAGTCATCCCCTTTGGCACCCTGAACCATTTCGCCCGCGACCTGAATATCACTGGCACCCCTACCGAGGCTTTACAGCTTTTTACCGGCGAATATGAAAAAGCCATCGACGTGGGCGAAGTCAACGGCTTTTATTTCCTGAATAATTCGAGTGTCGGATTATATCCGGCCCTGGTCAAGCAGCGCGAGAAATACGAAAAGCAGCTTGGCAAATTGGTCGCTTACGGGCTGGCGGGTTGGCAAGTGCTGCGCCATCCCCGCTTGCTGCGCGTAAGGATGAAAATCGAGGATAAAACCGAAAATATCAAAACCGGCATTTTGTTTTTCTCCAACAACCGGGCCAAAATGTCACCTATCGGAGCCGGACATCGTCCCCGCCTCGATGGGCAGGTTCTGGAAGCTTATATCGTGCGGGCCAGTTCGTTTTTTCAGTTTGTGCGGGTAGCCCATAGTTTCTTGCTCAACAAGCTCGAAAGCTCTCCCCTCGTAACCCAGGTAGAACTATGTGACGTGACGGTTTACGCTCACCAGCGTTATTTGCGGGTGGCTTGCGATGGCGAAGTTCACGATATTCCCTCACCCTTGAACTACAAAATCTTACCCGGCGCATTAATTGTGCGGATGCCCCCGGATGCCCCAGTCGAACCAGACGCTGAAGCTAACAGCCCCGCTGTGAGCCTGGCACAATCAAAATAAATCAAAAGAGGTGATGAAATGGGTAGATTAAATACAAAGGATATTGGAGCCGTTAGTTCGGCCACCCGGACAGCCAGGGTCAACGCCAACCAGCCCGCCGTAATCTTTCTGGGCCGGCTCGGCTACCTGGCTAAAGGCCTCGTTTACATCATCATCGGTGGGTTGGCCGCGCTGGCCGCCCTCGGTAATGGCGGGGCGACTACCGACCGCAAAGGAGCCTTGCAAACTATCGCCGACCAGCCTTTTGGTAAATTTTTGTTGATCGTAGTCGCTTTTGGCTTACTGTGTTACGCTATGTGGTCGCTGGTTCGGGCCGCCGCCGATACCGAAAATAAAGGCTCCGACCCCAAAGGTATCGCGCAACGATTATTCTATGGTGGGGTCGGCATATCGTATGCCTTGCTGGCACTGGGAGCGATCAAACTCGTCACCGGAAACCCCAACACCGGGAAAAGCTCGGATGCCAATGCCCAGGACTGGACCGCCGAGTTCTTAAAGCAGCCGTTTGGGGTGCCACTGGTAGTCATCGGCGGGCTGGTAGTCATCGGTATCGGTGGTTATCAGTTGTACCGGGCCTACAAAACCGACTTCAAAAAACATCTCGATCTATCGAGTTGTAGTGCCACCCTGCGAACCTGGATCGTCCGGTTTGGTCAGATGGGCTTGGCCGCGCGGGGCATCGTGTTTGGCGTGATCGGCATCTTTCTAATCGTGGCCGCCCTGAAAAACGACGCTACCCAGGCCAAAGGTCTGGGCGGGGCCTTGCAGGAACTCTCGACCCAGCCTTTCGGTCAGCTACTATTGGCACTGGTAGCCCTGGGCCTGATTGCCTTTGGTGTGTACTCCTGGGCCGAAGCCCGTTACCGCCGTATGGTCGAAACCGGCAGCACCAATCGTAAATAAAAAGCTCTTTTCTTTCACCCCTGAACCCACTCTAGCCACGTCAGAGTAGGGAGAACAAAAACTAAAAGAAACTTGTGGGTTTTGCTCACAAGTTTCGTAACTGCACACCTTAGCACTAAGAAAATTAGCGGGTACCCCTTGGGTGCCCTGCGCGGGGTCGTACTGGCGGGTACCCTATGGGTGCCCCTGTATCTCTCTTCTTCTTTTTCCCCTCCCTGGGGAGGGGTTAGGGGTGGGGTCTCAACAAATACCAAGTTTCTCACTTTTAACCTGGCCTTTTGAGGGGGTCGCGGGATGGTTTACTCTACATCAACTAATTCTTAAAGTGTCTGTAAAGAAAAATTAGTCCTGAAGTTTAGCTTTTTTCTCAAGGGCGCGGCTGCACCACAAAACCTCCCAGATCAAGAAAAATTGCATTGGAATTCTAAAAACGTGGTAAATCGGCTGGTCGATAATACCGCCAACCTTTACCCCACTCACAGCATGATAAATATTGGCCGGGTAAACCGCCAGTAGCAGAGCCGCCAGACCCCAACCCGCCGCCCGCCGGGTGCGCGGTATCAACAACCCGATCCCACCCAGCACCTCAAACACCCCACTTATATAGACCAGTTCGGTCGGGGCCGGTAGAAAAGGCGGTACAATCTTGCGAAAGCCGTCGGTGATCACAAAATGACCCACCCCACTTACACAAAAACCCAGGGCGGTAAACAACCGCGCCAGTAACTTTAGCCTGGATTCAGATTTCATTGAGATTTTTATCTTTCTATAACCTGGTGGGTTGTATTCAAATAATCCAGCAGTTCCGAATGATGGCTGAAAACAAAGTCCGGGCCGGTAGCTCGCAGACGTTCAAAATCATAAAAACGGGTGTGCGCCGGGGGCAGAAAAAGAGCGGTGCGCGTGCCTGCCGCCTTCCCGGCCAGAATATCGACGGTAGTATCGCCCACCATCAAAGTTTCGGCAGGATTTTGGCCCAGGGCGGTCAGGGCCATCTGGAGCGGTTCGGGATGTGGCTTGTAATGGGTAACATCGTTGCCGGTTACTACTACATCGAAATAATCGGCTAGCTTGAGTTGAGCCAGCGAAACATCGACCTGACGGCGAAAAGACGAAGTAACCAGACCGGTCGCCAGCCCCGCGCGTTTGCAGACCTGCAATACCTCCTCCGCCTGTGGGAAAAGCACCGCCTCCAAAAAAGCTTCGGCCAGGTGATGCTCGACCAGCGGCCCAAACCGCCGGGCCGGATCAGCTACCGGCAGATTGAATTCGGCTTCCACCTGGTCGAACGACCGGTAAAAACACTTCTCGATCAACACTTCTTCCGGCAAAACTACGCCGTGTTCGGCCAACGCCGCCCGGTAGGCCGCCAGCCAGTAATCCAGCGAAGGCGTTAGCGTACCATCGAAATCAAACAAAACGGCCTGATACATCTTTATTTAGCCAGCTTCTTGCGGGATTTCGGCTTGACCGCTTCGTGGCCGTTATCGTGAAAACCATTAACCCCCGCCTCGACTGTCCCGGCCTCCAAACCCGGTTTTTCGAGCGCAATTTCAAGCACCTGATCGATACTATCGACCATAAAAAACTTCATCTCTTCGCGCAACTCCGGCGGCAGGTCGTCCAGGTCGCGTTCGTTGAGAGCCGGTAAAATCACCCGTTTGATCCCGGCCCGGTGAGCCGCCAGAACCTTTTCTTTGACCCCTCCCACCGGCAGCACTTTGCCCCGCAAGGTGATCTCGCCGGTCATAGCAATATCGCCGTGAATGGGTCGCCCGGTCAAAAGAGAGGCAATCGCGGTCGTCATCGTAATACCGGCACTCGGTCCATCTTTGGGGATCGCGCCCGCCGGGATATGAATATGAATATCAGTTTTATCAAAGAAATCCGGCGAAATCTTTAACTCTTTGGTTTTTGAGCGCACATAGGACAGGGCCGCCTGAGCCGACTCCTTCATCACCTCGCCCAACTGGCCGGTCACAGTTAGATTTTTGCTGCCGGGCATCTGGGTGGCCTCGATAAACAAAATATCGCCGCCTACCTCGGTCACTGCCAGACCGGTTGCGACACCCGGTTGCTGGGTGCGCTCGGCCACATCCGAGAAAAACCGCCGTTTGCCCAGGTACTCGGTCACTTTCTCGCGCGTTACCACGATCTTGCCGGTCTGGCCCTCGGCCACGCCCCGCGCAATCTTACGCAAAACGGTAGCGATTTCACGCTCCAGGTTGCGTACCCCGGCCTCGCGGGTGTAATCCTGGATAATCCGACGAACGGCACCTTCTTCCATGGTCACATCGTCTTCGTTTAGCGCGTGTGCCCGGAGTTGCTTGGGTATCAGATGCTGGAAAGCAATGTGAACCTTTTCTTCCTCGGTGTAACCGGAAAGCTGCAAGATTTCCATCCGGTCGCGTAGCGGAGCCGGAATCGGATCGAGCAGATTAGCGGTGGCGATAAACATTACTTTGGAAAGATCGAACGGCACATCCAGGTAATGATCGCGGAAATCGCGGTTCTGTTCGGGGTCCAGCACTTCCAGCAAAGCCGAACTGGGATCGCCCCGGTAATCCATGCCGATTTTATCCACTTCGTCCAGCATAAAAACCGGGTCGTTCGACTCGGCCCGCCGGATCGCCTGGATTATCCGGCCCGGCAACGCCCCGATATAGGTCCGGCGGTGCCCACGAATTTCAGCCTCATCGCGCATACCACCCAGCGACATCCGAGTAAACTTTCGACCCAGTGCCCTGGCAATGCTCTGGCCCAGACTGGTTTTGCCAACCCCTGGCGGCCCCACAAAACACAGGATCGGCTCACGCGGACCGCTATAATTGTGTACATCTTCGTAAGTAAGCGGGCCATCGTTCAAACTGTTTGGATCGGTGGGGCCGTCCAGGGTCGGCAGACCCAGCGCGTCGCCGGTAGTTTCGCCATTCGGGATAGTAGCGGTGGGGTCGATCACCGGTTGAGCCGCCTTGAAGCGGTCATTACGAAGTTTGCGTACCGCCAGATATTCCAGCAAGCGCTCTTTGATCTTTTCCATATCATAGTGGTCTTCATCCAGCACTTTTCGCGCGACCGCAATATCCAGCGGAGCTTCGGTGCTTTTATCCCAGGGGAGCGTCGTCAGCCAATCCAGGTAAGTCTTGATCACCCCATATTCGGCGGCGACCGGCGGCAATTTTGATAATCGGTCGAGTTCGCGTTCAGCCTCGCGTTTAGCCTCAAACGGCATCTTTAACTTCTGGATCAACTCACGCAGCGCACTGATCTCGGCGGTCTGAGGGTCGTCCTCGCCCAATTCCTTCTGGATCGCCTTGATCTGCTCGCGCAGGAAATATTCGCGCTGGGTCTTGCTGAGTTCCTCCTGGACCTGACTTTGAATCTTGCGGCCCAGTTCCAGCACTTCCAGTTCTTTGGTCAAAAAGGCGTTCAGCTTTTCCAGCTTGCTGCGAACGCTGGCGGTTTCCAGAATCGCCTGGCGTTGTTCCAACTCCATGCGCACACTGGTTGCAATCAAATAAGCCAGGTGGCGCGGTTGCTCCACATTGATCGCAGTTATCAGCAACTCGTCGGGTATCTGGGGAACCAGGGCGACCAACCGTTGAAACAAAGTGACCGAGTTGCGCATCAGGGCTTCGACCTCAACCCCCTCATCTTCATCGTCGGCGATCACCTCGATCCGGGCTTTCAGATATGGCTCGGTCTCGACATATTCGATAATACGAAATTTTTCCAGGCCCTGCACCGCCAACCGGATCGTCCCATCCGGCACTTTTAACAACTTGTGAACCGTCGCAACCGTCCCAATGGTATAGCTATCACCGGCCCCGGCTTGCTCGACATCCGGGTTTTTCTGGGCGACCAACCCAACCAGGCGGGAGCCAGCTTGCATCAGATCGTCGATCAACTTGATCGAGCGTTCCTGCCCAACCGCCAGCGGAAAGACCGTCAACGGAAAAACCACCGTATCCTTGAGCGGCAAAATTGGCAGGATCGTTGGAATGCTGGGGTGATCTTCTTCATCCTCGTGGCTACCTCCCTGAGCGGCTTGCCAGTCGGGATCGTTTGCGTCACCGTCACCACTCTGGGCCGCCTGGGCCTGAGCATCTTCCAACCGGCCCAGCAACCGGGTCAGCACTTCCGAAAGTTCGGGGCTATCTTCAACTTTTTCGGTTGTTTTGATGGCTTTCCGCCGTTTGGCCGGCTTTTTTTTGGTCGGTTCTGCCGTTACATCGGCGGGGTCGGCTGGGCGGGAACTGCGCCGGGAGCGGGAGTGGGCCACCGGTTCTTCGGTGCTTACCCCGGTTGATTTCTTGGTTTTCGGTTTCTGTTTTTCGTCCTCGGCCATTTTCTCTCACTAACCCCTGTGTTAAAGCCAATCGTCAGTGTCCGAATGTCTTCATAATATATATAACTATAATAGCTATAGCATCACTGTGGTGCAAAAAGATTTCTAACCAGCCTATTTTACTTTAACCGGCCCCGATTATCAAGGAAATACCAGTTTATTTGTTTTATCAGGCATATTTTTGAGCTAACCGGCTGACTTTTTCGCGGGTGTCGGCCTCAAACCAGGAACCGTCACCGGGCCTGGGCGTTTTCGGTCATGCGGGCAGACTGGGAGGTAGCCGGGATGATAACGCTAACCACACCCAATTTGAGCGACTCGGCCAGCCGGAGGATTTCTTTTTCTACTGACTTTGCAACAGCCCTGGATAACTAATTATTGACGCTGGGCAGGCTGATAAAGGCGTTCGGCGCCTTGAGCTGGAGTTGCGAGATGGCCGGTTGGTTTTTGGGATGGCTCAGGCGGAACTTGAAAGTATTGAGAAAACGACCGGTATCGGCATTGAGAGGTGAGGCCTGTATAGGCTGGTTGGCCGGGATAATCAACAGGTAAAGGCTAGCGTCGTAGATACCGTCGGCGGTGGAAAGGGGCATACTGATCGTGGTGGGAATCGGCTTGCCGTTGAGTTGGGCTTCGGCTTTTTGTTCCAGCAAATTCAACCGGAGGTCGGCACTGTAAGGAACGCCCGGCTGGGCTGGCGGCAACGTTACCGACCATTCGCCAAAACGACGGCCACGCACCGGTGAAGGGCTGGCGGTCGGGTTGGCAACCGAGCTGGGACTGGGATCGGTCGGGACGGCAGTAGCAATATTTACCTGGAATAAAAAGTTGGGCGGGTTATTCTGAGGCAAGCGGTTTTGAGTGTAATAAAGCAGATGACAAACGATCACGCCCGGTTGATCAGGTAGCGTCTGGCTGGAGGCCTGGGCGATAGCTCCACCGGCCCCTTTGATTTGCTCGAAGAAATCGTCAGTCCGGGGGGTAGTGAGCAAGCGAGCCTGGACCAGATAAGCCCAGGTGGGGCCATCGGTGGTTAGTTCAAAGGAATTGGGAGTGGCGATGTTGACCTGCCAGCGATAGAAACCGGGCGTTACGGACAGCTTACGTTCGCCAGCAACACTGCGCAGAAAGATGGTCTGGGGTTCAGCACTGGCGATAATAAAGGTTAAAGTCTGATTAGTACCGGGTGAGCCTTTGAATTTAACGCTATCGGAGGCCGGAATGTGTTTGACGGAATCGGGTTCGAGGCCCAGCCAAACCGAATTCTGGGCCGAGAAAGGCAGATAATGACCGGGCTGCGTGTCGTCCTGAAAGCTAAAAAAGGAAGTTAGACCGGTGCGCTTGTGGTAAAGCTGGATCACATCGTTGTCATCGAGCGGTACCAGGTCGGTAGGATTATAGCCGTATTCGGTGGGCTGGGCAGTGCTGTTGCGGTAGAAGATGGCGTAGTCATAGACCCGATTGGGCTGGGCGGGCTGTACCTGGGGGTCGTAGATGGTGGAATAGGTCGAAAAATACTGGCGATTGAGGCCAATCAGGGACGGAATGACGGCGGTATACAGGCGGGGTTGGTGCAAAGCCTGGCTCTGATCGGCCAGCAGCACTTCGGCACCGGGCGGGATAAGGGCGGCCAGTCTGGCAAAACGTTGCGGGTTGGCTTTCACCCGGTAAACCAGGTCTTTGAAACGGGGATCGCCTTCAGAAGCCGGAAAAGCTTTGACCAGTTCCAGGCGGCCATCCGGGGCGGCCTGACGGTCGAGTTCGGCCCGGCTGACCTCGGAGGCAAGTCCGGCAGTGTGAACGATGATAAATTTCACCTGTAAGCCCTCTATTAAATCGAGGGTGGCGGCATTAGGGAAATTTTGCATTTCGTTGCACAGTCGGTCATAGCCGGGCGGGGTAAAGTCGGCACTGCCGTTGAGCATGGGCCGGGCGTGAGCCAGGCTATAGAGCAGGTACATCGGACGGTTGCCGGGGGTCGTGGTCAGGTCGCCCAGGGGTAGTTCGAGCAGAAGTGCCTGGCGCTCGATTACCTGAGCCGCCTCAGTCCCGGCCAGCCAGCGATACACGGCGGGAGCGGCCTCGCCGGTGGGAGTAGCACGGGCCGGAAAGCCAGGGGCAAAGTAATCGGCAGTGAGCAAAAGGCACAAAGTCAGCAGGAGCAGCCAGGGGCCGGGAGGTATAAATTTGAGGCGAGGCCAGGATTTTAACACATAGGCCGCCCCATAACCGGCCAGCGCGGCCAGGCCAAGCATGAATAGTTGGCCGAACTGGTAAGGCAGGGGCAGGCTATCGAAGCCGGGCAGCCAGTGGTATAGCCACCGGTAGGGTAATTCAAGACCGGTCGAATTGAGCGGGTTGAGATCAATATTGAGGGTAGGGCCAAAGCTCAACAGCAGCCCGACCAGAGCCACCGCCAGAAAGACCCAGCGGCGGGCCGGTTGCAGCCCGTTTGCCGGACTTTTAAGACCTAGAATCGCCAGTAGCAAAGCAATTATACCGGGGTAAAGCACGCTATTGGGAGTAGTCTGGAAACCGAAAGTGGTCCGCTCGATAGGGTTATAAAGCCAGCTACGGTCCAGAGTACGCAGCAGATCGGTGGGGGTGGCACTGCCGTTGATAGTTTCGGCCAGGCTGTGTTTGAAATCGTAGGTTTGCAAAGTATCGGCATAGGGCAGCAAAAAAGGCAGGGTCAAAAGCAGTATAACCAGGCAAGCCAACCCCACCGTCAGCAATTGGGGCCAGGCTGGACCGGTTTTGACCGCAGCAGGCCGGTGGCGCAGTTTCCGCCATAGACCCCCAAGCAGCCCGCTTTCAAATAAGAAGTAATAAGCCAGGAAAAGCAAAAAAAGGATTGCTTCAAAGTAGATAAAATAACGCGAGGTCAGGGCTTGCAGGGTGCCAAAAGTAATGAACAGGAGTAAGTTGAGCCAGTTGCGGTGCCGGAAAGGGTTTTTGGCCGGGGGGCGACTGTTTTCCAGAAAACGCAGCAGAAAGAAAACGGCCAGGATCAACCATTGTTGCGAGGCCAGGGCCAGGTGGTCGTACTGAGCCGAATGCCAGGGAGAGAAGGCGTAGATCAGACCGGCGACCAGACCGGCACCGGGGCTACCCGTGAGTTTGCGGATCAGCAACCACATACTCCAGCCGCTGAGGGCGTAGGCCAGGAAGTTAAGAAGGTTGTAGCTCAGGACCGGGTTGGCAGTCAGCCAGTAAAGCGGGGCAGCCAGCAGGGCCGGGCCGGTCAGTAGTTCGTTAAGGACAAGACCCTGGTCGAAAGGATGAAAGCCGGTAGTGTAATAAAGTTGAAAAGGATTAGTCACAAGCTGGTGAGCCAGTTGGCCCATCAGCCACCCGGCAGCGGCGGGGTCATTCCAGTTTGGCAGGGTATTATCAAGCTGGGTGACGAGCGGCCAGGTGAAAAAGGCGGCAGCCAGGCCAAAAAAGAGCAGGGCGACCCAGGCCGAACCGAGGATTGTTGACCAGTCCCGGCGGAGGCTAGCAACGATATTTTTGGGCTTGGTCACAACGGCCATCTTTGGGTAACGCTCAGTTTGTAAGAGATTATGATTTACAAAGAAAATGGTTAATTTGCCGCGAACGGTTTGGTTAGCAGTTTGCACTGTTGAGCGACACTTGTCAAGTATAAGGAGCAGGGCGGTTTGAGACTTCTACTACTCGGTCTCCATATTGTAGAAGTTGTAGACGAGGCTGGTTGAAAAAGATTTTTCAGATGAGCTTTTGTGATAGACCTCGAAAGCATTTTCCGGGTCGATATAAAGTAAATCGGATTGAAGGTAGCCGTTCTTTGCTACCCCGGCAGTGTCGCCTCGATAAAAAATAGCGTAATCGTAAACTTTCCCGCTCTGAAGGGGCGATACTCCATCATTAGCACTATAAATACTTTTGTAATTTGAGAAATAGTGCCGCTCGCCACCCAATAACTGTGGCAGGAGGGATGTGTAAAGTCCTTTTTTAGCCGGATGTTCAGCCAATAACACCTCCGCCCCGCTTGGAATTACAGACTTCAGCTTTTCAAACCGCTTTGAGGCACTCTTTACCCGATAAATAATATGCCTGTTTCCCTTCTCATCCACAAAGCTTTTAACAGTTTTCAATCTTCCACCGGGACTGGCCTGCTTTTCCAGTTCATTCCGGTTAAAATCACTACTCAAGGCACTATTATGCACAATAAGGTATCTTACCCCAATTCCTTCTATAATATCCAGGGAGGCTGGATTGGGAAATTTCTGCATCTCGAAAAAAAGCCGCTTGTAGTCGGGCGGCACAATATTAGCACTACCGTTAAGCATAGGCCGTTGGTGAGAAAGACTGTGGACCAGATATATAGGGTTAGAATTGACGGGCGAGGGGCCTTCTGCAATCGGTAATTCTAACAGAAGGGCGTTCGGTGGTAATTCTTCTTTGGCCTGGGCACTGGCTAGCCAGGCATAAAGCGGTTGAGCATTATTGCCGGTTTCGGTCTGCTGAATCGGAACGCCGGGCGCAAAAAAATCGGCGGTTACTAATACTATTAACACAGGCAAAATCAGGGCCGGCCACTTATATCTAAAATACCGGTTCGATCTGGTCTTTCCGGCTGGTAATGATACATTTACCTGCGATTCGCTCATTAACAGGGAATCACGAATGCCAGTCCCAATTAGCCGGGCAGTCCCATACCCGGCGCAAATCGCCAGGCCTAACATAAAAAGTTGACCAAACCGAAGGGGAACTCTTAAGGCATCAAAACCAAAAACGTAGTCGTAAAACCACTTGTAAGGAAGGCTAATTCCAGTAGGCTTTAACGCATAAGTTTCCAGGTGCAACTCTGGACCAAAACTTAGCACTAACCCGAACAGGCTTAACAAAGCAAATAACCAGCGTTGCCGGTACTTTACAAACGGCCTTTTAGTATAGTCCGATTTCTTAGTCAGGTTGGGCCATAGGCCGATCAAGGCCAGAACCAAAGCAATCAGACCGGGATAAAGCATTCGTTCAGGGCTGGTTTTCAGGTTGAAAAGACCTCGCTCTACTGGTTTGTACAGCCAGCTACGATCTACCGTCCGCAATAAATTGTTAGGGGCGGCACTCCAGTAATTGGCTTCGGCTATATCTCGCTTAAAGCTAAATTCTTTCTGCGCCTGCATAAAGGGTATTACAAATGGTATAATCAGCACTAAGATAATTACCCCGGCCAGAGCCAGGAGGGCTAATTGCTGGAGTATCCTGACCCAATTGGGTTGCTGTGATGCGTCACGCAAGCTGCGAATTTTACTCCAAGCCCAGGCAAAGACCCCCGTTTCAAACAGGAAATAATAAACCAGATAAAAACCTACCAGTATGGCCTCAAAGTAAGCCAGATAACCCGCCGTTATGGCCTGAAAAGCAAAGAAAATAATGAATAAACCCAGCCTCAGCAGATTATTTCGCTCAAATATAGCTGCCTTTGATACTGCTCCTTTTCCTGTATTTCCTTCCAGAAAACGGATTAGGAAGAACAGGGCAAAAATCATCCACTGTTGTGCCCCCAAACCCAGATGGGCATATTGACCATAGTGCCAGGGCGAAAAGGCGTATATTAAACCTGAGATTAAACCTCCCCCACTACTGCCAGTTAGATGTCGTACTAACAGCCACATACTAAAGCCGCTCAAGGTAAATGACAGATAAACTAAGAGGTTAAAAGCCAGTATTGGGTTGGCGGTTAACCATATAACAGGCGCAGCCAACAAACCCTGCCCGGTCAACAGTTCGTCCAGTGCCAGCCCATTTGTAAGCGGGTAGAAAGCCGAGGTTTTATATAAATGTAAAGGATCGGTGTGTAATTGGTGGGCAATAGACCCCAAACGCCAGGTCGAATCGGCCCCATCGCCCCAATCCGGTAAGCTATTTGCCAGGTTGCCAAGTAGCGGCCAGGTAAAGGCGGCGGTTGCCAACACAAAGAAAGCTAGAATGCCCCAGCTAGAAAAAACCCAATTATTAACCTTTTTCGGTAGCACAATAAGACTTTCCGGCTAGACCTTTTTTAACTGATAATTTAAACTTAAGAACAATGCTGATAAGTTAGTTGTGCTTCTGGTATCTATAAAAAAGCTGATTTATTCTTACTACCAACAAGATAAGTTTGTGGTTCACGATTAAGAATTCGTAAAAGAACCGGCAATTTATGCAACCTGATACCACCAATTCTAGCGAATGCTGGAAGCACTTTGCTTTTAAGATGGCATAACCAGGCTAGCCGCCTTTCTTGAATCTTCTGGAAGAATTTTACCTCAATTGGTATTATTTTTCAATTCTGAACCTGCGGCTCTACTGAAGGCAGTTGCAAGGTGGTAAAATTGGAGCGAAAAGCAGGCTTGACAGAGGTGCCGGGTACCCACTGGGTGCCCCTGATTATCTCTTTTTATTTTCGCTTCTACCTTACTTTGTGAGTTAGAAGCGAGAGTCCTACAAAGATGTGTTTTGACCGGACAGCCTTTTAAGCTTTATACTCATCCTCACGAAATTATTAAGAACACAAATTAAATCCAAAGTAGAGAGACTAAAACACGATACAGGGGAGGATTTGCTCTATGGCGAGCAAGCTGATCGATTTGCAGCAAGCGGTAGCCCTGGTGCCGGATGGGGCCAGTATGTCGCTGGGTGGCTTTACCACTCAACGGCACCCAATGGCTTTTGTCTACGAGCTTATTCGCCAGCGCAAACGCGATTTGTATTTGTTCGGGCATTCGCCGGGCGGGGATTGGGATATTCTGCTGGGGGCGGGCTGTGTAAAACGGGTCGAACTGGCCTACGAGGCGGACGAGGCTTTTGGGACAATCGGGCCACGCTGGCGGCGGGCAGTCCAGGCCGGTAAAGTAGAGTGGGAAGATTATAGCAACTTTGCGATGGTGACGCGCTTTCAGGCCGGGGCGATGGGGTTGCCGTTTTTGCCGACCCGCACCCTTTTCGGGAGTGATGTGCTGGCAAAAGAAGTCTTGACCGGCGAGCAACGGGCCGCCGACCCCCGAACCAGTACCAGGAAACTGGCGGTAATCGAGTCGCCGTTTGAGGCCGGGGATAAACTGGTTTTATTACCGGCGATCCATACTGAGTTTTGTATTTTGCACGTCCAGAAAGCCTCCGAAGATGGATTGATCCGGATCGAGGGGCAGACTTTTGCCGATAATTTACAGGCCTTGTGCGCCGATACGGTGATCGTGACGGCGGAGGAAATCGTGAGCGAGGAGGAGTTGCGCCAGGAACCAGAACGCAACCTGCTACCGCCCTTCGTGGTGAAGCACGTCTGCCATGTGCCGTTCGGGTCGCACCCTTACGCGGTTTACAATTATTATGATTATGATCCGCGCCAGTTGAAGGAATATCATGAGAGCGCGGTGGAGGACGCGGCCTTCGAGGCTTACCTGACGAAATATGTTTACGGGGTAGCCGATTTCGAGGCGTATCTGATGGCGGTGGGCGGTGCGCCGCGCCTGGAAACGCTAAAGGCCGACCCAGCTTACGGCTACAGTCCGAATTTGAAACGCAGGAGGCTTTAGATGGCCCAGTTTAGCCTGACCGAATTGATGGCGGTGACGGCGGCCCGCGAAATCAAAGATCACGAGGTAGTATTCGCCGGAACGGGTTTGCCGATGTTGGGAGCCATGCTTGCCCAGCGGACCCACGCGCCGAATTGTTTGATTATTTTCGAGGCCGGGGCTATCGGAAGCCGGTTGGCCCATTTGCCGATGTCGGTGGGCGATCCGCGAACGGTGCGCGGGGCAGCGATGGCGGCAGGTCTGGCCGAGGTGTTCACTTATTTACTCCAGGCGGGCCGGGTTGACGTGGGTTTTATCAGTGGGGCGCAGATCGACCGCTACGGCAATATCAATAGTACGGCCATTGGACCTGATCCGCGCCATCCGCAAGTACGCTTTCCCGGCAGCGGCGGGTCCTGCGATATTGCCTGTCTGGCCCAGCGGACCGTGATTATCGCCCAACACGAAAAGCGGCGGTTGCCCCCCAAAATCGATTATATTACCAGTCCGGGCTGGCTCGAAGGTGGCGCGACAAGGCGGCAAGCCGGATTAATCCGGGGTGGCCCCTCGGTGATCGTGACGACCAAAGGGGTCCTGCGGTTCAGGGCCAAAAGCCACGAGGCCTACCTGGCGAACTACCATCCCGGCCTGACGGCGGCGGCAGTGGCCGAGGATACCGGCTTTGAGATGGCAGTCGACGAGGCCAGCGAGACCGCCGCTCCGACCGAGCAGGAGCTTTACATTCTGCGGGAAGTGGTCGACCCGGAGAGAGTCTTTTTGAAGTGAGGTTGCAAAAAAATGATGAAATTTAAGTCCGTTATTTTGCTAAATGGTAAGAGTGCTACCGGTATTCAGGTTCCAAATGAAATTGTGGAAAAGCTGGGGTCAGGCAAACATCCGCAGGTAAAGGTCACAATCAACGGCTTCACTTACCGTAGCAGCGTGGCGTCGATGAGTGGGGTGTTTATGCTGCCGATCAGTGGTGATCGGCGTGAGAGGGCCGGGGTTGCTGCCGGGGACGAGGTAGAAGTCGAAATCGAAGTGGATAATGAGCCACGAGAGGTTGAGCTACCAACCGATTTTGCGACGGCCCTGGAAGGAAATCCGGCGGCCAAGAAATTCTTTGACGGTTTGTCGTATAGCCGCAAATCCGGTCTGGTATTGCCAATCGAACAAACCAAAAACCCGGAAACCCGGCAGCGGCGGATTGAGAAAGCTATCAGCCTTTTAGAGGCGGGTAAAGCTTAGTGACAACTCCCCTGGGCTAAAGCCGGGGGCATCTACGGTCTTACACCGATGGTCATTTGCCCCTGACCCATTAGAGTTGTAGACACTTATCATCCCGGCGAGTGTTACCTCAACAACCGAGATTTAGCAAGTGGCACTCGCTGACACCCTTTAGGGCGTACGCGAATACTTTTACCTGAGCGAACGATTTAGCTCAGAACCGGCAAATATTCTTAGGTTCTTAAAGTGCAAACTACTTGTTGATTATAACCTATTTTGAGGCTAAATGCAAACGGTTGTTCTGTACAAAATTGATTAGCTCCCCTATCGGTGAGTAAGGAGTGCCTTACACCTCTTGTGGGTGGGCTTTAGCAAGGGGTCTTACGGCACATAGGATAAAGTCGGTAAAGAGAATTTAAAACGGGTTCGGGAAGAAAAATCCTGAACCCGTTTTGTTTTTAGTAGATGCTGACGGGGGTGCCTTCGTCGGCCCAACCGTAGAGCCAATCGGAGTCGGTGGGCGAGAGGGCCAAACAGCCATGACTGGGGCCGGGTTGCATCTGGCCGATGAATGGGCCGCTGGTAGGTATTCGCATCTGGTGGAAGGCCCAATCGTCGCTGTAGTTGAGGCTGGGACCGGTAAAAGAGGCGTAATTTTTTAGGATGTATTCGGTCCCGTCGTCTTCGTACCATTTATTAGTCTGGAGACTGGGGTTTTTGTAGTGGATTTTGAAGTCGCCACGCGGGGTCAAAAAGCCGGTTTTGCCACTGAAGGCCCCCAGGCTACGGACAAGTTTGCCGCGCTCGTAGGCGAAAACGCTGCCGGTAGAATTGGGACCGAGAACGACTTTTATGGCTTTGGTGAGGTCGGAGGAAGGGGGAGAGTTGTCCTGACCGGGCAAGCGCAGGGCGGCGGGAGCCGGTTGGCCCAGGGCGGTACTGATCTGGCCGAACTCTTTTTGCAGGTCGCTGGCTTGCTTTTGCAGATTGTTTAGTTTGGTGCGCAGGTCGTCGCTTTTCTTATCGACGGGTAGGGGGTTGGCCGAGTCGGGACCATTGATCGCCTTAAGGGCAATAGGTGGCGCGGCTTGGGCGATAGCGGCAGCGTCGGCGGCGGGTACGGTTGAGCCGGGCAGCCAGCCGACCATGCCGGTAGCCTGATCGAGGGTGAGCGTGCCTTTTTCAAATTGCTGCCAGACGCGCCCGGCAATAAGCTGCTGTTCACCGGTGGGGTTGCCGAGAGTTTTTGGTCCGCCGTTGCTGGTCCAGTAGGCCAGGAGTTGACCGCTGACATTTTTGCCGGTTTCGGAGACCCGCCGGGGGGTAAAGAAGCCCATAGCCGAGGAAAAGCCGCGCAGGTTCTGCACCCAATCGGGGTCGATGTAGGAATTTAGCTCGATAGTCAGGGAATAAATGCCCCGCGCGTTGAGGAAATCGCTGACATCGCCGTTTACTTCGTAGGCAGTCCAGGTCTGGGCGTAGTTGTAGCCGGTCGAGGCCGCCAGCAACCGGGCGAGTTGGGTGCCGTAACGCTGTTTATTAAGGGCGGTCGGCTCAGTATCGACGACCATACCGCCCCGCGCGTGGTACCACAGGGTTGAGATCAGTTTATTTTTCTGGATGTAGTTCCAGAGTGCGCTAGTTTCCGGCTCGCTAAGGGGAGCTTTGCCGCCACCGCCTTTGATCAGGCCTTCGGCGGCGAAAGTATCGGTTTGCCAGTTAGTAGTCGGCCAGTTGCGGTTGAGATCGACGCCGTTTGCGTTAAAACGCGACTTGAGGGCGTGACCATCGGGATTAACATCGGGAATAAAGTAGGCTGTTATTTCGCGCGGGATAGCTTCGTAGTGCAGACTATAATAATCGATGGCGCGGTTGATCAGGTCGGTCGAGTTGGCTTCGTCGCCCTGGTGAATGCCGCCAATAAAGGCGATGTGGGTCTCACCGGTACCAAAGCGGTAAGCGGTAATGGGACGACCTTGGACGCTGTTGCCGATCAGGTCGGTAGCGTAGGGCTGATTCTGGGCGGTCAGGAAATGGCCCCAGGCGAAAGTGCCGAATAATAGCCCGATCAGGAGAGCCAAAACATAGCGAAAGTGAAAACGTAGTGGCAGTGATTTGAGAAACATTGCTAACGATAAATCCCTGACTATTAGTTTATTATGTCTAGTGTTCTATGGCTAGTATAGCATATTAAGGCAAGAGCTTTACTGGCTGAGTTGGTGGATCAGCTCGTAGGCGGTCATATCAAAAGGCTTTTTGCACTTGACGACCTGTTCGAGCGGAGTAGGAACGATCCGGTTTTGGTGGAGGCCCAGCATGACACCGTGTTGACCCTTGAGAAGGCTATCGACAGCTGCACAACCCAGGCGAGTAGCCAGGATACGGTCGAAGGCCGAGGGCGCACCGCCCCGCTGGATGTGTCCGAGGATCGTCAGGCGAACCTCGAAGGCACTGTGATGGCAAAGGTAGTCGTGAATTTGCTGGGTTTTGAGCAAGGCCCCTTCGGCCACAATAATAATGAAGTGGGTTTTGCCCCGGTCGAAAGAGGCCCGCAGTTTGCTGTCGATTTCTTCCAACTCTATGGGGATTTCCGGCACGACGGCGATCTCGGCTCCGCCGGATAACGCGCCCATAAGGGCCAGGTATCCACTATGGCGGCCCATTACTTCGAGCATAAAAGCGCGGCGGTGAGAGGCGGCAGTATCGCGGATATTATCGATGGCGTGCAAAATGGTGTTGAGACAGGTATCGACACCGATAGCGACATCGGTGCCGTAAACGTCATTATCAATCGAGCCGGGTAAGCCCACCACCGGCATACCGAGTTTTTCCAGTTCCCAGGCCCCGGTCAGTGAGCCATTACCGCCGATGACAATCAGGGCTTCGATGCCTTCTTCGCGCAGAATGTTATAGGCTTCGGCCCGTCCGCCATGTTCCAGGAAACGCTGGGAACGGGCGGTAAAAAGAAAAGTCCCGCCGCGCTGGAGTACGCCGCCGACATCGCGCGGACCGAGAGTGATAAAGCGACGCTCGAAGATACCTTTGTAACCGGCCTCGATCCCGACGACTTCCAGGTTAGCCTGGAGAGCAGTCCGGGTGACGGCCCGCAGGGCGGTATTCATGCCGGGTGAATCGCCGCCACTGGTTAAAACCCCGATTTTTCTCAATGACATACTAATCTTCTCCAGCCTTCCTCGATTTAATAAACAGTAGTAGCGAAAAGAGTTTCCTCGTCATTGAGAAAAAAAGCAGCCCGACTGATTGGAATTTCAGTTGGGAAAAAAGCTGGCTATAGTATATCATAATAGGTAGTATAAGCAAATCCTATATAATAAGGTTTAACCTATCCTTTGTTAAGGGTTTGGTTGAGCCAGGAGTTGGAAGAACAGTTCTTGGCTCTTTTGCCATCAGGTGTTTTTGGCCCAGGCCGGTGACGGGACCTGGCTCGACCCCGCCGCCCGCGAAAACGTCAGCCAACTGGCTCAGAAATTTTCCTGACAAGCCTCAATCGGTTCGGCCCCTCAAATCAGCTAGCGACTTTCCACTTTGGTCTCAGCCACCGGCGAGGAAACCGCCATACTCTCGTTGAGACGCTCGGCCTCAACCTCCCGTTCGAGCACACCCGCCTCCTGCGCCAGAATCAAGGCACTTCGGCGAGCCACCCGACGGCTGCTCGGACCGACAATCAGCAAAATAAGCATTACCGCATATATCGGCAGATGTCCGGCCAACTCAACCCAGCCCAGGTACGGTAAAGTTAAATTGAACGGAATCCACAAACTGATAATAATCACCCGTGGCAACGCGCCTGAAATTAGCAAGCATCCAAACGTAAATTCGCCAATCCCGGCAAAAAAGATAAACAAATCGTTGCTGATACCAAAGCTGCTCCCCAAATTAAAATTAATCTTCTGGGTCAGGAAAGCTTGGGCCAGCACCGGGTTGAGCAATTTTTCGCTAAAAGCCAGTATAATGATGCTCAAGCCCACCGACCACCGCAAAATCGGCAGCGCATACGTCACCAATCGTGGGTCAGGATGCGCCCGTCGACCCAGCAAAGCATCCGCCGAGAACGGACCGCGCCCCATAATAAACAAAAACAGCGCGATCCCGACCAAATCACAGTGTTCCGGCAGCAGCAAGGCCGGTATATGGATTAAAGGACTCAGCACAAAACTCAGCCCGTATAGCACTACCAGTCCCAGTGCCGCGAATTCCGTGAACACCCCGTACACCAGAGCCA
Organism: Chloroflexia bacterium; assembly: GCA_038322625.1. Lineage (GTDB taxonomy): Bacteria > Chloroflexota > Chloroflexia > Chloroheliales > Chloroheliaceae > 54-19. The sequence continues at coordinate 125,300 of JBBQGA010000014.1, forward strand.
GGGCAATCATCACCTCCGCCAGTGCCATCAGGCCACTGAGCAAATTCGGCTCCATCTTCAAATTTGGCGCAAAAAGCTGTAACTGAAAACCGTTAACCAGCAACGGCACCGCCGTATGGATCGCCAGCAATAAAGGCAGATAAGAATAAACCCGGCGCAGCCGTTGCTCTGTAATCCCAACCAGCACATTCTCCTGGCTCGGTCTCACATTTCGCCGCCACACCCGGTACTGCCGGTCCGCCACTAACGCCCCCACCGTGATCAGCCCCCCGAACACCAGCGCAATTCCTACTTGCCAGCTAAACAGCAAGCCAAAATCCAACCTGTAACCGTTCGCATCCTCCACAAACCAGCGTTCGTGCGCCGAAGCCGGCGGCGGCAAAACCATCGCCAGACTAAAAACAAACCCCAACAAACTAAAAACTGAACCTATTTTACCCACCCGGCCTCTATTAAGATAAGCATTCAATTTTTCTTTCACGGCCTTACCCATCACTTTCTATTAATCCGGTTCTAATTCATCGCTCAGTTCTATTTTAGACCCTTTAGTGTGAACTATAAGTGAATGTAAAAGGACAAATATTTATTAGATTGTTCATTTTATAACAACTTCCAACACTATTATACTCCTTTCGCCGGACTTTGTTACATATTTCACTGATGAATATGCTTATTTGGGTGTAACTATTCACCGTACCATAAAGAAAATTAGCGAAGTCTGTAGGGGTTGGGTACCCACTCGGTGTTCTGGAAGGGGTGTACTGGCGGGTGCCTCTGTAACCTCTTTTTCTTCCCTTTCCCCGTCCACTGGTGGCACTGGGGAGGAGTTAGCGGTAGGGGTTTGAATAGATGCGTTTGGAATGACTTTCCTCAAACAAACCCTTGTTCGCTTATAAATTTTTCGCCTAAACTATACTAAAACTTCCCACGTTTCCCCTTTAACTTTGCCAGAGAAATGGCATAATTATTACGGGACCTCTATTTATAAACCGATTATATTAAAACTACTTAACCGTTTATGGACTGACCTGACGAGAACCTATAATCTGTCTCCGCCACCGGTCATTCTCAGCACAGCTAAACAGCTAAACTACAATGAACGTAGCCAACCCTTTTTTGCTTCTGATGAACTCACTCCATACGGTTACAAAACAAAGGATTTAATCTCATGAGCTACGAAGAATTAAGCGGAATATTAGATACCCAGCAAACCTACCTTATCAAATATGCTATTGACAACTCCCGGACCCTACCGGCCGCTTCCAAAACCAGTAGCCTCAACTTACAACGCATCGCGGAACGCCATATTATTTACATGAGCCAGTACTTTCGCAGCAGCGACATCGACCAGTGGAAAACCTACCTCTCTATACTGGGTAAAGACTCGCTGACCGACACCCTGACCGTCAGCGACCTCATGGCCTTCGCCGCAGTCCTATTTGAAGGCATCGTCAAATTGATCAAACAGCAATTTAGCACTCCCGATCAACTCAAAACCCAGGAAAAATACCTCCGTCGCCTGGAAGGTATGCGCGCCCTGGCCCAATCCACCGTTATCGCCAGCAATCTCAAAAAAGCCATCCACTAAAAACCAAAAGGCAACCTGTTAACTTCAGGTTGCCTTTTCTACCACAGTTCATTCTCATTAAAATCTTTCAAACAAACGCTTTAAGTTTATCTACATCTGTAATGATAATAGAACTTTCACTTAATAATGCAAACCAAGCTGAAGCGGGGGTCGTAGGGGCCTTATCAGAGGATAATAGTAGTGCTAACTTTTCCGCAAATAAACCGTAATCTCCTGCCGGTTGTGAAAAAGCTGCCGGGCCTGAATGTGCGGATAAGCCTGCCGCAGAATCGAAATCGCCTGTTCTGCCAGCACCGCCGGTTTTAACTTGGCCGACTCGTGCGGCAGCTTCAAAGTCGTCAGCGCGAACCCATCGCGGGCCAGTAGCGGCGCGTAACTCACCACCAGCTTTGCCGCCATCGCCGCGTCCATCCTCAGATCGCTGGCAATCACCTGGTATTGCCCCAGGTTGCCCTTATCGGCCAGCTCATGTTCCAAAAAACGCTCGGCATAACTCGGATAATGCGTCAGGCCCGGCAGACCAGCTAGCCTCGGATCGAGCGAAGCCGGGTCAATCGCCACCACTTCCATTCCCGCCGCTAGCAGCATTCGCGTCCAGCCGCCCGGTGCCGCTCCCAGGTCTGCCGCTTTACCACTGCTCGGTAGGTCCACCCCAAACACTTCCAACGCTTCCTGCAACTTCAACTCCGCCCGGCTGATCTGCTCCGGTCGTTTCGACAAACGCCGCATTCCACCCGGCCAGCTACTCAAATTCAACTCCGCCGGGGATAGTCCCACATAGGCCCGTTCCCCCACGCACACCACCGACAAAATCTCCTCCGGCTCCCGGATATTCTCGGTCGCCCCGGTCTTCTCGCTAATGAGCGTCGCCAGCCGTTCCTTGATCGCAAACGGCGTATACGGGTAACTCGAAGCCACCCCTTCTTCGGGTTCCACCAACCGGGCTTGCACCCCAAACGGCCTTTCCTCGGCCAGTTCCGCCAGGCGCGGCAAACCGGCCACCGCCTCGGCCAACCGGTCGAGATCGGTTGGTGCCTTATCCAATGTCACAATATCTTGAACCGGGAAAAAATGGCGAGCGTAGATCGGCGGGTCCTGCGACACAATCGCCGCGAAATCGTCCCATTCGAAGGCACTATCAATCAAAAACAAACCGGGGGCCAGGCTGGGGCCTGGTTTCAACTTCGGATCGTGCTGTCGCAACTCGGCGCGGGCCGCATTCTCGAACTCATCCGACGAGGTTACTAAAAAAAAACTGGGCATCTGATCGCCGGATTCCTTTACTTTAAGACTTTCGCTCGAAACAACTTTTCAAGTCCAAAAGTTAGCTAAAGACTGGAATTATCAGGTTCAAGAGCGAAAATCGGAACTTTATCTGTTTTGTTAAATGTCCGTCCCGACGATTTTATTAAAAATAAAATCCAGCTCCTCGTCGGAGTTAAACTGGATCGAAAGCTTGCCGCCTTTCTGGCTGCGGCTCAAATTCACCTGCGTCTTGAGAGCTTCCCGGAATTGCTCCTCCAGGTCGCGCGTCTCCCGGTCCGCCGGTGACAACTTTGGCTTGGTCGTGTCGGTCGGGAAATTCGCCGAAACCGCAATCGCGTTCAACCGCCGGGCCATTTCCTCGGTTTGCCGCACACTGTACTGTTTCGCCACAATTTCCTTCAACAACTGGCGTTTATCGCCATCGTTGTGAACCATCAGCAAAGCCCGCGCGTGACCTTCCGTAATAAAATTCTTGTAAACCGCTTGCAGCACATCCTCCGGCAGATCGAATAACCGCAGCGAGTTCGCCACCGCCGCCCGGCTCTTGCCCACCCGTTGCGCCACCGCTTCCTGCGTCAGCTTAAATTCCTTCATCAACTGCTGATACGCCTCGGCTTCTTCCAGCGGATTCAGATCGGCCCGTTGAATATTCTCCACCAACGCCAGTTCCAGCATTTGCAATGGCGTCGCCTCTTTCAGCACCACTGGAATCTCGGTAAACCCGGCCAGCTTCGAGGCTTGCCAGCGTCGCTCCCCCGCGATCAATAAATACTGCGCCTCGCGCTCCTTCTTGACCGGCCCCTCGTCCTCCTCGGTCGATTGGTAATCCGGGTTGTACGACACCACCGGCGGCTGGATCAACCCGTTCTCACGGATCGATTGCGAAAGCTCGGCCAGAATATCCGGGTCGATATACTTGCGGGGTTGGTACGGGTTTGGCGCAATCGCCGTAATCGGCACCATCAAAAGACCGGCTTTGCGGCTATTAGCAGCTACCGGCTCTTTCTCTTTGGCCGGCTGGCTATTTCCATTCGATGTAAGGGCTTTGGGCTTCGGCGTTTCTTCCCCGGCCCCGCCCTCTTTCGGCCCAACCGGCGTAATTGCCACCGGCTTTGGTGCTAACGAAGGCATCGGCCCGCCCAGACCCAGCGCACCCAGGCCCTTGCCCATCCCACTTTTCTTTGGTGGTGTTGTACTCATCGAAGTTCTACCCCGTAAAAATTATATTCGCTCAGGCCGTCAGGCCGTCGCCAGTGCCCGTTGCTCGACCTCTTTTGTCAAAGCCTTATAGGCCTGCGCCCCCCGCGAGGCCGGGTCATACTCGAAAATCGACTGGCCGTAGCTAGGCGCCTCACTCAACCGCACACTGCGCGGCACCACCGTATTAAAAATCTCTTGCGGAAAATACTGCTTCACTTCCTCGACCACCTGCATCGCCAGGTTCGTCCGGCCATCGTACATCGTCATCACAATCCCAAAAATCTGCAAAGCCGGGTTTAGCGCGTTCACCACCAGGTCAATCGTATTCTTCAATTGGGTCAGCCCTTCCAGTGCCAGGTATTCACACTGGATCGGAATCAGCACCCCATCCGCCGCACACAACGCATTTATCGTCAACTGTCCCAGCGTCGGCGGACAATCGATCAAAATAAACTCGTACTGATCTCTCACACCCTCCAGGGCTGCCTTCAACCGGTAGGCTGGCGGACTATCATCCTCGCCACCGCCCGCCGAAAGCTCCACTTCCGCCCCCGCCAACTCCACTTTGGCCGGTACCAGCGACAGGTTTGGTCGCCCACTATCCAGCGTCACTTCCCCGACCGGTTTATAATCCACCAGCACATCGTACAGCGAAAACTCAAGCTCATTCTTGTTTACGCCCAGGCTTCCACTGGCGTTACCCTGCGGATCCGAATCCACCAGCAACACCTTACGCCCATCAGCCGCCAACCCACAGGCCAAACTCACCGCCGTGGTTGTCTTGCCCACGCCGCCCTTCTGGTTGGCGATAGCGATAATCATACTTTTCAAACCTTGCTCGTTACCCTTGTCTAACACATTAGCTGTAGTCCCGGCTATTTTAACAGCTTTACCCCCCAGGCGCAA
>JBBQGA010000015.1:0-125516 GCA_038322625.1 Chloroflexia bacterium
CTTCTCGGACCGCGCCGGACGCTCAGAGCGCAGAATTAGTCGGAGCCAACCTGAGTAACGAGGATAACTACAAGCTATAGACTTTATGCTCATAAAGCGAAAACCCCTTTCACCTGTTTAACAGGTGAAAGGGGTTTTGAAAAGGCCTTGAGTGGCCTTTTAAGTCTTATATGATTTTCGCAGTATAACTCAGGAAATCAGGGAGCTTTGGTGGCAGTTGGATTTTTACGTGGTGGGACTTTTAAGACCTGGCCGATCTGCAAGTTATCCGGGCTATCAATATTATTCAGGCTAATAATATCGTTTAGATCAACCCCCAACCTGATCGAAATCCCCAGCAAAGTATCGCCGGATTTGACGGTATAGGTACCATCGGGGTTTATCGAAAGGACAGGCGTAACTTTTTTTGGAGTTGGTGAAACAGTTTGAGGCGTATTGACGGAGCTTATATTCGTCAGCGATTGAGCGGGGCTAGGTGATGTCGGGTTAGAGGTGGGATTGACCCTTGGACTGGGAGTTATGACCACTACAAGAGGGGTGAAACCGCCGTTAATCAGAGTTGGCGAGCCACAGGCAGTTAGACAAGCGGTTAACAGCCCCAGGCCTAATAAATTTAAACTCCGCTTTATCACGTAGTTTCCTACTGGCACATCACGTTTTTAAAACTAAAAAAGAAGAGCAGAACAGGTATCTAAGATACTCTGACTGCCCTCCTCCCGACAGATGAATTTTAACATCTTCTAAACTCTTTGTCAATCATGAATTTTGAGGTAAAATAGAACCTCAGGTTCAAAGTTTCTTCAGTTTTGTAATCCAAATTAACAAACCAACGAAAGTAGCACAGTGGCGATCAAAGATATTGTGCGTAAGATTGTAAAATTTTGTAAGAACTGGCTGGCCCAACGAACCGACCCGCTTCTAGGAAGCCTGGATAGCCCCGGTTCAGAGGTTTTTGCCACAAACGGAGTGGTCGAGGTTGCGGGGTGGGCCGCCGGGAAAACACCGGTTCGGAAAGTTGAGGTCTGGCTCGACCGGCAACTGTTAGGAGCCGCCGAGTATGGCCTACTGCGGACGGATGTCTGGCAGGTAAAGCCTCGGCTATCGACCTTGAATTGTGGGTTTCGGTTTAACTGGCAGCCGGAACAAAGCGGTTCTTATCAATTGACTGTTAAAGCACTTGATGATAAAAACCGCGAAAAGCAGTTCCAGCGTGAAATAAATGTGATAATAGATGCTTCAAAACCCCCGGCAGATTTTACTTACCAGGATTGGCAAACGGCCAATGAGCCGGGCAACGCTGAACTTGCCGAGCAAAAGGCTATAGCCACCAGTCTGGCCTACCAGACCTTGATCAGCCTGATTGTGCCGGTCTACAATCCCCCTCCGGCCTTTTTGCAAGCTATGTTCGACTCCGTAATGGCTCAAACCTATTCTAACTGGGAGCTTTGTGTGGTGGATGGAGCCTCCACGCTGGCGGGAGTTGCCGAAATATTACAAAGCTACAACCGCCTCGATCACCGGATTAAAATCTTGCAGCTGGCTGAAAATAAAGGGATTGCGGCCAATTCCAATCAAGCTCTGTCGCTTGCGAACGGCGAATTTATCGGGCTACTCGACCATGACGATTGTCTGGCCCCGGAAGCTCTTTACCATGTCGCGCGGGTCCTGAACGCCTCGCCAGCTACCGATTTTATTTATTCTGACCACGATTTATTGAGTGCGGATGGCCTGACCCGTTACGATCCCTTGTTCAAGCCCGCCTGGTCGCCTGAGATCATGTTATCGGCTAATTATCTGGCGCATTTTACGGTCATCCGGCGGCGGCTGGTGGCTGAGGCCGGTAATTTCCGGCTTGAGACCGAAGGTGCCCAGGACTGGGATTTGTTTTTGAGGGTATTGGAAAAAATTGCGCCTGAAAATATTTGCCATATACCCAGGATTTTGTATCACTGGCGAGTTTCCCCCGCCTCTACCGCCACCAACATCTATCAAAAACCGCTCGCCCCGCTCAATCAAATAAAAGTGATCGAACAACATCTCGACCGGCAAGGGGTCAGTAACGCGCGGGCCTTTTTTGACCCCTCCGGTGCCCTACGAGTTGGCTGGCCGCTGGCAGACCGGCCCCTGGTTTCGATTATTATTCCTACGCTTGAAAAACCAGAACTACTTCAGGCCTGTGTAAATTCAGTTTTAACCAGGACCAGTTACCGGCCCTTTGAATTGGTCATTGTCGACACCGGCAGCCGTAGTTCGGCAGTCTTGCAATTATACCGCAGCTGGGAGACTTTCCCGCAAGTAAAGTTATTATATTACGACGCGCCTTTTAATTACTCGGCGGTCAACAACTGGGCTACCGTCCGCTGCCGGGGTGAAATTCTGGTCTTTTTAAATAATGATACGGAAGTAATTGCCAGCGACTGGCTTGAGGAAATAGTAGGCTGGCTTCAACGAGAGGAAATCGGCCTGGTAGGGGCTAAACTACTAATAAAAGACCAGACGGTCCAGCACGCCGGGGTGATTATCGGGCTGGGTGGGCTGGCCGGACATCCCTTCGCCGGGCAGCCGGAAGGGCAGATGACTATTTTTGGCCGGGCCGAGTGGTATCGCAACTACCTGGCCCTGACGGCGGCTTGTCTGGGGGTTCGGCGGACAGTTTTCGAGGAGGTAGGCGGCTTCGACGAGGGTTTCCTTTTGAATGGCAGCGATGTTGACCTGGGTCTGCGAGTGTCCAAGCAGGGCTACCGGTTAGTCTATAATCCGTTTGTAAAGTTGTATCATCTGGAAAGTGCCACCGCCAGGAGTCATAGCGTACCAGCCGGAGATTATGCCTTATCCCTACAGCGTTATCAGCCCTGGCTTGCGCAGGGCGACCCGTTCTACAACCTTAATTTGTCGTTGTTAGCTACCCAACCCAAGCTAAAACCGCCTTCCGAACCTGATTCGCGGGAGCTTGTTCGCCAGTATCAAATTTCTTCAACGGAAATCGATCAGGCTGTGGTATAATATTTATACAAAATAGAACTGTTATTTTTTGCAAATTCTTTTGCATACGCTTAACCCATCTCGGACGGTTAACTCCTCTCACCACTCATGAATTTGTGCTTTCAAACCGGTTTTATCCGAACTCAATTTGTTTGGTACAAACCGGGTCTCTAATTACTCTTTCAAATGAATATTATTGGTTGAGGTTGTCTGAAAACGGGTTGGCACGGCTTTTGGTGGCCGGTAAAACAAACTATACCGGCTAAATTTAATATAGTACAACGAGGACCTGATTATTATGAGTGAAAACTCTATTTCTACCGGCTCGCCCCGACCAACAATGGTTGAAGCGGTTAATATCCTAAGAAGCTGCCAGCCGGTTTCAAAACACCTGATGGAGCAGGGTGTTACGGTCGAGCTAAGTGATAAAGAACGGGCCTGTATGCTGGCCTTTGAGAGACTGGAATTGAGCAGCTTTAGCGATAGCGAGTGGAGTTATTTGCGGGTAGCTTCGGGTATCCAGGTCAGTGCGCTGGCTGCTTTGCGGGGGTGCCTGACTTATTACCGCTCCAACGGCCTTAAGATGACCGATAGTCAGACCAAATAATAACTCCCTTGCGAAATAGCGTTTATACAAACTCTCAACATAAATCAGCAAAGCAATCTGGAGTTTGTTTTGAGTGCTTGATACTCAGCCGCTAAAATTAAAATTGGATTCGGGTTTGGATTCAAGTTCGGAAGAAAATAAAAAGGAGTTAAGCTTCAGGACAAAATCCTGAAACTTAACTCCTTTTTACTCTTTAATTTTTGCGTCGCCGGTTGCCCAGGTTTATTTTACCTGAAAGACTGCTCCATTCTGTAACCAAGTTACGAATGACCAGTTGCTAGTAAATACGCCTAGCCTTACCTGATAGTTTCCCGGTGAAGCGTTAAAGGTGTTCGTGACGGTCCAAAGCTGGCCGGGAGTAAAATTCTGGGTAGTAAACCATTGTTGAACCTTCGTATTAGTAACCGTATTATAGACCTCAACATCCAGAATATAAGCTGAGTTGGCCGAGACCGGTCCGGTAAAGTTCCCGGTTATTGTGATCGTGCTACCGGTGGTCATCGCACCACTGGCCGCCGAACTTAACAGCCAGTTCGCCGGTACTACGGGAGCCGGTGACGGAGTGGAGGTCGGCACCTTTGTAGGCGTGGCCGTCGCGGTCGGGATAGCCGTCGCCGTCGCGGTGGCAGTTGGGACCGGGCCACCGGCTGAAGGTAGCGTCATCGCTCCCCTGGCGTAATAAGCCTGACCCTGCGACCGCAAATAACCGCCGTCATCGTCGCTGACCGATGCCACTGCGTTATTATTATTGATCGGATTAGGATTGGTAATTCCATCCCCGGCCACGTCGGAATAACCGGTACTGTTACCATCGCCGGACCCAAATAACATACCAATTATACCGCTGTTAGCCAGGTCCTGAAGGTGCTGAATACCGGCATTATTCAGATAATACTGGGTTTTGTTATCTTGCCAGTGATGATTTGTGTTATTCATACTGCGCGAAATGGTGTTCCCAATCGGAAGCTGCCATAACATACCGCGTTTGCCGGTCAAACCCGTGATAGACGACGCAAACTGGTGAAAGCGGTTGAAATTTGGGAATGAAACATTATTGGTATCCCACCACTTGTTAGGATCGCCCCAACTCTGGTATAACGCCGCGTCGCGGTCGGCAATATCGTAAAACATCAGGTCGTAGTTAGCCCCGTTTCTCAGATAAAAGTTTGCGGTTTGCTGCGCGGCAGCTTGCGTGTCAAAGCTCGCCGATTTACTGGAACCGAGGTCCCCACTGGTGGAAGCCCAGGGCGAAACGTGGAAGCCCAGCAAAACGTTTGGCGCGTATTTATTGCGCAAACCGACCAGAGCCTGATTAAACCCGGCCAGCGTGTTGGGATAACCGGCTACATCGCCGTACCCGCTACTGTTAACAGCGGCAGGAATACTATTAGGATCGGTAGAACGGATTTGCATAAACCCCATCAGGTCCGGCTCGACGTGAATAATCACGGTTTTGCCATAGGCTCTGGCCTGGTCTAGCAACAGCTTGAAATCGGCGTAATAAGCGTTCATAGTAGACGAGTTATTAAGGTTGTTATAGTCCTTATCCGCCTCGCTACTGCCACTGGCCGGACTGGACTGGAGCATTTGATAGTAGGTGAAGACCGGTAAATATCCGGCAGCCGCGCTATCGTTTATGTAGTAACCGGCAAATATCCCGGCTGGGCTGTTCCAGGTTTTCCAGTTAGAGGGTGTATTGACACCGCCGGAAATATATTGGTAACGGGCATCCCATTTTGCGCCGCTACCGGTCATCCAACCGATACTACCCGGCCCGTTACCCATTCCGAGCATAAAAGTAGATTTGAGACCCCCCGGCACCGGGGGTAAGCTGATGGCAGCTTTGGCTGGTTCAACCGAAGACAGATTGGCAAGGCTGCCTATCGCTAAAATGGCAATTAAAGCCGAAAAAATAAATAAAGCAAATTTCTTGGACAAAACAATTCTCCTAATGAAACAAAATAACTGACCCTACCTATAATCTAGCCTTACTTATAATCTAAGCTAACCAACAATCTGGAAGTAATAGTTAAAGCAGGGGTATCAGCTACCGTGTTTGTTAAGCTACGGTTCTTGTGTTTTCCTTTGAAATTTTGCAAACGACGGTGTTCAGCATATTTCGGAAGGACGTAGCGAAATGATGCAATCCGGCCTCGCTCAAAGATTGGCGGATTGTAGATCATTCGTTATTACAAAAATTAGATCAAAACGAAATAAAGGCAAAATTAGCAAGAAGTAGTAAGACCATTTTGAGAGTAGTGAGATTGTTGAGCAACAGTTAAAGCAATATTACCCCTCTAACTGACTTTATGAGCATATATTACCACTCCAACATTAAGACCAAGATTACAATTGGTATTAAAATGGCAAATATATTTAATTTAATACGAATTATTAGCTATTGTAGTACTATTGAGGAATGATTACTATTACTGTTTGGCTAATTTTGCTATTTAATTTCCTTGCGTTGCTGGCTAGGGGGTAGTGGGGGTGTAACCCGTGAGGGGAGGTCAAAGGGGTCTGCCCTGTTTACCTGTCTTTTCCCCACACTCTGGAGTGCCTGGGGAGCGGTCAGGGGTGGGGCCTGAGTAGTTGCGATTTTATTCACTTATAACAGTCTGTGGCTAAAAAGCTAATCCTCGGAGCGCAATTCACGGGCCACTCGTTGCAGGTCACTAGAGGCCACCGAAACGCTGGCAACCTTCTCGGCGTTTTGCCCGATCATAATCGCTACATCGTGTACGCTGGTTACGACCTGTTCGCTGGCACTACGCTGCTGCTGAGTAGCCAATGAAATCGCGGCGGCAGCCTGAGCGGTTCGCTGAACCACCTCGATAATGTCCCGATTGGCGATTTCCGAGCGCGAGGCCATCTCGACACTGCGTTCCATCCGTTGCAAACCTTCTTCGGTCACTCGGCGCGAGGTAGTGGTCGCGGCTTGAATTTCGGCGATGATTTGTTTGATTTGCTGGAGGGCTTCCCGGCTACGGTCGGCCAACTGGTTTACCTCGTTCGCCACGATAGAAAACCGCCGCCCGAACTGCCCTGCCCCGCTGGCCTCGATAGTGGCGTTCAAAGCTAACAGCCGAATTTCACCGGCGATAGCGTTGATAACCGTGACAATTTCACCGATACGCTCGGATTTAGTATTAAGGTCTTGAATTTTTGAGGCGATCTCACGAACCTTATTGCGGACTTCGGTCAACGCTTCAATCGTGGCGGACACGGCTTGCTGACCGCCGTCCGCCGCTTCAATGGCCCGTTCGGCGGCCCCGGCTACGTTATCTGCCGCTCCGGCAATCTGGCTGGCGGTCCGGCTCAATTCCTCAATCGTAGAAGTAATTTCGACGACTGCCGCTTCCTGTTCGTGGCTGGTCTCGGCATAGTCGCGCACGATGGTCAGGAAGCTATCCATTGTATTATTAATCCGGTTGCCCAGCTTTTGCTGGCGTTCATTCTGAAAGGCTAACCGGGCATTAAGGTCGCGCACCAGGCTCAACTGTTCGCTTTCCTTCTGACGGGCGGTGGTCGCTTGTTTCAGGATGTAACCCACAATCGTGACAATAACACAGCCGACCAAAAAGGCAAATGGGCCGTTGCTAAACCTTAGCATAGATAAAATGACCGAAGCCGGTAGGAAAACCAGGTAAAGACCGGTAACATTCCAGATGTGTCCTAAAACGGCCAATGCGCCATATCCCTGCATATACTGGGTCAGGCCAACCACCAACTCATTAAAAAAGCGAAAGATCAAAAAGGCCACCAGGATCGGCCAGATCAAATCCAGGGTAAAGTCACTTTTGAAGTTCAGGTTGGGGGCGAAATTCTCCAGGCTGATCCGGGCAAAGGTCGCCGCAAAAATGTACATTCCGGCGGTACGGGCGGCATAAGAGGCTCCCCGTTTGCTGGAAAAGAACTCCCAGACAATCGAAGCAGTCGCCGGAATAAGGGCGGCTGGCACCGGCGGGAAGATCATAAAGGCCGAAAAAAATAACACCATCGAAAGAGTAAAGAACAGGTTAGGCGGTACCTGAAAAGGAAAAAAATTGCTAAGGGTGCTGGCAATTGCTAATCCAAAAAAAATTATCGCGTTGGTAGGCTCGAACAGGTTCGACACACTATTCATATTGTTGAAAGCCAGCATAATCAACCACAAAAAGGCTACTAAGCCGATCCCATAATGGATCAGAGCCATACGGCTTTCACTAACTTTGGTAGGTTGAGCGGGTTTTACGGGCGGGGTCGGAGGTTTTGGTGTTCTTGGCTCACGAACTAAAATCGTCGAGCGGTCGGCAATATCCACGGCACTGTCTTCAAGGGTAGCTGAATTGTTGATTAAGGTCATTGAAACATTCCCCCGCGTAAGCAGACTTTTTTATAACGGCGTAATCAGGTTATCCTTTATTATATAACAAATCCCGCCCCTTTTGAAGAGGTCATTTTAAGGTTGATCAGGTAGCTTCAGATCGTCGCCGCAAATAACCTCGACATCGACACCCGTCGGTCCACCGCTTCGGGTTAAAATATGATCTGGGCTGACCCCCAGCAAACCGGCCAGTTCGGCGGCGGTTTTTTGCTTGCCGTTATAAACATTTATAACCGTTCGGGGATATTTTCCGGCATCCGAGGCCTGATCAATCGAGTCGATGGTAAAACCTTTGCCCTCCAAAAATTTCTGGGTTCGAGCGGCCCGACCCTCCAGAAAGGTGCCGTTCAAGACGCTAATATGGGCTGTTTCGCGGGCTGCCGGGCCGCTAGAGGCGGGTGCTGCGGCGATAGTCTGGAAGTCACGAACTAGCTGGCTGAGGGCTGCCGGGTCGGCCTGTAACACATCGTTGCCATCAATCCGGGCGTTGTGCGCTATATTAGCATCAATCGCAAACTGTTTTATCGAATCGCGTTTCATTCCGACCGCGACCTGGCCGAGACCCAGCATATCACCCGGCGAGAGGTCGGTTTTTATCGCTCCCTGCAAGGCGGTCTGGAGCTGAGTGTTGGTCAAAAGACCCAGATTAACCCCCTGCTCACGCACGGCCAGTAACACTTCCTGCTGACGCTGGTTACGACCCAGGTCGCTATCGGCGTGACGACTGCGGGCGTATTGCAGCGCGGTTTGACCATCGAGGTGTTGGAAGCCCGCCGGGATATAAATCCGCTTGATGCCATAGTCTTCGGTCGGGTATTCGTTATCGATCAAAGGTTTCTTAACGTCAATATTTATCCCGCCGATAGAGTCAATGATCGAGCGAAAGCCGTTAAAATCAATTTCAGCAAAATAATCTACCCTGACCCCGAAATTGTCGAAAATTGCCTGTTTTGCCAGCAACGGTCCGCCCTGGCCTGGCTTCTCCTGCTCGCCAAAGAAATAAGCCGTATTAATCCGGTTGGAGCCGTGACCGGGAATTTTCAGCCATAGATCACGTGGTATGGATAAAATATTGGCGGTTTTATTATCCTGGTCAACACTCACCAGGATCATCGTGTCGCTCCGAGTGCCTTCAGCGTCGTTAGGCCGGCGGTCCAGGCCGAGCAGCAGCAGCGTAACTCGCCCATGACCGGTTACGCTGCTGGCACTAATCACCTGCCCATTGGTATCTTTACGGGCAACCGAAATATTACCCAAAAAATTAAAAAGGCGGGTTGACGCAAACAAAGCCGTCAGGGCCGCGATTACTACCAGCGTCAAAGCGATATAGCCGATAAAAGGTCCCCACCGGAAACGGGGGCGTACCGGTCGGCCCGGAGTCGGCCTGGCCCGCTCATAATCGTAAGGAGCCTCCGGGGCGGCGTTTCGAGTCAGGCGACGCTTGCGGTTTTGGTCGCGGTCCCGCTTATTGCTATTTTTGCCCAGTAACTGGCCCGGCTGTAACCGGGGTGGTTCCTGCGACCGGGCCGGGCTTATCGGCTGGTAACTTCTCTCACGACCCTGACCTTTACTGGGAGTATTTGGTTGAAACGAGCTACCCGGTGGCCCTGACCGGCGGGGTGGTTCGTTTGGTGGTAGATTTGGAGGGGTCATTAAAGCTTTTTATACCTTCTAAATTTTTACTACCGGATAACAGTACAGATAATAAATAATTTCGCTTACCCAGCCCCATTCCCGGCAAAATTAGACCGGGAAGATTACATAACAGAGGTTGGCGTAATTCTGATTATAGCATATCGCCTCGTTGCCAACTATAGCTATTTCAGCCATTTCATTTATAGTCAGGCCTGATGGACTTTTAGGAGAAGGCCCTGTTGTAAGGGTCAGGGGTCGGCCAAAGCCCTGAATAGTCAGACTGAATCCGCCGCCATCTGGGCAGAGTTGGCGGAATAAAATTGACGCGACTAACTCTAAAAGACTACAATAGGCCAATCCGGTAACTTAAACTATTAGCGGTCTACTCAGGCTTAGTTGCTTACTTGAAAATACTGTCTTGAGACAACTTGCCAGAGTCACCAATGCTTTTACTTCTATCAAAAAATCCGGTATAACCAAACCGTACAAAGATATACCTGCCGAAATTTACTAAAAGAGGGGAAAACCTGTGCCTGAAAACTTTAATTTCTATCGAACGCTCGGCCATAACTGCCGCCGAATGGATCAAATGCTGGCAACCGAAAGTCAGGCGGCTATGGCAAAAGCCGGTCCGTTCAAGTCTTTTGCTTTGCCGGGCGATAAACCGCATTATGCCCCCGACCGCGACTATAGTGTAATCCATATCTTTGGCGATCTACGGCTGGAT
Source organism: Chloroflexia bacterium (assembly GCA_038322625.1). Classification (GTDB taxonomy): domain Bacteria; phylum Chloroflexota; class Chloroflexia; order Chloroheliales; family Chloroheliaceae; genus 54-19. The sequence goes on from JBBQGA010000015.1 coordinate 10,318, forward strand.
TTCGAGCAAAAACAGGTTAGTGGCCTGGTTACGACGACCCTCGCGCCGGTTAACGACGGTTTGACCGACCTGACCTTTGATTCCAGCGAGATGGATATTAAGTCGGTTAAACTGGGTGAGACGGACCTGAAATTTCGCCATGCCTCCAACCGGTTGCAGATCAGCTTTGGCGAGAATCAAGCGGTCAAAGCTGGTCAAGAAATTCAGTTAACCATCGAATATAGTGCCCAGCCTACTCGTGGTCTGTACTTTATCGCGCCGGAACCGGAATACCCCCACAAAATTACCCATGTCTGGAGCCAGGGCCAGGATACCGATAATCATTTCTGGTTGCCCTGCTACGATGCACCCAACCAGAAAGCGACCACCGAACTACGGGTAGTCGTGCCGGAAGATTTCTTTGTCCTGTCCAATGGCGCGCTGGTCGAGACGACCCACGATACCGCCGCCAAAACCAAACGCTATCACTGGAAACAGGCTATCGCCCACAGCAGTTACCTCATTACGTTGGCTGCCGGGCCATTCTCCGAAATCAAAGACCAGTGGGAGGATATTCCGGTGCCGTATTATGTGCTGCCGGGCCGGGAAGCCGAAGCCCGCATTTCGATGAGCAACACGCCTCAGATGGTCGAATTCTTTTCTAAAAAAATCGGGGTGCGTTACCCCTATGAGAAATACGCCTCGGTCTGTGTTCAGGATTTTATTTTTGGCGGCATGGAAAACACGACTGCGACCACGCTGACCGATTCAACTTTGCACGACGAACGCGCTCACCAGGATTTCACCAGCGACCCCCTGCTGGCGCACGAACTGGCTCACCAGTGGTTCGGCGACCTGCTGACCTGTCGTGACTGGTCGAACGGCTGGTTAAACGAGGGTTTTGCAACCTACTTTGAAGCCCTCTGGACCGAAAATCACCTGGGCCGTGACGAGTTTATCCACGAAATGTATATCAACTCGCTGTCTTATATCAGTGAAGACAGCAGCCGTTATCGCCGCCCGATTGTCGCCTATACTTTCAACCAGCCCATCGATTTGTTCGACCGGCATCTTTATGAAAAAGGTTCGCTGGTTTTGCATATGTTGCGCTATTTGTTGGGTGATGAAAGCTGGTGGAAAGCGATCAACCACTATGTTACCAAACATCGCGGTCAGAACGTAATCACAGCTGATCTGGAGCGCGCGGTCGAGGAAGCTACCGGGCGAAACCTCCAACCTTTCTTTGACCAGTGGGTCTACAAAGCCGGTTATCCGGCCTTCAAACTTAGCAGCGAATGGGATGAAAAGGCCAAAACGATCAAGTTTCAGGTCACACAGAACCAGTTTATCGACACCGAAAATCCCCTCTTTATGTTGCCGGTCGAAATTGCCTTTGTGATGGAAGATGGTCAGCGCGAGACTTTCAAGGTCCAACTGGAGGAAAAACAGCAGAATTTTTATTTCAAGGTGCCTTCGCGGCCACTGTTCAGCTCGTTTGACCCTTCCAACTGGATACTAAAGTCGGTCGAATGGAACCGGCCAAAAGAGGCCCTGGTGGCTCAACTGGACCGGGATAGCGAGGCTTTTGGTCGCTTACAAGCGGCTCAGGCCCTGGGTAAACTTGGCGGGGTGGAAGCGGTCCGGGCACTGGAGAAAGCCCTTAAAGAGGATGCGGCCTGGATGGTACGGGCCGAAGTCGCCGCCGCCCTGGGGATTATCCGCACCAACAACGCCGAACAGGTTTTGCTGGCCGCTCTGACCACCGAACAGCACCCCAAGGTGCGCCGGTCGATTGTCGCTGCGCTGGGAGAGTTCCGCGACGAAGAAGCCGCCAAAGCCCTGGCCGGGGTGCTGGCTGGCGACAAAACCGACCTGATCGAAATGGCCGCCGCCCAGGCTCTTGGCAAAACTCGCCACTCCACCGCTTTCGATACCTTAAAAAAGGTTCTCGACCGCGACTCGTTTAACGAGGTGGTCCGGCAGGGTGCGATCAGTGGTCTGGTGGCCCTCAAGGATGAGCGGGCGATCCCGGTAGCCCTCGATTGGACCAGCTATGGACGACCCGACCAGGCTCGTTTTGCCGCTATCGGGGCACTTGGATCACTGGGTAAACTGGTTAAAGACCGCGAGAAAGAGCAGGTGGTTGACCGGATCAAAGAGCTACTTGAGGATAAAAACTGGCGTGCCCGCATTTCGGCCATCGGGGCGGCTCAGAACCTGGGCGACCCCGGTCTGTTATCGCTTTTGCAGCGCAAGGTCGATGCCGGGGAAGATGGCCGCGAGGTGCGTCGTTCACGCGAGGCGATGATGGCGATCCGTGAGAACGCCAGCCAGAACGAGGAAGTCCGCAAATTACGGGACGACCTCGACAAAGTGCTGGGCGAAAACCGCGAACTCCGCGACCGCCTGGAAAGCCTGGAGCAACGCCTCAAATAGAGGTTTCCTTCGAGTAGATTTGAAATCAGAAAGATAGCCCCAAATGGGGCTATTTTTTACTCATTTGTACCATTAATTTGTTACATACTCATCAAAAGCTAGTTTGCTTAGACCGAATAACCCTGCCAGCGCAGCACATAAGTATATACACTGTTAAGATATTCGTTGGTATCGTTGCCATCAGAGGTAGGAGCATAGACTGGCACCGCTTTTTCCAGGTAATTCAAGCCTTTGTTGACATAATACTTCATCATCAGACGACACCAGGTAGCCAGACCGGCTTTCCAGGTCGGGAATTTCTGAAAGCCACACGCGCCGTCTTCTTCGCCCCGCACGTTGCCCCAGTTTTTGTTATCCAGGCTATTTTGACCGTTACAGTAGCCGACGGCGGTTCCGGCCCCGCTTTCGCGCACAAAGAAGGCCAGGGCCACCGCCGGGTCCAGGCCATAACTAATTATCGTGTTATAAAGGTCGTCGGCCTGCGATGTCACCGGAGAATTGAAACCGGCCAGTACCGACCTGAATTTAGCCGGTCCGATCCGGGGTGCAGCTTGAAAAGCCAGCCTGGCCTGATTGCGCCATGCCAGGTAATGCAGCCCGGCGTTGCCCATTTCAACCTGCCATTCGGGGTCGTTTGTAGGCGTGTAACTCAACACCCGACGCTCGAAAAGCTGTAACATTACTAGCGTAGTCTTGCCACCGACCTGGACCCGTGCCCAGTACGGCTCGGTAATGGGAAAACCAAATACATAGAGCGGGTCGAATAGCGGTTCCTTGACCTGGTTTCCGGCACTATCCTGAACCAGACCTTGCCGGGCAAAGTAATCCATAAAAGCCTGCGGCACGTTGTGGCCGGTCACATTCTCGTAATAGACGATTTTGGCTTTGGGGTCGTTTGAGTTGTATTGCACCGTGTCGGCAGTGTGATTGATCAGTTTGGTGACACTCTGGCCGCGCGCCTCCGGTCGGCGGTTGCCGCCGTATAGCGAGGCATAATCGGTGAAGGTCGCGTAAGTGGGGGTTGCCTCGGTAACTACCGGGTCGCCGACTACCGGGATGTCCGCCGGGGTAGCCACATTTAGAGGATTGATCGCGTGTTTGGCCCCGTTTTCATTGACCTGAAGGCGGCCTTCGACCAGTTCTTTAACCAGCGTGCCGCCCCGGATATACCATTTGCTATCGGGGGTCTGGCGCGGGTCGATTTCCATGCGGCCCTTGTCGTAATGACGTAAAGCCCGTTCGACGACAGGCCCGTTATCGGTGTAACGATATTGGTCGGTGTAATCGTAGCTGAGAGGTTTTGGCCCCCAGACCCAGCTACGGCTCACCACGCCATCGTCCACCAGGTTATCGGTGCGCGACCATAATTTGCGAAAGGCGGCCACCTGGTCGGAGGTCGCGGCCTGAACCTGTGCGGTTAAAAAAAGATTTCCTGCCAGCATTACCAGTAGTAGGGCCGCCAGACGGCTCGGCTGTTTTGTCAATCGGTTCAATCGAAAGATCATTAAAATAATTCCTGTCCCCTTTTTAATTGCGGTGTCCCAGTCCCTGATTCCGGCGATGCCGGGTTTTAGTGTTATTTTAACTCCAGACTATAACTGGCCGGAGCCACCGTCTTGATGGCCCAGGGTGAAACTACGATCACTGCCTGGCGGTACGGCACGGTCAGTCGACCGGCGTTGGTATTGTCCAGGGCTACTTCCTGAATACATGGTTGGCCGTTATCGGCCTTTGAAAGATCGGCGGTGGTGGCTGATCCACATTCGCCATCGCGCCGGACGACCTGAACAAAGAAATGCTGCGGCAGAGTGACATTCGAGCGAATAAACCCCTGGCTTTCCCAGCCGTTCTCGCCACTTTCTACGTCGTCCTGCCAGCCGATTTCCGGTATCTGAAAATCATCGAAAAGTGCCCCGGCTTTGCTGTAGGCTTCGTCGGTCAGATAATCCAGCCGCAACTTTATCTTTTGTCCGGCGTATTTCGACAAATTGACCGCTTCGTTAACCCAGACTGCTTTAATTTCCTCGGTATCGGTCAAATTCAACCCTTCGGCCCCACTCTGGCCGGTCATGCCAGGCCCATACTGTTTGCCGGTCGGGTCGCGGTCGGTAGTATATTTCGCTCCCGGTAACACTTGCCAGGTTTTGCCGTCGTCGGTTGATACTTCAATATACAACCAATCGTAATTTGGTTCAATATTGAACCAGGTCCAGAAGCTAAAAGTAGCCTGTTTGACGTTAGAGAGATCAACCGAGCGGGTCAGACTCATCTCGGAGTTATCGCCCCGGTTACTCCACCAGGCCATTTGACCGCTATGCGGTTTGGCCGGAGCCAGTCCGGTCGTGGCCGCGCCCTGAAAATTGAGGGTAAAACCTTTATCGCCACCCTGCACGCTGTAATAAGCCGCACCATACTGGTTTAAGGTTTCCTGCTTGGGAGTATTCACCGAAAGTGGGGTTAGCCGGTCGATATGGCTGGCAATCGCCTGGTAGTTATAGGCTTTGTCGGCGGTGCGGCGGTTAAAATAGTTAGTCAGGACAAACTGTTGCAGGATTGTTTCGCTGGTCTGCTGCGACAGACCGTTGGCATAAAGGGCATAATCGACCGCATTAAAGCCGGTCAGACCCTGGTTGTTCTGGGCAATCGAGCGCACCACCTCAAAGCTATAATGATCTTTCAAAAGAGAAAGCCAGCTATAACCAGCCCCATAGTGCGCCAGCGTACCGCACCCACCACAGGCCCAGGTATCAAGCTGAGTTTCCGGCTGGTTAAAATAGGAAATCTCCAGTCCACCGGAGTTGTAGCCGTTTAAGACCTGCGAAAGAACGCTGCTACCTTCGTTTAGCCATATATCCTGATTGGGTAAAGACTTATATTCGATCATATGCTGAAACTCGTGGGCCAGCGTCGAAAGATAGGCCTGAGAGTTGGCCGGATTGCTGGCGATATAAAACATTTCGCGTTCGTTGCTGTTGGGATTGATCGAGCGCAACAGCGTATCGTCCGAGCTAAAATACCCGGAGGCCAGCTTTAGCGAGGTGTTCAAGATTACCAGATGCGGGTCGTTATCGATGCCCGGCGTGTCTTCTTCGCCAAAATAGCGGCGAGTAGTCGGGTACACTTTATTTTCAAATTCGTCGGCCAGTTGGGTCAGGGTCGACCGGTTTTGTCCACCGTTCACATCCACGAACATATATAAATGCGGTGTAATTGCCACCACGCTGGCTTTCACCTGGTAGGGTCTTTTTTGTTCCAGGTCAAAGACGGTAAAAGTATCCTGGTCGCCGACCTTATAGACCGGCTTGGTGATGGTGCGTGTTGGGTTGGCCGGGCCGCCTTTTAGCCGGGCGAATAATTCGTAATTATCGCGCCGGGCCGGGGTGAGGGTCCGGGCGGCAAATTCGGTCAGGTAGGCCCCTGGTGGGACGGGATTTACTTCCGGGGCCGCCAGGACGTTGGGCGGATTGGCTCCGCTACTGCTTAACCAGCCCAGCAAGCCTATTACCACCAATATTACAATAAACCAGCGCATCAAATATCCCATTCTTTCCAGTTGATCTAAAACGGCTGAATTGTAATCGGTTTCAGGCTGGCGTGCAAACTGAGCCAATCTTGAACATAGCAGCGAAAGTCCTATTTTATAACCGCCCCCTTGAGGGGGTTCGGGATGACGGTGTAAACTGCCAGAAAGAAGGACCCATAATCCCTGGTATCTTGGATGAAAGTTGACAGCTCTGGTCGGGCGACTTATAGTTAATACGACAAACTCCCCGGTGATCCCAAAGTAAAAAGGCAAGGAGGCCAACCAATGTTGATGAAAGAACAAAGCGACCGTTTCCCGCGCATGGTCAAACTTACTCAGCAATTGTACAGCGCGCCGCTCGGTGAAGAAGGTGTGGTTGGCACGGTCGCACGCGAATTCCAGAAATTGAATTTAGCCGAAAAAATCGGGCCGGGTAAAAGTGTCGCCATTGGAGCCGGTAGCCGGGGCGTGGCCTCGATCCATTTAATCGTGAAAACGCTGGTAGCCCAGGTCCGCGCGCTGGGCGGTGAGCCATTTGTATTTCCGGCGATGGGTTCGCATGGGGGCGGCACCGCCGAGGGCCAGACTGGGATGCTCGCCTCGCTGGGTATCACCGAAGAATTTATCGGTTGCCCGATCAAAAGTAGCATGGAAGTAGTCCAGTTGGGTCATGCCGCCAGTGGGTTGCCGGTTTACCTAGATAAATACGCCAGCCAGGCCGACGCGATTATCGCCGTCAACCGGATCAAAGCCCATACCAATTTCCGGGGCGAAATCGAAAGCGGCCTCTTTAAAATGATGGCAATCGGCATGGGCAAACATACTCAGGCCCTGGCAATCCACTCTTACGACACCAAAGGTTTGCACGATTATATGCCGGAGGTCGCTCGCAAGATTTTAGCCAGTGCCCCGGTCGTGGCCGGGTTCGCGGTCCTGGAAGACGGCTATCACAATGTCACCAAAATTGTCGGTATCCCACCGGCGGAAATCGAGCGCACCGAAGCCCGTCTGCTGGAAGAATCCAAACGAATTATGGCGAAACTGCCGGTTAAAGACCTCGATTTACTTATTATCGAAAAGATTGGCAAAAATATCAGCGGCACCGGGATGGATACCAATGTGGTAGGTCGGTGCCGCCTGATCGACCTGGTGGCCTTCCCGGAACCGGTTATAAAGATCGTGATCGCCCTCGATCTGACCGAGGAAACGCACGGCAACGCCACCGGGGTCGGGCTGGCCGATCTGATTACTCACCGGTTAGCCGACAAAGTGGATTGGAAAGCCACTTATATAAACTGTATCACCGGGCACGGGCCACAACAGGCTGCCATGCCGATTGCCCTCGATAGCGAACGGGAAGCTATGCGGATCGCCCTCGACTATCTGATTGGGCCGGTGCCGTTGGAAGATGCGCGGGTGATACGGATCAAAGATACTTTATCCCTCACCGAAATCGAGGTTTCCGAGGCGATCCAGCGCGAACTGGCCGGGCGGGATGGCTTTAGTTTCCAGGGTGAACCGGTCGAGATGCAGTTTGACCCGCAAGGTTGGTACGTTCAATAGTCCGGTTTGCAACCGGTTTAAGTTAAGCCAAGCTCGGTCAGCAAGGCCGCCACTCCTAACGGCTGACCGGTCGCTTGCCGTACTTTTTCACGCCACTCAATCGAAGCACCCGGCCCGTAGTAATATTTCTTCAGGAACTCCATCACCTCAGCTTTTTGCGGGTCGCTCAAGCCAAAGAAATCGCCAAACTGCGCCCTTAGCGTCGCGTGGGTCTGGGCCGCGATCATATCGGCCAGAATATAATTTTGCCGGTATACCGGGTGGGTGGTCGGGAAAGAAGCTGCCGACCAGCGTGGGGTCAAATCGAGCGGGATCAGCAGATAACGGGCCTCGTGTTCAGCCAGCAACCGGTGCAAGTCGGCGGCGGGATTGTCGTAGGCCTCGATCTCGAAATGGGCCTGGGCCAGCAGATTGCGCAACCGCAACAGCCGCCGGTTATTATTTTCCTTTTTATAGACCGCAATCTGTTCGAGAGTCAGGCCGGTTATCTCCGCCAGCCATTCACCGTAATGGGTAAAATAGGCCAGCGTTTCGGCCATTCCTTCGTTAAACGGCCCCCATTCCCGCTTTAGAATATAGCTCGGCTGGCGATTAAAAACCCCGTGCAAAGCGTGACCAAACTCGTGGGTCATCGTCCTGAAATAAGGGTAGCCGTCTTTGGGATTGCATAGAATCCGAATATCATCCGGTACGCGCACCGTAAAGCACAACCCGCCAAACGGTATATCACGGGTAACGACCTCGATGGGCAAATCCGGCCCCGACAGGCCAAAATGAGCCAGCAGACGATGCACACCCGGCACAATCTTTTCGCGCCGGAAAGCCTGATCGGGCAGGTCGGCCCGGCGGTCGGCCAGCCAGTGAATATCCCAGGGTTCCACCTGCGCCAGTCCGTATTCTTGCCGGGCACTTTCCACAAAAGCCTGATACGGAGCGCGCGAAACCTTTTCAAGCTCGGCAAACCAGGCCAGCAAGGTAGCCCGGTCGAGGTCGAGTAAATATAGATGCAAATCGGGGTAAGTCGGGAAACCCAACCGCCGGGCGGCCTGATTGCGCTGCTGCATAAGGCGAGCTACCCCCGGCGCAAGCTCCAGGGCCAGCGGACTGAGAGCTTTCTGGTAAACCAGTCGCCGCCGGTCGCGGTCAGGATGCACCCGCAGGGTTTCGCTTACATCGCTACGGCTGATATATTCGGTACCGAGGCGGGGTTTGAAGTTGATCAATTGCTCGTTGAGGGTGTTGCGAAGCTGGTAAACGTTAGCACTTTTGGAAACTTCGGCCTCCAGAAAGGCCCGGTTAAACAGGCGTACTCGCCGGGCCAGACGGGGGTCGCTTACCCGGTCTTGCCAGGCTCGTACCGTCGCGTGGCTGGCCGGATCATTGAGCAGAGCCGAGAATGCCTCATCATACTGGTCGAGATCGCCGGACGGTCGACCGGCGTACTTGTTAAACGAGGCGTTATTGTGGGCAAACGAAACTCGCTCCAATTGCTTTTCAAACTGGTCGAGCCAGTCCTGAAATTGAGCTTCATTTTGGATAAAATCGGGCGCGGAATTTGTTCTCAAATCCAGGTTCACGCATCTAAATTCGGGTTAGCCGCCGATTTGCGACATACTCCGGGCGGTTCGCTTAAACGCTTCGCCATCGTTGATAAAGTGCTTCATCTCTTTTTTCCAGACCGCCCGCCGGATCGTTTCGGCCAGAACCTCGTCGCTGGCTCCGCTCCGCATCACGGTCTTGAGGTCGGTTTCGAGATGGGCAAATAAACAGGTTCGCAACATACCCTCGGCGGTAATCCTGATCCGGTCGCATTTCGAGCAAAACGGCTGGCTGACCGGGTTGATAAAACCCATCTCGCCTATCCCGTCGGCAAAGCGGTATTTGCTGGCCGTTTCCGCCGGGTCGCTGCTGGGAATCGCCACCAGCGGCATAACTTCCCGCTCGATAATCGCCTTGATTTCGTCCCCGGTCAGCACACTGTCACGCTCCCAAATTTCATCGGCATCGAGCGGCATAAACTCGATAAAGCGCACGACATACGGTTTGCGGCGAGCCAGCAGCGCAAAAGACACCACTTCGTCTTCGGTGAAATTGCGCATGGCAACTGCCTGAACCTTGATCGGACTGATCTGAGGATATTTCTCCAGCTCTTCCAGGCCTTCCAGCACCTGTTTGAGCGAGTCGCGCCGGGTAAGCTGAAAAAACTTTTCTTTGACCAGGCTATCCAGGCTGACATTGATCCGGGTCAAACCGGCCTCCGCCAATTTGGCGGCCAGGTCCTTGAGCAAATAGCCGTTGGTAGTCAGGCTCACACTCTTGAGGCCTTCGATTGCACTCAAAGCTTTGATCATGCGCGGCAAATCGCGCCGGACGGTCGGTTCGCCTCCGGTGATCCGCACCTGGTCGATGCCCATACTCACCAGCACCCTGGTCAAGCGTTCGATTTCCTCATAACTTAAAATCTCATCCCGCTTGAGCCATTGCAAACCCTCGGCAGGCATACAATATACACACCGGAAATTACATTTATCGGTTATAGATATGCGAACATTCTTAATTGCCCGTCCGTATGAGTCAACCAACTGAGGTCGTTTATTTTCTATGTTTTCGTTTGTTGTATGCTGATCCACTTTTTATCCCCTTTATTGACCTGAAAATAGGCTTCAGGCCAATTTTGATTCTAGCACTGCTGCCGCCCGGTGTAAAGTTGATTGCGGTCAGCCTCAGGGCCTATGCGCGCAAAAACCCAGGATAGAGGGAATTAACCTGCAATTGGGATTTCTGGCAGGCCGACACCAACGGCCAGTACCATAACCAGAATTTCACTTTGCGTGGTCATCAGTTTACCGCCGCCAACAGTCTTTTCCAGCTTGATACAGTGGTGCCGGGTCCATATCCCGGTCGTACTCGCCACATCCACGTGAAGGTCCAGGCCCCAAGCCAGCCGGTCCTGACGACTCAGCTTTTCTTTCCGGGGGAAGCCCGCATCCAATCGGATAACATTTCTCACCAGGAATTACTGATACAGTATCAGGATAACCCCAAAGTCAGCAAAGCCGGTACCTTTAATTTTATCTTAAAGAGTGTATGATTTGCACTGTCCCGGCCCGGTTAGAAGTTTAACGCCGCTGACCGGGCTTTTTTGATCGAAAGCTCGAAAGCTCGACAACCCATGTGCGATTAGACCTTTATCGGCGAATCGTTTATACTTTGAAGGCCCGATAACGGCAAAGCTATTCGGCCAGTCCAGTAAAATAAAGAGAAAATTCAGCAGAATGAAATTAAATCCTTTTGGTATCGAAAGATATTTTGCCCGGTACGAATTTAGTGCCCGCTATATGCTTTCCAGTTCCGATTGTGAAGCGATGAGTACCGGCGATTTGCTGACAATGGAACCGGGAGCCGCCGAGCAATTTCAACGGCAATGGCTCGGCTACACCGAGTCGGCGGGCGACCCTGAGTTGCGGCAGCTAATAAGTGAAATGTATGACCGGATCGAGGCCGACCAGGTGTTGGTCCATAGCGGGGCGGAAGAAGCTATTTTCAACTTCATGAATGCCCTGCTAAAACCGGGCGATCATGTGATCGTACACTACCCGTGTTACCAGTCGCTTCACGAAATTGCCCAGGGGATCGGCTGCGAGGTTACAAAATGGGAAACCCACGAAGAAAATGGCTGGGAACTCGACCTGGATTTTCTACGGGCTAAGGTGCGACCGGAAACCCGCGCCCTGGTCGTTAATTGCCCCCACAACCCCACCGGCTATCTGATGAGCGGTCCCAAACAGGCCGCCATCATGGCTATCGCCCGCGAACATAACCTGCTACTATTCTCGGACGAGGTTTACCGGTTATTGGAGCAAGACCCCGCCGACAGGTTGCCCCCGGCCTGCGATCTTTACGAAAATGCCGTTTCGCTGGGCGTGATGTCCAAAACCTTTGGGCTGCCCGGCCTCCGCATCGGCTGGGTTGCCAGCCGCAACCCCCAGGTGCTGGCGGCGATGGCGGGCTTTAAGGATTATCTGACGATTTGCAATAGTGCGCCGTCCGAATTCCTGGCAAAGCTGGCCCTACGTCATAAAGAAGCAATCGTTGGGCGAAATTTAGAGATTGTAACCACTAATCTGGGCTTGCTCGATGCCTTCTTTGAGCGTCACCGGGCGATATTTAACTGGACCGCTCCCCGCGCCGGGTCAATTGCCTTTCCCAGCCTGAAAATCGAGCAACCCATCGACCAATTCTGCCAGGAGTTGGTCGAGCGCAAGGGCGTAATGTTACTGCCGGGCACGGTTTACGATTGGGGTCATAAAAACTTCCGGCTAGGTTTTGGCCGCAAAAATCTGCCCGAAGCCCTGGCCCAACTCGACGAATTTCTAACTGAAAATTATCCCTAGAGACGGGTGAGCAGATTGTCAATTTAAGTCTGAAACTACTCACCAAAGTTCTGTAAAGGATCGAAGTGGGGGTCGGGTACCATTTGGGTGCCCCTGTGTAACCTGTCTTCTTTTTCCCCGTCGACTGGTGGCCCTGGGGAGGGGTCGGGGGGGTCTGAGTAATTACAATACATTATTGATATTAGCCAGACTTTGTGCGACAATAGTTTTAATTCAACACAAAAGACTCGTTGTTTTAAGCATTGCAATATTAATCTTATAAGAGAGAATTGTCGTAGAATGTTACAACTTAGCCAACTTACTCTTAATTCCAATTCCACTATTGGCGATTTACCTTGCTACGAATTTCAGGTTTCACCAACTACCTCAGGCCGCGAAGTAGCCCACAAATTTGAACAGGACCCGGATTTACCGGGTGTACTGATTATTCAAGCCGAGGGGCTAGGTTTGATCTCGCGCCAGAAATTTTACTGGCGGTTGAGCCGGCCTTTTGGTTTGGAGCTTTTTATGCGCCATCCGATCCAGGATTTACTGGACGTTACCCGTCAGGAGTATTTGACATTACCTCACGATTGCCGGATCGATGCGGCAGTCCAGGTCGCACTGAGCCGGGCGACCGAATTGGTCTATGAGCCGGTGGTGGTGGAACTGGCCGATAATTCGCTGGTGTTGCTCAATGTTTATACCCTCTTGCTGGCCCAAACCCAGCTTCTTTCGATGGCAAATAAACTGGTACAGGAACAAAAAGACCTGGCCGAATCGGCCAACCTGGCAAAAAGTCAGTTTCTGGCAAACATGAGCCACGAATTGCGGACCCCCTTGAACGCGATCATCGGTTATAGCGAACTGATGGAAGAGGAAGTCCTAGAGCTTGGTCCAGCCGGTTTGGGTTTACTGCCCGATTTGCAGCGCATCAATGGGGCTGGTAAACATTTGTTGGGCCTGATCAATGATATTCTCGACCTGTCCAAGATCGAAGCCGGAAAAATGGACCTGTACCTCGAAGTGTTCGACCTGAATATTATGATCAGCGATGTGATCAATATTATTCACCCCTTGATCGAACGACGCAAAAACCGGTTAGTGGTAGATTGTCCGCCGCAACAGGGTTCCATGATGGCCGACCTGACCAAAGTGCGTCAGAGCCTGTTTAATTTGCTGAGTAATGCCGCGAAATTTACCGAAAACGGTACAATTACCCTCAGTTTGCGGCACGAAACCGGACCGGATACGAACCAGGTGATTATCCGGGTGAGTGATACCGGGATCGGAATGTCTCAGGCCCAGTTAGACAAAGTATTCCAGCCCTTTACCCAGGCCGATAGCTCGACCAGCCGCAAGTATGGCGGTACCGGGTTAGGTCTGGCGATCACCCATAATTTCTGCGTGATGATGGGGGGTAATATCACGGTCGAAAGCCAGCCGGAATTAGGTTCCAGCTTCACAATAACCTTACCGGCCAGGGTAATCGATCCGAAAAGCAAAAGTGAGCCGCCCCCTCTTAGTGGGCCAGACATCCAGAGTAAACGACCTCGCCCCCATACTACCGGCAAAAATACGGTGCTGGTGATTGACGATGATCCTACAGTGGGGCATCTGATCAAGGGCTTTTTAAGTAATGAAGGCTTTGAGGTGGAGTACGCCTCAGGCGGTGAGGAAGGTCTCCGAATGGCCCGGCTATTACAGCCGCTAGCGATTACACTGGATGTAATGATGCCTGGATTGGATGGTTGGGCCGTCCTGACAGCCTTAAAAAACGACCCTGAACTGGACGATATTCCGGTGATCGTACTGACATTCGTCGACAATAACAAAGAACTGGGCTATTCGCTTGGCGCAGTCGATTACCTGAGTAAACCAATTGACCGGCACCGCTTGACGAACATCTTGAAACGCTACTGGCAAGACCGCAATATGCAGTCGGTGCTGGTGGTCGAGGATGACCCGGCAACCCGTGAAATTGTTTGCCGTCTGATCGAGCGGGAAGGGATGCAGGTTTACGAAGCCGAAAATGGCCGGGTCGCCCTCGAACGGTTGGCCCAGGCACAACCGGAACTTATTCTGCTGGATTTGATGATGCCGGAGATGGATGGTTTTGACTTTGTAACCGAATTACGCCGCCACATCGAGTGGCGTAATATTCCCATCGTGGTCATTACCGCAAAAGATATTACTAACGAAGACCGGCTGCGACTCAACGGCTACGTGGAGAAGATTTTGCAAAAAGGCTCGTACAACCAGAAAGATCTGCTCCTGGAGGTACGCAACCTGGTAGCTTCCGCCACGACGGGTCCCCGCCAGACTGCCGGTCACTTGATTTAATAATAATAGGACTTTCGCTTGATAACGCAGTAAATAAAAAGCAGCCTAGAAAGCCCCATGTAGCAGTACATGAGGCTTTTTTAGGTTTCAACTCAGGCCTGGGCGACCAGTTCCCGCAATACATAGGGCAAAATTCCGCCGTGCCGATAATACTCGACCTCAATCGGAGTATCGATCCGCACGATTACGGCTAGTTGTTCGGTCTGACCGTTGGTCCGGTGGATCACCAGCGTTGCTTCCTGACGCGGGTGAAGGTCTTTTTCCAGACCGAGCAGATCGAAGGTTTCGCTGCCATCTAGGCCGAGCGATTTCGTGTTGACCCCTTCCTTGAACTGGCAGGGCAATACCCCCATGCCGACCAGGTTGGACCGGTGGATACGCTCGAAACTCTCGGCAATCACCGCCCCCACCCCCAGCAAACTGGTGCCTTTAGCCGCCCAGTCGCGGGAGGAACCGGTGCCATATTCCTGACCGGCAAAGATAAACAACGGCACCCCGGCAACCTGATACTTGATCGAAGCGTCGTAAATGCTCATCTGTTCGCCGTCCGGCTGGTAGAGAGTAATGCCACCTTCGGTGCCGGGTAACATCAGATTTTTAATCCTGACATTGGCGAAAGTACCGCGCACCATCACCCGGTCGTTGCCCCGGCGCGAACCGTAGGAGTTAAAGTCCTCGTAGGTTACGCCGTTTTCTTGCAGATAAAGACCCGCCGGAGAACTCTTTTTGATCGCCCCCGCCGGGCTGATGTGGTCGGTCGTCACCGAATCGCCAAAGATTGCCAGTGCCCGGCCCGCCGTCAGGTCGTGAACCGTACCCGATGTCAGGCTGAAATTCTCAAAAAAGGGTGGCTCCTGAATATAAGTTGACGCGGTATCCCACTCGTAAACCTGGCCGACCGAACTGGGAATTTCGTTCCAGAGCGGGTTTTGCTCGCTGAAATCGGCGTAAAGCTTGCGGTAGGTTGCCGGGTCGGTGGCGGCGTACAGGCTATCGCGGACCTCCTGGTGGGTCGGCCAGATGTCCCGCAGATAAACGTCCTGCCCGTCTTTGCCTACCCCTAGCGGCTCGGTTGACAAATTAATCGTGACCCGCCCGGCGAGCGCCAACGCCACCACCAGCGGCGGACTCATCAAAAAATTAGCCTTGATACTCTGGTGTACCCGCGCCTCAAAGTTGCGATTGCCGCTCAACACGCTGGCCCCTACCAGGTCATGTTTCACCACCACATCCTCCACCCGTGGATCGAGCGGACCGGAGTTACCAATACAGGTGGTACAGCCATACCCGACGGTCTGGAAGCCTAGCTGATCGAGATAAGTTTGCAAACCGGTGCGCTCAAGATAATCGGTAACTACCCGCGAACCGGGAGCCAGTGAAGTCTTGACCACCGAGCGCACGCTCAGGCCTTTCTCAACCGCCTTTTTCGCCAGGATACCGGCCCCCAGCATCACGCTAGGATTGGAGGTGTTGGTGCAGGAAGTAATGGCCGCGATCAAAACGTCGCCGTGACTGAGATGTTCGTGGGCCGCCCCTTCGCCCGGATTTTCGATCACCCGGTCGGGAGTGGGCCGGTTGTTCATCATTTCAATTTCTGTGAGCGGGTTGGTATTCTGAACGGTTTTCTCGTCAGGTGCGGTTTCGGGAGCCTGCAAACCGCCACCACTGACTTTTTGTTCATTCCGCCCGATTCCGGTCTCGTAACGCTGGCCTATTTCGCTGGCCGGTTTATTGTAACCGTTCTCGACCACCGGACGCTGCAATAATTGTAAGAAAGTCTCCTTGAGGTCGGGCAAATTAATCCGGTCTTGCGGGCGTTTTGGTCCAGCCACACTGGGAGTTACGCTGCTCAGGTCGAGTTCCAGCAAGGTACTATATTCGATCTGACCCTGGCCCGGTATACCAAACAACCCCTGAGCCTGGAAGTAATTGCGGAAGGCGTTTACCTGATCGTCGGTGCGACCGGTGGCCTTGAGATAATTGCAGGACTCTTCATCAATCGGGAAATAGCCCATCGTCGCGCCGTATTCGGGAGCCATGTTGGCAATCGTGGCCCGGTCGGTCAGTGGCAAACTGGCGGCCCCTTCGCCGTGAAATTCCACAAATTTACCGACGACTTTAGCCTTTCGCAACATCTCGGTAACGCGCAGGGCCAGGTCGGTCGCAGTCACGCCTTCTTTGAGAGAACCGGTCAGGTGAACGCCGACGACATCTGGTGTCAGGAAATAAACCGGTTGGCCGAGCATACCGGCCTCGGCCTCGATACCGCCGACCCCCCAGCCGACGATCCCCAGGCCGTTGATCATGGTGGTGTGCGAATCAGTACCGACCAGTGTATCCGGGTAGTAAACGCCCTCTTTTTGCAGAACACCTTTAGCCAGGTATTCCAGATTGACCTGATGAACGATACCGATACCGGGCGGTACCACTTTGAAGCTATCGAAAGCCTGCATACCCCACTTTAGAAACTGATAACGCGCCCGGTTGCGTTTGAATTCGATTTCCATATTTTGCATTAAAGCCGTATCGCTGCGGGTAAAGTCCACCTGCACCGAGTGATCGACCACCAGATCGACCGGTACTAACGGCTCGATCATCTTGGGATTTTTGCCAAGCCGGTGGACTGCCGAACGCATCGCGGCCAGGTCGACCAGTAGCGGTACGCCGGTAAAATCCTGTAGCACGATGCGGGCAACCACGAAGGGGATTTCGTCAGTGCGTTCGGCGCTAGCCTTCCAGTTAGCCAGGGTCCGCACATCTTCTTCCGAGATTTTCTGACCGTCAAAGTTACGCAGAACCGATTCCAGCACGATCCGAATACTTACCGGCAGGCGGGAAATCGGCCCGACCCCGGCTTTTTCAAGTTGGGGCAGCGAATAGTACTGACCCTGGCGGCCATTTCCCAGATCGAAATTTTGTAATGTATCAAACAAATTGTGTGACATAAATAGTTTCTCCACCTTGAGGTTACGGTAATTCGCCGTAAACGATGTCATATTGTTACTACTCAGACCCCACCCCTGCCCCTCCCCAGGGCCACCAGTGGACGGGGAAAAGAAAAAGAAAAGAGTATTTTACAGGGGCACCCATAGGGTACCCGCCTGTTAGACCCACCGTAGGGGTCGGGTACCCTATGGGTGCCCTACGAACCCCGCCTCGAAAGAGGTGGCCTGTACAGTTACGTCATATCTACGAATTTGGGGAGCCGGGGACAATTGCGCTCGAAGCAGTAAATTCTACCGGGGCCAGGCCCGCTCTCACAAATCGATCTTTCAAAACAAATTAATCTTAATACAAAGTATACCTCACATTCGCTTGCTGAGACTTATTTTAGACGTTTTAGCCTGATAGGTTTTCATTATTAAGTGGATAGGAGGCTCATCCAGGACAGTTGCCAGCCGATACTTTAAACAGTATGACTTTCGCTTACAAATTCACCCGCCACCGTATTAACCTGCCCTTGAAAATGCCCACCGAGGGCTACAAGCATACCGAAACTCCACCTTGCCAGGCCATAGACCTGGGCGGCCCTCAAATGGGGGAAATGGTCGGCTAATTGCTGGCTCCATAAGAGCAGATCACTTTCTTTAGACTGGCTTAAGGTGTTATAGGGGGTCAGGGGTGGGCCTGAGTAGTTAGTTTCAATCATCCTGGAACAAAAAAAGTGAGTAGGAGAAAGCCTCAAGTGGGAAATAAGTCCTACTTCTTTGTTATAAACAAAGTTGGATGAGTTAAGTTTGGTCTAATATAATATAATAAATTGTAGAAGTTAGGTGACTAACAATTTTCTAAACAATCCTTTAACCACATTGTTACTTTGTGATAGCGTTCTGTTCGTATAGAAAGAAGAAAGACCGGGGTACTAAAAATTGTGTCTAACTCAATCAATCAACCACACTTGCCATTTATTCCAAGCCTTCTTCAACCAAAACAGCCTAACGCGCGGCAAACTTCCCACCAACAACGATGTACTATCCAACTTCAGCTCACAAAAATAGAAGCCATATTTTCGGTGTTTAATCTTGTTCTATGGCTTATTGTAGCTTTTTTCAGCAATCAGGCCAATAGCTGGTTTATGGTCTTTTTGTCGGTCAGTATGCTGGGTGGGTACGGGCTGGCTTACTGGCTTTGCCAGCTCCGCTCCCTATCTTTGAATTTTAGTGTTTACACCAGCCTGGTGGTCACTTTTGGGGCAGTAACCGGTACCTATCTTTTACTCGACCCCGACCATACCGGGGTGCTTTATCTGCTCTGTTCGGCCATATCGCTGGCTCTCTTGAGCCTAAACGTGGCGATTGTCTGGACCGCATTAGGTCTGGCGACTACCGCCTTCATTGTTTTGTGGCGCAGCGGCCAGCTATTTAGTTTGTCCAGCAGTGCCCGATTGGATGACACTTTTTCGGTCTGGACCAATTTACTCCTGACCGAGTTCATCATCTTGGTGCTCTTCATAATGCTGGCTTTTTTGTACCGAAGTATGGAAAAGGCCAATAAGTTAAGCCTAGAGCGCAGTGCCGAGTTAGCTCAAGCACTGGAGGCTTTAGAACAACAATGGCAGCAAGGGTCCGAAGCCAGTCAGCAGGTTCTATCGACCACCCTCGAACTGAATGCTACCGCTACTCAGCAGGCCAGTAATGCCCACCATCAGGTATTGGCCGTCAATCAGGTAACTACCTCCTGGCACGCCCTGGCCGAAACCAGCCTTGAGATTGCCCAGGCCGCCAGGGAAGTCAAGCTCAAAGGCACCCAGGTCAAGCTCAAAGCCGAACAGGTGCAACTAACCGCCTCTAAAGCCGCCAATAGTGGTCAAACCGGCCAGCAGGTGGTAAAACAAACCGTCAGCACCATCGGGCAGGTCGGCCAGCTCTATACCCATCTGCTCGATACTTTAGCCACCCTTTCCACGCAGGCCAAAGACATTCGCAAGGTGCTGGGAATAATTACCACGATCAGTGATGAAACTCATTTGTTAGCCCTGAATGCCGCAATCGAAGCAAGCAGTGCCGGTGAACGCGGAGACCGTTTTGGCGTGATTGCCCAGGAAGTTAAGACGCTGGCTAATCGTTCACTTTTGACCGGTAAAGAAGTGAGAGCCAAGATCGCGCTCATCGAGGAAGCGGTCAGCCAGGCAAGTCTGGTAGCCCAGAGTGGTCAGGCTATGGTTGCGACGGCGATTTCCAAAGCCGAGCGAAGCGGGGAGGTAATTGACGAGCTGGCCGAAGTGACCAGGCAAGCCTTTGAGGAAACCTCCAGTATTGCGGTGCTAATCCACCAGGTCCAAACAATGGCCCAGGAAATTGACCTCGCCACCGATTTGCAACAACAAGCCGGCCAGCAAGTAATCGGGCTGCTTTCAAGTATTGATGTGGCGGCTAACCAGACCTCGGCTTCCAGCCAGGCCCTTTCCAGCACGGCCCTTGTACTGGAGGGACTTTCTTTCAAGTTGAATCGGGTATTGGCTAATTGATTGACCAGACTGACTAATTTTAGCCACCAACACTGCCGTAAAACTGTAAATGCTAACGGCTTTACCGCCGTAGAGGTAGAGGATTTGCACGTCAACCGGCGGGTGCACAATCATTACCTCTCCACCTCAACGTTTGTTCAGGCTGAATAAAACCCTTTGCCAACCTGATTTGTTTGAGCTGCTCTCCCATCGAACCGGTCTCAGCAAACTTTGGGATGCGGTGGTTATAATTTTGAGCGGTATAGGCGGAGGGCCAAGCGATAGCTTCGAGTTCACCGCCACTAATTCCCAGTCCGGCAGCCAGGGCCGCCCGGATCAGCGGTCCTGGTACCCGCTCCCCCCGCTCCACTTTCACGATGGTTGGCAGTGATACCTGGGCCGCCGTCGCCAGTTGGGTCTGGCTCATTACACGGCTCATTCTCAATCTTTTTAACTTTAGGCCCTGTTCTACAACTTCAGCTTGCGCTCGGAAAGGTTCGGGTTCGATTGTCCGCCCAAGATGCTGTTCATCCTTTGTGAGACCGTGCTTAATTACCTAGTTAGTAATTCATTTGATTAGCGACTTTAGCTTTCCAAACTTCCAGCCAGCTTGTTATTTGGTGTTCAAACATTAAAGTAAATGAAAATCTTTACTAGCGGCACGTTTTCCCGATTTCGTTAAGTAACCCCTTGACGGATTATCTAAGCTATGATAAGTTATATATTAGTGAGTGAGTAATCACTCATACAGCGGGCGTTCTAGCCACGAAAGGCCAGTTTATGAAAGAGGAAATCCAAAAACAACTTAACACCACCCGCCGAAATCAAATTTTGGACGCTGCCGCAAGAGTGTTCGCTCAAAAAGGCTTTCACCCTACCACCACCAGGGATATTGCCAAAGAAGCAGGCATTGCCGAAGGCACGATCTACAATTATTTCGAGAGCAAAGCCGCTCTCTTGCTTGGCATCTTTGATCGCATGAGCGAAACGGCCAGGCAAGATGTAGATTTCTTGAAAATTACGCCCGGTGATATTCGCACTTTTCTGAGAGTTTATTTTCGCCAACCTCTAATGGCCCTCAAATCGGATAATTTTGAGTTATTCCGAGTAATTGTTTCTGAGATTATGGTCAACCAGGAACTGAGGGCACTTTATTATCACAAAATTCTTGAGCCTACCCTGAGTATAAGCGAAACCATTTTTCAACAGTGGATCGACCAGCAGGTGATTAAACCGGTCAACCTAAAGCTTACCATGCGGGCTATTTCGGGCATGATAATGGGGCTGATTGTAGAGTACGTAATGGGTGACGAAACATTGGAAACCCGGTGGGAAGAGTTACCTGATTTTCTAGCTGACCTGATTTTAGATGGAATTAAGGAGTAATTTACTATGAGTAACAAAGCAACTACCACTGCCTACGACATCACCAGACCAATTGCGCCGGTAGACATTACCAGCCCTCAGTTCAAGGCTAACCCGTTTGAATTTTATGCCAGGCTTCGCAGCGAAGCACCAGTTTTCCCGGTAATGATACCTGTTACCAAACAACGGGCCTGGCTGGTGACGCGCTACGATGATGCGTTAAACGTCATCAAGGACGACACCCGGTTTCTCAAAAACCCGCAAAGCGCGATGACTGCGCAGCAGTGGAAGAAGGCCCCCAAACTGCCGCCGATGTTCAAATCGCTGCAACGTAACTTACTCGGCATTGACGGGGCTGATCACACCCGGTTACGGTCATTGGTTCACCGGGCCTTCACGCCCCGCTTGATCGAGCAGTGGCGCGACCAGATCGAAACCGTCACGAACGAACTGCTAGATGCCGCTGCGCCAAAAGGCCAGATGGACCTGGTTGCGGACTTTGCACTACCCCTGCCACTTACAATGATCGGGCGCATTTTGGGTGTGCCAGAGGAAGATAACCCTAAATTTAGCCGGGGAATGAAGGCTTTTGTGACGGTAGGCACAAATCGTAATCCCTTGATTATTCCCAGCCTGATGCAGTTTATAAAGTATGTAAAGAAACTGACTAAAGAGCGGCAGGCCCACCCCAGGGATGATCTCATCACGGCCCTGGTACAGGCCAAAGAAGGTAACGACCAGATGACCGACGATGAAGTGCTGGCGATTATTTTCCTTCTCTTGAGCGCGGGTCACGAAACGACGGTAAATCTGCTGGGATCGGGAACCCTCGCCCTTCTGGAACATCCCGACCAGTTGACCCGACTAAGGGATAACCCGGAGCCAGCCCTGGTCAAATCGGCGGTCGAAGAACTGGTGCGCTTCGTATGTCCGGCAGAAACGGCAACCGAACGCTACACCACCGAGGACGTTACAATAGCTGGCACGACTATCCCACAGGGTGAGTTGGTGCTGGCCGTGATTGCCTCGGCCAACCGGGATGCCACCTATTTTGAAAACCCCGACACGCTGGATTTAGGCCGTCAAAACAACAAACACCTGTCGTTTGGGCAGGGTATTCATTATTGCATCGGTGCGCCTTTGAGCCGGATGGAAGGGCAAATTGCCCTTAGCACGCTGGCCCGCCGAATGCCCAACTTACGGCTGAGTGTGCCCCCGGAGCAACTGCGCTGGCGAGGGAGTTTCATTGTGCGAGGCCTGGAAGCTCTCCCGGTCTCGTTCTAGGAGATTACTTTTACTTCCCATTAAATTAAACCACTAAGGCATTGGTGACTACTCCACTGCCCCTAAAGGGGCGTGGTTTTACGCAACTTTCTATAAATCTCATAAGGAGATAGTGATTCTGACTGCAAGATGGTTTCAGATTTCACCATCAATTTATAACTTTCGGTTAGAAATAATATTAATTGGTGCCTTTATAGTACCCCAGGAAGTCCAAACGAATATTTCACTTCAAGGTTTAAGCTTTTTCCCAAATGATAGACAGATGTTCTAAATCGCCTCCTTCGGTTTTGCCTGGTCTCATGTAGTCATAATCGTCACTATATATCCTACCCTACCTTCACTAATTGTCCGCAATTCCTGAGCCATTATAGTCCGGTCAGACAGGCACCTCGCCGAGCTGGTTTACCGGGAAAGGCTGGAATATGTTCTGGTTCGTAAAAAGACACCACAAAGCCGTAAATAGTGCAGCTTTGTAAAAAGACACTATTTACGGCTTTGTATAGCACTTTAGGCCGGTATCATTGTGGCTAAAGCTCGGCCCCAATGACGGTGCTGACGCATTGCTTCGATCAGGTTTTGGGCTACCTTTTCGGCTTCGGCGGCAGAGGCACCGCCCGTTACAATACCCGGCATCGAACTGGCAGGAGTGCTATGGGCATCCTGGACCGGTGCTATACCGGCGAGTTGCCCAACCTGGCTCCTGGCTAGTAGCTGTACTCCTTCACCACTAGCCGCGATTGGTTTGGCGTGTTTGAAAGCCTCGTTTATGAATTCTTGCGCGTCACCCATTTTCAACAGGGTTGCCAGGCTTTCCGCACCACCCGGAACGTATATGGCATCAAACATAATAGAGGCACTATTGCTAAAAGTGCGGTCAACCGAGATACCGGAACCGTTTGGACCGGTCAGAGTCCCCAGGTGAGGCCCTACTACTTTAGTCTGAACTCCGGCCTTTTTCGCCACTTGCATTACGGCCTGCACGTGTTCCATCGATACCCCATCGGCGGCCAGGATCGCGATCTTGCGACCTTTCACCGAGCCTGATTTTGATAAGCTTTCGAGTTGGCTCAACCCACTCGTTCGCTGCAAACCACCTGAAGCACTGGTAGGCGACACCGCATCGGCCAGCACAGCAGTTTCCTCTACCGAGTCAGCCGTGCCGTTTGGTTTTGCCATTTTCTTTGCCTTGCCGTTGCCGTTGGTAGCCTTGCTCGCTGGAACCACAGCCGGGTTTTTAGCGTCGGGTAAGGTCATCTCACCCAAAGCCAGGGCCACCTGCGTTGCCAGTTGGTCGTTAATTTTGAATAAATGACCAAGCATACGCTGTCGAATTTCCCTGGTTTCTACCAGACTTAACTCAAACTGAAGGGCTTTTACGATGTGCTCTTTTTCGGTGCCGCTCATGCTGTTCCAGAACAATTTAGCCTGGCCGTAGTGGTCGCCGAAACTTTCGCTACGCACCCGCACTTTCGGGCCATTAACATTATCCGGATAGCTCACGTAGCCACCTTGCTGGGCCGGAACCTGGTGCGGTTGATTGCCCCCCAGCGAATTAGGCTCATATGATACTCGTCCAGGATTAATTTCAGTACGCATATGTCCTTCGCGCTGGTTGTTAGATACCGGAGCCAGTGGCCGGTTGATCGGTAACGCTTGCCAGTTCGGACTGCCTAAGCGGGACAGTTGAGTGTCCAGATAAGAAAAATTGCGTCCCTGCAACAGGGGATCATTGGAAAAATCTATACCCGGTACGACATTGGAAGTCATAAAGGCTACCTGTTCGGTTTCAGTAAAATAATTATCCGGGTTGCGGTCGAGGGTAAGTTTGCCGATCCGCTTGACCGGTATCAAATCTTCCGGCCAGATTTTGGTGGCATCCAGAATATCAAAGTCAAATTTGGTTTCGTCAGACTCCGCCAGCAATTGCACCCCTAGTTCCCACTCTGGAAAATTACCTAATTCTATCGACTCCCAAAGATCGCGGCGGTGAAAATCCGGGTCTTTACCGGCCAGTCGCTGGGCTTCGTCCCAGACCAGCGAGTGGATGCCCAGGACCGGCTTCCAGTGGAATTTAACAAAGGTTGATTGGCCTTGCGCATTTACCAACCTAAAAGTGTGTACCCCAAAACCTTCCATCATGGCAAAGCTACGCGGGATCGACCGGTCACTCATAATCCACATCACCATATGCATTGATTCCGGGGTCAAAGAGATAAAATCCCAGAAAGTATCGTGACCGGTTTGAGCCTGGGGTATCTCGTTATGCGGTTCCGGTTTAGCGGCGTGGATTAAATCGGGAAACTTTATGGCATCCTGGATAAAGAACACCGGTATATTGTTACCCACTAAATCCCAGTTGCCTTCCTGAGTATACATTTTGACCGCAAAACCCCGCACATCTCGGGCTGTGTCGGCGGAACCACGCGAACCGGCTACGGTCGAAAAGCGCACAAAAACTGGCGTGTTGAGGCTGGTATCGGTCAATACTTTGGCTACCGTGTACTGTTCCAGGGATTCAAAAAGCTGAAAATGACCGTGCGCACCCGCGCCGCGAGCGTGAACTACTCGTTCGGGTATTCGCTCGTGATCGAAGTGATGGATTTTCTCCCGAAGATGAAAATCATCCAGCAGAGTCGGGCCACGCACCCCGGCTCGTAATGAGTTTTGATCGTCACTAATCCGGTGCCCCATATTGTCGGTCAACTCCGGTGAAGTTGGAGTTATAGCCTGGTTTAAATCCTCTGTTTTGGATTTACCGTTAGCTTTGTTAATATTAGCCATTTATTCCTTTTCTCCTCAAAAAGTCCTAATCTAAATCGCCCGGTTAACCGCTTTTATGCCCTGCGAGGCCAAGAAATTATTTTATATCAACCACTCTGCGTTCCAGATTAGTAACCCGCAAGCGGGACCAATGGCCCCGCGTCATAAAGAGTCAAAATTCAAAATATTTATTCTAAAGTACAGAACAAACTTCAAAGTAGCAATATTTGTACCAGTTACATAGGGGTAATAATAGAAGTGACGGCACAAGCAATATAATGGTACTGTCAGGAAAGGAACCAGTTTAAAGCAGTAGGCCTAAAATTATGAAAGAGCATACTCTAATTCTACACTTTCAAAGCTCTTAAAACCGCGCATCGGCTAATACGCTGTGTGATCGAGCAGTGGTCGCCTGCATCCGTAGGGTGTGTTTCATAAAATTTTGAGATAATGGCTGGTGCGGTGCTTAACTTTACGGCCCAGTTGCTTACTAATGGCTTTGGGATAGGAAGTATGCTTGGCATTCGTAACCGTGTGGGGTCCGTAATTAACCGTTGGCCTGGCTTGTTTGAAAAATTCTTCGTCAGCCTCAAGGTCACGTTTGGCTGAGAGCCTCACATCTACCGGGTGGCCCTGGCGGTCTACGGCCTGGTAATGGTACATTTGTTGACTTTTTATTTTTGTCATATAATAGGCTAAACCGATCCAGACCTTGTCGGCAATGTACCACCAGCTTTTCCGGCAATACTGCGCCTGCAATTTCCAGCTATAGGTCATCAGGTATTAAATCAGAAAAAACTAATTCAGTTTTGAGCCTAGAAGTAGCGTCGGGTTCTATTTTATTTTCTGATGATCTATATGATCTACCATTAAAACTTTGTTTTTGAGTTACCTTTTATTGGTCAACTTCCGCCATGTAGCCTACTCTTACAGTGCTTTCCATTAATTTTAGCGTTGGAAGAATTATGGCTGGCACGAGATTAGATAGCATGAACCTTCGTGAGCTTATTCGTCTGGTATATGACAAACCCATAGTGACCTACTGCAATAATACAAAAACCAAAAAAGAAAGCCAATGTCATGGAAAACCCGAAAGTGATTGTGCTGGGTTGTGGTGTATCCGGCCTTACCAGTGCCTTAGTCTTGCTAGAGTCCGGCTACCGGTCGGTGACGATCTGGGCCAAAGACTTGCCTCCCTTTACCACCTCCAACATAGCGGCGGCGATCTGGTACCCCTACAAAATCGCCCCGCAGCAAAAAGCGGTCGAGTGGGGCCGCCGTTCTTACGAAATTTTTCTGACGCTGGCCGGTCAACCCGGAACTGGGGTCTGGTTGCGGGAAGGCCTGGAAATCTTTCCGGCGGAGATGAATTTGTCCGAAGGCTTACCGGAGTGGGTCGCTTTTGTAAAAAATTTCCGCCTGGCTACCTCTCCTGACCTTCCGGTAGGCTACGGCACTGGTTATGTTTTTGATACTCCGGTGATCGAAACCCGCCTGTACCTGGAATATTTAGCCGGTCGGGTCCGGCAGTTGGGCGGTCAGATAATCCAAAAGGAAGTAACTTCGTTGGCTGAACCGCTCGAAAATGCCGGGATAGTTATCAACTGTAGCGGGTTGGGGTCGCGGGCCATGCTCAATGATCAAGCAGTGTATCCCATTCGAGGCCAAATCGTCCGGGTAGAGCAGCAACTCGATGAAGGCTTTGTGCTGGCCGAGGAATTGCCCGATGCCACCGGCCACGTTGGTACCTCTTATGTAGTGCCGCGCTCGACCGATTGTGTGGTGGGTGGCACTTCCCAGGAAAATAACTGGTCGCTGGAGCCAGACCCGGCGACCGCCGAAGATATTTTGCAGCGGGCCGCCGTTTACCGACCGGAATTAAAGTCGGCCCGTGTTCTGGAACATCTGGTGGGCTTACGGCCAGGCCGGTCTTCGGTCAGATTGGAGGCCGAGACTTTAGCGGATGGGAAACTGGTTGTCCATAATTACGGTCACGGCGGGGCCGGAGTGACGGTCTCATGGGGTTGCGCCGAGGAAGTGGTTAGTTTGGTTGGCAAAAGTAAGGTTTGAGTTCAAATTTAGAAAAGTTAAGTACTCATTCTAATAGGAGTCACTCAGTTTGGTGCTTCCTCTTACATTCTGTTTAATGCCAGAACTTTATAATATCCTCTAAATGCTTCTCTTCTTCCCGAAGGTCAGGTTGATGCCAAATTTCTTTAAACAGGTAGCTTCGGAGATTATTGCCATAAATAATTACATCCACGCGTTATACCATTTAAGGAACACAAAGAGTCGGTAGTGAGATTTAGCCCAGTTCGCTATAGCTTGAAAGTTATCTTAGCCGGCAAATTTAGCCAGAAAGGCAATCAGTAATAACCTCGGCAATGAGTAGCGGATACCAGGCCGGTGCCGGTGGTCATTAAGCTGGCACAATTTCTCATAAACAACTTGTAAATCGGCAATAAAGGCGACATTGGGTAATGCAATAGAGAGCGGAAGTGTGTTATAGTTCATAGATAGACCTTTCTTTTTTAGATTTTTGGATGGTAACAAAATCTTATACGGAAAGGTCTTTTTATTCAACTTCTTTCTCTTTTCTGACTTTGCATTCCCCCTGCTTACCAATTTGTGTACTGTTGACAAGCCGGGAGTTAACTATATAATCAAAACTGAAACCCGAATTTTCCAGCCCGGTTACATGCAGTGTTTTTCTTTACTCGCCTGGACTGTGAAAATTTAACGCTGGGCTGCTTTTTCACTTCTTGTGTACTAATCCTCGTGAGTGTAGTTTGCAAAACCCTGCTAACCGAAAGGATCACTTCTATGAAGATGCCGACCGGACCGGATGAAACCGATCAGGCCTTAAATAATTCCGACGCTACTAACGGTCAGGCACCTCTGGTGAGCGGTGACGATGAGACTACTCCCGCCTTAAATACGCTAGGCCAGCAAATCGTCGAGGCTTTGCAGGGCCTCCATACTCTTAGCCAACTGGCATTGGCCGAAAGTACCGCTCGCCACGAGGCCGACCATCAGATAAACCGGCTGGCCCGGAGTCTTAGCAGCCTGGCCGGACTCTCTGTGAAAGCGACTGGTATGGAAGCCGATCTAAAAGCTGCCTGGCACTCAATTTCCACCGATCTGACTGAGCTAGCTATGCATATACCCGATCCGCTAGAAGAAGACGAAGAGCAGCTCGACGAAGCTCTAATTTTGAGCGAGCAGGAAATATCGCGTCGCCTGGGAGTGCTACGTTCACCGACGACCTCGGAGGCTTCGCCGGTTGGTAAAGTTCTGCGCCGGGTGCTGGTAGCCAGCCTTGAGTCAGGCGAAGAAACGCCGATGCTGGTAAATCAAGCTACTACCAGTTTTTCGCCGCTGGAATGGAGCGTCACAAATCTGGGTGCAAACGTGCCGATTATGGCTCTGACCGGCAATGTAATGGAAACCCGGCCCAGCGTACTGGCCCTTGTGATGGGTCAGGGTCAATATTTGGCCGAAACTATCCGTTTGATCGGCGATCTAAAACGCCAGTTGTTCGGGATGCGCATTATTGCGGTTGGACCAGCCCTTCTACAGCCTACCCTGGCCGAACGTCTCAAGGTAGACCTTTTTAGTGGCCGTGCGGAGAAAGCCTCGGCGGTTTGTGAGCAACTTTTTAGCCCGCTAACTCGCTTAGGTGAACCATTGCATTTTTCGATGGATGTTGACAAGCTCGACGAAACACCCGATAACGACCCTGATGAGGCAGAAATCAAACAAGCCGACTCGCTCGGCTGATTTGGTCTTTGAACAAATAAAGTAAGCAAGTTAAATTTGGAAAGTTTGCGGAGCTAGCGGGGCTAACTGAAATCAGGCCAGGGCGGTTGGGTTTTGCTCGTTCAGCACTCTTTTTAGCTGTTCTTCGGTTACTACCCCAAAATCAACCAGAATTTCCCCTAACTTTCGAGGCGCACCGGTCCGCCGGAACATTTCCTGTAAAGTCGCGGCGGTTTCGATATTTTCGAGGGTAATATAACCCTTTTCCACCAGTATCTGACCGATCTGTTTTTTGATCGTGGTGGAGTTTACACCGTTAGAAAATGGGCCGGGTAAGCTGGCGGGTACTTCGTTTAGGTGACTGAGAATACTCGAAAATGATTGCTGGTCGAGTTCCTGACAACGCTGCCGACCAATTTCCAGCAATCGGGCTGCTTTGGTATTCTGAGGCTGCACTTTTACCAGCATTTCAAGGTAGTAACAACCCTCGTGTGGGTCGCTGGTGTGGTAGGCCAACCACTTCAAGGCCACCGGGTTAAAGGGTTCTTTATCCAGTGCGTGTGCATAAAGCTCGCGGGCAGTTTCATATTCCTCAGACTGGGCGGCCCGGCTGGCACTGATCAGTAGATTTTGCATTTCCAGGTTTTCTACCGATAGGGTCGTATCCGGTTTTTCGGTTTCTGCCTCGGTCAGGCCGGTTACCATCGAACGAGGTGTTTCGTTTAGATCTTGCTGAGGCAAGGGCTGGCTGGGGTTATTGACATTTCGGACACGGCGCATACGGGCCTTCACCCGCAGAACCAGTTCCTTAAAGTTAAGCGGTTTGCCCATATAATCGTCGGCCCCGGCTTCCCAGCCTGCCACCCGGTCGTTATCGGTATCCAGGGCGGTCAGGATCAGGATATATACTTCAGGATCGAGCGCGCGCAACTGGCGGCAAACTTCCAGCCCATCCATTTCTGGCATCATGCGGTCCAAAATTACTAGCACCGGTTTTTCTTGTTGGTATACTTCCAGGGCTTGCTGGCCGCTTTCGGCAATCACAACATTAAAACCGGCCCTGGTCAGGGTAAAGCTAGTTAGCATCAAGGTATCCGGCTCATCGTCAGCCAGCAAAATTTTATGAGAAGTTAACTCGTCGGTACTTTTTTCGTCATGGTTTTTCGTCATGGTCTCAACCTTGATTTTTGTTAGGTTATACCGCTGGATTGGTTATTATCACTGGCTATACCGTTTAATAAGAGGTAAGCAAGGTCTACCGCTATAACCTGCATATAGCACTGGTTATACGTCCTTTTTATTTACCTGGTTTTATAAAGTCCCTCTCTTACTATATAAGAATAATATAACAGGATAGTTTGGTTAAATGCAAGCAATTTTATTGCTTTTAGTCCTGACGATTAGATTGCCGGAGCAAAATTTTAACTGGGGAGGCATTACAAAAAATATTATATAAAAGCCTGAGAACATAGTCAAAGCTATCAGTTCTAAATACCAAATTAAAAAGCAAGAAGTTGCTAAACTTACAGAATGGTTTAGTAACTTCTTGCTAACTCAAAGCCTGTTCGGCTAACTTCTTTCAGTCAGGGCTAAAACTACTACTAGCTACGAGTTACAGCTGTTTCAGGAGTTTCGACAATTACATCCAGATCATCGTAGCGTTTTACCTTGTAAATAATAGTAGAAGCTAACCAGCTAAAGATAAATATCCCGACGATTATCCCACCGATTACCCCGAAATCCAGGTTACTGACCCAATCCCAGAAATCGCCCTCCAAATTAAATTTGTTAGCAATGATGCTCAATACCTCAATCGTACCGACGATCAAAGCTACCAGCACCGACACCAGGGTAATATTAAGATTGTAATACAGCTTCCGAATCGGTTTCACGAAAGCCCAGCCATACGCTCCCAACATCATAACAGAATCGGTTGTATCTATCAGGGTCATACCCGCCATAAAGAGGAGGGGGAAAAGAAGAATGATAAGGACTGGCACCCCGTTACCAGCCGAACTAGCCGAAATACCCAGCAATCCAACCTCGGTAGCGGTATCAAAACCCAGGCCGAACAGGATGCCCAGCGGGTACATTTTCCAGCTTTTGTCAATTGCGCGGGACAAAGGGCCAAAAAAGCGGTTCATAAAACCCCGTTTTTGTAAAAATTCTTCCAGGCTAACTTCACTGTAGGAGCCGCCTCTGGTAACCTGGCGAAACATCCGAAAGATGTCGACCAGCACCAGCAGATTGATAAAACCGATTAAGTAAAGGAAAAGGGCCGAAACGCTGGTACCAATCAAGCCGCCGACATCTTTTAAACTTTGAAAATTGTCTTGAAGGGCCGCGCCAATGATTGCCAGCACAATGCTAAGGGTTACAACTATCGTCGAGTGACCGAGCGAGAAAAATAAACCCACCCCAACTGGTCGTTTACCTTCCTGCATCAGCTTGCGGGTCACGTTATCGATGGCAGCAATATGATCGGCATCCACCGCATGCCTCAAACCAAAAGTGTAGGCCAACACCGCAGTACCTAGTACAAATGAATATTGAGTTGAAACTACCAGGGTTAGCCCCCAAATTATAATGTTAAAGCCTATCAGCAGGGCGTAAATACCAATTACCTTTGCCCTGAGGTCTTTCGACTCATCACTGAAAATGTATTTTAACCAGGTAGGCATAATACTAAAAGCTCCTTCTATTTGCGGACAATTTTATCTCGGAAACCAGCTATTGGCCCCGCATCAGTATAAAGTGGTCGATTTTGCTTATCGATTGATGGGTAAGACAGGCGGTTTTCTATAAGCCCGACAAAGGGTAAGAATGGTTGTTGCAAGTTAAACCCACAACTAACCTTCAGAAAACGGGTAATATTGAGCAAAGAAAATCTATTGCTCGATTAGTAAATTTCTAATGGACGACAGATTGAAAAGTAGTAACAGGTGAATTATACGGAGATTGAAAGCTTTTTGCAACTTGTTGCCGTTGTAAATAGAGCCGATTACAACTTGTAACCTTAGCCTGGTATCGCAAATGCTATGGTTCTTTTACCCGAAATTCATTCTCACTAAAGGCAGCAGCTTATTCTAAACTAATTATTTGCTGTTAGCATAACTTTTGAATGACATTTCTGTTTCACTGCAAGGTATTTTAACCTGGATGCCAGTTTGGCTAAAAAATATAGCTATCCAGAAACCGGTTGCGGAATTTACCTTTTGGATCGTAGGTTTGGAGCAATTTTTGAAAGTCACTCAGACGAGGGTAAAAAGTTTGTAGCTGGCTGGCTGACAGCGTAAAAAGCTTGCCCCAGTGGGGGATCGGCCTGTAGGGTGCCAGTTCTGCTTCGATTAAGGGTAGTAGCTGCTGGACCGCCGGCCAGTTTTTTTGCCAGGTAAAGTGAATTGCCAGACAGTCCTGCCGGTAAGCTGGACTCATCCAGAGCTGATCGGCAGCTACCGTGCGCAGTTCGGAAATTAACAATAGTGGCGCGATCCGGTCGCGCAGGCGGTTAATAGCTTGCAAAGCCGGGAAGGCCCACTGGCGGGGTAGCAAATATTCCGTTTGCAATTCCTCGCCACTGCTGGGGGTAAAACCCATCCGAAAATGCGGCAGCCGCTCGTGCCACCGACCGGCGATACCCAACTGGTCGGTACAGGTTTCGGCGGAATGTGCGCCAATCGGATGCAGCTTGACGAGCGCGCGGCGTGCCCCGAACCACTCCGCTCCAGAAGTGGTTGTTTCGTCTCCAACCCGACGTTTTAACCAAACCTGATTTATCCGGTCGGTTTGCCAGTTGGTAAATAAACTCACACTATAGGCACTCCCCGCGATCTCTTCAAAATGCACCTCAAGTTCGCTAAAAGGCAAATCCTGGTAAACTTCCTGGGCAATATCGAAAGTAGGCACCAGGTCGAGGGTAAGCCGGGTGATTATTCCTAACCCTCCCAGACTTACGACAGCCCCATCAAACTGGTCGCCTTGCTGCTTGCGCGATAACTCGACGACCTCACCTTCGGCGGTAATCAGTTGCAGAGCCGAAACAACGGTGGACAAATTGCCGTTGGCAACGCCAGAACCATGCGTGGCGGTCGAACAGGCTCCCGCCACCGAAATGTGCGGTAAAGAAGCCATGTTTGGTAGCGCGTAGCCTTGCTGCTCAAGCTGTTCACTGAGCTGACCATAGGTGATCCCGGCCTCAACCGTTACGGTATGCTGCTCCCGGTCGAAGCCCACCACCCGGTTAAAATTCTTTAGCGAAATCTGATCTTGAGGCGTATCGGCAATATCGTTAAAGGAGTGGCCCGAACCCAGCACTTTGAGCTTTCTACTCCGGTTTGCGATAGCTTGAATTTCTTCAATCGTGGTTGGAGAATATACTCGCTCCGCCTTGAAAGTGTAGTTGCCTGCCCAATTCGTCCGTGCTTCGGTCATTACGGAACTCCTCTCACCAGAAAAAAGATTTGGATAAACTATTATTGGGTGTGAGAAAAAGTATACACCCACGCTGGAAATATAGAAATCGGTTCGCTAACTTTTTAGTGATATAAACCGCCAGTTAGTTTGATCGGTTTAACAAAGAATAATCCATATAATGGGAAGAAAAGGCCAGGTTTGATTATAACCGGTAGAAAATGTTTATACAGGCGAAAGGAGATATGGGCTATTTGAAAACAATAGCTCATATCTCCTTCTTATTTCATAAACTAATCATCATAGTTTGGATTGTCAGAGCCGGCTTTAGTCTGACAGGTACGCTCAGTCAGTATTACCGGCGGGCGAGGGGTTTGAGTAAAATCGAAAGCATTTAGCATATTGCTGGCGGCTTTATCGCGGTCGGTCAGGGTGGCTAGACCTAACTCAGTTTCAGCAAAGTGTAGCATTGACGAGTATTCGTACTGAGTGTGGTCGATATAACCCTTTTTGGCGTAGGGCGAGATTACCAGCAACGGCACCCGAAAACCTAACCCGTAACCGTCCACTTGCTGGGGCGGCACGTGGTCATAAAAGCCGCCAAAATCGTCCCAGGTCAGGAATACGGCCGTCGAAGACCAATCCGGCCCTTTCATCAGCGAATTTAACATCTGAACCGTCCAGTTTTCACCCACGCATACGCTTGACGGGGGATGCTCGCTGACTTTGCCAGGTGTAACGATCCAGGAAACTGTCGGTAAATTTCCGGCGGCTGCATCGGTCATGAATTGTTCGGTAGGCACCACAAATTTCCAATCCGGCCCATTGCGAATATGCTTAATCGCGTCGAAAGCCGACCAGATATAGCCGCTCGTACCGGTTGGCGGCGCATAATAACGCCAGCTTAAATTTTTGGCGTCCAGCTCATCGGCCAGAGTTTGAAAATCGAAACAGGCTTCCTGGAGTTGGACTGTGCCGGTTTTATCTTTGACCTGGACTTCCTGATGCTGAATATCACAGCCCCAGCCTTTGGTAGCATTGCTCAGAGTACCGACATTTTTATCGGTGCGGGGATTGTTGATTGCTCCACCGGACTGCCCGGCCACCGTATATAGGTGATTGGGAAAACTCGGTCCCATCAGCGAGGAGAACATCGCGTCACCCAGCACATAATTTTGAGCGTATTGCCAGTAGTTGGGTATATCGGCCTGATATAACTGACTTAAACTATTGTTGTCAGTAGCACCTTTATTTTTGTTGCTAGCTATCAAGTCAAATTTGTCCATCTTGCCGTTATCATAAGCCATATAGCCACTTTCAGAAGAATGGCTAATATCTGGAATTGAGTCGGCCTGATGTTTCAAGGGGACAACCTTACCGGTCGAATCGGTGGCGGTAGTGGCACCGTTTGCGCCCGGATAAGTCCCAAAATAATTGTCAAAGGTACGGTTTTCTTTGACAAAAATAACGATGTGCTTGATCGGGCTGGCCGGGATGTTAGCGGCTGTAGGGCCTGAGGCGGTCACAGTGGTGCTGGTCGCACTGGTAGTAGAAGACGAGTTGGTCGGTGCTGTAGGGGTGCTAGCGGCTATGGCGGAGGTCGCCGGGTTGGTGGTTGTCGCTGCCGCAGAAGTAGCCGGGGTGGGGCCAGGCCCCTGGCTGGCGGTAGGGACACCACTGGTCGGGCTACCATCACAGGCTCCTAACAAATTCACCAGCACACCGCATAGCATTATCCCTGACAGAAGCTTTTTGGAGCCTCGTTTGGATTTCAATACTTTCACCTTAATCCTTTCGTAAGTAAACCAATCAACTTCCCGGTGGAGAACCAGGAGTACCGGTTAGGTTTAGTCTAGCTTACCAGTGTAAAAGCTAAATTAGACCTGGATTAACTGAAAGTAAATAAATCGCAAGAAATCCCATTTTTCAGACTAAGAATTTACAGACTTTAGCCGCAAATTCTTAGTCTTACGCTATGTTGCTCTTTCCGGCAGGGCCTCCACAAGGCAAAGTCGGGGATAGAGTATTCTAAATTGTAAAGCGGATGTAACTATTCAGGTCCCACCCGTGACCCCTCCCCAGGGCCACCAGTGGACGGGGGAAAAGAAGAGAGGTAAACAGGGCAGACCCCTTATACCCCCCGCCGGGGTCGGGTACCCTATGGGTGCCCCACGACCCCGCTAAATTCCTTTTGCAAGAGTTAGACTGAACAGTTAGCAGATATACTTAAAGCGGATTGGTTGGGCAATCAGGCCGGGGACAGATAGCGTGAGGCTTCGACCCGGTAAGCTGTTATCGCGGGTAAAAGACCGGCTACCAATCCGACCAGCAGCACCGCTCCCAGAATTAAAGGTTCTTCCAGAGGGACTCCGATAATTACCTGAATTGCATTGGCATCCCGGATAACCTGGCTGATCAGCCAGGCAGACAGGTGGCCTACCACCGCGCCGAAGAAGACCCCCAGCAAGGCTACTAAGCCGGTTTCATACAGGATAAGCACGAAGATACGCCGCCGACCTGCCCCCAGGGCGCGCATTACGGCTAGGTCGCGCCGCCGTTCAACGATGGCACCATACAGGGATAAAAAGATCGTTACCGCCGCCATCGCAATCGCCAGGTAGGCCATAAAGCTAAGAATTTGTTGGCCTTGCCCGACCAACTGGTTCAGGTTGTAAAGCTCGTTATAGGGAATAACCGCCTGGGCATCGCGGGTCAACCGGCCAGAGTTTATTTGCTGCTGCACCCGGTAGATGTCGTTTGGAAAAGATTTGGGTTTAATCAGAATAGCTGTAACCGCCTGTGGACCGGTTGGATCGCCCGGTTGATTAAGGACTTTGGCGTGAATGATCCAGAAACTTTCGATGTCAACATACACTCCCAGGTCTGCCGGGCTGCTGGTCGGTTTGAGAATGCCGACCACCGTGTAAGGATTGGTGGAATGCTCGTCGTGGATTTCCTCGCCGGGTAGCGTCTCTTCATCGCCATGTTCGGCCTGGAATGACTGGCCGAGCTGGACCCCTAACTGCCGGGCAGCTTCCGAACCGATAACGGCCTCGAATGGTTTCTGGAATAACCGGCCCTGCGCGACCTGAAAATAGGCTGGATCATTGGGCTTGTTACGAAAATCAAAGAACTGGCTTTTGGTCCCGATAATTTTATGTTTGCGGAAATTATCGCCGTAGCCAAGTGGCACCACCGCCGTCAGGCCGGGGTCTTGCTGCAATTTTTGATATAGCTCGAAAGGTACATTTTGTAAAGGATTCCCCTGCAACAAGACCGTATTAATTACCAGTTGTTGGGCACTACCCTTGCCGCCAATGATCAAATCGAACGGCTCGGCGGCCCGGTTGATGCCGTTTTGGACCCCCTCCGATAGCAAAACCACCGATAGAGCCAGGCCAACGGCCATCGCCACTACTATAATCGTCAGGACACTCTGAACGGCCCGGTTAAGCAGATTTCTAAAGGCTACTTGCAGCAAACTCATGACAGTTTGGCCTCCTTGAGCGGCAAGCCCGCTTCGTCCGGTTTTACCATCTGGCCTTTATGATTAAGCTGAATTACCCGGTCGAAGGCATTTAGAACTGCCGGGTCGTGGCTGGCAACCAGCAAAGTAGCCTCATTTTCCCGGCTACTGGTTTCTAACAGTTCAATTATGACACGGGCGGACTCAAAGTCTACACTGGCGGTAGGCTCGTCGGCAATCAGCAAGGCTGGCCGGTTAGCCAGTGCGCGGGCCAGAGCTACCCGCTGTTGTTGGCCGCTACTAAGCTGGCGAGGCCGGTGATGCAATCGTCCCCCCAGACCTAGCTGTTCCAGCAAATCTTTGGCCCGTTTTTGCCGGTCTTTAGGCGGTATTTTTGAAGAGAAACTCATCGCCAGCGTAATATTTTCCAGAGCGGTAAAGCCGGGCAGCAGGTTAAAGGTCTGAAACAAAATCCCAACCGTTCGGGCGCGATATTCGTCCCTGGCCCGTTCGTCCAGCGTATGAACCGCCTCGTCGTTTACCCAGATTTCACCCTGGCTGGCAGTAGAAATACCGGTAATAATATTGAGTAAAGTAGTCTTACCACTGCCGCTCGGTCCGGCCAGAGCCACCTTTTCACCCTTTGCGATGTCAAGCCGGTCGATCTGTAAAACTTTTAGTTGTTCGTGGGTTGGGCCAGTATAAATTTTTTCGATATTGTGCAGTTTTATCATTTTGCCGTGATCTGTTTATTCTGGAAATAGCGCGAGGTGAAAGCTTCTGACGAGCCAAAGCTCACTTCCGAACCTTTCACCTCACCACTATTAAGCATATATAGGACTTTCGCTTAAGGCGAAAATAACCTTTAAGCGGGGGTAGTAGGGGCGCAGCCCATGCGGGGGTACACAGGGGTCTCCCCTGGAAAACTCATTTTACTTTCACTTCCACTTCACAGGCGAAGTGGAAGCGAAAATCCTAGTTGAGCCGGGTAATCCGGTTGCCTCCGACAGGCGGTACCACCGGTTGCGGTTGCTTTTTGACATAATCGATCAAAGCATCCAGGTCGCCGGGGCCGCCCACCGGATTTTTGGTCTCGGTAAAGACCGAGAACCCATCGCCACCGCCCTGCAAGAAGTTATTGATAGCGGCGGTATAGCTGGTATTCCGGTCGATTGGTTTACCATCCGCGCCGCGTACTTCGATAACTTTGCTGCCGACCGGCTTACTATTATCGTAAGTATAGCTAAAACCGGAAATTTGCAAGATTCTGACCGCGTTGGGGTTTTTCCATTGCTGTTCCAGCACCCGGTAAATCTGGTCGCCGGTAATGCTTACCTTGACCATAATGTTACCGAACGGCTGAATGGTAAACAGAGACCCAAAGGTAATATCACCGCCCGGCTGGTCGGCCCGAATACCACCGGGGTTCATGAAGGCAAAATCGGTCCCAACCGATACCTTTTGAGCGTCGGCAATCAGGTCTCCCAGCACGCTCTCACCGGCAGTATTCGGGGTCCTGCTGATAGTTTGATCGGTAGTAGCGATTTTTTGATTGGCTATTGGTGCCGCATCCTGGGCCGCTTTCTGCACAATCGCGTTGATCTGGGGGTCCGGTGTAATCAGCGCGTCCAGCACCGGCACGTTTGCTGCCCGCTTGGCAACCACCTGTTTGGTCGTGTTGTCCAGGCGCAACCGCAAAGAAGTCACATTGCGGGTGTAGAAACCGGATTGGGTAACCAGTTTGCCGGACATATAGGCTACGTATTCCTGATGGGTATGACCACTGATTACCACATCAATCGCCGGGTCCAGGCGAGCGGCAATATCGACAATCGGCCCAATCACTTTTTCGGTACCATCGGCGACCGAAGGTGTCCCGCCTTCGTGGATAGCCACCACAATAATTTGGGCCCCTTTTTGCTTCATCTCCGGCACGTACTTGTTGATCGAGGTAGCTTCGTCCAGCACGTTCAACTGGGCAATTCCCGCCGGGGAAACCAGCGTGGTTAAATCTTTGGTAACAGCTCCTACAATGCCGATTTTTACCCCACCCCGCTCGACTATTGCATAGGGCTGGAGGGGTGGTTTGCCGGTGTCTTTGTATTCCAGGTTTGCGACCAGGTAAGGGAAATTAACTCCCGCCCAATCGTTTCCGCGCACCGGGTTCTTTCCACCATTGATCAACCGCAGGGTCTCGCTCAGACCTTTGTCAAATTCGTGATTGCCAACTGAACCGGCGTCGAATTTCAAAAGGTTAAAGATTTGCAGGGTTGGTTCATCCTGTAAAAGAGCCGATTGCAGTTGGGAAGCACCCACGCTGTCCCCGGCGTGAATGAGCAAAGTATTCGGGTTAGCATTGCGTAGCTGCTTGATCAACGCGCCGATATAAGCCGCCCCGCCCCGGTCCACCCCGCCCACTTTTTCAGGCAATAAGCGACCGTGAAAATCGTTGATGCCGAGCAATTGTAGCTCGGTGACATTGTACCTCCAGCCGTAATAATGCCGCCCGACATTACCGGTTTCGACCCGGTAGCCTTCCGGGTTGGCCGGGGCGTAGGTCATTACCCGGCGTTCAAAACCCTGAACCAGCACATCCTGGACTTTGCCGCTGATCTTGGCACGGGTCCAATAGGGTTCGGTAAGCGGTATACCGGTGTTAAACAGGGCATTGTCGAACAGGGCAGCCTGGTTAAACTGACCGTTTTCAAAAACCAGGCCGGTAGTGTTTAGAAAATCTTTAAAAACACTGGCGATAGTATGAGGCGAATTTGGAGCGTATTCCAGCGCACTGACGTTGTACTGGCTGAGTGAAGCCACCCCGGATTGACTACCATCGGCCCGGATAAAGGTGGTAATGACGCTGCCAGCTGTAAAAGCCGGGCGGTTGAACAACAAACCCAGGTCAGCGTAGGTCGGCGCGAGGGTGTCATCGGGGTCCCCGGCGACGCTCTGACTGCTGGGACCGCGCTGCTCGAATTTGTTATCGCCCAGTTGTAACTGGCCGGTCATCAACTCTCTGGCTAGCAAGCCACTGGTAACGCCCCGGTTGTCACCGGCGTTGGTAAGTTCCAGGCGGGCCTTATCGAAGTATTGTACCAGGCGGGTACTACCCTCGGTGTAAGTTTCCGCCGGATCGGTTTTGAAACCACCGGGTCCCCAGAGCCAGGAACGTGAAATCTGACCGGCAACAATTGGAAAATCCGAGCGGTCTACAATAAGTTTGAATTGCGGGCTGGCCGGAGCGTCCTCGGCGAGGGAAATTGTAGCCGGTAAGGCAGCGTTGAAAGCATACAGGGGCAACAGCATCAAAACAACCAGCAGTGTTCGCCACACTTTACGGGTTATTTGCTCCATAGTCTTTATTCTCCTCAAGTTGTTTGGCTGGATTGGTCCAGACCAGGGGTTTTAAATTTTTATGTCCGCCTGACGACAACCGGGGTATACCAGAAAGTAAAGGTTAGCTACCTTTGAAAACATCGACGCTTTCGGCGCGCAGTCGTAAAAGACTGAAGAAACCGGTCTGAGAATCAACTGTCTCACCAATTTCAAGCTTGCCGACAATAGTCACCGGGTCTTCTACTTGCTGGGTCTTTTTGCCGTTTTGCATAGTTACCAGCAAAATATCTTCCGGCCAATCGGCTGCCGTTGAACAGAAAGGGCAAACTGCCAGCTTAATGCGGGTTAATACAAAGAAATCGAGGGCCGGTTTGAGCGGAGGAGCCATATAACCGGTAATCCGAATCATTTTTCCGTTGGCCGATTTGAGTTTCTCGCTGAGTTTTAGATCAATTGAAGTCGAGTCAGGGGAATAGAATTCATTAAAGTGGAGTAAAATCGGTTCATTGGTCGGCTTTGCCTGGCTGCCGGGATTGACGGCGGTTGTGGTTTGAGTAGCCGGTAGCGGGCTGGAAGTCGACGCGACACTGGCCGCTAGCGTCGTGGCAGTCGTAGTATTTGCGGGCGTTGTAGCCGAGGGAGTATTTATAGTGACCGTAACCGCCGGTTGATTTGTGGGAAGCTCGCCGCAGGCGGCCAGAATTGGCCCGGCCAGACCTAATACCACTAGATTCTTAATAAATTTTTTGCGTTCCATTTATTTTTGCTTCTTTTATTGCTTCTTTTAAAAGTTTGGTCCCATTAAATCAAGCTTGATGGGCCAGTGAGGGAAAACCACCTGAGCCATCAAACAATACTACGTAGGACTTTTCGCTTCAACCTCACAAAGTCAGGTTGAAGCGAAAATAAAAAAGGATTTAACAGGGGCACCCATAGGGTACCCACCTGTATACAAGCTCGTTGAGTGCCAGTATTGGCAGCGGTGCGCTGCTACGGGTTGTAACAGCACACTTGAGGATACTAGCTGCGAGATTGACGACGCGCTACCAATAGGCCACCACCAAACGAGATAGCCAGCCCGATTACGGCCAGCAGTACCCACAGAATGGTTGAAAAATCAGAGCTGGCATTACCATTTTGACCGCCGATACCGGTTGCCGGAACGCCCGCCGGTTTAGCGGCTGTAGTAGTTCCACCGGTGCCGGTGCCCGCGTTGGTAGCTGCGCTGGTGTTCGTATTAGTGGCCGCGCCAGTGTTCGTATTAGTGGCTGCGCCAGTGCCAGGGTTGGCAGCCGCGCCACCCTGCGACATCAGAGGGTTAGCCGGGTCGCCGATGGTGCCACCGGTAATGGTGCCGGTAGCTTTGCCACCCGGCGCGGTCAGGTCGATACCTAACGCACTTACCATCATAAAGAATACGTCGGTATTGTCAAGCACACCGTTAGCCATAAAAGCACCCGGTCCGCTTGCCATCAACGGTACATCGTCGGCAGTGTGAACCTCGGTGGCTTCATTGGCAGGCAGGTTACTTGGCACTACGACGCCGGTATTACCCCGTTTGGGGTTAGCGATATATTTACCCTTATTGTTCGGGTCTTCAATCGCCGGGGCCAACGGTACTTTCTTGAAAGCACCAAAATCTTCGTTGTACTGCGGGTGGTTGCCAAAAGCAATCGCCAGGGTCCGGCTAGGATTCGGGTCGTCCGGGAAACCATCGTTTTTGCTGTAGGTAAAGGTAGGGAACTTGGCATCCTGATAGACGCCGACCGCATCCGCGCCCTTCTTACCATCGGCTTCGCTGTAGGTACCATAGATACTCATCGAGTGGCTGTGATCGGCCACGACCACGATCAGCGTATCCGGGTTTTGTTGCTGGAATTTCTTGGCATTACCCAGGGCTTTGTCCATTTCAATCGCATCGTAAATCGCCCGCTGCCAGTCCATCGGGTGCAACTGTTTGTCAATCGAGCCGCCCTCGACCATCAAGAAAAAGCCGTTGGGGTTTTTGCTGAGGGTAGAAATAGCCGCGTCACTCATATCGATCAGGCTCGGCTGATCTTTAAATACACCCAGCACATCGGGGTCTTTCAGCACCTCACGGTCCATGTAAACGTTCATGGTACCGGTGTGGAACAGACCGAGGATTTTGCTGGTGCCGCCTGGTAAGCCTTTAAGATCGGTCTTGCTGGTGGCAATACCATAGCCCTGGCCCTTGAAGGTTTCTACCAGGTCTTTATCATCCATGCTGGCACCCTGCTTGGCCTTCGGCAAAAACCATTTCGAGCCGCCACCCATCAATACTTCAGGCTGGTGAGCCGGGTCGAGGTAGGTGCTGGCGATAAAAGCCTGTTCCGCCCGGCGGCGAGTATGGGCCGCAAAGGCGGCAGGTGTCGCGTCGGTAATGTCGGCAGTAGTGACCAGACCGGTAGCCATGTTGCGGCTCCGTTTGACCATTTCAATAATGTTTTCCACTTTGGGATCATCGAACGGGCTGGCGGTATTATCTTCGTAAACACCCATCGCGTTAACGACCGCTTTATTACCGGTACCGTAGGCCGAGGCACTGTTGGCCGAGTCGGTTACAAGCGCATCGTAACCACTGGTAGTTACCGCACCCCGGTACTGCATCCGGTCCATTTCCAGGAAGCTATTGTACTTACCTTCGGTCAGACCGCGCGATACCATGCGGGTAGCAGTGATGGTCGGGAAGCTCATACCATCGCCGATAAACAAAATAACGTTCTTGGCTTGACCGGCCCCCAACTTGATCAGACTCCAGGTAACTTTCTTGGTAATATCCTTGCCGCCAACTTTGGCTTTGGCTTCCACAGTTACCGCGCCGGGGGTGGTAATCGAGACCTGGCGATAAGTGACTTCGCCGCTCTTGTCACTGGCGTTGGTGCGCTCTTCTTTAGCACCCTGTAAAGCCTGAGCCGCCGGTTGGCCGTTAATGGTAACATCCAGCGAGTCAGGTTTGGCACCGTTAACCTCTACCCGGAGGTCAAATTTCTCACCGATGAGTAGCCGGGTTTTGTCAATCGGGAGAATCTTTATCTGGCCCTCACTCTGAGCCTGTTCCGGCAACTGGGCCGGTTCGGCAGCCAGAGCGGTACTGACGGTCATCAGAACCAGTAAATTGATCACCAACATGGAGAGCCATTTGGAATTAGAAGTCCTTCCGAGCAGACGCAAGTTTGATGCAGATTGCACACGGCGTTTAAATACTACCACTCTCGTTCCTCCTGAGTCTAGTCAAACACATAAATATTAAGTTGCTTAGTTGAGTAAACTGCTGCCAGTTGAGGTTGTAACCCTGCTAAAAGCTAGTTCTTTTTTTGCTACCGAACTCATTTTACTGTTAATCGGTAGCGAATTTCTTACATAAAAAGCCAGCTTGACAGGATCGTATATCCGACCATTTTAGTCTAAGTCAAAATCTTTAATAACTTATTAATAAATGATTAACGAGACTATGTTTCTCGTTAAGATTTGTTTA
This sequence comes from Chloroflexia bacterium, assembly GCA_038322625.1. Taxonomy (GTDB): domain Bacteria; phylum Chloroflexota; class Chloroflexia; order Chloroheliales; family Chloroheliaceae; genus 54-19. Next base: position 53,857 of record JBBQGA010000015.1, read on the forward strand.
ATAAAGTCGGCTTTAGCATTTTCAAAGCAATCGATGACCATAAGTATACTAGCAGGGTTATACTTTCTTAAAGGGCGGTAATAGAGCCGTTTCCAAAGCCCATAAACCCGGTAACTGGCGGTAAGTTTTGACTGACCCGGCCAGATTTGCTATATAATACTCTACAACACAATATCGGCCTACATCAGCAACACTTCAAAACCTTAAAAATCGAACTGGCTAATGAAATTGATTTGCACGCTTTTTTTAAAAATAAGAACTTTCTCATTCTTTTTTCATCAGCTTCTTATTAGCCTAACATAAAATAAAGTTGTGAAACAAAAATTGATAAACAAACCCGCCGGGTGCTATTGGGTTGGTTTGACCTGAAATATAAACGAACAGGGAAATTCATAAAGGGAAATTACTTATGTATCGCAAAAAGTTTATAACGCTGATGATGTTAGGGGCGAGTATGCCAGGTCTGGCAGTTACCGCCCTGACCACCTCCGTTAAAAGTGCAAAGGCTGCTAGTGGAACTGCCACGAAGATTGCCAATATGCCGGTCTTTGCCCAACAACATTACCTCTCCTGTGAATACGCCGCCAGCCGGGCTGCCGCTGCTGTATCGGGAGTAGATCTTTCCGAGTGGGATTTTATCAGGTCGATTGCTACCAACGAAAATCCTCACCTCGGCTTTCGAGGTAATATCGATAATGACTGGGGAGGCATCCAGGATTACGGTATCTACCCTGAACCGATTGCACGTTTTCTAACCACCAGAGGCTTGAAAACCAAATTACTCTGGGATGGCATCGAGTCGGTCAAAGAAGAACTGCTAAACGGTCGGCCAGTGGTCGTTTGGGTGATCGGGAGTATGGAAATTAGTTACCCTGTATCCGTCACTTCGGCTGGTGAAACCTCATTTACGCTGGCCCCCAGCGAACACGTCATGACCTTATACGGTTTCGATGAGGCCGGGGTACTGGCGGCAAATCCGGGTTTTGGTACTTACGAGTATTATAGCTGGGATAGCTTTGTGAGGAGTTGGAGCGTTTTGGGGCAGATGGCTCTTTCGGTCTGGCCCTCCAGCCAGCCCCTAATAAAAGACGAGCGGCCCGGCATTGACCCGGCCTTTTATGCTTTCTGGTTAAACCATTCGGGCCTTGAAATAATCGGTCAGCCGCTAGGAGCCGCCTTTATGAGTAATGGTAAGTTGGTTCAGTATTTTGAAAGAGCGCGTCTGGAATGGGAGGTCAATCAACCTCCGGTGGACCAATATATTAGCCGGGGGTTGCTGGGGTGGGAATTTGTCGCTCAACGCCGGAGTGAAGAACCATTTATACCGCTTTCAGCCTCGGAAATAGCCGGACTAAGTACCGAAAACAGGGCTAACTACTTTTCGGCCACCAATTTCTACCTTGATAGCGACTTCACCGCTTTTTGGCAGAATAAAGGTGGTTTAGCCGCCTTTGGCTACCCAATATCTCGACCATTTATCGAAGATGGCTTGAAAGTTCAGTATTTTGAGCGCGCTGAGTTGCAATTGTATCCCGGCAAGCACGGGCAGAAATCTAATATCCTGGTAGGGTTATTAGGTAGTCGGAGATGGTCTCAGATATAAAAAGGTTAGTTAACGCTGGCGGTTCAGGCTGAAAGTTATCAAGCGGGCCGCGAAATCCATCGCTTCCTCGACATCATCGCCGTCCGAGAAAAAACTAACGCTGCGGGCGATGTCCTGGCTTGGACGGCCCTGGGTATACTGAAATAATACGTAGGGCAACCGCTCAAAAAGACGCTCACGACCCCGGAAATAACGGATCATACGCTCGTCCAGTAGCGTACCGAAGGTGGCCGCTTTGAGTAATACCGGGGCGGCATGATCGCCTTTTTCCAGGCCGCGCAGAATCCGTTTAACTTCTTCGGGGCTATATTTATGGCGGCGGGTCTGCGCGGCCTGGGTAGAATAACTGCCCACCACACCGCCCGGTGCCGACCGGGACCCCATTGGTCCTTGTGCCAACCAGCTTACCCGGTGAAAAAGCCCCAACCGGTAATTGCTACCGTTTCGCCCGCTTGGATGATGATTTATACCTAAAAAATCCTGTAGAAACTCTATAAAGTGTTTTAAAAAATTGGTCATACCTGTCGAACCTCCGTCACAGCCGGGCATTTAAATGCCTGGTTGTATTAACGGTCTTGCTAAAACTTAGGGAAAAGTAAACTTGTCACCGTTTTGAGTTTCCAGGTAGACTATTTACTCAACCTTATCACAAATCGCTAGAGCTGTTCTGGCTGTTGTTTCGCTCTCAATGCCAACTGTTTAGCTCGAAAACAGGCTGTAACCTGTTCCCGTTCATATAATACAGCACAATTCAGGCCAGTCAATGGTTATAAAGTATAAACAATAGGAGTAGGAGTTTGTGATAAAAATACTAATATCAGTGCAGTCTGCCTTTATGCGCTCCCGGCTTCGGCTGTCCTAGCTTCAAATGTCTGGCATAAGAAGGGTTTAATTTCGGTATGAGGTCTGGCTATCGTCGGCAGACTGCGCGACCTTTCGATTGAACGTTTAGCATTTGGCTCAGGTTAAGTTGCACTTTTGTCGGGAGATGTTAAAATAGCGAATGTATTACTTATCCCAATTACCACTTTAATCATTCGGAGCAAACATTTACTTTGGAAACCAGCAAAACTGACAATACTAAAATTGCGCCACCCACGCGCGATTTATCAACTCCTTACGGCAAGTCCGGCAAACGGCGCGAAGCGAATGATATTATTCCAGCCCTGAGTTTGAAACATCCGGTGTTTTTAGCCCTGACGAGTGTGGGATTTGGTGCGCTTTACAGCGAATTACTGGTTTTCCTGGCGACTTATTATGGAAATTCGCTGGGAAGTGGAATTAACATTGGGCTGATTGCCGCCGTATTTTTGTTAGTTGCCGGTGGGGTTTACATATCATTTGTACTGCCGCACCGGATATACAAACCCCGTTTTAATAACTATTCACCGATTATTTTTTTGATCGTGGAATGGACTTTTTCGATTATGTTGCTGCTGGTTTTGAATCTGGCGGTACTGGTCGCCGGTATCTTTTTGGTCGATGGCCGGTTGGAAGCGGTGGGCGAGCTTTTACGGTCGCTAGCGTTATACGCGGTGGTGATGATTATTTTATATCACGGCTTGACGGTTTATGTGCGCTATGTGCGCTATTTGTACGAAACCGAGATGCACGAGTCGTACAAGATCGTGAGTTTTGCCGGGGTGCTGTCGGTGATTGTGATGATTGTGACGCTGTATCTTTTGCAATTTGACCTGGGCCGGATGGGTGGAAATTTGCCAAACCAGGGTTGGCTGGCTTTGCACCTGAGTATCCGAGATGTTTTGTTGCTGTCGATGACTTTTTTTGTGTTTTTCTGGCACGCAACGGTCCTGGCTGATCATTAGAAGTTGTATATTTTCTCAAACCCATTCCCGGTCCCTGTCCTCTGGAGGACCGGTTGGAAGGGGAGAAAAAGAAGGGATTTACAGGGGAGACCCCTTATCTCCCCGCAGGGCACCCAGGGGGTACCCGGCCCCACGACTCCCGCTTAAAAATTTTGAATTAGGAAACCGGAAAAGTTACGAAGAAAAATAGGTTAGCCAGGTTCAAAAACCCGCTTAACCTTTTATAAGTCTTTGAAATGTTGTTTAGAAAGATCAGACACCGACCGAGTTGACTTTGGTGGGGCGAAGGTAGATCGTCAAGCGGACTTTATCACCGAAAGATACCACCTGGTTGGGGCCTTCGACCGGTCCGTAGTAGCGGCGACCGATGCGCTCAAGGTCATGCTGCGCCAAGGCGGGGTCCTGGTTGAGGTCGAACTCGGCCAGTCCTTCCAGCGCGACATAACGCCCGCCGTGTGGAATACTGATGGCGATGCGAGGGTCGCGTTGGAAGTTCCGGGCTTTGAGGCTGTCGCGTTCGATTACAAAAAAAATACCCTGCCGGTCGTCGGTCAGGTCAAACCAGACGGTCGAAAGCTGGGGCGAGCCATCGTTGCGGAGGGCTGCGACGATGGCATAGTGTGGATAGGACAGGTAGGCCAGATGCCGTTCGGTCAATTCGGCGGACATTATGAAGTTTCCTTTACTTTTTTGAGCGAGCCATAGCTCGACTGAGCAATACCAGTCCGACAATCGCCAGGATAACACATAGGCCCACGATAGCCCAATCGACAATAGAACCAAAACCCAGCAAACCAGTCTTGGTATTGCCCGCTTTGGGCGTGAGTACCTCAACCCAAACCAGCCGGTCGGTGGGAGTCAGGTTTAAAACGACTGAGTTAGGAGCCAGCGATTTGGAGTCTGGACTGATAAGCGGGGCGAGACTGTTGAATATTTGACCATTGATGTCGAAAGTGCGTTTACCATCCCCTTTGAGGTCTACATCCATTTTGGTAGAATTTATCTGAGTGATCTGCCCGGAAAGGGTTTTGCTGGCCTGAGAAAGGTCGTTGTTAAAATTGAGTAGCTGCAAGGCCCAGAAAATACCTAAGCCTAGCCCCACCAGCAAAAATAGCAAGCCAAACACGACACCACCCGGCGAGGTTTTTCTAGGAGGGTTCAGGGGTTTAAGAACTGGACTAGCCATACCTGTTGAAGGCATACCGGATTGCGGCATGGGATTATTCAGACCGGGATTGGTAGCGTTGAGCATTTGTAGATAGTCGAAGGTAGATTGCGAAATATCGGAGGGCGGGTTGGGCTGGTTCCATTGCCCGGTGGCCGGATTGTAATCGTTGAAAGGATTTGGCGCAGCCGGATTGGGGGCCGCCGTAGCCGTATAATAGGGGTTGGCACCGACACCGGCGGCTATTGGGGCTTCGTTTTTCGAGGCTAATAATTCCTGAACCTGGTGGTCATTGGGCGCCAACACTTCGGCCTGGCGAGTGGCTTTTTGGGCTTCATCGGGTAGGGGTGAGGTACGGGCTAGCCAGATTAATGCCTGGACATTGCGAGGGTCTTTTTCCAGTATCAGCCGGGAAAGTTGAGCGGCGGCAGGTTTTAAGCCCAGACCCGCCAGGCGTTCTATCCGGTCCAGTTTAGTTTCGATAGTTTCTTCCGGCATTTGAGTTCTTTCCTATATGTCTATAGATAAACTTTGATTGTTTGAATTATGGGTAGAATCCAACTTTACACCAAAAAAAGCTCAGGGTCAATCAATAATCACTATATTTTACTTTGTGATAGGAAAAAAAGATTTTCTTGACAAGCGAGACCCCTGTGCCACCCCTCACAACCCCGGCTTAAACCCAGTTATTAGCCTGAAAAGAGTTTTAACAGTCAGCTGTTAAGAAAAAGGTACTAATTGACACTAAGCTGTTAGCATGCTAGCATTTAAGGGTAAAATTGCCTTTTTAAAACTCTCACTGATGAGGTTAAATGATCAGGTCCAACCAGAAAATAATAAACGGGGCGGCAATAGCGATATTGCAAGCCGCACCTATGGAAGATAGCAATCCTACTCGGTCGAGTGAGCTAAAGCTGACGCTTAAAGAATTGGCTAAAGCCGGCGAGGTGAGCGAGCGCACCATAAGATATTACATTCAACAAGGGGTGTTGCCACCACCGCAGGGGGCCGGACCAGCCAGTTGTTACGGGTTGGAACACCTCACTCGCCTGTCACTGGTGCGCCGCCTCAAGGCAGCGTTGTTGCCGCTCAGTCGAATTAAAGAGCTTTTAACCGATGTGGGGTTAGCCGAACTGGACCAGGTAGCCGACCAGCTTTACCGGGACCTGGCCCATACCAACCCGGTCCTGGAAGACAAACATCGCGGGCGTAGCCGGTTGAGTAGTAGAGCGGGAATGGTTGACCGGTCGAAGGCTAGCTCTGAATTAGCGGAGCTTGAAGTATTTTATCCGCCCAGCGAGGCGGAAGTCCAGACGGGCCTGGTAAGCGGTGAAGTTTTGAATCGGTCCGGTAGTTCTAAAGAAAGTTTTAAAGAAGGTTTGAAGTTTAGAGGCCGCTGGAACCGGATTGTGCTGGCCCCCGGATTGGAACTTCACTACGAAGAAAATGGCCCACAGGATAGCGGAAAAGCCCGCGAGAAACTGGCCCAACTGGTTGAGATGGCTTTAAGTTTATACGAATAAACCGGTTGACCGCCGGAAGTTAAGTTTTTGGAGATAAAGATACGCCGGGATAGCTATAAGGACATATACATATAAAGAAAGATCGGTCAGGAAAGACAGGCAGGGTAGGAAAATGGACAACCAGTTAAGCAATCTGGCTGTAACGGGTGAAGAAATAGCTTTAATACGCGGGTGTCTGGAGAATATGCGGCAGGAGATGGAAGCGACCTCGATTCTGCTACTGGATACCAGTGGTCAGGTGATCGCTTCCCTGAACCGGCGTGGTGCGCCACCGGAAACGACTGTTGGGGCGTTGCTGGCGGCCACTTTTTCAGGTTCGCGGGAACTGGCTAAAGTGTTGCACGAGACTGATTTTCGCACTCATATTCAGCAGGGTGAACGCGAAAGTATTTTTGCTGAACTGGTGGGCGACCAGTGGATTTTGGGCGTGATATTCAGTAAGCCGACCTTGCTGGGGATGGTCAAAGTTATCAGCCACAAAGCCGTGATCGAGTTGACGAAGGTACTTCAACTGGTTAAAACCAATAGCCGCCAGCGCGACCGCTTTATTTCCGATAAGATGCGAGACTCGTTAAGTTCGACCCTGGATTTGCTATTTGATGGGCTGGAAGGCGAAAAACCAACTGGCACCAGCGACATCTGGGAACGCGCCACTTAAGAAATTATTTTGAGGCAGCGGTTAAGGCAGCGTAATCCTGGGCCAGTTTGCCGGCGATGCGGGAGGCGACCTCTTTGTTTTTCCAGTAACCGGCATGAGCGGCCAGCGGCGAAGTACCGGTCTGGACCAGGTAATCGCTCACTTTGCCGGGATAGAGATTTTCGAGCGGATAGGCGATCAGGTCCTGGGCATCAAAAAAATTGTACCAGGCCCCACCTTTAGCGACGAGTTGCATATCAGGTGGGTTGTTATAGCGGGTTTTGGCTGTAGCTTCCGCTTGCAAATCGAGGGTGAACAGGGCCAGCGGGGACCCTATCGTAAAAAGATTGCTGAGAAAGAAATTGTAGCGTTGCCAGTAGGGGTCGTGAAAAGGATACCAATAGGCAACATCGAAGCTGACGACCGACCCCAAACTGTGACCCACCAGACTGATCGAGCGATGCCGGGGGATGGCGACCGTAACCAGGTCGGATACCATATCCCGGATTTTTGTTTTGCCGTAGTCCGACTCATAAATCAGAACACTTCCGCCGTTACCAATTACAAATTCCCGCAGCTTTCTGTATAACAGGGCGTCCAGGGTTTTGTCCAGCAAATTTTCAACCTGGGCCGCTTTGGTAAGGTAAGCCTCGTAAACTTTCTGACGGGCGGCCACCCCCACCGTCGAATAATCGGCGTGGTCGAAGCTAATGATAGCCTCGACCTGAGCCGGGGTGGCGTTCTTGGGGATGATGTGATGGCGGTTGGTTAGCTCTTCCACGATGTTTTTATGCAGGTCCAGGCTGTAATCGATACCGGTTGGCAAGGCTTTATTGGTTACGCCGTGAATCGAGATAAGGTGCAAGACGCTCATAAGTTACAATGTGCCTTTCTTACGCTTTAAGCTTTTTCTGCCCCGCTAAGGTTATAACTGTTTATAACTGTCCATATCGCGCCAGTTCAGACCTACTTTGAGGTCGGCTTTTAGCGGCACCGAGAGTGGTTCCATAAAAGGCTGGACCTGCTCCATGTTGCGCTTGACCAGTTCGGCCAGTACCGGCAGTTCGCCGCGTGTGGTCTCGAAAACCAGTTCGTCATGAACCTGCAAGAGCATTTTGCTTTTGAGCTTCTTTTCGATCATCTGATGATAAATGCGCAGCATAGCTTTTTTTACGATGTCGGCGGCGGTTCCCTGGACCGGCATATTGATGGCCTGGCGTTCGGCGGCCTGCCTGGCCTGGGCGTTGGCGTTGTTAAGGTCGGGCATATAGCGGCGGCGACCGTCCAGAGTCTCAACATAGCCTTTCTGACGGGCCACGCTGGGAGTCAGGTCGAGATAGGCTTTGATGGCCGGGTAGCGCAGGTTGTAGGTTTTGATAAAATCGCTGGCCTCTTTGTAAGAAAGCTCGGTGCGCTGGGCCAGACCGTGCGCACTGATACCGTAAATGATTCCAAAGTTGACCGTTTTTGCCAGGCGGCGCATACCAGGAGTTACCTGGTCTTCCGGCACCCCAAAGAGGTCAGCGGCGGTGGCGGCATGAATATCCTTGTCGTTCTGGAAAGCTTCAACTAACCGGGGGTCGTGGGTGAAGTGAGCCAGTAGACGGAGTTCGATCTGGGAATAGTCGGCGGCGAACAGGATAGCTTCCTCGTTGAACAGGCGGTGCGGAGAACTGTTATCGGCGATAAAGGCCCGGCGAACCTCGCTTCCGGCCTCGGTGCGGATCGGGATGTTTTGCAAATTCGGGTCGCTGGAAGATATACGCCCGGTGCTGGAGCCAATCTGGTTGAAAGAGGTATGGAGCCGCCCGGTGTCGGGGTTGATCAATAGCGGCAAGCTATCGACATAGGTCGATTTTAGTTTACCAAGCTGGCGATATTCCAATACCTGACCGATAATCACGTGTTCGCCACGCAAGCCTTCCAGAATTTCTTTGCTGGTGGAAAATTTCTTGGTAGCGGTTTTTTTGCCGCCCGGCAAACCCAGCTTACCAAACAGCACGTCGCCAAGCTGGTCGGGCGAGTTTATATTAAAGGAATACCCGGTCTCGTCAAAGATTTCTTTTTCCAGGACTTGCAGTTTTTCATAAAGCTCGGTGGAGATTTGCTGCAAGTTTGGCACATCGACCGCCACGCCGCACAGTTCCATCACGGCCAGGACCGGGACCAGGGGCATTTCCACCTCGTGAAAGAGCCGTTCCAGCCCGTCACGCGCGAGTTGAGGTTGTAGGTTATCCATGAGGCGCAAGGTCATATCGGCATCGGCACAGGCGTAAGGCGTAACCAGTTCGACCGCGATCTGATCCATTGTTTGCTGGCGTTTGCCGGTGCCGATTAGCTCCTCGATGTGGGTCATCTGGTGGCCGAGGCGATTAAAAGCTAAATCCTTCAGACCGGCTTTGAGCATACCGATTAGCTGGGCGGCCAACTGGGTATCGAAGTCGATATTAATATGGCGTAAATCCAGCCCGGCCCGGTGGATGATTATCAGGTCGTAATTGGCGTTGTGGGCGATCTTGGCAATTTTCGGGTCGTAGAAGAAAGGTTCCAGGGCTTGCCGCACCTCGTCCCAGGGTAACTGGCCGACTTCGCGTTCGACGACAGCGTGGGTGGCTGCTCCCTCGACCGGCTTCATGTGGCCGACCGGGATGTAATAGGATTCGCCAGCTTCGGGCGAGAGGGACAGCCCGACTAGTTCGGCCCGCAGGGGGTCGAGAGCGGTGGTTTCGGTGTCGAAAGCAAAGCGGGTGGCGGTTTTAAGACGCTCGACCAGCTTTTTAAGATCGTCGGAAGTGCGAACAGCCTGATACCCTTCGATCAGGACCGGTTTAGGGCCAACTTTGACCAGGGCGGGGGCGGTGGGTTCGTCTGGTTCGGCTCCCCGGTCGAGGTCGAACATGGAAAGCTGACCTCCTTTGGCCGGTTTTTTGGCGGCTTTAGGCGGTAGCAGGCTGGCGGGAGAGGTTTCCTGGGCCGGTTGACCGGGTAATTTGTTGAGCTTGCCGACCAGCGAGTTAAATTCCAGTTCCTGAAAGATTTTTAGAACCCGATTACGGTCGATCTGACCGGCCCTGGCACTTTCGATGTCGAGTTTGAGCGGGACATCCAACACGATGGTGGCGATCCGTTTGCTCTGAATGACCTGGGCCTGGTGAGTTTGCAGGGCCTCTTTGACTCTGGGTTTTAGTTCGTCGAGATGGGCCAGGATGTTTTCGACGTGACCGTATTTGTTGATCAAATCGGTGGCGGTTTTGTCGCCAACGCCGGGCACATTGGGAATGTTGTCGCTTTTATCGCCAACGATAGCTTTGTAATCGGGGACAAATTCGGGACCAAAGCCAAACCGCTCGACGACCCCCGCCGGGTCGAAATAACGCGCATCCTGGAAACGGGCGCGCGGTCCGGCCCCTGGCAATACCGCGCGGGTGTGGTCGTTGACCAGTTGTAAAAGGTCGTTGTCGCCGGTAATGATCAAAGCTTCCAGTCCGCGTTCGTTGGCCTGTTTTGCCAATGTGCCGATTACGTCATCGGCCTCGAAACCTTCCTGCGAATAAATGGTGATACCGAGGGCCTGAACCACTTCGGTAATGCGCCCGATCTGGCCCTGCAAATCTTCGGGCATTTCGGCTCGGTTGGCCTTGTATGCAACAAATTCTTCGTGGCGAAAGGTCTGGCCGCCTTCAAAAGCCATTATGATGTAATCAGGCGTGTCGCGGCGGAGGACTTCCAGCAACATGGAGGTGAACCCAAAAGTGGCGTTGGTAAGTTCGCCCTGGCTGGTGGCTAGCCCGGATTTGATAGCGTGATAGGCCCGGAAGATAATTCCAAAGCCGTCAATCAAGACCAGGCGACCTTGAATGGGTAGTTCTTCGCCGGTGGGGTCGGCTTGATTGGTCTGATTTTCAACCACTGCCATAATTGTTCGTTTGCCTCCTCTAGCTTGCTTATTCTCGGTAGACCCATTATACATCAAAATTTAGGGCCTTATTACTTATCCCCAAAGAAAGTAAATCGAGCTTCAGGCCAGGTAAACAGCCCTGCAATCAGGGAATACTCGACCACCGACCGCCGCTTAATTCCTAAAAACTGGGATACAAAAGGAGTAAAGTTTTAGACTTTTTGGATTGGCCGGGCTTAAAAAGATTTCCCTGTAAAGCGATCCCTGTTATAATGCCGGGGCCAGGTGTCAATTAAGGAGGTCTTTTGAGTTTGAAATTATCAAAAATTGGTTTGACATTAGTTGGTTTATTGATTTTCGGTCTGGTATTGGCCGGTTGTGGCGGGGAAAATACCAGTTCGACCCCTTCGGCATCGGCTGAAAGTACGCTGACCGCGACGGTTGGACCAACCGGCACCGGTGCGACAGCCGCAGGAACCAGCCCGGCGGTGGCTGCCACTACGAGCAGCCCGACCACAGCGGCGGGAGTAACGCCTGACCCAACGACGGCGAAAGCCACGACGGTCTCAACCGGCGGTGGAATTACGCTTAAAGCGGCCTTTGCGGTGGTTGACCCGGCGGTACGAGCCTGGAAAAGTGATGCGGTATATGTGTCTGTCTTTAACCCGGAGGATAACAAAACCGGAATGGACGCGCAAGGCCGGGCGGGACAATGGTATTTTGAGGCGATTTCACCGGCCAGTTTTCAGCACGCCTTCTGGCTGGTCAAGGTCGAAGCCGGTAATTCGCCGGTAGCCAGTAAAACCACCGAAGATACGCTTTCAAAAGTCAGAGGTCAGGCGGCGGTCGATCACAAGTTACCGCCGGTGACAGGTCTGATCGATACCGATCAACTAATGAAGGTGGCCCAGGAGAACGGCGGCAAAGCCAGCGACCGGCCTGTCGGGACGCGGTTGGCCCAACCGGCCAAAGATGGCGATCCGCTGGCGTTTGATGTATTATTTTATAATGGTAGTAATGTAGTCCGATTACGAATTGATGCCCAGAGTGGCAAGCTGGTTGATAACGCGAAGGGTTAAGCAAAAAGAAGTAAAAGGAGTAAATAAAATGGCAAAGAAAGATAAAAAAGTCGAGATTATCGATAACGATAAAAAGGGTGGTCTGGACCTCGGACTGCTTTTAGAACTGGTCGGGGTGGTAGTGAACAGCACCAAGAATAAAGATGGTCAGAAGGGCATCAATATCGACACGAAAAAGCTGGCCTGGGGCGTGGCTGGGATTGCCGGTCAGCAAACTCTCAAAGGGATGGGCAACTGGAGGCAGCGTCGCCAGCTACGCAAGGAATTGAAAAGCGGCCTGATCGACCTGGAAGATTACCAGGCGGGCCGGTCGGCAGCCAGCAAGAAGCTCAAGAAAAACCGGTTAGGGCCGGGAATGCTCGTCGGTTCAGCCATCGGCGGAGCAGTTTATTTGCTGTCGATGCCACCGGAGGATCGGACTCGCTTCTTCAAGCAGTTGGATGAAGCCTTGAGCCAGGTGGCCGGTCTGGTTAACGAGTTGCAGGGCAAACCTTACAGCAAGGATTTTGAAGAAAAGAAGTAAGGATCGAAGCCCAGGGCCAAGCGTGGCCGCCGAACTAAAATTAAGAGCTATACTTTGGGTCTTTTCACCAAAGTATGGCTCTTTTTACTTTAAATTGATTTCAAGGCGGGGACTGTTCAGGTCGGCAGTAGAATAGAAGATTAGGCTGCGCGAATTATTTCGGCTGCTATTGCTGACCAGAAAATAAAGGGTGCCGGAAGTTTTGGTTTTGCCAGGGGCGGTTTTGGTCGGCGCAAAAGTTTTGGGATTAAATTTATCGGCGGCCTCGAATACAAGCGGCCCGACCGAGTAAAGGCGGTTATCGCTATCACGCAGGTAAAAAGGCATGGTGGACAGGTAATCGGCGACATCCTGGCCGCCAAGATTTTCAAGGCTGAGTTTGACCGTCTCGTAATGATAACCGGTCGGCAGGATTAAAGGAGGGGGTTTGAGCGTAGGCGAGACCACATAGGTGGTAACAGTTATAGCAAAGCTTTGAATAACTACCCGGCGGTTTAACTCACCCTGGACAGAGGGGGTCAAAGCCGGAGCAGCTGGGGTGGGTGAAGGTTCGAGGGTGGCTTCCGGCGTAGTAGTAATCTCAGCTGGGGTTGGCGTGACGGCCTCGGTCGGGGCCGGAGTAGCAGTTGGAACCGGTGGCGGCGTGGCGGTCGGTTCAGGCGGTAAAGCGGTCGATGGTACCACTACCGGTGCCGCATAAACGTTGGGTGAAGCGGCAGCCACTACCGGCGTAACAGTTGGAACCGGCGTGGCGGTCGGTTGGGGGGTAGCGGTCGGCAGGGGAGTAGCCGTTGGGACCGGGGTAGCGGTCGGTTTGGGGGTGGCAGTCGGTTTGGCGGTCGGTTTGGGAGAACTGGCCGGAGTGACCGCCGGTAAAGTCAAATTGACATCGACGCTGTTATTCTGGTCGGCGCGGGTAGTCGGAACGAAGGCCACCCGGCGCAAGGTGGTGCCGTCTTCTACTTCAAAAGTTAGCCAGGCCAGAAATTGTTCGCCCGGTTGCAAACGGGTCAGATCAAAGGCAGGTACCCGGCCTCCCGGTGAAGGTTTGAGGGTGTTACCACGCCCATCGACCCCCTGGAACGTATCTGGCATGGACGGGACCACCTGGGAGCCAGTATTTTCCAGCCGCACGATTAAACCCTCGTAGTGAAAGCCGGTTTTGGGAGTACCGGCCCCGGCGAAAGAAAAATTGTTAGAGCGATTTTCATAATTACTAAAAGTAACGGCGTAGGAGCGCAAGCTGGCTCGCTCGTTGGGTGCCACGCTGAGTTTCAGGTTTGAAGGAGTGGGGGTAGCCGCAATGGTAGTAGGCAAAGCTGGAGCGACGGTCGGCTGGTTGGCCGCGTCGGGCGTGTTTTGGAGGTTGGTGAAAGGCGCAATAGTCGGGCTAGGCTCCACCGCCAGCGATTGAGTCACCGTCACCGGGTCGGGCCGGTTGGTAGAGGAATTAAGCAGGAAAAAGTAAACCGCCGCCCCGGCAGCGATCAGCAATATTAATGGTAACGTCAACAGCCAGCGAAGACCAGGGCCACCTTTGCGCGGACTGAGATAAGGTTGAGAAAGTAAATTGCGTAGGGCCGGATCGCCCAGCCGCGTAGCAGCACTTTCATCAGGTAAGGAACTCAGGGTCGGATTACCTTCATCCTCCCCGCCAGGCTGGTCGAGTTGCTGGCTTGCCTGGTCGACTTCCAGGGGATGATACCCTCGCTCAAAAAAGATTGGTTCGCTAGCCGGTGCTTTGAGGGTTTCAACCATTTTAACGGTAGGTACATAGCGACTGGCAGGCTCGGAACCAAAAGCGGGTAATTCTTCAACAGTTGATTTACCTGGGTTGAAATTGGACATACTGGACATAGAAGACGGGCTGGGATCAGATTGGCTAGGGGAGGCGGGGGCAGGCTTTTGGAGGGCGGCCAGGCCACGTTTGGCTTGCTGGTTGTTGGGGTTTAGCAGGAGAACCCGTTGGAGAGCAAGTTGAGCCTGCTGGGGTGGCAGTAGGGCGGCCAGGTAAACCCAGGCCTGTTCGTTGCGAGGGTCTTGCTGGACGGCTTCGGCCAGGTGTTGCCGAGCCTCACTGCGATTGCCAGCTTTTAGGGCCGCTATTCCACTTTCTACCAGGGCTTGAATCTCGGTCTGCCTCATTTACGGCCCTTCACCTACTTGCCTATAACTTTGATTTTCGTGTTATGTTGACTCGATTATAACATCAGATCAGGGGCTATGCAAGAGGTATCATATCCCACGAATAACCTGTTTTACGCTGCTGAACGTTGGGGTTGGCCGTGTAAAGGTCATCTTTGAGGTAATTTTTAATGCGGGTCTAACCTGGCAAGCTCAAAGTTTGTTTTATTTGGTCACAGGCTTGTGCTATAATTCCGAGACTATAGCGACTTTTAACAAGAAAATCTCAGGATAAGAGGGCTTTTTTTCTAATGGCAAATCAAAATAAATCGAACCGTCCGACCGAAGCGAGCCGAAACGGGACTACCGGTGAGCAGGGGAATTTGAAAACGGCAAGCCGTCCGGCATCTTCGGCCAGTAGTGGCGCACCGAAACTGACCCCCCGCCAGCAAGCCGCCCGGCGACGTGCCCAGAAACGACGCAGAACCCAGTTGTTGATCACCGGTGGGATTATTGCGGTGATTGCGATAGCTCTGATTATTATCGGGATCAGTATTTCGCAGCCGGTCAATTTCGACGCTATCCCGGCAGCCGCTAACCTTGACCAGCGACCTTTCGAGCTTGGCCCGGCGGACGCAAAAGTGACGGTCGAGGAATATGGCGATTTTCAATGTCCGGTCTGTAAAACCTGGCACGATAACAACCAGACCAAGCTGGTTAGCGATTATATTACCAGTGGTAAAAGTGTAAAGTTTGTTTTCCGCGATTTTCCCTTTCTGGATAATAACTATGCCACGCGTGAGTCTCATTTGATGGCGGAGGCGGCTTATTGCGCAAGTGACCAGAAGCGTTCGTGGGATTTTTATAATGCCCTGTATGATAATCAGAAGCCGGAAAATAGCGGTTACTGGACCAGCGACCACTTGAAAGCCCTGGCAAAGAGTTTGAAACTGGATACCGGTACTTTCAACAGTTGTATGGATAGCAATAAGTACCGGTCTAAAGTTAACACCGATGCCACGACCGGCAACACTAAAGGGGTGCAGGGTACGCCGAGTTTTGCGATCAATGGGACCTTGCTGGACCTGAAAGATCCGAACGACTACGCCAAGCTTTCGGAGGCGATCACCAATGCCTTGAACGGGACGACCCCCGGCGCAAATGGGACACCCGGCGCAGCAGTTACGGCGGCTCCGGCTACTACTTCGGCAGCCACTACGACAACGGCTCCGGCGGCCACACCGACCAAGTAAGTACAGTTACAAATTGCCCTGGTAGCCTAAAAATAGCGAAGGCCGGGGCAATTTCGCCGTTAAGCCTATCTGAATTAGCCCTTTGAATGTCACAATGAGACGAGGTGTTATGAGCCAACCCGTAAAAACCGCCGGTAAGATGAACAGTAACCCTACCGTCAAGGCAGTTAATCAGCCAGTGCCACTGAGTCGCAACCTGGGCAAACTGATGGAGCCGCTCTTTCTGGTTCTGATAGTGGTGGGGTTGGGTATTTCGGGTTATCTGACCTGGACCCATTATACCGATACACCGATTCTATGTACCGCGGACCATAGCTGTGATACGGTCAACCGCAGTGCCTACGCATATTTCCCACCTAACAACAAAGGAATACCGGTGGCGGTGCTGGGGCTGGCGGGCTATCTGGTATTGCTGGTTGTGGCCGGGTTGCGCTACCGGCGGTTTCAGACTGGGAACCGGGTGAGTGGATTCGACCTGGCTTTGTTTATCGTGACAATCGGTGGGGTGATTTTTTCGGCTTACCTGACGGCGATGGAAATCTGGGTAATCCATGCGATCTGCTGGTGGTGTGTCTCGTCGGCCCTGGTAATGACGGCCCTGCTGGCTATTTCGGTGATACGAATCTGGAATTCCGAGCCGGTTTAGCACTAACCGGCTGGCCTGATCCCCAAGACGCTACCTCGCCCCAATTATTTTTGCGGATAACGCCACAACCGGTAATGTAGCCCGACATTGCCCATTTCGACTTGCCAGCGAGCAGTGTTGGACGGGGTATAGGTCAGGACTCGCCGCTCAAAGACCTGGATCAACACATCTTTATCGACACCGCCGACTTTGACCCGGCTCCAGTAGGGTTCGGTGAGGGGTAAGCCGACGATAAAGACCCAATCGCGCGGCAAATCTTTGAAGGAGGCGACAAAGACCTGGGCGATATTGTGGCCGAGGGTCTTATCGTAAAGGCCGTATTTTACATCGGCGGGTGGGGTAAGCTGGTTGACCTGACCGGCTACGCTCAGGCTTTCGTTGATGGCACGCCCGGTGCGGTCGTCGCTGCGGTGATCGTTGTGGAGCGAGGCGACGGAGGCAAAGCTGGCGTAAGTGGGAGCCTGCGGGTTGTCAAAGACATCACCGGCAACCGGGACGGTCGCAGGGCCGGGAGCGGGCTGAAACTGGTTATCGCCGGTTTGGATTTGCCCGCCGATCAATTCTTTGGGTAATAAGCCGCTGGTAACATACCACTCGCTGCCGGGGTCGACACCGGGATGAATGATTTCCAGGCGGGCTTTGTCGAAATACCAGACGTTGCGCTGCCCGTTGGGAGCCTCGACGTAAGGTTCGGTGAGGGTTTGAGAAATATCGGGGCCGTAGAGCCAGGTACGCTGGGTCTGGTTCTGGGCGACCGGGCCATCGACCTGACTCCAGAGGTTACGGATCGCCAGGGGTGATTTGAGCAAAGCCGGGGTCAGGGTCGGGCCGCCATAGAGGTGATCGCCGGTAGCAAAGCGGATGGTTCGGGTTTGCTTTTGGCCGTCAACTTTATAGACCATCGTAGCAGTATAGGTGTGGTCCGGGGCAAGTTTCTGGCGGGCGGCCAGGACAAAAGTGTTGCGAGTGGTATAAGTGCTGCCGGTACCGCTGACACTACCTACCAGGCTACCGTCCTGATCGGTCAGGTGAGTTTCAGCGTCGACCAGTTCCATTTTGCCGGGGCCGCGATAAGTCAAAGTCACCGGGTTGCCGATGGGGAAACTAACACCACTAAAGATGTTTGGACTTTCACCCCAGAAGGTCGTACCAAAATTAAGGTAATCATTGGGCGGCCACTGGATAATGGGCGGATTGAACAGAAAATCATGGTGGGTCGAGCCAAAGGAAACTACATCGGCGGCGTTTTTGCCAGTCGCCAGGCCGTAGCCAATGTCGGTATAGGCCGGTTCGAGGATCGGGGTGCGGTGCGAAACCGTGTTCATCAGGGAGTCAACGGCTCTAACCGGGTCGCCACTGGTGGTCATATCTTCGTTGACCTGGCCGGTATAGCCAAAGTGGGCAGCCCGGTCGGACATGGATGCGCCAGTGAAGCCATCCTTTTTAGCATCTTCGCCGTGTGGGTCGCCGGTCCAGCCATTTTTGCCGACATAGGCGGCGTGGCTACTGGCCGATTGAGCCAGGGCCGGGTCGAGGCGGGCCGGTGGTACACCTGCCAGTGACCGGTAATAGTTTATCCGGTCGAGGGCGCGTTGTTGCTCCGGTGAAGGTGAAAAGCCCGCCGCGCCGACCGAATCGGGAGCCATATTCAGCAAAAGACCGGCCAGAAAGAGCGAAATCAATGACCCACGCTGAACCCAAACAAATTTCTTACCCAAAACAGTCCCCTTTGTATCGCAGAAATAATTTTAGAAAAATACGCTGTGAAAGCGACGGGTAAAGTTATCCCCGGCGATCTATGAGCTTAAAATACCTGATGTGCCGAGTAGTGTCAAGCCGGGCATGACGGAAGGGGAGCCAGTAGTTTATAATAGGCCTATGATGCGTAAATTGATTTACAAGAAAATAGGCGGCTGGCTCGGTTTGCTGCTGCTAAGTGGGCTATTGGCCGGTTGCGAGAGTAATCCTACCGCTCCCGTTGACACTTCGCCGAGTAAGACTACCGGTATTATCCAGGTGGGACCGACCACCGGGGGAGCGGTAGTAAGTACGGTCAGCCCGCTACAAACACTTCAGACAATGGGAGTAGTCAGTCCGGCAACCACCGGGCAAGCAACGCCGACCGTTACGGTGCGGACAGTAGTCCCGATAACGGCTGGACCTGGCTCGGCACAGGCGCGGGACCGGGTAACTCAGGCGGTCGAGCAACTGACGGCTAATCAGACTTTCCGCTACAAACTGGTGCAAAGCGGCGAGCTAAAAAGCGGCACAAGCCTGACCCGCTTCGAGGCGCAGGGCGGCGGAGAATGGGAACTGCCGGCCTTTCACCAGTTGCTGACTTTTAGCCAGGGCGGCCAAACGCAAAAGCTGGAGGCTTACGGCACAGATAAACAACTTTTTCAGCGGGTGGTGTCGCTGGTAGCCTGGCGGCGGGTCACACCGCTGGTCGTTGGGCCTTTTCCCGACCTCAAACGGCTGGAGAGCGGTGCTAATTTTAAGGCGATGGGCCAGGAGAGTCTCAACGGGCAGTCGGCCCTGAAATTCGTTTGGGAAATGCCGGCCAGCGGGTTTTTCCCGGCGGCGGGTGGGCCGGAAAGTCTGGGCGCACTGACGGTCAGTAATTTATATCTGGCCTTCGACCCGGCCAAAGCTAGCCCTGCTCAGGCGACGATCTGGGTCAATCCGGCCAACAGCCAATTTTTGCGCTACCGGCTCGATGCAACCCTGACCAATGGTGATACAACCCTGGTCTATGGTGCAACCTATGATTATTATGATTTAAGTAGCCCTCTCAGCGTAACACCGCCCAACGATTTGCCCCGTTAAATTTTTGTTTGCCCGCTACAAACTACAAACCTTTCCGAGGCGGTTGATTACGCCCGCCGCCAGCCTTTTCGCCGCTTTGATAAATCGAGACGTGCTATAATTATAACGAGACTGATAAAAAAAGAGGACGATACTTAAAATGGATCATCAAAAATTAGCCGATATATTAGAGTCGGTTAGCGGTGAGGTTAAAGAACGCTGGCATAACGCCTGGCAAAGCCAGATTCAGGCGGCCCTGGCGATAGGTCGGACGGTTTACAATCCTTATACCGATGGCCGGGATGAGACGGAAGCCTTGCTCGGCTCCATCGCGGTCGTTCCATCGGTGGAACCGTCGGCGGAAGTCTGCCTGGACGCGTCGAAACTGAATGACCCGGCTGAAATGGAAGAACAGCCTCCAATGCGTTCGCCAATGGCGATCAGTGCCCATAATATTTACCCGGAATATTATTCCAGGTTGATCGAGAGTATTCGCAGTGAAGATTTAGGTGGCTTTTGCGAATTTATGACGGTAGAAGGAAGTAAATGGGCCTTAGTAGAAGTACCGGTCGATGAATTGGTTTCCCAGACGATGGCCTTTTGTCAGGAAGTGGTCGACGCGCTTTACAATACCACGACTTTGAAGTTGGAGCTGGAAGAACGCCGCCAGGTGGTGCGTCTGCTGGAAGGTCTGGAGCGGCAGGGAGCGGCGGCCATTATGAAAGGTTACGTCGATGGGCGGGACAGGCTGTTGATGCGGGCACTTTCCTCGAACCGGCCTACCAACGACAGCAGTAACCTGAGTCCGATTGTAAAAGGTACCGTGATGGGCGGCTTTGGCGAACAGGTACGCCGCTCGCTGGACGAACTGGAAGCTTTACATAAAGTAAATAGCGCGGTAAACAGTAGCCTGGACCTGGACTCGGTTCTAAACCTGACGGTTCAGGCGGTGGCCGAGGTGATGAACGTAGATGTCTGCGCGGTGTACGTCTTCGACCGAGAGCAAGAAAATCAGGAGTCGATGATTTTGCGGGCCGCCAGAGGCTTGAACCAGAAAGCCATCGGCAATGTGCGGGTTCATGTTGGCGAAGGCGTGACCGGGGCCAGCGCGAAAGAAGGCAAACCGATCTCGGTTTATGATATTTGGGCCGACAGTCGCTTCCGGTACGTGCCGACCCTCCACGAGGATTCGAGCCGCTCGATGTTGAGTGTGCCGGTTATCTTGTTTACTCGGGAAAAGCTGGTCGGCGTGATCAATGTGCAATCACGTTCGTACCGGAGCTGGACAACCGAAGAAATCCGGTTTCTGGAGATGGTAGCCGGGGAAATTGCGATGGCAATCGAGAACGCCCGGCTTTACCAGCAGACCGACGAGCGGTTGCGCCAAAAGGTGCAGGAGTTAACCACCCTTCAAACGGTCTCGAATATGGTAGTAGCTTCGCTAGACCTGAGCAAAGTGTTGCATTTGATCGTGGAACAGGCCAGTTTGTTGGTAGGGGCCGATATGTCCTCGATTTACGAATTGAAAGCCGATAGTGCCTACCTGACGATTATTGCCAATCACGGTCTGAGCGAAGAATATGTAAAGAATATGCGAGTGAAGCTGGGCGAGGGGCCGGTGGGCCGCTCGGCGGAGCTAAATCGCCCGGTAAACGTTTGGGATGCTCATTTTGAATTGCACGATGGGGAAAGTTATTATTTCAAAGACCAGTACCGCTCGGCGATGTGTGTACCGTTGGCCGGAGCGCGCGGGGTGCTGGGAGTGATTTGCCTGTATACACGGGCGCAACGCCATTTTAACGATGAGCAGCTTCAGATAATTTCAGCCTTTGCCGACCAGGCCGCGATTGCGATTGAGAATGCCCGTCTGTACGAGGAGACCCGGCGGGGTCTTTCGATCAAATCGGCTTTGCTCCAGGAGATGCACCACCGGGTACGCAACAATTTGCAGACGGTCGCGGCCTTGCTATCGATGCAAATGCGGCGGACCCAAAACCTGGAAGTGGCGATTCCACTGGCCGAGAGTGTCGCCCGGATTCAGTCGATTGCGGCGATCCACGATTTACTAAGCCGGGAAGATGTGGGTGTGACGACGGTCGAGGCGGTCGCCAAAGAAATCACCGATATTGCCAGCGTGAGCCTGGTGCCGGGCGATAAACGCATCCGCTTCAAGATCGATGAAAGCCACGTGCCGGTCGCCAGCAAAGAGGCGACCCTGCTGGCTATTTTGATAATGGAACTCGTATCCAACGCGATCTTTCACGGCTTCGAGGATACTACCGAAGGTGAAATTCGGATCAGTGCTTTTATCGATGAAGGCCGGACTCAGATCGAGGTGCGCGATAATGGCCGGGGTTATCCGTCCGATTTCAACCTGGAAACCTCCAAAACCGGCCTGGGAATGCAGATCGTCAAGACATTGGTGACGACCGATTTACAGGGTAAATTCCGGGTCGAAAACATTAATAACTGGGCCACTGCGACCATTATCTTTAACAGCGTGTACGGCCAGACTACCGAAAGCGGTGTCGGCGATGAAATGCTGGCTTACTAGCCGCTCATTGGTTAAAAATGAGTAACCACACCCCAACGCTCTGCAAAGGAAGGAAGCAGGGGTCGTGGGGGCCGGGTACCCACTGGGTGCCCTGCGGAGGGGTCATACAGGCGGGTACCCTCTGAGTGCCCCTGTAAACTATTTTTTCTTCTTCTTTTCCCCACACTCTGGAGTGCCTGGGGAGGGGTCCGGGGTGGAGCCTGAGTAGTTACATAAAAGTATCAATATTGGAAACCTACCCTGATCTTTTCAAAGGTTGAGAAGTAGAAATAAAGAGAGAAACTTTGGTGAAATAGCTAAAGTTTTCTCTCTTTTTTTATGCTGCTAAAAATTCGATTTGTCCGGTTGTGAACTATGACCGTATCTTATATAGATGGTAATCGCAAGCCATCTGCGAAATTAGTGCAATTATAAAGGAGAAGGGATTACACACAAATGGAATTAGAACAGACCCCTGAATCAACCGGTGCAAACGTGGAGGATGGTACTTCTTTGCATCGCCGCCGGTTTGTTAAGAGAATGGCCTTCGCCGGATTAGGTCTTAGCTTTGGCTTGAGTGCCTGTGGCGACGCGACCAATACCCCCGCCGCCCCTGCTGCCGCTACCTCGGCTTCCACGACAGTGGTCGCCACGACCGCCGCCGCTACTACGACTGTCGCCCCGGCTACCACGACCGCCGCAGTCACTACCGCTCCAGCTGCCAGCACCACCGCCAGTGGCGCGACTTCGGCTGCCGCTTCCGGTAACGCTCCGGCTGGCTATACCCAGGTCGGTAAACTGACAGGCAGTGCCGTACCGGTCAGTTTTACGGTCGACGGCAAAAAGGGCTATATCTACGCCAAAAGCCCCACCGAGATAACCGTTTTCACCAGCAAATGTACGCATAAAGGCTGCGAAGTTCCTTACGTCGAGGCCGATAAGAAATTTGAGTGCCCCTGTCACGGTAGTCAATATGATCCCAGTGGCGAGGTTATCAAAGGGCCAGCTCCCGCCCGATTACCCCTCTTTGATAGCAAAGTTGTCGGAGAGATAGTATATGCTAAACTAAGTTAGGGAATTCGGCCAGGAGTGAAACAACCTTGAAAGGAACAGTTGTAATTAAAGATAAAACTGGACCGGCTAGTGAAGTCTTAATTTCTCAAGACCTGGAACAACTAAACGATATTCATTTAGTTGAAAAGATGCAACTTGGCGAGGTTGCCGCTTTCAGCACACTTTACGACCGTTATGGCGGGCAAGTTTATGCTTTCCTGCTAGGCAGGGTAGAAACCGGACTGGCCGAAGAACTACTTCAAGATATTTTTGTAACACTATGGCATAAAGCCGGTCAGTACGACCAGACGCGAGGCTCTTTCAAAGCCTGGTTTTTTACCCTCGTGCGCCACCGGCTTTATGATGCTTTACCGGCTTACCGGCGGCGACAGTTGGAAAAGTTGCTTTCGGAGCCAGTTTATAATGAGAAAGTAAGCGGGCTGGTGGACGAAGGCCAGAACGTGGAGGCTCAGACGCTAGCCCTTTTTAGAGATGAGGAAGTGCGTCAGGCCCTCTTATTTCTGCCAGCCGAGCAGCGTCAGATTATTTTTTTGTCATATTTTGTGGGTGTAAGCCAACGCGAAATTGCCCAACAGTTAAAATTACCCCTGACGACCATCAAAGGACGGGCACGGCTGGGTTTACATGGGCTTCGACAGTTATTAAAAGTAGTAGAAACAGAGTAAACAGTAGTTACAGGTAAGGGACATGTCAAATAAGAACCCAGAAAACCTCAACCCAATGACGTGTGAGGATATAAACGATATTGAAGAAGATTACCTGAACGGTGTTTTATCAGGCACGCCGGAGGAGGAACGAGTGACTCGGCACTTAAAAAGTTGCGCCGATTGTAGAAAAAAACTGTGGGCTTATCAGGAGTTGCTGGGCCGATTATTTGCCAGCCTCGAACCAGTACCGCCGCCGCCTTACATCAAAACGGCCTTGCTCGATAAGCTAAATCCTTCAGCCGCTTCTGGCGAAACTCAGCCCGTGCCAACCCAACCCGGCAGTCGCCCGGTCAGGCCTGATCAGCCTCACTTGCGCCGGAAATGGTTACGCTGGCCTGTCCTGACCCAGGCTGTGACGGTGGCTCTGGTTATCGGGTTAGGTCTGTGGGTGTTTATGCTAAATCTGGAACTTCAAACTACCAGACTGCTGCAAAGTCAGAGCCAACAATTACTGACCCTGGCTGCCGCCCCGGACAGCGCAATCTGGGAAATGCGTACCGGTCAGGCCTATGACCCGACAGCACCCAGAGCACGAATGTACGTTCAGTCCGATACAAACTTCTATCTGGTAACTGCATCCAACTTCCAGCCCGCCCCGGTTGGTCAGGTTTATATGGTCTGGTACGTCCAGTCCGCTCAGGTACAATCGGGGGGTAAATTCATACCTAACGGCAAAGGACAGGTGGACTTAAAAATAGTGCGCCCGGACCTGAACACAGCCAGGGCAGAAATTACAGCCTGTTTTATTACCCTCGAAAAGATTAACGGCTCAACCGAACAACCCAATAACCCTCCCATAGTGCGCTGGAACAAAGGGTAAAATGCCCCACTGGTTGCACTTTTTCAAGCCTTTGAATGTTTAATCAGTACCGAAAAGGTGCGCCAGGCCGTCGGCACGTTAGCAAATGATGTTGTGCCCCCAATAAAATTGAGAAATCAAAGCATTTCCACTCCAAGCGACCACGCACGGCCTCAGCTGCCTGGTGGTCGGTCAGACCCTCGGTGAATTGATTAATTGTGACCTGAGCTAATCGCCAGGGAGATAGAGCGGGTTGACCATGTGAAGGAAACAACTCACTAAAATCTTTATCTTGATAGAACACCCCTAATTCATCACGCATCCCCCTGAATTCAGGAGGTATAGACGTAATAAGAATCCTGTTTCGCAGCTAATAATTGCTCTTGCCATATATTTACAAACACGTTACTGGCTTTTAACCCGCTTCCCCTCAACCTCTGGTATGCTCAAATCAAAGAGGATAAGCTCTTTTAGTATTAGTTTATCAAATGTGTATATTTATGAAAGGAATTAATTTTATGTCCATGACTTATCCAGCCAAACCTTATACCCAACAGCTGGGAATGGCTTTTGTGCTTGTATTTACTATGCTATTTATCGTATTAGGACAAACTATTGGACAAGTCCAGGCCGCCGGGCTAACTATTCGGAATGTGGCTCCTGCAACCACCGACCCTAATATAAATAATTGGCTAAATGATCACATGGTTTATCTCGACCAATCCGTCGCGAGTAACCACCAATTATTTCTTTATTTAGGCGGTGGTAATAGCAAACCGAGCAACACGACCTATATTCTCAAGCAAGCCGCCGCAGATGGCTACTATGCCATTAACCTGATGTACCCCAATACTCAAGAGCCTAATCCCCTATGTGGCAATGACCCAACCACCGATTGTTTCGGCAAGCTGCGTATGGATATTCTGGACGGAGGTGGGCGTTTTCTAAACGGGAGCAATGGTACGGTTGAAGTTACGCCGGCTAACTCAATCTACAACCGTTTAACCAGGTTGTTGGACTATCTCAATAATACCTATCCTACCGAGGGTTGGGGACAATTCCTTGCTAATAACACTCCCGACTGGTCTAAAATCAGTTTAGCGGGTCATTCTCAGGGGGGTAATAACATTGCCGTGATTGCCAAAGAGAATGTAGTAGCACGGGTTGCCATGTTTGCGGCTCCTGACGATTATTATCATCGCAATCAGCCGGATGCCCGCATTGCTAACTGGATCACCACTGGACACGTTACCCCAACTGAGCGTTACTTTGGCTTTATAAGTGATAAGCAGGGTAATTCTTCTAACGTATATAATGTTTGGAGCGCGCTGGGTATGCAAGGAGCAGTAGTCAACGTGGATACCACCAGCCCCCCCTATAATAACAGCCAGAGGTTAATGACGACGCATGAAAGTGCCCAGGCCGGGGAATATCATGGGAGTGTGGTGGTTGACCGTAATACGCCCCTTAATGCGGATGGCACGCCTGTTTTTGCCCCAGTTTGGCAGTATGTGGCCTTTGACCCTATTCATGCTAGCGTGAACCCATTTGCCGACCCCGCTTTTTATGCGGTTTGGCTTCGTACTGACAAACCGGTTGCGGATAATGCAGTTTCCAGAAGTTGGTTATGGGGGCCGCAGCCTTTTGCTACAGTAGTAGAAGAGTATGCCGAAGGGGTTAGTGGTACGCGGCTAGTGCAGTATTTTGACAAGAGCCGGATGGAACTAACCAATCCCGCTGGTGACAAAACCAGTCCTTACTATGTCACTAATGGTCTGTTAGCAGCAGAAATGATGAAAGGACAGTTGCAAATCGGTAACAATACTTTTGTCGACCGCGCTCCTGCCGAAATCGGCGTAGCAGGAGACCCTGATGACATGGGCGGTGCTACTTATGCGACACTGGGTAAAGTAATGGGAGCTACTTCGGTTTTGGTTGGTACACCTATTACAACCACTCTTGACCGGGCAGGCAACACCGCGCAAAATCCTGCTCTGGCAGCCAAAAACGTGACAGCGGCTTACTCGGTAGCAGACACTAACCATACCATTGCAAAACCCTTCTGGGATTTTCTAAATTCTCAAGGTTTAGTTTACGATAACAATGGTCAATCTCAAACGGCAGCAATCTTCTCTCCCACTTTTTATGCCACTGGCTTCCCACTCACTGAAGCTTATTGGACAACCGTAAAGGTCGGCGGAATATATAAAGATGTGCTGGTACAAGCTTTTGAGCGACGAATTCTCACTTATACCCCAGGTAATCCAGCTGGTTTTCAAGTAGAGATGGGTAATGTTGGCCGTCATTACTATTCATGGAGGTACAACATTAAATAATAAGATAATGTAACTACTCAGACCCTACCTCAGGGCGGGGAAAAGAAGAAGAAAAGAGAGTGTACAGGGGCACCCAGCGGGTACCCGCCTGTATTACTCCCCCGCATGGGCTACGCCCCCAGTACCCCCGCTTCGATCCTTTACAGTGGTTTGGTGTGTAGTTACAATATTTTTTTAACAATAACCCGCTTCAACTGGATGACGAATTGATTGGTTCAAGGCAACTCAAAAACTTTTGAGGGAAACAAGATGCAAGTGGTGTTTGAGCGGTGTTGCGGAATTGATGTACATAAGAAGATGGTGGTAGCCTGTGTGATGGTGGTCGGTGCCAGTGGTAAGCTGAGTAAGCAAATACATAGTTTTAGCACTATGACGGCTGACCTTTTAGAGCTGGCAGACTGGCTTCTTGAACAGGCAGGATGAAGAAGGATGCAAATCTACGCCCGTCAGGGTTTTTGGTTCAACGTCTTTTCAGGTCAGCGCGAAGATGATCGGTTTCTTTTCATCTTGCAGAAGAAGTTTGATTACCGGTTCCACCAGACAAAAGGCCCGGATAATCAAGATCGCATCATCGACCGAGCCATCCGATTTCCCGACAAAGTTTAGATTGTTCCGTATCTGGAAGCAGTGCCATTTTAAGACGCTGCGATATTTCTCAGCACTGAAATCGCTGTCCGGGTCAATCGGCTGCCCGGCACTATCCCGCGCTTTCACCACCCAGGTATTGGTCTGGCTGACTGGTTGCCAATCACAACTGGCGGTCTGATTTTCGGTTATTTCGACGACCCCCTGCAAGAAAGCGTCCATATCGGTCAGCGTCTGGTCGTAACCCACTCCGTAAATCTCCTTGAGTTCCCGGCTGCTGCGGTTAACCATCCGGTTTAGACCGCTATTCACCGGTTCGCCGTTACGCAAAAGAGTTATTTTTGCCAGATCGATGTCGGTGAGGATCGGCGAATGTAGCACCCGCTCGATTTTGGTGCGTTCTTCTTCCAGGGTATCGTGTTCGGGGCCATCGGTTGCAAAAGCGGTATAGGAGGCCGCCGTATAAATGTGATTAAAGGCTTCCCACAGGATCGAGTACGCTATAAAAAGCTGGACATTGCGGTTAGCCAGCGCAAACGGGGCTTTATGCGCCACCATTTTTTGATTCTGCACGCCCAGGCTATCGTAAATATAAATGGCCGACTTATAATATTCGTTAGCCGTAACCCAATACTGGCGGCGGATTTCGTCCAGATTGGCCTTCTGGTCGAGCGGGGCGGCCTGACCTAACCAGTGCTTTTGGGCAGTGGCGCGAACCCGTTCTTTGATCGTGCGGGTTACAGGGGTCTTATTGGAATTGGTTGTCGCATCAGACATTTAGGAAATACTCCACACTGATCTTCTAATGGTGCAAAACTTGCGCCAGAAAGCCGAGGGCGATAATTGCCGCCAGAATCACCAGGATAAGCAAGGCAATTTGCCATACCACCAGCCCCAGCGGATTATCTTCGTTTGCCCGACCCGTCCGGCGGGGGGCGTGTAGTTCGACTTCCTCGCGTTCGGCTTTAAGGGCTGCTACATCGATTTTGTCGGGTTGTTCCAGTGCCCCGGCAAAGGCTTCCATGCTGGACCAGCGGTTGACCGGTTCGCGCCGGATCGCCTTCATAATGACTTCTTCCAGGTCCGTCGAAATATGTTTGTTAAAACGATGCAAAGGCGGAGGATACAAGGTCACGTGCTGATTCATAATAACCAGCGCGTTATCGCCCTGGAAAGGCGGTCGCCCGGCCAGAAATTCATAAACCATTATACCCAGGGCGTAAATATCGGTGCGGACATCTCCCCGACTGCCTTTGACCTGTTCGGGAGCCATATAATCCGGCGTACCGATCTGTGAGGATAAACGGCCCCAGGTTATGCGTCGGGCACCCTCGACAAAAGCGATCCCGAAATCCATTACTTTTGCCTGGCCTTCGGCTGTAACAATAATATTTTCCGGCTTCAGGTCACGGTGAAAGACGTGGTTCGCGTGGGCGTACCCCAACGCTCTGGCGATCTGAACCCCCAGCGCAACCGCTTTTGCAGATGGAAGGAGGGCTTCTTTATCCAGCAATTCGCGCAGGGTGCAACCTTTTACATACTCCAGCACCAGGTAGGGGTTCATTTTTTCACCGGCTACCTCGTAAAGTTTCTGGATATTAGGATGGTTGAGCAAAGTTCCAATTTTAATTTCACGGGTGAACCGTTCATAACTGGCCGGGTCGCCCATCAGATTGTCGTGTGGAAATTTTAATACCACCTCGCGCTGGTTTTTCTCATCGCGGGCAAGAAAAACCTCGCTCATGCCTCCACTACCGAGTTTATTTAACAAAACGTACTGGTCGATCTGGCCGCCAACTTGTAAATTCATTTCTTCTTTTACTCTATTAGACCGGTGCTATTGAGTTATTGCGGCGGTCTGCTTGCTATGCCTGGTTTTTAGTCTTTTTTGCTGATCCGGGCGAAAATCCTGAACGTTAAACCACCTGCCTGGCCCAGTGCCGGATTTGCCCCGATATTATAAGCCTATTATACCTTTAAACTCAAAATGATGTTGCTACGCTCCCAAAAAGCGCAAAGTCCGCTTCAACAAGCCATTTTTGGCCGGTTCGGACGGCTCACCCAATTTGCGCAATTTTATTACTTGAACCGAAATGTTGTCGGAGGCTCCCTGCTCCAGAGCCTGTCGGATCAGACAGCGGCAGGCATCTTCCGGGGTGTTCCGGCTGACAGCACTCAGGATTTCGTTATCTTCGACCGGTTCCCACAACCCATCGGTACACATCACAAAAATATCGTCTACCAGGAGCGGTTCGACCCTGAAATCGGCCTGGATCAGCAACTCACTGCCCAGGCTCCGGGTAATTACATTGCGGCGCGGGTGATGGCGAGCTTCTTCCGGGGTAATCAGGCGCATCCTCATAAGCTCGCCGACCTCGGAGTGGTCGTTGGTAAGCTGGCGAATCTCGCCCTGGCGGATTCGATATATGCGGCTATCCCCGATATGACCGATAATGGCTTCCTGACCGACCAGGCTCAGGGCCGACAAGGTTGTTTCCATCCGGCGGTATTCCGGCCTGGAATGACCCATGTCACAAACCTTTAAATTGGCATAATTAAAGCTTTCTTTGAGGGCACGGTCCGGTTTGCGGTTAATCTGGTAGTAACGTTCGATGAGGTGCTGGCTGGCTTGCTGGCTGGCAACCTCACCGGCCCGGTTGCCGCCCACACCATCGGCTATCACAAAAAGACAACCCTTACTATCCCCAATTTCGGGGTCTTCCGGGCTGTAAAATGCCATAAAATCTTCATTGTTTTCGCGCTCCGGACCCTGGTCGCTCAACCGGGCGTGTTCAAGTTCAAGCATGAGTGATTTGAGATTTCAGCCTATCCAGGTTTGCTACCCTGTCTACATTATTAGCGTTCCCGGATTTTGTTATAGAGCCGGGAACCCTGTGAATGGCGAGAACACCTCGCCATGTATTACACAAACAAATTTTATCACTTTTATGAAAGTGATAAACCGGCCTGAACTTCTAATAATTCAGACCTGTATACTTACTTATTCGGGAAAACTTAGGCCTGGGAAATCGCTTCCTCTTTTTTGTAGTTTTCCGGGTGGATCAAGTTCCGACCGTTGCGGGCATTGTTGATAACCAGGTAAACTATGCTCAGGATAGCCCAACCGGCAGCAAAGCCAATGGCGATCAAACCTTCGGTCGAGCTATTGCCCCCAGCAGCGAAAGCCAAATAGAAGATGGTGGCGATCATCAGGATGTTGGCAATCAGGCCCAGCACTGGAATTACTACGTGTAAAAAGATGTTGCGATCTGGCCGACCGGCGAAGGCAATGATAGTCCAGACGCAAATCAGGCTGTAGAGGATAAAGGTACCCAGGTTGCTGGCAATCCCAATGCCGGTCTGCGCCACCACACTGATAACCCCAATCGCGCCGATGACGGCGGACACCGCGACCAAAATCCAGGTTCCGGCGACCGGTGTAGCGAACCGCCCGTGCATCAGACCCATAATTTCAGGCATTTCTTTGTCTTTCGCCATCGCGTAGCTAACCCGGACCCCCGTATTGATGCAGGAAAGGGTGGTGCCCAGGATAGCCAGGGCGACCGTAATAGCCATCGTAACGGCCAGACCAAAACCCAGTCCGCCCAGAAGACTATCGCCCATCAAACGCATTAGATCGCCGATAGGGGCCTGCGATTGAGCGGCAGCGGCTATCCCTTGATAGGTCACAGCCTTACCGGTAGCGTCCGTTCCGGCATAGGTCAGTTTGTCCGATAGGGCCATATTAGCCGCAAAATACTCCAGCAAATAGGCGAACAAACCCTGAATAATCAGCGAGTACAAAACGCCACGTGGTACGCTGTGCTTGGGGTCTTTGGCATCCGAGCCAAGCGCGGTGCAGCTTTCAAAACCCACCAAAATCAAGATCGCTATAGTGGATTGGAACAACACGCTCGTCAGCGAGTGAGGGACAATCACCGAACTTGCCCCGGCGTGGCCGACCTGTGAACCGTCACTACCAGTTACAAAGTTAGCTTTATCCGGGTTGACAATTCGGTAGACAATCGCCACCACAGAGAAGAACACCAGCGTTACGAGTTGGATTACATTTACAATCCAACTGGTCAGGGTTGAGCCACTGATACCGCGCATCGCTATCAGGCCCACCAAACCGCAGAAAGCAACTGCCACTATAACGTTAACAAAGAGTGGCAAACCGGGATTACCATTGCCGTCGGTAGCCCCAAACAAACCGGCAATATAGCTGATCAAAATTGCCATAAAGGTGACCATTACACCGGGATAAACCCAGTAAAACAGGTGAGCGGCCCAACCGGTTACCAGCTTGGAAATACGCGCCCAGCGGTAGTGTTTATGCTCCTCTTTGTCCATAAAGGTTTTTTCGGCAAAGTAGTAGGAACTGCCATAACCGGCTTCAGGGTAAATTTTAGCCATCTGCGAGTAAGAAATAGCAGTCAGAAAGGCCAGGATCAAAGCAAATACGATACCCTGCCACATATCGAACCCGGTGGTAACACCGTCCGGCCCGGATTGAGCAGCCTGAAGTTGGAAAGTAATCCACAAAAAGGCCCCTGGGGCAATCAGGGCCATCGCGTTAATTGTCACCCCGGTTACACCGAGCGTCTTTTTGGGTCCTGTATCTGTTCCATGTAAAGAAACTATATTTTCGGTAGGCGCACTCATTTCGTATCCTCCCAATTAGTCCAACCCCTGACCCGGCAAATTACATCTGGTTTGCCCAAAATTGGTCTTTTGTAGTTTAGGCCGGGGTTTGGTTGAATCCTCTTGTATTTTCTGGCTTACCTCTTATAAGGTAATTGCGGTATCAAACTCTGCAAGCAATATTTGTAACAATCTTTTGAGAAGTAATGATAGTGAATTTTTACATTTTGTGCAAAAAGATGCAATATATTAGCTGAACAATTTGTAACCCCTATTTATTGGGCAATTTGTACATACTCTGCCTGCAAACATTACCTGCCTCATTGGGCAGTTAGCCTAGATAAAACCTTTTTGCTCAACAGACCCTATAAAACTCTTTTCTTTTCCACTCTCTGAAGCGGGGTTAGGGGTGGGGTCTGCACAGCTATAATTTTTAATAAAAATCGCCCACCTCTGATAAAACTAGGAGAGGTGGGCGAGTGGGTTATTCTCTAAAGAAACTGGCAAAGTCTATGGGAGAGGTTCGGTGAGCGGTTCCGACCCCCGGCGGCTAGACCACAGGACCCAGCCCAGTCCGACAGCCATGTAGGCCAGGAACAGGTAAGGCAGCAGGTTATACGGCTCGACTGGAACCGGGTAAATGCTGCCGATCAGGGGCACTGCCATAACCAGAACCGCCAATACGGAAACAATGACGTGCCAGGTTTTTAATTCATTACGGCTTTTTAGGTACAAGGGCGCGGCCACCGCGATCAGGATGTAAGCTATAATAAAGCCGTAAGTAGCAATCGTTCCGGTATAGCCGTAAGCGTCCAGTAAAGCCACGCCAAACAGGCTAAAGAGAGCCGGGACAATCAATAGCGAAGCAGCCGAGATGGCCGCCGCAATGTGGGGTGTTTCGTTTGTAGTGTGCGTACTCCCCATCGAGGTGTGAATAATACCGTCCCGGCCCATTGAAAAAAGAATGCGGGACACGGCATTGACACAGGCCAGGGCACAGGCAAAAAAGCTGATCATGGCTCCAATTGAGGTTAAGGTCCCAAAAATTGAAACGCCCTGGATTTCCGCCAGGTCGGTCAGTGGGGCCGAACTTTTGTCGAGCGGGCTTTTGTAACCGGCAAAACCGGATACTTCAACATACGACATAAGGATAAAAAAGAGGCCGACCAGTACCGTACTGCCGACTACGGCTCTCGGAATATTAGTCAGCGGCTTTTTAGCTTCTGCGCCCAGGGTAGTCGCGCTTTCAAACCCGACATAGCTAAACACAGCCAGCACCAGGCCCAGGCGTAAGCCGTCGAAGGAAACGCCATCCAGCGTGAATTGGCTTGAATCAAAGCTAAAACCCTTGCCAAATAGCACTATCGCGCTCAGGATCAAAATCACACTTACCGAGAGTAATTCGAGCGTAAGCATAAGTTTTGAGGAAAGTTGAATATCCTTGTAGGCAAAAAACCAGACCAGACCCGCCGCAACCAGGTATAACAGGTAGGTAGGCAAGGTAAAACCCAGTTTACTGAGCAGGTCGTTCGCAAAGATCGTAAAACCAAAAACCACCGCGATCCCGGTCGCTAGGTAAGCCAGGATTAACCCCCAGCCGGAAACAAAGCCGACCGTCTTGCCCAGACCCCTGGTGGTATAAGCATACAGTGAACCGGGAGTGGCCGACCGTTGGGCAAACTGATTGATACAAAGTCCGACTAGCACCAGCCCGACCGTCGCAAACAGATATGTCAGCCAGGTTCCTTTTCCAGCACTGGCAAACACCAGGGGAATCGTCAGGGCCGGTGTAGCGGTCGGCGCAATATTGGCAAACGACTGAGCAATCGTTTCCAGGAAAGGTAAAGCATCGTGGCGTAATCCTGCCGTAGCGTGTGATGCCGCCTTTGTTTCCATTTTTTCTGCTTCTATCACCTTTTTTTCTCCTTATATCTCCCTTATATCTCCTTGATCCTTTAGCCGGTTCTAATCAGGAACACTCGCATCCGCCGGACGAGGTGTGACAGTGTTTGGCCGGGCTGGGCGGTACATCCAGGGCCGGACTGCGGTCAAAGAAACCAACTGGTTTGAGCATAAACCCGATATAGGAAACCGGCATTACCGGCCAGTCTTCGGGGCGGGGAATGTGTAAATGGCCGAGTGTGTACCAGACCACGATATTGGTATTCTCAATTTCACGGTCGGCAGCGGTCCATTCCGGTAGGCCAGCGTCACCGGGATGCTGGTTGGGATAGTCCCCCGCCGCGAATTTCTCAGCCGGGTCATAGGGTGTTACCCACAGGTGTTTAGTCATAAAATTCGCCCGGTGATAGATACTGGCCTCCGGTTGAGCAAACGGCATCACGTTTTCGCCGTGAACCAACTTGTAGCCGACCGGCTGACCGAGGCTGTTGGTAACGTTTGGGTTAACAATTTTCCAGTAACGACCTTTAAGCGGATCGATCAATTGTTGGGCTTCTTTCTCGCTTTTGAGCAGGGTGTTTTTGGCATAAAAAGCGTTGCCGTAGGGATTTTCCGGGCCAGAAGGTTCGGCCTCGGCGTGAACCTCATAAATCGAATTCGTGGGGCCGTCCACCATCATATCCATCCGAACGTTAAAGAAATGCTGGTGATTGGGGGCGTAAAGTTGCGGAGCGACCAGCGTCCCGTATTTGCGGGTTTCTCCGGCGGGCAAAGCAGCCGTATTCATGATACCGGTCAGTTTTACTTCGTATTGAAGGCTACCGTCCTGGTAGAAATACCAGAAAAAGCCGTACTCGTAGTTACCGACCGTCGAAATAAAAGAAACCACCAGTCGGCGCGACCGGCGAACCTCGGTCTGGTTGGTACGCCAGTCGACGTGTTTCCACAAAATGCCGTAATCTTCTTCGTGCATACAAATCGCGTTTTTGATCTGCATTACTTCGCCCCGGCTGGTGGACATAAAGGCGTCAAAATACTGTATTTCGCCCAGACAATCACAGCCCAGTTCCAGCGAGTTAGCTAGATTTCCGATGCCATATTCTCCTACATCAAAGGCGTTTTTGCGGTAATTGTTGGGGTGCGGATCGCCATAAGGGACGATCATTTCCGAAAGCGAGGCCCGGTAAATCAAAGGCCGCACCTGGCCGCCATCCTCGTAGCCAATAGTATACAAAACCAGACCTTCACGAGGGGTAAAGCCTAGCCGAAAACTCCATTTCTGCCACTGAACTTCCTGGCCGTTTACCGCAAAGCTGACACCTTCTGGCTGGTTAATTTCCAGCGGTTTTGGGCTGTTCCGAAAGTCTTTAACGTAATCCTGGCTGTAATTTCCGGCGGTCGGCGGCATCGGCACCACGCCGTTATCGTCAACCCGAATCACCTTCATGGTATTGAGGTCGACCAGTACCATCAAGCCGTCAATGGGCCGGGCATAGCCGTTATCACTCTTTTCGGAACGGAGCCAGCACAGCGCACGGGAAAGCCGCATGGTTTGTTCTTCCGGCGCACCATAATTTCCGGCGGACCAGGGATCGACCATTACCAGATCGACATCGGTAATCCCCCGTTTTGCGAGAGCTTCCCGGAAACCTGGGTCATTCTTTACGGCTTCCTCGCACTCAAAAAACTCATCAAGCATAATCAGCGGCTGCACACCCGGAATGTGTTTCCATTCGCTGATAGCTTCGCCGGTCAGCGAAACGACCGCCTCGTAGGTGGAACCGTCCTTGTTGTCCAGAATTATCACGAAAGCTTCACGGGTAATCAACTCGCCCGGCTTGAAGCCCAGCACGATTTCTTTAGAGGGTTCGTGCAGCACTACAGTGGCGTACCGGCATTTTTCGTCAACCCGGCCACTGGCTTTAAGTATCGCAACCGCTTTGAGAATTTCCGCAGGGGTCAGTGGGTCGAGGGGATGGTGACTAGCCTGGGCCGCACTATCGGTTTCCTTCAATGCCAAATTAATTGTCATTGTCTTCTTCTCCACTTTGCACTTGTTATTTGGTTTTAAGGTGTTTGGACAAATGTTGAACAGAACCTGATAAAGATAAGTATGTTATAACTTGCTCAATAAAGCTAGAGCATTTTGTACAAAAAGTAGAATAAATTTTTGTGCAAAAAGTAGAATAGTGATTTGCATAACAAAAATGAGCAATTCAAGGTATGCAAAATCAACAATTTGATTTAAATAAGTGATATAATAAGTGATATAAAGAAGCTTCCGCCCTAATGAGCTTTTAAGACCGGTTACCGCCATTCCTGCGGTATAGAATGAGCTAGCCCAGACTCTTCGGACGGGATTATCTCGTGGCCGATGACCGGGACGTTAGCATCTTCCGAACGCTCGGCCCCTTCCAGTTCAATTGTCTCACCGGGCGTTCGTAGCGATGCTTCATAATCCCATTTTGTCCAGCCGTACCCTACAAAAACAACTTCGCCTAAATCGTGGCTAGCTCCATCGATGACTTCGGTCAATACCAGCCTGGTGCGCACCGACGGCGGTCTGGCCGGGATGACCTCTTTGATAGTCCCTCTATATTTCATAAATGCTCCTTGCCTTACCGGTTGGCTGGTAGATGTTACGCTGAATAAAGTGAAAAATTCCAACCGGCTAGCTAAGGTTAGCAAACTGAACCGGATTGAGCCAGATACAGAACAACTAAAATTCGCCCGGCATTTTTATTCATTTTGTCTAACCATAATTACTTTAACCATAATTATTGAGGATCACAAAAAGTCTATCCATAAAAATTTTACAAAACTTTACGGATAGACTTTATATGATTTAAAACTTAGTTTGCCGCTTTATTGGCTGGTTCAGGCGGCGATGTTGTTCAGATAGGTAATAAAGTCGCGGGCGTCGGCATCGGTCAGGTTTTGCAAACTGGTACCATAGCGGGTCATGAGTTCGGCTTCCAACCGTTGTTCGCTAATTTTCCGGCTGGCCGCAATCTTGCGAATGCCGTTGATTTGCTGGTCGCTCGCCAGGACCACGCCGTTACCGGCG
This sequence comes from Chloroflexia bacterium, assembly GCA_038322625.1. Lineage (GTDB taxonomy): Bacteria > Chloroflexota > Chloroflexia > Chloroheliales > Chloroheliaceae > 54-19. The sequence continues at coordinate 90,586 of JBBQGA010000015.1, forward strand.
ACGGCTGCCGGGCGTGGGGCCGGGCGACTGGCGGCGACGGGAGCCGGTACGTTAGCTGGGGGCGGAACCGGCGCAGGAGTTAGAGCCGCTGCCGGAGGAGCCGGGCGCCGAATTGCTTCGGGAGCGGGCATATTATTGGGCCGGGCCGGGCGAGCCTGATTACGGGGTTGGCCGTCCACCAGGTCGCTATCGTAAAGGCTGTTACCGAACTGATTACCAAAGCAACGTAAGGCTCGTTTCAAAGCATCGGTGATCGCCCCTTTGCGGGACATATCATGTGCGTCGATCCGGGCGCGAGGGTTGCGCCCTTCCGAGACTGCGCACACGCCTTCTTCGGTGATCGGCACACAACCGGCGACCGTCACCCTGATGCGCGCTGCGTAGTAGCTACCGACTATCTCGCCTTTTTCGTCGCTCACCGTGTTCAATTCCACCCCTAACAAGTCATAACCCCAGTTGCCAAACCCAAATACGTGGTTGGCGGTATTGATTACGTCGTGACCTTCGATGTAGGACAGTTGAACCCCACCACCGCCCGGTCGATGCTTTACTCGCTTGGCATCCAACGGCTGATTTAAGATGTCGAGTTGTTCCTGACTAAAAGGTGACTGGCCCATAATAATACTCCTTGCCTGAACTCAGGCTAACTTTATGTTCTTTCTTTCCCCTACGAACATAATCGCTAAAGTATAATAAAAGAGCCAAAAAATTACAAATCTTTGGCCTTTTAACATATTGAGATCAAATGATTTGCTGAACCAGCACATTTTTGGCGACCTTGCCGAATTTCGATAAAGGAAACTCGGTCATAATCTCCTGGCGTTCCGGTAGTTTGAATTTGGCAATCCCGGTCCCCAGCAGAAACTGGCAGAGGTCGGCGAGAATCAGGCTTTGAGCCGGTTTTAGGATCACACAGGCGCAGATGCGCTCACCCAGAATCGGATCGGGGACGGGGATACAGGCCACGTTAAAGACCGCCGGATGGGTCAGGATCAGATTCTCGATTTCTTCGGCACTGATTTTCTCGCCGCCCCGGTTGATCAAATCTTTTTTGCGGCCTTCCACAATGTAGTTACCGCTGGGGTGACGGCGCATCAGGTCGCCGGAACGGTAGAAGCCGTTGGGGGTAAAGGCCCGCGCGTTGTATTCGGGCACTCGGAAATAGCCGCGCAAGGTATACGGCCCGCGCACATACAGTTCGCCGATTTCACCATCCGGTACCGGATTGCCTTCATCATCCAGCAAAAGTATTTCGTCGGAAGCCGAGACCGGTCGACCTACCGTTTCATAACGCACCGCCGCCGGGTCCTCCAGCCGCCCGTAACATAGCAAACCCTCGGCCATACCAAAGACCTCTTGAACCACACAATTCGGGATCATTTCCTCGGCTTGCCGTTTGATCTCGGATTGCAGCTTCTGGCCGCCCGAATTAATTATGCGTAAACTGCTCAGGTCGAAATCGGCCAGGGCCGGTTCGTTTACCAGCCGGATAATCAGGGTCGGTACCAGTTCCAGGTGCGTCACCCGCTCTTGTTGGATCAGGGCCAGCAAATCGGTGGGGCGAGTGGAATTAGACAGGACTACTCGCGCCCCGTGCATCAGAAAGCCCAGCATACCGGGACAGGCCAGCGGGAAGTTATGGCTCATCGGCAGTGCTACCAGCAGCCTATCGTCAGGCCGGATGTCGGTGACGGCGGCAGAGGCCCGGACATTGTAAAGATAATCGTTGTGGGTACGCGGGATCAGTTTTGGTACGCCGGTGGTGCCGCCCGAAAGCTGAAACAGGGCCGGTTCGAGGGGGTCTACCTCGCTACCGTCGAGAGCAGGACCGGTAGCCTCACCATTATCGGCCAGCAGTTGGTCCAGGCTGATCGCCCCTTCAAGGCTATTCGCGCCGGATACCAGCAAATATTTCAGGCGGGGGTTTTCAGCCTTTACCTGCTCGGCCAAATTCTTAAACTCGAAATCGCCGCTATGGTCGGGGAAGGCATAACCCCGCGCCTCGCTCAATCGCAAAAAGTGGCTGATCTCGGTGTAGCGATGGCTCACCAGGGCCATCACCGGGATAACGCCAAGCTTTTGAAGGGCGAAAAAAAGATAAATAAAGGCCGGTTCGTTGGGCAACTGCATTACAAACCGGTCGCCGGGTTTTAACCCGAATTTTAACAATTGAGCGGCCAACCGTTCGACCTGGCGGCTCATTTCGGCATAGCTGACCGGCTGGGATTTTGCGACAATCGCGGTTCGACCGGTGTAACGCTGGCAAATATCGTCAAAAAACTGACCCAAAGTGCGATCTTCCCAGTAGCCGGCCTGCCTGTAACGTTCGATAAATTCAGCCGGATATGGCGTTACTCCTTCAAGCGGGGACATAGTAATAATATCTCCTTTGGTTAGCTTTTTTCGGGTTAGCTATTTTCGGAAACGGACGAGTGCTGCCCGGCACTATAAGTCTGGTAAATTGCGGCGAAGTGGGGGGCGCGTTTGCGGAGCATTTCAAGCTCGATCCGGCCACTACGCATCAGATAGTCGTAGGCCAGTGGAATGGCCGTCAGGTGCATTTTCTGGTCGAAAGTTTCGTACCAATCGTAGCTGTGCCGGGCGATTTCCAGCATTTTTTCGACGTTTGGGCGGTGAGTTTGCTCGAAGGTTGCCAGGGCTTGCGGGACAGCCGAGGCAACCTGACAGGCATTGTAAAGGGCAATTACATCTTCGAGGGCCATGCGGGTACCCGACCCAATCGAAAAATGGACACTACGCAGGGCATCCCCGACCAGCACGGTATTACCGTACCACCAGCACCGGTTGGTCACCACGTTAAAATTGAGCCAGCTAGATTTGTTGGTCAGCAAGGGGTGCCCTTTCAGGTCCTCTTTAAAAATCTCCTGACACAGCCGGACACTCTCGGCCTCGCTCATCTGCCCGAACCCGGCTTGCTGCCAGGTTTGGGCGTCGCACTCCACGATAAAGGTGCTGTGGGTCGGGCTATAGCGATAACAGTGCGCCACATACGAGCCGCCCTGGTAGCTCCGAAAGATCAGCGACAGGGTATCAAAAAGCTGGGTAGTGCCGTACCAGATATATTTATTGGTTAGCTGGCTGGCATCGAAGTGGAAAACACCGGGGTAACTGCGGCGGGTTACACTGTTCACGCCATCGGCTCCCACAATCAGATCGTAGCCGTCGAAAAGCGACAGGTCGTTCAATCGCTGGTCAAAGCATATATTTACGCCTTGTCTGCGGCAATGCTCTTGCAGGATTGTCAGGAGAGTCAGGCGGGAAATTCCACTGTAGCGGCTGCCATCGATCCGCACTTGCTCACTCTCGCGGGCGATGGTCAGGTCGTCCCAGACTTCCATCTGGCTCTCGATCTCGGCGTAGGCTGCCGGGTCGGTATCGCGCAAGAAACCCAACGCCCGGCCTGAGAAAACAACGCCCCAACCGTAGGTCGCCCCGGCAGGATTTTGCTCGACAATCGTGATTTCGTGAGCCGGGTTACTTTTCTTCATCAGCAGGGCAAAATATAATCCGGCTGGCCCGGCCCCGACGATGCTAATTCGCAACGCTTTATCCAAAATCAAACTCCTAGATGCTGATGTTTCAGGCTCTCGTCAGCTTCCAGCACCGCCGAGGCTCCTTCCCAGACGATCCGGCCTTTGTTCATTACATAGACCCGGCTGGCAATATCAAAGGCCATCTTGATGTTTTGCTCCACCAGCAGGATGGAAAGATCGCGTTCGCGTAGCTGGCAGGTAATTTGAATAATATCGTGCAACACCATCGGGGCCAGCCCGTCCGAGGGTTCGTCCATCAACAAAAGCCGGGGGTTGGTCATCAAAGCTCGTCCAATTGCCAGCATCATCTGTTCGCCGCCGGATAGCTGACTGCCCAGGTTGCGTTCGCGTTCCTTTAGCCGGGGGAAAACCCGGTAAATTTCGGGGAGCGACCAGCCGCCTTTGACCGGGTTACGGGCGGCCACGGTCAGGTTTTCGCGCACGGTCAGATTTGGGAAAATCCGGCGGCCTTGCGGCACCAGCCCCACCCCAAGCCGGGCAATCGAAGCCGCTTTGAGTTTTTGTAAAGGCTGATGGTGGAAAAGCACCTGCCCTCGCCTGGGCGGCGTAAAGCCGATGATGCTGCGAATGGTGGTGGTTTTGCCGACCCCGTTACGACCGAGCAAAGCTACCGCTTCGCCTTTGTCCACTCGCAAGGAAACACCCTGCAAAACGTAGCTTTCGCCGTAGTAAGTATGAATGTCTCGCAATTCCAGCATACTTTTTTTAGTCTCCAAAATAAACCTGACGCACCCGCTCGTCAGCCCGGATAGCCTGGGCGGTGCCTTCGGTGAGGACCTGCCCCAGGTGCAAAACCGTGATCCGGTCGGCAATTGAAAACACAACTTCCATATCGTGTTCGACCAGCAGCAGTGTCAGGCTGGGCGGTAACTGTTTGATCAGATCGATCATGCGGCCTGTTTCGGCCACCGACATCCCGGCGGTCGGCTCATCCAGCAGCAAAATCGAGGGTTCGGTAGCCAGGGCCAGGGCGATTTCAAGCTGGCGTTGCTCGCCATAAGACAGGCTGGCAACCACCGTCTGGGAACGCCGGGCCAGCCCGACCTGTATTAGAACCTGTTCGACCCGTTCGTTGAGTTGCCGCCGGGCTTTGCCGGCTGACCATAAATTATAGCTTAACGAGTGCTGACGTTGGACCGCCAGCCGGACATTCTCAAAGGTGGTCAGGCTGGTAAAAAGATTGTTGCGCTGAAAAGTCCGCGACAGACCGCGCCGGACCCGCTTCCAATCGGGTAAGCCCGTGACGTTGTGGCCTTCAAACTCAATAGTTCCGGCGGTAGGCTTCAAGGCTCCGCTGATCAGATTAAAAAAGGTAGTTTTACCGGCCCCGTTTGGCCCGATCACGGCGCGTCGTTCGCTTCTGGCTACACTCAAACTGACCCCACCGACCGCTTTTAACTCGCCAAAAGTTTTTTGCAGATCGGTAACGCGCAGGGCTTCGCCGCTGAATGGGGTTGTCATTTTTGCTTCCCCCTGACGCTCAACCGTTCAGTTCCCCACCGCCACAGGCTGCGGCCAATCCCGACTATACCGGAAGGTGCGAACAGCACAAACACCACCAGGATTGCTCCTAATACCATTAGCCAACGTTCGGCCATCAGGAAACTACCCAGCGTAAATTTTTGACCCTGGATAAACTGCTCGGCGTACCGTACAAAAAAGGCCCCCAGCACCGGCCCGATCAAGGTACCTTTGCCACCCAGCAGCACCATGACCATTACCAGGCCACTATTGGTCCAGTACAAATCGTCCGCCGAGGCAAAGCCGTTGTGGTAGACGTTTAAAACTCCGGCCAGTCCGGCCAGTGCCCCGGCAATCACGAAGGCCGCCAGTTTGAAATTGCGGGTTTGATAACCCAATGCCGCCATGCGTTCCTCGTTATCCCGGATACCGACCAGAGTATGACCGAAGGGCGAGCGTATCACCTGCCGGATTACCAGAAAGCCGATAACAAACAGGGCCAGGGTGACAAAGTAATAAGCTGCCGGGTCGGTCAGGTCGATTTGCCAGCCAAACAGAATCAGTTCAGGTTTTAGTACCGGCAAGCCGTTCGAGCCGCCGGTTAGATCGTTCCACTTGAAGGCGATAGCATAAAGCATCTGAGAAAAGGCCAGCGTCAGCACCAGAAAATATATGCCGGAGGTTCTGATCGATAAATAACCCAGTCCGAGGGCGGCTACCCCGGCTACCACCACTCCTACCAGCAGACCCAGCAAGAAGCTGGCATTTTTAATCTGGGCCGTAAAGACTCCGGCGGCGTAAACCCCCAGTCCAAAATAGGCCGCGTGTCCAAAAGACACCAGCCCGGTGTAACCGAGCAACAGATTCAAACTGAGCGCGAACAGGGCGTAAATCAAAACTTCGGTCAGCAGATTGACCCCAAAATTGTCGCCGTTGCTCAAGGCCGGGAAAGCCGCCAATAGCAGTACCGCCAGCCCACCGGATAGCCATTTAGCCGGACCTAGCCAGGGCAGCGAAGGCCTGACGGCGTAATTACCACTGTCATCCTCCTTGTCAGGCGAGGCGACCGGACCGGCCTCTATATCCTTACTGACTTCCTCAAGACTCATGCTGACCTCGAAAACTCTCACCGGTAAAATTTTGGTAAGCTGGGAAAATATTCTTAGAAAAAGTAACTACTCAGACCCCACCCCTGACCCCTCCCCAGGGCCACCAGTGGACGGGGAAAGAAGAAGAAAAGAGTATTAACAGGGGCACCCATAGGGTACCGCCTGTATGACCCCCCGCAGGGGTCGCCCCCCACGACCCCTGCTTCGATCCTTTACGTCGGTTTGGTGTGTAGTTACTAGAAAAATAAGCGTCTATCTTAATCTTATACACTGGCCCGGCTGAATAACCCGGTTGGTTTGGTCAGCAGCACCAGTGCCATAACCGCATAAATCACAAACTGAGCATAATCCGGGAAAAAAACCTTGCCAAAAGTATCGGCCAGCCCCAGCACCAATGCCCCGTAAAAGGCCCCCGACAGAGTACCCAACCCGCCGACTACTACCACGATCAACGCTAAAATCAGCGTGTCAAAGTCGGCTCCCGGCCCAAAGCTCTGATAAGGCCCGGCAATAACGCCGCTCAAGGCGGCCAGGGCCGCCCCAAAAGCAAAGATCAGGCTGAAGATCAGCCGGACATTGATCCCCAGGCCCCCGGCCATCTCTTTGTCCGAAACCCCGGCCCGGATTATCGCTCCCAGCCGGGTCCGGTCGATCAACAGCCACAGGCCCAGCGCGATCAGCAAGCCGATTGCCATTACAAACAGCCGGTAAACGGGGAACTGTTTGCCTAGAATCTGGACAAAACCATCGAAGGGAGCCGGTGAAACCAGCGATTGAGGATTACCACCCCAAATCCAGTGGATCGCGTCTGATAGCACGTATGCCACCCCGAAGGTCAAAATCACCTGGTTCAGGTGATCGCTTTTGTAGAGCCAGCGCAACAAACCGGCCTCGATCACCAGACCCAACAACCCGACTCCGACCGGAGCCAGCACTACCGCCAACCAGAAATTGCCGGTCCAATTGACCACTGAGAAACCAAAATAAGCCCCCAGCAGATAAAAGGCCCCGTGCGACAGATTTATGACGTTCATCAGGCCGAATATCAGAGAGAGGCCCGCCGCCAGCAGGAATAGCAACATACTCAGCGACAGGCCATTTAAAAGCTGGATCACCATCGAATCAAAGCTCAGGTTGTTAAGCTTCATAATTTACCGTTTACATTTATCGTACAAACCGTCTCAATCAATCCGGTTAGCCTTTGAGAAGGGTGTTGATGTCCTTGATTTTCTCAAAGGTCTGGAGCACCTTGTTCATCGGTTTGCCATCCGGTCCGGCCACGCAATCCCGCAGATACATATTTTGAGTAAGACCGTGATTGGTCGGGTCGAGTTCAAATGGACCACGCGGACCGGTAAACTTGACCGCTTCCAGGGCTTTGATCAGGTTGTCTTTGTTGGTAGTGTCACCGTTGACCGCCTTGACCCCCTCGGCAATAAAGCGGGCGGTATCGAAGCCTTGCAGGGCGAAGGTGCTGGGGTTGCGGTTATACTTGGCCTTGAAATCGCTGACAAACTTTTTGTTTTCAGGGGTATCCAGGCTCAGGGCGTAATGCAGGGAAGTTTTTACCCCTAACGCGCTGTTACCCTGGGCACCCAGCGTGTCTTCCTCGATCAAAAAACCGGCCCCGATCAGCGGAATGTCTTTCTTGAGGCCAAATTGGTCGTACTGTTTGACAAAGTTTACCGCCTCCGAGCCGGAGTAAAAGGCATATACGGCGTCCGGTTTGGCTTGCTGAATCTGGGTCAGGAAAGGGGCGTAATCGCTGGTTTTGCCAAAGGGCGGGTATAGTTCCCCGGCGATGGTGCCCCCGGCTTTGGTAAAAGTGTTCTTGAAAGCGTCCGAGCTTTCGTGTCCGGCGGAGTAGTCCGGGGCGGTGACGAATATCTTTTTGCCGACGTTACTATAAGCCCAGGTGCCGAGCGGCCAGGGCACCTGACCATTCGAGAAGGAGGTGCGGAAAATATACTTGCTATAGCGGGCACCGGTCAGGGCGTTGGCTCCGGCGTTGGCAATTACCAGCACCATTTTGGACTGATCGACCACATCGCGCAGGGCCAGGGCGACCGCACTCGACACGATCCCGGCCATGATGTCCACTTTGTCGCTCTGGATCAGTTTGTTGGTTTTGCGCAGACTGGCTTGCGGGTCATTTTCCTCGTCTTCCTTGAGAAGTTCTACCTTGCGACCGGCGACGACTCCGCCCACGCTATCAAAGTACAAATTCATACCGTCGATGATGTCTGGTCCAAGCTGGGCGTAGACACCGGAAAGGGGCACTACCAGACCAACTTTGAGGTTTGCGCCGGTTGCGGCGACAACCGCTCCAGCAGCCGTCGTAGCGGGCGCGGCGGCAATCGTGGTGGCACTGGCTGCCACCGAGGTTGCGGCACTGGCGGCGGTGGTAGCACTGGCCCCGGCGGTCGGCGTAGCGGCATCGCCACAGGCCGCCAAAAGGCTGCTGCTGAGGGTAGTTCCGGCGGCTACCAGCGCAGTATTTTTTATGAAACGGCGGCGACTTAGCCTGTCGGCGGGCGATTGGCCTTCAGAATTAGAATTAGACTGGTCATTCATTCCTGGAATCCTCCTCGATTCTCCGATTTTACCTGTATTTAAATTACGAAACGGGCGAGTTATGTAGTTTTCCGATAAAAAAGCCGGTCTGCCCTGGTTGCGGGTGGGCAATCTTTCAAAAATCTAGCTGATACTCTGGCGTTTAACGGATATTATTAAGATACAAAATTAGCTGGCGTATTGTCAAATCGTATGGGTGCCTTCCGATCCTGTTCAGGCGGGTTCTCATCTATAAGCGAGAGCCGCTATATTCTCAAATAAGCTTTAGACTTTTTATTTGACATAATATTAGGTCAGCGGGCTAGCTACAGGTCAGTTTTGGTCGGGTAAAAAATACGGTCGACCTCGCTGATTTTCAGGGCCAGTTGTAAATTAAAACAGGCATCCGGGTCGTTCAGACTAAAATTGCCGACCTCCTGTAACCGCCCTAAGCGGTACTTCAGGGCACTGAGATGTATCTGGCAGGCCTGGGCAGTTTCTTTGAGCCGCATAGAGTGAGCAAAATAAATTCGGAGGGTTTCGAGCAAACCGGCCCGGTGGGTTTTGTCATATTCCTGCAAACTTTTCAACTGGGCGGCGGCAAAATCGAACAAGGGTTGCTTATTTTGCCGGTCCAGCAAAAGGCTATACAGGCCGAGGTCGGCATAATTTACGGTTTGACCGCTCCGGCCCAGCATTTTTAATAATTCCTGGCAACGCTGCGCCCGCCGGGCCGCCGACGGGAAATCTTCGAGCGACCGGCAAACGCCACCGATCCCGATTGAAAGGGTGAAAGGCTTTTCATCCCGGCCAGTAACCCGGTTCAGGCTTTGCCGGATCGCCTGATCAAGCAAGCGGGTTTGTTCGGCCTCGTGGGTATCTTTTGAAAGAGGAGCCAGAATAGTCAGGGTTGGCCCTTTGCCGGAAAGCAAGCTATCCGGGGCCAGGTTGCGAACGGCCCGGCTCATTTCGTTGGTCAGGTGGCGCAAAAAGGAGCGGCTAAAGCCTTCGTCCCAGTTCAGCTTTTCGCTTTGTGTCTCAAAATCGTCCAGTTCTACCAGCAAAAAAAGGTAGGCTGCTGCCCGGTTAAACCCGAAATAACGACCTCGCCGCAGCAAATTCGCCTGGTCAAGCCCGGCCTGACCGGAGATCAAATCCTCGATAAAATCGGCCCTCAACCGTTGCTCGGTCTGGGCTTCGCTCTTTTCCTTCATCATCAGCAAAGCATAAATCAGGGCGGCGTGTTCGAGAGCCTGGATTACCCGTTCGCTAAAGCCGCCCCGCCGGTCGAGCAATATGACGTAACCCAATAGTTCCTGCTCGACCATGACCGGCGCGACCAAACGCAAACGGGTCTGGCCGCGTTCCGGTTGCGGTTCGGCGATGCGGTAGGGCAGTTCCGAACCAGGTCGCTGGTACGAAATTATCGCCTGAAAAGTTTGTTCAATTAGGATTGGTTCGCCCAAAAGTTCGACAGACAGATGCCCGGCAAATGCCGCCGCCCGGTCCAGGTGCAACTGGTCGGCACTGGCGGGCCGGGTATAAACTCCCAGCAGATTATGAAAGCGATCCTCGATTTCGACGCTATGCTGGATCAATTCGCCAAAGTGTGCGGTTATTTCGCTCAAACCCTGGCCGTTCAGAACCATACGGGTCAGGCTATCGTGAGCCTGTAAAAAGCTTTCCATGCGGCTACGGTCGGCCTCAAGCTGTTTTACGCGCTCCTCGGCTGCGGTTAAACTATTCATATCGGATTTATTTTTGGTCATAAAATTTCTTACTTCTAAACCTAATGATTTTCTGGTTAGTCTAATCTAACTAATAAACATTTACAAATTAGTCCGATTGGTACTAGAAAACCAGCTTGCCTTCGGATAAAATGAATGTAGAACTTAATTCGCTTAAATCTTTTCAGTTTCAATATTTACGCAAAATCTTCAAAACAACTTTACATAATCAGGAGTACCGATTGCAGCCTCAATTTGCGGGCAAAGTAGCCCTCGTAACCGGTGCCGGTCAGGGAATTGGCCGGGCTATCGCGCTTTATCTGGCCCAGCAAGGAGCGCGGGTGGTCGTCAACGATGCCAATCTGAACTCGGATGGCACCCCCGATGAAAGCGGTCAAGATTTGGCGGCCCAGGTGGCGGTGGAAATCCAACAGGCCGGGGGCGTAGCGGTTGCCAGCACGGACAGAGTGGGTAGTTTTGAAACCGGTACCCGATTGGTTCAACTGGCGTTGGATAGCTTTGGACAGCTCGATTTTGTAGTTAATAACGCCGCAATTCTGCGTGACCGCATGATTTTTAATATGAGCGAGGACGAGTGGAACGCCGTTATCGGGGTGAACCTGACCGGCACCTTTGCCGTTATCCGGGCGTCCTTGCCGCACTTCAAGGAGCGTAAGACCGGACGGATCGTAAATATTGTGTCGACTGCCGGTATCATGGGTAACGTCGGACAGGCCAACTATGCCGCCAGCAAGGGTGGCATTATGTCGCTCACGCGGGTCTGTGCGATGGATATGGCCCGCTACAACGTAACCGCCAACTGTATCGCTCCTTTTGCATACTCCCGGATCACCGATAAAATCAAACCGACCACCCCCGAACTGGCCGCTTACGTTGAGGGTGCCCGCAAAGTCCTGCCCGAACACGTGGCCCCACTGGTGGCTTACCTGTGTAGCGACCAGGCTCAGGCCCTGAGTGGACAAATCCTGGGGGTGCGGGGTAAAGAAGTGTTTCTGTTCAACCAGCCGGAACCGGTGCGCTCCCTGGTCAGTCAGGCAGGCTGGACGGTCGATAGCCTGGCGAAAGCCGTTGAGAATAGCTGGCTCGGCAAAAGCCTGACCCCTCTTAAAACCGACCTGGAAATCTTTAACTATCCGCCTTTTGTCTGATTAAAACCGGCCTTTTGAGGGCCTTATTAAAACTTTTTGTAAAAGCTATTTTTGTAAAAACTATTAAGGAAGAAAAAGACAAATGTTTACTGAGAATTTCGAGAATGGTATATTTACCGGCACCGTCAAAGAGGTAGCCGAACTCGACCAGTTACCGGAGGAATACCGGATCGCGCTGGGCAAAATTGTCGCCAGCCACGTGGTTAACGAAATCACCGGCGCGCAGCGGTTTGATGAGCCGTCGATTGCGCTGGCACCCGGTCCCAAAGAGAAGTTCCTGGCCTGCCGGATCGCGATGGAGGAATACGGCCATCACCTGAAATTTTACCGGTTGGCCGTCGAAATGAACCTCGATCCGGCCACCCTCGACCACAACGCCCGCCACAACTCCATTTTTGAAAACAGTCTGCAAAACTGGCAAGAATTCCTGGTCTTCAAGGCTATCTGCGACCTGGCCGAGATTATTCAGGTCGAAGACCTGGCCGAAAGTACTTTCCTGCCGTTAAGAAAGCTGGCCCTTTCGACTATGCCGGAAGAACGTTTTCACGCCGGGTTTGGCCGCAGCCACACCATCGAGCTATGCGCCACCGAAGATGGCCGGGCAATCGCGCAGAATACACTTGACTGGCTATACCCGGTAATGTTACCCTTCTTTGGTAGCCCTAATTCCAAAAATAACGAGATTTATCGTCGCTGGGGCATCAAGAAGCGCACAAACCAAGAAATGCGCCAGGAATACACCAACCGGGTTACGGCCCTGGTTAACGAATTTGGACTGGTAATGCCCCAGGCGGCCTAAAACCTGACCCTGGTTTAACAAGTTTTCGCGCTCAAAGGAGAGATAACTATGGCAATGACCGAACAGGCGACTCCTCATCCGGCTATGACCGAAACTACTCTGGAGGAGTTTTACGCCGATATAGAAGGGGCTTATCTGCCGCCCCTGTGGAAGTATCTGAGCAACCTTGTCACTCCTCAGCCGGTGATAGAGGCGATCCCTTACAAGTGGACCTGGGACGAGATTTATCCCCGGATTATCAAAGCAGGCGAAATCCCAATCGAGCGCGGAGGCGAACGGCGCGTTTTGATTTTGAATAATCCCGGCTTGAGCCACCTGAAAACCGCCACCCGGAATATTTATGCCGGGGTGCAAATGGTCAAGCCCGGCGAAGTCGCCCCGGCCCACCGCCACACCCAGAGCGCGATCCGGTTTATCCTACAGGGGAGCGGCGGCTATACCTCGGTCGAAGGCGAACGCTGCTTTATGGAGCAATATGACCTGATTCTGACCCCGCCCTGGCAATGGCACGATCACGGCAACGAGACCAGTGAACCGGTGATCTGGATGGATGGACTTGACATAAATCTGTTGAAGTCGCTGGGTACCAGCTTTTTCGAGCCTTTCCCTGATCATAAACAGCCGTTGACGCTGCCCGACAACTATCATACCAAAAAGTATGGCGGCGGCAACCTGGTCCCGGCCTGGCGTACTCCCGACACCCGTTATAATGCCGAAAAGGTTTCGCCGTTGCTGGTCTACCGCTGGGCCAAAACCTATGACGCTCTACGTGACCTGGCCGAGGTCGACGCCAGCCCTTACGATGATGTGGCCCTGACCTATACCAACCCCAAGACCGGCGGCCCGGTCTTGCCGACGCTGAGTTGTACCGCCCAGATGTTGCGCCCCGGCATCCATACCAAAGCGCACCGGCATACCACTAGCGCGGTTTATCAGGTGGTCGATGGCAGAGGTTATACCATCATTGATGGTATGCGCTTCGACTGGAAGAAGGGCGACTTCCTGGTGCTGCCGCCCTGGACATGGCACGAGCATGGCAACACCAGCGCAACCTCGGAAGCGATCTTGTTCTCGGTGACTGACACGCCGGTATTTGAGGCCCTGGGTTTGTACCGCGAAGAAGCTTACACCGAAAATGGCGGTTATCAGAAAGAACTGTCTAAATAGCCAATTTTAGGACTTTCGCTCGAAACAATATCTCAGGTTCAAGAGCGAAAGTCGTGAATTTACATGGAGTGCTACCCGTATGCTTGCAGCCAACGCCATCGATTTAGAATACGGCAATTCCGGCCAGATCGAAAGCCACCAGATTGAACGGCTCCGGGTGTTGTTATCTTTTCTAAAAAACGACAGCCAGAACCACTTTTATAAGGAAAAACTGGCCGCCTTCGAGCCGGACGGACTGCAATCATTAGCTGACCTGGCAAAAATCCCCTTCACCCTCAAATCGGAACTGGTTGCCGAACAAGACTTATATCCGCCTTATGGCCGCAATATGTCCTATCCCGAAGAAGCCTATATAAAGTTGCACCAGACTTCCGGTACAACTGGTCGGCCCTTGAAGGTGCTGGATACGGTTGCGAGCTGGAACTGGTGGGCGCAATGCTGGGCGCGGGTGTACAAAGCGGCGGGTGTAACCAGTGCCGACCGGGTCTTTATGGCGTTTTCGTTTGGACCATTTATCGGCTTCTGGGCGGCCTACGAAGGTGCTCATTTGGTGGGAGCGTTGGCGATACCGGGCGGTGGCATGGATACCGAGCAGCGTATCGCGGCAATCCTGGAAAGTAAGGCAACCGTCCTTTGTTGTACCCCAACTTATGCCCTGCACATGGCCGAGGTAGCTGCCCAGAAGGGGATCGACCTGGCGGAGTCTTCTATTAGAATAGCCATTCACGCCGGTGAACCGGGAGCGGGTATCCCTAGCGTCCGTAAGCGGATTGAACAGGCCTGGGGTGCCACCTGCCACGACCACGCCGGGGGTTCGGAAGTCGGAGCCTATGGTTATAGCTGCTCGGCTCAAAACGGTTTGCACGTAAACGAGGCCGAATTTATCGCCGAAATCCTCGACCCGACCACCGGCCAGCCGGTCGCGCCCGGTCAAAGCGGCGAACTGGTTATCACCAACCTCGGTCGCTGGGGTTATCCAGTCATCCGCTACCGGACGGGTGACGCCGTAAAACTGGCCGACCGACCCTGCGAGTGTGGCCGGACCTTTATGAGCCTGGAAGGCGGCATCACCGGGCGGATCGATAATATGCTGATTGTGCGCGGTATCAATATTTACCCTTCCTCGGTGGAAGCCATTATCCGCGAGGTGTTTGAGGCCAACGAATTTCGGATCATCTTTTTCCGCGAAAACGATATGGACGAAATCGCGGTCGAGTTAGAGCTAGCCGAAGTCGAAAAAGATAAACTGGCTATTCTAAACTCTTTGCTGCGCCAGCGACTGGCCCTGCGCGTACCGGTCAAAGGTGTGCCGGTCGATTCGCTGCCTCGGTTCCAGCTAAAAGCCCGCCGGGTGGTCGATAACCGCTAAAGCCGAACGAGTAATCCAGGGATCATATTAGGCTTGACAGGTGGACCTTTTTTTATTATAATGGATCGTATAACACCTATTATACGATCCATAAAAAGGAATTTGGTAATAAGGATTTGTAGCCATTCTGGCCTAAGATTTAGGGTAAAAATATAAAGTGAAAACCGGCGATACTATAATTTCAGCGATTGAAAATGTCTCAAAAGATAAATCAGCCAAAGGCATTAGTCTTTCACAGGCCCTGGCCGACTTCCTGGCTGACGTAAAAAATAGCCAGTCCCCGGCTACCGAGCGCACTTACCGTTTTGTGTTAAATAGATTCTGCCGCTTTTTGTTGCTCGCTGACCTGATTAACCCGACCGGTATTTCTCAATCAGATTTAACTGCCGCCACGCCGGACGAAGTAACCCTCACCACAAAACCCCTTGCTGAGGATGAGGAAGATTTGCCCCTCCTAGAGTTAAAACCTTTGGAGGAAATAGCGCTTAACCGGTTGCAGACCGATTGGGCGATAGCCTTTATGCGCCAGCTTGCCGGTGGTGGTGTAATGTTACCAAAACCGGCCACTACCCCTACTGCTACAGCCGTCCATAAAAAGGCCACCGCTAGCGGGGCGGAGGCTCGACCGGCCTCGAAAGCAACCCTGGCGATCACGGCTGCCGCTCTGCTGAGGTTTTACCGATGGTGTAGCGTCGAACGGTTGCTATTGATCCCCTCGGACGAATTTGAACGGTTAACGATCCGGTTGCGCCAGTTGCGCGGAAAACCCAGCCGAACGATCATTGATAAAGTTCCCTCAGATGAGGTGGTTGAAACCCTGCTCCAGGCGGCGCGTTCACGAATTGACCACACTGCCCCTGCTTCGCCTGGACAAACCGCCGGTCTGGCACAGTATGATGCCGAACGTCATTGTATAGGAGCTTTGCGAAACCTGGCCCTGCTGGAAACTTTGCGTTCGACCGGAGCCAGAGTGAGTGAGATTTGTACGCTAACCGGCGGCGACCTCGACCATATCAACAAGCGGGCGCGAGTGGTTGGCAAAGGTAACAAAGAACGCTGGGTTTACTTTAGCAGCGAAGCCTGGCAAACTTTACAGGCTTATTTGCAAGCCCGCGCCCGGTTTTTGCAACAGGCCAGAGAAGAAAAAAAGCCTGAGACGGCACAAACGCCTGTCCCAACCCGTCGAAAAAGCGCGCGGTGGCGGGCTGGGGAACTGGCGGCCCAACCGGTTTTTGCTCGTCACGACCGGGGGGCCGGTTTGAAAGAAATAAAGCCTTTGACCCCCCGGACTATTCAGAAAATGCTGTGGGAACTGGTCGAGGAAGCCGAGGTGTACGTCCAGATCACCCCCCATAAATTTCGACACTGGTTTGCAACCAAAATGCTGGCCGGTACCGGCGATCTGGCCGTAACCCAGGATTTGCTGGGCCATGCCAACCCGGCAACCACCCGCATATATGCCCAGGTCAGCGAAACCAAAAAACAGTCCGCACATAAAGACGTTTTTAAATAAACCGGCTTATTCAGTCCAAATCAGTTTATGGTCTGGGTCTTTTCAAATGTGATAAAGTAGGGTACATCAGAATAATAAGCATAAGCACAAGTACAAAACAAAACTTTACCGGTTTTAATACGAACTAAAAGGATATAATAATGCCACTTGCTGTAACTGAACAGGAATTACAACAACTGTTAAGCGAGTCTGAATTTATAAAGATGTACGGCTTTGAGCTTTATTCATTTGAGGAAGGGAAATGCACGATAAAAATTCCTTTTCGCAGGGAATTTGAGCGACCGGGTGGGGTAGTCAATGGTCCGGTTTACATGGCTGCCGCCGACCTGGCTATCTGGTTCGCCCTGATAACCGGTATCGGACGGCAGGAGGGTGATATGACTGTCACCAACGAACTTAATACCGCTTTTCTAGGTGGAGGCCGCACCGATATATTATGTAAAGCTGAGATACTAAAGTTTGGCCGTCGTCTGATCTATGGTACCGCCGAATGTCTGGACCAGCAGGGTAAACGGCTTACTCACCACACCGCCACCTATATTCGACCGGTCAGTTACAATTAATATAAAACGCTTACACCAAAGTTCAAACCGAATATTCAGGGCCGGAAGCTGCTTATTTAGGCCGTGACTCGTCCCAACCGGCGGAAGACTACGACCACAATTTATGCATTCTAAAGAATATCAACCAGCAAACCAACCGCATGAATACCTTGATTAACGAATTGCTGGATGAATCATGAAAGACAAGGCGGTAAGGGGTAAATCGTGTGGTAACAAACGCCAAACGCAACCTGAACACACGATGTAAAAGTTGGCGTTAAGGATTTCACGTATCGAGTATTTAATTTTGCGACCGAGTTCTTTTGGCACCGGTAAGAGCGGCTCAATTATTTGCCACTCATTGTCACTTAAATTCGTTGGATAAATTTGTCGGTTATTCATGTCATACTTTTTAACCGATTTTAGCTGGCTGGCCGCTTTTTTAGACTAGCTCTGAAAGAATGTGAACAAATGAAATAGCTCTTATTGCCGAACTGAACCGGTTAATTGAACTTTATTTAAAAGAAAAACAAGAACTTTTCAGGTTTTGACGTTTAGATAAAAAATTAAAGGGCCAGCCGCTTTGCAGTAACTCGCCCAAACGAGTAATGTTTCTTTCGACCAAAAAAGAAAGGAGATTACTCACATGAACCTTAATATACTTCAACAATTTCGGCAGGCCCTCTACGAATGTTTTGAGCAAAGCCGGGATGCTTTGTTCAACCTGGCCGATGCCCTCTTGAGTGAAACTCAGGCTCATTCGGTAATTGAACTCTCGCTCTCGCCCCACTTTGAGCGTCACCCAAAGGGTAGGTGGCCCAGCTTGTATGCCGCACTCAAACTCGGTAAACTTAACCAGGCTCGTTTTGAACAAACCCTGGTAAACTTTGCTCCTAAACCTGCTCCCGGCCAAAGAGTGCTACTGGCAGTAGATGCCTCCAATATTGAACGGCCTTTCAGTGAGACCTCGAGAGACCGGGGCTACCTTTATGCTCACAACCTGCCTGAATGTGATAAGCCGGTTACAGTTGGTTGGCAATTCTCGGTGGTGGTGGTGCCCGCCCAGGCCAGCAGTCACACTTACATTGTTAGTAATCGCCGCATTCCAACCGCCCAAACTCCGGCCACCGTAGCGGCTACTCAACTTAAAGAGCTCCGAGCTTACTTTGAACAGCGCCCCATAAATTTGGGCGACCGGTACTATCCGACCAAAGATTTCCTGGTGGAGGTCAGCCCCGATTATGACTTGTTGGTGCGGCTCAAGGCTAATCGGGTCTTCTATCGGCCAGCCCCGAGCAGTGGCGGTTGGCGAGCGGCGACGAGGAGCACCTAGCAAACACGGTCCACGCTTTCAGTGTAACAATGTGGCTACGCACGGCCAACCCGACCAACAATGGATAGGCGTAGACGATAGTGGGGGTAAGATAGTGGTGAGCCAATGGCAGGGTTTGCATCTGCGCGAAGCAGTGAAAATGAATTTGAGTGTATTTCGAGTGCAGCGTTTTGGAGCCAGTGGGAAACGGCGTGACCCACTGGAAAGCTGGTTCGTATGGTCGGGGCAAAGTGAGCTTGAACTCAGCGAAGTGTGGGCCACTTACAAAAGGCGTTTCTCCATAGAACACGGCTTCCGCTTCGATAAACAAGATTTGTTCTGGACGCAGCCTCGCTTGCGGGAGCCAAGTCAATTCGAGTTGTGGACCGCCTTGGTCAGTATGGTCCACGACGAAATGAACGTCGCCGAAAGTTTGGGGGTGGGAATATTGCGACCATGGGAAAATCACCAGCGACCACTCAGCCCTCAACAAATCCGGCGAGGGCTGGGGGCAATAATGAGCGAGTTGGGAAGCCTCGCCCGAGTGTCGCAAAGTCGAGGAAAAGGCATTGGACGGGTCTTTGGGGCAAAAATTGAGCCAGCCATGCGTTACAAAGTGGTTAGAAAGACCCCTAAAAAGGTCAAAAGAGCCTAATTTTACTGGGTTTAGCTCGAGTTTTAGCATTTTGTTTCACAGCACCTCGAAAGGGGGCTAATTTTCATTGCTTATTAAATCTAAACGTCAAAGGATAAGAGAGCCTAAATTTACTTTACATTATGATTACTGGCCCTCTTTGAAATACTGTTTGGTGACAAAAGAATATAGAAAGTGAAATCTAATAAAAATTATCAATTTACTGTTAAATTATAGACTCTTGTATTAGTGGTAAATTAATGCTATATATAATTATATAGGCTTTCAATTTCCTATTATTCTTGAGTTCATCGAATTCAATTATACAGTCATTTTTAGAACTTAATCTTAAATTCGCTTACGACGCTTCTTTTTACTCATGGGAGCCGCAAAAGCCTTTAATTGGTAAAGGTACGGTTAGATGCAACTTACTCCCAGCCAATCATTTGAACATATTACAGAATCAGTTATCCAGTACCTCGAAACGGCATACAAAATAAGTCATCCTTTGATTTTCGAAGAACGAAGCAGTCTATTGCGGCAGCCAGGAATAATTGCTCGTTATCCATTCATTGAATCAACACCTGCTTTTCCAGCAAGCCGTAGATTGCAAGAGTTGGAAGCAACCTATCCAGAGTTTATACCAACTGGGCTAAGTGATCTGGTTAAACACGGAATTTCTGTAGATCGATTTCCACTTTATCTTCATCAAGAAATCTCTCTGCTGGCAGCAAGGAAAGATCAAAAGAGCTTAATTGTTGCAACTGGAACTGGTTCCGGAAAGACCGAAAGTTTTTTATTACCCATTATGGCGGACTTAATTAATGAAGCCGTTAATTGGGAACCCACCGCCGGTCATACTGGACGCGGTAGATTTGATGAAAACAGCCAGAATTGGCTGCATTCCCGACAGCATGAAAAGCGACCAGCGGCTTTGAGGGCTATTATCCTCTATCCCATGAATGCTTTGGTAAATGACCAATTAGGAAGGTTGCGCCGTATCCTGGCAAGTAGTTCTTCCCAAGCATGGCAGCACGCCCACCTCAAAGGAAATCAACTTTATTTTGGAATGTACACAAGTCTTGCTCAGCCTACCGGTAGTTGGAAAACCCCTGGTAAACGAAAGCAGTTCGAAGAATACTACCGTGAGCTAGAGCAAGATTGGGAGAAATTGCCATCTGCCCTTAGAGAAACTGGTAGTTGGCCGCGCCCGAATAGTCCCGAAATGCTTTGCCGGTGGGATATTCAAGAAGCTCCGCCTGATATATTGGTTACTAATTATTCTATGCTGGAATATATGTTAGTCAGACCAATTGAGACCGATATTTTTGAGCGGACCAGGCATTGGTTAGAAACTTCTCCCGGTGCCCACCTGACTCTGGTATTAGATGAAGCTCATACTTACAGCGGAGCTAAAGGTACTGAAGTGGCCTACCTAGTACGCCGTCTTAAAGAACGACTTGGTCTGGACTCAGGTTCTGGCAAATTTAGAGCCATCGCTACAACCGCTTCTGTCCCGTCGGGCGATGATCAAAAAATATTAAAGTTTGCCTCTGATTTATTCTGCGAGCCAACTGAGCGGTTCAAACTCGTGCGGACGGAGCCTACTCAAACCAAGCTTTTAGAGCGCCATGCAACATCTCGTGCTTTAAAGGAATTTGCAACTTTCTACGAGAATTTTGATCTCCAAAACCCGGTTGCCGCCATCCATAATCTCGCCTCTGGATTGAACCTGGTGTTGCCGCCTTCATATGATCAACTCCCACCTTCCGTTTTACTTCACTATATTCTTCAACAAAATAATGAAATAGAATGGGTGCGTTGGCGCACTGCAAGAAATGCTACTCAATTGGATATTCTGGCCGAAGAATGTTGGTCAGGCTTGGGAAGTTTAGAAGCACGTGATAAAGCTACCGCGGGAATTTTGGCGGCTGGCAGTTTTGCCCGACACTCTGATTCGGCAGATATTGCCCCTATGCTTTCAATGCGCATTCACGCCTTTACCAGGGGATTACCTGGTCTATGGGGATGCCTTAATCAGCAATGCCCGGAAGTTTCAGCCGAACTTAGCCTCCCGGATTATCCACGTCCGGTGGGTAAATTATATCCTGAACCTCGTATCTGGTGTAGCCCTCGATGTGGCTCCCGTGTTCTTGAGCTATTCTCCTGTCGTAAATGCGGTTTGCTTTTCATGGGCGGTATTCCAGAAGAGCAAGAAGGAAGCTTATGGCCCTGGAGTGATGATCTGGATGGTGAAAAACAGGACCTAAAACGTTATAAGATTTTTGGACTAGAAGCCCCAGCAGTAGAAGTAACTCCAACATACCGGTCCATTCGCACTACCCTGGAATCCCATCCAAAGGATATTTATTCTCGACCGGTTTATGAAATTGCCCCAGATACAAAAAGTGATAGTAAATCAACCAGCCCTTTTCCTCAACGCTGTCCCCGTTGCCAAAATTCACGTTCTCCTGGTCAAAGTCCCCGTGAAATTATCGAGCCTTTTCGAACTAGAACCTCACGCGCATTTTCGGTAATGGCAGATGCAAGTTTTAGGGTGCAAATGCCTTCTACCAGCGGCGATAAACCTAACTATGGGCGTAAAGCTTTACTCTTTTCCGACTCACGGATGGAAGCGGCCCAATTGGCGGCTGATTTGCGAAATGACCATCACGCTGACTTATTCCGCCAGATGCTCTATCGTGCGATCTATTGCTGTGTTGAGTGTGATGGTCATGGAGAGATCGAGGAGGAAGATTCATTCGTTATTGGGCAAACAATAAGTAGACAGAAGGTAAAATGCCAGAGTTGTGGCGGGAGCGGTCTTAATATTCCAACTGGAGGAACACCCCAGCCGCTTGGCTTCACTGATTTGCGGCGAAAAGTAATTGATTTGCAAATCGCCGTGGGTATTAATCCAACAAACGGTCGGGAAAAACGATTTTTTCAGCTTTATCAGGATAACAATCCAGACTGGTCAAACTTTGCTGAAGAAGCCTTTAATGCAGGATTGCGTAGAGAATTGTCCGAAGATGAATTTGCGCTTGAACCGATGGGACTTGCCCGTTGGAGAGTAAAATTGCCAGCCACCTCTTTTGGCCGTTTTGACCCTTTAACCGAGGAGGAAAGCCGCCTACTTATTCAACTGGTAAGCCGCATACTGGCCTCTGAGGATATTTTGCTTCCCCCCCAACCTCTTAAACCGTGGGAGTGGAACTCGGAGTTAGTCGAAAAGTACGAGCGGCGGGTTCTTATAAGAGCTAGGGCCATAGTTGAAAGTGACCTGCAAACAGGAGTACCCTATAATTTTAACCCGTATCGCAAATTAGGCCGTTATATTAAAGCTCTGGCGAGTAAACTGGTGAGAGATGGTCGTCTGGCAAACGCTGATAAATGGCTTGGTGTGATGGAAAGCCAATTATGGGATGCCCTGACCAATAAAACTCTTAATATTCTAGTTCCGGCAGGTTCGGCGATCCGTGAACAAACTCCACGCGGTATCCGGCTGGATATGTTCGAATTACACCCAGTAAATAATCTCATTGAGGAATGCCAATCCTGTGCTCTATTAATGGGCGATACAGTGGCGTCAGTATGTTTGCGGTGTGGTCAGGAAACCAAACCCATCGAAGTTACTAAACTTCGAAAGAATTTCTTTAGGCAGGCTGCCTATTACGCCTTACCCGGGTCCGGATTTCATGACCCCTACCCCCTACGTTCTATTGAGCATTCCGCTCAAATTTCAGGTAAAGAAACCCGCAATTACGAACGCTGGTTTCAAGATATGTTTCAGGAAAACCAGCAGCCTCTTGATTCAAGGATTGATATTCTTTCGGTGACTACAACCATGGAAATGGGTATTGATATTGGCAGTTTGCTAAGTGTGGCTTTAAGTAATGTTCCACCATCGGTTGCCAATTACCAGCAGCGGGCCGGTAGAGCTGGGCGGCGGGGAAGTGCTCTCGCAACTGTGATGACTAGTGCTCTTTTACGCAGCCACGACCAATATTACTTTGATCGACCACCGGAAATTGTCAGTGGTACCCCTCGTGTACCAGTGCTTTATCTGAATAATGAGGTAATTGTTCATCGTCATGTTCGCTCTGTATTGTTACAAAGTTTCTTTTTTCAAAAATACAAATTTGCTACTTCCTCAAATCTTTTACAGGCTTGGGGTCTGGTAGAAGAATATACGAGCCAAAAAACTGCAGTGAAACTGGCTGACTTTCTTGAAGCAAATTCGGGGCATCTCATTGAACGGTGTACTCATATAGTGCCGGCAAATTTTCAATCAAGACTGTCTGATTGGTTGAATGCCCTTAGAATGGAAATTGATAAAGTTGTGGCTGGTTGTGATGACCAGATTGGTCTTTTAGAAGCTCTTATTAATGGGGGGTTGCTGCCAAAATACGCTTTTCCAGTGGATGTTGTGCGGCTTAATATCCCAACCCCTCGTGATGAAAATAACCCGGAACGCTTCGAGTCAGCTGAAGGGGAGGGAATGCAGCGTGATCTTAAAATTGCCCTGGCCGAATATGTTCCGGGAGCAGAAGTTTTGCGAGGCGATTTCCCGAACACTTATGTATACCAGAGTGCTGGTTTATACGACCCTTTTAATGATACTCCCGATTATCACGCGCATGGCCAATTGGTGGAATGTTCCGATTGTCAATCGGTTCAGTTAATCGGGCAGGACGAAACTTCCCCTGATGAATGCGCACAATGTAATGGGCTTAATCTAATAACCTTGCCCTATTTAAGACCGCCAGGCTTCACTGTGGATTGGGCTAAACCAGATGCAGGCCGGGAGTTATATAAGGGTGGCGGGCGCGAACGATCCGGAACGGTACTTCCAGCTCGGTTGTTGATTGGTGAAACGGTATTTAATAGTGGTCATGCTTTCTCGCCGGTTGCTCCAAGCTTATTCATTCAAACTCGTAATGATAACCTGTTTTGCTGTAATAAAGGTCCTGACCAGCGTTGGCCCGGTTTTAGGATTTGTGCAAGTTGTGGACGGTACTTTTCAGGGAACGAAAAGCCTGGTAAACATCGGTACCCGGCCAATATTCCTCCTAACCGAGGTTATTTAAAAGGCCCTCGTGCTGGGGCTTTTTGTGTTAATACAACCGATTTGCAAAATCAGGTAGTTCTTGGTTACCCTTTTCGCTCTGATTTAATTTTAATGGGAGTGAATTTACCACCGGAATTAGACGCGCCTATCAATCAACCCTTTGGGCGGGCTATCTGGTACTCCTTTGGCACGCTTTTAGTTAATGCTGCTTCTCTGATCTTACAGGTTGATGCGGGCGAATTGAAAGTAGGAGTGAGAGCTATTAACCGTGGACCTGGACGTTTACATGGGGAAGTCTTTATTTATGATGATGTGCCTGGCGGTGCAGGCTACGCCAATGCTATAGCCGATAATCTGGAAGAAATCTTATTTAAAGCCCTGAAACTGGGTAGGAATTGCACCAATCCTCAATGCATCGGAGCTTGCTACCACTGCGTACTTGATTATCGCAATCAGTTACTTCATCCTATTCTGGATAGAGAATTAGGCACCGCTTTACTGGAATATATTCTGAGTGGAAAATGCCCCCAACCCGATCCAATCAAGATTGGAACGTATGTAGCAGGACTTGAACAATATACGCGCTTAAATTCAGAAATGAAACCAGGCCGCAAAGTAGAAGGGCTGGAGCTCGCAGCAATCTTCCAAAAGAAAGGTGGTAGCCAGGTAGGTTTGCACGTTATTCATCCGCTGGAAAGCGCACCTGGTAAATCCTTACTCAGAAACATTTTCATTCAGCATAAAATCAAATGTGTAACCCATACGCTTTTTGACCTGGAGCGTAGACCCTTTTGGGTGAGTCGCAATATCTAAGGAGCTGCATGCATCAAGAATTTAGTTGGGTTGTAAGAGAAAACCAAAAATGGCCTCCACAAAAACGGCCCGATGCGCCTTATGGTGTTACTACTTTGCACACCCTCAAATCTTGTTCTCTAAAAGCGTGTTTTGAAGCTTCCAGCGGTAATTATACGCGAAGAAAGTCTTTTCCGGCCAGAATAGGCTTGGCCTATCATCGAACTATGCAGTATATTTCTGAAAACATAAGGTCGATGCAATCCCCTGAGAAAGCAGCTGAACTGGCAATTAGCTATTTTGAACAAGAATTGGATCGTGAAAGAGCGGGCAAAGCTTCAAACCCGCGAGAGTGTCGTTTACTGGAAGATGAAAACCGGGTGGAAATGGCTGTATTAGCGATAATTGCAGAAGCACAGAATGCAGTTGAGACTTCCGGTGCAACTGAATTAAGGGATGTCAACTTTCCAGCTCAGAACCGGGAATGGTCGCCCGTTCGTGTTGATCATTCAAAGTCAGGTCTGGTAGAGCCGGAAGTACCAGTAGCCTCTCAGGATGAACTTATAATTGGGCGGATTGACCGAGCTGAACATAGTGTCAACGGAGTACGTTTAATCGATTTTAAATTGGGCTTAAGCGATGATGTACCTGAACAATACCAACGGCAATTACAACTTTATGCCTATTTATGGCAGCAGAGTCGGGGGGAATGGCCTTTTGAAGCTAGTTTAATTTACTCCTTAACCGGTAAAGAACATTCTGTTCAAATTACCCCTGAAATATGTCTGGCAGTCGCGCGAGATTATCGAAAAGTAATCGCCAGAATTGAAAAAGAAACCCGATTTGAAAAACTAGCCAAGCCAGGTGAAGTATGCAAATTTTGTGAATTTAGACCATGGTGCAAGCCCTTCTGGAGTTGGCAAGCAAGTGAAACCGACGATAAAACCATGCTTGAACGGGCTTTCTGGGGATTCGAAGGCAAAGTCAATAGTATAATATTGCTAAATGGATACTGGAAGGTTGAACTACAATGGCACGATTTAGTAGTTAGCTTAACCGTTCATGAAGAACGATTTCCTCAATTACACCACGCCCAGTCAGGCTCATTGTTGAGGTTGTTAGAAATAAGATTACATGGCAACCCGTTCCGACCCAATGGACAAGTCAGGGAATCAAGTGAAATCTTCATTGTGGAAGAATAAATAATGACACAACAAATAACCAAACCTCATGTCAGTGTCGGTGGGTTTGTAATCGGAATGTACGTCCGGGCGGCTACTGACTATCCTGCTTCCCAAAGTTTTAATTATCGGATTGTTCGAATAGCTCAGCTTAATCCTGCCGCAAATCGAGCCAGAGTTACTTTTTACCAGCCGGATAAACCTGCTCAGGATCGAAAATATCCACTTGATGCTTTGACCCGCTGCGAGGTTTTACCCGATACTTCAATTATTATGATTCCCAACCGGGAAAGAGGTCGGGTTTTGCTGGCAGTTCAAGATGGTTGGCAAACCAACCTGCCAAAACAATATTATGTTCAACTTAAGGGCAGTCCTGAAATACAAATAGCTAGTGAAACAGAATTTGAGATAGAGAGCCACCGGCAGAATCCTTCCCCCATGGATCAGTTGAAACAATTAGAATTTTATGACCCTCGTTTAAAAAACGCCCGTGACCAGGTGGTGGAAATGTACTATCCCCTACGTAATTCAACACCTGGGCTAGATGATTTAGTTGGCTCCAGAGTTATGCTGCTTCCTCACCAGGCTTCAGTTGTTACAAAGGTTGTGAACGATCCACGATGTCGTTATTTATTGGCCGATGAAGTAGGTTTAGGTAAGACGATTGAAGCCTGTGTCATACTTAAAAGCTTGTTACGCCACAACCCCACTATGCGTGTTCTTGTGGTTGCTCCACTTTCACTGGTGCAACAATGGTATCATGAACTGAACACCCGGTTCTGGTTGGACTTTAAAATTGTCGGCACTATTCAGGAAGCCAGAACTCGACTTCCTCAATATAACCTATTTATTGTTGGCATCGAAGACTTAGACGAGGAAATGGGGATTTGGTCTAAGATTGGTTTCCAAAAATGGGACATGATAATTGCAGACGAAGTACACCAATTAGGTAAAGCGGATTTGCTCTACGGACGCATTCAAATGTTAAGCCGAGATGCGCGACGACTGCTGTTAATTTCAGCCACACCTATACAGCATTATGCTGCTGAATATCTCAAACTGATGGCCTTACTTGATCCCGAACGCTATGATCATGAAAATCTGGAAAGTTTTAAAGTTACTTTATCTTTACAAGAAAATGTAAGGCCAGCTTTAAATAAGCTTGACCGCTTGATTCATGCAGAGGAAATTGACTCAGAAGAGGCTGAAGAAGAAATAGAAAAAGTTAGGAAGCTTTTTCCGAATGACCTAAAATTGAAAAATTTACTCAACGCTATTTTGAGGCAACTTAGCAACTCAGCCAGTGCTAGTTCGGCGGCTAATGAGGCTTGGGCCTACCTTACTGAAAACTACCGGATGGAAACCCGAGTTATTCGGAACCGGCGTAAGCGGGTTGAGGGTATGATTACTCTGCCACAGCGGCAGTTAGAAACGACTTACTGCTATAACCCCGGCGAGCGCGAAACGTTAGTATTGCAGTATTTGCACGAATACATTGACTTTTATTTGTCCGAAACAGGCGAAGATGTTTTCTGCCTGGAATATACTCGCTTGCTTCTTTATGCGGCTTTCAGCAGCCCTCATGCCCTTCTAGATTTATTAGAAAAGCGGTTGAAGGCTGCCCGTTTATCGGCAATTTTACCGCGTGTGCGGATGACTAACCGTCTGATTCCGGCCCAGCCGCGAAAAGAGCAAGAGCGGGTGGAGTATATAGTCAAACTTGCGACCCCACTACCACAGGAACCTGAAAAGCTCGAAAAACTTTGTTCACAAGTACAGCGTTGGAAAACTGAAACTGAGGAAGCCTTACAAGCTGTGTGCGCTCGACCAGCCCTGCTTGCCTTACCCAGTTGCCACCGGCTGGTGCAGATATTGCGGATACTCTATAAAGAACCTACGGCCCGCTCGCTCCTATTTTGTGGTTGGCGTGAAACTCTTAATATTTTAATTCCTTATCTAAATCAACTTTTCCGGGGGGAAATCGCCGAATTTAGTTGCCGAGTTAACGAAAACGTATTGCAGGATCAAGCTAACCGCTTTCAGCGTGGGAACTGCCACATTCTGGTCTGCGATGAGCTGGGAGGTGAAGGCCGTAATTTTCAAATTGCCGATCAAATTATCCACCTTGACCTTCCATGGACACCTGCTCAGATTGAGCAACGGATTGGAAGAGTAGACAGAATTGGTCGAAAGGGCCAGGTGCTTTCAATTGTACCGTTCGCCGTGGATTTTGCCGAGCACGATTTATTCCGGATTTGGAACGAGGCTTTCAATTTATTTACCCGATCTATGAGTGGTATGGAAATCGCCCTTGAAAAAGTCCAACTTCGGCTTGTAAAAGCTTTGTTATCTCCCGAGGGTTCTCAGTATGGCCTCAAAGAATCTCTGAAACCGTTTGTGAAAGAGGCTGAAGACATAAGCAATAAGATTGAAAGGGAGCGTTACCAGGAAGAAGATACCGATAAACGGTTGCATCGCGAATTCCAGAATGTTATTCGCCGGTATGAAGACGGTGCTCTTTTGCGGAATGCTTTATTGGGTTGGATTAAAGTTGCTTCTTTACCGGGCAGTTATAACGCGGCTACGGATACTGTGCGGGTTAAAATTGACCAGTTCAGTACCGAGACATTGGCACAATACCGTTTTTATAATTTGGCTGAAGTGCGGGAGACACTCCGTCGGGCTGAGCGACTCCAGGGTAAAAACAACGAATTTGAAGGTACGTTTAACCGGCAGCGGGCGGTCCAGCGTGAAGATTTAGTCTTTTTTGTGCCTGGTAGCGATCCCTGGACTGAAAAGATTATTGCACACGCCCTCGAGGCTGACCGAGGACGCTGCACAGGTATTTTACGGGCAAAAACTAAACTTGGCAAAGATTATCATATCTTTGAGTTTCTCTATACTATTATGGTGGATCCCCGTCCGCTCTATGCTCTGGGTTATGATTCCGGGCAGCTTTCATTGGCCACCGGTTATATTCCTCTCGCTACAAAACGTTTACTAATAACACATAGTGGGCAGAATGTTCCAGAAGGTCACGCTGTTTGGGAGACCATTATCGGACGGCCCTTTGATCCTTCAAATGGAGATAAACGTTTCCGTGATCCAAAAGAGCCACAATATTTCGATTTATTAAAGAAAATTTACTCTGCTGAAAAATGGGAAGTGACTCTGGACCGGGTGAAACAGACAGCCCAACAAAAGCTCGAATCCCAACTAGTTAATCAACCGCACGTTTTGCAACCTGCTCGAATTGAACTTGAACAGCGTGCATTTGGACAAAGAACTCTTCGCAAGAATTTGGGTGCATCTAATCTTGAGTCCGATTTGCACAATCAGTTTATTACAAACGCTTTAATTGAAGGTTTGGAAAAGCCCCTATTCCAGTTAGAGTCGATTTGTTTTTGGATTTTGGCCGGGAAAAATAAATGATTGAATTATTCGATCAACTTGAAGTAATTTTATCTGCTCCAAATCCCAATTTTGATAATTTTACTCATAATCTGATTACTGTGCAACCAGAACTGTCGCCGTGGGAGCTCGCCAGGAGCAATGTTTTACTTCGTCTTGTCGCTGTGTTGCAAAATTATGAGGCTGGACAGACAAGCTTGGTGGATCTTGCCGTATTGCTCCGTCAGGCTTTACGGATCTATCACCGCCGTTTAATAATTACCCACCGACTATGGGAGGCTCTAAGTCCAATTGCTTCCAAATTTGGACTTCAGGCTACTAGGGATGCTGAAAGTGGAGGTACACTCCTCAGTGCCGAACCCTGGAAACCTTACTGGTTAGCCGCTACCATAGCCATTGACCGGCTTGAAATGCGCCGAAACGATCCGCTTGTGATAGGCGATGGTTTGCTTTACGCCACGAGTCAAACATTAACGTATAAATCAGAGGCGCAAAAATCGGCGGTGCAAGCTTGCCTTTTCGGCTCTCCCGGTTCTACAACTTTAGTCACCTTACCCACCGGGGCAGGAAAAAGTATGTGTATTTTGTTACCGGCATGGCAAGCTTCGCAGGGCGGTGTGATAAAAGGTGGGACCACACTGGTGGTCGTGCCTACCGTGTCTTTGGCACTCGATCAAATGGAACGGGCTAAAACCTATTTTGGTTCTGCCAAAAATGAGGCTTATGAACCGCACGCCCTGGTGGGTGGGACGTCAGAGGAAGAGAAAGAAATTATTTTTCGAGGTCTGTTAAACGGAACATTGCCGGTTCTATACACTTCCCCGGAAAGTTTGCTCAACTCCCGTCTTTATACAACATGTCTAATTGCTGCTGAAAATGGCCTTATCAACCGGCTTGTGATTGATGAAGCGCACATAGTAGAAACATGGGGAGCCGGTTTCCGAACCGAGTTCCAATTACTGGGAGCTTACCAGAAACTTTTGCTTGAAAAAAGTCAGGGCCAATTGCGAACTGTTTTATTATCTGCTACCGTATCTGAAAAGTGTGATAGCCTCTTGGAACTGCTTTTTGCGCCCGCTACCGGCCTAAACCGTGTTCAATCCAACCGCTTGCGGCCAGAACCTTCTTATTGGTTTAGTTATTGTAAACGAGAGGAGGAACGTCAGCGAAGAGTATTGGAAGCTTTTTACTACCTTCCGCGTCCAATAATTCTGTATGTTACTCAACCTGAAAAGGCTAATGAATGGTCGGAAAGGTTGAGTAAATCCGGTTTCAATCGCCTGGCTACCTATACCGGTGAGACCAATGATACTGACCGCCGGGCGATACTCGAAAAATGGCAAGCAAACCAGCTTGATATAATCGTGGCAACCTCGGCTTTTGGACTTGGGGTGGATAAAGGAGATATACGAACCATTATCCATGCCTGTTTGCCAGAGAATCTGGGCCGGTTTTACCAGGAGATTGGGCGTGGTGGGCGGGATGGTTGTAGTTCGATTAGCCTGACTTGCGTTACCTACGATGACAGAAATTTAGCTTTCACGATGACTCGCACGAGCGTCATTACTCCTGACCGGGCCGCAGACCGTTGGAAATCGCTCTGGAAGAACAGGCAGGGCGAAGGTAAATTATGGTCAGTGGATATAAACAACACGCCAAAAGATCTGGTTAAGCGGGGCCAATTGCCGCCCAGCGAAGCCAACCGGGAGTGGAATGAGCATATCTTGCTACTTATGCAGCGAGCCGGAATTATACGTATACTCGACTCAAAGGATAAAAACCTTCAGACTTATGCCAACCGGCTCAAACCGGGCGTAGAAGAATCACTGTGGCTGCCTTTGGAATTACTTAAGCCTGAAATCCTGAATGATCGTATGGCTTTCAAAAATTTAATTACACCTTTACGAGAATAGGAAAGAACTAGAATCGAGCAAGCTCTCGACAAAATGCGGACTTTAATAAGTAACTATTCCAGTCGCGAGATTGACCGTTGCATAGCATATCCGTTAGGGAAACTTTACCCGGCTTGTGCTCTGGCATGTGGAGGCTGTCCGGCTTGCCGGAACCAGGGCCGCCCCGCCTATTGTGAGAAATACCAGCTAGAAATTCAGATGACTCCGATGCCTACCTCTTATACTCTTCGAGGGGAACTTGCTGCCCGTCTGGCCCACAACACCACGCTTAACCTTTATTGGGAGGGTCAGCATGAACTGAACAAAATACAAGACTTAGAAGATTTCTTGGTCAACCTGGTAAATTCAGGGTTTCGGCAGCTTATTTTGCCGCATACGCTACTGAATGACTCGGTCTGGGCGGCGACCCTAGTGAAGAAGTTGTCTTATCTTGAACAACCAGTTCCACATTTAATCGTAGGTGAAGATTGGCCGGGCCGTCTGCCACTTTATCCGGTTCCAACGGCCTTGATCTATCCTTCAGAAAACGCCGAGGCCGATAGTCTTTTCCGGAGTTGGAAGGTAGCCCGCCGGAACTGGCCCGCCCTGCCGACGATAAATGTTATTAACCGCAATCTTTACCTGGAAAGTGAACACGGCTATTTTACTGACCGGGTAGAGGGCAGTGTCGAAAAGCTGGACCAGTTGCAGATTGACCTGGCCCTCGATTATTAGGTATTAGGAGAACTGAAGCATGGCTTACGAAATCTTGGACAAAGACACAGTGACCCCTCACCGTTTGTATGCGTTGGTCCGGTTGGTGCCTCGCTTGGATGCACCAAAGCGCAAAGATATTATGGATTTATTGCAGCCATCCGAACTTGGCCTAAACCAGGATACCGCTTCAGATGTTTATTTAGCTGCCAAACATTGTAATTTATTCAACGAAGGTACGGATGGAGTTATGACACTTACAGTACCTACGAACCAATTTGATACCATAGAAGCCTTCCGTAATTTACTATGCAAATTATTACTTGGGATAAAAGAAGAGGGATATAATAACTATAATTTAAATCTGTTTACAGCATGGTATTGTATTCAGGATAACAAAGTATTCAGTCAATTTGAGACCGGTTTTGACTATGCGGCTGCATTTAATTCTCAACTTTTACCAAACTTAAACATCCCCAAGTTTGAACAACGGAAGATTAATGCCTGGAGAGAATGGGCCGCATTTCTAGGGTTTGGCTGGCTGTTGCGTTCCGGTTCCAGAAATAGCCGGTCTATTCTTGTACCGGATGCATACGTGCGGCTTGAGGCGGTATTGGATGAGTTACTTGTTCGCGGGCCCGCGGTAAAGTTTGGCGAATTTATCGAGCGACTGGGCCAACGCTGCCCTGAATTGGATGGGGGAAGTTTGTTTGAATATTGCTGGAAAGTCTGCAATCCGGGAGAGCGTAGGTCTAACACGCTGAGCCTTATGCTCTCTAACGCCCTCTACCAGCTACACGCCGAGAAGAAAATCGTTTTACAACGGAGCGGTGACGCATTGGATAACTGGCAGCTTTTCCCGGCAGCCGGTCAGTCCATGGGACAGGTTTCCCATATATCCCGAGGAGAGAACTAATGGCGGCTACTTTTGAAGCTTTCCAGTGCTGGAAGGACGAACGTGTTTACCAAGTCGTAAATACGGTAATTCGGTACGATGGGATACGGTGTTTTTAAGAGAAGCGGGTCTTTTTAAACCAGGCAGTTAATCCGGCTGGTGTAGCCAGCCTTTTTCAAAGACCCAGGTTGCCAGTTGGATGCGCGAGTTGAAATCTAACTTGGAAAAAATATGGTCAAGGTAACTTTCGACCGTCCGTTTGTTCAAGACCAACGTTTCGGCAATCTCGCGGTTCGTTTTACCCTGGGCCACCAGCAAAGCGACCTCCCGTTCGCGTTCAGTCAGACCAGCCCAGGCTTTTTTGGCCGCCTGGCGTTCCGATGGGGCCGGGACAGCCGGAACCTCGGCTTGGGCCTGGCGCTGAAAATGAGCTTGTAAAACCGGGTCGTCAAGCTCGGCGGCAATTTCAGCAATAAGGGATTGAGCGGTTCGGATTGCCCCGGTAGCCGCTTCGGGGCGTTTCAGTTTTAAAAACAGCCCGGCCAGGGCCAGGTTGACCCGCCAGAGCAAAGGGCGTACCTCCTGGGTCTCGAGAGCCGCTTTGAATGTTAGCAAGATTGTCTCGGCTTCCTGGTTGCGATTCAGGGCCATTAAAATCCGGGCCTGTAGCAGCGTCGGAAGGACCGGTTGAACCGGAAGACCCAGGATATTGACCGGGCTAAAAGCTTGCATCCTGTTGGCAATATCAAGGGCCTTTACATGCTGACCCTGAGCAAAGGCCAGTTCGGCCTGGGCCTGCCAGGCGGTACGCTGGCCAAGGGTTTGAGTGAGGGTATCCGGGGCCAGTATTGCCTGCAAAGTTTCTTCGGCCTGCTTGAGCTGGCCCGCCTGGACATACAAAGAAGCCAGGTGTCTGCCGGTAGTATGGACCCAATAGCCCGAATTGAGGTGCCGGGCCAGGTCAAGGGCTTTTTCCAGGTACGGCTGGGCCGTCTTAAAGTCCAGCAGGTCGAAGTAATAAAGGCCCAGTCCGCAAGTAGACGCCGCCAGCCACTGGGTATGTTCGATTTCATCGGCTATTTTTACGCTCTCGCTCAGATAAGCCAAACCTTTGGCATAACGCCCGTGGTAGGTCAGGCAGTACCCCAGACAAAACAGGGCAAAAGCTTCACCAGACCGCCAGTTAATTTCGTAGGCGCTCTGGCGGCTGGCTAACCCGACTTGTTCGGCCTGTCCCAGGCCGTAAAAGGCCGGAGGAAGTTCGGGCGAATGGAAAGAGCCATACAAGTTAGGCTGCAAGGCCAGGCTGGAAGATAACCCTTGCCGGTTACTCAATTCTCTGAACAGGTTTATGGCCCTATCGTAGAAAGCAGCACTTTGCGCAAGGTTGCCGCCCATAAAGCTTGCTATACCCAGCAGGTCAAAGGTTTCGGCCAGTCCGGCTCGGTCGTTTAGTTCCTCAAAAAGGGCCAAGGCTTCCTGGTGAAACTGCAACGCTTCGAGCGGTTGTTCCAGATTGGTGTGCCAGTTACCCAGCCGGTTGAGGCAACGGGCCAGGCTGGGCCGGTCGTCCAGGCGGCGGGCCAGGTCGAGAGCTTGCTGGTAGAAATTACGACTGCGGTTGTAATCGCGGGCTGACCACAATAAGCCCAGGGCCAGCCAGGCGTTCATTTCGGCCGGGTAATCCTGGGTAGATGTTGCTTCCAGGCGAGCCCCTTCGTAATCGGCCCAGGCCGCCTCGAAATGGCCCAGGGTTTCGTAAGCCTGGCCTCGCCGCAAGAAATCCTGCGAGGAAACGGGTAAGCCAAGCTGCCGGGTGGCTTCGATTATCCGGTTGGATTGTTCGATGACCAATTGAGGCGCATAGAGGGCCTCGGATTTTTCGGCCAATTGTCGGGCATAGAGTAAAGTTTTGGGCCAATTACCTGCCTGGTAAAAGTGATAAGATAGTTCGTTCAAATGTAGATTGAGGGTCGCGGTGTAAAGCTGTTCGATAGTCAGGGCAATCTTCTGGTGCAGGCTGCGGCGTTCGCGGGCCAGCAATT
>JBBQGA010000016.1:0-117304 GCA_038322625.1 Chloroflexia bacterium
ACTGGCCCTGTGCTGGGTCCACGAAGCCAGGCCGTACACCCGTTTAATGCCCCGGTTAGCCTACCACCGGGTAATGTTGGAAGATTTCCGGGGACGGCTGTGGCGCTATTACGACGCCTTGTTAGCTTACACTCAAAAGCCTATCGCCTCGCAGGCTCTATGGCTGCGGGCTCAGTTTGACCAACTCTTCGCTCCCGGCAGTGAGTATGATGGTTTAGAGGACCAGAAGGCTAAAACCCGGGCCAAACGCGAGCAACTGCTGTTAGTGCGCGACGAGCCATACCTACCCTTACACAACAACCCGGCTGAATTGGGACCCCGCCAGCGGGTACGCAAGCGAGATGTAAGCCTGGCGGCGTGTAGTGAAGCAGGCGTGAAAGGGTGGGACGCCTTGCAAAGTGTGGTCGCCACCTGCAAGAAGTTAGGGGTAAACGTCTACCATTACCTGCTTGACCGGGTGAGTGGGAAAAACGAGCTGGTCAGCCTGGCGCAAACCATCAGTGAGCGGGCCAGAGAGGGCCCTCCACCTACCTACTATCCGAGCGAGCGTTCGCGGCAACGGAGCCAAGTAGCGCGGGCCAAACATAAAGGACCATCGCGTCACTTCCAGCG
The DNA here is from genome assembly GCA_038322625.1 of Chloroflexia bacterium. Classification (GTDB taxonomy): domain Bacteria; phylum Chloroflexota; class Chloroflexia; order Chloroheliales; family Chloroheliaceae; genus 54-19. Next base: position 613 of record JBBQGA010000016.1, read on the forward strand.
GAGCAGCCGACAACTAAAAACTAAAGTTGGACCGGTGCCGACACCAGTCGTAGCCGCTGGGATGAGTGGTTAATTCAGGCGGCTTTTTTTTGACCCACCTTACCCCGCTTTTTTGATAGGATACAAAAGTTAGGACTTTCGCTTCAGGCTCACAAGGTGAGTTCAAAGCAAAAGTCCTATACCTGGAAACAGCAAAAAATCAGAGCAGAACTTATTTGTCGCGCGTGTGTTCGCCGAGGGCGGCCTGGGCTGCCGCCAGACGGGCTACCGGCACCCGGAAGGGGCTACACGATACGTAGTTCAAGCCTATCTCGTGGCAGAACATCACCGAGGACGGTTCGCCGCCGTGTTCGCCACAAATCCCGACCTTTAGATTAGGATTGGTAGAGCGTCCGCGTTCGGTGCCGAGCTTGACCAGTTGGCCTACCCCATCACGGTCGAGTACCTGGAAGGGGTCGTCCTTCAAAATCTTGCGCTCCACGTACATCGGCAGGAATTTACCGCTATCGTCCCGGCTCAGACCAAAGGTGGTCTGGGTCAGGTCGTTGGTGCCGAACGAGAAGAACTCGGCTTGCTCGGCAATCTGATCGGCCAGCAAACAGGCGCGTGGCAACTCGATCATAGTCCCGACCAGATATTTCACCCCGGCTTCTTTGACCCCTTCTTCTCTGGCGACCCGCTCGACGATCTCGCGCTGGAGCTTGAATTCGTTGAGGTCCGACACCAGCGGGATCATGATTTCCGGCTCGACTTTACCCCCGCCTTTGTGAACCTCGATGGCGGCCTGGAAGATTGCCCGCGCCTGCATTTCGGTGATTTCGGGATACTGGATACCCAACCGGCAACCCCGGAAGCCCAGCATAGGGTTGGCCTCGCGCAGACTGTCGATCCGGCCTTTCAGCTTTTCAAAGCTGATATTGAGCTTCCCGGCCAGTTCTTGAATCTCGGCGTCCTCGTGGGGTAAGAACTCGTGTAAGGGCGGGTCGAGGGTGCGGATCGTCACCGGATAGCCGTCCATTGCTTTGAAAATGCCCACAAAGTCGTCTTTCTGGTAAGGTAACAGCTTTGCCAGGGCTTTTTTGCGGTCGGCCAGATTTTCGGCTACGATCATCTCGCGGACGGCATCGATGCGGTCGCCTTTAAAAAACATATGCTCGGTGCGGCACAGTCCGATACCCTCGGCTCCAAATTCACGCGCTTTGATGGCATCATGGGGCGTATCGGCGTTGGTCCGAATACCCAGCTTGCGATATTTGGTCGTCCACTCCATCAGGGTTGCGAAATCGCCGCTGAGTTCCGGCGCGATTGTTTCGACCTGGCCTAATAGCACCCGGCCTTCGGTCGAGTCCACGTCCAGGGTAATCCAGTCGCCTTTTTTGACTAATATATCGGTGCCTTCGACCGTAAAGCCGCTTTCATCTTTGGCAATTCGGATGGCCCCCGCCCCGACGATACAGCACTTGCCCATACCGCGAGCGACTACGGCAGCGTGGCTGGTTTTGCCGCCAAAAGCGGTCAGAATACCCTGGGCCGCGACCATGCCGCGCAAATCTTCCGGCGAAGTTTCCTTGCGAACCAAAATTACTTTCTGACCAGCCTGACCCAGTTCTTCGGCTTCCTCGGCGGTAAAGACGACCTGCCCGACGGCGGCTCCCGGACTTCCGGCCAGACCTTTAGCCAGGATAGTTTTCTGGCCGGTGGCACTGACGCGTGGCAAAAGCAACTGGTTCAGGTCGTCGGCGGGTACACGCTGGAGGGCGGTTTTCTCGTCGATCAGGCCTTCTTTGACCAGCTCAACCGCGATTTTTACGGCTGCCGGACCGGTACGCTTGCCGTTGCGGGTCTGGAGCATAAAAAGGCGACCCTTTTCGATGGTAAATTCCATGTCTTGCACGTCCTGATAATGCTGCTCCAGGCGTTTGGCAATATCATAGAACTGAGTGTAAACCCCTGGAAAAGCCGGGTCGTGTTCCATTTCGCTGATCGGTTTGGGGGTACGAATACCGGCTACCACGTCCTCGCCCTGGGCGTTGGGCAAATATTCGCCATATAGTTCGTTCTCACCGTTGGAGGGGTCGCGGCTAAAGGCCACCCCGGTGCCACTGTCGTCACCCATATTGCCAAAGACCATCGTCTGCACATTGACGGCGGTGCCGAGTGCGTCGCTGATTTTGTTCATTCGGCGGTAGACCATAGCCCGGTCGTTGTTCCAGGAAGCAAACACGGCCTCGATTGCCCCACGCAACTGCTCCAACGGCTCTTCCGGGAAAGGCTGGCCGGTTTTCTCTTTCACGATTCCTTTGAAAGTGCCTACCAATTCTTTTAGCTGGGAGGCAGTCAGGTCGGTATCTTTGGCGTTGGGTCCGATTTTGTGTTTCGCGGCCTCCAATTCGAGTTCAAAGGCGTCTTTATTGATATTTAGCACCACGTTACCGTACATCTGGACGAAACGCCGGTAAGCGTCATAGGCGAAGCGGTCGTTACCGGTCAGCCCAATGATGCCCTCAACCGTCTGGTCGTTCAGGCCGAGATTTAGAATAGTGTCCATCATACCGGGCATGGAAAACTTGGCTCCACTGCGCACCGAAACCAGCAATGGATTTTTGGCATCGCCAAACTTTTTATCCATAGCCTTTTCGACATCTTTAAGGGCTTCGAGAGCCTGGTCCCAGGTGCCTTCGGGAAATTGCTTGCCGTTTTCGTAATAACTATTGCAGGTTTCGGTCGTAATGGTAAATCCGGGGGGCACCGGCATACCGGCGCGGGTCATTTCGGCCAATCCGGCTCCCTTTCCGCCCAGCAAATCTTTTTGATTGCCGTTACCTTCGCGGAACAGGTAAACCCATTTATGTGCCATTGAATTCCTCCTTATTATCTGGCGAACTTATCCAGTGAACTTTAGCCCGGTCTTTTAATGAAAATGGAGCTATCCAAGAGTTTCTCATTTTCTAAAAGTATTGGGGTAGGGCGTGTCATCGCGGGGTTCCTTTATTCAGGCTGATTTTACTACCTTAACCAGAGGCTTGCAAGGTAACGTCAGCTCCTATAAGGTATTCAGATAGTTTTTCGCTTCAATGACGGGAATTATGATAGCTAATAATTTATCGGGCATTTTCAACAGTAATTGATTTAGCCTATCCTTTTTCGCAAAGAATACTTAAATCCCTATCGAATTAATACTAAAATATCACTTTTCAATGGAGATGTAAGTGGTAAGTCTTTTGTTATCATGATAACATTGACCTTAAGTTAAATTTGCCCATTGGATGCAACGCATCGTCAAATACTAATTCAGCAGAGAATACCAAAATATTTACCCAATTTAAGAACACGGTTTAGCCGTCTCTGACAGGTACTTATTTTGTTAACGATTTTCTATCGTTAAAACAGGTGTTTGCGGTTTACTGAGAATATATTGGCCGGTTGCATAGCACAGATCAAGAGCTAATTCGGAGTGTCGCAGTCTACTTGAAGGGGTTTTTTGAGAGAACTTACAAAGTTTTGCTGCTTATCAAAGCAAATTTAACTCTCTCACCTGGTTACAATGGTTCAATTGGTTTATAAGGAGAAGAAGATTAATGGAGAGATTTTTCCGTTCAGTTCTACCTACGCTGGTACTGATGTTGCTGGCGATGGGTTTGTTACTGACCGCCTGCGGGGATAGTACGCCGACAACAGCTACCCAACCCACCACTACCACTGCTGCGGCAGTACCCACCGGGGTTGCCGCGATCCCGACTGCCGCCCTTAATAGCGGAGGGTCCGCGACCACCGCTGCTGCTGCTGCTGCTACTACCGCCGCTGCGGTTGCTACCACTGCCGCTAGTCCGACTACCGCTGCTGCGACTGCAACCATAGCCGCCACGACTGCCGCCGCTGCCGCTACTACGGCCTCAACCACAGCCGCTACGATTGCCGCCGCTGCCGGTACCGATACGCCTAAAAAGGGCGGTTCGATTACTATCGTATCGACCAACGAAGCCAAAACCATGCATCCTTACAACTGTACCGATGTATATTGCAATTCCTATATTTCCCGCGTTTACGCTGGTGCGATGACCAAACGCGACCCGAAAACCCTGGAAGTAGTGGGAGCTGCCGCCAAGTCCTGGACGGTTGATAAAGATGCCAAGATCATCACTTATACCCTCAAAGACGGAATTAAGTGGAGCGATGGTAAGCCGATCACCAGTGACGATTACCTGTGGACTTACCAACAGGCGATCAAGAAAGAAAATGCCTGGCCTCGCTACGCTCAGAACATCGCTGATCCCGCCAAACCGGATCAGAACGGTGCGATCGGCTATGAAGCACCCAACCCACAAACTGTAGTAGTCAAGATGAACACCCTGACCTTTGATATTGTGGAGCGGGCCGATTTCATTACACCTTTGCCCCGCCACATCTGGGAAGGCAAAGACTGGCTAGACCCGACCAAAAACTCCGAAATCGATAGCCCCAGCGTCGCCAGTGGTCCCTGGAAACTGAAAGAGTGGGTCAAAGGCAAGAGTTGGACGGTTGTCCGCAACGACGCTTCCACGATCTGGCCGGTACCTTACCTGGATCAAATTACCCAGGCTACCGTCGAGAACAGCTCAATTGCTTTCCAGAAACTGAAAAGCGGTGAGGCCGATGCGATTGTTGCGAGTTATGGCTTTACCACTCAAGATGTGGCCGAGGCTGAGAAATTGTCAAACGTCTCGGTGTACAAATGGATCAGTGCTTTTGCTTCCTGGAGTGAAATGGCCTTTAACTTTCGCCACACTTACTTCAAGGATGCCAAGCTTCGCTCCGCTATGAACTGGGTTATCGACCGCAAGGCTCTGTCCGACAAAGTTTACTATGGTTTAGCAGTACCGATGTACGCCGACGTTGCCCCTTCTAGCGATAAGTTTGATGGGAACGCCGTCGAGAAATACGGCTACGACCCGGAGAAAGCCAAGCAAATTCTGAAGGATGCCGGGTACACCGTCAAAGACGGCAAACTGATGGACCCCACCGGTGCCCCGCTGCCCAAGTTGAAATATGCTTACTCGACCGGTGAACCAACCGGGCCGAAGATCGCGGCGATTGCTCAACAGGAATTCAAAGACCTGGGAATTGAACTGGACCTGGTAGGGACCGACTTCAATGCCCTGCTCAAGACTATTACTACCGAGCCTTTCGACTGGGATATTGCTCAACTCGGCTGGAGTGCCGGTATCAACCCGGAAGGTTTTGGCGATGTCTGGAAGACTATTCCAAACCTGAACTTCGGAGCCTGGGTCAATGACGATGTGAACAAGCTCTATTCAGCTACTCAGCGCGAGTTTGACAACGCCAAGCGCAAGGAAATCATGAGCAAAATTCAGTCGATTGAGTCGCGGGATGGACCGTACATCTACCTGAACGCCAATACCTCCTACGCTGGTATCAACAAGCGCGTCGGTGGAGTTACCCCTACTCCACTGGGGATTGGCTTCGATAGCCGGGCCTATAGCTACATGACCGATTGGTACATCAAAGGTTAACTTTTAAATGTCAGCCGGACCGCCAGATGCACTTTGTCTGGCGGTCTGACTGATTCTTAATTGGAAGGAATGTAGCAATGCAAAGGTTTATAATCCGCCGTTTGATCCAGTCATTTGGTCTGTTGCTGGCGATCAGTGCCATTGGGTTTACGATTATCCACCTGGCGCCCGGTGGGCCGGAAACCAAATTTTTGCTCGACCCCCGGCTTAAACCGGAAGATATTGTCGCCATTCGAGAGCGGTACGGTCTGAATGACCCGATTCCGGTCCAGTATATCAAATGGCTTTGGAACGCGCTTCACCTTGATTTTGGCCGTTCCTATGAGTCGCTTTACCCTGTCAGCGATGAGATTTTGAGAGCCTTACCGAATACGCTTTTTTTGGTAAGCAGTGGGGTTATCCTGGGTATGTTAGGTATTCCGCTAGGGGTGTTTATTGCCAAACGCCGGGGCAGTATCGCCGATAAATCGGTTCGAGTTTTTACAGTGGCTGGCAGTTCAATTCCCCACTGGTGGCTCGGTATCTTAATACTTCTGGTAACCAGCAATCTTGCCATCAGTACCGGCATAAAAATCCTGCCTTTGCCTGGTTATAGTGCCGAGGCCAATGGTAATACCCTTTACTTTATCTGGCAACTGGTTTTACCTTCGATATTAATTGCGCTGACCGGCTTGCTGGCCTATAGCCGTGTGACTCGTTCGCAGGTGTTGGATGTTATGAGCCAGGACTATGTGCGAACCGCCAAATCAAAAGGGCTGGATGAAAAAACCATCAATCGCGTTCACATTCTGAGAAATGCGCTTATCCCGGTGGTTACAGTCTTTGGTGGGCTTTTACCTTCCTTTATTGGTGGCTCGGTAATTTTTGAGAGGATTTTCAGTCTGCCGGGGATTGGGAATTTATCCATTGAAGCTCTGGGACGCAGCGATTATCCGATAGCAATTGGGGTGTTGATGTTTGTCTCGGCGATTTCGATCTTTATGCTTTTTATTTCCGATATTCTCTACGCGCTGATCGACCCGCGTATTAGATACTCATAAGGGACTACAAATGACAAAAGAAATTGTAGAAACTCCAAAAATTCTCACTCTCAAACGCGAACCAAGCCTACAGGAGATATTGCCGGCCAGTGCCAGTTATACCCGAACTTCTGTCCGCCGGTTTTTTCGCAGTAAGTTAAATCAAACCGCCTTGGGGGTCTTCTTAGTTATAGCTTTGATAAGCTTCATAGCCCCCCTCATTACTTCTAATATTTTGAACGTCAGCCCTGATTATTTCCGGGCCAGTTTTTCACCGTCCTACGCTCCTCCCGGTACGCCGGAAACCTTGCGTAACGGTAAAGCCGTGGTTCACTGGTTAGGTACCGACGAATTGGGCCGCGATAGCCTGGCCCGGTTGATTACGGCTGGGGCGGCCTCGATTGCGATAGGCTTGCTGGTAACGTTGATCATTATGGTAATTGGGGTGCCGTTGGGCCTGGCGGCTGGTTACTTTGGCGGTTGGGTTGACGATGCCTGTAACGGCCTGATTCAAATCATCAATAATATCCCCGGTCTTTACTTGTTTATCGTGTTAGGTGGGATTTTCCGGCCAAATCTGGTTTTTCTGGCCGTCATTTTTGGATTGTTAAGCTGGACTCCCACCGCCCGGCAGGTGCGTGGCCTCACCCTCTCCCTACGCACCCGCGATTACGTGACTGCTTCGATTGCGGTCGGGGCCAGGTATCCCCGGATTCTGGCGACCCATTTGCTGCCCAATATTATTTCGATCCTGGTGGTGCTGGTCGGTAGCGATATTGCCGGGGCTATGCTGGGCGAAGCCGCTTTGAGCTTCCTGGGGTTTGGTATCCGCGACCCTGATATAAGCTGGGGTAAGCTGCTGGCAAGCTCTTCCAACTACCTGACCTACAGCGGGAATCAGAATCCCTTTCTTATTATTGGGCCAGGCGTTTTCATCTTTGTAACCATCTTATCGATCTATCTGATCGCCGATGGCTTGCGGGATGCTTTTGACCCAACCCTGAGGAACTAACTCAGCCTTATTAACTACTGCTCACACAGGAGACTATTAGCTATGCTTGAAACTATAGCAGTTCAGAAAGCAGACCCCGGTTACTACAACCCGACTTTCACGGTGGGAATGTTATCCCAACTTCGTCACCTCGGCGATGGGTTCTTTTCACCGGACGGGCAATATTATTATTACCCGCAAGATTTCGATGGCCGGACCGACCTGTTCCGGTTGGACCTGTCTACCTCCCTGTCTACCCAGCTTACTACCGATGTTGAGGCCGGTGGACTTCTCAAAATTGCCCAATCGGCCCGCGATATTTCGCCGGACGGTGAAGAACTGTTATACCTGGGCGGAAAAGATGGCAAGCTCTGGCTAATTCCGGCCAAAGGTGGTCTGGCCCGGCGGCTCACCCCACAGGGAGAAGGTTCACAACATAGTGCCGCTTATTCTCCCACCGGCGGCAAAATTGCTTTTGTTTCGGCTTTTGGCGATAGCCAGGATATTGCGGTGGTTAGCAGCGATGGCGAAGGCTGGCCACAACGGGTTAGCAAAGGTGAGCATTTTGTTTTTGACCCGCAATGGTTCCCCGACGGCCAACAACTGGTTTACGGCGAACACGACAACCGCCGTATGTCGTTCTTTGAGACCCGACTGGTGCTGGCCGATCTACGCACCGGCGAGATCAAGACGTTGCTGGACGGTTGGGGTAAAAATACGGTTTATTCCGCACCCCGTCCTTCGCCGGATGGTCGCTGGCTGGCCTATATTTCCAATGAAAGCAGCTGGAATAACGTTTATCTGATGAACATGGAAACCGGTAAGACCCATCCGCTGGCTCCCGGTTCCGTCGAGCAAGGTGCCCCGACCTGGCGACCGGATAGCCGGGGTCTGGCGTATACGGTCAGCCAGAAGGCCAATATCACCCTGACTTATACTACCCTGGAAGGCCAAACCAGCCTAATCGACGGCGATAATGGCGTTTGTGAAGGCCCGGCTTTCGCGCCGGACGGCAAACGGTTAGCTTACCTCAAGCAGAGTGAGACCTCACCGGCCAGTATTTTCCTCTACGACTTCAACGATAATCAGGCCAGACCACTGGTAAGTAACAACATTGGGGGCCTGACCGAAGCCGGGCTGGTAACGGCTGAAACAGTACACTGGACCTCGCCCGACGGCCTGGAAATCGAAGGTTTGCTATATATACCGGCCCACCTACAGCCAGGCAAACACCCGCTGTTATTGCATATTCATGGTGGCCCGATTGCCCAGTATAATCGCCGGTTTGATGCGGCGGTGCAACATTGGGTGAGCCGGGGTTGGATCGTAATCGAGCCAAATTTCCGGGGTAGCACCGGTTATGGCCGGGAGTTCCGCGACAAGTTGCGGGGTAGCTGGGGTCACGAAGATATGCTGGACAACCTGGGTGCTATCGATTACCTGGAGCAGCGCGGCCTGATCGATTCTAAAAAAGTGGTGGCCTGGGGCGGTAGCGGCGGCGGTTATGCCACCAACCTTTTGCTGGGCAAATGGCCGGAGCGGTTCAAAGCTGGAGTGTCGTTGGTCGGTCTAGGCAATATCGTCAGTTTCCAGGAACAAACCGACCGCATAGCTCGCTACCTGATCGAAGAATTATTGGGTCCTCGTAATGCCAATCTTGATTTGTACACCGAGCGTTCTCCGGTAACTTATGCCAGCCAGGTCAAAGTACCTCTCCTGATTGCAATGGGCGCGGAAGATAAACGGGTTCCGGCAGTCCAGGGTGAGGAAATGGTCGAAGCTCTCAAAAAGGCCGGTAAAACCGATTTTGAATACGTCAGTTACACCGGAGAAGGTCACGGCTGGCGTAAAGTAGCCAATATTGTCGATCACTTTCAGCACGTGCAGAAATTCCTGCTCAAGTGGGTGCTGGAGCGTTAGTTTACCGTTTAAAAACCAGCTTTCGCTTTCACATCCAGTCAAACTTATTGGTCTAGCACTTGCGCTTCAGCCTCACCGGGTGAGGTTAAAGCGCAAGAAAGAAAGTTCTTACCCGGTTTTGCTGAAGCTGTGGCGAAAGCTTTTTTACAAAAATAATTGAGGAGAAGATTCTTGGACATCATGCAGATATTAGACCCGGAGCTTCTTCCCGCGATTGCCAACGCCGATCCGGAAACCGAAGTTCCGGCAGACCTCCCGGCAGCCCGGCGGCAGCAAACTCAGTGGTGGGCCGACCACCTCGATGTTGGAGCTTACGCGGTCGCTATTGAGGAGCGGGAGATACCCGGTCCAGTCGGTGCCCCGGCGTTTATGGTCCGTATCTACCGGCCCAAATCTTCCACGCGGAGCGGTTTACTCCCGGCGATGGTCTGGATTCACGGCGGTGGTTTTATTATGGGCGCACCGAGCGAGAATGATATTTTTTGTCTGAGTTTTGTCGAAAACACCGGTTGTTTGATTGTTTCCCCGGATTACCGGCTGGCCCCGGAACATCCTTTTCCGGCTGGCCCGGAAGACTGTTATGCCGCACTCAACTGGCTGGCCGACTCGCACAAGGAGTTGGGGATCGACCCTGAGTTAATCGGCGTGGGCGGCTTTAGTGCCGGGGGTGGTCTGGCGGCGGCCACCGCCCTGATGGCGCGTGATCGGCAGTCGCCCAAACTGGCTTTTCAGATGCCGCTAAGTGCTTGCCTGGATGACCGTCACACGACTCCTTCTAGCCAGGAGATAACCGATGGCCGCATCTGGAACAGGGATTTTTCAATCAAATGCTGGGAACTATATCTGGCTACCAGTAATAAAGATGATATTTCGCCTTACGCCGTACCTTCTCGGAGTCTGAACCTGGCTGGCCTGCCACCGGCTTATATGGGGATCGGAGAACTGGACCTGATGCGGGATGAGAATATCGAGTATGCCATGCGGCTGATGCAAGCCGGAGTCACCACCGAACTGCACGTTTATCCGGGAGCGTATCACGGTTTTGAGTTAATGGCCCCGGAGGCTGCCGTTAGCCAACAGGCCATGAAAGAGTATAACAACTTTTTCAACCGGATATTTAACCGTAAAAGCTAACTTGGTTTTTTTGGAACGGATTGATCAGAAAAACTTTGATTGCGGATGCTGAAGCCAAATTGACCAGGACCAGTATACTTACAAATATAAGCAGCATTAGCAGACCGGCCAAAACCAGGGCAAAAGTTACATCGTTCCAATCATCGTCCAGGTCGGCCTGACGTTGCCGCCGCCGGTTTAATTCAGGCCTAGTTTCTTCCATTTCTAGCTCCCCTAGGCCGGTCAGTTCTGGCAGAGTGTTTTCCTCTGGCAAGTTTGGCTTTTCCATCGGTTGTTTCGCTCCTGGCTTGTTCTTAGCATTTTCTCTTAACATTTTCTATTTTTGAGAAGTCGTTACAGGTTAAGGCAACCTGGCATAACCGGGGTTTTGCTAGAACGTTTGGCGAAGGCCGGTGTATAAGCTCAATAACTTTAATATAGCAAGCACATGTCAAATAAAAACAAAATAGTAACTACTCAGGCCCCACCCCTGACCTCTCCCCAGGGCCACCAGTGGACGGGGAATAGAAGAAGAAAAGAGTATTTACCCCTGTAATACCCCCCGCAGGGCACCCAGTGGGTACCCGGCCCCCACGACCCCTGCTTCGATCCTTTACACAAGTTTGGTGTGTAGTTACAATTTAAAATAATAAATTGAATTAAGCGGATGGGAAAGAAGTCGAAACAATCTGACTTATTAAAGTTTTGAAATGAGTAAAGAGCAAAACGAACTCCGCAAGATGGGAAAGAAGTCGAAACAATCTGACTTATTAAAGGGAGGTAATGCGAGTTATCAAGGCGAGCCTGAAACTTATTTTGATAAGTTTGATTGGTTAACTCATGCTCGATCCAGTGTATTTCTTGGAGCAGCACCCATAAATTGTGGGTAGCGCGATTGCGGAACCCAAACACTCTGTTTGCCCGTAAACCGGCTAAACCAAATTGTTGACAAGCTGGGCAACTACATTGTTCAAGTAGCAACCATTCTTCTTGACTAGGCGTCCGGCCTCGCCAACTTCCAAGGTCTGCTACAGTGCGATCCCCGCTACCAGGAAGTTGTATAATTCCACGTGCAGCACAGTTGCGCCAACCACTCGAGTCGGCTGAGTCAATCCTAAGTAGCGTGGTCAAATGTAAAGTGGCTGTACCGCCTAAACCGAAAATGTGCAAGCTTTGGTTAACAAATAGTTGGCGGACCGATTGTAAATTAGTAATAATTTGGCGGTGCGGCACGGCGACCGGGCTACGCAACAGATTTGGTACGATACCACCTATCGCCATTTTCCGTTTTGCGAATAAAGCCGGATGCTGACTTAATGCCACGGTGTAGTTTGTTAATTTTGGACTGAGATGCATAATGAGTACGAAATTACCGTGTGCATAGGCGTGGTTGGACGCCATCGTAAGCTGAAAACATTCTTCCTGTTCAGTAGGGGACATGCTTGGGATTGGAATAAAATCCTGCGGAACCGGATACCAATCCGGCCGGGCATTATACACAAATTCGACATAATCATCTACTGGGGTTTCCCCTCCAAGTTTGAGAAAATAAAAGGCACCGTTGTCTAAATAAATTTTTAAGTTTTCGCGGATGCCCAGATAAGCATGCAAGCCCTGACTCATCGCTTTTTTGCGAGCCAAAGCCATTTGATGAAAGTCGGCATAGCCATTTAGCACCAACCGCTCGCCCATTAACAATGACCGCCCAAAACCCTACTTTAGGTTGGGGTTGGTCAAGCCATAACTTAAGGATCGTATTTAGTTGATCTGTACTTGTCGCTAAAATAGCCGGAAGATCTGTTGCTATGCTAGTCTCGTTTTGAAGCAGGGTTTCATTTTGGTAAAGCCACCGATGCAAACCAGTCAACCTCTGACCTGGTGTGCCAGTAGCAATATTAATAAAAGGATATGTTTTAATGGGAGGATATGCTTGGTAAATTGCTTCGAGGTAAGATTTGCTCATTTGTAATCTTACTTCTAAAATCTTATTTCCCTCACTCTCAAAAATATTATAGAGTTTATTGCCCGCATCTTTGGCTAGTCTTTCTTCAAGGGTATCATTCATTTGCTGGTCGTAGAAAGGTATTGGTTGAGAAACCTCTATGAGTCCAAATTTAGCAGATAGGATAACAATTCTAGGTTTAGGACTGATAGCCTCACTTATTTGCAAATAACGCTTAACTACACAGAAAGCTGGTCCATCATAACGGTCTAATGCAGGCAATAATTCTTGTCTGGAACTTTTCTGTTTTGAACAGCCGAGTAAAAGCAGCCGAATTACATTCTTTTTGGCGTTATACAAAGTAACACTTTCTTATTAGGAATAGGTGTAAAAAATTTTCATTACTGCTTTTTATTTCCTGCTATTAAGAATGACTAAATTGAAAGATCGAATGAACATTGTTTGGGAGGATAGCATTTTTGTACCACCAATGGACTATTCGCCTAGGATTCTCGATTTGCTTATGTTTCAGGGCTTAGTTTAACATAAGTCGTTAAAACAAGAGAAATTTTTATTACTTTGTTATTCAAAATTGCTGGAATTGCTTGTAATGAATACTTATCCATCTGACCCTACCCCGGTTTAAATGTGGTTGCAACTTCTTGTAGTTGGCGAAGGTTAGTATCTGCTGGTAGTTTCAATTCCTCAATCGGAATAAATGTGGTTGCAACACAGACATCAGATAATCTACATTATCTGATGTCTGTGTGTTATAATAAGGCTAGTAGAATTATTCAGTAGCGTCAGGGAGAAGTTATGGAGCAAAAAAAGGCCGAGGTTGCCGGTAGTGAGCCGACCCAGGTATTAAACGGTTGGGAACGCGAGGGTTATAGGCAACTCGCCGAATTGAAAATGTACGACCCGGCGCATCGCCGGATAATTGGCGTGCCGGAACAGTTGCCGCCGGAATTAACGCTCAACGCAGCCATTATACTTTTTATTGCGACTCTGACGGCTCAGAGTAAACAAACTTCCAAGACCTACCGGGTTGGTTGTCGCCGGTTGATGTGGTTTATTTACTCGACTGAGGGTGGCCGACCGGACCAACTTCCGGTCGTCCAGTTGTCACCGGCGGTCCTGGAAGATTTTTACCTGTGGCTGGTAGAAACCTATGGTAAACAGGCCCGCGCCACGATTGGGGCTTATATGGCCGGGGCACGTAACCTGTTTGATTACCTCGCCAGCCGCGAACTCAGTCCGGGTGGGGTTCAATTTGCCCGGCTGGTGGCCCGGTTGGGAAAGATGCAGGGCCGAGCCTCCTACAAAACACCTGACAGCCTGAGAATCAGAGGGAGACAAGCTCAAATCGAGCAGGTCGCATACCTGGCGGCGCGGGTGGAAGATGCCCCACCGGATGAAAAAGAGACGGTGGGAACTGGAAATAATGGCAAAATCTCGCCGGAAGCGGGTGATAATAAGTCTGCTTTAACAACTGCAGAAGAAAATCCCGGCAGTACAAGCCCACAGACTCTAATAAAACCGGTTCAGGCCCGTGCTAAAAATCGGCAAGCGGAAGCGCACCGTCGCCAGCTGGAGGATTTACGCGACCGGGCAGTAATTTTGACCCTGTTTACTACCGGTATGCGCCGGGAGGAAGTTACCACACTCAACCGGACCGAGCTTGAAGGATTGTTGAGTGAAAGGCAATCTGTAACCCTGGTCAAAAATGAAACGGGTTTTGTGGGAGCGCGGAGCGTTTATGACCTCATAATTACTGGCAAAGGCCAGAAAGAACGGGTCGTCTATTTTGATGATATTACGCTTGAGGCAGTCGAACAATACCTGGCTTTGCGAGGAAAGGATCATTTCCGGCCACTTTTCCTGCAACATCATCGGGGGCGCGACCACGAACAAGCTGGCCCAAATGGGGAGGCTTACCGGATTGGGGAACGTACAGTCTGGGTCACGGTAAAGAAATATGCCCGGCAACTGGGTTTGACATTGAAACCACACGATTTCCGTCACAACCTGGCAACCACTTTGCTAAATGCCGGGGCGCAACTAAGCGAGGTTCAGGATATACTTGGGCACGCCAGCCCTACCACTACCAAACAAATTTACGCTCATTACGACAAAGGCCATCTTAAAGAAGCTTTTGCCCGGTTTGGAAAAAGTGCCGGTCACTTATAAGAGACCTTTTTTAGTCGTTTCGTCTGCCTTTATTTAATTATGTAAAGTTAGCAATTGATATGATGCTGTTATCATTAGGCCTTTTATCGCTTCTTCAAAACTGATAAAATACCCGTAGCAAATTAAGAATTAGACAGCTTATCCTGCCTGAAAAGCACATATACAAAATGAAAAGGATTGCAGAGAATGTCGGAGAAGTTTGAAACACAACCAGCCTCAAGTATAGAAAGCAAACCCACCTCACAGGATCAGATAAAACCACCGGAAATATCTGAAGAAAAAAACACTGGATTAGCATATTCAATCGGGAGTATCCTGGAACAAAGTGACTCGATGGTTTACGCTTTCGTGGGTTTTTGTTTTGTACTGGGTGCGATCCTGGCCCTGGGTTATACCTTCTGGTCATTTAGTAGCTCGGTCGGGGAAATACTAAATTATAAACCGGCGGCGGTGGAAGTTAAACCGGGCGAAATTCCGCCCATCGACGAGCGACCGGGCCTTTTAGCCAGCACAATTATTGCGCTGGTTTCCGATTTGCTCTTGGTGCTGATTATTATGGAGGTACTCAGCACCGTCATTGAATATCTCAAAGCGCACGTTACCTCGCTCACGCCTTTTCTTTCGATTGGGATAATCTCGGCCACGCGGGGTGTTTTATCTATCGGTGCCCGGTTATCGGTCAAACAGGTTCATGGGGAGGAATTTAACAATTCCATGATTGAATTGGGAGTTAACGCTTTTGCGATTTTCGCCCTCGGTTTGACCCTGACCCTGTTAAACCGCACAGGTGATAACAATACCATGCGGCATATCTGAGTTCACCTTAGCCTGTGCTTTGGGTTAAAGTTGGGGCCAGGATAAGAGCGGTTTGCTTTATGACCTCCAGGGCGGTCAGGCTACCCTGAGCATGGCCTTTCTCGAAATCACCCTCGGTCTGGGCCATCTGATTGGTAATGTGGGCATAACACACGATCATCTGGGCTTTGGCCTGGGCCAGGGCATAAAGGGCGGCGGCCTCCATTTCTACCGCCAGAATACCCTTCTGGCGGGCGGCGGCGATAGCCTGTTCGGTTTCTCGAAAGGGGGCGTCGGTAGTCCAACTGGCTCCCACCTGCAACGGCAGCCGGTCTGCTTCCCAACCGGCAGTCAGAACTTCCTTTAAACCGGGTTCCAGATAGCTATAGGGGGCCGGGGGTAAATAGTGATAGCTGGTCCCTTCATCGCGCAAGGCTTTATCGATCAGCACGATATAGGGCGGTTGAGCGGTGCTAATTATCTGACCAGCCGAGGTTATACTGATCAACAGGCGGCAACCGGAAGCAAAAAGCTCCTCCGCTACCAGCACCGCAAACGGCGCACCCACCACCCGGCCCACCAACCCAAACTCGACCCCGCTATGCTCAAAAGTAACCAGAGTGGTATGGTAGCAAGCCCAGGTTGCCAGCTTCTTAGCGTGGTTAGTGCTTTCAAGGTAATCGAGCAGATCGCCATCCGGGTCTAGCACACAGATCGCCGGAACTTGCCCGGTTGCCAGCCCTTTTTGTCGTCGGGCCTCACGCAGCAAATTCTCAGCCGTAAAAACCGAGGGACTCCGGTAATTCTTATCGGCCAGGATCGGTAGTTCAAGGCTTTCACTATTAGCCCTGGGCTGGTCATCCATAAATTCTCAAACCTCCGGTAAAACACACAATACTTAAAGATTTCGGTTTATTATACAGGCTTTTGCGATTGGCTTCGCAAAAGTGCCCTATATCTTGTAAAATCCCAGCGTTATAAACGACCTGGAAATAAAGCAAAAATGTAACTACTCAGGCCTCGCCCCAGGGCGGGGAAAAGAAGAAGAAAAGAGAAGTTTACAGGGGCACCCACAGGGTACCCGCCTGTATGACCCAGCGCAGGGGTTGCACCCCCACAACCCCCGCTAAATTCCTTTTGCAAAAAGGTTAGGCTGAGTAGTTACGCAAAAATAAAGGTGGAGGCTTTTATTATGGAATATCGCTCACTGGGCCGGACCGGGATGATGGTCTCGCCGTTGTGTCTGGGGGTTATGAATTTTGGCAAGGCGACCCCGGAAGAAGAAGCGATCAGGATTATCGATGCCGCCCTCGACCGAGGAATTAATTTTATCGATACTGCTAACGTTTACAATGCCGGTGAAAGCGAAATAGTAGTCGGCAAAGCCCTCAAGCAAAACGGCAAACGCCAGCAGGTGGTCCTGGCAACCAAAGTTTTTAACCCGATGGGCAGCGGCCCTAACGACCGGGGACTTTCACGCTATCACATTTTGCAGGAGGTCGAAAACTCGTTGATCCGCTTGCAGACCGACCATATCGACCTTTACCAGTTGCATCGTCCCCTGTTCAACGTGCCGCAGGATGAAACGCTGCGGGCACTGGACGACCTGGTACGGCAGGGGAAAGTTCGCTATATTGGCAGTTCGACCTTTCCAGCCTGGAAAATTATGGAAGGCTTGATGATCAGCGAGAAATACAATCTGGCCCGCTACGTGTGCGAGCAGCCTCCGTACAACTTGCTCGACCGGCGGATCGAAAATGAACTGGTCCCGCTGTGCCAGCAATACGGCCTGGGTATTATTCCCTGGTCGCCGATAGCTGCCGGGATTCTGGCCGGGCGTTATCCCGCCGGTCAGCCGCTACCGGACAATTCGCGGGCTTCCGGTTCACCCATAATGGCCGCGCGGGTCACTGGCCGGGGTCAGGAAATCGGTCAGGCATTGGTGAAGATGGGCCAGGAGCGCGGCTTGACCGCCGGACAACTGGCCTACCTGTGGGTAAAGGAACAGCCGGGCATTACGGCCCCGATCTTTGGACCACGCACCTTTGAACAGTATGCTGAAGCCGTCGAGATTGTCGATAAAACTTTGACTGCCGAAGATCGCGCCGAGTTTGATCAACTAAATCCGCCCGGTTCGGTAGTTTCCGACTTTCATAACAGTGCCGGTTGGATGAAAATGAAAGTCCGGTAGGGGGCAAATCTGGCCCTACCGGTAAGGCGTAGCAACTAACTCGGCATAAAATTCCTGTTGCCGGTAGAAATGCTCAAGCACAAAATGCTCACAGGCATCGTGCTGGCGGTTATTGGAGTTGGCGGCGGGCAGCCAGTAGGAAGCCATGTTTAACCCGGCAGTAAAGACATCGTTTGGTAATGTGCCGCCCAGCAGGGGTATCACCCGGACCTCGCTACCCCAGAAGCGGCCCATTGCCTCGCGCAACCAGCGATAACCCTCCCGGTCGGGAGCGGTGTAGGAGGAAGCGGTGGCCGATCCCATCTCCAGCTTGAAGGTAACACCGGCCTCCTCCCGGTTAGCCTTTTCGACCAGTGCTTCAAGGGTCTTGAAAACCAGTTCGGGCGGCAAATCCGGCGTGAGGCGTACATCGATACTGGCCGTAACCCAGCCGGGGATGATCGTGCGACGTTGTCCGCCGGTTACACCCTGGCTCATCAACGAATTGACATTAAAGGTCGGGTACAAAAAAGGTTCAAAGTGGGCATAATCCGGGTGTTGACGGTCAAAGAACCGGTTTACCTCGGCCCGGAAATCCTCGCTAGCCAGACCCATCGCTTTAACGGTTTGGCCCATTTGCTCCAGCAAGCGTGCCACCGGCAGGACCGGGTTTGGCACAATATTGCCGTAGTTGCCACTATGCAGCATCCGGCCAGAGCCGTTGTCGGCCTGCAACTTCAGGCCCAGCAAACCCCGCACACCCAGCAACATCGTCGGACGATTATCGCTCTTAGGGCCATCGCTGCCGACCATAAAATCGGCTTGCAGTTTCTCGCGGTGAGACTCGACAATCGCCGGTAAATTAGGACTGCCGATTTCTTCCTCACCATCCAGCAGAATTTTGATATTCCAGCGAAGTTTCCCGGCGGCTTTGGTGCGGAGTACCCCTAAAATATTTGCCAGGTGTTGACCTTTATTATCGGCAGAACCGCGTCCCACCAACAAAACCGCCGGGAGTTGCGCCGGTTCAAGCTGGTCTAATACCGCGTCCGGTTGGGTTGCCAGAAACTTATCATTTACAAAATAGGTCGGCTCGAAAGGCGGGCAAACCTGCTCACGCCAGACCCATTCGGATAGTTCGCCGGTTGGCTGGACATCCCAGTGACCGTAGAGCAGCAAAGTTGGTGCCTGAGTGTAGTCCGCTTTTAGCTCGCCAAACAGCACCGGATTACTAACCGGGCCTTTGATTGGTCCCGGCGGATAAAGTTTCTCAAAATTCAATCCCTGGGCCTGCCAGAAAATTAGCACCGCCTCCAGGGTGGTCTGGTCAATTTCGCTGGAAATAGTAGGAATGCGGATGTAAGTATCCAGCAGATGTAAGCTTTCCGAAAGGTCTGGTTGGGTAAGCATAAAAATTCCCTATGTTTGCAAAATAATAACTACTCAGGCCCTACCCCTGACTCCCTTGCAGGTGTAGGTTTTTGGCAAAACAGCTAAAAAGGGGTAAATAAAAAGATCCTTTCCCAAATATGGTAACTTTTGGGTCGCTTAATCATTTAAAAAAGGATTTATTAAAATGGATTATAACACCTTAAGCCAGTGTAAAGAAAATGATCTGCGCAAATGGAGTCAGCAATTAGCCGACCATTTCCTCCATTTGCATTATTTAAAAAAAAAGGAGCGGCCTTGTGAGCAAGAAATCAAGCCGACCAGCCATAATTTCGGAAATACCGGATAAGGCCGGGGCTGAGTCATCGAAAATAACCCCGGTCAAACATGGTCCAAGATTGTTAATCGGGTTGGTCTGTCTAATCCTATTGAGCGCAATAGTCGGGGCAATGGTCCTCCTTTTAACCAGCAGCCTGAGTAGTAATTCTACCGACCCGACTGCCGCCTCAGCCTCCAAATCTGACCTTTCTTATCCCGGTGCGACAAGTATCAATTTCGACGAGAAGGATATTTGGCCGGAAGGCCGACCTGCCGCTTCTAAAGATTCGCAAATTGGGATGTTGGTGACTAAAGATAATTACGCTAAAGTGGCAGATTATTATAAACAGAAGTTATCCGCTCTGGGCTTTACACTTACTGGTCCTGCCGGGGCAATTACGTGTAAAAGCGGCGATTGTCCAAACTCTCAGTCGATCTCGGCCTCCAATGCTACTTCTCAGATTATTATAGCCGTAATAGCGGGAGGCGATTTAGGGCAGGTTAACAATTTTCCTGAGAAATGGCAAAAGTTTGCAGCCAATGACCAGACTTTAATTACTTACCAACTAAATCCGGTTATAACTGCCCCGAACGCTACTCAGGCAGAAACATCTGTTACAGCCTCGGCCATTCCAACCAGACCGCTTCCGGCGACCCCGGTCCAGGCCGGAGATAGCGTTTACCTGGGTCCAGACAACCGGTTTCATAGCGGTGGTGGGCTGGTAATAACCACGCCTCCGGCCAGTCAAACCCTCAATGGTAATATAAACTTCCATATCGACTGGCTAGTAGCTGACCAGACCGGCACCGCTGTGAAGATTACGACGGTTAGTAGCGGAAGCGGTGACTCCAATGGTATTTATAATAGTAATGGCGGCAGAGTTGGAAGTTTACTCGACGAGAACGGCCACGCTTACGAACTTTCGAGGGGAGAATGGGAAACAAGTGGTGACGTTAATAGGACCTACCAATCAGTCATTTGGCATACTGCTCCAATACCGGCCAGTGCGCGCCGTCTAACTTTCAGGAGTGGACCCGGTATGTCCCTAAAGCCCGCCCCGATTATCCTGAATCTCACAGGCTTTGACGAGGCTAAATTGCCGCAGTTAAAAGCCAACCCGACCGCCTTTAGTGATTTGAATGGAGTCAAAGTAAGTCTACCTTACGCTTACTTTGGCCCGGACCGGACTGTTCTACTCGTGAACTTGCGTAATACAAGTGGAAACGGTTATATAATGCAAAGTTTAGGGCCTCCTTTCAGCTATGGAAGCGCGTCGAATGATAGTCTGGCAGTGCTGGACGATAAAAACCAGATGTTGAACCCGTTACCCCAGCGCACCGGCGGCGCAACTCCGGCTTCAGGTCAACCAACGCTGCCGTTAAACATAGAAACCAATGGAGATTTGATTTTACTCCTGGAACCTGTCAGGCCAGGTACTACAAAGCTACATCTAAAACTCGCTCGGTTAGGGGTAACGCTCACCCCGGCTTACACCGCCAATATGCCCAACTTTGCGGTCCCTCTTGCCGAACTTTTGAAAACCGGGGCAAGTCAGACTGGGCCAAATTTGGAGATACAGGGTATTAAATTCCAGGTGGTAAGCGAACAGGCTATCCTTGATAGTAATAAAAAGCAACTTGATTTGCTGATAAAGCTCGCCCCGACCGGGTCTGGCGCGAATATTATCAACAATCTGACGATGTCTTGTATGGATTGTGGCGCGGTTGGCATTATCGGTAGTAGTCGACCTCCTAACGACGGCCAACCTTTCGATTTCGATTTCAAGCTGAATTATGAGCCGAACCGTAGCAGTATTACCGCCCAGATAGACAAACTAAGCATTAATCTGGCGGGACCCTGGCAATTAGATATAGCGGTCAACCCTTCCAAACCTTCTGCGCTTAATGCCGTGACCGGAAGTTCTACACCTTGCCTGTCCAAAAATCTTAGCCTGGATACCAGAACTATCAGTTCACCCAGCGGACAGAGTTATCGTGCCGTTTATTTTGTAAATCAGGGCACTAATTCCTGTACTCTGGTGGGCTTCCCGCTCTTGAAAGTAGTCAACGAACAGGGCCAACCGGAGAAAGATATTAAAATTTATCAAATCCCATTTGGTCCGATGGACCAGCTACCGGCTAATTTTGGCAACAATCCAAAGGGGGTTGTAACGCTTCAAACCGGTCAGGCAGCAGTCGCAGAATTTAGACTCCAAAGGTGTGATACGGGCAGAACAAGTGTTAAAATAGAGTACCAGTTAGACCTACCGGGTGAAGGCGGAACGGTCACTATTCCCCTCCCTACCACTGGACATTGTAATGACCCGGTTGGCTCGGCGGGTATCAGTACGTTTTACCCGGCCCCGGACAACTGGCGAAATCAATAGAGCTTACTGAGACTGGCATAGACAAACTAAAATTGACAAAGAGGAAAGACCGTAATGTTGAATGGCAAAGGTACCCTCGCATTGATTGGTTCGGGGGAATTTTTACCCGGCGCAAAAAAGCTAGACCTGGAATTACTGGCAATCCTGAAAACCCCGGCTAGAGTTGTAATACTACCTACCGCATCCGCGCCAGATGGACCAGGTGTACCGGAACGCTGGGCTAAAATGGGGGTAGCCCACTTCGAGGGTTTAGGGGCCGAGGCCGAAGCAATTATGCTACTCACCCGCCAGGATGCCTCATCCGGCGAAATGGCACAACGTATCGCCAGCGCAAATATGGTCTATCTATCCGGCGGCAAACCGGATTATCTCATTAAAACCCTGCGCGATACACTATGCTGGAAAGCCATTCAATCAATTTTTGAGCAGGGCGGCGTAGTAGCCGGTTGCTCCGCCGGAGCGATGGCGTTGGGTGGGTTACTACCCGGTTTCGGGCTGATCCATCCGCAACCCGCGCTGGGTCTGGCACCAAATCTGGTAGTGATCCCTCATTTTGACGAAATTCCTAAATGGTTAAGAGGGCTAACCCGCTACAGCGGCAATCAATCACGCACGACAGTAGTTGGGGTGTCTGCCTCGACCGGTCTAGTAGGTAGCGGGACCACTCAAAGCTGGCGGGTAGCAGGCGAAGGTGAGATCACGGTTTTTTACCGGCCAGGCCGCAAAATTTATTCCCCTGGCGAAACGGTCTTTTTGTCCAACTTTGCAGATTAGAAAATTATCGAGCTTTATCCTGACTTTTCAATTCACGCGACTACCACGCCACCATTTTAGCAGGGCCGTTCGACTGCTCCGGCTAACCGTAATCACCACCATCATTACGTCATAACGGCTGCTCTTAATGGTCGTCGCATCCAGCGTAATCGCCTCCAACAATATAAATGTGGCTGAGACACTGCGCTATATGCCGTTTATGAATATAGAACGGCACGGATTTTAATTCCTCAATCGGACTAAATGTGGTTGCGACAACGGGGAGACAAAGAAACTTCTGGCCTCAAGTCCGTAGTTTTTTTGGTGAGTAAAGTTAATTTGTCAGCAGATAACGGGCGGCGGGCGAAAGGTCTGGCAGGTCAGTCGGAAAGTTCGAGGAAAATTGAGGTTGATCACGCGTGGCAAACATACACAGGATCGCCCGACGACCGGTTTTGGACTGGTTCATAGTGCCGCTATGCCAGATATGCGAATTAAAAATAAGCACCGACCCGGCAGGCATTGTTACAAAAACTTCCTTCGTATGGTGGAAACTCGGTTGAGCCATTTGCTTGGAGACTCTTTCGTAACTGAGATGGCTGCCCGGCACGATCCGGGTTGCGCCGTTGGAAACCGTGAAATCATCCAGTGACCAGATTGTATTGACCACAAAAAATTTGTCCGGCGTGGGTGCGCTCCAATCCGAATGTAAACCTTGCTGTCCATAGCCCGGCAAGGGGTCACGACCGGAAAGGCTACCTATTCGGAAATTCCGTTTTAGGATATGATAAGCCGCCGCCAGAACAAGCGGTTGGGTATAAAGAACGGCAAGTTTAGCCAGATACGGTCCTGGGTCGCCCCAATGGCGAGTTCCCTGAGTTTCTTTACCGCCTAAACCGGCTTTACTGCGTTCCAGCGTCATTAATTCCTCGTAATAATCCTGCAATTCAGCCAGTGGCCCGGCCTTGAAAAGCCCCTCTATCACCAGATAACCCTGGCTATCAAGAGCAGTTTTTTGGCTGCCGGTCAGGGTCATTTCGCTTACATTCAGTTTTTCCAGACAGTCTTCGATTGTGTTAATACCGGTCGTTTCAAGCATGATTTTACCTCCTGTCAATAGCTATTATATTATAATATAAACTACTAAGCAAGCTTGGCAAATTAGATAAAAGGGCTAACTCTTGATAGAACTTCCGATCAGAGAAAAACCCAACCTGGAGCGGGGTACCTGGGGCCCGGGTACCCTTTGGGTGCCCCTGTTAAATCCCTTTTTAGTTTCGCATCAATTCAACCTCACAAGAACACAATCAAACCAAAGTCCTAATTCTTTTTTACTACCGTACAGAAATTTGGTACAGCCGCAAGATAGGGTGATTGAACTCGGACAGTTTGAGACTATTTCACGCTATTGTAATGTTGTTGGCTAATTCATTCTTGCAAGCTCAAATTGAATTTAGAAGGATAAATGGACTGAGCTTAAAAAACAATTTGCCAACAACATCATTGTGTAGTTGTACCAGAAATTTCGTTCGACTAAAAATAAAATGAATTTCAGGATTTTTACTCTATTCTAAATACATTTTGAAAATAAATTAAAATCACATTTTAAATCATTGACAAGTAAGAATTTTTGTTTACACTAAACGAGTTCCTACTACATTTAATCAACGTTTTAACAACGTCTAACAAGAATTCGAGGCACATTATGGACTTGAGAGGTTTATTATTTTTGGTTATTGCTTTTGCTCTTTACTTTTTGCCCTCTATTATCGCTGTTTCTCGGCACAAATCTAATGCGGTTGCAATTGGGGTTTTCAATTTGTTTTTAGGTTGGACTTTTCTGGGTTGGGTTATATCTTTGGTCTGGGCCTGTACCGCCGAGAAGCCGACTAATACGATTGTTAACCAAATGTACATGAATCCTGGTCAGTTTCCTTATGGTCAACCTAACCAACCTACCTATATGCAGCCGGGACAGCCGCAATATAATCAACAGCCGACCGGTGGTTATCCGGCTTCCCAGGGTTATCTGGGTCAACCTGTCCAGCAGAACTATTACCAACCACAACCCGGCCAGAGCGGTCAGTTCTACCCGACTAATCAGGGTCTTCCCCCTATTGACCAACCCCAGAATGGACCAGCCTCTGATCGCCATTAGTAGCAGTTATTATCATTTTGCCACCGGACACTTTTAGGCTTGCTCCGAATGAACCGGCCCAAAACCGACTGGAATTGGTAGTGAATGATTAGTAATGTGGTCTAGCAAAGCTAAACCCAGTGAAAATAAACTTAAATCACAGCGGTCGGTGCGCTGAATTAGTTTGTCCCAAGCTCTTTCTAATGCGGGTACCCACCGGGTGCCCCCACCCTCAAATCCCTTTTTATTTTCGCTTCAAGCTCCGCTGTTGAGTTTGAAGCGAAAGTCCTCAGATTAAAAAGGTCAGCCTATCAGGGTAAAATCAGGTGCAGGTCGCCAAATTCATGCCACAGATAACGCTCGGCGAGAGCGGCATTATAAGTCACTTTTAGATGAGGCAAACCGGCCAGGGCTTCCAGCATTGCCAGGTGGGTGGCTCTTGGCTCGTGCAGACCAGTCAACATACCGTCCACCGCTTTCAAGCCTCGACTGGCCGTGATAACCAGGCGGGTCCAGCCTTCACCCGGATGAGCCTGACCGTGTGCATCGGTGACGGTTTCCAACGCCCGGACGACGGTAGTCCCAACTGCAATCACTCGCTGGCCTTCCTGGTGAGCCAGGTTTACCAGCCGCGCGGTTTCGAGCGGCACCCGGTAATATTCCTCGTAGGGCGGTTCGTGATCCTCGACGCTGGCTACCCCGGTATGCAACAACAAAGGTGCAATCCCGATCCCCTGGGCGGTCAGGCCAGTTAGCAATTCGGGGGTAAAGGCTCGTCCCGCCGAAGGCATTTCGGCACTGCCTGGCTCGGTAGCGTAAACCGTCTGGTAATAGTGGTTAGGCCAGCCCTGCCGGACGTAACTATAGCGAATCGGGAAGCCAAAGCGTTCGAGGTAGCTTTCTACCGGTTCGCCAAGTTGCAAAGTAGCTACCCATAGCCGGTGCGATCCTACCGGTTCGCTCTGCCGGTCGGAGCGATATGGCACAAGTAAAGTTACCTGCGCCCCACCGGGCAACTGTAAAATTTCACCGGTCTGGGCCTCGAAAAAGGGCAGGGTGGCCGTTCCCGCCGGGTTAGGCCGCCGGACTTCCACCAGCCACAGGTCCGCCGGTAAATGGGTCGAGAGGTGGAGTTCGAGCTGGCTGCGGTCCGCGCGAATAGCCTTCAGGGCCGCATTAAGAGTAGCACTGGTGTTGATGACCAGTAAATCGCCTCGCCTGAGAAAGCGACCCAGTTCGCTAAACCGACTGTGAACCAGCCGGTTATCCTGCCGGTAAGAGACCATCAAGCGAACTTCGTCACGGCGGAGACCCCGTGCTTCGGGCGGCTCAGATGCCTCCAGTTCGGCGGGAAGCGTAAAATCCAGTGCCCGGCCCAGAGGTAGTGCGGGATCAATTATGCTATGCAAACTACCCGGCTCCGGCCCGATTGTTTCGGTAAACATTTTCTTTTCCTATTTCTAAAGTGACAATTGACCGGCAATAGTATTTTGCAGCCGGGCCACTGGCGGCGGTCGATAATTATTAAACCGACCGGGCGGCGTAGCGACCGGTCGGCCAGTCCTCGGTAATAAGCTTTAGCAAACCCGGCACACTGGTCTCCGGTAACGGGCGGTCGCTAATATCTTCCCCTGGAAAAGCTGCCTGGTGCATCTGCGTGCGCATATCGCCCGGATCGACCCAGAATATTCGCCTGGTGGGGTTTTCGGCGGCCAGTATTGCGCTCAGTTGTTCGAGGGCGGCTTTACTCGACCCATAGCCGCCCCAACCCTCGTAGGGTTCTAACCCGGCATCGCTGGTTATATTAATGATCCGGCAACCCGGTTTGAGTTGATTTTGCAAAGTTTGCAGCACCGCCAGTGGGGCGATGACATTAATACGATAAACTTCTTCCAGCACATCCAGCGGATAATTCAGCAAGGCCGGTTGAGGGCTGGGACCCAGCATACCGGCATTATTTACCAGCAAATCCAACCCCCCTACCCGCTCCACCGCCGCCAGCAGCTTTGCCCGGTGGGTAGGGTCGCCAACACTACCGGCAATCGCAATCACTTTTGTCAGATCGGATAGCTCGGCCCTGGCAATTTCCAGGGATTGAATTTGGCGAGCGTCAATAATCAGCGTCCAGCCCTCGGCGGCGAGTTGCCGGGCTAACGCCAGACCCAGCCCGCGAGATGCCCCGGTTATAAGGGCGGCTTTATTTTTTTCGTTGGTCATTTCAATATTCCTTCCTGACTTTCTTTTATCGCGTATGGCATTTCTTGTTTGACTGAGCTTAGTTTAACCCTTTTTGAACAGAAAAACGCCGCCCCTGAGGCCAGTTAATAAGCTGTACCAAAGGACAGTTTTTTTGGTGGACTAAGCGGGCCGGGGTGGGAGAGGTATTATTACAGATGGCGGGGGAAAAGCCATCGAGGGGGTCGGAACTCAGCCTGCTCCGTGCGAAAGCCGGTTCCGACCAGGGGTGGATAAGCTAGGCCGGCAGTTTCGAGGCCAGCACATCGACCTTCTCAATACTCGGCGGTTTCGAGAATAAATCGGGAGCTTTTTGCATCAGCGCGGCGGCCACCCGACCGGATAGATGGGCATCCCGACCGGCCTCGTCCGGGAAAGCGTCAAAGATGCCGTAGGTGGTCGGGCCAAGCCGAATGGCAAACCAGGCGGTGGTAGCCGGTTCTTCCTGTACGATGGGCAAGCCGCTATTTAGAAATTCTTCGACTTCCATTTCTTTGCCGGGTTTCGCTTCCATAGTGACCAGCAATGCTACTTTTACCATTTTAAAATCCTTTCGCAGTTCTGAGAGGTTGTTCTTTGAAAATAAGAGGGAAGACCCGGCTCGACTATACCATCTGGGAAACAGGCCGGTCAATTGGCACGCCGCCCTAAAAGCCAGCTTGATTTACATTTATCCATAACTACTTTAATATTAGGCCGATTACAGGCCATCGGATGCAGGCTTTGCCGGACCCAAACGCCGCCTTTTTCAACTGTAAACTAAAGACACCATCAAATCGGAAAGGAACCACCATAAAATGGCAGCGATGGAAATCCTGTCTGGGCTGACCGAGCGGCATTTGAGCGGTATTTTTGCCCCAAACCGGCATCGACGTTACAACCGGAGATTGCGCAAAGGCCAACCGGATAAAAAGTCCCTTACGCAGGCTAAAAACCAATGGTGGGGAGGCGATACTCACTGGTTTCCGGCAGGTACTCCCCCTCGACAGCATAACAAAGTTACCCCACTTATCGATGGGGACGACTATTTCAATACCTTGCTGGCGCAATTAAATCAGGCGCAACACTACATCTTTATTACCGGTTGGGCTTTAACGCCCTGGGTACCGCTCAAGCGCGATGATACGGTTTCGCCCGAACAACTGGCCGAGTCGCAACTATTGACGGTACTCACCCGCCTGGCCGGACGCTTGCCGGTCCGCTTGCTTTTATGGAATGGTGCCCGTTTTGTCTTTCAACCGTCGACCAGGCTTATGCGGCAGGTCGAAGAACTGATCAATACACAGGCTAAAAAGGCGAACGTAAATATGATCTGCCGCCTGGATAACACTTCCCATCCGACTCACTGTCATCACCAGAAATCGGTGGTAATCGACGGCGAGATAGCTTACGTTGGTGGGATAGACCTGACCAACTTTAAAGGCGACCGCTGGGACACGAAGAACCATTCGCTGCGCTTTGGTACCAACTGGCATGATATACAGGTGCAGATCGAAGGCGAGGCGGTGGCCGATGTAGCCGAGAGTTTCCGGCAACGCTGGCAAGTCGTGACCGGCGACGACAGTTTGCCGCACCGGACCCCGGTTTCCCAGCCCGACTGGAATACGCCGGTTCAGGTAGTACGAACAATTCCGCGCAAAGTGTACAAGTTTGCCCGCAAAGGTGAGTATGGTATTTTTCACAGCTATATAGAGGCGATTCAACAGGCAAACCAGCTTATTTATATCGAGAATCAGTATTTGTGGTCGCCTCAGATCACCGACGCTTTGATCGAAAAAATGAACCGAAAAAGTAGCGAAAATCTACGGGTCGTAATCGTCCTTCCGGCCCGCGCCCACAGCAGCAAAGGCGATAACGACGAACACATTAAGAAGTTGCGCAAGGCAGATAAAGATCGCGGTATTCTATCGGTGTATAGCCTGTATGCCTTTGGGGTCGGCAACGGCATTGCTCCATTTCGCTACCGGCCCACCTATTTGCACGCCAAAGTGGCTATTATCGACGATGCCTGGCTGCTGGTCGGTTCGGCCAATTTGAATAACCGGGGTCTGATCACTGATAGCGAAATGAACGTGGTTATCAACGATAAAGAACTGGCCCGGCAGACCCGTATCACTCTGTGGGCCGAACACCTCAGTTTACCTATCGAACAGGTAGCGGCGACTGATCCGGCACACCTGATTGAGCAAGAATGGCTACGTCAGGCCGAACTAAACGCTGAGATTATCAAAGAAAAAACCCGCCCGCTGGTCAGTGCCCTCCATCGCTATGAAGTGGGCCGAATGCCGGGGTCGTGGTTGATCGAGGAAGCCGAGGCCTTAACCCTCGAACATTGATGCGGCGGGCGGTGAACAGCCGGAAAAGAGGAAAATTTATGAGTTTTTTAGGTCTGGAAGGCAAAGTAGCGGTAGTCACCGGAGCCGGAACCGGCATTGGCCGGGCGACCGCCCTGGCCTTTGCCCGCGAGGGGGTCAGAGTTGCGGTGGTTGATTGGAAGCCAGAAAACGGCTTATCAACGGTCGAGGAAATCAATCAATTGACCGGTGTTACTGCCCTGAACGAACCCCGTCCCGGCTTCAATCCCGGTAGCCGGGCTATATTTATCCAGGCCGATGTCTCGCGGAGCAGCGATGCGGAACGGTTGGCCGGGGAAACATTCCAGGCTTTTGGCCGGATCGATATTTTGCACAATAATGCCGGGATACAGACCTATGGGACTGTAGTCACCACCGATGAGGAAACCTGGGATCGGACCCTGGCGGTCAATCTGAAAAGTATGTTTCTGGTATCGAAGTACGTTATACCGTATATGTTGCAGGGTGGGGGCGGAGCAATCGTGAATACCGCCTCGATCCAATCCCAGATGTGTTTGCCCAACGCCTCGGCCTATATCGCCAGCAAAGGAGCGATCCTGTCGCTTACTCGCACGATGGCGTTGGATTATGCCAGAAAGAATATCCGGGTGAACGCGGTTTTACCGGCCTCGATCCAGACTCCCCTGCTGGATTTCGCGGCCAGTGTAGAAGAAAACCCGGCTCAGTCGCTGGCTACGTGGGGCCAGAAACACCCGCTGGGACGGGTCGGTAGGCCGGAAGAGGTAGCCGCCGCAGTAGTATTTTTAGCCAGCCCTGCCGCCAGCTTTATCAGCGGTACCCCTTTGCTGGTGGATGGCGGGGCCGCCGCCCAGCTTTTTGATTAGCTGTTCCAACTGTGCGCCGGAAGATAGCACAGTTCACCGTATATTTCGCTGTTTTTTTGAGTAATTACCTTCCTTTCAGACCTCATACCCGGTCAAGTGTGACATTATTCATTGACTTAGTGTTTTCTTTTGATATACTAAAGTATAGTCAATCCAATTGATACCTTTTGTATAGTTAACCTTAATTATTCTCTGAAATTTAGGGATAATTCTTTCATTGGAAAGTATCATTTTAACAGTGTCGTTGAGAAATTTTCGTTTCAACTGACCGGTATTTAGCAATATCAGTTGTACAAAATGTAGCCTTAAAAGACCTTAAAATAGTTCCAACCAGAATTTTTATGATAGGAGCAAAACTTTATGAGTAACCCACAATATCCAAATCCCAGTGGCGGCTGGGGTAATCCAGGTGGACCGGGCCAACCCGAAGGCGGACAGGTCCAGCCTGGCTACGGTCAGCCACAGCCGCCTTACGGCCAACCCCAACCGCCCTATGGACAGCCTCAAGGCGGTTACGGTCAGCCCCCGGCCTACGGACAGCCGGTTTATGGACAACCGCAACCCGGTTATGGTCAACCCCCGCAGGGTTATGCCCCGCCAATGTACCAGCAACCCATGTACGGCCAGCCGGGACCTTACGGCGCGATGGCAATGCCCAACCAGGTCGGGTTAGCCGGGGTTGGTTCGAGGTTTCTGGCTCTTTTGATTGACGGTATAGTATTGGGCATCCCCGGCTCAATCCTATACGGCATAATACTGGGCAGCACTTTCAGCTCAGTTGCAAGAATTAGCTACGATACCAATCTAAACAGCCCGGCCCAGAGTGCCGCCGTCATTGAGGGTGCTGGTTCTGCGCTGGCTGGTCTTACGCTTTTACCCTTATTAAATATTGTGATTTGGCTGGGCTACTACTTTTTGTGCTATAAGTTTTTCGATGGCCGGACGCTGGGTCAGAAAGTTTTAGGCCTACGACTGGTAAATGCCACCACCCGCGAACGGGCCGGGCTTGGAAGTTTCCTGGTCTACCGGACTATTGGCTACCTGATTAACGGGGCTATCTGTGCCATCGGTTGGTTATGGGCCTTTGTGGATGGTAACAAACAAACCTGGGGCCAAAAGCTAACTTCAACCGTAACCATCGTATCACCCAATTAGGCAGATCAGAAGGTTAACGGCTTTGGTTGAAGTGACAGCAACAAAATTCGCTGATACACCCGGCTTTTCGCTGTGGAAGGCCGGTGTATATAGTGCTGGTTCCGGGCTGGGTCTGATAGGTTTGTACTTCTACGACCCGGCCCAACTCAGCAATTCTCCGGCAGCCTGGCTTTGTCCTTTTCACGTTCTGAGCGGTCTAGCTTGTCCAGCCTGTGGAGCCACCAGGGCCTTTCATCAACTCTTGCATTTAAATCTTGTAGAGGCGGCGCATCTAAACGTTTTACTGGTCCTGCTGATCCCCCTGCTGGTCTGGGTATGGTGGGGTGTTGGGCGAGCCTGGTGGGGCGGAACAGCCTGGACTGGTCTGCGCATCTCTGCCAACCAGCTAAAACTTTTGCTGGCGATAACCCTGAGCTTTACCGTTTTACGTAATCTCCCCCTCAGCCCTTTTAACTGGTTATCTCCCTTTTAGTCTGAAAAACTAATATTTACCAAATGTCCTTTCACAGGCAAAAAGTATTGACAAATTGGCTTTGCCAGTTATAATAGATTGAACACTCATTCGATTTAATTAGGTAGGGACAAACGGACCTTGCAAGACAAAGAAACTATTATTCTGGAAGCAACTTTAAAATTACTGGTCGAGCGTGGTTTTTATGCCACCCCGGTTTCGGAAATAGCCCGGCAATCTAAACTAAGTGTAGGGATTATCTATCACTATTTCGAGAATAAAGAGGCTTTAATCCGGCAACTTTATTTCCATATTAAAAAACGGTTCATCATGGCCCTGCTTGCCGGTGTTCCTGATCACTTAGGCGGCCTGGAAGTTTTAAAAAAAGTCTGGTTTAACGCTTTCACTTACTATGTCGAGCATCCGTTGGACACTCTTTTTCTGGAGCAATACGAGAATTCACCCTATTTTATCTTCAATCCTGACGAAAGTTTTGCACCAGAGTTCGATCTTTTTGTCAGCAAACTTCAGCATGATATAGAAAACGGGGTTTACGCCAATTTACCTTTACTGGTTTTTTATGACATGACCCTGGGAGTAGCAATGTCGCTGGCAAAACGCCAGATTGCCAAAATGATTGAGCTTGACTCGGTAGCCCTCGAAAAAATAGCCGATGCGGTTTACCGTTCGGTTCAAGCGGTTTAATTTTGTAAGTTTTATTTTATGTAGAATGAACACTCATTCTAAAGCAAGGAGCAGCCAAATGTCAAAATGGACCATAAATGATATTCCCAATCTTGGTGGAAAAATCGCCATTGTAACCGGAGCCAATAGCGGCTTAGGCTATATCAGCAGCCTGGCCCTGGCCCGAAAAGGGGCAAAGGTTATCATGGCGAGCCGGGATCAGGCAAAAGCCCAAAGTGCCCTGGAACGACTAAAACGTGAGGTACCGCTGGCCGATGTGGAAATTATGCGGTTAAACCTGGCCGATCTGGATGCGGTGCGCGACTTTGCAACCCAGTTCAAAAGTCGCTACGACCGGCTAGATATTTTGCTGAACAATGCCGGGGTGATGACGGTTCCGGAAGGTCAAACGGCGCAGGGCTTTGAGATGCAATTTGGGACCAACCATCTCGGTCATTTTGCCATGACCGGCCATTTGCTGGAGATACTTACCAATACACCCGCCAGTCGGGTAGTGACTACCAGTAGTTTTGCCCACCTGATCGGACGGATGCACTTTGAGGATTTGCAACTGCGGCAGAAATATGATCGGATGCAGGCTTATGGTCAAAGCAAACTTTCCAATCTTTTGTTTGCTTTTGAGCTGGACCGCCGCTTGAAAGCTCGCTCCGGGAATCCGATTAGCCTGGCAGCGCATCCCGGCTACGCGGCCACCAATCTTCAAAATAATAGTGCGACTTCTTCCGGTTCAGTCTTTGAGAAGATGATTTATCCAATCAGCAACCGGGTGGTCGCCCAGAGTGCCGAAATGGGTACCCTGCCCCAACTTTACGCCGCGACGGCTCCCGGTGTTAAAGGTGGAACGTATTATGGACCACGCTTCTTACTCCGAGGCTATCCGGTGGTGTCTAAGGCCAATGCCAGGGCTAATGATCTGACCGATGCCGCCCACTTATGGCAAATGTCAGAGGAGTTAACCGGCGTGCAGTATCTTTCGGATAAACGCCCGGTAACAGTCTAACAGTTGTTCAATAGGTCTTGAGGCGTAGGTCTAAAGTCGGCTTTTTCCTGATCCTTCCGGCGCATTTTCACGAGCCGGGGATGAGGAAAAGGCCTTTTTGAACTCAATTTTACTATATTAAAACAAGCCTTTGAAACCTAGCAGTTATCGGCCATTGACAAATTAGGACCGCGCAGGTATAATAAACCCAGTGATTGTTACGGTTATCACAATTGAAATCAAGGCAATCACTATCTTTAAAAATTTTTTGGAAAGTAAATTTGAAGAAAGAAAGGAGGTTTATATGAACGCCCAAATCGAAACTAGCGATACCCAGCAGCGCGAACGCTTGCTTGAAGACGTACGCCGCTTGTTGTCTGAAGGTATGAAGAAGGCTGAGTTGTCCAAGAACTGGGAACTGTTTAGCCGGTACGCGAATGCTTATTGCAGTCTGGCGAGCTAAGATTGCCGCTTTGCTCCGGGTCACTGCCGACCCCCCTTTCCTCTTTCTGGCAGATTTTCTTATAAATTCTCCCTAAAAATAAAAAAATAGCGTTACCTGTAGCAACGGGTAGAGTGTTCGCCGGTAGGTTGAACAATTAATCAGTTTGAGTTATTGTCGGATCGCTACTTCACCCGTCTAAGGGATTGCCCGCTGACTATTTCGACAGCCAGGCGTAGAGACTGGCCAGGCGATAGCAAGCTGGCTTGAGAAATGGTTTAAGCACCTAGAAACAGGTAGGATTTTAGAATGGCAGGTTTAATTTTGTTGGCCGGAGGCGGCGAATTTCAAGCCGGTTATGAGGAAGCTGACCGGTTCGCACTCAGTCAAACGTCTAGCCGGTCCGGCCCGGTAGCGATAGTCGTGATTGCCAACGATGGTGGTGGACCCCGCGCGGCTCAGAACGGTCAACGCTGGTTTGAGAAACTGGGTGCGCCTAAGGTAGTGCAATTTTTGTTCACCGAGTTAGCCCAGAGCCAGTCGGCAACGGCGGCCCGGCAACTAAGCGAAGCCCGCCTGGTGTATATCGCCGGGGGTGATCCGCAGTTTTACCTGCAAACTTTACAGGGCAGCCCGGTCTGGCAAGCCATTTACGCCGCCTATCAAAACGGCGCGGTGCTGGCCGGTTCGAGTGCCGGGGCGATGGTGTTAATGCAGCAGGTTTATACGCCCGGTAGTGGACTGGTCAAGCCGGGCCTGAGTTTGGTGGCTGACACCGTTTTTGCTCCCCATTTCAACACCTTCGGGCGGCAGTGGGTCAGTAAGCTTCAAGCCGCTTTGCCCCAGAGTCGAGTACTGGGCGTAGACGAAAAGACCACCATTGTCGGCCAGCCGGGCGGCGAGTGGCAGGTTTACGGACGGGGAGCAGCTACGATTTATCCCGCCGGAGACACTCAGCCCCTAATTTACCGCTCAGGCCAACCCTTTAGCCTATAGGGAACCTGACACTTCATCGGGTTTAGCGGAAGAACGATCAGCCCCGCTTGCCGGGCTAAACTTTATGCGGTTTAGCCCAGCAATTCCGCCAGTTTAACTTTGTCAAAACCAACCACCACCACATCTTTGATAACCGTTACCGGAGTAGTATAGTAACCGGTGGCCGTCAATTCCTCCAGAGCTTGTTCATCGGTCGTAATGTCTTTTTCAAGAAATTTCACCCCGCGTTGCGAAAGAAACTCTTTCACTTTGTCGCAGAAAAATCAGCCAGGTTGAGAATAGACTATAATTTCGTTAGTCAATCGAGGGTCTCCAATCTAATAATTTTGAAAGTGCCAGTAGCTTTGAGTTCGAGAACTCTAGCCTGTACTTTGGGTAATTGTAATCCGGCTGGCTTAATTTTGCACATCGAACGGCTTGGTCATAGCATGACCTTGTAAAACTCAATTGCACCGCCGGGTTAATAATGGTATCCTAATTTTATCAATCAGCAAAATGAGAATACCGGAAGTTACAACCTAAAAAAAAGTACTAAGAAAGGGATACACCTTTTATGGCTGACCTCAAAGGAAAAACACTGTTTATAACAGGTGCGAGCCGGGGGATAGGACTGGCAATCGCTTTGCGAGCCGCCCGCGATGGGGCGAATATTGTAATTGCCGCCAAAACAACCGAGCCGCAACCAAAATTAGAAGGTACCATTTATACGGCAGCCCAGGAAATCGAGGCCGCCGGGGGTAAAGCGTTACCTTGCGTGGTCGATATTCGAGATGAAAACCAGATTCAGGCCGCCGTCCAGCAAGCGGTCGAACATTTTGGCGGGATTGATATTGTGGTAAACAATGCCAGTGCCATCAGCCTGACCGGTACCCTTAATACGCCCATGAAACGCTACGATTTGATGCACCAGATCAATACGCGTGGTACTTTTGCCAGTTCGCAAGCCTGTCTACCTTTCTTGAAGAAAGCCGCTAACCCACATATTCTGATGATTTCACCGCCACTAAATATGGAGGCGCGTTGGTTTGGGCCGCACGTGGCCTATACAATGGCTAAATTTGGGATGAGTATGTGTGTACTGGGTATGTCGGCGGAGTTTGCGGGCGAAGGCATCGCGGTCAACGCGCTCTGGCCGCGCACCACGATTGCAACGGCGGCGGTCAGGAATCTGCTCGGTGGCGAAGCCATGATCAATGGCAGCCGGACCCCTGAAATTATGGCCGATGCGGCTTATATCGTGCTGACCACGCCGAGCCGCGAACTAACCGGCCAGTTTCTGGTCGATGATGAGGTGATGACTTCCGCCGGGATAACTAATCTCGATAAATACGCCGTTATACCGGGGGCGACCCTTTTACCCGATTTCTTTGTCTAACTTTTGTCACTCAACCGAAAGGCCGGTCAACTTAATAAAATCTGCGGCCCCAGTTGGCCCAATTCCAGTCGCCGGAAGTAGTCTATAGCGGCCTGGGCCGGGTTTACCGGATAACGGTATTTCCGGCTCAGGCGGCTGGCGTGTTCGGCCACCTCGGCTAGAACCCGGTCTAACTCGACCTCGTTTATTTCAAACCCCAGCAAAGTAGCCGCCAACCTCACCCACAGAATGTTTAAATTCCGGCCATCGGTTGGGCCGGGCAACCTGAACAGCCGCCACCAGCGATGCTGGATTTGTCGTAACGCTTTCAAAATCTCCGCCGACGAAAAACCTGTCTCGACAAAATAAAGCAAATCGGCCTGAAACCACCTGAGCCAGCGGCCCTGGACCAATTCCCGACCGGTCCGGGCGTAGTTAAGTTCTATCGAGGAAGCAAGATACCAATTTCTCTCAAAATAACGACCTTCGGTGGTATACCACTCGCGGGCGGTCTGCTCGAAAGGCACCAAACCGATTTGACCGGTGGGAGGGCCATAAAGCCGGGCGATTTCAGCCTGCGAGTTTTCGATCTCGTGCCAGATCAGGGCCGCTAGCGGGGTAGCAAAGCGTTTGCCAAAAATGCGGAGTAGTTCGCGGACATAAAATTTCTGGTCGAGTTCAGGCTGCCGGACCGCCGTAAAGACCGCCACATCGTTGCTGGCTTCCCAATCACCAACCGCTAAATCCAACCGGCTATACCCTAACCGGCTATCCCATACGGTTTCCAGTGCCATAACCTCACCTCCGAGATTACTTTTTGCAACCGGTCTGATCTACATTGATCAGCTACCGCCGATGTCCCTGTTTTATTTCATTACCCTTTTATTCTATACAATTTACCTCAAAACCGCTATAATAAATCAGTCAAAACTGGCCCAATAATTTTACAAGTTAAAGAAACTATGGATAATCAAACACTGATAGAAACCGCCCAGGCCCGGCTAACCGAGGCCCGCAATTGCAACCGCCTGAACCAGTTACCGCAAGCTATCGAAGCTTATGAGGCCGCCGGGGAAATCTATACCCGGTTGGGCGACGACCGGGGCAGAAGTCGGGCCTGGTCCGGTCTGGCAAAGGTGCTGGGCAAACAAAAGGAATTCGACCGTTCGGCGGAGGCCTTTGGCGAGGCTGCCCGGTTGGCCGGGTTAGCCGGCTGGGCTGAAAAAGAAATCGAAGGCTATTATAATCAAGGCCTGACTCTCCAACAACTAAGCCTCAAAAGTGCCAATATGTCACAGCTTTCCAGCGCAATCGAGGCTTTCGAGGCCGCCTTAAAAATCGCGGTACAGTCTAAGGACCGGGCCAGCGAGGGAGTATTGTTGATTTCGCTGGGTTTTGCCTGTACCTGGCTCAAGCGGGAGAAAGAAGCCATCGGCTATTTCAAAAAAGCGGTTCCATTTGCCCTTGAAAATGTGGATTTTGATACCTCTTTTTCGGTGTTGTCTTCGTTAGGGGTGTTGTTATCCAATCAAAACCGGGCGGTCGAGGCTATTCCCTACTACGAACGGGCGTTGGAGTTAGCCAAAAGTACCCAGGGTGATCTGGTGGCGGTGGCCGATACTTTTGCAAATCTGGGTGTGGCTTACGAAAAAGCCGGTCGGCTGGAAGATGCCATCGAGGCCACCGACACATGGCGCGAAATTCTGCACGTTTCCGGTGATGTAAAAGCCGCCTCTGCCAACGCGATGGTTAAGCGGTTGCGTCTGAAGGCCGAGCTTGAGGGGCGCGGCTAATCTGCCGTATCCCTCACTGACCAACTTTAGCTCGGCGTAAGTGGAAATCCTAAAACTCAAAAGGCCAGTCTAAGCATTTTTTATGCTTATTCTGGCCTTTTTCAGTTTGTTAGCTAGCTTTGCAAGAGCTAGTGAGCGTTACCGGTGGAAGCCTGGGGACGAGCGTCGCGCTTTTCGGCCAGAGTTTGCTCCCGCATTTGCTCGGCTTCTTTCAAAGAAAGATGTTCGCGCAGCCAGAAAAACAGGCCGACCAGCGTCACCGGCAGGTACAGTGCGGCGTGCAGCAATATTATATAGCTGGCTGCGACGGTCGTACTGACTTTGAAAATCCCTTCCAGCACCGACTTTCCGGCAGCATCGAAGGGACCAACATAACCGGGGGTGCTAGGTACCAGGGTTGCCAGGTTTGCTACGGCCAGCGTCATAAAGACGGCGGCAGCACTCAGGTTCATGCCACTAAAAGATAGCGACACCATCCAGTACATCCCGGCTTCAAAAGCCCAGGCCAGAATCGATAGAACCACTACCATCATCAAATCGCGCCACTGGCGTAACACCTGTAAGCCGTCGATAAAGGCATCGGCCAGACCGGCCACTTTGGGTTTTAAAGCCCCCGGTACAAACCGCAGACCAAATACCTCCAGGCGTTTGAGCCATAACCGGCTGTGAGCGACCATAAAGAAAGCCAGGATCGCTACCAGAAAGACCAGGGCCGCCAGCCGCAAAATCGCTTCGATGTCTTTATTGAGGCTCACAAACAATGACGTGACCGATAAGAATAAGATCATCGTCACGCCATCCATAATCCGTTCAACCACTATGGTTGCCAGGGCCGCCGTTTTGCTGACGTTTTCTCGACGACCCAGCACATAAGCCCGGACTACTTCGCCCATCCGAACCGGTAAAACATTGTTTGCCATGTAGCCGATAACTACTACTGGAAACAAACGGCCAACCGGGATTTTCTGCATGGGGTTAAGTAAATAGTGCCAGCGAACCGCCCGCAAGGCCACCCCTACAAAATACATTGCCAGGCCGGGTATTAGCCACCAGTAATTCGCTTCGCCCAGGGCCTTGCCGACCTTGCCAAAATCTTCATTCTTAAAGGCCAGTGCCAGGAAGAATAGACCGATCACCAGCCCTAACCAGAATTTCCATTTCCCCTTGCTAAACAGAAAATGCCTCTCTTTCGCTTCGCTTATTTGCGAATCTATACAATTGGTCCAATCGGTCGGTTACAAGCCTTATTTGAACATAACGCCAGTCACAGCCCATTAGTTACCGTCACAGACTGGCTTTTTGGCTAGCTATCGGCGGCAGCCAGACTATGCGGCTGACCCGGTTCGGTCAGACCAAGTTCCAGAGCAGCCTGATGGGTTTGCGCGGTCAGTTCCTGCTCGTCGGTTTGCTGGCTGGTCCGCAAGCTTTTGAAGGACATATGCTGACGGCTGAAGAAAACCAGTCCAATTGCAGTTACCAGAACATACTGGAAAGTATTGGTCAGCAGGGCCAGGCTAAAGGCGGTAGCCTTGCCAACCGCATAAGCCCCAAGCGCAATCGTCGCGGCGGCCTGATAAACGCCGAAAAAGCCCGGCGCACTCGGTACCATCGTACCCAGATTTACAAATACCAGTAACAGCAACCCGGCCCCGACCAGTTGCAAGGCACTCATTTTGGTATCCAGTTGAAAAGCCCGCAACATCAAATAATAGCTACTGCCTTCTAGTAGCCAGATCAAAACCGAAATAAGCACCAGCGACAGCACGATCCGGCCCCGTTTAAGCGCGTGTAGGCCCAGCACAAAACTGGTCAGTAAACCCTGCACTTTGTGTTCCAGACCGTCCGGCAAGGGCCGCATACAAAAGCCAAGCACGCTTAGTACCAGTTTTTCGCGGGTAATCAGGAAAACCAGAAAGACGATTGCGCCCACGAAGATTGTGGTCGAGAACACTTCGATAAACTGGGTGCCGCCACTTTGCTGGGGCGAGGGAAAAGCCACTAATGCCACCCCCATCAAAGCAATCAGGGTCAGACCGTCACACACTCTTTCTAGCACAATTGTTGCCAGGCTTAAACTCTTACTGATTTTCTCGCGCGATCCAAGCGTATAGGCTCGCACGAATTCCCCAATCCGGGCTGGCAGCAGATTGTTAGCCATAAAGCCGATCATCATGATGCTATACGAAGTGCCGTAGCTGATTTGCTTGGTGGGTTTGAGGATAAACTGCCACCGCCACGCCCGAACCAGATAAGCGATAAAGGTAATTGTAATCGCCGGGAAAAGATACCAGTAATTAGCCTGACCAAAAGCGGTCCCAACCTCCTGAAAATTCAAGTTAGATATGACGAGGAATAAAAAGAAGGCAGTTATGACCAGTCCGAACAGGGGCTTTGCAAGCGATTTTAACAAAGGCTATACCTCGTGGTATTGATACTATGGATAAATTCAAATTTTCACAACATTTCCAGTATAAACTAAGCCTGTCAGGCTTGCAAACAGATTTATGTAAAAAATTGCTTGCAAATTGCAAGTTTTCACTAATTTTACCCTCTTTAGCCGCTAACCCCTGACAACCTGAGGATACCCCTCAACCGGACGGGCGGCGAAGCTTCTTGTCAGCTTATTTGGAGGCATTCGGGGCAGTGGAAGAACTCAGGGGAGGAAGCAAAATTACCTGGTGGTCGCCGAGCAGCCCAACGCCGGATAACTGATTATTATCCAGGCTGAAATCATAAAGGGTGGTCAGACCAACGAGGGGAAAATCTTTAGGGTTGGCCGGGTTACTGCGCCGGAGCGTCACAAAAGCGGTCCAATCTCCGTTACCGGCGGCCTTGAAAACTTCCTCACCCAGACCAACCCCCACCCCGTCCACCTGGGCCAGAGTCTTGCGCGTAGTCGGGTTGAAATCAAAGTTAATCGAATGTGGCAGGGTCTGACCGCTCAGAGCGACCGAATAGGTGGCGAAGTGTCCATTGGGATGCGTCCCCCAGGGTTTGCGGTAGATGTCCAGGGTCAGAATATAGCTGCCGGGCGATTGGTCCGAGAGAGGAGGGGTCCAGGCGGTCAGGTTGCTGGACAAAACATCCGCCCGGCGGACGGTACTCGCCCGCAGTAAAGTTGCCCCGGTCAGCGAAGTTAAACCGGGCGGCGAGGCTGGATCGTAGTCTACCAGTTCGGCCCGGTTCAGATATAAAGTTTTACCCGGCGCACTTTCCACCCGCACAGTCTGACCCGGCGTTAGCTTTTCGGAGTGCCAGACCGATAACCCACCCGGCAAAATCAGCTCTGAACCGTTCAAACGAATGGTTTGCGGCTCAAAACTGCTCAGTAATAGATTTAAGCGACCCTCACCGGTTAAACCTTTACCACTCCCGGCAGATTTACCTGCAAATTTCAAACCAGCCTGCTCGATATTTATGTCAAGTGGCTTGGTCAAAGTATTATAATCGGCCAGTTTAGGATCGTGGGCTAAATCGTAGGCTGCGCTTAACTTTTCTTTGCGCTGGTAAAAAACCAGCCCATGCCCGCGCCAGCTTTCCTCGGAAGGACTAAAGCCATAAAGAGCCGGGTCTTCGTCGGCCACAAATAAACCCGCCGAAACCGGTCGACCCGTTGGGGGTACCGAAAGATAACGATACCCGGCCCGGTCGGTCCCGTAGAGGGCGTGACCATCGCGGCGAAGCATGGTTTCGATCAGTTCAATCAAAGTGGGTTGCAAGCGGCGGTAATCACTGACAATAACATCGGCAGCCGGGGGCAAGCTGGCGTAAGCCTGGCGCATCCAGGGGTTAGTCTGCAATTCGTAGACTTTGATGTGATCCTG
Organism: Chloroflexia bacterium; assembly: GCA_038322625.1. Lineage (GTDB taxonomy): Bacteria > Chloroflexota > Chloroflexia > Chloroheliales > Chloroheliaceae > 54-19. Next base: position 42,380 of record JBBQGA010000016.1, read on the forward strand.
CGGGAAATCCTGGGCCAGCCGCACTTCGGGCGTTTTAGCCAACCGGGCCTCGATCTTTTGCCACTGTTCGGGCGGTAGTGGCATATTTTCGTCATTGAGAAAATAAACCAGCCAGCGCACGCCCAAGCCTTGAAAAACCTCCAGGCTCTGGGGAGAGGGGAAATCGTTTATCAGCCGGTCGATTTCCGGCTCGACCGGCGGCTGATAACCGGATATACCGGTGACGTAGGGTTGCCAGTTAAAGGTGGTGTAGTAATTGCGGATCGAGGGCGGGTTGAGCGGGTCGGGCGCACCCGGTAATTCCAGCACCACGCCAGAGCGAGCCGGGTCGGCCAGCCAGCGATAAACCTGCGGCGGATTGGGCAGCACTTTAGGATTGGTATAGGTGATGTCGGAGCGGTACTCCCAGAAAGCCCCGGCCAGCAGCAGCCCAATCGCAAACATACCCAAAACCTGCGACCGGCGGAAGGAGCGTCCGGTCAGCCTGAGCGTACCTTGCAAACTGCGCCAGCGTCCGGCCCACTCCCGGCCAGCCAACCAACCCACCGCCAGCCCGGCCAGCATCGCCACCGCCAGCAACACAAACATTCCGTAGCGAACCGCCGCCCTGGCCGCCACCCAGCCCGGAAAATAGTAATAAAACAACCGGTACAACCCTGGTATATCCAGACCGCGCAGGTGGAGAGTCCAGCCCAGGCTCATTATCAGCGAGAAAAGGGCAATGGCCGACCAGGCCCAGCGTTCGGTAGCCGGAAATAAACCGGCCTTCTGGGATTTTGGCCTGGGTTGCCGCCGAAAGCGGGTCAATAGCCACCAGCCCAGCGGACCAAGCAAACTAACCGCCGCCAGCAAATAAGCCAGCGCACCGGGAAACAAGGCACGTTCACCCCCCGGTCCGGCAAAACGCGAAAGACTATTGCCCCATAAAAGGTTGTTAGGGGTCGCCCCCAGGTAAAACCGGTAGTTAGCTGAAAATTCTTCCACTTCGCGGGTAGTCCGCTCGGCCCCCTGGTCGGCCACTACGGTCGCGTAAGGCAAAAGGGTTGGCACGATCATTAACCCGGCCAGCAAAGCCGCCATTACCAGCTTTAGCCAGAACGCACCCGGCAGCCAGCGGCGTTGGCCGATCAGAAAAACCAGCAGGTATAGGCCCAGCACCGGTATTAAATAGAAAAAATAGTATAGCGACGACAAAGCATTCAGGGTAAAAAAGAAAGCCAACGCCAAGACCGCCGGCCAACCTTGCCGGTAGGGTCGGGCCAGTCCGCCCGGCAGATGCTGAACCAGCATTCGACGTAAAAACAAAAAGCAAAAAGGAATCCACTGAGTCGATAGTAAATTTAACTGCGAAAGATGGCCGATTTTGTAAGAACCAAAGGCAAAAACCATTCCGGCGAACAAACCACCGGCCCGCCCGCCACCGCTCTCTTTGACCAGCAAATAGGTCCCCCAGCCGCTCAGGATAAATGAAAACAAGGTCAGCAGACCATAACTCAACACCAGATTGCCGGTCAGCAAATAAATTGGTAGAGCCTGAAGGGTCTGGGCCAGCAAATCGTCGGAATAGGCCAGAGTATTGATATAAGGATAAAAAATATTGCCGTTGAAAAGGTTGGCCGGGTCGTGGGTGAGAGCGTGACTTCCCCAACCTATAATCCACATCTGGGCTAGACCGTCCCCTTCGTTGTTGGAAGAAACGGCCAGATGACCCGACAGAGGCCAGAGCAGCACAAAAGAGAGCAGACCAAAAAAGCACAGGGCACCCAGCTCCAGCCACCAGTTTCGCCCTGAAACCTCAGCCGCTTTTTTCGATCCGGTAGCCTGGTCCGGTTGTATATTTTCTTCTAAGGGTTTTGCCTGGCTCAAGATGCTTTTACTTTCCTTGTTTCACTTTCCTTCTTTACTTTCCTTCTCGATGAAAGTTTAGCTTGTCTTAAATAAATTCTGAGGGGTATCAGGTTTCGAGCGAACTAATTTTAACAGGAAAGCCCCAAAGAACAAAACATTAAAAATAGCCACAACCAGGGCCAGGTCCAGACCGTAAAACTGGCGATTGGTCATTTCAGTACCGTCAATACCGTAAAATAAAAACAGATTGAGGTCGGAGACAATGTTCGAGATCACAAAAAGCGGCCAGTATCGCCGGTTCTGCCAGGCCAGAAGGGCGGTCAGCAAGCAGACCAGATAAAGATGATTTTCGTGGACGTTAACGTTAAAAATAAAGTCATTGAGGTAAGCCGCCGTGCTGAACAGCAGCAAATTTTCAAAAGTTTTAGGTCGCTGGAAGAAAACTACCAGGATCAGGCCTTCAAGGCCGAAAAAAATTATTTTTGGCAGCAAAACCAGATGCCAGTCATCGGTTACGATTGCGCGAGCCGAGCCGTTTATCAGTCCACCCCAAAGCTCAGGGTAAAATACCCGCACAAAGTGAGTAACGATCCAGTTAAAATTTAGAGCGTTACCACTAAGCCACTCATAACCAATTGCTCTTTGAAAGGATAGCACTACCTCATGACCAAAATATAGTAAGATGCCTCCGGTCAGCAGACCAGCTGGTATCCCGATTTGCAAAAGTAGCTTTTTGAGGGGTATTCGCCGCCAATCCTTCAAATTGTCAATGCCTGACAGATAAACCAGAAAAACCGGTCCGAACAGAACTGGCTGCCATTTTATAAAACAGGCCGTCGTAAAAGCTAACCCAAAAAAAAAGAGTTTGCGCCGCTGAAGGGCATACAGGGCTAACAGGACCGGCAAAGCCGACCAGACATCGATATAGCCTAACCCGACCGAATTTAACAGCAAAAATAGCTGGACCAGCGCGGTCAGAAACAAATTTCTGGTCCAGGCCAGCAAAAAAAACCCGATCAAAAGCCAGGCGACCAGCAAAGAGACCTTGAATTCGGCATAATTGGTATTACCCACTAAATGAGCCAGGCGCGCAACAAGCTTTAACAAGACTAAGGTCAGGGGCGGATAGTTCGAGCCGTTGGCCTCAAAACCGGTTCGCAAGCCATAAAGCTCGGCGTTGCGCTGCCAGAGCATCAGATTACTTACATCACTGGTACTGGAAAAGGGTAGCCAGCTAATCGCCAGCCAGACCCCGGCCATAAAAATTAAAAACCCATCGGCAGGCACCCGCCGCAACTCACGCCATTGAAGGTAATTGCTGCGCCGCCACAGGCTCAGGCTGGCCGGGTCGCCCCAGGGCAAACCAAGCCCCACTGCCCCAAAAAAAGCCGCCAGATAAAGGGTTCCCACAAACCACAAAGTGTAAACCGGGCGGTCCAGCACACCTACCCGCCAGAGTAAAAACAGGGCGGCCAGCATCAAACCTAAACCGGTTGCAAAGGAAAGGCAGGTAGCGTAACCGGCCAAAGCTCGCCAGCGGTAATTTTTTAAACGGCGCGCGAATGCCGCCAGGGTAAGGCCCAGCAGCATCAGGCCCGGCAGAAGCCAGTATAACAACCGCCGGTTGCTGAAACTCCCCCAGGCCGAACGGCGGTCTATCGTAATGCTTTTGATCATTACACCCAGGGAACGGGGGTCGCTGGCTGGTTTGAATTCGGCAACTGAGAAAGTCAACCTGAAAGGAGCCGGACCGGTGGCTGGGAGGCGAAGGATAAAGGTCTGAAAATTGGAGTTCTGGGGTTCCGGTCGAAGCTGGCCTACCGGTGAGCCATTCAACTGAACCGCAACCGGGCTAGCAGGGCCACCAAAAGCGGCGGCACTGCGTAGTTCAATTTTAAGGTCAAGCGGTTGGCGGCTTTCAAAATCGAGCGGCAGCACCGCCTGGGGCTGCGTCCACAGGTATTGAATGCCTTGCCGGTCGATTTCGGGCAGATAAAAGCCGGAAGTGTTTCCCTTTTTGGAATTGGTAGCCAGTTGGTCCGGCCCGTAACGAAGCTCAAGGGCCGGTTGAAGAGGAGTCAGCAGGGCGATTAAGATCAAGGCGGCCAAGGCGGCCAGCCACCAACCGCGTGTTCTTTTGAGATTGAGTATCGCCGTCCCACCCAAAACCTGCGTTTCCTGAGCAGTAGTGACCATCTTCAACTAAACCAGACCGTGTTTGCTGGCAAACAGGGCGGCATGGGTACGGCCCGGCAGGTTTAACTTGTTCAGGATACTCGACACGTGGGCTTTGACGGTTTTTTCACTGACACTGATTTTGTAAGCAATTTCTTTGTTACTCATACCGAGGCCCAACAGGCCCAACACTTCCCGTTCTCGTTCGGTCAGGTCCAGAAAGGGGGCAGTTTCTTTAGCCGGTGCCACCACTTCGTGCATAAGTTTCTTGGCGACTTCCGGGTGCAACTGAACCTCGCCCCGGTCGGCGGCTAGCACCGCTTTCACCAGGTCGTTTGGCTGGACATCTTTGAGCAGGTAGCCGGTCGCGCCACTCCGAATGGCGGTAAAAACTTTCTCATCATCGGCAAAGCTAGTCAGGGCAATAATCTCGGTTTCAGGCCGCAGTTGTTTGATTTGCTTGATGGCCGTCAGACCATCCATAACCGGCATCACCAGGTCCATCAAAACCACGTCCGGCTGTAATTCCTGGACTTTCTGGAGAGCTTCCTGACCGTTGCCGGCCTCACCCACTACTTCAATCTCATCTTGCAATTCCAGAAAAGTCATCAACCCTTGCCGTACTACGGCATGATCATCAACAATCAAGATTCTAACTTTTGAGTTGGGGTCGCTTAACATAAAATTGCTCCGGCACCGTTTAAAAATTTTGTTTCCAGGCGAAGGGGTGAAATATGAGTTTATTATAGCATAAAATCCTGGTGGTTTTTCAAGAGCAGGTTATATTAACAGGGCGTTTCAGAGAATAGTATTTGTCACTAAAAGGAGGCTGGTTCAATGTTCAAAGGTGCAACTGGCTCAATCAGGCCACTCAAAAATGTGTTAGAAGCCATACTGACTCCTTTGACTTTAACGGTTCGGTTTAGTCAGAACCATTTTAGCTGAAGGAGCCTTTGTTAATTGTTATTGTCTGAAACGCCGTGCAGCCCAAGATTATAAACTTGACTTGGGTAGGCCGATGATGTATTATTCTCAACGCAGAGGCCCCCTCTATGAACCCCGCCAGGTTCGGAAGGAAGCAACGGTAAATAGCCAAAGGGGTCGTCTGCATTTCTATTTTATAACCCCCGTTTGCCTGAGTGGCAACACATTCCCCAACCCTGATTTAAACCTAACAGCGATAAACTTCTTAAATTAATTTCTATATTTCAGCCCAAGTTCGGTTATTGTCCTCCCATATATTACGGAATATTACGGAAAAGTTTTGGATCAGGAAAACAAAATATGATTATAGAAGACCTTTTATAAGTTCTGGCTTGCGAGAAAACTAAAGTAAGGTTATTCGTAAGGTTCAGACGCTAAAATGGTGAGAGTAAGAATTTCACTCGCAAATTCTGTACTTAAAATAGAGTATTGGGAAATACCTGTTTTTAGGGAAAATTGAGTATATCTTGCAGTAAAGTCTTAATAAAGCTATACTATAGATGAGGTGACCCAATTTTAAGAACCAAGCTATATCAATAAATCAAAAATTTGGCCGGGTAAGCTCTTTCATAGGCTTACTGGTTTAGTTTTATCCTGGTTCTGGTCTGGGTCTACTAGCTACTTAGAGGCTTTGACCGGTGGTGAAAATAGTAGTAATAAGTAACTTTTCCGCTTGAAAGGTGGCAAAACTGGATGTCTAATCAGGTAGCAGAAGTTGTATATCACCCACGGGCTTTTAACGACATTGAGATCCAAATTCCTAGCGATCTGGTTTTCGAGCGCGTGGTACGTGAAAGTGCGGTTGTGGTCGCCAAATATCTTGGTTTTGATGAAGACCGGGTAGCCGACCTGCAACTGGCCGTAAGTGAAGCAGTGACCAACGCCATTGAACACGGTAATAATTGTGATATTAACATCAAGGTCGGCGTAAAATTCTATATCAGCAGCGACAAGCTGGCGGTGCAGGTAAACGACCAGGGGAAATGGAATGAAGGTTCCAATGCCGTCGAAGACTCTCCTGACTCGCTGGACATGGAAGACCGCCTGGAACACGATTTAACCAGAGGTATGGGCATATTCTTGATCCAGAAGCTGGTGGATAACGTCGATGTACGCAGCAACGAAAAAGGGACTGAATTCACGATGTGGTTCAATCTTAACAAAGGTTCCAGCAATCCGGTCAGTTTTAATATTGAACTAGAAGGTCCAGAAAAACTGGCCGAATAGGGTCATTAAAATTAGCTACGATTAGATTTCTACTGGTAAGATTGCTGCTAGATTTCTATTATAGGGATGGTTAATACACACACTTTTGCAGGCACGGAGGATTTTTAAATAATGGCCCTAAAAATTGACCAGGGTAACGATGTTACTATAATTCACATTCAAAACGACAGTGTGGATGCGATTTCGGCCCGTGAGATTGCCAGTGTGGGCGATCAGATGAAATCCAATACTATTTTGGATTTCGGCTCGGTAATGTTCATCAACTCGGCGGGGATTTCAGCCCTCTTAAAGCTGGTGATCGAAGCTCGCAAGCAAGGTAAAAAGCTCTATGCCGTCAATGTCACCGCTCATCATCGGAAAGTCTTTGAGATGGTCGATATGCTACGGTATATGCCGATTGCCAAAATGGAAGACCTGCTACCCTTAATCAAAGCCTAGCATTTGCAGGACCGGTAATCAGGCCAGCAAGGAATAATTTATTTATGCTCGTTGAAGGGCAACAATCGAATAATAAAGCTTCTCGCTGGAAGTGGTTGAATGTGGCCGAACGGCGCATTTTTGTAACCGGCGCGGCGGTCAGCCTGTTAGCAATAATAATTGCGCTGATATTTGGTTTGCTGAACAACGCCCCTAATTCGATTTGGCCGGTGGTGGCCCAGTTTGCGGTCAGCTTGATTGTACTCGGCTTCACGGTCTGGGATTATATGCTGGGCCTGGAAGGCCGACCAAATGAAAATGAATGGAAACGTGGGGCAATTATTTGCGCCATTATTGTCAGTCTTACCGCGTTGCTAACCGGACCTTATTACAACATTATGCTCACTCCCCTGCTGGTCGGTCTGGCTCAACGCCGCAACGACCAAATGAAGGTTATCACGCTGGGGTTAAGCGGCGTGGGCCTGGTGGCAATCGAACTGCTAATATTTTATGGCTTCCAGGTACAGCGTTTTAATGTGGATGGGGCGGGCACTTCGCTGATTGCTATCGCTGCCCTGACGCTGGCCCTTGCCAGTCTTATGCGCCACTACCAGAGCGAGGTGTTGCACTTTAAAGAAGAAGCCGCCAACAAAGCCAGTGAAATGGAAGTGGCCCACGAAATCCAGACCAGTTTGATGCCTCCCAACAATTTTACCAGCGGCAATTGGACCCTCTCGGCCCGGTCGTTACCGGCCCTGGATGTCGGGGGGGATTTCTTTGAATATGTCAAGCACCCGCACCTCGATAATACTATCAGTGGCATTGCCATCGGGGACGTGGCCGGAAAAGGCATCCCGGCGGCGTTACAAATGGCGGTGGTGCGGACCCTGTTCCGGGTCGAAGCCCGTCGCCGTATCTTCCCCGGCGAAACCCTGATGTCGGTAAATATGGCCCTGCAAGCCGAGCGTTCATTTGGAATGGTCACCATGCTGTATGCCTTTATCGACATTACCAGCAACACCATTCATCTTGCCAACGCCGGTCACAACTATCCGCTAGTCTTGGGCGAAACTCTCGAAGAAATCGCCCTGCCGGGGGTACCACTCGGTATCGATGATGGCATCGAATACGATGAAAAAATAATCCAGCTTACGCCAGGCACCAGTTTGATTTTCTATACCGATGGGGTGCCCGAAGCGATGGACTGTAACGGCGATCTTTACACTTTTGAGCGTTTCAAAGATGCAGTAGCGGCGAATAAAGGGCTTGAGCCTGAAGAAATGGTAGAGCAACTTCTCAAAGAGATTGCCGATTTTACCGAGGGTGCCCCCCAGAGTGACGACATCACTTTGCTGGTACTTAGCTATCACCCGCAACCAGCCGACCTCGATTTACCCAAAATTGATAATTTACCCGAACCGGTAATGGTAGAAGCCGGTGGTAATCGCCTCACCGAACTGATGGTTGACGAGGATGGGGTTAACTGGATTTAGCCCTCTGTTGAGATTGACCCGGTTATTAATGATATACGGTACTAAAATACACTGGTAAAAACTCTTTTTATATAGTTTAATATATATAGTTTAATATATAATAGACAGAGATTTGAAATAGCCGGGGTTGGGTACCACCGGCTAACCATGTAAGGGGATCAGGGAATAGCAAGTTGAAAGGCGCAAGTTGATGGGTGAAGGGCAAATTACAAACTCTAGTAATATAAATATGAGAACACGCTCGACCCTTTCTGATTCAGGGGGGCTGGTCGAACCTAATCAGGCAATGATAGGGCAAAAAAGCGCAATGAATTTACCATCAGCAAAAACTATTTCCCAGAAAATGGATGATAAACTGCTGATTCTGGACCTCGATACTTTCAGCGGTAGCGAACGCTTTATGAGTGGGAGTAGTCTGGGGGCGGCTTTTTCGACCGGTATGCGAGCTTATCTCGATGGCCGTTATGGCGACGCAGTCACCGAGTTTAAAACCGCTCTGATTGCCGCCTATGTTGAGGGCGACGAATACGCCCAAATCTGGGACCGGGAACGCGCCATCATACATCTTTACCTGGGCAACGCTTTTGCCTACCAGGATAGCTGGAGCGAGGGCCTCAACGAATACATGAACGCCATCCAGATTGTCGGGCAACTGGCGGAAGTCCACTACAATCTAGGGGTAGCTTTTCGGGCTTTAAGTAAGCTTTACGAAGCAGTAGCCGCTTTTAAAGTAGCTTTGCAGTACAACAGCGACCTGTACGAAGCGCGATTTGCCCTGGGCCGCTGTTATCACGAACTGGGTGACTACGCGCACGCCTACATATCCTACACCCTCGCCCGCCAGCTACGCCCCAACGCGGCAGAACCGATTTATTATCAGGGCCTATTGCACCAGGCTCACGGTGAAATGAAACAGGCCGCGAAATGTTTTGCGGAAGCCCTGCAAGTGGAGCCGGATTACGTCCACAATACCAATCTGGTCGATGCTGGCGAAGATTCCGATTTTGCGGCTGCCGAACACGATCCAGGCTGGTATTATCGCCTGGCCGAAGAACTCAAAGCGCAGGGCAATGTAGTCGGTGCCCTCCGGGCCTATCAGGCTCTGCTGCAATCCAAGCCGGAGGAAACCCGCGCCCGCTATTTTATGGCGAATATCCTGGCCCGGCAACGAGAGTGGGAACGCGCTATCTCTGAATATAAGTGGGTCTTGCGGGATGACCCGCAGTTTATCGCCGCCCGCTACAAGTTGGGTCTGGCTTTTCGGGCTTTGCAACGGCTTAAAGAAAGTTATCATACCCTGGTACAGTGCGCCCGGTTGCAACCAAACGATGGCGTAGTCTTTTTGAGTTTGGGGATTGTGCTGACCGACCTGGGTCAATTGCTGCTTTCGATCAAGGCTTTTGAGCGAGCCGCCCGGCTGCTTCCCAACGAACCGCAGGTGCATTACCGGCTGGGTCGTGCCCTGATCAGTGCTGGTTATGAGTCCCGCGCGATGGTGGCCTGGCAAAAAGCGGTCGAATTGGACGAACAATGGCAGGCCGCCCGCTACGACCTGGGGATTTTGTATCTCAAGCGCGGTCGCTATTACGAAGCGGCAGTAGCCTTCGAGGCTGTCTACAAAAGCCAGCCGGAAGATGTAGAAACGGCTTATTTCCTGGCTGTGGCTTACAAAGAAACCGGGCGGCTAGACGATACGATCCAACTGCTGGAAAAAGTCATTAAGGTGCGACCGGAACATTATATGGCTCATTTCCACCTGGGCGCGACTTATCTGCGGGTGGGCAATGGCAACGATGGTTTGCTTCATATCCGGGAGTACGAGCGGCTCAAAGGCTTCCACATCAGAAAACGCCCAACCCCGGTATCACGTAGCCCTCTCAATACTCAGGCCGGTAAAGCTCTGGCTAACGCTACCAGTATCGAGGAGGAATCCGATTCGCCGATCCTCAAAAGCCTGCTTCAAAAGAATATCAACGGGTCTGGCCGGACTGAAAATAATGGCGGGGCGGCCCCTAATGGCAACGGTAATGGCAACGGCCAATCTAAGGATGAGACTACTTCTCAAACCGGATTAAACACCCTGACCCCGGTACGCGGTACCAGCCCCATCAGCCCGAATTAGCCCCTTTGCATATTACAGTTTTCTGACAGGCTCCCAGCGGGGCCTGTTTTCTTTTGGCAAATCTGGCCTTATTCGCTATTGTTTAGTAGACCCTTTTAGAATATAACGGTATTAGGTTGAACTTTCGCAAAAGGATAGCCCAAAAGTTAGGGGTAAATCGCTTGAAAATACCCGCTCTTTTATATAAAATAAGTAACTACTCAGGCCGTATCCCCACAAAAACGGAACTAAAGCGGGGGTCGTGGGGGTCGGGTACCCAATGGGTGCCCTGCGGGTGGTACATAGGGGTCTCCCCTGTAAAACTCTCTTCTTTTCGTCCCCGTCCACTGGTAGCTCTGGGGAGGGGCCAGGGGTGGGGTCTGAACAGTTACTAAAATAATTACTGGCCGGTACCGGTATATTTTGCAGGTTTCGGAAAATTAAAAGAGAAATGTATATATATTTTAGTGAGTAAAGTTAAAGCGGCAGAATTACCGGCCCGTTTGCAGGCGCGGTTACGGCTGAGAATGCCCGGCACCTGTCCCCGCTGCGGGTCGCCGCGTTACACTTCAAAGAAATTTTCGGTACGGTTGATCCGCCAACCGATCCTGCAAATGCTGGGCAGTTCGGCCACTTTGATGTGGATTTTGACCTTGAGTGGAGTATTGTGCCTTATAAATATCAGCCTGCCGCTAATTTCGGCTTTTTCCGGTTTCCTGGATGGTTATGATTTTCAGGACGAGCTTTTTGGTCAATTCGGCGATCTGTTCTGGTTGTTTGGGCTTGGCTCGGTTGGCTTCTTTGCAATATTGCTCGGCTATTGGCGGGCACCGGTCGTCAATGGTATGGCTTTCAAATGTGTTCCATGCCGCTGGGAATGGAGCCAGTTTAACAGCTTTCCGGTGCAGAACCCGGAACATATCCGCTATATAACCACCAGATACTCGCAAAGCTTCTTGATCGAGGGTGTGCAATGTCCCAACCCGGAATGTCAAAGCCTGGAAGTCGTCAGTTCGGCTGGATTTTTAGCCCTTACCTATAATCCTCTTATGCTTTTGCTGCGTCATAAATATACTCAGACATTTATAGTGTACTGTTTTCTGATTGGTATTTTTGATAGTATTTTTAATATTTTTGCTACGCTCGATGCTTTCCAATTTATTTTGAATGGAATGATTGTCGTCTCCCTGGCGGCCTATGGCATATTCGTTGGCATGATAGTCTGGTATCGGCGGCGGCAGCAATTCCGGGGAGGACGTTTATTTGATTGTCCGGCCTGTAAATATCACTGGCAGTCCATACCTCGCCAGGAAGTTTTAGATCATTACTTGAAATACATTGAAGAAGGTGCCCGCCGGGCGCACCGGCGCAAAAACAAGAAATTAGAAGCCGGGGCTACGATTGACCTTGCGAGCGCGTTAGGAAGTTACCGGGATGAGTGGGAGAAGTCTTTGACACTGGGCCGGCAAGCCCTGGCCCTGGCCGAACAAACTCCCGACAAACGGTTGCTGGCAATCTGCCAGACAGTGCTGGGAATTGCTCTGCGTGAAACCGGCCAACATCCGGAGGCAATTGAAGTGCTGGAAAACGCGGGCCGGATGGCGCGAGAAACCAAAAACTGGGGTCTTTACGGCTACTCCCTGGCTATGCTGGGTTTGACACTGGTGTTTAGCGGTCAGACCGAACGCGCCCGGCCCCTCTTTTTTGAAAGCATCTGGTTTTTGCGGCGGGCCGAGGGCTTCCGGGGTGAGGACATATTGTGGTGCCTGGAAGGGCTGGCCCTGATCGCCCTGATCGAGCGAGAGGTGCCACGAGCCGTCCGGTTACTGGCGGCTACCCAGGCCCTGCGCGACACGCACAGCTTGAAAATCTCATCCAACCGTCAGAAACGCTTTGATGATATGCTTGAAAGTGCCCGAAATCGCCTCGAAATGACCCGGTTTATGCTGGCCTGGCACGAAGGTAGCCAGTTAAACCTGGATGCCGCCTTGCTCTACAGCACTACCAGCAGTCAGCCGGTCGGCTAAATCGTCTCCCTACATCTGGTATAGTCTATTCGGAAAAATGGTCAAAAACGCCATCAGTAGTGATTAACAACTTCCCCTCCTTGTTAAATTACAGTTAAACTATTATTAAATAGCCATTTCAGACTGGACATTTGTTTTATTTATGTTATGTTGAAATTGGAAAGTAATTTGCTCATATTTGTTGTGATGTCCAGTTATTTATTCAGATTATGCCTGTGGACTGCCTGTATAAATTTTAGCACCGCTATTATATAGTAAGGGTTATATGGGAGTAACTATTCAGACCCTACCCCTGGACCACCAGTGGACGGGGAAAAAAGATGAGAGTATTACAGGGGAGGCCCCTGTTATACCCCCCGCAGGGGTCGGGTACCCTATGGGTGCCCTACTTACCCGCCTCGAAAGAGGTAGCCTGAATAGTTAAATATTGGAAAGGAATTTGCTGTGAGATTTGTCGTACTGGGGGATTTGCACTACGCCCGTTTTACTGACCCAACCAGCCGCACTTTACGCGAGGAATTTTTCGACCGGCTTTTTACCAGCGTAAAACACCAGCAAGCCGACGTCGTTTTTGCGATTGGCGATACGACCGATCACGGCTACCCCGACGAATTTGAAGGCCTTCACCACTGTGCCCGGCGCAATAATCTGGAATTTATAACCGTCAACGGCAATCACGACGTGCTAGAATTGACGAAACAGGAGATCAGCCGTTATACTGGCAACCGGTTTCCTTATTTCGCGCTGCACTTCAATCCCCAGGTTGGTATGAGTGATGTAACCGATAAGGATGCAGCCCGTTTTCTGGTACTGGATACTCCCAAAGAACGCCAACCAAAAGATCACGGTGGTTACGTGGGAGCGGAGCAACTGGCCTGGCTGGAAAATCAGATCGTAGAAAGTATCATAGAAAGTGCCGACCAACCTTTGTTTGTATTCGGTCATCACCCGGTGGCGCGGGCCACGCGCTGGTCGAGTCTGCCGATGCTTTCGATTGATAATTCAAGTCAGGTGCGGCGCGTCTTTAGTCGCAAACAAGAGGGCCGGGCTTCTTATTTCTGCGGTCACAACCACGCTAACTCAATCGACCAGCGCGCAAACTGGAGCTTTATCCAGACGGCAGCTCCTTTGCGAACCGGTGACTTCCGGGTAATAGATTTCACACCCGAAGAGGTTAGCCTTGAGACGGTGGCAATCGAGGGTGGCAAAGCCACTTATTTGCTGGCTCGTAAAGTGGCCGAGGCATTGGGCGATTTTAGCCGCGCTCCTTCGCGGGGATTGCGCCGGGATAGGGAAATGCGCCTGAGATTGGCGAGCCGGGAAACCGCCCTTCGCTAAAAAGGCGGCTCCTAAACCAAAAGAATAGCCTATAATAGACTCTGGATTTTAGTATCTAGAGTCTAATTTCATAAAAAGCAGGTAACGTGAAGATAGCATTAATTTACAATCCAGTCGCCGGAGGAGCGCACCGGTTCAACCGGCCCGCCCGTCTAGCCAAGCATCTAAGACGCGCTTATCACGAGGTTTTAGTTTACTCTACCCACCAACCAGGAGACGCGACCGACCTGGCCCGGCAAGCCATCACAGAAGGGGCCGAAGTGGTGGTAGCGGTCGGGGGCGATGGCACCGTCAACGAGGTTATTCAGGGTATGGCCGGTTCGGATATACCACTGGCGGTCTACCCCGCTGGAACCACCAACGTCTGGTGTAAACAGGTGCGGATGCCTCAAAGCCCCCAGCGAGCCGCACGGGTGATCGGTCAGGGGTCGCAACGCCAGATCGACCTGGGCCGGGCCGATGGACAATATTTCCTCCTGATGACCGGCATCGGGCTGGACGGTGAAATTACCCAGGCTGTCAACCTCGATTTAAAAAAGAAGATCGGCAAACTGGCCTATGCCCTGGCCGCTGCCCGGTTAGGCTTACACTTTCGTGGTAGTTATGTCAAACTAATTCTGGACCCCGATAGTGAGCATCCACGCCATCTACGCTTGCATACCAGCCTCATTATCGTTACCAACACCGAACGCTACGCCGTCATAAAACTGGCGCGGGAGGCTCAATTGGATGACGGTCAGCTAGAGCTATTGGTCTTTAACGAGAAGAATTTGTTCTCGCGCTTCAAGCGACTTTATTCGATAGCCTCCAGTCACACTGAACGCGATCACAATATTCAGCGTTATCAGGTGCGACGGGCGATCATCGAAGTGGAAGACTCGCTGGGCGTTCAGATCGATGGCGATCCGCACGGTCGCACCAATAATAAGCTCCCGATGTCCATCGAGTGTGTCCCGGCTATATTACGGGTGATCGTCCCTCGTAACGCTTCACCGGGTCTTTTTAGCCTGACCGAACAAATTTAACTATTGCAAAACCGGGTGAGCTTCGTTTGCCAATGAAGCTCACCTTTTTGATTGAATGAGGGCGGCTTCGACCGCTTATTTCTTTCAGAAGCGAACTTTGCCAGGTGAAATATTTTCTGAAAAAAACTCGAAATTGACAAAATATACAACCTAAAATACTATAAGCATCTAAGCATAGCATTAGAAACCCTATTTTTAGGAAGCAACTGACCATCATGCGACTGACATTTCTCGGCACCAGTGCGGGCGCACCCACTCGCCAGCGCAACGTAAGCGCGATAGGTTTACAATTTAGCCAGCAAAGTAACCTCTGGCTGTTCGATTGTGGCGAAGGCACTCAGCAGCAAATCCTGAGATCGCCTTTACGCCTGAGCCAGCTAGAGCGAGTTTTTATTACCCATGTACACGGCGACCATCTCTTTGGCTTGCCAGGGTTGCTTTCCAGCCGCTCGCTTCAGGCCTCGGCTACCACGCCCGTGACAGTCTACGGCCCGGCGGGGGTCGCGGAGTATGTGAATAAAAGCCTGGAACTGAGTGCCTCGCACCTGGGTTATCCGGTGGAAACGGTGACAGTCAGACCGGGGCAGATATTTGAGGATGCTAATTACATTGTGGAGTGTGCCGCGCTGGAACACCGGGTACCGGCTTTTGGCTATGCCGTGACCGAAAAACCTCAGCCGGGCCGGTTTGACGCGGAAGAAGCCACCCGGCTGGGCATCCCAACCGGCCCGCTTTATGGTCGACTTAAAAAGGGCGAGACGGTAACTTTGCCGGATGGTCGCCGGATCGAAGGGCAAACCCTGGTCGGGCCGCCCCGGTCTGGCCGAAAACTGGTCTATTGTAGCGACACAATTTACAGTCGGACCTCTATCGAATTGGCCCAGGCCGCCGATGTATTAATTCACGAAGCTACCTACGCCCATGTCGATCTCGATCTGGCGGTCCGGGGAGGCCATTCGACGGCCCTACAAGCGGCCCAGGTCGCCCGCGAAGCCGGTGCCAAAACCCTTATTCTGACTCACTTTAGTGGCCGCTACGAGGATAAGGAGGGTTTGACAGTCAAAGATTTACTTGAGGAAGCCCAAACCGTCTTCCCCGAAACCCACGCCGCCAGCGATTTCTGGAGTTATGAGCTTAACCGGAAAAATTCTTAGCCTCTCGGCACAAAAAAAGCCCTCGCCGACCTTTTTACAGGCTGGTGAGGGCTTTTTTTAGTAAGCGTTTCTAACGGTGGCTAAACGTTAAAACTAAAGCTGTAAGGCGTGCGAATCTTGATGCCATCGTTCGCGTCGGTCAGCGATACCACGTGGTCCACCACGACAGTATAGCTCCCGGCGGCCAGTGGGGTAGCCGGGGTAAAGGTTAGCGAGTGATTGGCACTGTTGTGGCTAATGGTGCCACTGACCGCCACGCCGCCCTTTGTTACCGCGATAGCATTGTTAAAATCAGTCCCTTCCGGTTTGACATCCCAGTTAAAGGTTATGGTTACACTCGAAGCCGAGTTAATCTTACCCGCCACAGCGGCATCGCGCCAGTTTTGGACGGCCTTATGATTATCGTCGGAAACGGTATCGCTGGTATCGTCGAACAGCTCGGTCAGATCGGTAGGGCTGTTGGCGTGAACCGTCGCTACCCGGTTGGTAAAGCCTTTGATCGAACCCCATTCCTCGACATAATCGTAAGTGCCGCGCGTATATTTGTACTGGATGGCTGTACCATCCGGGATAGTCAGTGTTATTTGCCAGATATGCGAACCGGGCGCGGTTTCAGTCATAGCGGTGGCCGGGGTGTTTCCACCGCAGTAGTTACACAACGGATCAGGCGAACCGGAAATATAGACCGTGTCACCCGCCGGAGTGAAAGCCGGAACCTTGACTCTGAAGGTAGTCTGGATTAGCTTGGCCTCGACTTTGTGACTTACTTCGTTCGATGCTCCCGAAGCATTGAGCGAGGTATCGTAGGCTTTGATAAAGTAGTAGTAAGTCTGCCCACTACCCACCGAAGTATCGACATAGCTGGTCACGTTACCGGCCACGATTGCCACTGCCACCGGATTTTCACTACCGGCTGTAGCGCCCCGGAAGACCCGGTATTCGGCGACTGCATCATCGGGATCGGTAGCAGCCGTCCAGCTTAAGAGCAAGCTGTTGGCACTCCAGTCGATACTAACAACCGGCGTACCGGGGGCGGTGGTATCGGTACTAGGACTAAGCGTCAGGACACCTGGCTGATTGGTGCCCGGACTGCCGCCCGGTACATAGCCATCCTGATCGCCATAAACCCAGTTGCGACCACCATCGTCCGAGAAACGCACCAGGTAATCATAGGTTCCGGCCTGGTCGGCCCGGATTGAACCCTGATATTCGTAATTATTGTCGCCGGTATGACCGCTATTATAGGTCATCGGCTGCCAGGTCCAACCAGCCGGAGTGCTGCCGGTCGGTCCGTAGCCGACTTGGGCCAGGATTGCGCCCGGTTCGCCACTGACATCGGTCAGGCCCTGGATATAAATCTGACCGTAAATCGTGTCGGGGGTAGAACTGACCCTGTGGCTGATCGTCTTGGGATATTGCAAGACGGCATAGCCTATCGGGAAGGCCGGGGTCGCAGTTGCCTCGTTGGAGTTGGCACCTTCGTTGCCCAGCGCATCCACCCCGCGCACTACATAATAATAGGTCGTGCCGTTATTGACCGAGCTATCGACAAAGCTCAGGCTGGCGATGCTAGCAATTTTCACATAGCCGCCACCCTTTACCGGACTGCGATAAAGGTTGTAGCTCGCTGCCCCGGCGTTCCAACTCAGGCTGATTTTACTTTGTAAACCGTTCTGAGCGATAGCACTCAAACCGGTCGGCGCGGCAGGGCCGGTGATGGTCTGATTGGGGTCCATCAGGAAAATTGCGGCACTCAAAGGAGCCAAACTTACCGCGAAACTGCCACCGGCTGACGTAACGGTACCCTTACCGCTCAACTTGTCGGTCAGTGTGACACCATCGCGCAGATACCCCGCCAGCGGCACATTTACCGACTGGGTAGCAGTCTCGTTACGATTGATCACGATGATCGCCAGCCGGTTATCTTTTCGCATCGCATACGAAAGCGTTTTATTGGTATCGTCGGTCAACAAGAAAGTCAGTTTACCTTCCCGCAAAACCGGATGCGCGGCCCGGATTTTGGTCAGCTTGCGGTAGAGGTCCAGGGTGGTATGATCGCCCCCGGCCCCATAATAGGGGTCTTTCTTCTTATTATCGTCCTGATTATTATCGTTCTGGTTGCCGTCATCTTTTTGTTGCAGGGATAAACTGTCATCCTTTTTAACACTAAGATCGGTCCAGGGGAAGGGTCGCCGGTCGTCCGGGTCATCTGCGCCGGTCAGGGCCACTTCGTCGCCGTAGTATATCGTAGGGGTGCCGGGTACGGTCATTTGAACCGTCACAGCAACATCCTGGCGAGCTTTACCAAGTGCGACATTGGCGGCGTTGAACTCCTTGTCCTGCCGGTTATTATTACCAGGGGTCAGGCTCCACAAGACCCGCTTGGTGTCGTGACTATCCAGCAAGTTCTGGAAAGTGTAATAGGTCGCGTCGGAATAGTCTTCCCGCATCGAATTTAGCCGGGTGGCAAAAGTCGAAGGCGGCAGGTTAGGATTGGTTTCCTCGGCGAAACCTTTATCGTCGACCGCCCCCAGCAAGCCAAATACGGCGTTGCGGAAGCGATAGCCCATCGCCGTGTCGGCCTGGTCGCCAAGCGTGAGTGGCATATTATCGTACCAGTGCCAGGCCTCGGCAATCAGGATTTCGTCCGGGTCGATCCCTTTGGTAATCTGGCGCAACTGTTGCCAGTAGCTAGCCGGGAAGCTAGGATCGGTCATTACATCGAAACGCCAGCCACTGATACCCCGGTTCAACCAGAAACCGGCCACGCTGGTTTTTGGATTGGAGTAGAAATAGTTGGCTACCGGGCCATAGGGCAAAGTGGGGTTAGCCGGGTCTTTTTTCACAATCACCGGGATCGAGTCAAAACCGGCCCAGCCGTCGTAGGTAGCCGAGTGATTGGCATCATCACCGGCACAGGGTCCAACTCCCAGCGGGGCCGGGTGGAAAATAAACCAGGATCGATAGGGCGAAGCCGGACTTTCGCAGGCTCCGACGGTAGTATAGTGATGGTAACGGTCGAAGAATGGACTGTCCGAGGACAGGTGGTTGAACACGCCGTCCAGAACGATTCGGATACCCCGGTCGTTAGCATCTTCGACCAGCTTTTTGAAGTAATTGTTGGTACCAAAGAAGTGGCTGATCGTTTTAAAATCACGAGTATCGTAACCGTGATTGGAGCCGGACTCGAAGATCGGGTTAAAGTAAATAATCGTAATACCCACGCTCTTGAGATAATCCAGCTTCTGATCGACCCCTTTGAGATCGCCACCAAAATAATCGCGGCCTTTGGGGGTTTCGGTGCAGGGCGTAGGGGAAGCGTCATACTTACTACAAACCCCTTCCGGCAGGGCTGTCCAGGGGCGTAACTGAATTTGTGCATCCGCCGCCGCCTGGATTTGGGCCGGAGAAGCGTTAGCCGGAGCGGGATAGTCATAGCGCGGCTCAGTTATCGGGTTTGGATCGTTTGCCGGGTCGCCGTTGCGGAAGCGGTCCGGGAAAATCTGGTACATTACCCCGTTTTGCATCCAGGGAATAACTTTAAATTTCGGGTCTACCGTATTTAGCCGGAAACCGTTGTCCTGCTCATCGGAGGTAGCGACACCGGGGCCGTCGTAACGGTTGGCCGTATCGGCATAATAAGCGGTGGAGCTACCGTCGCGCACAATAAAGCGGTAGTAAGTCGTGCCGAGAGCCTGCGGGGTGTAGGTGTACTGCCAGAAATCGCAGGTACTACCGTCAGCAGTCAGGGCAGCGTTATAGCAATCGACATTCCGTGCAACCAGCGTCATGGGCTGTTTGTCTTCGTGGCCTATTGCGGTATCGTATAAGCGGATCGTAACACCGGTCACATCGTTGTGGAAGGTGCGGAAACGCAAAGTTACCGGGGTACCGGGATTGACTGCGCCAAACGGCACTCGGTAGGCACTATTGCGCGAGTCATGGCCCAGACCGGTGTATTCGACGTTATTATCCTGGCTAGGAATTTTTGACTTGACTTCGGCAGAGAGTAATTTTTTAGAGAAGTCAAAACTTAGAACTGCGTAAGCTTTGGCGTTGGGAATATTAAATTTAGCGTTATTACCCCCGTCTCCATAACTCTCGGCCCAACCTTCATTCAAGGCGGCTTTCCATTCAAAGTGGCCGTCGGAGGTTCCGCCATTTTGCAAACCTACCGGGGTGGTAAAGGTGTAAATGCCATCGCCGTCGATGTCTTCCATCCAGGATTTGAGACAATCGGGCGACCAGTCGCCGGGACAACCGATTTCACTCTGGAAAGAACCAGCCGCCGTCACGATGCTGGAATTAATATTATCGGTTATCCAATGACTATTGGGGTCATAATAAAACTTAACGGTGGTTGTTGCCGAGATCGAAAGCTTGATGTTGGCTCCACTTGGCTGCGCGTGCAAACCATAGTCGCCGTTAGCCCAGGCATCGTCCAGGACCGCTTTATATTCGTAATTACCGGCAGGAAGGTCGACCGATAGTCGCCAGACCCCATCGATAGCCCCTTTGGTCATGTGAGTCAAGGCGCAACTTGGTTGCCAATCCCCCGGACAACCGGCTTCACTCTGCAAACTACCGGCAATTGTAACGTTGGTCGGACCGGCAGCCAGCGGGGCGACGGAGGCCTGAGTAACCGGGGCCGCCGCCGCTACCGCCACCGGGCTGAAAGTGCCCCACAGCGAAAGGAACAATGTTAGCACCAGGCTATACAACATCGCCAGGCTGCTATATTTTGCATGGTAAGTCTTAGTCTTCATCGACGCTCCTCATTTGCTAATCTCAATTCTTAAATTCTTAATTGAAAGACTCAGGCGTGCCCGGTCAAAAAGTCACAGCTTAAAAGGGTCTTGAATACAACACTATATTCAGACCTGACCAGTTCGCTAGACCACTTTAAAAGAAGTGCCTTACCGTCGGCAGTTGAGTGGCGATAGGTCGCACACGATCCAAAACGTTTTGGGTTTTGCATTTAAATAAAAGTTCTATTCAAAACTCTATTAAAATACTGTCAAAAGTAAATACAAAAAGAAGGCCTGCTGTAATTGGACCATTAAAGCAGAAGTACACAAAATTCAAAATTGGGTAAAAGTAATTGAGACGAAGATAAAACAATGTGGCAATCTTAACCGTTTGGATATGGAATATTAGCATAACTTTATTCAGTCGTCAAACCGCGTTTGTAATTTCTTTGCTTTTCTATAAATACCCAGGCCCCACCCCTGACCCCTTCCCAGAGCCAACAGTGGACGTGGGAAAAGAAGAGAGGTAAACAGATGGGTACCCGACCCCCACGACCCCCACTTTAGTTCCGTTTGTGGGGATACGGCCTGAACAGTTTCGGATTTTCAAAAATAAAATACCCCGGCACATATTTTGCTTTTCAAAGAAGTTAAGAAAGTCTGAACATTTTTTCATAAATTACCCGATAGGTTAGGAAAGTGGTTTCGAGAAGAAAATTAGTATCAGGCACGCTTTTAGTAAAAAGTTAATCAGTTGAAAGGAGACCTAATTATGGCAACCGTAGCCAGTTTATTTGATACTCGTGAGCAAGCCGAAGCGGCTATCGCTCAGTTACGTAACAACGGCATATCGCCCGACCAGATTGGGATCGCGATTAAAGACAAAGCAGAACTTCGGGCAGCTGTCGAAAATACCGGGGTGGATGCCAGTACTGCCGCCGCTACCGGAGCGGTCGCCGGAGGGTTGCTGGGTGGCGGCCTGGGACTATTACTGACGGCAATCGGCGCGTTTGCGATCCCGGTCATCGGGCCGATTGTCGCAGCGGGACCGCTGGCCGCTGCTTTGGCCGGAGCCGGTGTGGGAGCCGCCACTGGCGGTTTATTGGGAGCTTTGACGGCTGCGGGTGTTCCTGAGGAGGAAGCTCATGTTTACCAGAGCGGCGTAGAACGGGGTGGCGTACTGGTTACGGTAGATACCGATGTCAGCCAGCAATCGATGGTTCGCTCGATAATGCAGCAATATGGTAGCGTAGACCCGGTGCGGGCGCGCGAGGCTTTCACTACGAACCCGGATTACCGGTTTGGCCGTGACGAACGGCTCGCCGAAGGAACCAACAAAACCGGTTCCGGCAGCGAAGCAATCGCAGGGGGTGCCAGCGCGGTGGCCGGCGGTGTGATCGGTGCAGTAGTCGGTGGTCCGCTAGGGGCAGTGGCCGGAGCCGCTATCGGTGGAGCCGCCGGAGCAGGGGCGGCGCACGTAGCCGAAAATGACGAAGGTAGCAGTGCCGGACCGCAGGTCGGGGGAGCCACCGGAGCGATAGTTGGTGGGGCAATAGGCTCGATTGGCGGTCCGCTGGGAGCGGTGGCAGGGGCGGCCATTGGCGGCGCGACCGGTGGAGCAATCGGAGATAAAGCGAGCCACGCGGCCAGCGAAGCCGAGCGGGGCAATCTGACCCCCGGTCAGGTTCCAGTAGCAGATGTCGCTGGTCGCCCCCTCAATTACAACGATCCGGCCTTCCGAGCCGAGAATGATCTGGCTGCCCGTAACCCTGCTCAATATGCCAGCAATCAGGTCGTGGACCGGACCGACCCCAATTACGACTCCACGACCGGCCAATTAATCGACCGGGGAACCAATAAATCCAGTGGCGTTGGGGAAGCAGTGGCTGGCGGTGCCAGTGCGGTCGTGGGTGGCGTAATCGGTGGGGTAGTTGGAGGCCCGTTGGGGGCAGTAGCCGGAGCCGCCATCGGGGGAGCTGCCGGAGCCGGTGGTGCGCACGTGGCCGAGAACAATGAAGGTAGCAGCGTTGGCCCCCAGGCCGGTGGTGCAACTGGCGCAGTCGTGGGCGGAGTGATCGGTTCGGTAGGTGGTCCGGTTGGAACGGCTATCGGCGCAGCCATTGGAGGTGCGGCGGGCGGTTTGACCGGAGAAAAAGCCACCGAAGCCGGAGCCGAGGCCGAGGACGAGATCAAGGATGACCAGACCGTTAGTGGCGATACCTACCGGCGGTTGCAAAATGAAAAACCTGATCGTCCCGGTAGATTGTAAGCTCAAGCTCTAACTATAATTGGCTACCTGAAGGTAGCCTTTTTTGTTTTTTAACCCTTTTAAGTCAAAGTCCTGGCATCAAAACAGCGCATGGTTGCCCATACGCTGTTTTGAAATCCTTGCGAGTAGAAAGTTGCTAAGTTACTTCCAGAGGTCAGCCATGACCTTGTTGGTTTCCTGAGCCGCCGAGCTATCGACGGTTACTTCGTGGTTCTTCTGAAGCTCGCCCAGCACAATCTTGGGCATAATCTTGGTTATGTACATCACAAAATCGGCGTTGTCCTGGATATTGCGAGCGGCCAGGTCAGCCGTTTCGCGGTCGCCCAGACCCAGGGCGGTTACGTGGAGCATCTCATAGGAGATCAGGCTAAGATTGAGGGCGGTATAATCGTCGCGGAACTCCTTCGAGACTTCCTCGGAACGCACTTTGTCAATCAGACCTGCCGCAATCCCGGCGACTGCCGCGACACCCTGTTTGACGGGCTGGTTTGCCGCGCCACCAAGCTGTTTCAAGCGGGCTTCCAGGCTGGTTTTGTGACCGGCGATAGTCTTCGAGAAAGTTTCAAATTTGCTTTTGAGTTCCTGGTCATCCATTTGCCCTTTGGCCTGTTTGTCAATCGCCTGAGCAATATGCTCCTCCAGCGAAAGCATATCGCTTACGTACTTCTGCAAAATGGTTTTCGAGTCTGCCATTATAAAAATCTCCTTATATTGTTATTCTGGGCCTTGCCGCCCCATAAAGTTGGTCCGGCGGCCCATCTCGTTTCCAAAGACCGTTCTTGCAGAATAAATAGCAATGTTTGTGCCTCAATCAAAGGGATAAAGCCGCAATTTGTTAATATTTAGTGCAATTATTTTACCGGCCACTTATTCGTTCCAGAACTGACTAATCTCATTGGCGATACTTTCACCCTGGCGTAAACCGGCCTGGGCCGAAGCGGCCCGGTAAATCGGGTCTAGCACGTTAGCACCCATCGCCTGAACCGCCACCGGATCGGCACTGATTACTTTTACCCGGCTACCCTGTTTTTCCAGTAAAGCTTGCTCCACCTAAAGATTGCTATCCAGAAAAGGCGGCGTATGGGCCGGTTGAGGCAGTGGTAGCAAAACCACTACCCGGTCATTACCTGCCGCCAGGTCGGCATTTGTCCCCGAACGCATCCCGCCATCCATATAGCTTTTGCCGTTAATTGTAAAGGTCGGCCAGGCCAAAGGCACCGCGCAACTTGCTAAGACCGCCTGTACTAGACTGACCCCGGAAGTTCGATCAAAAACGACCCACTCGCCACTGACCGCCTCTACCGCCGTAATCAGCAACTTTCGAGCGGGCCAATCGTGAACCGGTAGCCGGGAGGCAATAATTGGCAGTCGCGCTTGCTCCGTGACTGTCCGAGCCGCCATTGCCTGTTTGCCGATACCCGCGCGGATAGCCTGGGGGTTCATTCCATGCTCTTTAAGCTGGCCCATTATCATTTGCTGAAAGAGGTTAACATCAAAATCAACCGCCCGCTCACCGGTTTGCTCCAGCGGAGCTTGTTGCAAAGTCAGGCGATCCCACTATAGCGTGAGGGTGTTTAGTATCAGTCTATGCTATGGTAGCAGTCTTATTGTTATTTTCTTATGTTCTTTATTTATGTTTATTATATTATATATAAGTAGTGAAGTCTTTGGCCGCTTTAGCCCCTCGGCAATCTACTGTACTGACACAGTGGACGACGACCGCGATTAGTAAGCCGAGCGTGTCCACCAGAATATGCCGTTTGGAAGAAGCCGAGTCCAGCAAGCTTGATAAAGCCCCGATATACCGGTTGCCTACTGGAGTATATTTTGTTTATTTATGCTCCACGCTTACCGTTTATTCTTTCACCTTTCAACTTGTTTTTCTCTGTAATTACTTTGCTTCTCCCATTTCAAACACGTGTTAGATTGAGCAATTGATTGCCTAGATGCCGGTGTTAATGTAGTCGGTCAATTCACGGCTTCGGGCGGTTTTGTGCAGGTCAAAGGCGATCTGACTGACCCGCTCGACGTTGAGTAATCCGGCGACCCAGCGCGGCGGGATGGCGGACAGACCATGAAAGGCTCCCGCCAGTGCCCCGGTAATAGCGGCGATGGTGTCGCTATCGCCCCCGGCGTTAACCGCCAGTGTAACGGCTTCCTCGAACGAGTCTTTGCGGGCGACAAAAGCATAGAAGGCGGCGGCCAGGGTGTCGGGGGCGTAGCTGGTCAGGCCGCAACGCTCCATATTGTTAAGGTCGATCCGGAAGAAATCAACCGAGAGATCACCGGCTTCTACGTTATCGACCAGGGTCTGGCGTTCTTCGATAAAGTCCTGGGCGGCCAACAGTTTTTGGTGCAAGGGGTTCCCGGCCATCGGTAAATTGAGCGTTGGGCCAGGCGGTAGTATGTCGAGGGCGGCGGCCATCAGGTCTTCCGGGATAATTTCGCCGCGACAGAGGACCCGCACGGCCTGGGCTACCGCGATCCCCGCCCCCACCGCGACCGGGTTGCGATGGGTAATCCAGGCGGCCCGCTGGCAATCCTGCCAGAAGCGAGGCCGGTCGAACCGACCGTAGCTGTGCAATAAACCCAGCGGCACCAATCGGACCGCGACCGCGTTTCCCGCCGAGCGTTCGCCAGTGCCGCCGTTCTGGTAGTTGCCGTCCTGGCGAGCGCGAGTGAGCGATTCAAAGGTGGTAGTACCCAGGAACTCAACCAGTGGGCCGTCCAGCAGGGTTGTCAGGAAGTGGCCAGCATCGAGCGGCTCGACGGTACCGCCGGTGCGAACCAGACTTTCCGCCTGGGTGAGAGCCAGTTCGGTATCCTCGGTGGTGAAACCGGCGGGATGGGGCGGCAATAGCACTTCTTTGTGTCCGGCGACCAGAACCAGGTTGTCGCGCGACTGGTAATCGCGGAGGGGTGCGCCATAAAGGTCGGCTATATCGGCGCGGGTTTTGTATTCGGTTGGGCTGCCGAGAGCGTCCCCGATAGCAAGACCGACCAGGCAACCCAGGAATTTATCTTGCCAGTTGGGATTTAGTGGGTCATGTGTCATATCTTTCACTTGCCAGTTCTGGAGCCACTTGGAAGGATGGCTTTTTTGCTAATAGAAGTTCTATTAGAACTTTTATTAGGTTTATTCTTTGTCGGTGCCGATCATCACAGGTACTTCAAAATCCACTTTTGTGATTGGCGACGGTGGCTGTGGCGGAGTGGGGGGGAGGCCATTTTTGTTTTCCTCCCGATTAAGAAAGTCGTTTAAAAAGGCAGTTCCCAGACTTTTCATTACGCCGGTGATCGGTACGGCCATAAGCACGCCAAAAACGCCGCCGATCTGGGCACCGGCCAGCAGGACAAACAGAGTCGTAACCGGACCGACGCCGCTACTTTTGCCGACGATTTTAGGCAGAACGACGTTTAGTAGCAAAGTCTGGAAGATAAAGAGCATTATTAACACAATTACGATTGGGCTGTCGTCGCGGTTGAAGGCTACGATCAACGGCGGTAAAAGCGAAAGCGGCCCCCCAAAGAACGGCAGGATCATGAGGGCACCACACATACAACCGGTGGTGATCGGGTAATCAAAGCCGCTAATCCACATCACAATGCCGGTAACGGTGCCATAAAAGGCGGCGACGGTGAACTGGCCGAGCAAAAAGACCCCAAAATTCCGCTCGAAACTTAACTTGGCGTAATCGCCCCACCGTCGCCAGCGAGTTGGGAAGCGTTGCCAGAGGGTCGGGCCGAGCAGGGAGGGCCGGATGCCGCTAGATTTATTTCCCAGGCCGCTATATTCCCGCCCGGAAAGGATACTGAATGAAATGATCAGCAAGAGCAGCAATTGAACCAGAAAGCTGGCGATCCCGGTCACGACGTTGAGGGCGTTTTTGAGCAGATCGTTGCCAAAGCTTTGAAACTGACTGCTGGCCTGGGCCAGGTCAACGTTATTGATACCAAAGGTTTTGAGGGTCTTATTGAGGTTTTTTTCCAGTTCGCGGGTGATACCGCCGAGGTTCTGGCTCAAGAGTTGGGTCTGGGCGATCAGGCCGGGTAATACCAGGACGCCAAAGCCGATCAAACCGGCCAATACCAGCACGTAGACCGCCCCGATTGATAGTGGGATGGGCCAGTTGAAGGCGACAAAACGCCGCACCAATGGTGTAAGCATTAGAGCCACCAGCCAGGATGCAAAAAAGAGTAGCAGGAGGCTGCTGAAGGCGATCACGACCTGCCACAGGCCAGCCGCCAGCCAGGTTCCGGCGATTACAATCAGTAGGAGCAACAATACCCGCAGCAATACTTCGGTTTTGAACCAGGCTCGCTGGGTCCAGGCCCCGAATCCGGTGGGGACGGAACCACCGTTGCCGTTAGCGGGAGCAGTCTGGTTTTCAGTGGCAGGTGCGCTACGAGCCATTATTGGGGTTTCCATCTCCGAAATGTAAAGTCATCGGGTAACTTATCCACAGTTAATACTGTCGATAATATCATGGTGAGAACGGGTTTACAAGCCTCATTTACCAGACTTTGAGGGCAATGATAATATGAGCTTCGCCCTGATCGTCCTCGAAAGTTTCGTCCCGGCGGACCAGCCCGGCTTCCGGCAAAGGTAATCGAAAGGTGGAACGGCCTGGATCGCGGTCTTTGCCGCCTTTGCTCCAGACTCCCAGCAAACTGTAGAACCAGATCAGGAACCGACTGCGCCGGTTGAAAGGTTTGAGGATGGCGGTGTCGACTACTACCAGTCGTCCGCCTGGGTAGAGGACGCGCTGAATTTCTTTGAGGGCCGCCAGGTCCATAATGTATTCGGTGGGGAAGGTGCTGACGACGGTTTCAAAGCTATCGTCGGGGAAGGGCAGGTGCTGGACGCGGCCTTGCAAAAGCCGGTGAGGGTAGCCGCTGGCTTCCAACTTTTTATGGGCCTGGCGCAACATGGCCGGGGAAGCGTCGAGGCCGTAAACCTGAAATCCGCGTTCGAGCATCGCCTGTAACAGCGAGCCGGTGCCGCAGCCGATTTCCAGTACCCGTTTGCCCTGGATGCGGGGTATTACCGAGCGTTGCCATTTACCCCACTGGCCCAGAAAGCCGTAGTAGCTGATTTTGTCGTAAAGGGGTGCCAACGGGTAGTAGAGTGCGCGGAAGACCAGCCGCCAGAAATTTCGGAGCAAGGTGAAAAATATTTTTGCCATCAGGCTTGTGTTCCTTATTTAATTTCTTATCAGCAAGGTTTATTTTAACATTAATCGGTTCGGCTTTGCTGGTAAGGGCTGAGTCAGGTTAAGCACAAAGTGCAAGCGGGTACAGGCTGTGTTATAATCCGCGTGTTATATGTATGACCAAAATAATAAATGCAAAATGGGTTGTGTAGCACCAATAAATGATTTCAAATAAACAAATCGGAGTTGACCTCGGCACAGCCAACGTGCTGGTCTATGTCAAAGGTAAGGGCATTGTTTTAAGTGAGCCTAGCGTTGTAGCCATTTCCACCAAAGATAACCGAGTTTTGCAGGTGGGCACGGCAGCTTACGAGATGATGGGGCGAACGCCCGAAACGGTGGAAGTAATTCGACCGATGCAGAACGGCGTGATCGCGGATTATGTAGTTACCGAAGCGATGTTAAGGTATTTCATCGGGCGGGCTACCGGGCGTTTCGCGGTGGTAAAGCCGGATGTGATGATCTGTATCCCGGCGGGGGTAACAAACGTAGAAATGCGGGCGGTGTACGATGCCGCGATCCAGGCCGGAGCCAAACGGGCCTGGTTGATCCGCGAACCACTGGCGGCGGCCATCGGCGCACAAATCCCGATAGCCGAGCCTACCGGCAATATGATTATTGACATCGGCGGCGGGACGACCGAGGTCGCCGTTATCTCGCTCTATGGTATCGTGACCTGCAACAGTATACGGGTCGGCGGCAATAAGATGGATGAGGCGATTGCAGCCTATATCAAACGAAAATATAACCTGATGATCGGTGACCGCACGGCTGAGGAAATCAAGGTTCGGATCGGTAGTGCCATCCCGCTCGAAGATGAGATAACGATGGAAGTGCGCGGGCGCGATCAGGTAAGCGGTCTGCCGCGTACCGTGATCGTTCGCAGCAACGAGATTACCGAGGCCCTGAGTGACCCGCTCGAAAGTATTATCGGGGCGGTGCGGACGGTGCTGGAAGATACGCCGCCAGAACTCGCCAGCGATATTATTGACCGGGGCATGGTTATGAGTGGCGGGGGCAGTCAGCTTCGGAATATTAGCCAGTTGCTGGCCGATGTAACCGGCGTTCCCTGCTATGTGGCCGATAATCCGCTAAACTGTGTGGCGATTGGTACCGGCGTGGCCCTCGAATATATCGATCTGCTGCGAGACTCGTTGAGCGGGGATTTCTAGTCGGTTAGCTTCTAAATCATACATAGAATATAACTACTCAGGCCATAAACGGAACTAAAGCAGGGGTCTCCCTGTAAATTATTCTCTTTTCTTCTTCTTTTCCCCGTCCACTGGTGGCCCTGGGGAGGGGCCTGAGTAGTTACCATAGAATTAAAAAGGGACCGCCTCCTGAAAAAGAAGCGGCCTTTTTTGATCGATCTATTTTTTCGACTGCTCTATCAGGATTTCGCGGAGGTGCGGCATAAGTATATCGGTATGGTGAGGTTGGCCGACGCTGATTCGGAAGGCGTTTTGCAGGAGCGGTTTGTTGAAGTAGCGAATAAATACGCCGCGCTTTTCCAAAGTTTCTTTGACGGCGCGGGCGTTACCCTGTTTGACCCGGCAAAAGATAAAGTTTGACGCACTTGGCAAAGGTTCGATCTGGTCAAGGGTTTGGAGTAGGCCGAAAAGCCGTTCGCGCTCCTGGACGATCTTGGCGACGCTATCTTCTAGCCAGGCCCGGTCTTTGAGGGAAGCCAGCGCGGCGACCTGGGCCGCGACCGTGACGTTGTAGGGCTGTTTGATTTTCCAGAGTTGCTTGATAATGGCCGGTGGGAAGATGCCGTAGCCGACTCGCAGCCCGGCCAGGCCGCTCAGTTTACTAAAGGTGCGCAGGATGATCAAATTGTCGTATTGGTTAGCCAGCGGGGCAAAGCTGTACCCGGCGAAATCGTGATATGCTTCGTCGACCACGATCAGGCGCCCGGTATCGAGCAGGGCGCGAATGGTAGTTTCCGGCACCGGGTTGGCGGTGGGATTGTTGGGCGTGCAGACAAAGACAACTTTGGTGCGGTCGTCAATGGCGTTCAGGGTGGCTTCCAGGTCGACGCTGTAATCCTGAGCCTGACGAGGCACCGAACGGATTTCGGCCCCGTAAAGGCGGCCCAGGAAGGCGTACATTCCGAAGGTCGGCACGAGGTCGATAATGTTATCGCCGGGGGTCACGAAAAGCCGCACGATCAGTTCGAGCAGTTCGTCCGAGCCGCTACCGGTCAGGATGCGTTCGGGATCGAAGCCGGTAAAGCGTCCCAGTTCTTCGCGCAGGAAAACCGCGCTGGGATCGGGGTAGATGTGGTAGTACTCGTATTCGGCCAGGGCGTGCCGGGCGGCGGGGGCACAACCCCACAGGTTTTCGTTAGCGTCGAGTTTTACGATTTGCTCTATGGGGATGCCGATGCGCTCGCTGAGTTTTTCGAGCGGCTCAATCGGGATATATTCTTCCAGTTCGAGCAGGTCGGGCCGCATTAAAGCTTCCAACTTGACTCTGGTTGTTTCGCTCACGGATTCACCTTTTCTAAAAGTTTTAGGACTTTCGCTTCAACCTCACTTCGTGCGCTTGAAGCGAAAATAAAAAAAGGGTTTTCCAGGGAGACACCTGTTATACCCCTCGCAGGGCACCCAGGGGGTACCCGGCCTCCAGGACCCTGCTTCGATCCTCTACAGAGGTTTGGTAGGTAGTTACAAGTTTAGAACTTTTGCTACTACTTCACCAGCTTAATTTCAACCCAATACAATTTGCGGGTACTGCCGGAAACTAAATATCTTCATCGAAACGGATGGTAATGGCCCGTTTGTGGGCCGGTAAACCCTCGGCTTCGGCCATTACTTCGGCACTCCGGCGGAGCAGGGCCAGTCCTTCTTTGGTCATGCGCTGAACCTGCATTTTTTTGCCAAAACTTTCGACCGATAAGGGACCGAACATTTTGGTGTTGGCGCCGGTGGGTAGGACGTGGTTGAGGCCGGAAACGTAGTCGCCGCTGGGTTCGGGGGTGTAATTACCCAGGAAAACCGTCCCGGCGTTGCGCAGTCGCGGCAAAAGTTCTTCGTAATTTTCGGTGCAGACCTCCAGGTGTTCGGGAGCATAGTCGTTGGCGAAATCGACCGCCTCATCGAGGTGATCGACGATGGCGATCATGCCAAAGCGTTCGATAGAGTTGCTGGCGCGGTCGGCGGTCGAGAGTAGTGGCAACTGGCGAGCGACTTCGCGGCTCACCGCTTCGGCCATTTCGGGCGAGTCGGTCAGCAGGACGGCGGAGGAGTCGACGGCGTGTTCGGCCTGTGAGAGGAAGTCGGCGGCGGCAAAGGCCGGGTTGGCCGTTTTGTCGGCGATGATCAGCACTTCGCTGGGACCGGCGGGCATATCGATACTGACGAGGCCCTGGCTGAAGGCCAGCACTTTGGCAGCGGTGACGTATGGATTGCCCGCGCCAAATAATTTGTAGACTTTGGGGACGCTGGCGGTGCCGTAAGCCATCGCGGCGATGGCCTGTGCGCCACCGATTTTGAAGATACGGAGGCCGGGCAGGTTCAGGAGGGCGGCGGCGGCGGCAATCGAAGGCGGCAATTTGCCTTCGCGGGTAGGCGGCGTGCAGACGATAATTTCAGGACAACCGGCCAGCGAGGCCGGGACGGCGGTCATCAGGAAAGAGGACGGCAAGGGTGAGAAACCGCCCGGCACATAAAGGCCGACCCGCTCAATCGGTCGCCAGACCCGCCACAATTCGACCCCCTTGACGGTCTCGACGTGTTCTTCTTCCAGCGTAACATGGGTACGATGAAAAGTGGTCAGGTTTTTGACGACCTGGGCCATTGCGGTCAGCAATTCGGGCGAGGCCTGTTCGTAGGCTTCGGCCAGTTCGGCGGGAGTGGCTTCAAACTGGGTCATCGAGACTTTATCAAACTGCTCGGTGAACTCGACCAGAGCGGCATCGCCTCGGCTGCGGACGGCAGCCATAATCTGGCGGGTGCGTTCGATGACCGGGCCGTTTTCACCGGCGGCGCGTTGTTTGATCCGCTCTAACTCGTCGCGGCTGATTTCCTTTAGACGTACAGGACGCATCTTTCTCTCCTCATGCTAGCCGGGGTAGTCCGGCCTGACCGTGATCAGGGGGCTGGCAAAATAAAACCAAAAACCGGCAATCCAGCTCAGGGTAGAGGTGGATAACCGGTAATGACGCTTTACGAACGAAATACAGTCAGGGTTACCGCTTGGTGGTCGAAGTGGTAACGCGGTCGGCTTTCTTACGGTCGCGCATCTTCTTGGCTTTGGCACGATGTTTTCGTAACGCAACGTTTTTGCGTTTGTTCATGATGTTGTGATCTCCTTTATAATTTCATTTTCCTAAATTAGTCATTAGACGGTTCGCGTAGGTTGCCCTGTTCTGGCCGGTCGTAATTGCCGGAGGCCCCCAGGGTGCGACCGGTTCCCGGACGACTGCCGCCGGGGCGAGGGCCACCGGGGCGGCCACCGCCATTCATTGGGCGAGGGCCACCGGGACGGCGATTGTTGTTTGAGTTGTTACCGCCAAAGCGGCGTTCGCCATCGTCGTTGCTGCGGGTACGGGCCTTGAGCGGCCACCATTTCTTGATGGCGTGACGCTGTAAGATTGTCTTGACACCGCTGTTTAATTCAACGATCTTAACAATGCTGCTATCGGCTCCGTCGACCGTACCGAGCAGCGTCTCGCCGTTCATAAGCATAAAGCCAACCTGCGGACGGCGTTCTTTTTTGAGCAGTTCCATGAAGCGGGTGTGGGTGCTACGCGCGTAATCGCCAAATTCCTCTACCGGGATACCAAAGTATTCGGCCAGTTTGGTGCGCGAGTCAACATCCCCGGCGTGTTTTTCCAACTCGATAGCATGGATAAAATGCTCCGGCATCTGGAGTTCCTGCGCTACTTCGCGCGGGGTAATCCCTTCTTTGTGGGCACGCAGATAGAGAATATATGATCCCAGACTCATACTAAGCCTCCTCTGATTTCTCAGGCTGCGTGGCGGCTTGCCGGGCTTCTTCTACCGCGTCGGCTTTGCGATAGTAGGCCATCGCCAGCTTGCGTAAAATCACTTCCTCGTTGGTATCCTGCTCGATGATGTGGACCGTAAAAGGCGTAAAATCGACCACCACACCGGTATATTCCTTACCGTTCATAAAGGTAAATTTAAGCGGCACTTTCAGGTCGCGCTGTTTTCGCAGGTAAGCCGACTCGATGTCACCCAGTTGCTCGGCGGTGTACTTCATCACCGGTTTAGGTTCGCCGGTATTAGCCGCTTTATCAACTTTAGGACGCGGAGCCTGAGGCGGCTTGGCTGGCCGGGCCGGGCGGTCGGCATCGGTCGGCGCAGGCCGGTTGTTACCCATATTATTGTTGTTAGGTGGCCGCTGCTGCGGACGGTCGCCAAAATTGTTAGGCGGACGCTGTGGACGATCACCAAAATTATTAGGTGGCCGCTGTGGGCGGTCGCCATAGTTATTGGGTGGGCGATTGTTACCCATATTATCGCCCTGGCGATTATCAAAATTACCATAGTTGGGTCGTCGGTCGTTGCCCTGGTCGTAGTTATTGGGTGGGCGATTGTTACCCACATTATCGCCCTGGCGATTATCGAAACTGCCGCCACCATAATTGGGCCGGTCGTTGAACGACGGCTGCGGTTGGGAATAGGGCGGGCGAGCATTGCCGTAATCGCCGGATGGCCGGTTGTTGAAGTTGGGATTGGGCCGGGGGCTGCTATCGAAAGTGTTACCGGGGGGCGGGGTTGGCCGGGGTCGGGGCGCGGCTGCATTCGGATCGGCCACCGGCACACCACCACCGCTCAGTCCCAGTTCTTCGGCAGGCAAGGCGTAGAAATCGGCAAAACGTTTGCGCTCGACTTCGGTGGGTTCGCGTTCGTTTTCTTCGAGTTGTACAATTCTTTCGCGGCTAATTTTAAGGCCCGCAGTTAAATCAGCGTAGGTTTTGTTGTAACTTCGCTTTAGGTCTTTAATTCTACGCCCAAAATTGAAGGCATCGGGTGAACTCATTAGGCTGGGCCTCCTATTTCTGATGCAACTCGCTCTAACCACTCTGCTCAGAGACCGGCAGACCACAAAAAAAGCTTCCGAACGCTGGTTCGAGCAAGCTGCTTGTGGTAAAACGGTTGACCGAACGAGAACATAGGAGGTTGAATAGTTCCGGTCACTTCTCTGGCGAGTTCAGTTACAGCCCTGGCGGCGATCATATTATGTTGGATAATATGACTAAGAGTTGCTATATATTCCTGAACAATTTAAACCTGATTATTACTACATTCGGCGGTAAAAAAATTTAGTAAAGGCTAAATAATCTTACCGCTTCGCATTGGGAGTATCATATACTACCGCTTGTATAGTGTCAACCGGAAATACGGGTCCGGCCAAAGTTTTTAACGCAAAAATCATGGATTTCTCAGGACAGGCCGTAGTTTTCGGAACGGATCAATAATTTTGGTATGTGCTGTACGAATGTTATAGGCTAACCGGTTCAACCAGTGCCTAACCGAGCCGTTACCCTCTGGTTGAGGTTCTGCCGGAATTGAGTCCGGCTCCTTT
Source organism: Chloroflexia bacterium (assembly GCA_038322625.1). Classification (GTDB taxonomy): domain Bacteria; phylum Chloroflexota; class Chloroflexia; order Chloroheliales; family Chloroheliaceae; genus 54-19. The sequence continues at coordinate 76,957 of JBBQGA010000016.1, forward strand.
TTCGTGTATTATAAGCCCGGTATGAGTGTTCTGCTTTCAAGTCATCAGCTCTTGATAAAAAAAAGGAAGCGCAAATGTCTACATTTATTGAACAGGTAATCGGACGCGAAATACTCGATTCGCGGGGAAACCCGACGGTGGAAGTGGAAGTTATTTTGACCGGTGGTGGACGAGGCCGGGCCGGCGTACCGAGCGGCGCGAGTACGGGAGCGCACGAGGCGGTGGAATTGCGCGATGGCGAGAAGGGTCGCTACAACGGCAAAGGGGTACGCAACGCCGTAAACAACGTTAACGACACGATTGCCGGGGCGATTATCGGTCTGGACGCGCTCAATCAAACCGAACTGGACCATTTGATGATAGAACTGGATGGCAGCCCGAATAAAGGTAGCCTGGGGGCCAATGCCATTTTGGGGGTATCGATGGCGGTAGCACGGGCGGCGGCGGACGCGCTTAACCTGCCGCTTTTCCGCTATATTGGCGGCGTTACCGGTCGGACTCTGCCGGTGCCGATGATGAATATTTTGAACGGTGGCAAACACGCCGAAGACTCGACCGATTTTCAAGAGTTTATGGTAATGCCGGTCGGGGCCGAAAGTTTTGCCGAGGCTTTGCGCTGGGGTGCCGAGATTTATCATAGCCTGGGCAAGACCCTGCACGCCAAAGGCTATAGCACCGGGATCGGCGACGAGGGCGGCTATGCGCCATCGCTCAAGAGCAACGCCGAGGCTATCGAAGTTATTTTGGAAGCCGTCGAGAAAGCCGGTTACAAGGCCGGTGAGCAAATCTTTATCGCGCTGGACCCCGCCACCACCGAGCTTTATGAAGGTGGCCGGTACGTGTTAAAGAAGGAAGGCAAGAGCTTTAGCAGTGCCGAAATGGTCGAATTCTGGGCAGAGTGGGCCAGGCAATACCCGATTATTTCGCTGGAAGATGGTATGGCCGAGGATGATTGGGACGGCTGGAAGATGTTGACCCAACTGCTGGGCGACCGTTTGCAGATCGTGGGCGATGATCACCTGGTGACAAACGTGGAGCGGCTGGCGCGCAGTATCAAAGAAGGCACGACCAACTCGCTGTTGACCAAAGTCAATCAGATCGGAACGCTGACCGAGGCTATCGAAGCGGTGACAATGGCTCAGAAGGCCGGGTTCACGGCGGTGATGAGCCATCGGAGCGGGGAAACCGAGGATACCACGATTGCCGATCTGGCGGTGGCCCTGAATACCGGCCAGATCAAGACCGGCGCACCGGCCCGCACCGACCGGGTTGCCAAGTATAACCAGCTATTGCGAATCGAGGAGCAACTGGGCAAATCGGCGATCTATCCAGGCCGGGCGGCCTTCTATAATATCCAGGCGCGGTTTAATTAGGTTCATAATAGGTTTATAAACAGATACAAGCAGGGCTATGAGCGAGAAACCCACCGCCATCATATCCGGGCCGATTTTCCAGGCTCACAATACCGGGCAACACCCCGAAAATTCGGCCCGGAGCGGGGTGTTAAACAAAGCCGTCCGGGAATTACTGGCTTACGATACGCGTTTTGTGAACCTGGAGCCACTGCCCGCCGACCTGGATCGGATCGCAACGGTTCATTCTCAGTCGTACATCAGCGATTTGCAACAGTTCTGCCTGGGTGGGGGCGGCATGGCGGCGACCACTACGCCGGTTTCACCGGCTTCCTTTGAAACGGCCCGTTTTGCCGCCGGAGGCTTACTACAGGGCATCGATGAGATTATGGCGGGTCGGGCCGCCAACGCTTTTGCCCTGGTCCGTCCGCCCGGCCATCACGCGGTGCCCGATAGCGCGCTGGGGTTTTGTCTGTTTAATAATGTGGCGATTGCAGCCCGTTATCTGCTGGAGGTTTACCGGCTGGAACGGGTGCTGATTATCGATTGGGATGTCCATCACGGCAACGGTACCCAGGACATTTTTTACGACGATAGCCGGGTAATGTTTTTCAGCACTCACCAGACCCGCTTATTTCCGGGTACCGGTAGTTTGCACGAAACCGGCGACGAGCGTGGACGGGGTTTTACGGCTAATCTGCCGCTCCCGGCAGGTTGTGGTGACGAGATGTTGGCTGAGATTTACCGCCATCTGCTCGAACCATTGGTCGAACGCTTCAAACCCCAGTTTATTCTGGTATCGGCGGGATACGATGGGCACTGGCGCGATCCACTGGGTAGTTTGACGCTGAGTGCGCTGGGTTACGCCCGTCTGACCCGCCAGGTGCAGCAGTGGGCGGCTACTTATTGCGCGGGACGGCTGGCCCTGACGCTGGAAGGGGGCTACGACCTGGCGGCCCTGACTGGCTCGGTGACGGCCAGTTTGCTAACGCTGGCCGGTTTTTTGCCGGAACAGGCGGCCCAACTCGATCAGGCCGGGGTCGGGCCAGGCGGCTACAGTCCGCAAACCGAGCCGCTGCGCGATCTGCTCCGGCAAGCCCGTGAAATTCATAAAGTCTAGCATAATTAATCTCTCTCCTCACAGGGACAAAACGGAATTATCAAAAGGCAGGAAAAGAAGTAATGATGGAAGCAGGACGCGGATACCGCGAGGACGATCAGTTAAAACGAGGTGAAGCCCAGATTCACCAGTTACAACAGCAGGTGGACGAGTTGCGCCGGTTGCTACGCGAGCAGGTAGCCCGGCAAACGACGGTCGAGGATTATTTGAAGCAAAACCAGTCGCAGGTCGGGCAGGTGCGCGACCAGGTAGACCGGCAGGTAGGCGATTTCAATCAGGCTTTTCAGGTGCGGTTGCTCGAAGAACACCGCATGAAGCAAGAGATTGCCGAACTGCAAGTGCGCGTGAACGAGCCGACCAAGCCTTTGCGCGAATTGCGGTCGCAGTTGACGGATTTGATGGAGCAACGCCGCCGGGAAGGGGAGCAGGTCGGGCTGGATAAACACGCGCTGGAAAAGGTAGCGACCCAGATTCGTGATACCCAGGCTCAGATTGGACGGCTGGACGGTCATATCAAGGATTTGCGCGAGGCGATCAAGATTACGGCTAATTCACAGGAGTATTACCAGCGCGAACTGGAACGGATTCAAGATACCATTCATAACGCCGAGCAAATCGCCCGCCGCCAGGCCGAAGAATTCCGCGAGGAGATCAAAGGTCTGCGGGCTGAGGTGCAAATATTTACCAACCGTATCAGTCGCCTGGAAGATTTGCAGCGGGTCGACTCGGCCCGGATTGAGGAATTCCCGCCGATTCTGGATGTGTTGCGCCAGGAAGATGAACGGGTGATGGCGAATATTGTGCGCGCCGAAAAGATTATGACCGACCGGTTTGCTATTTTTCAGGACCGGTTGGAGGAAATTCGCCAGCAAACCGAGACCCAGTTTTTTAACGTCAATCAACTATTTAGCGGTCAGGTCGATAGCGACGCGGTAAAATTTACCCAACTCGACGACCGGCTGCGGATTACCGATGCCCAGGTGCAGGAAGTGACCTTGCGGATCGAGCAGATCAAGCAGATCAACGAGGCCGAGATTTATGACATCTACCAGTTAGAGGAAGCCCTGATGGAGGTCCAGTTGGAACGGGTCCAGGCCGAATTTGACCTGGTACGGCAGCGGCGCGGGAAATCACAATCAGCCGGGTTAGGCGGACGACGGGCTTTAAGGTCGGTGCGCCGTCAACCGCGACCGGAGGGCGATTTTGGTGAAGATCACTCGCCGGAGGATACTTCAATATAAATTTGCTCAATTCGGTCGAACATGGTTTGCAGACTAAATTCAGTTCGGACCCGTTCGGCAGCCCGTCGCCCCATTTCGTGGCGGCGGTTTTTATTTGCCAAGAGTTCGTTGATGGCGACCGCCAGCGCACCCGGATCGGCGGACGGCACTACCAGCCCGGTCTGGCCGGTGAGGTTGAGATAGTCGGTGCCGGTGCCCAGGCTGGTGCTAACGACCGGTTTGCCCGCCGCCATCGCTTCCAGTTGGACCAGCCCATAAGCCTCGCTACGTTCGCAGGAAGGTAATACAAACAGGTCGCAGGCGGCGTAATAGCCGGGAAGCTCGGCCTCCGACACTTCCCCGGCAAAGGTAACGCGCCGGTTCAGGGTAAGCCGGTCGACCTGGGCTTTTAGCTCGGCCTCCATCGGACCGCTCCCGACGATAGTCAGGTGGGCGGTGGGTAACACGGCTGGCATGGCTTCGATCAGGTACTGAAGGCCTTTGTAATAGCGTAACCGCCCGGTGAAAAGCAATTTCAAGTTCGATGGGTCTTCGGGCGGTGGCGTAGCCGTCGCAAACCGGTCGAAATCGACGCCCAGCGAGACGGATCGGCATTTAGAGGAAATCACCCTCAAGAAAGGCGAACTCTGGATGTAATTGGGGCTGGTGGGCAAAATCCAGTCTACCCGTCGCAAAACCTGTCGCAAGACCGGCGCATACCCTTTCAGCAAGCGTTTCTGACGCACGATGTCGCTATGATAGGTCATGATCGTATGCGGCCTTTTCTTTGTGAAGCGCGGCATAAAAGACGCGAGCAGCCAGGCGGCTTCGCCGGGCGGGTAGGGAGCGTGCAGGTGAACAATATCGGGGCCAGTGCGCGATAGGTAGCGGCGGACTACTTCTACTCCCAGGCGCGGGCTGAGTGGTGCCGAGGAAATGTTGATCCAGCGCCCGGCCTTGAAGATTTTTACGCCGGACAGTTCTTCGTGGCGGGTGGACCGGGCCGTATTTGTTACCAGCACTTCGACGCTATGACCGCGCCGTTGCATTTCTTCGGCTAGTTGACGGCAATGATTCTCGATGCCGCCCAGTACCGGGAAGTAATCTTTGTACAGGTAAAGAATTTTCATTTGTCAGCTTCGCGCATAGACTTTATCCGGCCATTTCTTTTTGACATTTGCCAGTATACCGCTAAAGTCTGGCGGGCGGTGCGTTCCCAGCTAAAGTTGGCAGCCTGGACCAGTCCCAGTCTACTTAACTCATCGGCCCGCCGCAAACCTTCCCGGATCGCGGTGGCTATGCCTTCGACATCTTTGGCCTGGAATAAAACGGTGGCGGTTCCGGCCACTTCCGGCAGCGAAGAATTGTTGGCGCAGGCGACCGGGGTGCCACAGGCCATCGCTTCCAGGACGGGTAAGCCAAAGCCTTCGTACAGGCTGGGAAAGACAAACAGGCTGGCGCAAGCGTAGAGGGCGGATAGGTCGGCTTCGGCGACGGTTCCCCAGAACTGGACCGCGCCGGTGAGGTTTAATTCCCGGACGGTTTGGTGAAGTGGTGCGGCGTAGCGAGGGTCTTGCTGCCCGGCCAGTATCAGCGGCAGATCATCCCCGGTCTGAGTCCGGTAAAACCAGTAAGCTTGGAGTAGTCTACTCAGATTTTTGTGCGGTTTGTTGATGCCAATGTATAAAAGATAGCGTTCCGGTAAACCGAGCTTGAGGCGCGCGGCAGCTTTGTCCGGTGGCGATAGAGGTTGAAATTCGGACGAGACCCCTAGCGGCGTTATGTCAAGCCGGGCCGGGTTGATTTTGTAAAACTGACTGATGTCACGGGCGGCGGACTCGGAGATGGCGATGATGCGCCGGGAGGTGAGAAAAGCCAGCCGGGTAGTCAGGCCAAAAAGCCGCTGGGCTTTACGAGTGGGTAATATTTCCGGCAGCCGGGCGGCGGTCACATCATAGGCGGTCAGGAGTGATTGCACCGGCAGTAAGTAGGGTCGAATATAGTAGGGCGCGTGCCAGAGATCGAATTTGCCGCGCCAGGCCGGGCCGATCAATTGCCACTGTTCGCCGATTGAAAAAGGCCGGGCGGTAGTGGGCAGCAAAGTAAGCCGGTCGGGGTGCTGGGCGACCAGTTCGGGGAGGTTATAGCGGCGGTCGGGCAGGGTTGGATTGTAGATCAATGTAAGCCGGGGTCCGTCCGGGAGGGCCGTCAGGGCGGCGATCAGGTTGTAGGTGTAGCGTCCGATTCCGGGAAAATAGTCCTGTACATACCGCGCATCGATAGCGACCCGCAGCCGTGAACCGGATGACGTATGGGCGGGGTTTGAGGCTGGCATGGCAGGTTCTAAATTCATCGGCAATTAAGCTTTTCGGCTGGCGGCTGCATCCGCTAGTTTCGGGGTACCAGGTGATGACGGCGGCAGCGCGCCTCATAGTTTTCGGTAGCCCCGACCAGAATAATCGGGTCGTGATAGCTGGCCGGTTGGCCGTTAATGAGGCGTTGAGTACGGCTGGCTGCCGCCCCACAGACGATGCAAATCGCCTGAAGCTTATCGACCTGTTCGGCTTCGGCCATCAGGACCGGCATCGGGCCGAACGGTTCACCCCGGAAATCGAGGTCTAGCCCGGCGATTATCACCCGGCGGTCCTGTTCGGCCAATTCTCGGCAGAAATCGACCAGTTCATTTTCAAAAAATTGAGCTTCGTCGATGGCTATAACTTCGGCATCGGCCCGCAGTTCGGCTCGCATAGCGGCTACGTTTTGGACCGGGGCAGCCGAAAAGAAGGTACCGTTGTGCGAGGCGACCTGAACGGCGTCATACCGGTCGTCGAGGCTAGGCTTGAATACCTGGACCACCTGACGAGCGATGACGGCTCGCTTGATCCGCCGGATGAGTTCTTCGGTTTTGCCGCTGAACATACTACCGCAGACGATTTCGATCCAGCCGCCCTGATTTTCCCAATTTCGATTACGCATAAACTTACTTTCTTGCTGATTGACCTGGTCTCTTAGCACCGTTTAAAGCTCCTTGAAGTTAAAAAGTAAGCGTTCGAGTAGATTAAAACAGGCCGCCGCTCATTATTAAGAACGGCAGCCTGTTAGATTTTAGGACCGCAGGAAAGGAAGATTACTCTTCATCCTCGGTGGCGGTAGCAGTGCGAGCTTCGGGCTTTTTGGCTTTGGCTTCTTTCTGCAATTGCATACGACGCATAAAGCGGTCTACCTGACCGGCAGTATCGACGATACGCTGCTCACCGGTAAAGAATGGGTGGCAACTTGAGCAAAGCTCAGTGCGAATGGTGCCGCTTTTGGTGGAACGGGTCTGCCAGGTGGTATTACACGTAGCGCAGACAACCGTCGCTTCTTGATAGCGGGGATGTATACCCTGTTTCATTTCTAAATACCTCTTTTTATTATAATAAGGCAGTGGGTGCAACGGCGGCAGCAACTTCGGCTACCGGGTAAACGCTAATGCGCTTTTTGTCCTTGCTGTCCCACTCGAATTTTACTTTACCTTCGACTGTAGCGAAGATGGTGTGATCGCGGCCCAGTCCGACGTTTTCGCCGGGTTTGAACTCGGTACCCCGCTGGCGAACGATAATGTTGCCGCTTTTGACCAGTTCACCTTCAAACCGTTTAACACCTAACATTTTGGGCTTGCTGTCACGACCGTTGCGTGAACTACCAACCCCTTTTTTATGAGCCATTAGAGCCTCCCTCCTGTCAATTAAAACTTTAAGCCTAGCTGATCGAGGGCCTAGCCCTGCAAAATCTCCTCGATTTTAAGGACGGTAAGCTGTGAGCGATGACCGCGCGTTTTGCGGTAACGCTTCTTGGATTTGAACTTGAAGACTACCAGCTTCTCACCTCTGGTCTGCTCGGCGATGGTGGTGCGAACGGCTGCGCCACTGACTACCGGGGTCCCAATGGTAATGCCACTATCGCCAGACAACATCAAAACCTTTTCTAAGCGTACTTCGTCGTTTACAACGCCAGCCAGATGATCAACTTTTAGCAGCTGACCCGGCTCTACTTTGTACTGTTTGCCCCCTGTTTCGACAACCGCAAACACTTGCTGTTCCTCCTGATCGGCCCGGCGTGCGGACCAAGCTTGATGCTGTAGCGACAACTTTTTATAAGTTAATATAGAAGTTGGGCCAGCTTATTTCCCTATCGGCTGCCGGTAGCCTGCCCTAAGCACGCCTACACTTGCCTTTCGGTGAAGATTATCACCTTTATCAATTTGTCTTTGCTTATCCGGTGCTGACCAAATCGGCCAACATTCATCAGACTGCGAGAGAGCATTATAACTGTTTTGGGTGAGCCTGTCAAGCCGACCATGCCGACATTTCCGGCTTCTATCAGCCCTACTGCCTCACTCGTCCCCCCCGATGATTTACCGCAACTGTTCGGGAAGTTAAAATATATACGCGCTAAATGATAATAAGTTTCATTACGGACGAAAACAGACAAAAAGAAAGGCTAGCTCCGTAGAGCAGCCTTTCCAGAAAATTCTAGCGTTTGTTGCGTTTACGTTCGCGCCGTTTCTGGCCTCGCTCGGAGATGGTCTGCCGGGCAATGGCGGTCTGGGGTAGGGCGGCGGGTAGTTTGTCAACGTTTTCATCGCCGCCCGCGTCGGCGGAGGAGGTAGCCAGCATATCGGTAGCCAGAGTTTTAGTTTTGGCTGGTTTGCTGGCCGGACGAATAGTGGCGACAGCCGCCGCCGAAGTCGGGCGAGTTTCTACCTTGCGACCTTCACGCTCCTGGCGGTTTTGCCATTCGGCTTTCGCTTTCGGGTAAGTGCGGGTTATATAACCGATGCCCCGGACGACGAAATACACCAGCATTACGAGGGTAATATCGAGGAACAAACGGGAGTTAAACGGCTGTAATTTGGCAATTCGGCACAGAAAGAACACAAACCCCAGTGTAAAGACTATCGCCGCATTGCGCGAGGCCCGGTTGACCAGGGTATAGGTAAGCAGGTTGTTTTTGAACCGGTATTTACCGGAAAAGTACAAGTAATTAGCTACGAGGGCACCGACGGCCGCCACAATAAAGTAAATTGTGGAGTACGGTCCAAAGATTTCATCTGGTGCGCTAAAGACGTAACCAAAGTCGAAAGGGTTGCTGTTCATCAATATCTCCTATAAAATTTTGCATTGAAATTATAGCAAGAATCCCGTCGGGTTGCAACTTGAATTCAACCGTCTTTCTTAAGGCGTGACTGGTTGGACAAGAAGCGGTTGAGCCGATATTATGCAGGGCGATTGATTGAATGTTTATAAGTGGCAAATTATTGCGGAACGGGTGGAATTTTGATCAATAAATTCAGGTGGTTAATAGGGGTTTTGTGGTTAATAGAGGTTTTGTGGTTGGCGGGTGGGCTGGTAGCTTGCGGGGATAGCGGGGTAACTCCGGCGGTCAATGAGAATGTTAAACCAACCCTTGCCGCTACCAGGGGTCAGGTAACAAGCCCGACCGCCCCGACAGTAACCTTTGCTACCGCCACCCCCACCACCGCAGTCTTGCCGACCAGCCCGGCGGGAAGTAGCTCGAACACCACCGCCGGGGCGGTGACTACTGCGGCGGCGATAACCAGCCCGGCGGCTACGACAGCCATTAGTACCCAGGCCACCTCAACAACCTCAGTCACGCCAATTTCCACCACCCTGGCCCCCGTTACGCCCGTCCTGACCTATGCTTTTGGGCAGGAGTTGGCTACTTTGAAGGGCCATAACGGTGGGCTGTGGACGGCGGTTGTTAGCCCGGATGGCAAGCAACTGGCGACGGCTTCGGCAGATAAGACCGCCAAGATTTGGGACTTTGAGAGCCGCCAGGAACTGCTAACTTTGCGTGGTCATAGTGATCAGGTCCGCTCGATAGCGTTTCAGCCGGGCGGAACCGACCTGGTGGCGACCGGCTCGGCGGATAGGACCATAAAATTGTGGGACGGACTGACGGGCCAGGTGGTGAGAACCTTGACCGGCCACACCGATGAGGTAGCGATGGTGTCCTTCAGCCCGGACGGGCGTTACCTCGTGAGCGGGTCGAAAGATACGACTTTGAAAATCTGGGAGGTAGCTAGTGGCAAGCTGGTAAGGACCCTGAACGGCCATACTAACTGGGTCGAGAGCGCAGTTTGGAGTGATGATGGGAAATTTATTGTGAGCGGGTCGCTGGATTTTACGGTGCGGGTGTGGGAAGCCGAAACCGGTCGCAATACAGCGGTTTTGCGAGGCCACTCCAACTGGGTATTGCCGACTACGATTAGCCCGGATAACCAGTTGATCGCTAGCGGCTCGAAAGACGCGACTGTGAAGGTCTGGTCGGTGGCCGACGGTAAATCACTCTTGAATCTGACCGCTCACAGCGAAGAAGTGCGAACGGTAGTGTTTAGCCCGGACGGTAAGTGGCTGGCTAGCGGTTCGGAAGACGAAACGATCCGGCTGTGGAGTATCCCGGACGGCAAACTTTTGCTGACGTTGCACCCACAATCATCGGCGGCTTACCTGAGTTTTAGCCCGGATGGCCGGTTTCTGGTCTCGGCTCTGGGTAACAGCCTGACAAAAATTTGGTATATCGGAAAGTAATTACTCCCTACGGAGGGTCTGGTTCGGGTATCGGTGGGTAGCAGGGATAGTCGATTTATTTGATCAGTTGTAACTACTCACCCAACCTCTGAAGAGGATAAGAGTAGGGGTAGTGGGGGCCGGGTACCCACTGGGTGCCCTGCGGGGGGTCTTACAGGGGTCTCCCCTGTTATATCTCTTCTTATCTTTGCTGCAAGCTCACGAAGTGAGGTTGTAGCGAAAGTCCTAAGTCGATTTGTTTGATAACTTTAATTTTCCTCAGCGATTTTGAGTTCCGCACTTACTTCAAAATTGTTTGGATTTTTGCGCTGCTGGACCGCTTCGGTTGACATCCGCACAGTTTCTTCGGGCGTGGTGGCGTGGAAATCGGCATTCAGACGCTGGGCCAGGTTGGGTAGTTCGTTGAGCAGACGACCGCCGATGCCGATGATCAGGCTGGGGTAAGCCTCGCGCACCTGATGGACGACCCGTTTGATCTCGACCAGCCGTTGGCTCGTGGCGATACTCAGCAAGAGGACATCGGGTTGAGCCTGGGCCAGGGTGGTAATAAAAGCACTGACCGGGACATTGGCACCCAAATTGGTGACATTCCAACCGGCCCGGCTAAAAGCGTTGGCGACCATTGCGATACCTATCACGTGTTCTTCCCCGGCGACCCCGCCGATCATCACGCGCAATCCATTAATGTTAAGGGCATTGGCCCTCATCCGCGACAGAAAATCCCGGACGACGTTGGTGGCAAAGTGTTCATCGCCGATCCCGATTTCGGTGCGGTGCCAGCGTTCGCCGACCTCGTAAAGAGCATCGCGCAAGACCAGGTCAAGCTGGCTACCGGGCAGGGTACGTTGTAGGTAATCCAGATAAAGCTCGGCTTCGGTGCTATCTTTGTGAGGAACCAGCAAGGTTTTGAGGAGGATTTCTTTGAAGGCGTTTAACTCACGCTGCGGGAAGACATGGGTCGGTACAATAAAATAAAAGGTACTGCCGTGACCGGGTTTTGATTCGACCCAGATTGTGCCGCCCATCAGGTCGACCAGTTTGCGCGTGATGGCTAGCCCCAGGCCGGTGCCTTTGACTTCCTTGCCTTGCCTGCTGCTTACCCGGTAAAATTTTTCAAAGACTTTGGGGATTTCGGATTGGGGAATGCCAATGCCCTGGTCGGCCACACTAACCTGAACCTCGTGGGAGTTTTCGTGGCGATACCCGGCCCGGATCGTGATCAGGCCCCCCTTGTTAGAGTATTTTATAGCGTTACCGATGATATTGTTAAGAATTTGGATTAACTTGTCGCGGTCAACCCGGACCGAGGGTAGGCTGTCCTCAATTTCGATTTTGAAGGAATGTCTGCTCGACCCAACCCGCAGGATTTCAACGCACTGCCGGATCACCGGTTCGAGGTCGATGCGTTCGAGGCGTAAATCGACCCGGCCCGATTCGATGTGGCTGAGACTGAGCATATCATCGATCAGGCTGCTGAGGCGGACGCTTTCCCGGTTGATCATTTCGAGCCAGACCCGGCGCCGTTCTGCCGTAGCATCCTGGGTCAGCAGTAGCTCGCTAAAGCCCTGCATAGCACTGAGGGGGGTGCGGAGTTCGTGCGAAACGACGGCTACAAATTCGTTTTTTAACTTATCGGCGGTACGGTCGCTGGTGGTATCGTGGACCAGCACGCCCCAACGCCAGGCCGTCTCATCCGCGCTATGCACCGGGAAGAAACTAAATCGCAAAAAGCGGTCTTCCGGTTTTTCCTGGTCGAGTTCATCACTTTGGCTAAGGGTGGCGATATTGAGTTCAACTTCGTGCAAAGTAGGTTCCTGGTCGATTGCCAGTTCGTCCAAAATTTCCTGCAATCGCTGGGGCTGGTGAGCGCGCAGAAAAATCTCGGCCAGACAATCTTCCAGGGTGGCCCCAGGCATACTTTCTTCAGGGTAGGCCAGCAAGCGCGAAGCCGAGGGGTTAGCATAGGCTACCCGGCGTTGCTCGTCGGTCAGGATCATGCCGTCGGGCAATGCCCAGGCCAGCAGGGCTACCGGTTCAAATTTCGAGTCAGGCCAATGAGGGTTATTAGTAGCCAATTTTTGTCTTTCGCCAAATCAATTTCTAAATAAATCTCTAAAAAAGGGTTAAGCAGCGTTCATTATAACTTGAAGGGTAATCAGTTTCAACATATAATAGGCTTATGTGTTAGAAAGTGAACTTTGTCTATGCTTACCCCTTCCGAAGAGCCATCGCAACAAATAAACTCAATACCGGGCGGGTTGCGGGCCGGTCGAAAGCGGCGGCCTCACTTTGAGCCAATTGACGAACTGGCGATCAGTGGGCCGGATGCTGAACTGGTGGACGTGGTGGACGGACGACGCTTTCTTTATCATTTCGAGCAAGAAGGCCGCCCCCTGGAAGAAGTGATCAGACTGGGAATAGCTCGGTTTTTGGGGCGTTACGGGCAACTCCCGACCATGTTGATTCTGGCGGCCAGTTATGGCTTAAGTACCGGAGCGCAGGTGGGTGGCCTGGAAGTGCTGGTGGTGGGCGGCTTGCCTTCCTATCATTTCTGGTTTGGTCCAAAACCGGACTATCAGCAGTTGAGCTTTAACTTTTGACAAAGCCAAAATTCAAGCATACTGTTGACAAGTAGCAAGGGTCGTGTTAACATCGGGGCGTAAATTCAGGCTCAATTCCTCGTTAAAATCCCATTTTTGTTTTAAACTATCTAACCAGGTAGTTGAGCAGTCTTAACGCTATCACCTGACCGACACGACTGGTCGGTTGTGAAACAGTGGGTAGATAAGTCAACCCAACAAAAAGCGGGAAAATTATGGTTACTATGGCATCAGATGAAACATTGCTGGCAAGCCTGCCTTTCTTTGCCCAGATGCAAGCTGAAGAATTACACGAATTATTTGCACACCTCAAGCGCCGCAACTATCGACCGAACGAGACCATTTTTCATAAAGATGACGCCGGTACGACCATGTACATTATTAACGAGGGAACCGTAAAAATCAGTGTACCGAGTGAGGTCGGCAGTGAAATGATTTTGTCGATCCTGGGTTCGGGGGATTTTTTTGGCGAGCTTTCGCTATTCGATGGCAATCCCCGCTCGGCGACTGCCATTAGTGCCGGCCCGACCGAGGTGTTTGTATTGCACCGCGAGGATTTTATTGACTTTGTGAGCAAACATCCCAGGGTTTCGCTGGGTGTTATCCGGGCGTTGAGCGGCAGAATCCGGCGAACCGATAATCTGGTTGAGGATGTGGTTTTTCTGGATATTCCGGCCCGGCTGGCAAAAAAATTGCTGGAGTTAAGCCGCACGCACGGCAAGAAACAGCCCAATGGTACGGTTGAAATTGAGTTAAGGCTGACCCAGCAGGACATTGCCAATATGCTGGGGACTACCCGCGAGAGTGTGAATCGCCAGTTGGTAAATTTTCAGGAACGCGGTTTTATCAGTATCGACCGGCAGCGCATTACGGTTCTGAAACCACTCGACCTGGAAAAGCGCATCAGTTATTAACTCCGGTTGGGTCTGGCTATTGCTGGTAGCTAGCTTTAGGACCGGCCTCCTACCTCAAATCAGATGTTAACATCTCGAAAATAATATTAAGAGAAAAGTTCAGCCGGTGGCAGGTAATCGCCTGTAACCGGCTTTTTTATATCTGAAAATTTGCATTAGGAACAATTTTGCCTTTGCTCAATGAATATAGGTGCACAAAGATATTAATAAATGATCCAAACTCTAACAAAACCTTAAACACTAATTAAATATTTCTTAACCAGATGTTAAAATAAGGGTGATAATGTACTAATGAACACTCAGCGAATTTAACATTCTGCCACTGCGATTCCAATCTATCGGTAATTCTCGGAAAAGGCGTTAAAATGCAAACAAAATCGGATATTCAATCCGGGTCCCGACAGACTTTAAGCGAGGCTGCCCAGTCGTCAACCCCTGTGGTTGGGGCAACGGCGGCGCACGAAGGAGCCGTTCCATCAGTGGTAGCGGCCAAATCCCGGCTTAATAAAAAGTGGCGAGAACTGGCGAAAGCCTTGCTTTATATGTCCCCCGCTATTATCGCGTTTGTACTTTTCTCTTATTTCCCTTTTTTCAAGACCATCTGGCTTAGTTTTTTCGTGACGGATGCCAAAGGCGACCCGGTTCGCTTTAATGACGTTAAATATTACTCCCGGATATTTAACCTGGACGGCAGCGGGCGCAGCGAATATCTTTCCAGTGTGTTTATTAGCTTTCAGTTTAGCTTGCTGGTCGTGCCGACCGGGATTGTTTGCGCAGTTGGGCTGGCCCTGTTAGCTACCGCCAAAGTGCGGCTGATCGGGGTTTTCAGAACTATTTTTACCAGCAGCGTGGCAATTTCGGCGGCCAGTGCCAGTGTAGTTTGGGGTTTACTCTATAATCCCAATACTCGCGCAACGGTCTGGCTGGTCAATTTGCTAAACCTGAAAACGCCCAGTTTGCTGGGGGATGTAAGTACTGCTTTGCTGGCGGTGGCGGTGATGACGGTCTGGAGTGCGCTGGGTTTTAATTTTATCGTAACGTTGGCCGGTATCCAGGCTATTCCGACCGATATATACGAAAGCGGCAAAATTGACGGAGCGAACGGCTGGAATGCTTTCCGGTTTATCACATTGCCTCTGCTTACGCCTACCTTACTGTTTTTGTTTGTCATCTCGACCATCCAGACTTTTCAATCTTTTACCCAATTTAATGTGTTGTTTGGCAACGAGGGGCCGGAAGGCTCGACCAACGTCTTTATTTATTCGGCTTTCAAGGCCTTCTGGCTGGATAACCGCTATGGCTTTGCCTCGGCCATGTCGGTAGTGCTATTTTTGATATTGTTGCTGCTTACTTTTATGCAATTCCGGCTACTGGATCGGAGGGTTCATTACCAATGAGTGTCCAGACAAATAGTGATTTGAGCTTGAACCGTCTGAAAACCATCGAGTTGATCAAGAGAATCGGGGCGTATACGCTGCTGGTAGTGGCCTCGTTTGTGGTGCTTTTGCCGCTATTTTTTGCGCTATCGCTGGCCTTACAGGGTCCAACTATTGCGCCCGATCTGATCCCCAACTTTAGTAAGTTGGATTGGGGCATATTTGCCCAGACTTTTGCTATAGAAAAGAACCTCGGCCGGTGGATTCTTAATTCCTTTGTAGTGGCGACAGCGGTAACATTGGCCCAGGTGATTACTTCATCATTAGCCGCTTACGCTCTGGTGAATATAAATTTCCCCGGTAAGAATTTGTTTTTCTTTTTCTTCCTGGGAACCCTGATGATACCCTTCGAGGCAACGATTATCCCCAACTATCTGACGGTCACGAACTGGGGTTGGAAAGACAGTTATCAGGGTTTGGTTATTCCGTTCGTGGCGACTGGCTTTGGGATTTTCTTGCTGAGGCAGTATTTCGCCACGATTCCGCGCGATCTATACGAGGCCGCTACGATTGACGGCTGCGGCAGTTTGCGTTATTTGTGGGCGATTTTGCTACCTTTGTCGCGTCCGGCCCTGGCGACGCTGGCAGTCTCCACTTTTCTGGCAACCTGGAACCAGTATTACTGGCCGCTTTTGATTATCGATCAGCCGGAATGGCGGACAACCCAGATCGGAATAACTACTTTCAGACCCTCGGAAATTACCGTTTTCAATTTACAAGTAGCTTCTACCCTCGTGGTGATGCTTCCGACTTTGTTGCTTTTGATGATCGGTCAACGCCAGCTCGTGCGTGGGCTGACGGCGGGTGCATTAAAAGGTTAGCATTTAAAGTTTGATTTGATTGAAGGAGAGTTCACCGGCTGACGAGAATAATTTCTCACTCAGTCTGGTTTGCCCTGCTCAAAAATAAATAAGGAGAGAGTAAGCTTTGAACAAGTTTCTAAAATTGCAGGCTAATTTGCTGCTGTCATTGGTTGCTTTGATTGTGCTGAGTCTGGTGCTGGCAGCTTGCGGCGACAGCGCAACCAGTACCCCGGCGGCGGCTGTTTCAACTACGGCGGCAGCCGGTACGACTGCTACCACCGCAGCAGTCGGCGCGACCACCGCGACCACCGCAGCAGTCGGCGCGACCACTACTACGGCAGCGGCGGCTCCAGCTCCGACGATCACCCCTTTCCCGGCGGTTCCACAACCAGCCGGTTCGATCAAGATTACTTTCTGGTACGGTCTGACCGGACCGCTCGGTAACGTGGTTCAGCAGACGGTTAACCGCTACAACCAGAGCCAGTCCAAGTATTATATCGATGCCGTCCAACAGCCGAGTTACGATGATACCATCAACAAAGTCAATACCACTCTGGCCGGTGGCAACCTGCCTAACTTGCTCCAGATTTACGACATCGGTTCGCAGCGCATGATCGACTCGAAGCGCATTCTGCCGGTCCAGGACTTTATCGAGCGCGACAAGTTGCAGGATACTATCAATGATCTGGAGCCAAGCGTTAAGAACTATTACACTATCGGTGGTAAGTTGTATTCGATGCCTTTCAATACTTCGACCGCCATGATGTACTACGACCGCAACGCCATGAAGGAAGCCGGGTTGGACCCGGACAAGAAAATTTGGACTTATGACGAGTTTCTGGATATTGCCAAGAAGCTAACCAAGAAGGATGCCAGTGGCAAGGTTATCCGGGCCGGAATTGGCTATACCGCCGACGGTTGGACTTTCGAGCAGGAACAATCGGTTCAGAACAGTCTGTATGCCGAGCCGAGCAATGGCCGCTTACAGCGCGCTAACAAGCTGGTTTTCAACAACGAAGCCGGAATGAACTGGCTTAACGTACTGAAAAAAGCCCAGGATGACGGCTCGCTGGTCAACTACGGTCGCGGTTTCAATGTCGGTGGGGCATTGGTAAAAGGCGATGCCGCGATTGTTTTCCAGAGTATTGCCAGTTTGCGCGGTACCATTAGTTCGGCGGACCAGGCCGGTGGCAAAGTCAGCGTTGGGGTAGCTTATCTGCCTCGACCGGCGGGTGCCAAAGGCGGTACCTATATCGGTGGTGCCTCGCTGTGGATTACCGACCAGGGTACAAAAGAACAGCAGGAAGCCGCCTGGGACTTTATCAAGTTCGCTATTCAGGCCGATACCCAGGCTTTCTGGTCCTCCAACACCGGTTACTATCCAATTCGCAAGGCGTCCTATGACACGAAAGAAATGAAGGACGTGCTGGCGAAATATCCTCAGTTCCAGGTAGCAATCGACCAGATTCGGGATACTCCTCCCGGCCCGGCCACCAGTGGAGCAGTATTTGGAACCTTTGTCGCCACCCGGCAGGAAATTGAAGGCGCAATCGACAATTTCCTAAAAGGCAAGTATCCGACCGCTAAAGCTGCCCTGGACGATGCAGCCAAGAAAGCTAACGAAAAGTTAGACGAGTATAATTCGACGGTCAAGTAGCTGAAAGCTTAAGATAAAGGCAAGAACTCCGGTCATTCTCAGGACCGGGTTTTTGCCTTTATATTTGCTAGGCTAGCTGTATTAAGCGGGGGTCTTGGGGGTCGGTACCCCCTGGGTGCCCCTGTAAACTCTCATTTCTTCTTCTTTTCCCCACACTCTGGAGTGCCTGGGGCCTGAATAGTTACGAGTAAATAAGAAAGGGTCAATATGCGGTTTGTAATATTGGGCGATTTACATTATTCCGATTACCGAGAACCGGACCAAATTGAGGCACGGGAACGCTTGTTCAAGACCTGGTTGAGCCAGGTGGCAGCCCTCCAACCGGACGTAGTTTTTGCCATCGGCGATACTACCAACCGGGGTACCCTGAGCGAAATGCAAGGTCTACAGGCGATTATTCAGGAAAGCGGATTGAATTTTGTGCGCGTAACCGGCAATCACGACTGTTATAGTTTATCCAAACCGGAGTTAGCACCTTTCTTCCTGGGTGGGCGAACCCCGGTTTCGGCGGATGAAATCTATACCAGCTTCGATACCGCTCTTGTACGGTTTGTGGTGCTGGATACCGCCCGCGACCGCGACCGTGAGCGTTATGACGGTTTTGTGTCGGACGCGCAGTTGGCCTGGTTGGGCCAGGAAATTGAAAAATTTAATAGGGAAAGCGGACCGCGCTATTTGATGGCGTTGGGCCACCACCCGATTTTCGGAACTACCCGGCGCAGCAGCGAAGAGATGTTGCAAATTCAAAATAGCGAGGCGGTAAATGAAAAATTCGCCCTGCTCCAGCGTGGACCGGGATTTTATATTTGCGGTCACAACCATTCGCACAGCCTGTTCGGGCCGGACGCGATTGGCTGGTACCACGTTCAGACGGCTGATCCACTGGACTGCCGCAGTTTCCGGTTGATAACAGTCACGGAGGAGCGGGTGGAAGTGGAAGTGGTGGATTTTGATATGAGTGACCCGACCCTGGCGGCGGATTTTGAGACGGCCCGCAGCACGATTGAGGCCGGTTTTCACCCGCAGGAGTTCGATTGGGTTTATGGCAAGCCGGAAGAACACCGCTTGCTGGTTAATATTTAGTTGAAATAAATCATGCGCATCAACCTCATCGGATGAGGTTGATGCGCATGATTAAAAGGGATTTCACAGGCGAGAAGCCAATCAGAGCTACCGTGCTGGGATTTCCAATTTGACTTCGGTTAGTAATCCTGTATTGACATCAAAAATAAAGCCGCGCACTAGCAAGGTATCAGGAATCCAGGGGTGCGAATGAAGTCGACCGAACTGGCGACGCACATTTTCTTCCAGGTTGGTAAAGGTGTGAAAATGGGCCGGAATGACGGCGGTCGCGCCGGTTTCTTTTTCGAGCCAATCAAGAAGGGCCTGGTCCTCAAAGGTCTGCATACCGCATTTGGTATGGTTTATTATCATGACCTCGGTTACACCTAGTTTGTAGTGGGCCACGATCAGCGAGCGCAGGGTGTCTTCGGTGATAATGCCACCGGCGTTGCGAATAACTACAGCGTCACCGTTTTCAAGGCCAAAAGCCTCGAAAACGGGAATGCGGTAATCCATGCAGGCTATGACCGCCAGGTGGCGAGCGGGCTGGCTGGGTAAATCGTGACTGGAATAAGTGGCGGCAAATTGGCGATTGGCTTCAAGAACTTCGTCAATAGCACTCATTTCGTTTGGTGTTTTCTCCTGTTTCTAGTATTTCTTCCTCTACAGCACCGCTCTATCGTACCTGACCCATCGCCTCCCGGTCGATGGTGGAGTAATATTTGGCTGCCGGATGATGAACTACCAGGGCTGCCGTCGATTGTTCTGGGTCGAGTTGGTGAGCTTCAGTAATACTCACGCCGATTTCGTCAGTGACTGGCATAAGCTCGAACAGTTTTTGCTGATCGGCCAGGTCGGGACAGGCCGGGTACCCCCAGCTATAGCGTTTGCCCTGTTCGGTTTCGAGGCCAAGTTCGCGGCGAACCAGAGCGTGTACATAATCGGCGGCGGCTTCGGCCAGCGAACTGGCTAGACCGTGAACAAAATAGGCCCGGCTGTAATCGCCCGCCCGGTTGAGCCGTTCGCAGTATTCGCTGGCGGCCTGTCCCGCCGTGACTACCTGCAAGGGCAATACATCAGGCCGGTTGGCGGGCCATTCCTGGGCGAAATAATCCGATAGACAGAGTTGCTCGCCGCCGGGCTGGCGGGGGAACTGGAAACGGGTTAACTCCTGCGACAAATTGGCCGGGTCGTACACTCCTACCTCACCGTAATCCGCCGCCGGTGGCAACTCGGTTTGGGCCACTGCCCTGGCCGGGAAATAGCCGTATATGGCTTTGGGAGACAGAAAACCTTCGCGTTCGGCATCCTGGCGAAGTTGGGCCAGCAAAGGCTCGAATTCTTCGCGCACCAGCCGGTCATATTCGCCGGGGCCACGCTTTTTATCGCTGCCGCCACCCCAGTGCAACCGGAACAGTGTATTGCGATCCAGCAGCTTGAACAACTCGTCCAGTGGTAATTGCGACAAAGTTTTGAAGCCCCAGAAGGGCGGGGTTGGCAGGGTAGCATCTGCCACTGCGCTGGGCCGCTTCAAGCCGTTGGCCTGGGCCGCCAGAGCGGTTTCGGCGGCCAGCCGGGCCTGGGTCGCCGCCATTTTGCTATCGCGTTCGGCTTGCTTGACCAGGGTTGCCTGGGCTTCCTCAAATGTTTGCTGGCGGAAAATTTCGCGCCGCGCCGGGTCGGTCAACTTGTCCATCACGTCCAGCCCCTCGAAAGCGTCCTTGCAGTAAAAGACTCCCGGCGTATAAGGCCGCTCCGCCTTACCATCCACGAACCCGGCCCGGTAGCCGTAAGTCCGGTTGATCGCCGCGCCCCCGATCAACACCGGGAAATTCAAGCCGCGCTGGGCCAGTTCCTTGACGCACAACGGCATTTGCTTGGAAGTGCTGACCAGCAGAGCCGAAAGCCCGATGGCATCCGCGCCCACTTCAATCGCTTTTTCGATAATCGTATTGACCGGCACCTGCTTGCCCAGATCATAGACCGTGTAGCCGTTGTTGGTCAGGATCGTGTTGACCAGGCTCTTGCCGATGTCGTGTACGTCGCCAAAGACGGTCGCCAGCACCACTTTGCCTTTGGTGTAACCTTCTTTCTTTTCGAGGTATTTTTCAAGCTGGGCGACCGCTTTTTTCATTACCTCGGCGGACTGAAGCACAAACGGTAAAATCAATTCACCCGCCCCGAACTTGTCGCCCACCTCTTTCATGGCCGGTAACAAAACCTCGTTCAGGGTCGGTACCGCTCCCCGGTTGACCACTTCCTGATCGATCAGGATTTCGATGCCGTCTTTTTTGCGGGACAAAATCTGGTAGTGGATTTTCTGGGCGACGGTCATGCCCTCGGTCGGGTTTTCGACTTCCTTCAGAGCGGCGGCCCCGGCATTATTTTCAAAATACTCGATAAAGCGGGGCAACGCCTGGAGGTCGCTATTGAAAATCAGGTCGTTGCAAAGCTTGCGCTGGTCGTCCGGTATTTCGCTATAAGGCTTGATATGAGTGGCGTTTACGATAGCCATATCAAGCCCGGCCTGTACCGCGTGATACAAAAAGACCGAATTAAGAACGGCGCGGGCCGACTGGGCTACCCCAAATGAGACATTGCTGACCCCCAGGATCGTCAGACAGCGCGGCATTCTTTGCTTGATCAGCCGGATACCTTCCAGGGTCGCGGCGGCATCCTCGCGCAAATCTTCCTGGCCGGTCGTGACCGGGAAGGTCAGCACGTCAAAGATCAATTGGCTATCGTCCAGACCATAATCCTGGTAGACAATACTACGCATACGCTCGGCCACTTCCAGCTTGCGTTCTGCCGTATGGGCCATACCTTCTTCATCAATCGTCAAAGCGATCACCGCCGCCCCGTGAGCGGCCACCAGAGGCATCACCGCATCGATCCGGGCGCGTCCGCGCTCCATATTGATCGAATTGATAATTACCCGGCCCGGCGCACATTTAAGAGCCGCTTCGATTACATCGGCCTCGGTTGAATCGATCACCAGCGGCGCGTCGATGGCGGTCGAAAGCTTCTTGATCGTCCGGCGCATCTGATTGGCTTCGTCCTCGCGTTCGGTCAGGGCTACCTGCACATCGATGGCGTGCGCCCCACCCTCGACCTGTTCGCGGGCCAGTGTCATCAGCCCTTCGTAATCGTCCTTGAGCAACATTTGTTTGGCCTTGCGGCTGCCGGTACTGTTGAGCCGTTCGCCGACCAGAAGCGGGGCCGGTTCCTGCTGCATGGAGGTAGCCCGGATGCCGCTCGAAAGCAGCTGCGTCTCGCGCACCTCGCGCCGGGGGGCCGGGGAACCGCCGACCGCCTCGACCACCGCCTTGATATGGGCCGGAGTGGTGCCGCAGCAACCACCGACGATATTCAGGCCGAGTTCTTTTACAAAAACCGTGTGCGCTTCGGCCAGCCCGTCCGGTAGCAACGGGTAAATTGCTTTGCCACCTTCATTTAATGGCAAACCGGCGTTTGGCAAGCAGCTAAGTTTAACCCGCGAGTTTTCCGCCAGATAGCGCAGCGGTTCGCGCATCAGATCGGGGCCGGTCGAGCAGTTCAGCCCGATAATATCGGCTCCCAGGCTTTCGAGGGTCGCCATAACCGCCGCAATATCGGTTCCCAAAAGCATGGTGCCACTGGTATCGATCAAACTGACCTGCGCCTGGACCGGCACCCACCGCCCGGTTTTCTCGATAGCCCGCCGAATTCCAAAGATAGCCGCCTTGACCTCCAGAATATCCTGGCTGGTTTCGATCAGCAGCACGTCCGCGCCGCCATCGATCAGGGCCGTCGCTTGCTCGGTGAAAACTTCGGTTAGCTGGTCGAAATCTACGCTACCCAGCACCGGGTCTTCGGTCGAAGGCAAAAAGCCGGTCGGCCCAATCGACCCGGCTACAAAGCGCGGCTGGGCCGGATTAGCGGCCTCAAACCGGTCGGCCACTTTACGGGCAATTGCGGCGGCCTGAAAGTTAATCTCATAGGTTTTCTCGCCCAGCCCGTATTCGTCCAGCTTCAAACGGCTGGCAGTGAAGCTGTCGGTTTCGACCACATCGGCCCCGACCTCGAAATAATGCGCGTGAATTTCCTCGATTACATCTGGCCTGGTCAAAACCAGGGCTTCGTTGCAGCCTTCATAAGCCTGGCCGCCAAAGTCTTCCGGCCCCAATTCATAGGTTTGCAAAAGGCTACCCATCGCGCCATCATAGATAAGCACCCGGCGTTCGAGTTCTTGCCAGAACCGGCTGGCGTTATAATCTTTGTTAATGGGACTAAATTTGTGGTTTTCGGGTGAAGTTGCTGCCACGTTTAAAACTCCTTCTGCACGGTGGTGGGGTGGCGTCTGAATGAATGTTTGAGTGGTCGCCCCTGCCGTAAATCTATGTAACAAAAAAGCCTTCCGGCTAAAAATTGGAAGGCTCCAGGTTCCCGCTGCGTGGCGGGCCTATCGTTCCCTTGCCGGGCTGGTTAGCACCTTGCTACAAAGCAGGTTGCTAGAGGTTCATCGGGCCAGTTCCCTCGCCTCTTCTTGATAGTGATCAGGCATATTCAATTATTTGATCGCTTATAGTTTAGCACAAGCCGCATTACTGGTCAAATCAGGGGCTGTTGCAAAATCAACAGCCATCGGCCAGCACCCGTCCCCAGGGGTTTTGTGAGGCATCGAGAGCCGTTTAAGCTGTCAGTTGCTTGACCCGCACTCTGTCCCAGGTTGTTAGGGCTTCGAGTTGGTTCTGGCCGGTCAGCTTGGCTAGCAGGGCGCTCAACACTAACCGAGCTAATTCGTAAAGCCAACCCCTTCTCCAGCTTGCAACTGCCCTGGATTCATTAGGATATAGGAGCGATATAGGAAAAATTAAGATCGGAAGAATTAAGTTTCAAAGCCTAACCTGGGCTGATAATTATCCACAAAACAGCCCCACTACCGGCCAAATTGCTTTGACGGTAGTGAGGCTATTTTTAATTAGGTTGACCTATTTCTAGTCTTGAAACCGGCTAAGAGATTTTATAGCTCTTGGCGGCTTCGCTGGTGAATGGGTCACTGATGGGCACATAACCCGCCGGGTCGGTGGTGTCCGGCTTGAACACGGTGGATGTGCGGAACGGTACCCGCTCGTCCGGGGTCGAACCATAAGAAATAGTCGGTTGGCCGGGACCGGCACCTACATCAATATTTTTGGTCGACTCAAAGGCTTTGAAGATGCCATCGCGTGACATATCTCCACTCTTGAGGGCATTCGCCAGAATATTGGCCGTGATGACACCGTAGTTCCATCCGGCACTGATGTAGTTGTCGGGCTTCTGGTCGGGAGCATACTTGGCAACCGCCGCGAGCTTGACTGCCTCGCCAGGTGCTTTCGGATTACCCCACGATACGCCGTAGCTGACGATTAAAGCCTTGTTCAACAGGATGTCTTTGATCGGCGTGCCGAGCAATTGACTGTTGAAGGCTGGCGATTGTAGCATCCACTGGGGCGAAACACCCAGTTGAGCCGAGCTACCCATAATACCGGCGGTCTGGGCCGGTTGCGAAGCCAACCAGACTACCTCAGCCCCTTTATCTTTAAGCTGGGTCGCCTGAGCAGTAAAGTCTTTGTCGGTTACTTTGTAGGGAATCTCGCCTACACTGTTGAGGCCGTAAGCCTGAACGACCGCCTTATAGCCCTTTAGAGCGTCCTGACCGTAGGCATCATCCTGGTAAACAATCGCAAACTTGGCACTCTTTTTACCCAGCTTGTTAACGGCGTAATCCATGCCGTTGATAGTTTCAATCGGGTAAGGGACCGGGGTGATAAAGACGTACTTGTATTTCAGGATCGAACTATCGGAAGTCGCCGCCAAAATCAAGACTTTATCGGTCTCAGCCTGATCTTTAAGAGCCGCCGCCGAGGGGGCACCGATGACCTGACCAAACATCGCTACGTCCGGCGAAATCCGGCCATATTGCTGAACCGCCAGTTGAGGCTGGTACTGGCTATCCCCGGAAACTACTTCGACTTTATAGCCGCCGATACCACCGGCGTCATTCAAAGCCTTAAAGTAAATTTCCATACCACGTACCAGGGGTTTACCACCGACGGCAATCGGGCCGGTCAGTGCGCCGATGGCCCCTACCTTGATCACCTTGTTAGTGGTATCCACGCCGGGACCACCCTTCAGGTTATCCGGGGCTTTCACCGGAAACGAGAGGATGTTGGCAGCACTGGTAGTGCCGGTGCTAGCCTCCGTAGTAGCGGCAACTGCCGCAGTGGTAGCCGTAGCGGCAGTCGTAGCGGGAGCTGCCGAGGTCATGGCTGCCGTTGTGGCCGGGGCCGCCGAAGTCATAGCTGCCGTCGTCGCCGGGGCCGCCGAAGTCATGGCTGCCGTTGTGGCCGAGGTGGCCGCAGTGGTCGCTGCTGCTGGAGCGCTGGTGGCTGTGCTATCTCCGCAAGCGGTCAACAACAGGGCCGCCAACAAGACCAGCACGGTCAATAAAGCGGTATAGCTTCTAAATTTTGGTTTATACATAGAACTGCACTCCTCCTTTGGTGGATTGCATCTTCATTGATACGTTACTATCACCGTTAGTGGATAATAGTAAGTTCGCTCCAACAAATTAGCCGGATGAGTTTCAGGCTAAATCAACACTATTCAAATCGAGAAAGGTTTGTAACCGGGTCGCCGAACTATTTCTGGTTATTCCAAACTGGTATTTAGTTTAACAAGATATTCACTCTCGCCAGAGAGTATAGACCAGGCTGAGATAAATAAAGTTAGCTAACACTCGTACCGGCTGACCCTGAGGAAGGGCTACCAGTCGAGGCCGAAAACAGCTTAACTAACTCGCAAACGCGACGAGTTGAATGGTGTTGTGGCTAGGATCGGCGAGCGAAGGCGTCATAGCTGGCTAAATAATAAACAAAGCGGGCTTTTTTTGCAAATCAGTTGGCTATAAGCAGCCATTTCAAATAAAATAAGAATATTGATGACCTGATTTGACAGGCTGGCGGGATTGAGCTTATATTTAACCGGATGGCCCGGCTTATGCTGTAGCAAATGCCAGTCTTTTAGAATAGCTAGCCAGTTTAACAGGGCCATTGGACAGTAAATAAGGAGCCGAAAATGCTAGACCAGAAAACCAAAGATCAGCTCAAGCAACGCCTGTTGGAAGAAAAGAACCGGCTGGAAGCCCAGATCAACCGGGAAGACCAGGAAATTCAGGACATGGGCCGCGACCAGTATAACGATAACAGTTTTAGCAATCATATGGCCGACGACGGCGGAATGCTAGAGGATATTGACCGCACGACCCTGATCCAGCAGGGGATGGAACAAAGTCTGCGCCAGGTCGAAACCGCCCTCAAACGTGTGGAAGAAGGCACCTACGGCCTGAGTGAGGTTTCCGGCAAAGAAATACCGTTGGAACGGTTAGATGCTTTGCCCTGGGCGACCCGGTTGGTAGACGAGTAAAGCAATTATGGCAACAGTTAGCCCATCCGATGATACAAGCCTGCTGGTAGACCAGCCGACCGCCGCCGAGAAAAAACAAATCGGCTATTACTGGCCGATCCTGGTCACGCTGGTCGTGGTCGCTGTGGACCAGTGGAGTAAAC
The DNA here is from genome assembly GCA_038322625.1 of Chloroflexia bacterium. Classification (GTDB taxonomy): domain Bacteria; phylum Chloroflexota; class Chloroflexia; order Chloroheliales; family Chloroheliaceae; genus 54-19. The sequence goes on from JBBQGA010000016.1 coordinate 103,303, forward strand.
GCACGGTCGAACAGGTGTTGGGACCGCTTGGTAGCGGAAAGCAAATTGAATTGTTGGGTGGGCAACTGGTTATAAAATACATCGTGAACCGGGGGGCTTCGTTTGGTTTTCTCAACAATGCCGATCTATCGTGGGTCTTTACCTTGCTGGCTCTCGGTGCCAGTGTAGGTCTGGCGGTCTGGTACGTCTGGAAAGGTACCCGGCTGCGCTGGTTGCAATTGAGTGCCGGGCTGGTACTGGCCGGGATTGTCGGGAATTTGCTAGATCGGCTGTTTAACGGCGGTGGCGTTACCGATTTGCTAAATATCCCGAATATAACTCTGTTTCGGGTCTTTAATGTAGCCGACAGCGCGATCACGACCGGCGTAACAATCATTATCCTGACGGTTTTGTTGCGGGGTTGGTCGCAACGCAAAACCACCCGGCTCCAGGTGAACGGCTCGGCCAGCAACGAAACGAATCAAAATTAGGAATTGGAAATCGAAATATAAGTTAGTTTGAACTTTGGATTGTAATAGCACTACCGCACCCGCCAGCCTCAATTAAGACAAGAGCAGAAAAACCTCTAACGCCAAAACCGGCTGCTTACCTCAGTGTTCCCGGTGTAAGAAAAACCAATCCAAAATCAAACTCTGAGGGGAATTTTTTGTCAGAACATTTTGTGTACGAAGAGGAAGAAGAAAACGATCTGGACCTGCTTTTGCCCGACGAAACCAGCGAAGCAACCGAATTGGACGATGACGATTACTTTGAAATAACCGATTTTGGCGAACCTGAAACACCGGAGCCGCTAAGAGAGGCCGAGAAGTTTGAACACACCGTCAGCAAACTGGAGGTGGGCGACCGGATCGACAAATTGCTGGTAACGCTCCGGCCAGACCTTTCGCGGGCGCATATCCAGCGTCTGGTCGAAGAAAAGCGGTTGCTGGTCAACGGCAAGCCGGGCAAATCGGGGGCCAAGCTGCGGGGTGGCGAAGAATTAACCCTATTTATACCGGCAGCCAAGCCCCTGGCGCACCTCCTCCCGGAAAACATACCGCTCGATATTATCTACGAAGACGAAGCGGTGATCGTGATCAACAAACCTGCCGGGCTGGTGGTGCATCCAGCCCCCGGTCATACCAGTGGTACGCTGGTAAACGCCCTGCTTTATCATATTCCAAACCTGAGCATCAATGGCAACCAGCGACCCGGCATTGTTCACCGGCTGGATAAGGATACCAGCGGCTTACTGGTAGCCGCTAAAACCGATGCGGCCCTGGGCAATTTGATCGAGCAGATGAAGAACCGGCAAACCCTCAAAGAATATCGCACGCTGGTCGAGGGAAATTTGCAGCCGCCGACCGGTATTATCGATGCGGCGGTCGGGCGCGACCCGGCCCAGCGCAAGCAGATGGCCGTTACCCGCAACGGCAAACCGGCCCGCACCCACTATAGCGTCCTCGAATATCTTGCCCACCATACCTATGTAAACGCGAAACTGGAAACCGGTCGGACTCATCAGATTCGGGTTCACTTTTCCTATATGAAGCATCCGGTGGTGGGCGATATGGTATACGGCCAGCGCAAACCCAGTTTGCCCCTGAAACGGCAGTTCTTGCACGCCTACAAGCTCGGCTTCAAGCTACCTACTACCGGCGAATACCGCGAATTTGAGTCGCCCCTTCCGGCGGACCTCGCCTCGACACTGGCTAAAGCGCAGGCCATCGAATAGCGGATTACAACTTTAACCCGGCGCACTCAAATCGGTAGGCGAGAGACCACCTCTTATCGCCTGCCGCTCTTTTTATATGCCTTTTCTCAGGCTTTCTGGCCGGAACCCTTAGTTTCCACAAATTTTCTGTATTCTTTTTATAACAGAAAGTTTGAATAATTCATTTTTTTGTAAGGACTCCCGGCCTATTATTCTGATATAATCTAAATGTAATATAAAGGGAAGGTTATAACGGAACACAGGTTAGTTTGTTAAAGCGTAACTCGCTATATTTTTTAATTGCTCTTGGCTGTTTGTTTCAGGCAGGGCTATTCATTTTAATATTGCTGGGCAACCTGACCTTGATGGCCGGTCAATACATTGCTCTGTGCGCCGGGCTTTTTACTATCTTTGGGCTGGCGGGACGGCTGGTTCTGACGGAGATGGGCGCGGAACGAATTAGCCGCGCGACCGGACCGGGCGGCCAGCTACCCGCGCCGCTTAAAAACGCCAAACCGGCCTTGCTGGTTATCTTATTCTTTGCCGTAATGTTTCGCCTGACGATGGTGCTGGTGGCCCCTACTCTCTCGACCGACCAGTTTCGGTATACCTGGGAAGGCCGCCTGGTAACGCAGGGGGTTAGCCCGTACCGCTATGCCCCGAACGATCCGGCCCTGGTGCCTTACCACAGTGAAATCTGGCCGCTGGTCCAGCAAGCGGATACTACCTCACCCTATCCACCGCTCAACCAATTGATCGGCGTAGTGGAATATCTCACCCTGGGCGATAGCTTATTGGGGCCGAAACTGGCCGCCGCCTTTTTTGATATTCTAACTTGCTTGGCCCTGGTCTGGCTGTTGGGTCTGTATGGCTTCGACCGACGACGAGTAATTCTGTATGCCTGGTGTCCCTTACCGGTGATCGAGTTCGGGCAGAGCGGCCATAATGACGCGCCAATGTTGCTTCTGCTGATAATTGGGCTGGGACTGGCCCAGCAGAAACGCCCGGCCTTATCGGCCCTGGTGGTCGGGCTGGCTTGCCTGGCAAAATTTACCCCGCTTTTTGTATTGCCGTTGTTTGTGGCAAGCTGGCAACCGGAACTCTACCGGCAGGCCGCCGGTGGGTGGGGTCGCCGGGTCGCCGGGCTGTTCAAAAGCGGCTGGCGGTATCCGGCTCTTACGGTGCTGGTAATCGCCGCCGGTTATCTGCCCTTTTTGATAGCGGGCAAAGGGGCGATAGGCTCTATCCTTGAGTATACCGGTTCCTGGCGCGACAACGAATCGATGTTCTTTCAATGGACGGCTGATTTTCTTAGCCCAACGGTGGCAAAAGTCGGCAGTCTGATAATTTTAGGTGGCGTACTGGGCTGGCTTAGTCTTTCACCCCGCGCCGCCCTCGGTCTGAGTTTACCTCGCCGGTTGATGCTCGGCCTGGGAGCTACCTTGCTGGTCGCCTCGACCGTACATACCTGGTACCTTACCTGGATTATGGTGCTGGTGCCGGTGGTATGGGCCAGCGATGTTTTTGCCGAGTGGGATTGGGGTTGGGTGAGTTTTGCCGCCCTGGTTGAGCTACCTTATCTTACTTATATTTATTTCGGAAACACTCCGCTTTACAATTGGATCAGGCCGGTCGAGTTCTGGCCGGTTCACGTATTTATCGGTTGGAATTTATGGCGACTATGGCGTTCTCGGAACCCGGCAAGTCTAGCCGGGGAGGCCAGGGTCGAAAATCATGCTCTGACAAACGCGGAGCAGGAGGTCGGGTCTTTAGTCTATGACAAATCTAATTAATTCAGTCGATACTCATTCAACTTCTACAAAAGGATTGGAAAAGCCCCAGAGCTATACCCTGGGCGTAGGGCTGACCAACGAATGTGACTTGAGTTGCGCCCATTGTTATCGTTCTCAACTGGCCCTCGACCGGTTGAGCCTGTACGATGTGAAGAAAATCTGCCAGGCATTGCCGGTTTCGTCGGTCAATCTTGGGGTAGGCGAAAACGGCTTGCATCCCCAGTATCACGAAATCCTGGCGATGCTGCACGAAGCCCAGATTCGGGTTGCGATTACATCCAACGGTTATAGCATCGAAGTGCTATCGGACGAGGAATTAAGCCGGTTACACAGCGTGGAATTTTCGCTGGATTATCCGACCGAAGAAGAGCAAGATCGCTGGCGAGCCGCGGGCAACTGGGGCAAGTGCTGGGAAGGTATCGAGCGGTGCCAGCGATTAGGGGTGCGGGTGGCCGTGATCGCCGTTTTGATGAAAACCAACTACACCCGGTTGGCCGAACTAGCGGCGGTGGTGGCTGAAAAAGGGCTGGACCTGCGGTTTAACCTGTATCAACCGGTCGTCGGCGATGCCTATACCCTGGATTACGAAGAACTGTGGGACGGTCTATTCGATGTTTTGAGCAAAACCGAAGTAGTCACCGTCAGCGAACCGCTGGTCAACGCCCTCCTGAACTTCCCGCGTCCCACTCACGGTTCGCCCTGCGGGAAAACCAGCTTGCGGGTATTGCCTAACCGGTTGGTCTCGCCCTGTACTTACTGGCCGGTACCGGACCGCAAGCTAAACGATCTCTACCAACAAGGCGACCAGGTTTTTGAGTCGCCGGCCTTCGAGCAAACCCGCGAAATCCCAACTGCCTGTCAGGGATGTGCCCTGGTCGAGCAGTGCGGCGGCGGGTGTGCCAGTCGTCGAAAGTTACGCGGTCTGTTCGACCAGCCGGACGAGTATTGCCCGATTGCCCGTAAAGACTGGAAGATGCTGGCCCGGCTAGGCGAGTTAAGCTGGCGGGCGGCCCAATTCAAGGATTTGCCGAAAGCCGGAAATGCCTGTACCTTCGTCGTTCACGGCCTCCCGTCGGCCATAAAGCAATAATACAAATTTAGGATTTTCGCTTAAAGATGCGAGCGGGGTACGTAGGGGCGCAGCCCATGCGGGGGGTATACAGGGGTCTCCCCTGCTAAACCCTTTTATATTTCAGCTTGAACCTCACCCGTGAGGTTCAAGCTGAAATCCTAAAATTAAATATTAAGCCGAATTTATAAGGCTAAAGTGTGGTTGCTCATCAGGAGCCACGACCGAATTAAAAAAAGGAGTACCAATATGACGGAAAGCAAAACCGAGCGGTCTGGATTAGCTCTCCCGGTGATAATCGCGGTTGTCCTGACCCTTTTGCGGCTGTGGGTGGGCTACAACTGGTTTACCGAACTCGGCTGGAAAGCCCCCTGGGTTGGCAGCGGCGGTTTTGGCTGCGATACCTACCGGTTCAACGCGCCGCCCGGTCAGGAGTTGCACGGCCTGTGCGACTGGATGCAGCGCGAGGTAGATCACCCGGCAATCGGTTTGTATGGGGATTTTGTCAAGAATTTCGTCATTCCTAACTTTGGTTTGTTCTCCTGGCTGACAATTTTCACCGAGGCCTTTATCACAGTCAGTCTGTTCTTTGGCTTGCTGACCCGGTTGGGCGGCTTACTCGGTACACTGTGGGCGATCAGTTTGTTGATCGGGTTGGTAGGGGTTCCCGGCGAAAGTTGGACCCTGTACGTCTTTAACTATATCCTGCCGAGCCTGGTTTTTGCTATAATCGGGGCACGCTACCAGTTCTCGGTGGACGCGCTGCTCGGCAAAAATTATGACGGCTGGGCGGCAGGTGGTAATCCGCTGGCAAGGCTGTTGAAGCTAGTCACAGGAGCCAAACCGGGTAGTGCCGGGGTTCTTTAATCTTAGGATTTTCGCTTCAAGCTCACATGGTGAGCTTGAAGCGAAAATAAAAGAGTTTTTACAGGGGAGACCCCTGTATGGACCCACCGCAGGGGCTGCGCCCCCACGACCCCCGCTTCCGGTGGTTTAAGTCATTAAGCGAAAGTCCTATAAATGATCCAATCTCAGAGTGAGCTACTGGAAATATTGCGGGGTTATCAACCAGCCGCCCTGCTGATGGGTCTGGTCGAACTCGACCTGTGTACACGGTTGGCCGGTTATCCGCAGGGGGCCACCCCGGAAGAACTGGCCGCCTTTACCGGCTGGCACCTGCGGCCTCTCTCCGCCTTGCTGGCCGCCGCCGCTTCGCTCGGTTTGCTGACTATCACCGAGGCGGGCCGCTATGCCAACACCGCTTTGAGTACAAATAGTCTGGTAGCCGGAGGGCCTCAGTATATTGGTCCGCAAGCCCGAAGCCAATCCGACCAATCACGCGGCTGGCTCGACCTGGCAACCGGAATTAGTGAAGGCCGGACAGTTTTGCCGAATTTACAACAACCGGTAGAAGGCGACCCGGCCCTGCGTCGGCTGATTATGGGTTTGCATGGTGGGGCGCAGAAAGTGCTACCGGCCTTGACACCCCGGCTGGCTCCCTACCTGGCAATTTCCCGGCGATTATTGGATGTCGGGAGTGGGGCGGGCAGCTTTAGCCTGGCCTGGGCCGAGCAATTCGACCGGCTGGAAGTAACCCTGCTCGACCATCCCGGCGTGATCGAGATTGCGTTGGAAGTTGCCCACCATAGCCCGGCCCGGTCGAGAGTAAAACCCTGGCCGACCGATTACCGGCAGGCCGATTTCGGTGAAGCTGTCTATGATATGATTCTGTTTTTTCAGGTCTTGCGAACCGAGTCGCCCCTGGTGATCCAGACTTTGCTGCGAAAAGCGGCCCGCGCCCTTACGCCCGGTGGCAAGGTGGCGATCTTCGATACCTGGCTGGAAGATGACCGTAGCGGGCCGTCAGAAAATGTTTTCCAGAACCTGACGCTGGCCCTGATGTACGAGGAGGGCGGTCTTTTTACACAGACCGAACTGGCCGGTTGGCTACTCCAGGCCGGGTTAGAATTAAATGAAAGCTGGCCTCTGACCGGGGCGCGACCGATGCAACTTTATCTGGCCGGGGCGGCCAACAAAGAGAGTATTCAGGAGAGTATTCAGTGATGTTACAGGAATTACCGATGTTAAGGCCGTTGGAAACCCAACCCCACAGCCTTTACATTGAAGTTACCAAGAATTGCAACGAACTTTGCACCATGTGTCCCCGCACTTATCGCTGGCCGGACCGCAAAGATAATCTGTCGTTTGAGCATTTTACCCACATCGTTGATCAGGTGGCCGATCTACAACGGGTTGTGCTGCACGGCCTGGGCGAACCTCTGCTGAACCCCCGCCTGTTCGAGATGGTGAAATACCTCAAGCAGCGCGGTGCCTATGTGTTATTCAATTCCAACGCCCTGGCCCTGAATGCCGCCCGGCGGGCAGCCCTGATCGAAAGCGGCCTGGACGAGTACCGGGTTTCGTTTGACGCCGGGCAACCGGAAACCTATCATACCGTGCGGGGCATCGCCGGACTGCCGAAAGTCAAACGCAATGTGCTGGCCCTGACGGCCCTGATGCGCGAACGTGGCAAAGGCCCAAAAGTCAGTCTTTGGTTTACCACTATGCGTGAGAACGTAGCGGAACTACCATTGGTAGCTAGCTTTGCGGCTGAGGCCGGGATCGCCGAACTATATGTGCAACGGCTGGTTTACTTTGGCGAAGGGCTGGCGGTCGAAGAACAATCGCTGTTCCGGCAACTGGCCGAACAGGAAAAACAGGCGATGGCCGAAGCCTTTGCGATCTGCCGGGAACACGGTATTCAACTGGCGGCCAGTGGTGGCGAAAAGATCAACCCGGCGGGTCAACTCAGCCAGTCGGCCCAGGAAGCCCTGGACGACGACCGGCCCTGGCAAGCCTGTAGCCGCCCCTGGCGATTGATGTACATCCAGGCTAACGGCGACGTTTCGCCCTGCTGTTTCGCCCCTTTTACCGGCGAGGACGGCGGCCCGATCCTGGGCAATGTATTCCAGCAGAAAATCGAGCAGGTCTGGCATGGCGCGGCCTATCGCCAGTTTCGGGAAGCTTTTTTGAGCAAGAAACCGCCCCAGTGTTGTGAAGGCTGCGGGGCGAAGTGGAGCGTTTAAGTTGAGCAGAAGCCAGTTACAGAAATGAGTGCGCCTGTGGAAGAACCCCCCAAAGACCAACCTTACGAGACCCTGGACAGCCAGTATTTGCTGCAAAGTCCCTGGCGCAATTTCAGAGAAGACCGCCTGGACATCGGGCAGGGGCGGGTTATCCGCTATAGCTACGCCGAAACGCCACCGGCAGTCTTTGTGGTCCCGCTCACCGAGCAAGGCGAGATTGTCTTGATCCGGCAATACCGTTACCCGGTGCGGGATTGGGTGCTGGAAGTCCCGGCTGGATCATTGGCCGATCCGCAGGAAAACCCGGCCCAGGCCGCCCGGCGCGAACTGGCCGAGGAAATCGGCGCGGAATGCCGGGAGTTAATCCACCTTACCCGCTTTTATAGTAGCTCGGCCCACTTAAATCTTTACAGTCATATCTACCTGGCGACCGGGGTCCAGCTGAACCAGTCGCAAAAGCTGGAAGAAACCGAATTGATCCAGCGTCTGATCTTGCCGGTGCGCGAAGTGCTGGCGATGGCTCACCGGGGCGACATCAGCGAAGGTCAGAGTGCCTACGCCGTATTACTGGCCGAACCGCATATTCTGAAGCAGGAGAACGACCAATGGATCGACCGGTAGAGCAAGCTGGAAAGCCTACCGGCCCGGTGGCGATGGTAATCGTAGCCAAAGCCCCTCAACCCGGCAAGGTCAAGACCCGCCTGTGCCCGCCCCTGACCTTTGAACAAGCCGCCGAGCTTTACACCGGTTTTCTGCTGGATACAGTTGAACTGGCCCAGTCGGTAAGTGGGTGCGAGGTGAAAATAGTTTGCCCAACCGCCCAGGATGCCCAGGCATTAGCCGGATTAATTCCGGTCGAGGTTGAGTATATTGTCCAACCGGAACCCGGTCTGAGTGCCGCGCTGGCGACCTCCTTCCGCGAGTGCCTGGCGGCGGGTTATCGGGCGGTATTTTGTATCAGCAGCGATAATCCAACCCTGCCGGTAGCCTACCTGAACCAGGCGGTCGCGCGAGTAACCGAAACGGACGTGGTGCTAGGGCCGAGCGAGGACGGCGGCTATTACCTGATCGGGGCGGGCCGGCTTTTTCCTACCCTTTTTGAAAATATGGAGTGGAGTACCAACCGGGTGCTGGGTGAGACAGCGCGCCGGATCGAGGAGGCCGGGCTAGGCCATTATAGTTTGCCTTTGTGGTATGACCTGGATACCGGAACCGAACTGATACGATTTATCCGGGAACTACCCGCCGATCAAAAGCTAGCCGTCCATACCCGCCGTCTGCTCGACAAGCTTCCTCTAAGCAAGTTGCAAGTCTAACAATGTTGCCCACCTTAGGTAGTTTCATAGCATAAATGTGCAAAAAGGAATTCCAAGTGGGGGTCGTGGGGGCCGGGTACCCGCTGGGTGCCCATGCGGCGGGTATACAGGGGTCTCCCCTGTTAATCTTTCTTTTATTTTCGCTTCTACCTCACCGGGTGAGGTAGAAGCAAAATCCCTGGTTAAGAAATGAAAGAGTCCTGTATGTCTCAAAGTGCCGAAGCCTCGCCGGCTGGAAAAACCCGAACGCAGGTCTGTCTGATAATCCCGGTCTACAACGAGGTCGAAAACATCGCCGTTGTGATCGAGGAAATAAAAGCCCTGGCCGATGACGAACGCTACACACTGCAAATTATGGTGGTCGATGGCGGCAGCAAAGATGGCACGACCGAGGCCGCTCGTCAGACCGGGGCCGAAGTGGTCCGGCAGCGCGGTAAGGGTTACGGGTCGGCCTGTTTCACCGGGTTCGAGGAGGCCGTTCAGCAGAAAGCCGATATACTGGTTTACCTCGATGGCGATTACAGCGACCCACCTGCCTCGGTACCAGCCTTGCTTCAACCACTCCTGACCGGCGAGGCCGATATGGTGCTGGGAGTGCGGCATTTTGAGAAAGGCACCTTCCCATTCCATGCAATTCTGGGAAACCGATTGGTGGCTGGCCTGATCAGGCTGTTTTATGGCAAGCAATACCACGATTTACCCTCATTTAAGGCAATCCGGCCCGCTCGGCTGGCAGATTTTAATATGCAGGAAATGAGCTATGGCTGGACCACCGAAATGCTGGTCAAGGCGGCCCGCTCGAAATGCCGGGTTGTGGAAGTGCCGGTGCAGTACCGGCGGCGCGGCGGCGGTCAATCCAAAGTCAGCGGCACCCTGAACGGCTCGGCCAAAGCGGCTTACTTCCTGATAAAAACCGCCCTCAAGTATGTCCGCTGGCGACCTAATTAATAGCTGATTAGATTTGCTGTTTCCGGCTTCATTACCTCCAGGTTATATGCGATAATAGTACAAGTACTTTCGCTTCAAACTCACTTATGAGTTTGAAGCGAAAGTAAAAAAGAATTTAACAGGGGAGACCCCTGTGTACCCCCAGCAGGGGTTGCACCCCTATTTACCCCGCTTTAGGTTAATCTTTGCCTATAAGCGAAAGTCCAAAGTAGCAAGGTGCGAAAATTATTGCTAAAATTTTTCTGGTTGAAAAAGTAGGGGTAGTTAGGAATGCAGCAAGGCTTTGGGGCTGCGCGGAATTTTAAGTGGGTAATGCTGGCCGGAGTGTTTGGCCTGGTGGTAATTGGCCTGACAGCCTGGCTGATCGCCGGAACCAACTCGAACGGCAAAGCGAACCCGGCGGCAAGCGTCACGGGCGCCCTGAACACTGGCGGCGAAGAATACCTGGCCCTCGGCGACTCGGTAGCCTATGGTACCGGGGCTTCCTCACCCCGCGAACTGGGCTACGCCGGGGTGTTTTACCAGCAATATCTCAAACCGGCCCGCCCTCAATTCACCGAGTACCGCAACCTGGCGATACCGGGCGAAACCGCCGGTACTTTTATCAGCCGGGCCAGCAGTCAGAGCCAGCTAGAACAGGCCCTGGCCGAACTCGATCAGGCTAAAAAAGAGGGCCGCAACGTTGGTATTATCAGCCTGACAATCGGCGGCAATGACGTGCTGGGCGCGCGGACCAAAAGTACCGTTGAGAAACAAGCCACCCTCGACCAGTATGATGCAAACCTGCAAATTATCCTGAAAAAACTGACCGGGCAGCTTTCTAAAAACAGCCAGACCCGCACCACGCTGGTGCTGACCGATTATTACAATCCCTTTACCGATAGTTCGGCCAGCGAATTAGGTTGGGCCAGCCAGTTTAACGACTTGATCAAGAAAAGAGCGGCGGAATACGGAGCAAAGCTGGCCGAGTTCTACGATCCGTTTGTGGGCCAGGAAACCAGCCTGACCCGGATTGCTCAGGGCGACATTCACCCTAACCAGGCGGGACACGCTCGTTTAGCGGCCCAGGTCTGGCAAGCCGTCCGGTAAGCAATTATCCACCCTTATATTTTCCAGATCGTAATTCCAGAAACATAAAAATGAAAAAATTCGGATTTTATTTTAAATACGCCTGGCGGTCAGTTTTACGGGGCGGTCAACCTTCGCTTTTCGCCATATTGTGTGTTGCGATGGGGGTAGCGACGCTGGTGGCCTTGCAATCTATGACCATCAGCATCCGGGCGACCCTGGTCGGCGATGTTCAGGAGCGGGCCGGGGGCGATATTGTGGCGAACGTCAATTACAATAATTATTATCAAAGCAGCATTTCGCCCAAAGCCCAGCAGCTTTTTGATAAGTTAAAAGCCCAGGGCCAACTTACCGACTGGACCGGCGTAAATAGTCACAGTATCCAGATCACCGGCTATTTCAATGTGCCGCCTTCGGTCTATATTATCGACCCGGCTCATTTCCCGCTTTATGGGCAATTAAAGTCCGCCGACAAGACGACTGGCGATAGCAACCTGAGCCGCTTGCTGGCCGAACCAAACACGATCCTGATCAGCAAATCGATCTGGAAAGCCAACGATTACAAGCTAGGCCAGCGCATCGAAGTCAGCAGTCTGCAAGATTTTACCAAACCCGCCGAAAATACCACCAGTCTCAAGATCGTGGGCGTAGTCGACCCGGTGCTACCCGGTATTAGTTTTGACCCCGGCCTGTTCGTGGGGTTCGGGATCGTTTCGCAGACCACCGCTCGCAGCTTTCTAACCGAAGGGGAAGTGACCCCGACTACTTTTTATTTCAAGACTCCCCCGGCGATCAATCCCCAGACGGTCATCAAGCAGCTACAGGATTTCAATCAGAATACCGCTCTGTCGTTTCCGTTTTTCTCGCAAGTCCGCACCGCCACCGAAACGCTGGGTGAGGGCAGTCGCAATCTGCAACCGGTCGAAGATATTATGTTGTATGTGGGCCTGATTGCGATTGTGATCGGCGGGCTGAGTTGTGTCAATACGATGCTGGTGATGGCCGGACGACGCACCGGCGAAATCGCAACCCTCAAGGCCCTGGGCCTCAAACCGCGCCAGACGCTATTGATCTTTACGCTGGAAGTAGGTATGTTGGGTCTGCTGGGTAGCCTGGTCGGCATAATCGGCGGCACTGCCCTGGGTCTGGCGATGAAGGGTATCATCGAGGGGCTTTTCGACCGACCACTCCAGTGGGGGTTATATCCGTTGCCTATCGTCACCGGTTTGCTGGTTGGGATTGTGGTGGCCGCCCTGTTTGGGTTTTTACCGGCCTACGCCGCCGGCAGAGTCTCACCGGGGGCGGTCTTGCGGCAGGGCCAGAGCGGCAGCAATAACCTGCCTCGCCTCGGTAACTGGCCGACCATCTTTATAATGCTGGCCCTGACCGTCATAATGGGTCTGATCGCCGGGTTATTCGTGGCCGATTTACCGCTGGGCCTGGTGATCGCCTTTGTCACCTTGCTGATCAGTCTGGTATTGGTGGCTTTGATGTACGGGGTTGTATTCCTGACCACCAGACTACCGACTCCCCTGGCGGCCCTCAATTTAAGGCTGGCATTGCGCGGCCTGGACCGCCAGCGCACCCGGACTGCCGCGACTTTGCTGGTGATCACGGTCAGTTTGTTCTTCATAAGTCTGTTAACGATTGTATCGGACAGCATCAAGACGACCCTCAAAGACACCTTTGATTTTAACCTGGGTTTTAACGCCGGGGCGGTCAACGTCTACAGTGACCAGGATTTACAATTACAATCGACCATCGAACGCGATGTAGCCGGGGTCCAAAAGGTATTTATCAGCAATGCCATCGGCGGGGCGATAGTCTCGGTAAACGCCAGACCGCTCGATTCAGGCCCAGCTTTGCGCGACCCGGCGTGCGGCCAGTTTATCAACGCCGACCAGCCCAACAACCAGCGTCTCAAAGGCTATGTTCAGTTCAGTGGCCGCAGCTTGAGCCAGGGCAAAAGTATCAGTCCAAACGGACCCCAACAGCTTCTGGCCGGGCGAAACTTTGGCCCCGAAGATACCGACGCTAAAGTTTTGCTGGTATCCGAAGATGAGGCGCGTTGTTATAATCTCAAAGTGGGCGATAAAGTGGTGCTGCGGTTACGCTCCAACAACATCGGCAACAATCCCAGCCGCACCAGCGGCCCGATTGAAGTCCAGGTAATCGGGATCGTGACGCGTGGCACCGCCGGAACCAGTTTCGAGCAGGGGTTTGTTATGCCTTACCAGTTGGTCAATCTGGCCGGGGCGCGCTTTAGCATTTTCTTTATGCAAATCGACCCACCCCAGCTAAAAGCGGCTTTAGTAAAAGTTCAAAGCTATCTTTACGGCAATTATGTGTTCGACCTGACCGACCTGATCAACACCTTTACCCAGTTGGTCAACCAGGTGCTGGCCTTCCCGCTCCTGATCAGTCTGTTAAGTCTGTTTAGCGGTTCGATCCTGATAGCCAATAATGTCGCGCTGGCCGTTTTGGAACGGCGCACCGAGGTCGGCGTTTTGAAGGCAATGGGAGCGCGGCGAGGCCGGGTGCTGGCGATTTTGCTCTGGGAAAACGGCCTGGTAGGCTTGTTGGGCGGGCTGATGGGGATTGGTGGAAGCTGGCTAGTTGGGCTGTTACTGCCGGGGCTAGTGCGGGCTTCCAACCCAAAACTAAATCTTCAAATAGATTTGCCACCGCTCAACCTGGCTTTGCTGATCGCACTGGGGGTCGGGCTGGCAATCGGGGCAACCGTAATCAGTGCGTGGCAAAGCCTCCAGGAAAAACCGCTGGTGGTGTTGCGCTACGAGTAATTAGCGGCAGTATCGCACTTTGACGAAAACCAATACTAATTTGACTTTTGAACTGAAAATATCAGAAATGAAACTACAGACAGAATTATATACTATCAAAGGTCACAAGTTGCGGTTTCAAGGGTCTGAAATTTTAAGACTAACAGCTTGTCCAACTCAGCTTGGTGTTTGCCAGTGGTCTGGCTTAAACACTCACTTATGGCCTGTTTGAACCCTTCAAACTTTTCG
>JBBQGA010000017.1:0-112724 GCA_038322625.1 Chloroflexia bacterium
CGAGCGGGACCTCTAAGGGAACGGGCCGTTTCGATGAAGAGCGTTTTAAGTGAGTCAGTCAGTTCCAATGTTTTACCTCCAGGATTAGTTAGGTTGTTATTCTAACACATTTTGGAATGTTTTATTGTTTTTGGTTCCCTAACAGACATCCCAAGCGTTTCTACAGCTCTTTCATAAATATGCTGTAAAATCTGCTCTGGTTCCATACTAGAAAAATGCCTTCTGTTTCATTTGATCTGGATTAATAGGGTCGTAGTTCGTCCACAAAACTTCCTGGCGGGTGCCTTTTGTTGAATGAATTGTACGTTCTAAACCTAGCGTTTTATACCACTCTTTGGACGGATAAAGTTCCTTCATTAATGGATGATCATAGCCGGATACCGCTGCCATCCCTCGACACTCCCTTAAAGCTTTAGCAAGCTCACGATGCTGACCCTCGTCCATTTCAAATCCATAAGCGTTAGAGTCACCTCGTGTAGCGTGAAGATAGGGCGGGTCACAATAAAATAAGGTTCCAGGATTGTCGTAAAGGCGAATAATATCTAGTGCTGGGCGATTCTCTATCTGCACTCTAAGCAGACGCCCGGCGATTGTATCAAGGGCTTCGACCCCACCTAACCACCTTGAAACTACGCCTGACATACCGGCGCGGGTAGTATCTTTACAATTTGCCCATCTTCCTAATGAGGCAGTTTGAGCAAGACCGGTTCTAGTTTGTCGAGCGCGGATATAGAAACGCCTGGCCCGTTCTACATCGCTGATACCCTGAGTAATACCATAAATAGCTTTCTGATATTCTTCCCGCGAAAAGGGAGTAAGAGAGATAGCTCTGATTACTTCTTCTGAATGATCACGAAGCACTCGAAAGAAATTTACTACTTCACCATCTATATCGTTATAGGTTTCTACTGGAGAAGCTTCACGATTGAGCAAAACGGCGGCTGAACCAGAAAATGGCTCACAGTAATGGTGACACTTTGGAAGGAGCGGCAAAAGCCATGATAAATGGCTGAACTTCCCACCATACCAGCCAAAAACAATCAGGCGTCGCTTTTTGTCTCTCAGATAACTAACATTAGAGGATGTATACAAATCCCCTTCATCCAAATAAATTGGTGACAAATTCTTTTTAGTCGCTTGGTTTGGATTACTTATCCTGATTGTGTTTTCGCCTGGCATACAATAAATCCCTATCTTAATTTACAATGCTTTTCTTAGTGAACATAGTGCATTTATGCTTATTCGAGGTCAGGTAGTTGGACTCTTTCAAAATTATTTGTATTTGAAAGCATAGAGCCCTTCCATAAAAGAATAGGGGAATCAGGAAGGCTCAGGGGTATCGGTTTCGGGTACGACCGGCGCAGCCGGGGCGAGGTTACCGCCGCTACCGGTCCAGCGTTCGCGCTTGCGGGTGCGTTCGGCCATATCTCGCCGGGAACGCCCATTGACTATGTCTTTTGCCGCCCGGATCGTCAGGGCCAGCAACGCCTTACTATCCTGGCGATCCTGGTCTTGCTCCGGTTTTGTCAGGTCTTTATCGATCTGGTGGTTGATCACCATATCGATCACCTGCAAAACCTCCTCGGTGATCGCCCGGTGGTTCCAGCCGGAGTATACCGGCGTAACCATCACGCTATCGACCACGTTGGCGACCAGACTGGGGTCGGGACTGGATTGTTTGGTAATTTCGATCAGGGCATCGAAAAGGCGGTACAGTCGTTCTTCCAGTTCCTCCTGGGCTACATCGGCATAAGCTACGCCAAACATAACTTTAAGAGTGGTCGCGGCCTGATCGACCAGTTTTTCTTCGTTTTTGGCAATTAGCTTATCCAGGCTGGTGGGCATTGCCGGTTCTCCTTGATTATCCTATATCTTTACTATGCTTCACCTTATTTGATGACGCGAATACCCAGCTTGTTAGCCATATCTTCTATCGAACTGGCACTGCGGCGGGGGCGGGGCGCGCTGGCCCTTTCAGGGGCGGTGACACCCTCCGCATCTTTCACCGGCGGCAGTAACATCAGATCAGGAAATTCTTGACCGGTATTTTCTACCGTCAAACCGACCGACCCGGCATCGATGAAATCCAGCGTAGTAATCATTTCCACCATTTGCATTATCTCCTGGAATTTCTCCATACTCAAAAGGACCGCCACTTCCTGGTTATTACGTTCGATAACAAAATGGCTGTGGCCTTCTTCAAGCTGGTCTAGCAAAGTGGTCAGTTGACTGCGTAACTCGCTCACCGAGATTTTTTTGAGCATTGTATATTTACCCACGATTAAGACTGCCCGCGACACTCTTAAAACTACTTTTTCCGCTCGGCTTCAGTTTCATCCAGTACCTGAATAATTTTTTGGAGTTGGCTGATGGCATCTCGCGCTACCTGGCGCATCCGCTCGTAACTAACCGGGTCAAGCTCTTTAGCCCAGGCGCGCATCCCGCCCTCATCGACCTCGTGCCATTTGGCATCTTGCTGTATCCGCAATTTTAACTTGCGGACCGGATCGTTACGGTGGATTACTTTCGGATCGATGAGAGTATCGTCTTTGACCAGATCAAGTGTTTCGACCAGCTTCAGAACCTCGTCCGTGCGGACAAAAGGATTACTGGCTTTGCCGCCAAAAGTCTTCAGGCGGCCTTCCTCGATCAGTTTTAGCACCCCCAACCGGTCAGTATGCAGATAGGCGGCGGCTTCAATTGTATCCATAAAAGCCAGTTGAGGTCGCGCCGGTTTGGAGTTAGAAGTTTCATTGGACATAGGTTTAGTCAGACTGCTTTTGGGGGCCTAGTTTGGCGCGGCCCGGTTACGTCCTGGCTATAATAACTTATAATATCCAACTAAGCAAGCCAAATCACTTCTAAAAGGCCGGGGTTATTTGTGCTAAAATAGGACGGATTTGTAATAACCGCGCCGCCGATTGGCCCGCCGGTAAAAATAAAATAAAGGTAACTATTCACCCTAGCTCTAAGAAATTTAGCGGGGACTGTAGGGGTGGGGTCTAAACAGATTCAAATAAAGGAGCATAATGAAACTAGCTAAAACAATGCTGAGTGGTTTATTTTGCGGGTTACTGATGGTGCTGCTAGCGGCGTGCGGTTCAAAAGACCAGCCTCAAGCTCAGGATGTACCGACTGCTACCGTCAGTGTGCCGGTAAAGACTACTCAGGCCGTCCTCGCCAATCCCACTACGGTCGCCGCCAATCGTACCACCACCGCCGCAGTTGCCGGAGCTTCGGCTGGTCCCGACCTAACTGGCGAGTTCTCGGAGCGAACGGTTATCCGCACTTTTACCGATGCCCAGGGCCGTCCGATAAAATTGTTGTATGGGCGGGGAACCGGCCACAATAGCGATTACGGTTGGGCACACATTTATGGTAAACACTTCAAGGGCATCTGGTACGATGGTGGCACCCTGACGACCTTCCCCAAAGCGGTCGGCGCAACCACCCCCGACGAAGTAATCGCCCTGCTCGGCAAAAGTCTAAGCGACCCCAAACCGGACGATGGCGGTAACGGCAAGCGGACATATAGTTATGAGGTACCAAACACCGGCAAGGATATTTTTACGGTGGTTGGCAGCGATGGAACAGTAATTACTTCTTATCCGGTGCAGCACGGCAGCAAGAACGTGGACGCTTAACCAGATAAATTAAGACGGTTTACCTGGTCCTATCTTTATAAAATTAGGACTTTCGCTTCCGCCTCACCAGGAGAGGTGGAAGCGAAAGTAAAAAGGGTTTAAGGCAAGCTTTTACAGACGCGGTGCCCCGTAATTGCTCGGCTCGTCCTCGCCGGTTTCCGCCGAATAATCTCTTTTCTGGGTCAGCCGGGTATCCAGCCGCGACACCACAAAAAATGCGCCTGTTAACAAAGCTAGCACCCCGATGCTACTTCCGGCCATAATAACCATCGTCAGGGCATTAAAATTGCTGGAAGTCAACGTAATATTGGAGGTTGCCAGCAAATAAGCAATAGCCCCAAACACCATTACGATTAAAATTAACGCCGTTATATAAAAGAAGTTGAAGAATCTGCCATGTGCGGGCCGTCTCATAGGAGGCCTCCTTCTAACTGAATACTTGAGGAAACGTATTCCAGGAAATGTGTTCCCTGATCCACATCTGGGATAGTAATTGTATAATCACTACTATATACGTAACGCAAAACTATTAGTTACAGTTCCACTTCAGTGATTAAGATCACACCGGACCCATCCGGTTAGCATAAGAAACATTTAATAACCTTTAAAAAGGAACATTTAATTATGATGATTTACTTTCAAAACAGATTTCAAAAACCCCATTTTCAGGCAATCCTGGCGGTTTTGCTAGTCAGTCTGGCCGGACTGACCGCCTGTAGCGATAATAGCCCGGCTTCGCCACCGCCTACCACCGCCCAGGCCTTACCGGCCACTACCGCCGCCAATCAGCTTACCACTGCCGCAAGTACTATCCTCGCCGTCCAACCAACGGCACCCGCTCCCATCACGGCAATACCGGCCATCACGACCCCGGTTACTACCGCTTCAAATCCGACTAGCGCGGCCCTGACCACTGCTGCACCCACTGCGACAACCGCCCTCCCAACCCAGGCTCCGGCAACTACCACTGCGCCAGCCCCAACTGCGGCTCCCATCACTACTGCCGCCGCCGACACCAGCAAGCTCGGCTATATCGAGACTATGCGCGCCCGTACCTATGGCAGCGGTCCGATCCGACTGGGCCAGCTTTACGAGCAAAACAGCCGCTACAAGGCTAATTTGATTACCTACGATAGCGACGGTCTGACTATAAGCGGTCTGATGTTCGTCCCGGCGGGACAGGGACCGTTTCCGCTGGCGTTAATTAATCACGGCCATTTTGCCTTTAACAATTACGGGCCGGGCTGGGATACTCTGCGCGAACTGCGTTATTTTGCCGCCAATGGCTATGTAACAATTGCTTCCGACTATCGTAACTATGGAAGCAGCAGCAAAGGCGATTATACCATCGCTCCCGGCTACACCAACGATATTTTGAATCTTATAGAAGCCGCCAAGCAGGCCGACTATATCGATAAAACCAGAATTACCATGATGGGTCACAGCATGGGCAGCGAGATCACCCAACAGGTGCTGGTCGTCTCCAAAGATGTAAAGGTGGCGGCCCTGTTCGGAGCGATGAGTGCTGATAGTGCCGATAACTTTTACGCCCGCCGCGACCGTTGGCACAGCGAAACTATCAAAGAGGCCGTGAGCTACTACGGCACCCCCGACCAAAACCCTGACGTTTATAAAAAACTCTCACCGCTAACCTATTTCAAGGACGTGAGCGTGCCGGTCCAGATTCACATCGGGTCGAACGACACGACCTGCCCACCGGAATGGTCGACCAAGATTTACAACGCCTTGAAAGCCGCCGGAAAAACCACCGAAATCTATAGCTATCCGGGCGAGGGTCACTCGCTAAACGGGGTCGCCTTCGACCAGGCGATGCAACGTACTCTTAACTTTTTTGATAAGGCTATCGGGAAGTAGCTGTGGGGTCGGGGGCGGTCTGACGTTCCAGCAAGGTCAGGTAGGTCAGGGCTTCCTGGGCCGAGTTGCCGCACATCTCCTGCGAAGGCCGCAGACTCTGGCAAACTGCCGGACGTTCCGGTAAACCGAATAACCGGCAGCGGTTATCCGCGGTCAGGTTCGCACAGCGCACCCCGGCGGGCTTCCCTTCCGGCATTCCCGGCATCGGCGACGAAATCGAGGGGGCAATACAACAGGCTCCGCACCCGACCCGGCATTCCATACAGGTTAATATAGATAGGCTAATAATAGTTTAATCCTCACTTTCCTTCAAGAAAAGCTCGGACAGATTTACCGTGACCGGGCTTTTTTGGGCTTGATCAAGCCGGTCGGAGGGGGTTTCGTTCAGTTCGTAGACCTTGTTGATCCGGTTATAGGGTCCGACAAAGTAAATCGTATCGTCGGCATTCAGACCGGTCTGCTCCGGGTCAAGATAAAAGTCCAGCGAAATCTGCTGGTAAACCAGTTGCTCGGCCAGTGGGGTTAGTTGGGGCCGGTTAAGCTTTACCTCGGTCGGACGGCGGCGCAAAGCCAGCACCAAAATCCGCGAACGAGTATACAAGTCGCGCACGGTCAGCCCATCGATCCGGCTGTCAGCCTTTATTTTCAAGCTTGTAACCACATACGGAATACTGCGAGCGTAGAAAGTGGCGATGGCTTCGTAGTTGAGGGCACTTGCCACAAAATAGGGAGCCGCCAGGGCCGTCGTACTGCGAGCTACCTGTATGCCAAAACTTTCCTCGATCTTTTCGGCCAGACTGCGATCAAACATCCGCACTACCACCCGGATATTAGGATTGAGGGTGCGGGCGTTGAGGGCCGTTTCCAGCGACCCCAGATCGTCGTTAGAGGCTATCGTAATACAGCGGGCTTTGCTGATATTCGCCAGTTCCAGTGACTCCAACTGGCGAGCATCGGCCTGGATCACCGGGATTTTGCGGGCGCGGGCTTTGACAATATAAGGATTTTCGTCGTCTTGCTCGATCACCACCACATCCTCGCCGCGCTCGATCAGACCCAGCAACACCCGATAACCGATTTCACCCAGACCCACTAGCACAATATGATTATTCATGTCAATTGCCCGTTGCTGGCCGAGGGCCTGGGCCAGACGGGCACTGATTATATAATTGGTGATGTAGGCGTTTATCACTCCGATCAACGCGATACCGGCAAAAGTAATAATAAAACCAAAGATTTTGAAAAGCCAGAAATCTTTTGAATTTATCACCGTCTGGCCGGTGACGAGATTAAGGCCAAAATAAATCGCATCATCCAACCGGTCGCCCCGTAAAATAAAGAGAACGAGTATAGTGAGCAGCAGAATTGCCATAAAAATAAGCGTTACAAAGCGAAAGCGCGCCCCCATTTCGTTAAAGAAATGACTGACTACCGCTTTAACACGTCGCCAGCGTTGGGCAAGCGTTAATTTTCGTGGCAGGTTCTTCCCCCGGTACCAACCCTGACTACGCTCAAGGGTCTGGCGGTCAAGGCCGATTTCCTTCGAGGCCAGCAGATCGTCCACCCGCCCGATCAGGTAAACCCGGTCTTGCGGCTGAACATGGGTATTGGGCGGCGGGCAAACCTTGAAACTGCGGGTGCCGTCCGGCTCGGTGGTTTCGATCTGAAGTGGCACAATCCGGCCATACAACTGACTAATCGTGCCGGCCTCGTTCGGATAATCGCGCACCACCGCTACTTCTTCGTTCAACCGGGCATTTTGGATCGTAAAAAGATGCAACACCTGATTCGGCAGCGAGGCCGTCACAAAGGCCCCGGCGGTCAATTCTGCCGGGTCGAGTGCCCGGCAATTGGGCAGACTGTTGAGCAACTGGCCGATCTGTGGATTGGTAAAGCTGGAAATAATACGCAGATTGGGGTTGAGCCGCTTGGCTTCCAGGGCCGTCTCCAGGTTGCGAATGTCATCCATTATGGCAATCAGGGCACGCGCCCGGTTTACCCCGGCATCCTGCAACACATGGGTAGCCCGGCTGTCGCGCCGGAGGAGTGGCACGGCCCGCTGGGCTAATTCCTCGGCGAAAAGGAGTTCCGGGGCCGGTTCGATCACCACTACCGACAGGGCGATTTCAGCCTCCAGCAGTTGCTCCAGAATCCTGAAACCCAAATTGGGCAACCCACAGACAATAATATGATGATTTAGTTCGTTCAGAGGCAGGTCGGTATTTGCGCTAAAAGTCATAAAAACCGTACCAATCCGTATCAATCAGGTATGCCGGTAAATAGGGGGGAAACATTCAGCCTCAAGAACACATTACAGAGGCGAGTTTGCTTGCAAAAAGGCTTCAATTTCGCCAGCCATCGGCAAAGAAGCCGCGCTACCATGACGGGTACAGGCCAGTGCCCCGGCGGCATTGGCGGTTAGCAAGGCGGTTTCTAGCGGCTGGCTCCTGGCTAGACTGGTAGCCAGCGCACCGGTAAAAGCATCCCCGGCGGCGGTGGTATCGACCACTTCCACCGGGAAGCCCGGCACTCGGATCGATTTTGAGGGGGTATAGTAGGCCGCTCCCTGACTACCCAGCGTGACAATCACGGCCCGCCAACCAGCCGCCAGCAAGGATTTGGCCGCCAGGGAGTAATCGCCGTTGGGCGGTAGATGGGCCAGGTGTAAGGCTTCGATCTGGTTCGGTAGCACCAGATCGACCAGCTCGATCAGTTCCGGCGGGAGCGGCGTTTCCGGCACCGGAGCCGGGGTCAATATGACGGTCGCCCCGGCTTCTTTCGCCAGTCGAGCCGCCGCAATCGAACTATCCAGTGGCGTTTCTAGTTGCAAAACTAAAACCCGGCTCCCCTCGAATACCGGCCCGGCTTGGGCCACCTGTCCGGCCTTCAAAAGGCCGTTAGCTCCCGGTACCACGATAATCCGGTTGGTCCCATCGACCTCTACCACGATATTCGCCACCCCGGTACTGACCCCGGCCAGGCGGCTCACAAAACGGGTATCCAGGCCATCTTGCCGGAAAGCTGCCTCGAACTGGTCGCCAAATCTATCCTGACCGAGATTCCCGATCATGGCGACCCGGCTACCGGCCCTGGCCGCCGCTGTCGCCTGATTGTAGCCCTTGCCACCCAGAAAAGTAGCAAAATCCAGCCCGGCCACCGTTTCACCCGCTGCCGGATGCCGGGCCGCTCTTACCACCAGGTCCATATTCAAGCTACCGGCCACCACGACCTCTATCGGCATAGTTGTTGCTAGCCTCTAGTCCAGTCTTTCGATAATCGTACCGTTTGCCATGCCGCCGCCCTCGCACATGGTCTGCAAGCCGTAACGACCGCCGGTGCGTTCGAGTTCGTGGAGCAACACCGTCATCAGACGAGCACCGGAGGCTCCCAGCGGATGACCCAACGCAATCGCTCCCCCGTTAACATTAACTTTGCTCAAATCGGCCCCGGTTTCTTTTTGCCAGGCCAGTACCACACTGGCAAAAGCCTCGTTAATTTCAACCAGGTCGATCTGATCAAGGGTCATACCGGCTTTATCGAGGGCTTTGCGAGTGGCCGGTATGGGAGCCGTCAGCATGAAGATCGGATCGTCCCCGGCCAGCGAGAAAGATACAAAGCGAGCGCGGGGTTTGAGGCCAAGCCGTAGAGCCGTCTCGCGCTCCATAATCAGGATTGCCGCTGCGCCATCGCTGATCTGTGACGAATTACCGGCGGTAATCAGGCCGTCTTCCGGTTTGAAAGCCGGTTTTAGCCCGGCTAGCTTTTCCACCGTCGTCTCGGCCCGAATGCCTTCATCCTGGCTAAACATAACGGTGGTGCCGTCCTCGTTCTTAATCGCTATTGGTACAATCTGGCTCTGAAAGCGGCCTTCGGCGGTGGCGCGGGCGGCCCGGCGATGGCTCTCGGTGCTGAGAGTGTCCAGATCGGTCCGGCTCAAACCCCACTTTTGAGCGATCAATTCCGCACTGATCCCCTGGTTGACCAGACCGTTATCGTAGCGGCGGTTCATCTGGGACCCAAAAGGCTTGCCCGGTCCTTGCTGAGTGCTGGAACCCATCGGCACCCGGCTCATATTCTCGACCCCACAGGCGATCACGACATCATAGGCCCCACTCATCACACCCTGGGCCGCGAAGTGAACCGCTTGCTGGCTGGAACCACACTGGCGGTCGACGGTCGTGCCCGGTACACTTTCCGGGAAACCAGCCGCCAGGGCCGCATTACGCCCGACGTTCAAACCCTGTTCACCGACCTGGCTGACACAACCGGCAATTACATCATCCACCAGTACCGGATCAATACCGGTGCGCTGGATCAGGGCGGCCAGGGTTTGGGCCAGCAAATCGACCGGGTGCCAGTCCTGGAGTTTGCCATTGCGCCGTCCTACGGGAGTACGCACCGCCTCGACGATCACTGCTTCTCGCATAGCTGTCATACTGTTTCCTCCTCGAAACTACTAGCCATAAAAATTAAAACCAACTGTGTGGGTAACAAAAATATTATAGCACGACCGGGCCGCCTCACCAAGATAACCCGCTCGGCCCAGCAGGGTGGTTGACTATTCAACTGTCCTGCAACTCCGCCTGATTGTATTTGAGAAAAAGGCCGGGTATTGTATAATAACCGGAGCGTGAGAAATCGAAATCATTTTTCAATAAGCAGCTAAAAAGTCCGGCTACCTGCACAGTAGCAGGTTCAGAAGCCACTATTAGGTTTGTTAATACGACAAGGAGGCGAGCCAGCGATGGCCCAAACGATAAAAAAGCTCGGTGTAGTAGGTTGCGGGTTGATGGGCAGCGGAATCGCCCAGGTCGCCGCCCAAAGCGGTATCGAAACGCTGGTAGGCGAAGCCAACGAAAATCTGCTGGGTAAAGGCATCGGGCGAATACAGAGTGTGCTGGGCAAAGACATTGAAAAAGGTAAACTGAGCCACGAAGAAGGCGAAGTTATCCTCAAGCGGCTCAAAGGCACTACCAGGCTAGAAGATTTTGCCGATTGCGACCTGGTGATCGACGCGATTATCGAGAACATGGACGAGAAGCGCAAACTATACAGCACCCTGGACAGCATTTGCAAGCCTGAGACGCTTTTTGCCAGTAATACCTCGTCCCTGACGATTATCGAGATGGCCGCCGCCACCAAACGGGCCGACCGGTTCGGCGGAATTCACTTTTTCAACCCGGTCCCGGTAATGAAACTGGTCGAGGTGGTTAAAACGATCAGCACCAGCGATGAAACAATAGATACCCTCAAAGCCTTTGGCGAATCGCTCGGTAAAACGGTGGTGGTGGCAAAAGATACGCCCGGTTTTATCGTAAACCTGCTGCTGATCCCTTATCTGCTGGACGCCATCCGAGCCTATGAACACGGAGTAGCCTCGCGGGAGGATATTGACAACGGGATGAAGCTCGGTTGCGGACATCCGATGGGGCCTTTGACGCTCCTCGATTTCGTCGGGTTGGATACCACCTACTATATCGCCAACATCATGTTTGAAGAATTTAAGGACACCCGCTACGCCGCACCGCCCTTATTAAAACGGATGGTGCTGGCCGGGCAATTTGGCCGTAAATCTGGTAAAGGCTTTTACGATTACAATTAATTGCTCAGGTAGTCAATCAGGCGGTCAGGCCGCTCTTAACTTTTCTTAGCCTTACCTATATTAAAAGGAGTTTACGATGGAGTATACAACGATCCTGGTGGAACGCGAGGAAGCCGAAAAGATCGCTTTTGTAACGGTCAACCGCCCTGATAAGTTAAACGCCTTGAATATGACAGTGCTGGCCGAGCTTAACGCCGCCTTCGATGAACTGGACGCCGACGAAAATGTGCGAGTGATTGTGATGACCGGGGCCGGTCAGAAAGCCTTTGTGGCCGGGGCCGACATCAACGAGCTGAACGCCTTGCCGGACGCCGTCAAAGGTGCCCAACACGCCCGGCTAGGTCAGGCTTTGGCCTCAAAAATCGAGCGGTCGCGCAAACCGGTGATTATGTCGATCAATGGCTACGCCCTGGGCGGCGGTCTGGAACTGGCAATGGCCGGGGATATTCGGATTGCCGCCGAAACCGCCAAAGTCGGCCAGCCGGAAATAAACCTCGGCATCATTCCGGGCTTTGGCGGCACCCAGCGTTTACCCCGGTTGGTCGGGCGGGGCATGGCAAAGCTGATGATATTTTCGGGCGAACCGATCACGGCCCAGGAAGCCTGGCGGATCGGGCTGGTCGATAAAGTGGTGCCGCTGGGCGTTTTGCACGAAGAGTCGCGGTTGCTGGCAAAAACGCTAGCCTCGAAGCCGCCAATTGCGCTGGCAATGGCTAAAGCCGCCATCAACGATGGGGTAGAGGTCGATATGGACCGGGGTTGCGGTATCGAGGCTTTGAACTTTGGTATCCTTTTTAATACCGAGGATCGCACAGAAGGCACCAGAGCTTTTCTGGAAAAACGTAAGGCCGAATTCAACGGCAAATAGTCGAGATCAGGTTCAGACCACCAAAAAGGTTTGACCGGCGTTTTCAAAATAGGAGGGGTTTTTGGAGGACGAAGCGATTTGGAAGGCCGAATTAAGTGGCATCCGGGTACAAATAGACAAAATCGATGCTGAAATTATGGGCTTGCTCGGTGAGCGAGGCCGGTTAGTCCACAAAGTGGGCGAACTCAAACCGCACGTCGGGGCGGTGAGAGTGCCGGAACGCGAAAGGCAAGTGCTAGCGTTAGCCGAGCAGCAGGCTATCCAAAACGGGCTGGATGGCGAATTCGGTCGGCAGCTTTACCTTTTCTTACTGGATTATTTCGCTACCCGTGAAGAAGTCCAGGTAATGAAGCGGGTGGCTTCAATCACGGAAGCCTAACCATTGCGAGGGATATGTCAATCCAAACTCCTGGAGGCCTAACTATCCGGCCAGCTACGCTGGAGGATTTGCCGCTCGTTCAAAAAATTTGCGCTCAAGTATGGGGTGGCGAAGATTATGTGCCGCAAGCCTGGCCGGAATGGGCCGCCAATCCGGCTAATTTGCTTTTCCTGTTTGAAATTGAGAATGAACCGGCGGCCCTTTATTGTTTAAGAGTCGGGCTGGCCGGGCCAAACACCGGCTGGGTCCAGGGGGTCCGAGTATCACCCGACTTTCGCAAGCGGGGTCTGGCCGCCGCTATCATCGAACACGCCATAAAGGTCAGTCGAGAACAGGGACTGACGGCTCTGCGCTATGTTACTGCTCTCGAAAATACCCCCATGCACCGGGTTGCCGAGCGGTTTGGTTTTCGGATGAGCGGCAATTTTTTATCCTCTTACCACACCAAAACCAAACCGCTAAATACCGCCGGTTTACCCTACCGTTTAGTCACGACCTCTGAATTTGACGGAGCTTTTCACCTGATTACCACCTCCGCCGACTATGGGGCGGCCAACGGTTTTTACTGTGAAGCATGGCTGTGGAAAACCCTGACGGTCGACGCTTTGCGGCTCCATATCGAGCAACGCGAGGTTTATACGCTGGTCGGGGCCTTGTCTGCGCTGGCAATTCTAAGCAAAGACAAGGATGGGGTTTACTGGCTGGCCTACCTGACCGGGGAAGTCCAGGCCGCCCAGGTACTAATCCAACAGTTGATCAAGAAGATTATAACCTCGGTCGCGCCGGGGCAAACCGCTATACTGAACGCCCTGTTACCCCAAAGTTACATCGCGGAAACGGTGCTAGCCCAGACCGGTTTTCAAGCCGACCCGCACGAACCGGTGCTGACCTTATACGAATTGTCACTGACCTAGCTGGTAGCCCCATCCAAAATTTGTAACTGTTCACCCTACCACTAAAAAATTAGCGGGGTAGGTAGGGGTGCAACCCCGGCGCGGGGTCAAAGGCGGGTACCCTCTGGGTGCCCCTGTAAATACTCTTTTCTTCTTCTTTTCCCCATCCACTGGTGGCCCTGGGGAAGGGTCAGGGGTGGGGCCTGAACAGTTACCAAAATTTTAAAGTAAAGGTAACTACTCGCCAAACCTGTGTAGAGGATCGAAGCAGGGGTCGTGGGGGCGGGTACCCTCTGGGTGCCCCTGCTAAATCTATTTGGACTTTCGCCGGAACAGGATAAGCTTAAACCTGACCTACTTTGATCACTTCCAGCACGACACCGCCTCGTGGTGGAATCTGCCAGCCTTCGATCTGGCCCTGCAAACCGACCCGGTAGGCCAGCCGTTCGGTAGTGGTAGAGTTTAAGACTTCCAGCAACATGGTTCCCTCGGCCAGATAGGAATTGCCCGGCAGGTTGGGCAGGCGAACTGGCGCGGAGCCGACGTTCAGGGCCACCAGTAATTTTTCCTGGGTGTCGGCCCGGCCAAAGACATAAACCCCATCTTGAGCGTATAGCTGATCGAAAGAGCCTCGCCGCAAGGCCGGATGTTCGTGGCGAAGATTTATCGCTTCCTTGAAAAATTCCAGCAAAGACTGGTTCCAGCGGGACTGTTCCCAGGGAAAACTGCGCCGGTTGTCGGGGTCTTTACCACCGGCCAACCCGATTTCGTCGCCATAGTAAACGCAGGGCGCACCGGGATAGCACATCTGAAATACGGTTGCCAGCCGCAAGGCAGTTTCATCGCCCTGGGCACTGGTCAGGTAGCGCGCGGTATCGTGACTGTCGAGCAGGTTTAGCTGGGCGGCGGTAATCTGGGAAGGATACAGCTTGAGTAAATCGTTGATGGTGGAACCAAAAGCCGTCGCGTCACCGACCGAGCTAATGTTCCCGGCGTAACCGGTACCCTGGATCGTAGCCAGATCGAGCTTAGGGACAAAGAAGGATAAGCAGGCGCGGGTAAAAAGATAATTCATAACACTATCGAACTGATCACCCTGCAACCAACGCCGGGCATCGGTCCAGATTTCGCCACAGATATAGGCTTCCGGGTTGACCTGCTTCACCTGTCGCCGGAATTCGCGCCAGAACTCATCGTCGTCAATTTCTTCCGGCACATCCAGCCGCCAACCGTCTATACCAAATTCCAGCCAGTACCGCCCGACCGACCATAAAAATTCTCGAACGGCCTGGGTCGAGGTATTAAATTTTGGCAGGGCGGGCAGGTCCCACCAGGCCGAATAATTTGGCTTGCCCGGCCCATAAGCGTTAACCGGAAACTGGCTGAAGTAAAACCAGTCCACATAGGGCGAAGCGAGGCCATTTTCCATCGTATGATTAAACTGGTAGAAACCCCGGCTGGCATGGTTGAAAACGCCATCGAGGATCACCCGGATGCCACGTGTATGGGCCACATCGATCAGTTTGCGCAGGGCGGCATTCCCGCCCAGGATCGGATCGACCTGAAAATAGTCGTGGGTATGGTATCGGTGGTTGGCGGCACTGGCGAAGATCGGGTTCAGATAGAGGGCGGTTATGCCCAGGTTAAAAAGATAATCAATGTTCTCGGCAATACCCAACAAATCGCCGCCTTTGTAGCCGTAGGTGGTCGGGGCACTATCCCAGGGTTCGAGGTTGGCCGGTTTGGGTACCGCTTTCGACTGAGCGAAGCGGTCGGGGAAAATCTGATAAAAAACGGCATCCTTTACCCATTCAGGGGTCCGGGCTTCTACCATCGAGTGAAACGCCGGGTCAACCGCCGGATGAACCGCACCGGTCACATTTTTATCTGTCAAAGTACCATACCTTTCTATCAACTTGCCTGGTCTATTGGCTCTCCTAGCCAGCCGGAGTAATTTGCCATCTGAAAAGGCTCGCCGCCTTATTATTACCGGCGTTAGGGCTTGCCAGTTTTAGCCAGGCCAATTATAATATACTTGTTCCAGGAAGCAAAAATTTAATCAAATAAATAAGTGTCTCCTGTTTAAGTCACCCCAGTCGCCCGGCAATATCAGTGGCAGACTGTTAACTATCACACAACCCCTTCTAGCTTTGCAAAGCGAGTACCCATATGACAAAAAAATTGCCCATGATTTTGTTGGTTGAGTTGATACTGTGCGCTTTGGCCCTGAGTGGCCCCCTGCCTCAAACAGCCCAGGCCGCCGATTTTAGCAACCCGGCCTTCCGTAATTTGTGGAACCGGACCGACGGCGAAAATCTCGATAAAGTGGGGCGGCCTTTATTCTGGGGAGCCTCAATCGCTACCCTTACCGAACGTTATGACGGTTCGCCCGGCAATAAACGGGCGGTCCAGTATTTTGATAAGGGTCGGATGGAAGTAACCCACCCCGAAGGCGACGCAACCAATTTGTGGTATGTTAGCAGTGGGTTATTGGTACGGGATATGGTCGGGGGGATCGTGCAGATCGGCGATAATACCGCTCAGGCTTTCGACCGAGTAACCACCCCGGTCGCCGGGGACGACACCAACCCGCTGGCAACTACTCCATATTATGGGGACTTTTTCAATGACGCTTTTAGTGGTACGGTGTATCGCAGTCAGGTTGGTTTGCCGGTGAGTCGCACGATCCGGCGGGGCGGTCAGACGGGCTTACGGGCCAGCAGTGCCCAACCCAAAATAAATGTGGGTTATTACGATAGCACCAGTCACCACAATATTGCCGGGCCTTTCTGGGATTTAATGAATGCCACCGGCCCGGTGAATACCCCCGGCGACCAGGTAGTAAATGGCCGCCTGAGCGAGTGGCAGTATTTGCTGGGCTTTCCGCTCACCGAGGCTTACTGGATCACGGCCAGGGTAGAGGGTAAAAGCCAGGAACTTTTGATCCAGCTTTTCCAGCGACGAGTCTTGATCTACAATCCGGCGGCGCAAACCGGCAAGCAGGTAGAATTTACTAACGTAGGCCGCCACTGGTACAACTGGCAATACGGTCCGCCGCCGGTTGTGACCGGCGATACCAGCTTACCAGCCTCGATAAACGCTACGATCACGCCGACGGTTGGCGATACGGCGACTCTCTTTCGGTTTACCGCCACCGGCTTTACGCCCGGTGAGAAGGTTTCGATCCTTTTTACTCAGCCGGACGGCACTGTTCTGACCGAGAATGACTTTAATGGTCTACTCACGGCTAGCGGGTCGGGACAAATCAAGGGGATATTTCAGGGGAGCGATCTGGCAACCGATGTCAATCAGGGGCTGGGCATTTATAAGCTGGAATTGCATGGTCAGAGCGGCGGGGCGACCAGCGTCGTTTACTGGCGAATAATTCCTCACGTCGCAATCACGCCTACCACCCCTTACAATGTCGATAATTCGCCCGCCCCAACCAGTATCAATGGCGCGGTCGAACCCGGTTCGGGGCCGCGCAATACAACTTTCACCGCCTTTGTATTTGGTTTCCAGCTAAAAGACATTGTGCAAAATAAAGTTGGCATTTGGACGACCTCACCGGAGGGCGTGGCCTCCGGGGTGGACCCGGCCACCTCCGAATTATTTCTGAGTGGGGAAGAAGCCCTGGACGGAACTGGTCTGGTGGTAAGTGCGCCGCCATATCCAGGGGTTTGGGCGATAACCTTCGCCGAAAAAGCCAATCCGACCCATCAGGCGATCCTTTACTTCAAAGTGACCGATGCCCCGCCGCAACTTACCATCGGGGCGGCTTTACGACTTTTCACGCGCGGCACTACCAGCAGTCTAACCCCCCACCAGGGCTGGCTACCGACCCTTACTTTGAAGATACCCCGGCTGCAAACCAACCCGGTGCCGGTGCAACCCGACGGAGGCGACAATGGCGACAACTAAACGACAATTTTGTGGGCCAGGTGCGCTGGCGATTACTATAATGGCCCTGCTGGGCGTAATGGGCCTGGTACCGCAGACCAGCCGAGCGGAGGACTTTGGCAACCCGGCTTTTGCCAGTGCCTACAACGCTAATCCGGCTCTGTGGGGTACCCCCGGCCAGATTTTGACCGAGCAGTATTCCAATGCCAGCAATGGACAACGCCAGGTCCAGTATTTCGACAAGGGCCGCATGGAGCTGACCTACCCGGTTTTGCAACCCGGTTTTGTCGGCGATGGCAAACTGGTGACGGAAATGGTCAGTGGCCGGATGCAGGTCGGCGATACTCTTTACTGGCAGTACGATGGAGCCGAAAGCCCGGTGGCCGGTGGGCCGACTTTTGGCAGCAACCCCGGTGCGCCTTCTTACCGCTCTTTCCAGAGTCTGACCGGGGTCAATCTTAGCCGGGTCGGGCGGGCCGTCACGGCGGTGCTGAATCAACCGGAAGGTGAAGGCTTCTTGCTGGGTATTACCTCGTTGAGCAGTGATGCCGCCCTCGGCACGCTGGCCCGCAATACGGTTTACATTGCAGAAAGCGGTCACAATATCCCCGACGTTTTCTGGACTTATCTTAACCAAAACGACGCAAACGGCCTCCCGGCCTTCGACTGGCAATCTATTTTCGGGCTGCCGATAACCGATAGTTACTGGGCAAAAGTCCGCAACGGTGGCACCGTCAGTGATGTGCTGGTACAGCTATTCGAGCGACGCACCCTGCTTTTCAATCCAGCCGCCGCGCCGGGCACCCAGGTCGATAGCGGTCTGGTCGGACGCGATTATTACCGCTGGCGTTACGAGCAGCCGGAACTCCCGGTGATCGATACTACTTTCTCACCGCCCAATAATTCGGCCAACGTGACTACTGTGCCGTCGATTGCCGAGGCTGGTGCAACCTTCCGAATTCGGACTACCGGTTTTCAACCCGACGAAACCATAAAACTGTATGTCCGAGTTCAACCGGATGGCGGAGTTTACACTCTACGCGATTTCAAAGCCGACGGTAGCGGAAATCTCAATATACGAACCACGACTACCCCCCTCCAGAACAGCACCGAAGAGCGTTATTACGTTTTTACCGGTCAAAATAGCGGTCAGGTATTGGTGGCCCATCTCAAGATAATCGGCTCAGAGCGGTACACCCCGGCGGTCGAAATGGTCCAGCCCGGCGATATTCCGCCCGGTATAGCGGCGGCGGCGGACCGGCCAGTGATCCGGATCGGGGAGTCGACCAAACTCACGGCGGTGGGCTTTGCACCGAACGAATACCTGAAAGGCTGGATCACCACCCCGCTAAATCGGGTAGTGGGCTGGGTTGGTTTGATTAACTCCAATAGTACGCCGAAAAGTTATCCGTTTTTATTGAAAGCCGGTAGTGATGGCACCATTAAAATGGAATTGCCCGCACCGGGGGTAGCCGAACCGGGTATTTATGCCTTTACTCTATACGGTCAGACCAGCAACCATACCTCGATTGTATATTTCCGGGTAAAAACCGGTCCAGCCACTCTATTCGACCCGGTGTGGGGCCGCTTCGATTATGATGTACAACCCCGCCCAGCCGAGGCTAAACCGGTAGACGTGACGACACTGGCCCAACAACGCTTCCTGAACCCGCATTCGGTCCGGGTGATGGAAGTTGAGCAGGAACAATAGAGGTTAGAAAATGACAAAAATAAACAAGATACCTGGCTTGCTGGCGATTGTCAGTTTGCTGGCCTCCCTGTTATTGCTGACTGCCGAGCCTCAGACGAGTCTGGCGGCCCTGGTGACACCCGGCCTGGAAAGTGAAGCGGATGGTAACTGGCACGCGCCGGGCCAACTTTTGCTCAAGGTCAAATCGGGCATCGATGTTTCAGGGCTGGTCGACCCGGCCCAGGCTCCCGCCGCTTTGCAAAATCTGTTTAACCGGCTGGGCGTTTACAAAGTTAAAAGTCTGGGTAGCCAGACCGGGGTTTTGCTGGTGTATTTTGGCGGGTCAGTCGATCAGGCTCAGAGCCTGGCCGCCACCGACCCGGCCATCGAACAGGCCGACCCCAACCGGCTGGTCAAGCTGGCCGATACCGGCCTAACGCCCCCGAATGACCCACTTTACCAGAGCGGCAAACAGTGGTGGCTGGACCGTATTCACGCCCCGGAGGCCTGGAAGATTACTACCGGTTCCAAAAGTATCAAGGTCGGAATTGCCGATGATGGAATCGATGCCAGCCACCCGGACCTGACCGGAAAAGTAATAGCCGCCTATAACTTTGCCGAAGAAACTGCGATCAGCCATCCTTCGCCGGAAGGTCACGCAACCTCGGTAGCCGGTTGTATCACGGCCAACACCAATAACGCAAGTGGATTGGCGGGCTTGAACTGGGATGTCAGTTTAATTGACGGCAAAGGCTTCGGCCAGCAAGCCAACGGCTATACTTTCGACCTGGTACGTAGCAATATTTTTGCAATCAACCAGGGGGCGCGCGTCGTCAACAATAGCTGGGGTGGTGGTAGTCTCGATCTGGCGACGCTGGCCCTGGCCGATTACGCCGCCAGCAAAAATGTGGTGCTGGTTTTTTCGTCCGGCAACAGCGGCACTCAAATACCGGCCTATCCCGGTTCCCTTTCGGTGGCTTACCCCAACATTATTACGGTCGGCGGCGTAGATTTTAACGATAAGGTAGTCGGGTTTTCCAACTACGGTCAGCAAATCAGTGTGGTCGCGCCCGCCTCCGGCATCTGGACCGCCGAACCGGGCGGCGGTTATCGCAATATCAACGGCACCAGTTTTTCGGCCCCGATTGTGACCGGAGTGGTAGCCTTGATGTTAGCGGCCAACCCGAATTTAACCCCCATTGATGTCCGAAATATTTTGGAAGGCACTGCCGACGATATAAGCGGGGTAGGCTTTACGCTCAAAACCGGCTACGGTCGGGTAAACGCCTATAAAGCGGTGCTGGCGGCCAAAAATAACGACCTGCGACCGGGGAAACTCAGCACTGTCACCGGTCGCGTGACCGGAGTGGATCCGACTAAAGTGCGGCTGAGTCTCGACCCGTTGCCGGGCAGCTTCCGACCGGATGCCAGCGGCAATTTCAAGCTAACCAACCTGGGCAAAGGCACCTACCGCTTGCGGGCGGCGGTCAAGGGGCCGGGGACCGGTTCCGGTCCGGCGGAATTCAAACTGAGCGGCAATAGCGATACGACTTTACAATTTAACTTTGCCTTCCAGAACCTGAAACCCGCCTCCCTTTCCGCCGAGGATAACTATGTCGATCAGGCCCGGTTTTTCGATACTCTACCGGCGAGCAATACCGCCGCTGCCCTGTATTTCCAGCCGACCGGGCACACTCTGGCCGGTGGTTTCCGGCATTACTGGGAAAGTCATGGTGGGTTGGCCCAGTTCGGCTACCCGCTTTCAGAACCCTTCCAGGAAGTATCGGCCACCGATGGCAAGCTTTACACCGTCCAGTATTTCGAGCGCAACCGCTTCGAGTGGCATCCCGAAAATAGCGGGAGCGATTACGAGGTTTTGCTAGGTTTGCTGGGGCAGGAAAATCTGGCCGGGCAGGTCTTCCCGGTACAGACCGCCGGTAGTGAAGGGGTCTGGTTCAAAGAAACCGGACAAAATCTGAGCGGGTCATTTCGGGCTTACTGGCAAAATCACGGCGGGCTAGCCCAGTTCGGCTACCCACTCAGTCCGGTAATCGAGGAAAACGGTTATAAGGTCCAGTATTTCGAGCGCAACCGCTTCGAGCTGCACCCCGAAAACGCCGGGAGCGATTACGAGGTTTTGCTGGGTTTGCTGGGAACCAGGCTGGCCCGGCAACGGGGCTACATTTTCTAACCGGCTGGCTGGCAGTTGATAAAATCTTTCTCAAGCGCATATTAGCGGTTCTATTTTCAGTTAGCTGCGTCTATCACCCTCAGCCTCCTCAAAAGGGCTGGGGGTGCTTCTTTTTGGCGGCTAACAGAGGGTTAGTTGTTCACCTGAAAATGACACATAAAGTGCTTTCGGCCTATTTAATAAGCACGACTTTCGCTAGATGCCGTAAACTAACCTGATGTGGGGGCCGGGTACCCTTTGGGTGCCAACGCGGGGGGTATAAGGGGTCTCCCCTGTAAACTCTCTTCTTCTTTTCGCTTTAAGCTCACAAAGTGAGCTTAAAGCGAAAGTCCTAATTATTTTTGTTATAAATTTTTGTTATTATAGGAAGGAATGAACAGCAGAAAGGAAAGGCCGGTTAAGCAAATGGATACACCAATGGCAATTGAGATTCTAGCAAACTGTAAAGGGCTAGCGACAAAACTTTTGCAGCCTGGCATGGTTTACGTCTATGAGCCGAACCCGCCGGAACTGGTGAGCCTGAAGCAATTCGGCGAGCTTTACGATAGTATTGGTGCGTCTCAATTCAAGTTGCTGGCCGGTGAGGCCCTGATAACCCCGATAGAATTGCTCTACCTGCTCGATTTGCTGGCTCTGACCCGCCTTCGCGGCCAACTTGGCTGAAATCTTAGTACAGAACTTGCTAATGTTTTACCTTAGAACTTTCGCTAAATGTAACTACACACCAAACCTTTGTAAAGGAGCGAAGCAGGGGTCGTGGGGGCGGGTACCCTCTGGGTGCCCCTGTAAACTCTCTTCTTCTTCTTTTCCCCACACTCTGGAGTGCCTGGGGCGGGGTCAGGGGTGGGGTCTGAATAGTTACCGCTAAGTAAAGCAAACAAACCTGAAGGAAGGTAGTGGGATACGGCCTGAACAGGTACAGTTCAATAAATATGGATTTATTCT
Source organism: Chloroflexia bacterium (assembly GCA_038322625.1). GTDB lineage: Bacteria > Chloroflexota > Chloroflexia > Chloroheliales > Chloroheliaceae > 54-19. The sequence goes on from JBBQGA010000017.1 coordinate 21,988, forward strand.
AAATTTATCACGAACGAGTAAATAAGGAGAAGTCATTTTGAAATTCGAGCGTGCCAGTGGTATTTTAGTCCATCCGACCAGCTTTCCCGGTCCCTATGGTATCGGCGACCTGGGGAGTGAGGCCTACCGTTTTGTCGACTTCCTGGCGCAGACTCATCAAAAGTTATGGCAGGTACTACCGCTCGGCCCGACCGGTTATGGCGACTCACCTTATGCGTCTTTTTCGGCTTTTGCCGGCAATCCGCTTTTGATCAGCCCGGATATTTTGCTGGGTCAGGGTTTGCTCGATCAGGCCGATTTGAATGAGGTGCCCGACTTTGGCTGGGAACGAGTTAATTACGGCGATGTCATAGACTGGAAGATGCCGTTACTGTTACACTCGTTCGACAACTACCGGCAACGCGCCGGACAGGACGTTAAAGAGGTAGTCGCCGAGTTTGAGAAGGACAACGCCACTTGGCTGGATGATTTTGCCCTTTTCATGGCGGCTAAAACCGCTCACTCCGGTGTAAACTGGACCCAGTGGGAGCCAGGGCTAGCCGGTCGTCAACCGGACAGCCTGAACGAGTGGCGTACCAAACTGGCCGAGCCAATCGCCTTTCAAAAATATCTACAATTTATTTTCGCTCAACAATGGGATAGTCTGCGCGAATATGCTAACCAGCAGGGGATAAAAATTGTCGGCGATCTACCGATTTTTGTGGCTTTCGACAGCGCGGATGTCTGGGCGAACCGTGAGATTTTCCACCTGGATGAACAGGGCGAACCGACGGTAGTGGCCGGAGTGCCTCCCGATTATTTTAGTCCCACCGGTCAACGCTGGGGCAATCCGCTTTACCGGTGGGATAAGCTGGCCGAAAGCGGTTATAGCTGGTGGGTTGAGCGGTTCAAGGCCGCCTACCGGCTGACCGATATTGTGCGGCTCGATCATTTCCGGGGGTTTGAGTCTTACTGGGAAGTCCCGGCAGCCGAGGAAACGGCTGTCAATGGCCGTTGGGTCAAAGGGCCGGGCGCAGCTTTGTTTCAAAAAGTATTTGAGGAATTAGGCGAGCGACCGATTATCGCCGAGGACCTGGGCATGATTAACCAGGCGGTACGAGATTTGCGGGTGGAACTGAATTTTCCCGGTATGCGGGTTTTGCAATTCGCTTTTGGCGAGGATGCCGCCGGTCTGTATCTGCCGCATAATTACGACTCCAATACGCTGGTTTACACCGGCAATCACGACAACGATACTTCGGCAGGTTGGTACAGCACCACCCTGCCGAAAGAACGCGAATATCTACGGCGTTATCTGGATTTGCCGGAAGGACTAAGCCCAGCGGAGATTAGCTGGCGACTGGTACGGACAGCCTGGGGTGCCGTTGCCGAAATGGCAATTGCGCCGCTCCAGGACATCCTGGGCATCGGCAGCGAAGGCCGCATGAACACGCCCGGCCAGAGCGAAGGTAACTGGGCCTGGCGGTATCACCCGGACAGCCTGAGTGATTGGGCCAGAAACCGGCTTACCGAAATTACCCTCACCTATGGCCGTTATATTCCAGAAAAACCAGAGAAGATTTTATAAGTGGGTTAAGCGTAGTTCTAGTATAGAAGTTACAAAGTAACTACTCAGGCCCCACCCCTGACCCATCACCAGGCACTCCAGAGTGTGGGGAAAAGAAGAAAATAGAGAATGTTGCAGGGGCACCCAGAGGGTACCCGCCTGTAATACCCCCCGCAGGGCACCCAGAGGGTACCCGGCCCCCACGACCCCTGATTCGATCCTTTACAGAGGGTTGGTGTGTAGTTACGATACAAAAAGACCCTGGCAAAAGATATTTCGGCCAGGGTCTTTTTATTTTGAGCAATTAGCTCAAGAACAGCATTTCGCGGTACTTCGGTAACGGCCAGAACTGGTCGGCGACCGTTTCTTCCAGGTGGTCGCAGACCTCCCGGATGGCGGCCATCGAGTTCATAATTTCACCGGCAAAGAAGGAGGCTTTGTTGGCTACGTCATCGACATCGCCAGCCACTTTCATCTGCTTGTCCAGGGAAGCCAGGGCAGTTTGCAGACTGGAAATCGACTCGGCACAATCGATCAACTCTTTGATCTGCTCGCTGCTGTACTTGTCACCCAGTACATCCTTGAGGGCCTTGATCGAGGAGGCTAGCATTTCCTGATGCTGGAAAGCCGCTGGAAGGACCATCGAGCGAACCATATCGCTGAGGGCTTCTACTTCGATCTCGATGTCCTTGATGTAGCGTTCCAAATTGACGTGATAACGAGCGTGTACTTCTTCGCCGCTAAACACTTTGGAGGCTTCAAAGAACTTGATCGCGTCGGGCTTGATCATTTCGGCCAGGGCTTCCGGCGTTTTCGCCAGGTTTAGCAAGCCCCGGCGGCGGGCTTCGTGAACCCACTCCTCGGAGTAGCCATTACCTTCAAAGCGGACCGCTTTGGTCTCGAACACCGCCTCGCGGACGGCATCCAGAACCGCCTTCTTGAATTCGGTGCCGGAACTGGTTTTGCTGGTGATATTGGCATAAATCTCGTCCAGGGCTTCGGCAGCGGCGGCGTTCAGGAAGGTCATCGGGATGGAAACCGAGGCCGAAGCTGCCACCGCCCGGAACTCGAATTTGTTGCCGGTAAAGGCAAACGGCGAGGTACGGTTACGGTCGGTATAGTCGCGGGCAACATCGGGCAACTTCGAGATACCCAGGGCGATAATCCGCTCTTCCGAGCTGAGATTGGTTTCGCTACCTTTTTCAATATCGTTGAGGATGCCGTCGAGTTGCTCACCCAAAAAGACCGAGATGATCGCGGGCGGAGCTTCGTTAGCACCCAGGCGGTGGTCGTTACCGGAACCGGCAATCGCGGCCCGCAGCAGACCGGCCCGTTTGTGAACCGCTTTGAGGGACGCCGCCAGAAATACGAGGAATTGCAGGTTCTGGCTGGGGGTCTTGCCCGGTTCGAGCATATTATTGCCTTCGTCGTCCTGCATCGACCAGTTGTTGTGCTTGCCGCTACCGTTGATCCCGGCAAACGGTTTCTCGTGGAGCAACAGGGCAAAATTGTGCTTACGGGCAATCGAGCGCATCATTTCCATTGTTTGCTGGTTGTGGTCAGCCGCGATGTTAGCTTCCTCGAAAATAGGCGCGGTTTCAAACTGGCTCGGCGCAACCTCGTTGTGGCGAGTTTTGATGGGAATACCGATTTTGTAAAGCTCGTATTCCACTTCCTGCATATAGGCCTGAACCCGGTCCTTGATCGAACCAAAGTAGTGGTCTTCCAGTTCCTGGCCTTTGGGGGGCTTGGCCCCGATCAGGGTCCGACCAGCCGAAATCAGGTCAGGGCGCAGGGCATAAAAAGCGTAATCAATCAGGAAGTATTCTTGCTCCGGGCCGAGGTTCGCCACCACCCGTGTGGCATTGCTGCCAAAAAGTTTGAGGATTTTGATCGCGCTATCGCTCAGGGTTTCCATTGAGCGCAGCAGCGGAGTTTTGTTATCCAGGGCCTGGCCGTGATAAGAAATAAAAACCGACGGAATACACAGGGTTTTGCCGTTCGTTTTTTCGGCGATAAACATCGGGCTGGAAGGGTCCCAGGCGGTATAACCCCGCGCCTCGAAAGTAGCTCGCATACCACCGGAGGGGAAGCTGGAGGCATCCGGTTCGCTCTGGATCAGTTGAGAACCGCTAAAGCGTTCAATCGCCTGACCTTCGTCATCAAAGGTCAAAAAGGCATCGTGCTTTTCGGCGGTCAGCCCGGTCTGCGGCTGGAACCAGTGACAGAAGTGAGTAGCACCATTTTCAATCGCCCATTTTTTGACCGCATCGGCAATCAAGGTGGCAGTAGCTTTGTCGAGCTTGGTGCCGCGCTTGATGTTTTGCTGTAATTTGGTATAGGTCTCTTTTGGCAACATACTTTTCATAGCGTGTTGGTTAAAAGTGTTGATCCCATAGAAATCAGACACTTTTAGGGGACGACCTTCTTTATCTTTGGGTACATCGAAAGTCCGAACGGTACGTCCGGCGACTTCCTGCACCGCCCAGGCTCTGGGACTGGCGGCAGACGATTGTGATGCCATTAATTACTATCTCCTCTACTCTATGTAAACTATTATGATCTGCTTTTGGTCAGTTGTGGATAAACAAGCAGTGGTCTATTTATACTAATTCAACAAACCTAATCTTAGCTGTAGGAGGGTTTGTTGTAAATGTATAAATAAAACGAAAAAAATAGGGCTTTATTTGGGCAATTTGTACAATCAATTTGTACAGAATATCCAAATAACTTTGCAAACTGTAAATTCTTACCATCATCTTAACATTTGCACAAAAAATGCACAAGATAGGTAATATTTTGCCAGGCTGCACTGAAGCTTTTGGAAAATAAATCGATAAGCAATTAGCGGAGAAAAAAGGAATGGGAAAGAGGCTAAATTTTGGACCAGTAAGCCAGATCGTTTTTGAAAAACTCTTCGGTCTGTAAGTCCTCGTTGAGAGCTAAAACCTGCGGCATAGTAAGATAAACGTGGGCGCGGTATAGCGGTAATTCAGCTTCCGGTACGCCGACCGATTTTAGCAAGTCGTGTTCTTCCTTACGAGCCTGGCTCAGACCGTAGCGGTTGTTGATCTCAGCGTGCATAGCTACCGGTTTGTGTTTGTCCAGGCCGGATTTTACCAGCAGATAAGCACAACGCGAAACCGCTTCATATAAACGGTCACTTTCGGTGGAAGCCTCGTAAATCAGGCCGGGGTCGATTTGTAAAGAAACCTGACCCTTGCGGCTGGTGCCTCCCGAAATATAACCCATTAAATTAATCGGTCGACCACTCCGCACCTGGTCCAGACGATCAACCACATATTGGTCGTCCAGCACACCCAGGATCGACCGGGCGTGATGTTCCAATGCGCCGTGCTGTTCGAGCGTCGTTCCCGGCAAGAGACCGGCTACTGTCGAAAAGGTAAATTTGCCGATCACCAAATTTCCAGCTTCGTCACGACTGTCCCAAAAATTACCGGTGGGGGAGTGAAGATCGCCAAAAAAGTTGGCAGCACGGGCTAAAGCGGCCTCGGCAAGCGCGACCTGAATAGAACTGGCCGGCGCGATGACCTCGACCATTTCCCGGATAAATTCTCGATTTGATTTGGAGAGTTCGCCTAACATCTTTTTCCTGAGCGGTCCGCGCCACAATTTTTACTACTGGTTTTATCACAATCTACTACCATTTATTATAGCATTGTTCGCCGGGAAAGACTGTGATAAAAGACACTAACTCCAGTATACACCGGGCTTCAGAAAGGCGCAAATTACCGGTTTTTGACCCGGAACCGTCTCCTTTTGAACCCTTTATTATCTTGACTTGAATTTGACAAAGTGCTATTGTATTAACCTGATAAACATTGTTGACAAACTTATTTAGGATACCTTATTTACAACAAATTGCTTTAATATTATGAGGAGCAACAAATTTATGGGCCAGACCTATAACAATTTACTAAAAAATACCAAAAGCCAGGTTAAAGAAACTACCCCTGCCGAAGCCAGCGAATATCTAAAAAGTAACCGGCAAGCCCAGTTGATCGATGTCCGTGAGAAAAATGAGTGGGACGATGGTTACATCCCCGGTGCTACCCACGTACCGCGCGGATTTCTGGAAAGCCGGATCGAAGAAACCGTCCTTGATAAAGATACACCTTTGGTGGTTTATTGTGCCGGTGGGGTGCGGAGTGCCTTTGCCGCCAAGACCTTGCAGGAAATGGGCTACAGCGATGTCGTCTCGGTGGCCGGTGGCTATGGGGCCTGGAAGAATGCCGGACTACCGACCATTCGCCCCAAGACTCTGACCAAAGAGCAACAAAAACGCTACAGCCGTCACGTGCTGGTACCGGAAGTCGGCGAAGCCGGTCAATTAAAGCTGCTGGCAACCAGAGTATTATTGATCGGGGCCGGTGGGCTGGGTGCGCCAAACGCCTTTTACCTGGCGGCGGCGGGGGTCGGTACGCTGGGCATTATCGATAACGATATTGTGGAAGAAAGTAACCTGCAACGCCAGATCATCCACACGATGGAGCGCGTCGGGCAGTATAAAGCCGATAGTGCAGCTAAAGCGATTGCCGCGCTAAACCCAGATGTAAAAGTTAATGTGTATAAAGAACGGCTGACCGCCGAAAATATCGAGCGCATCCTGCCCGATTACGACCTGGTGGTGGACGGCACCGACAATTTTGAGACCCGCTATCTGGTAAACGATTTCGCGGTCAAGTATCGCAAACCGGTGGTTCACGCCAGTATTCTCTCCTTCAACGGGCAACTGACCACGCTGGTACCTTACGAAGGGCCTTGCTATCGCTGCATCTATCCTGACCCACCTCCGGCGGAAATGGCCCCTAACTGTAGCGAAGCCGGTGTGCTGGGGGTCCTGCCGGGTATTATTGGTCTTTTGCAGACCAACGAAGCCCTCAAGGTTGCGCTGGGTATTGGTACTACTTTACAGGGCCGCTTCATGCTATTCGATGCGCTGGAAAGCGAGTTCACTGAAGTGAAATTGCGACGCGACCCGCATTGTGTAGCCTGTGGCCCCACCGCCGACATCGACGATTTGATCGAGCAGCACAAAAAGGGCGATGTGTTGATCCCGGCCTGCCGGATCGCCTAAAATTGCCGAAGAAAGGGTTTTAGCCCGCCAATTCAGGCCCGGCTGAAACCCTTTCACGGTCTTTCCACTCTTTTAGGAATTTCGCTGCCACCTCACCATGTGAGGTAGCAGCGAAATTAAAAAGGGTTAAACAGGGGAGACCCCTGTGTACCACCGCAGAGGTCGGGTACCCTATGGGTGCCCCACGACCCCCGCTTCAGTCTGGTTTGTATCTGTAAGGGAAAGTCTGTCTTTATAATATTTTCTAAATTATATAAATCAAAGGAGTCTGTTAAATAAATGAGTACCGTAAAATTACCGCCAGTATTACGCAAACTTTCCGGTGGAACCAAACAAGTCCAGGTCGAAGGTAACACGATTGGGGATGTGCTGGATGCCCTGGACCGCCAGTTCCCGACCATCAAAAATCAGCTTTTGACCGAGGACGGCCAGATTGCCCGCTTTGTTAATATCTATTTGAACGATGAAGATGTCCGCTTTATTCAGGGCCTGGTCACGCCGGTAGCCGAAAGCGACACCATAGTTATACTACCGGCCATGAGCGGCGGCAAGTAATTTAGACCATAACAAAATGCTTTACCCAAGTATACTAAAATTAATCGGCAATACGCCGTTGGTCGAAGTTAGCGAGCTAAGTCCCTACCCCGATCAGGTCCGACTGTACGCCAAACTGGAAGGCCAGAACCCCACAGGCAGTATCAAGGACCGGATCGCTTATGCGATGATCGAAGCCGCCGAGCGCGAAGGAAAACTCCGGCCCGGCAGCGGCCAGCATATTATCGAGCCGAGCAGCGGCAATACCGGTATCGCACTGGCGATGATCGGTTCACTCAAAGGCTACAAAGTAACGATTGTAATGCCGGACAGCTTTACTGCCGAGCGTCGCCAGATGCTGGAGCTTTACGGGGCGACGGTAGTCTTGAGCGATGGCAGCAAGGGCAGCAACGGTTCGGTCGAGCTAGCCCTTGAGATGGCAAAAGACCCCAAATATATTATGCTTTTCCAGTATGCCAACCCCAATAATCCGCTGGCCCACTATACTACGACCGGGCCGGAAATCTGGCGCGATTTGCCGGAAATCTCGGCTTTTGTAGCCGGGCTGGGTACCGGCGGTACTTTAATGGGGGTCAGCCGGTACCTCAAAGAGCAAAACCCGCTGATTCAGATCGTCGGGGTCGAGCCGATGATGGGTGAAGTGGTGCAGGGCTTACGCAATCTGGATGGTGGGTATGTCCCGCCGATTATCGAGTTGGAACGGCTGGATCGCAAGTTCGTCGTAACCAACGCGCAGTCGGTGCTGGGACAACGGGCGTTGCTGGAGAAAACCGGCATCTTTTCGGGGGTCTCCTGTGGCGCGGCGGTCTATGGGGCGGTTCGGCTGGCGAAAGAGTGGGGCGAGGCCGGGAAGACCGGCAAAATCTTGATGCTGCTGGCCGAAGGCGGCTGGAAATACCTGAGTGCCAGACTGTTTACGAAAAGCATGGAAGAATTGGAAGACGAAATGGAGCAGAAACTCTGGTGGTAAAAGAGTGTTAACCATTCCTGCCGCGATAATCGAAGAAATGCTGGCTCACTTGCGGTCGGACTACCCGGACGAAGGCTGCGGTTTGCTGGGTGGTCTGGCCGGGGTGGTTAGCCATCATTGGCCGACTACCAATGCCGAGCCGGACGACAAGTACGTGCGCTATCTGATCGAACCAAAAGAACAACTGGCCGCCGAGGAAGAAATGGACCAACTGGGGCAGGAACTGACCGCGATTTATCACAGTCATACCCACACCCCGGCCTATCCGTCTCCAACCGATGTCCGAACGGCTTATTACCCGGAAAGTTTTTACGTGCTGGTGTCGCTTACCGATCCGCAGAACCCGATTATCCGGGCCTACAAAATCATCAAGCCGGACCCCTGGGGAGTTCAGGGCGAGATCGTGGAAGACGAGCTTAAAATAGTTTAGCAATCGTAACTATTCAGGCCCCACCCCAGGACGGGGAAAAAAGAAGAAAAGAGTATCTACAGGGGCACCCATAGGGTACCCGCCTGTATGACCGACCCCCCGCAGGGGCACCCAGTGGGTACCCGGCCCCCACGACCCCTGCTTCGATCCTCTACCAAGATTTGGTGAGTATTTACTAATTCTTAAATAATGAGCTGTACACCGGGTTATCAGAGCATTTTCATGCTCAGGCTAACCCGGTTTCTTTTCTGGTCGATTTGCAATACTCGTACTTCGATCACGTCCCCTACGTTTACTACCTCCAGCGGGTGTTTGACATACTGTTCGCTCATTTCGGTGATGTGAACCAGGCCGTCCTGTTTTACGCCAATATCGACAAACGCCCCAAAATCGACCACGTTGCGAACCGTCCCGGTCAAAATCATTCCAGGGGATAAGTCGTCTATCTTCAAAATGTCATGGCGGAGCAGGGGTTTTGGCAATTCCTCACGCGGGTCACGGCCCGGTTTTTCCAAATTATCCATAATATCGCGCAGGGTTAGCGGGCCGAGGCCAAGTTGAGCAGCTACCGAGGCCAGCTTATGGTCGTCGGTCAGTGCCTGGGTGCGAAATTCTTTGATAGCGGTCGGGGGTGGAAGCTTGCCGCTTTTTGGCTGGTTCTCGCTCATCAATTTGAGCAAAGCGGTGGCGGCGGGATAGCTTTCAGGATGAATAAAGGTATTGTCGAGCGGATTCTGGCCGGTCGGAATTTTTAGAAAGCCAGCCGCCTGTTCATAGGTTTTATCGCCGAGGCCGGGAACTTTGCGCAGGTCGTTGCGACTCTTGAAAGGTCCGTTAGTCTCACGGTAGGCTACGATGGAGGCGGCTACTTTCTTATTGATGCCCGACACATAATTGAGCAAGGAACTGGAAGCAGTATTGAGATCAACTCCCACATAATTAACGCACGATTCTACTACACTATCGAGGGTCTGGCTAAGGCTCTTCTGGTCAACATCGTGCTGGTACAGGCCTACTCCAATCGAGCGGGGTTCAACCTTGACCAGTTCAGCCAGTGGGTCCTGCAAACGGCGAGCTATCGAAATATTGCCGCGCTGGGTCACATCCAGGTCGGGGAATTCCTGGCGGGCCAGTTCGCTGGCACTGTAAACCGAGGCCCCGGCCTCACTAACCATCACATAGGCCGGGCGGGGTTCGGCAGCCTCGGCGATCAGCTCGGCTACCAGGGTTTCGGTTTCACGGCTGGCGGTGCCATTGCCTATCGCAATCACACTTACGCCGTAGCGTTTGATCATTGCCAGCAAACTCTTTTTCGAGCCTTCCCAATCGCGCTTTGGCTCGTGCGGATAAATTGTACCGTTTGCCAGCGGTTTGCCGGTTGGGTCGACTACCGCGACCTTGCAACCGGTCCGAAAACCAGGGTCCAGACCCAGCACTACCCTGCCCTGGATCGGCGGCTGCAACAACAACTGGCGCAAATTGGCGGGAAAAATTCGGATGGCGTGGGCTTCGGCTTCTTCGGTCAGGCTGGCCCGAACTTCGTTTTCCAGCGACGGCAAGATCAGCCGTTTAAGGCTATCGGCCAGGGTAGCCTTGAACTGGTCCCGGAAGACTGAGCGCAGCTCAATTGGAAAGACGCTCTCGGTAATCTTTTCGGCCAGACCGGGCGGCAAAGCCAGATTGACCGACAAAATACCTTCTTTCTCTCCCCGGTTAAGAGCCAACCGGCGGTGTGAAGGTATCCGGGCGACCGGCTCGCTGTATTCGTAATATTGCTCATATTTGCGAGCCTCGTCCTGACCGGTTTTAGCCTTTTTTGAAACAAATATCGCTTGCTGGCGCATTGCCTGGCGCAAACGGCGGCGCAACTCGGCTTCCTCCGAAACCCATTCTGCTACAATGTCACAGGCCCCGGCTAACGCCTCGGCGGGAGAGGCTACGCCCAGCCCGGCATCGACAAATTTGAGGGCATAATCCGCCGGTTGGCCGCGAAAGGTTTGCCCGGCCAAAATCATGGCGGCAAGCGGTTCCAGACCTTTTTCGCGGGCAATCGTGGCCCTGGTGCGGCGGCGAGGCCGGAAGGGTAAGTAAATATCCTCGATTTCCTGCAAAGTAGCAGCCTTCTCCAGCCGGGCCGCCAGATCAACCGTTAATTTTTCCTGTTCAAAAATGGATTTCCAGACGGTTGCCTTCTGGTCGGCTAACTGCCGCGCGTAGGCCACCCCCTTCTCAAGCTGGCGAAGTTGGTCCTCGTTTATCGCACCGGTCGCTTCTTTGCGGTAGCGCGAAATGAAGGGGATTGTAGCACCGCCATCCAGCAATTCCAGGGCGCGGGCGGCTCCGTTCGGGTTTATCTTTAGCTCTCGTGACAGACGGGCCAGTAGTTCCGAGAGGTTTAAGGGGACCGGAACGGCTGATACGGGTGGGTTATTCATGGGGCAGCTTACCTTTTTTCTAGCTCACAGCCAATAATGGGCCTTGCTAGCCTATTATACATAGAACTTTCACTTTAGGCGAAAATAACCCTAAAGCAGGGTTAGTAGGGGTCGGGTACCCACTGGGTGCCCTGCGGGGGCGGGTACCCTCAGGGTGCCCCTGGAAAACTCTTTTTATTTCGAGTCCACCTCACCAGGTGAGCTGGACTCGAAAGTCCTAATACAACCAAAATTCGACCTGATAGGACAAGCCAGCCAAAACAGGCTAAACTACCGGCCAGCAGTTAGTGTTTTTGACCTTTGAAAAGTTTTAGAAAGGACTGACCCCAATGATTGTGGCAGTTTACCCCGGCAGCTTTGACCCGATTACTAACGGGCATATCGATGTAGCCAGCCGCGCCGCGCAGCTATTCGATCAAGTGGTGGTAGCCCCGGTTCAAACCAATTCCAAAAGCAGCAAACTTTTTTCGGTGGAAGAACGCAGCCAGATGATCGAGGAGGCGTTTGCCCACCTGCCAAACGTCCGGGTTCAAAGTTTTAGCGGGTTGACCGTTCAGTTTGCCCGTGAGATCGGCGCACGGGTAATCGTGCGGGGTTTACGGCTGATCAGCGATTTCGAGTGGGAATTACAACTGGCCCAGAATAACGCCTGCCAGGCCAGTGACATCGAAACCTGTTGCCTGGTTACTTCCTACAAGGTAAGTTTTATCAGCAGCAGCATGGTGAAAGATATAGCCAAAAACGGCGGCGATATTAGACAAATGGTACCGGCAAACGTGGCCGAACGGCTGTACAAAACCTTTGGCCGGGAAATGCGCTAACCGGGGCATATTATATGCAAAGTAAAAACCGAGATTTTGGAAACTTATAAACTCTTTGCCTCAACACCAAAAACAGGCCGTTCCAAAATCCTCTATTCAATTCTTTTTATGATCTGGAAATTTTGGTAATAGCGCATGGCTGAAAGCGAAAGTTTATTTTCACAGGAAGATTTTGCCACTCCGGCCCGGCCAGGTGGTCGTAAAGGTCAACCGCAGGATTACGGTTATCCGGTGAATGATCGGGCGGCCCTTTCGAGCAAAGCCCTGGAAGTCACTCACCGGCTAACGGCGCAGTACGGTCAGGCGCAATGGTCCCGCAAGGACCCTTTAAGTATGCTGGTCGATATTATTCTTTCGCACCGGACGCGGGATGAACAAACCGGCGCGGCCTATGCCCGGTTGAAAGAGCACTATGTTGACTGGGAAGCGTTGCGCGACGCGCCAGTGAAGGAAGTAGAAGCCACCATCAACGGGGTAACTTTCCCGGAGCTAAAAGCCCCACGTTTGCAAGCCTTGCTAAAACGGATAACCGAGGAACGGGGGAGCCTGAACCTGGATTTCTTGCGGGACTTATCAACCGCCGAGGCGATTGCATGGCTTGAACGCTTGCACGGAGTTGGCCCCAAAACGATTGGCTGTGTGCTGCTTTTCAGTTGCCGGAAGCCGGTCTTGCCGGTCGATACCCACGTCCACCGGGTGAGTATTCGGCTTGGCCTGATCGGGTCGAGGGTTACAGCCGAGGCAGCCCATAATTTACTCCAGGCTTTACTACCACCGGACGCTCAGGCGATCTACAATTTCCACAAGGGATTATTGCGGCACGGTCAGCGCGTGTGCGTCTACGACCGGCCTCGCTGCTCGAAGTGTGTTCTTACCGACCAGTGTAACTATTACCAGACGGTAGTGCAACCTCAGAGCCAACCCCAAATAAACCGGCCACCAGAAGATTTTAACTCCTCAACAGACGACTCTTCTTTTTCCCCGTCCACTGGTGGCCCTGGGGCGGGGTCAGGGGTAGGGCCTGAGTAGTTACGCCTTTTATATATCAAGCCAACTCAATCACAAAGTCCTGGGCACCCTGCCATAATACATTATGACCCATTTCTTTTAATTGGGCCTGGCCTTCTTCGATGGTTGCAAAATGATTACCGGCCAGTTGGCCGACTTTGCTCGAAAACCGGCAGGCACCGTAGGGAAATAATATCTCGGTTTCGCTGATAGTGCCGGTATAAATCAGTAATTCGCCCGGCGCGGGATGGCTGGTATGATTCTCATAGCCTACCCCCACCGGAAAATCGCCCATCGGGACCCAGGCCGACTCACCGCTCCAGCGGGTCTGGATCAGTTTGTTGGAAAAAGGCAGCATTTTGCGCAGTGCCGCACAGGTTAGCGGGGCGGCTTCTTCTTCGAGCCGGGCTTTGAAGGTTAGCGAACCGGCTCGAATGGTCAGAAAAGTCATGGATAGTAGCTCCTGGTTAAGCTGGTTGTTAGGTTTAATAATAGTTGGTTGAGCGTTGCAGGGCTTGATTGGATAGTTTTAAACAAGCTGGAACTGGTGTCATTTAATTAACTGACCCGGCCAGATTTTCCTACAAACACCCGATCTTCGATAACCGGTATGCCCCGCGACAGGAAGGTAAGCGGAACGCGGATGACTTCCCGACCTTCAAACTGGCTATAGTCGACCTTACTATGGTGGGTTTTGGCACTGATAGTCATTTTAGCCTATCGACTTAACGCCGGGCCGAATTCAATATCATCAGAAGAATTGACACTACCGAGGCTAAACTCAGGTAGCCACCCACACACAAGGCCAGCACACCCCGGTTGTGGCTGGTAAAACCCGGCAGTTTGCGCAAAATCCCAATCGAGCGCACCCGATCTTGTAATCTTGCCACGTTGAAATAAGTCAGAATCGTCAACAAAACCGCCAGCGGCAAGCCAAAAACCGCCAGCAATGGTACCGTCGGGATTAGTAGCACCAGACCAATCAGGAGGAAAAATACCATCGCCAGACAGCCAACGGCCTGACCCATCGCGCCTTCATAACGCTGGCGGCTTTCGTAATCCAAGTTCGGGTCCAGTTGCATCTCGCGGGCCACCCAGCTAAATTCCTCATCTTTTTCAACCGGTTGGGCAAGGCCGCCATCCACCGAGGCCGGGCTAGACACCACCTTTTCCGGTTGGGCCGCCCCGCAATTCAGACAAAAACGCGATTGAGGTGGTATTTCATTCTGGCAATTTATACATTTCATAGCGTTATTATAACGCAAGCTGATCAACCAAAGAAAGCTTGAAAAGAATGAATCGATATAAAGATCGGTATAAAAGTAGAAAACCTGATCCAATGGACCAGGCTTCCTTTTGGTTAAAAGACTTAAACTGCGGCTCCTGCCAGTTCCGGTTGAGAAGCGACTGTTGCCGGTTGCAAAACGATCCGGCGTCGCCAGGCCTCGTTGAGGGCAGGGAAATCCGAGCGGTAGTGCGCTCCCCGGCTTTCCTCGCGTACCAGGGCCGCTTCGGTCATCAACCGGCCCAGCACCACCAGGTTACGCAATTCATATCCGGCCCGGTCCAGCGGGGGAGTAGCCGCCAGGCTGGCTTGCCACCCGGTCAGACGGCTCAGGGCGGTTTGCAAACCGACCTGGTCCCGGCTCAGGCTAACACACTGCCACATCAGGTCTTGCAGTTCGGCCAGGCTTGGCAACTCTCCGCCGGTCTCGGTAATAACCGGTTCGACCGTCAGCTCAACTGCCGTCAGGCTGAAGTTTGCCGGACTAGCGGCAGTCGAAAGCGGGACCGCCACGCCACTGGTCGTATAATCGTAAATGCGTTGACCGAACACCAGCCCTTCCAGCAGCGAATTGCTGGCTAGGCGGTTAGCCCCGTGAACCCCGGTGCAAGCTACCTCGCCACAGGCAAACAGCCCCGGCAAAGCCGTCTCACCCCAGCTGCCGGTCAATATCCCACCCATAAAATAGTGGGCCGCCGGGGAAACCGGGATTGGTTGTTTCGAGATGTCCAGGCCGTACTCCTGGCAATATTTGTAAATTGAGGGGAAGCGGTGCCGCAAAGTCTCCTCACCCAGGTGAGTCGCGTCCAGGTACACCGGCTGACCGGTCAAAGCCATTTCGGAGGCAATCGCCCGCGCGACAATATCCCGACTTGCCAGTTCCAAACGCGGATCATAGCGGTGCATAAAAGCTTCCCCACTGGCATTACGTAAAATCGCACCGTCGCCCCGAACCGCCTCACTGATCAAAAAGGTCGGCGCACCCGGCAGATTTAAGGCCGTCGGGTGAAACTGGAAAAATTCCAGGTCAGCCAGACGCGCACCGGCTTGCCAGGCCAGCGCGAAGCCATCGCCGGTCGTCACGCTGGGGTTAGTCGTGTAGCGGTACAACTGACCGGCCCCACCGGTCGCCAGCACTACGAACCGGCCCCGGATTTCCTGTGCCGTGCTGGTTCCGCTCTCATCCAGCAAGCGTACCCCGCTCACCCGGTCACTTCCGGCCTCCTGGATCAATTCGGTCACGAAATGCTGCTCCAGCCGTTCGATCAGGGCTGATTGCCGGATCGCCGCCGCCAGAGTCTTTTCGATATATTTGCCGGTCGCGTCGCCCCCGGCGTGCAAAATCCGGTTGGCACTGTGCGCCCCTTCCCGGCCCAATTCCAGTTCGCCGTTTTCCTCGCGGTCGAACGGCACGCCCAACCGGATCAACTCGGCGATACGGGCCGGAGCGTCCCCGGTTAGCACTTCCACCGCCTGGTCGTCGCACAAACCGGCCCCCGCGATCAGAGTATCATCGTTGTGAGAACGGGTGGTGTCGCCCTCGGCCACTGCCGCCGCGATACCGCCCTGGGCATAGCGGGTATTGCTTTCTTCGAGATTACTTTTGGTAACGATCAAACTGCGTTTGCCACCCTGCGCCGCCGCCAGGGCTACGCTCAACCCTGCTATTCCGCTGCCGACGATTATATAATCGTAATTCATATAATTAACGCTCCGTTTTTTCTAGCTTCCGGTTATTCCGGTGCTTTTCACCTGAACCGCGCTCTTACTCACAAGGCTGTTTACTTTGCAACAGCCCGGAAAAAGAGAAGAAGTTTGAGGTGGTGGACACCCCCACCTAGCCCCCAGACAGGCGGCTGCGCCCCTGTCAACCCTGCTTTTTCGATCCAATTTGCGACCTGAACCGCGCCCTTACTCAGCAATTACTTGACTGTCAGCATCCGGTCGAGAGCCACCCGCGCCCAGCGCGTTGTTGCCTCATCCACCTTGATCCGGTTCAAAACCTGGCCGTCCAGCAAACCTTCCAATACCCAGGCCAGGTAAGCCGGGTGAATACGGTACATCGTCGAGCAGGGGCAGATCACCGGGTCGAGACAGAAAATCTTCTTGTCGGGATGCTCGGCCTGTAACCGCCGCACCAGATTAACCTCGGTGCCAATCGCCAGAGTCGTACCCGCCGGGGCCTCTTCTACTGCCTTGATAATATACTCAGTCGATCCGGCTTCGTCGGCTGCCTGAACCACTTCCAGCGGGCATTCCGGGTGAACCACCACCCGTACGCCGGGATATTCGGCCCGCGCCTTGTCGATCTGCTTGACCGTAAAGCGTTTATGCACCGAACACCAACCGCGCCACAGAATAATCCGGGCATTGCGAAGCTGTTCGGGCGTGTTGCCGCCGAGCGGCCTGGCCGGGTTCCACAGCACCATTTGCTCCAACGGAATACCCATGCTGGCTCCGGTATTGCGTCCCAGGTGCTGGTCAGGGAAAAACAACACCTTCTGACCGCGCTCGAAAGCCCACTCCAAAACCGCTTTGGCGTTGGACGATGTACAGACAATCCCGTTTCGCTCGCCGCAAAAAGCCTTCAGGTCGGCTGCCGAGTTCATATAAGTCACCGGCAGTACCGGTTGCCGCCCGGCCTCATCGGTCTGGCTACCCAACACGCCATCGAGTTTATCCCAGCAATCCAGCACATCTTCCAGGTTCGCCATATCGGCCATCGAACACCCGGCGGCCATATTTGGCAAAATCACCTGCTGGTTCGGTCCGCTCAGAATATCGGCACTTTCGGCCATAAAGTGAACCCCGCAAAAAACGATAAAGTCGGCCTGGGGTCTGGCCGCCGCCAGTTGCGACAACTTATAGGAATCGCCCCGGAAATCGGCGTACTGTATCACGTCGTCGCGCTGGTAATGGTGCCCCAATATCACCAACCGCTCGCCTAGCGTTTGCCGGGCCGACTGTATCCGCCGGTCGAGTTCTTCGGCGGCCATCTGCCGATAGCGAGCCGGAATCTCGCGTTGTAAAGGAGTGGTCGGCGGAGCCTCATCCCACTGGCTAGCACCTGGGCCGTATAACGGGGCCGGTCGCACCGGGCGGCCTTCTTCCACATCCAGACTCCAGGTCGGCAGTTTTAGCTCCGGGCTGCAAATCGCGCCGGTCGCTATATCCTGCTCGATAGGTATTATCGTTCTAGCCATTTGGTTTTCTCCTTATTGGCGACGGTGCCCTAATTTTATCGAGTTATTGTCAATTTAACCATAACTCTTGGTGTTAAGAAAAATTTTTATTATACTAATCTGGCTGTAATTATTTGTGCTTTGAGTATAAACCCTCTTTTAGCAGCCTGATAACACTATAGCCGAAACTCTTTGTGAAAGAGTAGTTAATGTCATAAAGACAATAACTACGCCTTAAAAAATAAGTCTCAGGAACGCGGCCCACGTTGCACCGGATCGGTCGTCGCGGGCAATACCGCCCGGTACAGACGCGGTGGACGGTGTCGACCACCCTCTAATCTTTCGTTAGTCTCCACGATCACGCCGCTTGCCTCGACCTTGCGCTTGAAGTTGGCCGGGTCTTCTTTCTTGGCGTTACGGGCCTGGATTTTGTCATAAACCTCACGCAACTGAGTCAGCGTGAAAGTCGGCGGCAAAAACTGGAACGCGATGTTGGCATACTTAACCTTGTTGCGAAGCCGCCACAGGGCATATTCCAGAATATCGGCGTGGTCAAAAGCCAGTTCCTGCGGCAACTCATCGGCGGGAAACCAACGCGCCTCGCTAATATCATCCCCTGCCGCCACTTGCTGCCGGTCGGTCCGCACCAGCGCGTAATAGGCCACCGAGACCGTCCGGCCACGCGGGTCGCGTTCTTTACGGCCAAAGGTGTACAACTGCTCCAGGTACGAGGCTCTCACCGAGGTTTTCTCATGTAGCTGGCGGGCCGCCGCTTCTTCCAGGCTTTCGTCCGAGCGTACCCGACCACCGGGCAAAGCCCAATAATTCATGTAAGGGCTGCGGCCTCGGCGAACCAGCAAAACCTGCAACTCGTCGTTGGCCCGGTCATCGGTATTTTCGGCTTCCCAGGCATGCTGGTAGCGAGGTCGTAGGCTAAAAATTACTACGTCTACCGTCAGCGAAATGCCGTCCTGGGCGTTGTAACCCCGCTTTTCTATTTTCCCGACTTCCAGTTCCAATCCGCCATCTCCTGATCCGCCAGTGTGCTTTTGACTAAAAGTATGATAGCATTAAAAAGAGTTCTTGTCAATAAGACAAAAAGTAAACTTAACAGGTCTAAGCCGTTGTCAATCTATGAATATCAGGTGTAGAAATTAAAATCAAGGGCGTTGTAAGTCCGGGATAACTCTTTTCGGCGGTGACTCGAAAAGAATTATCCCGGACAAGTTTAGTTCCCCAACCGGGGAGGAATAAGAGGGGAGTCTGGAAAGTTACAGAAACTGATTTACCAGTTGTCCTGACTGTAGCGTTCTTCTTTGAAGGGGTCGGCATTATTATTGTAGCCGTTGCGTTCCCAGAAGCCCAGCGAGTCTTTGGATAAAAACTCGACACCCCGAATCCATTTGGCACTTTTCCAGAAGTATTTTTTGGGAATTACCAACCGGAGCGGCCAGCCGTGATCTTTCTCCAGCGGTTTGCCGCCAAAGCTGTGGGCCAGAATCGACTGATCATCCAAAAATACTTCCAGTGGCACATTGGCCGTGAAACCGTATTCGGCGTGGGCCAGCACAAACCGGGCTTCCGGTTTCAAGTTGACCTGCTTCATCAAATCCTTGATCAACACGCCTTCCCAAACCGTATCCAGCTTGCTCCAACGTGTCACGCAGTGGATGTCCATCGTGACCTGGCTCTGCGGCAAAGCCTTGAATTCGTCCCAGCTAAAGCGTAACGGCTCGTCTACCAACCCGAAAACCTTAAAATCCCATTTCGCCAGGTCAACGTGGGGCACCGGGCCATAATGCAAGACCGGGAAACGGTCGGTCAGCGATTGGCCGGGGGGGACGCGCTCGGCAATCGCCGGGTCGAGTTTCTTTTTAAATAAATCCATTTTTATAATTACCTCCGAAATATTATGCCGGCACTGGCTCAGTCATGGCGAGAAAGCTAATTTCCCACAAAGAAGTCCAGCCAGTTCTGCCAGTTCGATTTATGATTTGCTGCGGTGGGCGTGGCAACCGGAGCACTCGTACTGGTGGTGGTCGCCGGGGTAGGAGTGGCGGCTCGATTATTAAAGGCTTGTTCACCATTCGGCACGGTCAATACCACCGTTTCGCCCGGCTTGACCAACCCCAACGCCTCACGGGCTACCTTTTCAACATACACTAAATAACCCGGCCCCTTGTAAAAGTCCAGGTGTTCTTGCAAGGCATCGGTACGGGCCTGAACCACCGCCAGTTCCGCCTTTTTTTGCTCGTTTTCAGCGTGCATTTTTTGCATTTGCAGCGACTGTAACAAAAATAAGATCAGGAAAGTGACCATCACGCCAATAAATAACGCAATCATCAGTTTGGAGGATAAATTTTTTAGGACTGCCTGGAGCATTTTTAGACCTGATAGCATACTTTGTTCGCCTTTTGTTGAGTCGGTTAATTATAGGCCTTCCGGCCTTTTACCCCATTGATTCTAAAACGGATGGTCAATAGAGTCAATGTCCAAATATTACATTTTAAGAAACATTTATTGGGTTATTTGCGAAACTCTGGGATAAACCCGGTCGGGCGCTAGGTCGGCCAGCAGTTCAAACAGGCGATCAGCTTCGGTCGGGCGATTTAACCAGTCATAAGCCAATCCCAGGCGGTACATGGCTTCAGGCCAATAGGGACGCAATTCAAGGGCCTTCTCAAGCATGGGAGCGGCCAGATCAGGGTGACCGCATTTGCTGTAGGCCAATCCGACCGCGTACCAGCTTTCCGCATCGCTGGGGAGATCGCGGGTAGCTTCCAACCCGGTATCCACTCCCCGTACACACGGGTCAAAGTTGGTTTCCGAGAAGTAGCGCGACAATACCGCCCCCGCGTTCAGGCCGGTCACTGGCTTCAGTTTATTCAGGTCGAGCGCGTTGCGGTAGTGTTGCTGGGCACTCTGGTAATCGTGGACCGCCACGTTGTAGCGGGCAATCGTCACCTGCAAATTGGCGTCGTCGGGCTTTTCGGTTTGCAAACTTTCCAGCAAGCGTTTAGCCTGTTCCCCGGTCTGCTTGAAGCGGTCGTTATCACCGCTATTGACCTGCAAAGCCGGTAACTGATCAATCAAAATTTCAGCCAGGGCTTGCCGGGCCAGCTTGTTAGCCGGTTGCTGAACCAGGGCAGCATTCAGGGTAGTGATAGCCCGGCCACTTCGCCCGGTTCGCCAGTAAACAATCCCCAGGTAAGCCCGCGCATCGGTATAGCCGGGAGCCGCCCGTAATACCTGTAAAAGTTGCTCCTCGGCGGGGCCGTACTCCTCGGCCAGAATATAGGCATAGGCTAGCCTGGCCCGTTTGGCCCCGTCGAGTTTTTCGCTGGCGGCTCCCGGCAACTGACCCAGCACTGACCGCGCCCGGTCGGCGGTCCGGTCGAGTGCAACCTGCATCGGCACGTTATCCAGTTGGTTCCCAGGTAGGCCGATTGCCAGGGCGTTTTGCAGCGGGGCCATCGCCTCGTCAAAGCGCAGGTCGCGGGCCAGTAGCAAGCCGTAAAGATAAAAAGCGGTTTGCCGGTCG
The DNA here is from genome assembly GCA_038322625.1 of Chloroflexia bacterium. GTDB lineage: Bacteria > Chloroflexota > Chloroflexia > Chloroheliales > Chloroheliaceae > 54-19. Next base: position 42,859 of record JBBQGA010000017.1, read on the forward strand.
GTTGGCTCCACCAGACCCGGCCCGGCTAGAGATTGGTACAACAACTGGCTGGCCTCGGCATAACGACCCTGCTGAAACCGCAACTGACCCAGTGCCAAACTTATGGCCGGTCGCATCGTCAGGGCCGCACTATCGTTGCGGGCCAGCACCAGGTTCCAACTTGTTTCAGCGGACTCAAGTTGACCCGAACCAAGCTGGGCGCGACCAATCCAGTAATAAATCATGGGATTATCGGGGTTTCCCCGCACTAACGAGGCGAGATAACCCCCCGCCGCCGTCCATTGGTGGAGGGCAACCGCACTCTGGGCCAGCAGCAAACGGGTATAGGGTTCGTCGGGGTGTTGGGCCAGGTTCTGGCGTAAAACTCGGAGAGCACTCTGGTACTGACCGTTATTATAGGCCTGGCGGCCCAATTCATACTGGCTCAAGATCGGGGGTAAACTGGTCAGGGTGCGAATGACTTCCAGCAGGAGCAAAGCCGCTACGGTAGCCGCCAGCGTGGCCCGCACGACTCCCCGCTGCCGCCGGTTCAGCCAGCTTTGCAAACCGCTCCAGTCCACCGAGCGGCGCAAGCCAACCACCCCCTGCCGAGAGGTGTTCCAGATTTTCTGGAAGGTGGGTTCTGCTATTATTTTAGTGCCGGTCGGTCTGTCGGGGAGCCGCAGCTTTATTTTCATTGATGCTCAGACGAGTTTTAGCCTAAAAAGAGATGGTAAAAGCTCACAACCTGTATGAACCTGCTGTTATTTTAGCATATTATGTCAATCATTGGAACGCCTGAAATTTCCATTTTTACTACTCGTTATAACATTTCCTCTTTAACCGGTTTTACTCTCCAGAGCCAACCGGTACAACTTCAGATGCCGCCGGGCGATTTCCTGTTGGGTGTAATTTTCCCGGACCCGCGCCAACCCTTTAGCCGCCAGTACCCGACGCAATTCCTGGTCATCCAGCAAGCGTTGCAGGTGGGCCGCCAGGGCTAGGGTATCTTTTTCAGGAAAAACCAGCCCAGCTTCCCCGATTACGTTGGGAATCTCGCCGCTACTGCTACCGACCACCGGCACCACACAGGCCATCGCCTCGACCAGCACCCGGCCAAATTGCTCTTTCCAGTTAGAAGTAGTAACCGAGGGCAGTACAAAAGTGTCGAGGCCACTCATATAAGCCGCCACCTGGGTACTGGGCACCATTGGCCGGAAGCTCACCCGGCTTTCCAGACCTAAGCGTTGAACCTGGGCTTGCAAGGTCGCCTGGCTCTGACCCTGCCCGACGAAAACCAACCGCCAGTCCCCCTTGAGCTTGCCACAGGCATCGATCAGAGTATCCAACCCCTTTTCGGGTACCAGCCGCCCGAAGTAACCAATCGTAAATAGATCGGGCCGGGCGAAATCCGGTGGTGGAGTCTGCCGGTGTGTCAGGGCCAGGTCGACCCCGAACTGAGGGCAAATCTCGATTGGCTTACTATAACCCCGCTGCCGTAAGATTTGCGCGGCTTCCCGGTTACAGGCCAACGCCGCCGCCGCGTGCCGGAAATTATATTTTTCAAAAAAGCTAAAGGGGGGCGGGTAATTGCGGTAGATATTGGCGTAATTATAGAAAACAGCCGCCGCGCCCTGCCGCCGGGCCAACCAGATAGCCTCAAAGGTCGCCAGGTTAAACGACTCATCATCGGCGTGAACCAGGTCGGGTTTGGCCGCCTTGAGCCGCTTTGCCAACCCCGGATAAAAATGGGTGTGGTGGTGCCCGTTGAGCAGCATCGGCTCCACGATCAATTCGTAACCCTTAGTATATTTCTTTTCAAGTTCGGTGCGACCGACGCGCCCTTCGATCCAGTAAGGCGGCACTACCACCGTTAGTTTCTCGACACCCGGCAGCGCGGCCAGTTCTTCCAGCTTGCGCTGCTGAATTCCGGCTATCAGGGCCTTTGACACCATCAAAATCTTCATCGGCTAGCTCTTACCCCGCGTCCTGATGCACTCGGCGGCGTGATAAAGTTGAAGGGTACGTTCTGCCGTCTTTTCCCAGGTGAAGCGGGCGGCCTGAGCCGGGCCGAGGGCAGCCAGTTGGCGGCGTTGCCCTTCATCGGCGGCCAGCTCGACCAGGGCGGTGGTCCAGGCTTCGCTCCGGTCGGGGCTGACCAGACGAGCCGCCGCGCCCATCAGTTCGGGCAAACTGCTGGCATCGGAGCAAATCGTAGGGATACCACAGGCCAGCGCATCGAGCGGGTCGAGACCAAACCCTTCATAGCGCGACGGAAACACAAAAATCTCGGCGGCCTGGTACAACGCCGGTTTATCGGCCTCCGCCACCCGTCCCATAAAGTGAATCCGGCTGGCCTCGCCGGGCGAAAGAGCTTGCCGGGCCGGTTCGCGCAGGTCGGGATACATAAACGAATTACCCGAATGAGCCTGACCGGCCACCGCCAGCGTCCAGGGTCGCCCGGTAGAATCTTCGTCAGTCTCCAGTTGTTTCAGCCGACCCACCGCCCGGCCAAAAGCCTCCAGCAACAGGGGCATATTCTTGCGCCGGTCGAAACCGCCGATATAAAAGATCAGCCGTTCCTGACCGCTCAGGCCGTATTTTTGTAAAAGGGTGGTTTTCTCATCTGGGGAAAGGGTGCGCGGCTGAAAACGTGGGTCGGTTCCGAGGTAAACCGTTTCAACCTTTTTCTCAGGCACTTTCAAGAGCCTTAAAATATCCTGGCGCGAATGTTCCGAGTCGGCCATAATCAAAGTGGCTTGCCGGGCGGCCCGGCTGACCAGTTTGAAATATAACTTCAGGGGTAAAGAGGGGGCGTATTCCGGCAACACGAGCGGAATCAAATCGTGGATAGTAATAATTGTGGCGCAAGGAGCCGGTGGAGCCTTTAACGAAGCCGCGAAATAGGGCCAGTGAACGACATCGAAGGCGGCCTCCCGGTTTTTCTGTTGTCGAACCAGACCGGGCAAACCGGCTTGCTCCCACCACAGCTTTACGGCATTATCCCCACCGCGTCGCACATTGACCGGCACCTTTGCCACTAACTTCTGGTCATCCGGCAGATCGTCCAGGCTTACCGCCGGGTCGTAGCCGAGCAGGGTATATCCCGGCTGCTCGTCGTCACCGGTCTGGTCGGTAATGCGGTGCAGCCAGGACCACAACTGCCGGGTGTACTGACCGCTCCCGGTATTTTCTTGCGGCCAGAATAACCCGTTTATCCCTACGCGCACGCCAGGTCCGGCACTTCAAAATTACTGGTAAAACCGGCTGTGCTAAATTCCAGCAACCAACCACTAATAGCCTTAGTCTCCATTAACTGGCGGGTATCTACCAGTGCTACCGTTATCGCCTCAAGCTGGCGTAACTGTCCGGCGTGAATAGTAGGAGTTGCATTCTTATTGCCCTCGTTTGAGTTGTTCGACTGAATAAAGACCCACATCAACAGGGCAATACTGAGAATGACCGATCCCAGCAGTCCCAACAGCAAAATATATCCAACAGTTTTAGACACTCAAGCCCTCCTCTCCTCATTAAAAGTTCCAACATTCCCCCGCTTAGTTGCAATGATTGTGAACTATTTAATTATATCATAGATAAAGATGACCCGTCATAGGAGTTAGCCAGACTTTGCGGTAGGCAATATTGAATAATTGTAACTACCCACCAAACCTGTGAAGAGGATCGAAGCAGGGGTCGTGGGGGTCGGGTACCCTATGGGTGCCCGGCGCGGGGTACTACAGGGGTTTCCCCTGTTAATACTCTTTTCTTCTTCTTTTCCCCGTCCACTGGTGGCCCTGGGGTGGGGTCAGGGGTGGGGCCTAAGTAGTTACAATAATTTTAATGCAAGAAGTTGATCTCAATGAGAGAAAGTGGTAATATAAGGGCGCAATCCAAACTTTTGCGGGAGTAACTCAGTTGGTAGAGTTCCTGCCTTCCAAGCAGGCTGTCGCGCGTTCGAGTCGCGTCTCCCGCTTCTCTAAAAAACCTGGTCGGCTAGCCAGGTTTTTTGCATTTATAACAGGACTTTCGTTTAACGAAGAAACCCAGACTAAAGCGGGGGTCGTGGGGGCGCAGCACCTGCGGGGGTGTAAGGAGTCTACCCTGTTAAATCTCTTTTTATTTTCGCTTCAAGCTCGCCATGTGAGCTTGAAGCGAAAGTCCTATATAACTTACTTTCCCTTCAAACTTATCAGGTAGGCGTAAATCAGCTTTACATCCGCGTCGGGCAACTGGTCTGCCGGAAAGGCTGGCATCGGGGCCGCACCGCCGCGCACCTGACGCAACAGACCTTCTTGCGGGAAAGTAATATTATTTAAGGCAGGACCCAACGCCCCGGTCGCTTTGTCGCCGCCATGACACCCGGCGCAACCCTGCTGCCGGAAAATCACCAGACCGCGCCCGGTATCAGGCTGACCGCTAGCCACCGAGCTAGTGATGGCGGCACTCGTGTTAGCCACCGGCGCGATAGTGGCCGGGGCAACCGTCGGAGTAGTCGGCGGTTTGCTGGCAGGGGAGGTTGTGGCTACCGCTACGGTGGTCGCCTGGTTGGTAGTTGGCGCGATAATCGTTGTGGCACCGCTAGTTGGGGCTGCCGGAGCCGGTTGGGTTGCGTCGCCACAGGCTGCCAACCCCAGAGTCAACACGACGCAAAGCACCATGATAAAAGCCGGGTATTTCAAGCTGAATTCCTTTCCATTTTGACACTTTAAGTGCCGGAACCGGACATATAATTCTTCACAAAGACACTATACGGCAAAGCCGGGCGGTAAGGCAACCTTTTATTACCGAATCTTTCTCCATGTCCAAATTTTGTCGAAGTTTAAGTATGCTATGCTTACTTTTAGCCGTACTTCCTTCAAGGCTAACTAGAAAGTAGTTTAATGAGCGTAACGCTTAATCAGGTTCAAAAAGTAAAAACTGGTCGTAAAGTCGCCCTGCCCGGCCACCAGCAAGGGGCGGCGGCGGTTGCCCTGTTCGCGGCGGTTTGGACCCAGTTGGTGGCTGCTGTCACCCTGGCTTTGATGTGGTTTGCCTGGCAAGACCCCCGCAACCTGGCTTGGCCCGAAACCGACCGGCTGATACTGATCGCCCTGACTCTACTCACCGTGCTGGTGGTTAGCCTGGCCCTATCCAGCCGGTTTCGACGAAGAAGTGCCGCCGACCGGGATAACTTTCGTGAAATCTGGTGGACCGGCGGGGCAGCTACCGGTACCTGGTTTGGGCTACCCCTTTATATGAGTGTAACCTGGGATCACCTGATCTACGGCGGTCACGACATAGTAACTATAATCTCGGTGGGTCTAATCTTCATGGCGGTGGGCGGGATGTTGGGCGGCGTAGTGGCCGTCATGAGCGAACCGGCGGCACGCTGGATTTATGACCGGGTGCAGAACCGCACGGCTACCAAACCTTCGTCACTCGGTAGTCGCCTGGGCTGGCTGCTGACACCGCTGTCAGTGCCGGTCGGGGCAGTCGTCACCTATGGCCTGTTGAGTTTCGGACCAGCTCCGGTGGCTGACCCACTTTACCCTGGCGCAATTCTGACCCAATCGGGCGTAGTAGCCTACGGCTGTCAGGGCACTCTGGACAGCTACACCACCCCCGACCAACCCGATAAAGTGTTGAACTTTTACCGCCAACTAGCGACCAACCACAAATCGACTCAGGTCGCCCTACCCGGTGAGGTACAGGCCGACCGCCTGGTATTGCCGAACCAAACCGAAACCGCCCGGCTAGCCGTAATCCGCTACAGCAACACTAGCTTTACCTCTGCCGCCGAAGCTTTCGATCCCCTCAACGACTCGTGTCGCTCGACCCGCGTCTTCTTACAACCCGACACCACCGGCCCCGGCACCCACATTCAGATCGTCCACGAACGCCCGGCCCACGTTCATTAAGACACGACTTTCGCTCCTGAACCTGAGTATTCCAAATTTTAGCCAACTTTTGAATTTGAAAAGTTGTTTCGAGCGAAAGTCTTATAAAAGTTACTAACCCCAGATAGTAACAAAACATTGCCAGCCAGCCGGAGCGGGTGTATAATTTTCGTATACGGCTAATTTTGGCCGCGAAAATAATAGCCGTCTCGACCGCGAGGCGAACAATGGGTTTTACAAGGAGGTGGAACTTATGCCTCGGCTAATAAGTTTTTTTGAGACGACCTTGCGCGATGGCGAACAAACGCCGGGTGTCAACCTTTTTCCCAAAGAAAAGGTTCAAATTGCGCAGGCCCTGGCCGATATGGGTTTTGATACGCTTGATGTTGGTTTTCCAGTCAGTAGCAAAGGCGAGTTTGAAGCGGTGCAGGCTGTGGCGCGTACCGTTCGCAACACCTCGATTATGGCTATTGCGCGGGCTAACCCCAAAGACATTGACGTTTGCTGGGAAGCTCTCAAAGATGGAGCCGATCCGGCCATTATCCCATTTATTGGCGTTTCCCCAATCCACCGGGAAGCCAAACTGAAGAAAACCCGCGCAGAAATCAAAGAGCTTGTCATTGGAGCGATCAAACACGCCCGGCAGTACACCAGCCAGGTCGATTTTGCCTTTGAAGATGCTTTCCGTACCGAGCCGGATTACCTGATCGAATTGTGCCGGGCGGCAGTCGAGGCGGGGGTCCGCTTTTGCACCATTCCCGATACGGTCGGCTACGCTACGCCCTGGGAATTTGGCGATTTGATCAAAAGATTGCGCGAGGAAGTACCGGGGGTCCGCCTCTCGGCCCACTGTCACAACGACCTGGGTCTGGCCGTTGCCAACAGCCTGGCCGCCGTAATGAACGGGGCCGAGCGGGTCGATTGCTCCTTCAACGGTCTGGGCGAACGCGCCGGTAACGCCGCCACCGAAGAAGTCGTGATGGCCCTGGTAACTCGTAAAGATGTTTTCGAGATCGAAGTAAAAGTCGATACCACTCGGATCAGCGAAACCAGCCGCCTGATCGCCAGCCTGACCGGCATGAAACCCCAGTGGACCAAGCCCATCGTCGGCGCGAACGCCTTTGCGCACGGGGCCGGTATTCACCAGGACGGGATGCTCAAAGATCGCCGCACCTACGAAATTATGACCCCCGAATCGGTTGGCCTCTCCAACAACCGCATGGCGGTTCACAAATTATCGGGCCGGGCCGGTTTTAACGCCGCAATGGAACAGCTAGGCTTTACTTTTACCCCCGACCAGCTAAATGAAGCTTTCGACCGTTTCAAGACGCTGACCGAGAGAAAGAAAAGCATCGAAGAACTCGATTTGATCGCCATCGGCGAGGCGGTGAGCGGACCGAACAGCCGACCACCAGGGGTCTTCAATGCCGCGAATAAGATAGCAAACAGTATTATCGACGGGGCCAGTCAGGTTATGGCTAACTAGCGATTTGGAATTTACGAATTAGCCTTTTTGAATTAGACTGGCTTTCTCAACCACCTGAAATGAGAAAGCAAGGCTATGCAAGGCGTAAAACCTAGACCCAACGGCAATCTGATTACAGCGCGGCGCAATTTCCTGGGGGAATTGCTGGTATTCTGGCTGGCCCGGCGCGGCTTGTGGAAATCCTTTCACGAAGTACGCTTCCGGGCCAGTGGGCCTTTGCCCGCGCCCCCCTCCCGGCTCGATGTTCCCTTGATTTTCTACGCCAACCACAACACCTGGTGGGATGGTTATCTGGCCTTAATGGTCACTCGCCAGCTTTACGGCCTGGACGGCTACCTTATGATGGACGTTCGCCAGCTTCGTCGCTACCGGTTTTTTCGCTGGGCCGGGGTCTTTTCGGTCGACCAGGAAAATGGCCGCGAAGCTTTGCGCTCGATTGATTACATCGCCCGCGAATTGCAACAGGGGCCGGGCCGCTGCCTCTGGATTTTCCCGCAAGGCCAGATTCAACCCCAGGAAGGCCGTCCACTGGCTTTTCATTCCGGCCTGGCCCACCTGATCCGGCGAGTAGGCCGCTGTTACGTTTACCCGGTGGCGGTCCGCTTCGAGTTTCTACGCGAACAATACCCCGACATCTTTGTCGAGGTCGGCCCGGCCCAACTTTTTGAAAAAGGTCAGCCCTTCGACCCCAAAAAGCTTACCGCCGAACTGGAAACCAGCCTGACCAACCAGCTTGACCAATTGCGCGAAACCGTCAATAGTCTTAAACTGGACGAGTTTGTTACAATAATAAAAGGTCGCGGCAGCACTGATACCTTTTTTGATAGTCTGTCCGGCTGGCTGCCCCGGCGGCACCCTAAAGTTTGACCATTTTTAGGCGGTTGTTGAATTTGGATCGGTTGACTCACTATCCTGAGGATTTACCTTTACAACCTTTCCATTTATAACCTTTTGTAACCTTTGCATTTTGTAAACCAGTTAGCAAAGAATAAGTATCTGTTCAGACCCCACCCCAGGGAGGGGAAAAGAGAAAGAGAGCTACAGGGGCTCCCATAGGGTACCCGCCTCTACAACCGCGCGCAGGGGTCGGGTAACCTTTGGGTGTCCTACAGTCCCCGCTAATTTCTCAATGGGTAGAGTGAACAGTTACAAGAATAAGTAATTTTGACAGGTGCCAAAGTATCTTAAACGTAATAATTACACTTTTAAAAGTTAGGATGTACTTCATGAAGCGTTTTCGTTTGCTGGCCTTAGTCGTTTTATTTCTATCTCTACTCATCAGCTTTGGGAGCGGCACGGCCCCATCCAGGGCTGCCAATTGTCGGACTTTTCAGGAGACGGGGTTCACGGTTTGCGACCGGTTTCTCCAGTACTGGAATGAAAACGGCGGTCTGGCCCAGCAAGGTTATCCCATTACCGATACTTTTGTAGAGCAGAACGCGCCGCCCCCGGCAGGCGACGGTAAAACCCATACGGTGCAATACTTCCAGCGTGCCCGGTTCGAGCTGCACCCTGAAAATCAGGCTCCTTACGACGTGCTGCTTGGTTTATTGGGGGCCGAAGAGTTTCATGCTAAGTATGAACCGTTCAAAACGGAATCTCCTTCAAGTAATTCGGATTGCCGTTACTTTGCTGATACCGGTTTTAACGTATGTGGACGTTTCCTGGAATATTGGCTAGCTAACGGCGGGCTTGCTCAACAGGGTTATCCAATAAGCTTTCCATCCACCGAAAAAAACTTACCTCCGCCCTTCGGTGACGGAAAAGATCACCAGGTTCAGTATTTTGAAAGGGCCAGATTTGAGGGCCATCCCGAAAACTCTAAGCCCTATGACGTGTTGTTAGGTTTAATTGGAACTGAACAATATTACGTTCATCACCGGCCAACCACGACCCCCATTGGCGGTATTACTAACGCACCGCTCCCGTCACCAACTCCCAGCTCTAGCCAAACCCCAACACCGACTCAGCCACCAGGGACTATCCCGCCAAAGACGGTACCTATGCCATCTCCCCAACCGTTACCAATTTACAATATTCCTACCAGCGGGTGTTTGAGTGCGTTAGAAACCGCCGGAACAGGGGTTCAAATCTGCCTAGACAAACCTAATCCGTCCCAACCAACCAATGTGACTGTTTACGCCCGTTTGATTCTTAACGGTAAGGTTCAACCAAACGCGAACCTTCACTCAGTCTGGCACTTTTCGAATAAAAATAGCACCTGTGACTCCGTTGCGGGGCCAGATGGCGTTGCCATGTGTACCCTGCCTGTTTCAGACGAACCGCATGACTTTACGGTGGGTATAAATGTACAAATGGGTAACCAGGTCAATCAGACCAGCTTCACCACCCAGTGATCCCTTCGCCTGAATAAAGGCAGCCTGATTACCACTTTAACATTTGAGGTTAGAATATAGCCTCAAATGTTATATAACTGAAATAACGACTACAAAACTTATGTACACAGACACCATTAGTGCCATATCGACTGCCCTCGGCGAAGGCGGCATCGGCATCGTCCGGTTGAGCGGTCCCCAGGCTTTACCGATCCTCCAAAGAGTCTTCCGGCAACCCAGTGGGCGAACCCGACGCACTTTCGAGAGCCACAAGCTTTATTACGGCCAGGTCCGCGACCCCGAACCTCCCGACAGCGGCACCGGCCCGCTCGACGAAGTAATGGCGGTCTACCTGGCGGCCCCGCGTACCTACACCCGCGAACCGATGGTGGAAATCAACTGTCACGGCGGGCCGGTGCCACTCGAACGAGTCTTGAACCTGACCCTCCAGCAAGGAGCGCGGTTGGCCGAACCGGGCGAATTCACCCTGCGGGCTTTCCTGAACGGGCGGATCGACCTGGCACAGGCCGAAGCCGTGATCGATGTGGTGCGATCCAAAACCGGACCTGGTCTGCAACAGGCTCTCGACCAGTTAGCGGGCAATCTCTCAAAGCGGATCGCTTTGGTCCGGCAGGGTCTTTTGAGTAGCCTGGCCCACCTGGAAGCCATGATCGATTTCCCGGAGGACGATGTACCGCCGGCCTCAGTCGCCCCCCAGATGCAATCGACCCTAGAAGAACTGGAAAAGCTGCTGGCAACCGCCGAGGCCGGCATGATCTACCGGCAGGGTATCCGGGCGGCTATCGTGGGCGTGCCGAATGTCGGCAAAAGCTCGCTCTTGAACGCCTTACTCCGAACCGACCGGGCCATCGTGACTCCAATCGCCGGAACCACCCGCGATGTCATCGAGGAGACTGTCAATATTCGAGGTGTACCGGTCGTGCTGGTCGATACTGCCGGGATTACCGCCACCGAAGACCTGGTCGAGGCTCTGGGGATCGAGCGCAGCCGCCAGGCCCTTTCGAGTGCCGATTTGCTTTTGCTGGTGCTGGACGGTAGCCGCGCCCTGACCGAAGGCGACCAGACCTTGATCGAAGCTGTCCGGCTGGAACTCAACCGGGAGAGCGGCAAAAAAGCCTGTATTATCTTGAACAAAAGGGATATGTCCCCACAGATCACTCTCCCGGTGGCCTTTACCGCGACATTGCCCGGCCTATCGGTAGTCAATATCTCGGCCCGGACCGGCGAAGGGTTGGCCGAACTCGAAGACACGCTGGCCCGGTTAGCCCTGGGAGGACAGAACGTCGCCACCCGACAGGTAATGATCACCAACGAACGCCACCGTCGGGCCATCGAACGCGCTCACACCCATCTACAGGCCGCATTGTCCAGCAGTGCTGCCGTGCTTCCAGCCGATTTTATTTCAATCGACCTCCGGCTGGCCCTGGAAAGCCTGGGCGAAATCACCGGCGAGAGTGTGCAGGACTCGCTCTTAAAAGAAATCTTTGAGAATTTTTGTATCGGTAAATAAAATGTAACTACTCAGACCCCACCCCTAACCCCGCCCCAGGGCGGAGAAAAGAAGAAGAAAAGGGTTACAGGGGCACCCATAGGGTACCCGCCTGTACGACCCCACGCAGGGCACCCACTGGGTACCCAACCCCCACGACCCCTGCTTCGATCCTCTATAGTGGTTTGGTGTGTAGTTACAATAAGATAAGAATTGTAAAGTTAGGGTTTATGCTTGATCCGAGGGCCGGTATCCGGCTAAGTTTTGTATATTATGGCTGGATTTGCCTGGGGGCCGGTTTAATTGTGCTGGCAATTTTGGGTTTGCTGCGTCTGACCGGCTGGCTGATCGACTGGCAAGCCCCGTTCGACCCGGCGGATTGGTTTATATTCGCGGGAGGTTTGATCGTGGTGCTAGTGACGCTGGGGCCTTACGTCGTGACGGTCGGCCAACTGGCAAAGGTTAAGCGCATTCGTCCGACGGTTATCAATCGCCAGTTCGCTCCCAGCAAACGCCGCAACCAGATCACCTATGCCATTATCGGGGGAGTAGCGGTTGTCTTTGCGATCATTCTGGTGGTGATGCAAAGTTTTATGGTCTGGTTCACTTTTGGCAGCCTGTTTATCATAATGGCTCTGCTACTGTTTTACATGGCCTGGCGCATCGGGCGTTACGAACGGGCCGCCAAAATGATCATTCAGGCCCAGGATTACAACTGGCGTTTTGACTCCACCAGCTTTGTCGGGGTGATCAAGGGATAGTCAGAAAGAAAATCGCGGTGTCACCGCTATTCAGCCCGGCACCAAGCTTTAACGGGCTATCATCAGCTAGTTGCAAGGCTTCTACAATATATATTCCCACCTGCTGCGAGCCTCTCGAAAGATAGAGCCACCGCGTCCGAGCAACCCCATCGTCCCGCAAGGTAATATTGGCAGCCAGACCGAAACCCAGTTTGGCGGCCTGATCGGTGTAAAAGGCTACCACATTCTCGGCCCTGGTAGCGGCAACCTTGCTTCCGGCAAAGGCATAGCGGTCGATGGCACTAGCCGCCAGACCCTGCTGGCTCCGGCTCCCCTGATCGGTGATATAGCGGTCAGCTTCATTTTTCAAAGTTAAACGCACCCCAACCGCATTACCCTGCAGTGGTATCGCCGTCGCCCCGGTATATAGCGGTAAAATATTGGACTGGCCGGGAGCGACCGTAACAACGCTGGCCGGTGAACCTGTCGGCGGAACCTGAACACTGGAACCAGAGGCGGCGGCAGTGGTAGCGGCAAATGCTGCGGTCGTTGCCGACGCAGCCGCCGCAGTGGTCATAGCGGCGGCAGTTGTGGCAGAAGCGGCAGTTGTGGCAGAAGCGGCGGTCGTAACGTTGGCGACCGACCCGGCACTACCGCCCTGCGTATCAGCGAACCCGGCGGCTGTAGTGCGTGGTGCCAGAGCCGCCGCTGGAGCCGGAGCCGCCGCCGCCGCACCCGTTGTGGCAGAAGCGGCTACTGTCGTGGAGGTGCTTGCCGCCGATTTAGCACTCTCGGCCCCCGGCACGGCCTGATTATTACTAACGGCAGTACTTGTAAAGGCCGGGTTAACCGCCACCGCCCCTATACTTTTGGTGGTTTGCGAATTATTAGAGGTCAGCCCGAAGACCGCTACTCCGGCCACTACCAGCAGCACCAACGCCGCCGCCAACGCTCCCAACCAGCCAAAATTCCGGTTCGGGCGGCGACCGGTCGCAATATTCACCGGTGGCGGGAGTTGCGTCATTGGAACCGGGGCCGAATTTACTCGCTCGGTACGACGGTCGTTGATATTTACCGGAGCCGCTGCCTGGCCGTTTTCCGCCCGCAGTTGTTCCATAATCTGCGACCGGCGCGACCGGAACTCCCCCTCTCCCGGCGATAACGCAGCGTTCAAATCCTGCCGCAGCCGTTGATTGAAAGCCGGGTCCTCGCGTTGGTCTTCAGTATTATCCAGGTTATCCCGGTCTGGTGGTTGTCCGTTATTGTTTGCCAAAAGTTTACTACCCTTATAATTCCTGTTGTCCCGCTACTGGGTCTTAGCCCCGGTCGTAGAGTGCCCGGAAAGCCTTGCGACCTCTAAAAAGTTTCTGACGCACCGCCCCCACACTGACCTCCAGGGTCGCCGCGATCTCCTCATCATCATAGCCCTGCGCGTCCATCAGCAGGGCCGTCGCCTGGTCGTCCGGCAACTGTTCCAGCGTATCCAGAATCTGCTGACGCTGCACCACCTGTTCGCCCGGTTCACTGCGCGGGTCCGGCACTCTCAGCACCGGTTGGTCATCTTCGGGTCGCCCGGCCTCATCCCCAAAACCGGGCATACCAAAAGAAACCACCGGACGTTTGCGCCGCTTTTCACTTCTTACCTTATTTAAAGCGATTTTGTATAGCCAGGCTGACAGGTTCAATTCGTCCGAGGCAGTCGCTAAAGCCCGGTAAGCCGATACAAAAGTATCCTGCACCAGGTCTTCGGCCAGCTCGCGTTCGCGGGTCAGACCGTAAATAAAGCGAACCAGTTTTGGCTCAAACTCATTTACGATTTGCTCGAAAGCAGCCAGGTCGCCACTCCGCACGCGGGCTACCAGTCCAGCGTCTTCGCTACCACTAAGAATAAGACAACCCCTTTCTTGTAGAGGTCTCTTGAATGGTTTTCAAACCATCTACCGGTTAAAACGCAACCTACCCCTAAAAAATCACCACCCTGAATTTATTCTATCATATATCCTGCTCAGGCTCACCACCGATTCAATATATCCTGAAAAGGTCAAACTTTTCAATAAAAAGGGTCCCAGCCAGAGCGGCGCTTAGTCGGGACCAGATACCCATTGGGTGTACCACGCCCCTGCTTTGGGTTGGTTTACGTCATCTACCGAAAGTCCTATCTTAGTAATTCCAGGCATTAAAACAGGTTCCTACTATTTAAATAGGAACCTGATGCACATAAAATTCGTCGCTCGTAAGGGGTTAAAACAAGGCTACACCGATTAACGGTAATTGCCGGAACCACCCGGCGACGAAAACTAGACCCGGTCTTTTTGCAAAGTACGCAAGCACTGAGTGCAAACGTAGCGTTTAACCGGCGCGGTTTCGCCCTTGAGTTGAATTAACTTATGCTGAATATTCGGCATCCACATCCGGTTGGTCTTGCGGGCCGAATGACTTACGTTATGACCAAAACCCGGCGTCTTGCCGCAGACATCACATTTACCAGACAATTTGCGTTTACCCCCTTTACGAATCACTTTTTTTGCTGTATCATTTACCACGAATTGACCCAACCTGTAAAGTCGAGGTCACAGGACGATTATTTTAGCACAACCGGCCTGGTTTAGCAAATCGGGGTGGGTGTGAGGCTGGACAAATCCGGCCCTGCTACCCCGCCCAACTCGATCACCTGGCCCAACATTAAACTGGCCTGTGAGTCTGGAAAAATCTGCTGCTAACTGCCTTTTGCGCTCGAAAGAACCGGGTTTTAATATTGTCGATCAGGGCGCAATCAAGTTGGAGCCGCATGGTTCTGACACTCTTAGTTTTGAAAGCTTTCTAAAAAATGAAAAAAGACAACACTGTAGAGAGCTATGGCGCATCGACCGGGCAAACTCCCCCCGCCGCCGAACATATCGGCAAGGTCGAGGTTTCCCCCGAAGCGATTGCAACAATTACCGCCCAGGCCATCATGGAGCGCGGTTACGGTGTCGTCGGACTGGCATCGCGGCGTTTGCACAATGGCCGGGCCGAAGTCTTAAAGCCGGATCACTACCGGGAAGGCATTCAAATCCGCTTTCAGGGCGATGAGATCATTCTCGATCTGTACGTGATTATTGAGTACGGCATCCGGGTGAGCGAGGTGGCCCATCAATTGATGGAAAACGTCAAGATCGAAGTCGAACGGCACCTGGGCCGGGTAGTAGCCGAGGTAAATGTTAATGTTCAGGGCTTGCGCACCCTCGAAACCGAAAAAGCCGGTCGCCATCCGCGCCGCGACAACAAAGACACCCAGAACTAACGGAGGACGGTAATACTTGAAAGGGGAGAACGCAACGACACTACCCAGTTCTCAAAGCGGGCCAGACAACACCGGCCTGGATGACGAGCTAGCGAATGACCCGAAATGGAACCGGTCCTGTAGTGGAACCGGGTTACGCGAGGTCTTGTTTGCCACTGCCGGCTGGCTCGAACAACATACCGAGGCGATCAACGCCCTGAATGTTTTTCCGGTTCCCGATGGCGATACCGGCACCAATATGAGCCGCACGATGGAAGCGGCGATTAAGGAACTCGAAACCAATTTCGCTAACAAAGATAGTGCCGAAGCGGTCGGCAAACGGCTATCTTACGGAGCTTTGATGGGCGCGCGCGGCAATAGCGGCGTGATACTTTCGCAGATCATCCGGGGCCTGGCCGACGGCTTACAGGGAAAAGAGCAGTTTAACGGGCTGGACCTGGCCCTGGCCCTGGTGAAAGCCAAAGAAATGGCCTACCGGGCGGTGATCAAGCCGGTCGAAGGTACCATGCTCACAGTAGTCCGTGAAGCTTCCGAAGCGGCTATGCTGGCCGCCCAAAAACACAATAATATAATGTACGTCCTGACCCACGCCGTCGAAGCTGCCCGCGAGTCGGTCGCCCGCACTCCCACTTTGCTGCCCGCTCTGCGCGAGGCCGGGGTAGTCGATGCGGGGGGACACGGCTGCTTTGTCCTGCTGGAAGGCGCGTTGCGCTTCATCCGGGGCGAGGAGATGGTCAAGCACGGTTTGAGCGAAGTGGAACAGGCTCGCCCGAATTTTGATAATAAAGAGGCCGGTCCCACAAACGACCACGACGAAATGGAAGCCTACGGTTACTGTACCAACTTTATGCTTTACCCCAGCCAACCGGTAAACTTTGAAGAAGTCCGCGACGAACTGGTAAAGCTCGGCCAGAGTGCCGTTATCGTGGGCGATAATTCGATGGTCAAAGTCCATATTCACAGCGATAATCCTGGCGCGATTATCAGCTACGCTACCACTTTGGGCGCACTCGGCCAGATCAAGCTGGATAATATGCAGACCCAGCACGAAGAAGCTTTCCAGAAAAAGACGGCTAACCCGGTTGAGGCGGCCTCGGACGACGACCTCAACACCGATCTACCGCCCTCCGAAGTCTCGGTAATCGCGGTGGTGGCCGGGGACGGTCTGAGCCAGGCATTCAAAAATTTTGGAGCCGGTTATGTCGTGCAGGGCGGTCAGACCATGAACCCCAGCACCGAAGATTTGCTCAAGGCGGTAAAAAAAGTCCCCGGTCAGAGCGTCATTATCTTGCCCAACAACAAAAACATCATAATGGTGGCCCAGCAAATCGCCGCTCTGACCGATAAAAAGGTGACGGTAGTGCCAACTGCGACCGTACCGCAGGGTATCACCGCGCTTTCGCGTTTTAACTACGAAGCCGGTCTGGAAGAAAATGCCGCCGCTATGACCGCCGCTTTGCCGGAAGTAAAAACCGGTGAAGTGACCCGCGCGGTGCGTACCGCCACCGTCAACGGAGTCTCCGTAACCGAGGGCCAATGGGTCGGTTTGATCGACGACGTGCTGAGTATCGCCGCCGAAAGCAAAGAAGAAACTATCTGGCAACTGCTGGAAAAAATGGAAGCCGCCGATCACGATTTGCTGACCTTTTACTTCGGTCAGGATGTTAGTGAACCGGAAGCCCAGACCCTCCAGGCCCAGGTACAGGCACGTTACAAGAATCAAACGATTGAGCTGCTTCGAGGTGGACAGCCTCATTATCATTACATAATTTCGGTGGAATAAGGTTTGTTGTGCTAAGTGCTATGAAATCAGGAAGGGTCGAACTCTTTTCGACCAATCAACATCAGCCGGGACGGGTGTGCAATGCCACGAGTTAGAATTGTCACCGATAGTAGCTGCGATTTACCGCCAGAGCTGGTGCGTGATTATGGGATTCAGCTCGTACCGTTATATATTCAGATCAATGGTGAGGATTACCTGGACCGGGTAGACATCAGTGCCGAAGAATTTCACCGGCGGCTCTCCAACTGGCCGGTTGGCTTGCCCTTGCCGACTACCAGCCATCCTTCGGTCGAAACCTTTGAGGAAGTTTACAAAAAAATTCTCAAGGCCGGGGATAGCGTTATTTCGATCCACCATTCCGCCAAGCTAGGCAAGACCTATCAGGCCGCGATCCAGGCCCGCAATAATATTCTGGCTCCCTCGGCCCAGGTCACTGTAATCGACTCGCTTTCGGCCTCGTTTGGGGTCGGCGTGATCGCTATGGAAGCCGCCAAACGCGCCCGGCAGGGGGTCATGCACGCCGAACTGGTCGGGGCGGTCAACCGGATGGTTTTCCAGACCCACGTAATATTTTTCACCGAAACCCTCCAGTACCTGCACAAAAGTGGCCGGATCAATAGCAAAGCTCAACAGGCTCTTGGCCCCACCCCGCCCAGCAACTTCCGGCCTTTGCTCCGTCTCGAAGAAGGCCAGATCGTGCCGTTCGAGCGCACCCGCACCCGTACCAAAGCCATCGAGGGCCTGTGCGAATTTATCGAGGACTTTCCACATATCGAAGAAATGGCAATCATTCATTCCAATAGCCCGGCTGACATCGAAGCCATTCTCACCCGTATTGCCCCGATTTTCCCGCGCGAGCGCGTTTATATCTGCCAGTTTAGTCCGGCCCTGGCGACTCATCTCGGACCCGGCGCGATGGGTGTAGCGGTCTACGAGGGCGGCGTATTCTAAACTTTTGCAATTGTAGGCTATGTATAGACTTTTTGTAGCCCTGGATTTACCCGAAACTATCAAAGCTCACCTGGCTTCCCTATCCTTTGGCTTGCCCGGCGCAAATTGGGTTGACGACGAACAGATTCACCTGACTTTGCGGTTTATCGGCGAGGTCGACCGCTTTTTGTTTGACGACATCCGCAAAAGTCTGGCCGAGGTCGTCCTCGACCCATTTGATCTGGTGCTGGAGGAGGTCGGCTACTTTCAGAAACGGGGACAACCCCAGGTTCTGTGGGCCGGGGTCGAGAAAAACGAACCTTTGCTACAATTGCGCCGCAAAATCGAAAACGCCCTGATTCAAAGCGGTCTCCCACCGGAGGGCCGCAAGTTCGACCCGCATATTACCCTGGCTCGGCTAAAAGATACGCCGATGTCGCGCCTGACCGAGTACCTGGTTCAGCATTTTCGCTTCAAAACCGAGCCGTTCGATGTGACCGAATTCACCCTTTTTTCAAGCGTGCTGACCTCCAAAGGGTCGATTTATCAAGTTGAGGAGGTTTATTCCCTGGAATGAAAAGCTATCGCAAAGAACTGGCCTTTACCGTACCGGGTCGCCGGGGATTTATCAACATAACCGAGGTGGTCGAAGAATGTTTGCGCGAAAGTGGCATTCAGGAAGGGCTAGCCCTCGTCAACCCGATGCACATTACCGCTTCGGTCTTTATCAATGACGACGAAAGCGGCCTCCACCACGATTACGACCGCTGGCTGGAACAGCTGGCCCCCCACGAGCCGGTCTCGCAGTACCGCCACAACGATACCGGCGAGGACAACGCCGACGCGCATATCAAACGGCAAATCATGGGCCGAGAGGTAGTGGTGGCAGTGACCGAAGGAAAACTGGATTTCGGTACCTGGGAGCAAATCTTTTACGGCGAATTCGACGGCACCCGCCGCAAACGGGTTTTGGTGAAAATCATCGGCGAGTAAATTGGTTTTAATTGTTAGAACTTATTTTTTGGAAAGGAACCACACAATGCAGACCCAGGCCGATTGCATCTTTTGTAAAATAGTCGCCGGTCAAATACCCTCGGCCCGTGTATTCGAGGACGAGCAGGTGCTGGCCTTTATGAACTTGCAACAAAAAAATCCTGGTCATATTCTGGTGATCCCCAAAGAACATCACCGCAACCTGTTCGATATTAGCGAAGATGCCGCCGCCGACGTAGCCCGGATTGCCGTCCGGCTGGGTCGGGCCGTCAAAACAGCTTTCGACCCGGCAGGTTTGAATACCCTCCAAAATAGCGAACCCGCCGCCATGCAAAGTATCTTTCATTACCACGTCCATGTTATTCCACGCTACCCCAACGACGACCTGATGGCAATCTGGAATAGCCCACCCGCCTCACCGGAGGAATTGGAACACAATGCTGTTAAGATCAGGCAAGCTTTGAAAGGTTAGGTCTGCTTTGGGGGGGATGCTAAAAGATAGACCTGTGATAAAATAAGGCTATGGGTCAGCAAAGATTATAGAATTCAGGGTAAAAATCTGTAACTAGAAAAAGGTACCGGTCTTTCTTATGGATCTGCAAACTCCCCTTTTGAATGACCAGCCAAGCCTGGCCGATTTTTTAGCCCAGACGCGCGCCCGCCAACTCGAAGAGGCTACCCGGCACAAAGCCCGTCTCAGCTTCTTGAACCGGCTCGGTAACAAGCCGAAAACGCCACCCCATTTGCCGTCCGGTCTGACGGTAGAAGAAGCCGCCGACCTGAGTAACGCGCTGGCAAAAGCCTTGCGACGGTTGGGACGCACCGGACGGCAACTAAATTCCAGCGTGCAAGCGACCGACATTCAGGTGACTCGGCACGAGGAAGGCTATCAAACCGAATTTGACCGGAAGGTTAGCGAGGTTGGACAGGCCTCGACCGCTCAGGAACAAAAGCAACTGGCCGGTTTGTTCTATAGCTTGCTGGCGGACCAACCCACTTTTAACCCAAATCTAAAGCCTGACGACCTGACGAAACTAGGCCAGACTTTCCCCGAAACCGCCCTGGTACTTGAAAAAGCCCTTGAAGGCCGTTATAGCTCCGCCGGTGAGATGGCCGGGGCGTTTGGCTGGAGTTTGTATAGCCGTGAACAAATCCGGCAAATGCCCGCCCTACCCCGCCAGACCCGACAAAAAGAAGCCGCGAAGGCCGCCCCGGTCGTAGTGGCGGAGGAAACGGCTAACCGGTCGGATGGAACCACCGGGGGTTTTTCGGCGGTAACGGCCTGGGCCAGCCTGGCTATTGCGATGGTATTGCTGGTGATATTTATAGTTTACTCGGTCGTTTCTTCCTCCGATCAGGCTCAACAGCAGGCACGCAACCTGGTTACACCGGAACCGACCGCGCACCCCTTGCCCACCGTCCCCGGACTTTTGCAAAATAGCCGTTTGGCTGATGGTTCAAACCTCACCCGTTACCAACCGGCCTGGGCCGGTTCCACCGAAATAAAATATCGCAGCCCGGCAGATTTAGCACCCGGCGAGGTTACTTCGCTCAACGGACCGCGCGCGGTGAAATTAAATAGTACCCTGTGGTCGCCCGGCCAAAACCTGTATCTCAGTACCCAGGATGGCGGTTGGGAGGTCTGGGACATCCCTAGTAAGAGCCGGATCAGCCGACGCGAGTTGCCCAACCCCGACCAGTATCTACAGGTTAGTTGGTCGCCAGACGGCGATAATTTTGCCGCTTTCGGCCTGGATGGACAGTTAAAACTGGGCAGTAGCGGCAAAGTATTGCGGAGCATTCCCCTACGCAACGGGGCCGGTCAAATCTATACCCTGCAAAACTTTATTACTTTTACTAACCTTTTTAACTGGTCGCCCAACAGCAACTATTTGTTACTCAGAACCGATTACGATGTGTACCAGCTATGGAGTTTTAAGGGCGGCCCTCAGCAAATTAACTCGACTGAGAGTGATACCGCAAAACGCTTTAACCAGGCTACTACTGCTTCCGCCCGCGTGTTTCCGGTACCCAGTTTTAGCTGGTCGGGCGATAGTAATTACCTGGCATTGGCCCTTGACGATAAGTACCAGATAGTTATCTTTCAAACCAAAGACCTCTCGCCTTATACGACTTTAGAATTACCCACTTCCATCAGATTAACCGACAATGGCTCAATCGCTTTAGCCTGGTCGCCCGATAGCCGGTCGATGGCCCTTTTTAAGGTAAACTTATCCGGCGGCAATGGGGTAAAATTTGAGATTAAAAATTCTACGCTGACAATCTGGCAACTGCCAGCTATAGAGGGCCTTAAAAGGGTGGAGGCTGACCCGCCGGTTAAAATTACCGACGTGCAAAGTATCGAGTTAAAGAATTTATATTTTAACAACCTTAATAGTGATACCAGGATTTTGGAGTGGTCGCGGGATGGACAGTTGCTGGTCGGGGCACTGCAATTGAGCGATAATACCTCCAATAATGGTCTTAGCTCGATACTTCAGGTGTACGAACCGGATACCGATAAGCCTAATAGCTATAAGCTGCAAGGTCAGGTGGTCCAGTTCGATAAGAGTGAATTGATTTATGCTCACTGGTCCCCCAATAGCCAGACGATCCTAGTCAACGACGACCGGGGTGCGGTCAAGTTAGTACCGGCCCCCCGTCCGGTTACGGGCGACCGACCGGTGGAGGTGCTTTATCCCGGCCAGACCGAGCATACAATTAGCTGGCTACCTTCGCCGGACGGCAAAATGGCGGCCCAGACTGGTCAAGTATTAAGTACTGTACTTATAAAGGATACAGCCACTAACCGGCAGCTGGCCTCGCTGGACGGGCCGGAGTCGATGAAAAATCCCAGGTCAATTAATATAAAGTGGTCGCCCGATAGTCAGTACCTGGCCGCCAGGTTTTTAAAATTTTATACCTCAAACAATACGCCACCCCCGGATCGCCGGTATGAATGGGTGGTGCGGGTCTGGAAATTCGAGAACGGCCAACCGGCCTTCCTGGGCGACTATCTTTTGCCAAACGATGCCGATACCAATCCTTTCGACTGGAGCAATAAGAGTACTACTCCGGCGATCTTTTTCCAGATCGGTAACGCTCAGATCGGCCAGTGGGACCTGACTAAACCCCCGCCTTCGCTGGAAGACCAACGCAAGCTAAAATGGATCATAAACAAGGCGGGGCCGGATGTCCCACAGGCCCCGGCAGAAGCTCATCTACCATATAGTGTGGTGGGCCAGGTTGGTTTAGGCACGATCACTACAAACGGGCAATCGTTAAATAACGACTACGGCAATAATATACTCTGGTCGCCGGGTTGGAAGATGGAAATAAACACCTTTTCCGGTGGTAACGGGCTGCCTTTTATGCTATTATATAAAACCTACAGTGGAAATGCGGCCCTGGCCCCGGCCCCGGTGGCACTCGATCCCCGACCAGGAACCGGTCAGGGGTATAGCGGTGATAACGCGTTCTCCCCGGACGGGCGACTGCTGGCAATCGGTTTGCCAACCGGTTTGATCAATGTTTACGAAACCGATCAGGGCAAGCTGGTCCAATCCTGGTCGGCTCATCAGGGTATGGTTACAAGCTTGCGCTGGTCGCCCGATGGCAAAAACCTGGCAAGCGGCGGGGCCGATCACGTAGTAAGGGTCTGGGATACCGTCAACTGGCACGCAACCCAGGTTTTGCGAGGAACCAACGAACCAATCAGCGGCCTGATATGGCTGGGTGATAATCGGAGCCTGGTCGTGAAAACCAGCATTGGGGATTCGCTTTTGCTTTGGAAAATAAAATAGAGGGATAAAATAGAGGAATTAGGGTATGCCTGATAATAATTACCACCTGGCGCAACTTAATATCGCGCGCATGAAAGCCCCCTGACCGACCCACTGATGGCCGGGTTTGTGGAGCAACTTATACCGCTAAATACGCTGGGGGAGCAAAGCGAGGGGTTTGTGTGGCGGTTACAAACCGAAAGCGGCGACGCGACCGAGATCGATGCCTTTAACGATCCGACCTTGATTATAAACCTGACACTGTGGGAGTCGCTGGAGAGTTTGCAAAGTTACGTCTATCGCAGCAATCATACCGGCGCGTTTCGTAGCCGCCGGGAGTGGTTTGAACCGCTGGGGCGGCCTTCTTTTGTATTGTGGTGGGTGGAAGCCGGGCGTATCCCGACCCTGGATGAAGCTAAACAGCGGCTGGAAATCCTGACCGAAGGCGGCCCCAGTCCGCTAGCTTTCACTTTCAAGAATAGTTTCCCGCCACCGGTGCCAATTAAAGAACCTCTGGAAGCCATCGCCGCCGACTAAAGTTGCGGCAGAATGGCCTTGACCAGCGAAATCAAGCGCGGTCCGGCTTGCTGCCCGACTTCCAGCACCTCGGCGTGATTGGCTTCGGCGGTGGTATCCGGCTTGAGGCTATTGGTAATGGTGCTGATACCAAGTACGCGCAAACCGGCGTGAACCGCCACAATGACTTCCGGGACGGTCGACATTCCGACCGCATCGACTCCCCAGGCTCGCAGCATCCGCATCTCGGCCCGTGTCTCAAAGTTGGGACCGGTCAGCATCATGTAAACGCCCTGGTGAAATCGAATATCGAGTTTGAGGGCGGCGGCCTGAACCAACCCCAGCAGTTCGGTCGGGTAAGCGTTGACCATGCCGGGAAAACGCGGCCCGACTGTATCATCGTTGGGACCGCGCAGGGGGTTAGCTCCGGCCATGCCGGGTAGGAAAATGTGATCGGTGATACCCATGAGGTCGCCGGGCCGATATTCGGGATTGAGGCCGCCAGCAGCGTTGGTCACGATCAGGGTTTTAAGGCCGAGACGGTGCATCAGGCGAATCGGAAACACTACCTGGTCCATCGAATGCCCTTCGTAATAATGCACCCGGCCCTGCATCGCCAGCAGTTCCCGGCCTTCCAGCCGTCCGGCCACCAGTCGTCCGGCGTGGCCTGGCACAGTTGAGCCGACAAACCCCGGTATAGTGGCATAAGGCAACGCGACGGCCTCGGTTAATTCCTCGGCCAGGCTACCCAAACCACTACCCAGCACGATACCGATTTCAGGGCGACGCTCGCCCAACCGTTGAGTAACACTTTGGTGGGCTTGCTCCAGCAGGGAAGAGTCACTTTCGTTCATTCTTCAAGTTATCCTTTTTTAAGTTGTTAGGACCTTCGCCTATAAGCGGTTCATTAGCTCGTTTTTTTTGGCCTGGAACTCGGCCTCGGTGATAATGCCGTTATCGCGCAAACGGGCCAGTTGTTGAATGCTGTCGGCGATTTGCTGCGAAGTGAGCGGCTGTGGTGAAGCCGGGTTGCCGCCGTAACTTGCCGGGGTCGGGGCCGGAGCATTGTAATACGGGGGCTGGGGTGGTTGGGGTTGGCGAGGAGCGTAACCACGCGGGTCGTTCTGGTAGAGACCGGGGGCGGGTTGCGGCGGGTAGGCCGGGACCGGCCCATCGTACTCCGGGTCGACCGCTACCCGGCGGGGTTTGTTATTGCCATCGCCACGCTGGTAGGCCTGATTACCGGGGGCCATGTCGCTGGCATCGCCATAAAACCGGTTCTTGGCGTTGAGCATCACTTTTTTAAATTCAAACGGCTTATCCAGGTATTGCAGCCGGTTATTGCCGGTATCGCTGCCGGTAATAATATCGACCGTACCGTAATTTAGCATACGGCCAAAAAGGGTCTGGCTGGTTTCGATGTCGTTGATTTTTTCTAGCGAGGTCGATAGCTCGTCTTTATTGACGATGCCTTTTATCTGGATCACCCGCTCGTTGGTGACAATAAACTGCTCGGACTGCCACTGCAAATAGGAGACCCCAAAGGCGATCAGGGAAATAACCATCGCCGCCAGACAGACGATCAAAATGACATTTCTAAGAGTGGCGTACAGATCGACCCAGTTCTGACTACCCACAAAGAATGCAAGGCCAATCGCCACGACAAACAGGGCAATCCATTGCACCGCCGCCCTCAAGAGAACCACCATGTGCCGGTGAGCCACCAGTACCAGGCGTTCGCCATCGCCCAGGTTTTGCTTGTTATAAGCCATAAAGTTTTTCCTTTTAGCCTTACTTCACCAATTTATCATTTAAACGGCAACCAGATGTGTCAAGAAATCGAGTGGATAAATTCAACCGATTTCAGATCGCGTTCGAGCAAATACCGGGTGTAATTGTGCATAATATGTTCGAGTTCCAGGCGCAACTGATCGGACAGCTTGAGTTGAGGGCCACTGGCAAACGGATTACGCTGCATATAGCGTAAAACCTTAAGGGCGTCCAGACTCATTTCCAGGCTACGCCGCTCGACCTCACCACAGGCGGGACAAAGTACCCCGCCCATTTCAGGGCTAAAGAAATTCACCATCGGCTCGATTTCAGCGTTGCAGCGCACGCACTGGGTCAGTTGAGGCCGGTAGCCCATGTAATTCAGCAGGTGCAATTCGTAAGCCCGAATAGTCGCGTTCGGATTGTTACCGACGTTGAGACTTTCAAAGGTTTCCGAAAGTAACTGGTAAGCCGGGAAATTTTCGCTGTTTTCCTCGGTCAACTGGTCCAGCAGATGTACGGCATAATTAGCGTAGGCGTAAATTTCCAGGTTTTCACCGTTGAGGTTGCGAAAGATTTTCACCGGGTCGCTCTGGGTGATAATATCCAGGTTGCGGCCTCTGGCGATCAACAGGCGGGTCTGAGTAAACCGCTCGACATAACCCGAAAGCCGGCTGGTAGTGCGGCGCACCCCTTTGGCGACTACTCGCAGCTTACCCCGGTCGCGGGTATAGATCGTCAAAATGCGGTCGGCCTCGCCTACGTTGGTCATCCGCAAAATAATCGCTTCGGTACGGTATAACCGCTCGTTCTCTTTAGTTATCATATTTGTTTCCACCCGCTAATTATAACATTTTATATGCACAAGCTAAATAGTCTGAGCCGCTTATTTTGAATTAAGCGGCTATTCATATATCGGTATTATAGAGTTTAGGTGGAAGTAAATTATGTAGGACTTTCGCTTCCACCTCACCCGGTGAGGTGGAAGCGAAAGTCGAAAAGGGTTTTCCAGGGGGGACTCCTTATACCCCCCGCCGGGGTTGCACCCCTACTTACCCCGCTTCAAACCAGTTTTGTAATTGAGCTTAAGTCCTATTATGTTTATTCGCCGGTGGCACCGTCAATCGCTTCGCGCAGAAAATCGGCGTGACCGTTGTGCCGGGCGGTTTCCTCGATCATATGCACCATTATCCAGCGCAGGGTATGGGCGGTTTTGCCGGGCAATTTCGCGTGAGAGGCCAACGCCGCCGCTTCCGAGCCGGTCTCCACTACCCTTTGCCGGATAACCTCACGGGCTTTTGACACTTCGGATTTGTAAA
Organism: Chloroflexia bacterium; assembly: GCA_038322625.1. GTDB lineage: Bacteria > Chloroflexota > Chloroflexia > Chloroheliales > Chloroheliaceae > 54-19. The sequence continues at coordinate 69,162 of JBBQGA010000017.1, forward strand.
AGGCGATAATCGACTGGGTAGTATCGCCGGGTTCCACGCGCCAATCGGCATCGGGGTCGGGGTCGGTCCAGGGAAACGAAACCGCGCTATCCCCGGCCAACACGGCCACAAACCACCAGCGTTCGACGTATGCCAGGTGCTTGACCAGCCCGAACAGGGTCATATTTGGCGCGAAATCGGTATCCGGCAGGCTGGATTTGAGGCTGGCTAACCCTCCAGCCCTGTCGCTGACACCTTCAACTTTCCAGATCAAGGTCGCCCGGTGATAATCGAGAAAGGCCCCAAGCATTTCAAACTCGGTGGCTTCCAGGGGTGGATCGTGTCGCTCGAACTCATCCATAATTTTTTATCCTCTTTATATTTCTTTAACAGGCAAATAAACACACACAAGGGATCAGATTATACACGGGGTAACGATCATGGTTCAAGTTTGAGTTTAGAAACTGGTTAGCCAGGGCTGAAGCGAGGTATAATCTTTGTGTTTTGCACCGCTCGAACAGTTTTGCTAAACTAGCAGTAACTAAAGATAGGTGATCCAGGCTAAATAGTTAGCAAGTTTCTTTGGGTCACGAGCGTTATTTTGTATGTTTGCAGGTAGGAAGTGATTATGACTATTCAACTCGAAAAAATCGTTACTCCGATTGACCGCGATAAGTTAATCCGCGATATGGCTGTAATTGTGGGCGAAGATGCGGTGCTGCACAAGACTTACGACCTGAAGCTGTACGAATACGATGGCTCGGTCGATAAGCATTTGCCGGAAGTAGTGGTTTTTCCCCGCACGACTGCCCAGGTCGCGGCCCTGGTGAAATACTGCAATCAGGAGCAGCTTTTTTATACGGCGCGGGGGGCCGGAACCGGGTTGAGTGGTGGGTCGATCCCGATCCGGGGTGGGGTGCTGGTCGCCTTCACCCGTATGAACCAGATATTGGAAATTGACACGGATAATCTGCGGGCGGTAGTCGAGCCGGGGGTGGTGAATTTGCACCTGACCCAGGCCCTGGCCCCTCACAGTCTGTATTATGTGCCCGATCCTTCCAGTCAGAAAGCCTGTACAATCGGCGGGAACGTGGGCGAAAATAGCGGCGGGCCGCATACGCTGGTGTACGGTGTAACGACCAATCACGTGACTGGCCTGGAGGTCGTAACGCCCGATGGGGAAGTCCGGCATTTTGGCGGTAAGGCTCCCGATAGCGCGGGTTATGACCTGACCGGCCTGTTTGTCGGCAGCGAAGGCACGCTGGGTCTGGTCACTAAAGTGATCGTGCGTCTCACGCCGATGCCGCCGGGCGTAAAAACTTTCCTGGCGATCTTCGATAACGTGGAGAAATGCTCCAACGCCGTGTCCGGGATCATCCGGGCCGGGGTTATTCCGGCGGCCCTGGAAATGATGGACAATCTGATGATCGGGGCGGTCGAGGCCAGCAGCCATGCCGGTTATCCGCTGGATGCCGCCGCCGTATTGCTGGTAGAATGCGAGGGTCTTCCGGCTGCGTTGGAACAACAGGCGACCTCGATTGAGCAAATTTGTCTGCGAGAGGGTGCTACCGAATTCCGGGTCGCCCGCAGCGAAGCCGAGCGCGAAGCTCTCTGGAAAGGCCGCAAAGGAGCTTTTGGGGCGGTTGGCCGGATGTCACCCGACTATTATGTGGTAGACGGCGTAGTGCCGCGCAGCAAACTTCCGCCGGTACTGGCGGCGGTCAACGCGATCTCGGTCAAGTATAATTTGCCGATAGCCAACGTCTTTCACGCCGGGGACGGCAATTTGCATCCACTGGTGATGTTCGATGGAAACAAGCCGGGCGACCTGGAAAAAGCCATGAAGGCCGGTGAGGAAATCATCAAGATGTGCGCCGAGGCGGGAGGTTCGCTTTCCGGCGAACACGGTATCGGGGTAGAAAAGCGCGATATGATGTGCTTTATCTTCAACGAGGACGACCTAGCGATTATGCGCCGCATCCGGGAAGCTCTCGACCCACACGGGTTGTGCAATCCCGAAAAGGTCATTCCGACCCCCGGCAGGTGTGGCGAAACCCGCATCCCAACCGCCCGGAAAGCCCAGGAGATCTATGAACGCGAAGGGATGCAGGCCTGGTAAAGCATGATAAACAAACCAAACGAACTTCAGGAAAAATGTTAGAAAAAACTACCAATCTCATCACACCCTCGACCGAAGAAGAAGTGGCCGGGACGCTGCGGGAAGCCAGTCAGGCCGGTCAAAAAGTCCGGCTGTTCGGCGGCAATACCAAAAGCTGGCTGGGTAATGCCTATGTCCCGACTGACCTGGCGATTTCTACGCGCCAGCTCGATCAACTGGTGGATTATCAGCCGGAAGACCTGACCATCACGGTCGGGGCCGGGACGACCCTGGCCCGGTTGCAGGAAATCCTGGGCGAACAAGGCCAGTTCTTGCCACTCGACCCGCCCGAACTCGACGGTCAGACCCTGGGCGGTCTGCTGGCGAGCAACCGGACTGGGCCGCGCCGGTTGTTGTACGGCACTCTACGCGATTTGCTGATCGGCTGCCGGTTTGTGCTGGCCGATGGCTCAATCGGGCATAGCGGAGGCCGGGTAGTCAAGAACGTAGCCGGGTACGATCTTCACAAATTGTTTATCGGGTCGATGGGAACGCTGGGACTTTTGACCGAGGTAACTTTTAAAGTTTTGCCCAGACCGCAGGTAATCGGTTGGGGCCAGGCTAACTTTAACCAGAATAAAGCGGCTGCCTTCGAGACCGCAAAAGCCTGTGTCCGCTCGAACCTGGTGCCCGCCGCCCTGGAAGTGGTGGGTGAGCTAGGAGGCAACTACCGGCTGGAGTTCGGGGCGGAAGGAGTCGAGGTGGCGGTCGAAAAACAACTGGCCGAATTAACCGCTATCTCCAAGAAAATGGGTGCGCTCTCCACCGAAAGCTCCATGACCGGCGCGGAAAAATGGCGGCAAGCCGCAAACCGGGCTAGCCTTGAGCAAACCGGATTAGCCTCCGATAATTTCGCGCCGGAAAGCTTCCTCAAGTTGAAAATCAATACCACTCTGAGCCAGCTACCGGGGGTAAATTCCCACCTGGAAAGCTTTCAGGCCAGTCTCAGCCGCAGCAGGGGTAATCAGAGCGGCAAACCGGGCAAAATTCAAGCCCACGCCGGAACCGGTGTCCTTCATTACTATACTTCGATAACCGAAAATCAATACCAGCCGTTTCTCTCTGTGATTAAAGAGCTTCGCATAGGCGTGGCGACTGACGGCGGGAGCCTGGTTGTCGAACACGCTCCCCCGGAACTAAAAAAGTTGGTGGACGTATGGGGACCGCGTGGCAATGGTGAAGCAGTTATGCGTGCGCTCAAGCAAAAATTCGATCCACAGGGTATGCTTAATCCCGGTGTTATGGACCTGGCCGTTTAGGTTATTATGAACAGTGTGGCGGTTGGCTGGGGGTTGGGGCTGCTGTGGTTGTACTGTATGTTCGTAGTATTCTGGGCGGTGCAGTGGTGGTTAGGCCGCCATATTCAGGGACTGGCTCTACTGGTTTTCGGTAGACCCGGCCCGGCTTCGTCGCTCTACTTTTATTTGCTGGCCCCCGGCGTGGTGATCCACGAATTGAGTCACTGGATAGCCGCCAAGTTGCTGTTTGTACCAACCAAAGATATTTCGCTTTTCCGGCCTCAACGCCAGCTTAATAGCCGGGGCCAACCCGGTCCGGTCACGCTGGGTTATGTTGAGGTATTCCGCACCGACCCGGTACGCCAGAGTTTGATCGGGCTGGCTCCTCTGCCGGTGGGGATAGGGGTCTTGCTGTTACTGGCCGCTTTGCTAAACTTCAGTACCGGAACCACCGCCCTGTATCCTCAATCGAACTCAATGTGGCAAGCTTTACAGGTCCTACCCAGCGAAGTATGGGAAAGTTTGCGGCAACCGGTGAATTTATTATGGTTGTACCTGGTCTTTACGGTCAGCAACGGTATGCTGCCCAGCCGACCCGACCGGCGGCCCTGGTTGGTCGGGTTCGTCCTACCCGGCACAATTTTGCTGGTGCTGGCGGTCACGGGAACCCTTCCACCCTTGCCGGACGACTGGCAACAGGCCTTGCGGCAGTTGATGGGCAACCTGACATGGATTTTTGCCTTTGCCGCCGCGATTAACCTGACCCTGGCCCTGTTGATCTTCTTGCTCGAACAGCTTATTAGCCGGTTGCGCAAACGGCGGGTGATTTACAAGTAACTATAGGCAAACCCAGGCTAAAGCGGGGGTTGTGGGGGTCGGGTACCAACTGGGTGCCACGCACGGGGTCGTACAGGGGTCTCCCCTGTTACTAATCTTTTCTTTTCTTCTCCCGTCCACTGGTGGCCCTGGGGAGGGGTCAGGGGTGGGGCCTGAAGAGTTACTTTTATTTTCGCTTCAACCTCGCTCGGTGAGGTTGAAGCGAAATCCTATTGAGAAAGAACCCGCGATCTATGCTTAGAACAGTCATCGCCACCCGCTATGTAACGCCTTTACGTGAAGGCGGTTCTTTGCCAGCGATAGTCGAGGCAGATGACGATGGCCTCTACGTGGTAAAGTTCCGGGGGGCCGGGCAGGGACCCAAAGCTTTGATCGCGGAACTGGTCGGCGGCGAAATTGGCCGGGTACTTGGACTGGCAGTGCCGGAAATAGTCTTTGTAACGGTCGATGCCGCGTTGGGCCGCAACGAACCGGATTTTGAAATTCAGAACTTGGTCAAAGCCAGTGCCGGGCAAAATCTGGGTCTGGACTTTCTGCCCGGTTCGCTGGCCTTCGACCCCTTGCATCCCGGCGACCTCGATCCCCAGGTAGCCTCGGATATTGTCTGGTTCGATGCCTTTATCACCAATGTCGACCGCACCGTGCGTAACACCAATTTGCTGGTCTGGCATAAACAACTGCACCTGATCGATCACGGGGCTTCGCTATATTTTCAACATCACTGGTCGGATTACCTCGAACGGGCCGGAACGCCTTTTAGCCCAATCAAGCAACACGTACTTTTGTCGTTTGCCAGTCGGCTAGTCGAGTCCGAAACGCGCCTGAAACCCCTCTTAACCCTGGAAGTGTTGCAAAATATCGTCAATTTGATCCCGGTAGAATGGCTCGATTACCAGTTGGACGGCTTTGCCGGACCGGAGGAGCAGCGAACGACTTTCCTGACATTTCTAACTAACCGGCTGGAACTATCGGCAAAGTTTGTAGAGGAGGCGATCAATGCCCGCGCTAACCTCCTTTGAGTATGCCGTGATCCGGGTCGTGCCACGAGTCGAACGAGGCGAATTTATCAACGTAGGCGTGATTTTGCTTTGCCGCAGCCGCCGATTTTTGGCCTCGCAAGTGGATTATGCTCCAGCCCGGTTGCTGGCCCTTTTTCCCGGTCTCGATCTGGCTGAAATACAGGCCCATCTGGAGGCTATCCCCCGGATTTGCGCCGGTGGCCCGGAGGCTGGACCAATCGGGCAACTCTCCCAGACCGAACGCTTTCACTGGCTGGTAGCACCGCGCAGCACTATGATCCAGCCCTCCCCGGCTCATTCCGGGCTATGTCAGGACCCGGCTGTGACTCTTGATCGTTTACTAAATTCGATGGTCAGGGTCAATCAGGAGATTTAAGCGAGTTATTTCGTCTTGAATGTGACCGGCATTGAAACAGTTTCCTGACCGTCCCGTTGGATCACCAGAGCACCCTGCCAGGTGCCAACCATGCTTATGAAAGCCCCCTGCCCACTATATCGCCCATTATTCTGGCCGGTCGGTTTGAGCGGAAGATGCGGCTCACCCATAACCATTTCGACCATAGATAAACGCAATTCGACCAGCCGGGCATCGGAGACCGGTTGGCCGGTGGTAGTATCGGTCAGGCGGGCTTCAAAAGTATTTTCGCCGACCGTGCCGGGACTGATTGCCAGGTCTATTTTAAGACCGGCCTGGCTGGCCTGGAAATAACGAACTTTGGTGGAGACCAGGCTGTTTGGGGGTGGGCTGCTGGTCAGAAAGGCCACCGCCACCAAAATCAGAACCGTTAAAAGGATTTCGGCCAGCACCGAACGCCGGAAGTGCAGCCCCAACTTACCGGCCTGGATCGAGCCGGGACCGTCAGTTGACCCGGCTTTTTTAACTTTTACAAAACCCCGCAGCCGGGGACTCACCACCAGTAGATTATAACCGGCCAGCCCCAGCACCGGCAGCAGCAGGGCAATTTTGATCGTCAGGCTGAGGCCATAAGCCGAAGAAAATAAATCGTTCACCTCGGCCAGATGCAGAGCGGCCTGTACGGTACCGGTCACAGTCAAAAGCATGACGCTAACGATAGCCAATTGCGAGAAGGCCGGAAGCAGCGCGGCCAGCAAGCGGGTACGGTCGCCACTGCCAGCCACCAGCACGGGCAGGGCCTTTGCCAGACCGGCGGACATCGCCAGCAAGCCGCCGATCCAGACCGCCGTCGAAAGCAAATGCAGCCAGTCACAAACCACCGCCAGCCAGGCCCAGTTCGGGATACCGGCAGCGTGAGAACTGAGGCTGGTAGTCAGCAAAACCAGCCCGGCCAGGCCCAGCGTCAACCAGAACAGCCCGGTCCGTTGCTCGAAGGCCGCCGTGTGGGGGTTTGAGCGAGGAAGCGGTTGAGGGCGGGCCGCTACTTTTTCGGACTCTTCTGCCGGGAGCAAATTCCGGCGAATATTCGGCAGACCCGGCAGCCGGACCGACTGGCCCGGCCCACCGGCGAAGGCCCAGGCCAGCCCGGTCAAACCAATTAGTACCAGCCGGGCCAACCAGATTTGGCCGTAATGGCTGCCAAAAAGAAAGTCCGGCAAAGCTTTCAGACCTCGGCTACCACTGCCAAAGCCCAGCAATTGACCGGCGTCCTGGTTGGAGAATGAGGCCGCCTGGTAGATAACCCAGCCCACCCAACCCACGAGCAGCCCGGTCAATCCCAGCCGGGCGACCAGGCTGGCCCGGCTCAAACCGGCTTCGCCAGCCGCGTCCAGTTGCGGCCCCATTTTCCCGGTCGAGCGCGCGCGGACCACCGCCGGTCGCCAGACCAGTAGGCTATAAGTTAAGGCCCCAACCAGCCCGGCCCCCGCCAGGTAATTTAGCCAGCGGGAAAAAATACTCCAAAAATTGGCGTTCTGGTTGGCGGCCCCACTTTGACTGCCTTCAGCCAGGTCAAGCGGACTGCTGCCAGGCTGATTGGCGGGCAAACTGCCAGTCCCAACCAGGAAAGCAAAACTGCCTTTGACGATATGACCGTCTTCCGCCGAGACATTTTTATAGACGACGGAATAAGGACCATCCGGTAGACCGGGTGGAAGTCCAACGATCAGGGATTTGGGATCGGTAGGGGAAATAAGTGTCTTGCCGGTGTCGATGCGCTGGCCGTTCTGGTTTAGCACCATAATTTCGCTAAAATCCGGCTCAACATTTTCGCTAAACCAGACCTGAACCTGCGGGGGAGCTTTGCCGCTTTCCAGGCTGGCATTCGCGGCGGGTTGGCTGTGGTCATAACCGGCATGGGCTGATGCCAGACCAACTGAAGATAGCCAAACCCAGGCGACGAACCCGACAAAAAGTAGCGGTTTGAGCCAAATTTTCAAACGTGCCGCGCTTTTAACGGGCAAAAATACCTCCGGCGATACATTAAATGGGCCTGAATAAAAAAGCTCTCGCTTTGCATTATAGCACTGACCGGTTCGAGATTTGCTAAGAAAAAGCTTAACTTTAGCTTGCTAAAATCGCTCAGGTAAATTTGCCTTCCAGAGTTAATATGACTGCAATCACGGCTTTTTTTATGTTATACTACGGCTGATTTCAACACAAGCAGCAGACTAATGGGACCTCCCGGAGCCACAAGCAATGCCATCGGAAAAAACTCCCGATAGTTCACAAACCAGAACCCAGCCTGTACGGATTATGATTGTCGATGATCAGGCCACCGTGCGCGAAGTTTTGCATGGGTTACTATCGGCAGAACCAACGTTTGAAATCGTGGCAGTTGTGGGGTCGGGGGAACAGGCCATTCGAGATGTAGTGGTCCATGAGCCAGATATTGTGCTGATGGATATAAATATGCCGGGCCTGGATGGCTTAGAAACTACCCGCGAACTCAAACAACGCTTTCCAAGCTGCGAAATCCTGATGTTAACCGGGGCAAACGACCAGCAATCGCTCCGGCAAGCCTTATTGAACGGGGCCAGCGGTTATATATTGAAACACACCGAGCAGGAAAGTTTGATCGAGGCAATCAAGACGGTTGCCAGTGGCGGTTCTCTGATCAACCCGGCGATGCTACGAACCCTCTTACAGGAACTGGCAACCGCGCTCCCCACCCCGCCGCCCACCAGTCCTCCGGCCAAAGGCGGCCCGACCGGCGATCTAAAAAAATCGTTGATTGCCCAACTCACCCGGCGGGAAAAAGAGGTACTAAGCCTGATCGGTCAGGGTCTGAGCAACGCCGCCATCGCCCAGCAACTAAATATCAGTACCGATACTGTAAAGACCCATGTGCGGTCTATCCTCGAAAAACTGAACGTGCGCGACCGGACCCAGGCGGCAGTGCTGGCCGTCAAAGCCCAGCTCTAGTTTATTTTAAATCAGCCAATCTAAAACCCATTTCCAAAAAGTGTGATGGCGGACATATGTTTCCGGTCGGCACTTATTATAATGGTGAGCAGATAGATAAGGTGAGCGGTAAGGTTGTAACTTTCTAGCAGCCAAAACGTATTAATAGTGTAACAACTTGAAGGGAATTATCACCGCTATAATCTATCAAAATTCTAACGAAGTTGATGAACTAAATAGGGGTGTGGAACGTTTATAATAGTAACGCTGGCCCCTTTGTTGCATAGTTGTCTGGCAAGGGTTTAGCAAACATAAAAAGCACTAAATAAAAAGATTTCAGAAAAGAGGGTACTAAAATGGCACAGCAGAGCAATCCTGAAAACGAAACCGACCAAGTATTGGCGGAATCGGAAGTAACCCAATTGCATACCGTCGGTGAAAATATCGATCTGGTAGGCGGACGAGTTCTGAATGCCCCTGATTTTGTGGAACTGGCTCTGCAAGGCTTTAGCGAAGGCGAACTAAAACGGATTTTGAAGTTACGCCGCCGCTACAACGAAACCGAGGAAAACGAACTTACCCCTGAGTTTAAGCGGTTGCGGTTTGCGCGCTTCCTGTACAACGAGGGCCGGATCGAGGGTTAGTTAACCTATTTAATAAACAAGAAAGAGCAGGACTAAAATTAGTCCTGCTCTTTTATTTTGACCGAAAAAGACCAGTGCGGGGGAAAAAGACTAAAAACCGGACGCTACGTTGAAGCCTCCAACACCGGCAAATCGTGACTGATGATAATGCGGGTTCCGGTCCCATCAGTTTCATACCGGTAAGCTCCCCCGGCCAGTTGAACCCGTTCCTGAATAGCCAGCAAATTTAACCACAATTGAGGGTGGGCGGCTTCCAGGCTGAGTAAATCGAGGCCAGGGGCGTTATCCTTAACTTCCAGCTCGACCAGTTTGGGTTTGTTGCGTGGCCCGATCACGCGGACAGTCAGGTTTACTGGATTGGAACCGGCCCGTTGGCAGGCATTATCGAGAGCTTCCTGACAGGCCCGGAATAGGGCTAGTTCTATCTGATTTTCCAGCCGGGGCACCTCTTCACCCTCCAATTGAAAGGTGATTTTGCAGCCGGGCGTTTCTTCGCTAAATTCCCGGACGTACTGGCGCAGAGCCGCACTCAGGCCAAATTCGTCCAGGTTAGCCGGGCGCAAGACGTGAGTGAGCTTTTTGACGCTATTGATCAGACCGTGTAAACGTTCTTCGGCTTGCAACAGATCACCCGCCGAAGAAGGCCGGGCTTTTTGCAGAAAAGCCTGGATATTTTTGCGAGTGCTGATCAGTATCGGCAGAAGGCCTTTATTTATACGGTCGTTAAGAGCCTGTTTTTCGACTTCTTGCCCACTGATAAAGTTTCCGGCGAACTGGCGCAACCGCTCGGTATAGCGTTCGAGGGCCAGCGTCAGGCGGCGGTTTTCGGCCATTAAACCCAGTTGCCCGGCCAACCAATCGAATATTTCGTGGTCGATAGCCGAGTAGGGCGGTTCCGGTTGCGCCCGACCGGCCAGCAAGACCCCGGTTGCCCGACCGCCGCGCCGGACCGGCAGACCGGCAACGACTCCCGGTACGGCTTCACCTTCGGGGGTAACGTCAACGGTGACGGTGGCAGTGCGCCGCAAATTAAGAGGCCGACCCAGTTCCAGGGTGCGGGCAGCCATACGCAGGGCCGGGAAAATGCGCGGCGAAAACGCCTGAGCCGTCGGGCTGCTAAAACTATATACCAATTTCACTCCAACAGGGTCGGGTGAGTCGTCTTCGGTTATAAAAAGGGCGCAATAATCGGAGTGGGTAATAGAAGCCAATCTTTCAAGCAGGGCCGACCAGTTTTCGTCGGCCAACCAGCGTTGAAGCTGGATAAAGGAGGTCAGGTCCGGCTGCCGGAGGTTCGGCTCGACCGGGGATTTGGTTTCCAGGACTTCTTTGACGTTAGCCAGTAACTTTTGCCGGTCGAAAGGCTTTAACAAAAACCCGCTGACCCCGGCCTGGAAAAGTCCGGTGGCAAGCTCAACCGAGGTATGGTCGGACATAAAAATTCCGGCTAAAGCTGGTAGCACCTGACGGGCTTGCTGCCAGAACTCCAGGCCAGAGTGACCAGGCATTTCGATTTCGGAGATAAGCAAAACCGGCGAATGAGTTTGCAGCAATCCCAGCGCGGTCTGACTTTCGCTTGCCAGTAAAGTTTGATAACCGGCCTGATTTAGCCAGTGGGATAAATCTTGCTTGACTGGCTCATCGGGCGTGAGTATTAAAATTAGCTCACCCGGCATTTTGTTCCTATCACGTTATAGCACAAACACGAAATATAACTGGTTGTATTATAACGTAAAGGCCGCATTAAACAAAGATTTTAAGGCAAATTGGCTATAAAACCGCTAAAGATGGCAAAAAGGTTAATACTTTTCTGCCATCTTTAGCCTATCGCCTTTTAGAGCTTTTTCTTGAGGTCCTCGATGCGCTGTTTGATCAGGGCGATGTGTTTTTCGACCTTCTCAATCGCGGTTTTGAGGTGTTCTTTCTCTTTATCGGTGGTGGCTTTGCTCAGGCGGTCTTTCAGAGTGTCGTCGCGTTTTTGCAAAGGGTCGATCCGGGCTTGCAGTTTATCGATCACTTTCTGGATGCGTTCCTTTTTCTTGGCGGGATCGGCTTTCGCAGTAGCTACCAGGGTAGATACACTGGAAAATTGGGCCGGGGCACTTAAATTCTCGGTGGCCGGAGCGGCCTGGGCGGTCAGGGTCGCGCCGGTGAAAGCCAGTACGCTAAAGACAAAAAAAGCGGCTACCAGGCTCAGTCCGATGCGGCTGAGGCGACCTAGTTTCTTGGGCATATGTGATGCTCCTTTCAATGTGATAATGTGATAATTAAACAATTATTTGGAGGCCCAACTTACTCTACACTTGAGCAGTTGATCCTGCCGGGATACTGCATTTGTAACCCTGGCAACTATAAGAACCCGCCTTTTTCAAAAACGTTAGGGGTAGTAAGAACCAAAAAACTTTTTTTAGGACTTTCGCTTCAACCTCAATTTGTGAGGTTGAAGCGGAAATAAAAAGGGATTTAAAAGGGGCACCCAAAGGGTATCCGGCCCCCACGACCCCGCTTCAAGTTGGATTATTTCATCAAGCGAATTTCCTGTTATTTTAGCCAAATATCCTACAAAACAGGACTAACAAAATCGCAAAAGTGGTGTATAAATAGTCAGAGCCTTATTGACTCCGGGAGTGAGGTGCAGGGAGAAATTACTAAATTGAAGTAACTGTTCACTCTACCACTAAGAAAATTAGCGGGGTAGGTAGGGGTGCAACCCCGGCGCGGGGTACTACAGGCGGGTACCCTATGGGTGCCCCTGTAAATACTCTTTTCTTTTTCCCCGTCCACTGGTGGCCTGGGGAGAGGTTAGGGGTGGGGTCTGAACAGCCCCAAATTGAAAACAATAACAGAAAACCGGGCTTTATGGGAACGACCAGACTAGCAAAGTTAGAAACTTTCAGGCTTGAAATTGATTAATCGGAAGTCGCTGACCCGGATGGCCGGAACCAAAACTAATAGCAACCTGGTCGAGCAAGAAAAACTCGATCAGTGGTTGGAGCAAGCAGTGGCCGGCGATCTGGTGGCTTTTGAGGCTCTTTACGAGCTTTATTCGCAGCCGATTTTTACTTTTTGTTTCTTCCGGGCACCTACCAAAAGTGATGCCGAAGACCTGACGGCGCAGGTTTTTATGAAGGCCTGGCAAGCTATTGGCCGCTACCGGGTGGGGGAGGCTCCTTTTTTAGCCTGGCTTTACCGGATCGCTCACAATACCGTAGCTAATTACTACCGCGACCGCCAGCGACACCCGGAAGTAGCCGATGCCGGGCTGGATGATAATCTGCTGGAAAATATCGAAGATCAAGGTGAGTTAGGTAGCGACCCGTTAGAGGCTATCTTCCGGCAGACCCAGCGGGAAACCTTAAAAAAAGCCCTCGAAAGGCTGACCAAAGAACAGCAACAGGTAGTTTATTTACGGTTTATAGAAGATTGGAGCCACGCGCAGATTGCCTCGTTGATCGGTAAAAAGGAAAACGCGGTGCGCGGCATCCAATTTCGGGCCTTGAGTTCGCTGGAGAAAATCCTAAGCAAGAAAGATTTAGTGTAGCCAATGTTGACGGCCAGTTCAGTTTCACTAAGTGTTCAAATCGAAGATGCCATAAGCCTCATCTGCGAAGGCCGGGAAAGCCTGGAAAGTTGTGCGCTCCGGTTCGGCGAGCGATGGCCGAGTATGCGCAACCGGGTGGAAGTAGCCCTGTTATTGCAGGAAATCGGCCAGCAACATAAAGACCGGGCTATCGAAAGCTTTGATAAAGATAGTATTCGAGTAAATTTCCGGCGACAACTGGCCCTGCAAAACAGCCCGACCCCCGCCCGTAACCGTCTGACAAGTCTAATCTGGCCGCATCGTTGGCTGGGACGAGTGGTAGTAAGTCTGTTAGTACTGGGGCTATTCAGCAGTCTTTTTGTGGCGGCAGTTGAGGCCAGCGCGCCAGGCGATTGGCTATATGGCGCAAAAGTAAATCTGGTCGATCAAACCGGTAACTGGCTGGCTTTTTCCGCCGAAGACAAAGCAGCGGCCCAACTTTCATACGCCGACCGGCGGCTAACCGAGATTCAACAATCGGTGAACCAGGATCGCTACGATGGGTTGGACCAGGCTCTCGCCAGTTACGATGCGGCGGTAAATCAGGCCGCGACGGTCAGTAATCCGGTCCAGGCAGAACCCCTGACCAAAAAGCTCCAGCAGGATCAACAAATTTTAACCAGGCTACAAAATGGTTCCAAGCTGCCACCGGCGGCCCGGCGCAAACTCAGTACAGTTCAAGCCCGGATTCAGGAGCGTCTTCAGGCGTCCAAGCGGTTGACTGGTTCGCCAACGCCTCCGCCGACTGGAACCGCTAACCAGCCTGCCAGCAAAACTCCTCAGCCTTCTCAGGTACAAACAGCCCTGCCAAATACCGGACAGGCGTCCAACAAAACTAAAATACCGGAGTCGCAAGCTACCGATAACCGGGAAGCACCAGAAATTACACCGCGATCTGACAGCAATCCTCCGTCGCCGGTCACTACCCCAAAACCGACGACCCAGGCCGCCAGCCCCGCACGAACCCGGTCAGCCTTGAATCAGCGGAACCGCCCAAACCGCAACAACCGCAACCGGGGCGGCTCGAATCTGAAATAAACCGTAAGGCCTTCGTCTGGTGCCTGGCGGGGGCGGTTTTCAAAAAATTTACAAAAAAGGATTGGCTTATGGCCCAGTCCTTTTTTTTGTAACTGTTCAGCCTACCTGTTTGGAGGCGGGGTTAGTTGGGGTCGGGTACCCCCTGGGTGTCTTATAATACATTTTCTTTTTCCCCGTCCCCTGGTGGCCCTGGGGAAGGGTCAGGGGTGGGGTCTGAATAGTTACCTTTTTTTAGTAATAATCTTTTTTGCAACGGAAAAATTTGAGATACCAACAGCCTGAGCGTATAATATAATTGCACAATCACGACGTTTGCTCTTGAACCTGAGAAATTGTTTCGAGCGAAAGTCCTAAGAATGTAACAAAGATGTTAGCCCGATTATGGGAGGATTGTAAAAGAAATGGCTAGTTTTAATCTGGATAAAGTTCGCAGTGTTCAAAAAGAACGCCAACGCTGGGAAGAAACGACCCTTAAACAGACGATAGCCCGCATCCCGGAAAGTGCTCCCGAAGACGGCTATACTACCGTTAGTGGTATGGGTATAAACCGGCTCTATACTCCGGCGGACCTGGCCGAGTTTGATTACGAGCGGGACCTGGGTATGCCCGGCGAATATCCCTTTACGCGGGGTGTACACGCCAATATGTACCGGGCCAAGCCCTGGACGATGCGACTGTTTGCCGGGTTTGGAACGGCTGTCGAGACTAACCAGCGTTTTAAATATTTGCTTGAACACGGCGAAACCGGCCTTTCGATTGCTTACGATTTTCCTACCCTTTATGGCCGCGATAGTGACGATCCGCTTTCGGAAGGCGAAGTCGGCACCTGCGGGGTGGCAATGAGCAGCCTGGAAGACATGGAGATGTTGCTGGACGGGTTGCCGCTCGATCAGATCACGACTTCCATGACCATCAACGGCCCGGCTCCTATCGTATGGGCCATGTACATCGCCGCCGCCGAGAAAAAGGGCTATCCCCGCCATATCCTGGGCGGCACAACCCAGAACGACATTCTGAAAGAATATATCGCCCAGAACACCTATATCTACCCACCGGAACCCAGCCTGAAACTTGTAGTAGATACGATGGAGTTTGGCGCAAAAGAGATGCCGCGCTGGAACACCATTTCGATCAGTGGGTACCATATCCGCGAGGCCGGTTCGACCGCCTTACAGGAGTTGGCTTTTACCCTGATCGACGGCCTGACCTACGTCGAGGAGGGTATCAAACGGGGGATGAAGGTCGACGATTTCGCGCCGCGCCTGTCTTTCTTCTTTAACTGCCATAACGATTTCTTTGAGGAGATCGCCAAGTTTCGGGCGGCCCGGCGCATCTGGGCGCGTGAGATGAAGGAAACCTACGGGGCCAAGAACCCGCGCTCCTGGATTCTGCGCTTTCACACTCAGACGGCGGGCTGCTCTTTAACCGCCCAGCAGCCGGAGATAAATATTGTCCGAACGGCGATCCAGGCGTTGGCGGCGGTGCTGGGTGGTACTCAGTCGCTGCACACCAACTCGATGGACGAGGCTTTAGCCTTGCCTTCCGATAAAGCCGTCAAGATCGCCCTGCGGACCCAGCAAATCCTGGCCTACGAGAGCGGCGTGATCAATTCGGTCGACCCGTTGGGCGGTTCTTACATGGTCGAGGCCCTGACCAACGAGATGGAAAAGGGTTTTTACGACTACAAACGAAAAATTGATGCGCTCGGCGGGATGATGTCAGCCATTCACCAGGGTTTCCCTATGAAGGAAATTGCCGATGCTAGCTTCCGCTTCCAGGAAGAAATGGATAGCAAAAGCCGGATAATGGTCGGGGCAAACGAGTTTGTCGAAAATGAACCGTTGACGATCCCGATCCTGGCAATCGACCCGCAGGGTTATCGCAAGCAGTGCGAAAGGCTGGCTCGCTTGCGGATCGAGCGCGACAACGAAAAAACTCAGGCGGCCCTGGAAGCCTTGCGCTCACAGGCGATTTTGGGCCGCGAAAATATGATGCCTTATCTAATCGATTGCTGCAAGGCTTACGCTACACTTGGCGAAACGGCCAACGTGCTGCGCAAGGTCTACGG
Organism: Chloroflexia bacterium; assembly: GCA_038322625.1. Lineage (GTDB taxonomy): Bacteria > Chloroflexota > Chloroflexia > Chloroheliales > Chloroheliaceae > 54-19. The sequence continues at coordinate 85,042 of JBBQGA010000017.1, forward strand.
CGAACACAAAGACCCTTCGATTGTTTAAAGGCAAGCGTAAATTAGAAGTAGGACTTTCGCTAAATGGGGAAAACCTGCCTAAAGCGGGGTAAGTAGGGGTGCAACCCCGGCGCGGGGTCTCCCCTTTTAAATCCCATTTTACTTTCGCTTCAACCTTAACTGGTAAGGTTGAAGCGAAAGTCTTAAGAAATCAAGAAACGGAGAGTTTTTGTCACACGAGAAAGATGAAGCCGGGTTTTACAAGCTCGCCCGGCTCGAAGAAGTCAACGAAGGCGAAATGTTACAGGTGGTGCTGGAAGAAACCAACACCACCGTCGATGTGGCGATAACTCGCGCCGAAGGCCAGCTATACGCTTTCCGCGATATTTGTCCTCACATGGCGTTCCCACTCAGCATCGGACGGATCGAAGGGACGATCCTGGAATGTGTCGGTCACGGCTGGCAGTTCGACCTTAAATCCGGTCAGGCCGTTTATCCGCCGATCCGTAAAAAGATGGTCTTTTACGAAATCCGGCAGGACGGCGAGGATGTCTGGGTTAAGGTCGAACCGCTTTTCTAAAGCGTTTTGCCCCGGTTGTAGCCGTTCCGGTCGCTTTTGCGGTCAGAAATGGCGCGGGATTTAAAGGTGCGGCCAGTTTCTTTCGGCCTCGATTGCTATCGGCCAGCGCCGCAACCGTAGCGGTAATGTGGGCCGAATTTTTCGATAAGTCCAGGCCGAACTTTTTAGCAGACTGGCATCCAGGCTACTCCATTTGAAGCCGTATAGCTCACGCAGCGAAACCGGCAACAATCCCTTAACTGGTAGCCTACCGTACCAGTTAAGGGGAGCCAGGGCCGGGATCGGTAAACCGGTGATGACGTAATCGGCAACCTCGCGGGTCTGCGGTCCTACCACGAGCGTACCGCTTTTGAGCATCCCGTTGATGTAATCCTGCAACTCGGCGTAGCTACCCGGAAAATAATTGAGTGGTGCCCCCAGTAGCGGGGCAGCAATTGAAGTCTGGCGCACATACAGGTCTTTATCGGCCAGCGAAAGCGGCTCCACAAACAGGTCGTAGACCCGCAGCATCGAGTCGGTAAAGGTCGCGCTAACCCATTTGAGCAGTTCCGGTTGGCGGGCTGAATAGGGCTGGTGGCCCGGTGATACTTCGCCATTGACCCGGCCATGTATAGCGTCGATTTTATGCCCGGCTTGCCAGGCCTGCTGGGGGGTACCGAAGGTCATTTCCAACATCCGGTTGAGGGTTTGCTGGAACCGCTGAATTTTTGCTCCGGCGGAAGTGGCAAAATGACTGTGTGCAGCCACCCCTTCGCCGACCGCCGGGTGGGCAATCTGCATGAGGATCGCCCGGCCCCAGCCCAGCACCATTGCCATTTCGCCGTTGATGCGCCAGGCCGGACTGCCCGGCCCGTTTGCCAGTTCCGGGTGTTCCCGCAGCATAGCCTCGAACACCGCAAAGTCAGTGACCTGCGAAGAAGGAGGCCAACTGGTATCAGACCCTATTGGGGATATGTCGGTTAAAGTGTTTTCTTCCGATTGTCTCATTATCTTACTTTCTAGCTAGCTAACTAATAACCGCACTTATTAGCCTAGCACGATCTGATCCCATTAGGATATACAAGCGCGATCCAATCGGTGAAACTCTTGCAAATTTTTCAGGAGAAACAAGATGACCAGCCCACAGCGGTCCGAAACAACTTTTAGCCCCAGAGAAACCGCTACCCTGACCGCCCTGATGAACGCGATCTACCCGGCCCTCCCTGACGACGGCACCAACCCACTTTACCCACTATCGGCCAGCGATCTGAATGTCCCGGCCCAGATGGTCGAGACTTTCGAGCAGTTACCGAACCTGGACGACCTGGCCCAGCTCAAACTTTTCTTGAAGCTAGTCGAAAACCCTGCCGCCAACGCCGCCCTTTTCGGGAACTCAAAACCCTTTAGCCGCATGAAACCGGCGGAGCAGGAACGTTACCTGGTCCGGCTTGGCACCCACCGTTTGAATTCGCTGAGAGGAGCTTTTCGTTCTTTAAAGGGCCTGGGGGGGGCCTTTTATTTTGCCGGAGTAGACGCTGACCATCGCAATCCGACCTGGCAGGCAATCGGTTACGATGGGCCACCGGCCCCACCCCCGGCCAAACCCAAGCCGATCAAGCCAATGAAGATCAGCCAGGCTCAAAATCTGGAATGCGACGTGGTAATTGTAGGCAGCGGGGCAGGGGGAGGCGTAATGGCCGGGGTGCTGGCGGCGGCGGGTAAAAACGTGATCGTGCTGGAGAAAGGCGGCTACTACAACGAGGCCGACTTTAACGGTTACGAACTGGAAGCCTATCAAAAACTCTATCTTGATCGCGGCCTGACCACCAGTGCTGATAAAGGGGTGAGTTTGCTGGCCGGGAGTTGCCTGGGTGGTGGCACTATCGTGAACTGGACCACCAGTTTTGCCACGCCTGAGCGGGTGCGGCAGGAGTGGGACGACCAGACCGGCCTGGAGGTTTTTTTCACCCCGCAATACGAGCGCAGCAGCCAGGCGGTTTTGAAGCGCAGCGGCGTTTCGCGCGACTATAACCGCTTTTCCAAACGCGATCAGGTGATGTGGGACGGGCTGAATAAACTCGGCTGGCACCACGACACTATGCCACGCAACGTTCGCAACTGTAGCCAGGGCGATGAATGTGGTTTTTGCACTTTTGGTTGTCCGCAAGGGGCCAAACAATCGACCCTTTTAACTTTTTTGCAGGATGCCGCCGACCACGAGGCGCGGTTTATCGTCAATTGCCAGGTCGAGCGGGTCATCACCGGGCAGGGACGCGCCAGTGGGGTGGTGGCGACCGCTTACGACCCGGCCACCGGCGAGTCGCACATGGTCATCATCCGGGCCAAAGCGGTGATCCTGGCGGCAGGAGCGATCAATACCCCGGCGATACTGTTGCGGTCGGGATTGGGTGGGCCAGCCGTCGGCAAAAATCTGCATCTTCACCCGGCGACAGCAGTGGTAGGCTATAACGGCGAATTTACCGGCGGCTGGAACGGCGTAATGCAAGCGGCCTACAGCCAGCAATTCTCGGACCTGGATGGGCAGGGTTACGGGGCGATCCTGGAAACCGGCCCGACCCATACGGCAATCCCGGCCAATGCGCTTGGCTGGGAGAACGGTCGCTCTTTCAAGGACCTGATGCGGTTGATGGGCCAGTCGACCTCGATTGTGGTAATTACCCGCGACCGCGATGCCGGTTCGGTCACGATCAATAAACAGGGGGTGCCGGTAATCAATTACAGTGTGTCAAGATACGACGCCCGGCACGCCCGGACGGCAGTGGCCGGAGCAGTGCGTCTTTTAGAAGCTAGCGGGATGGTGGAAATCCGGTCGTTAAACGCCTTGCCGCAAACCTACCGGCCCGGCGACGGCGAAACGGTCGAGCAATTCATGGAGCGGGTCGACCGGCAAGGCTGGGGACCAAACCAGATGGCTTTCTTTAGCTATCACCAGATGGGCAGTGCCCGCATGGGAGCCGACCCGCAGACCAGCGTCGTCAACGAGTACAACGAGTGCCATACCACCCCCGGCCTTTATGTGGCCGACGGTAGCACCTTTCCCGGTGCCAGTGGCGTAAACCCTATGATGACCATCGAGACCATCGCCCACCGGGCCGCTACCTACCTGAGCCAGCGAATTTAGCTTGCTTTTCCTTATTGTGACAAAATAAGTTATTCTATTTACGCCTCTAGCTACCCTCATTCTTAATGCTACTCTTCGCCTTGAGCCAGTCCCGGTATGTTAAGCTTGAAACTGTATGAATAACGATAAACCCGAAAATTCCCCTACTAAAACCTCGGTCTGGATACTGGGCGACCAGTTAGTTCCGGCCCATCCCTTGCTTGACCCGGCGCGGAAAACCGGCACTCAGATTGTAATGATCGAGAGCCGCCGCCGGCAGCACGCTAAACTCTATCATAAAAAGAAAGTCGTGCTGATTCTATCGGCGATGCGGCATTACGCTGAAGAACTGCGGCAGGCCGGTTGGCAGGTGGATTACCGGCAGGCGGCAAGTCTGACCGAGGGTTTGCAAGCTCACCTGACCGAGTTTGGCGCGACGCGCTTGCTGAGTGTGGAAGCGGCGGAATGGGAAGCCCGAAAGTTTCAGCAGAGCCTGGCCGGGCGGCTGGCTAGCGAGGTCGAACTTAGCCCAAACCGGCATTTTCTGGTCGAACAGTTTCAGCCGGTTGAAAAGCCCGGCCAGAAGCTGATCCTGGAGCATTTCTACCGGGCCATGCGCAAGCACTTTCAGATTTTGATGGAGCCGGACGGTAAGCCGACCGGGGGCGATTGGAATTTTGACGACCAGAACCGCAAGCCCTACAAAGGCCAACCCCGGCCAGTGCCGCCCCTCTCGATAGAACCGGACGCTATCACCCGCGCAGTTATGGCCGAGGTTGAGACAAGCTGTCCCGATAACCTGGGGACAACCGCCGGATTTGCTCTGCCGGTCACTCGCCGCCAAGCTTTGCTGGCTCTGGACGACTTTATCGAAAACCGGTTGCCTTACTTTGGTCCCTACGAGGATGCCATGCACCTTGCCGAACCAACTCTATTTCATTCGATGCTATCGCCCCTGCTAAATGTTGGTTTACTCGAACCACTGGAAGTGGTGCAGCGGGCGGAACAGGCTTACCGGCAGGGACAGGCCCCGCTGAATTCGGTCGAAGGCTTTGTGCGCCAGATACTTGGCTGGCGAGAGTACGTCTACTGCCGTTATCATCGCATGATGCCCGGCTTTCACGAGCGTAACCACTGGGATGCTCACCGGCCCCTACCGGCCTTTTATTACACCGGCGCGACCGATATGAACTGTTTACACACCGTGATAGATAAGGTGATGGATACCGGTTACAGTCACCATATCGAACGGCTGATGGTGCTATGTAATTTCGCGCTGCTGGCCGGGATCAACCCGCAGACCGTCAACAACTGGTTTTTGGAAAGCTATTTCGATGCTTATGATTGGGTAGTCACCCCCAACGTGATCGGGATGGGCCTATGTGCCGATGGCGGCGTGGTGGGTACCAAACCATATATCGCTTCGGCGGCCTATATCAACAAGATGAGCGACTACTGTCAGGGTTGCCGCTATAATCCGAAAGTGCGAACCGGGCCGGAAGCCTGTCCCTTTAATTTTCTTTACTGGAATTTTTTGCTAAAGTGGGAAGGCCGGTTGAGGGCTAATCCTCGCATGGGGCCGAACGTACTGGGTCTAAAACACCTGAGTCCGACAGACCGCCAGCAGGTAAGCCAGGCAGCGACCGAGTTTCTGGAAAATCTGAAATAGATTATGAAGGGTGTCAAAAAGGAGAACTTACCGAGCAAAGTCTGCCCGCGATGCGAGCGGCCTTTTAGCTGGCGTAAGAAGTGGCGCAATAGCTGGGAAAGCGTTATTTATTGCAGCGAAGCCTGTCGCGATCATAAAAACCAGCCCAGACCCACCAGGAAATAAATAGAAGTAGAAGAAAAATGACTCAACCGGACTTTTTACGGACCGACTTCAGCGACCGCGACGACCTGATCAAATATCTCCAGGATGTTTTCCCGGCCCGGTTTGCCACTTCGCCCCAGGTTTCGGCCACGCGTGGCGGTCGGAAGGCGGCGGAAGAACGCTTGGCTACGCTGGACCCTGACCGGTATACGGCCACCCGCAATTCGCTGGATGGGGCCGTGACCCGGCTTTCGCCCTATTTGCGGCATGGAGTAATCGGGCTGGCCGAGGTCAAAGAACGCGCAATAGAGCTGGCCGGGCAGGGAGCGGCCAAACTGGTTAACGAATTAGGCTGGCGCGACTATTTCCAGCGGGTATACCGGCAGATCGGTGACGGTATCTGGCAGAACCAGGAGCCGCTCAAAACCGGTTGGCCCAACGAGGCCTACCAATCAGAGTTACCAACCGACCTGGAGAAGGCTCGTACCGGTCTGATATGCATGGACAGCTTTATTGAGGAATTGTACGAAACGGGCTACCTCCACAACCACGCCCGGATGTGGCTGGCGGCCTATCTGGTGCATTTCCGGCGGGTGAAGTGGCAAACCGGGGCAAGCTGGTTTTTGCGGCATCTGCTGGATGGCGACCCGGCCAGCAATAATCTTTCCTGGCAGTGGGTAGCCAGCACTTTTTCATCCAAACCTTACTTTTTTGACCGGGGCAACCTGGAACGGAACACCGGTGGCCGCTACTGCCGGGAGTGTCCGCTAGCCCGGCGGGGCTGTCCGTTCGATTATGGTCTGGAGGAATTACAGGCCCGGTTATTTCCAAACAATGTCGTACCTGCGCCCGAAGGCCGGGACGATACTCGGCGGCGGCAACCCCCCAGAAATAAAGAAAGGCGTTTGCGGTGAGTTTGGAAAATGGCGAAAAAGTGCTGGTCTGGCTGCACGGCGATAATCTCGATCCGCACAACCCGGCCCTGGAAGCCTATCCGGGTGCCCCGGTGGTGTTTGTTTTTGACAACGAACTGCTAGAGAATTATCAACTGAGTGTCAAGCGGCTGGTATTTCTTTATGAGTGTCTGCTGGAAATCCCGAACATCCAGATTTGCAAAGGTGATGTAACCGAACAGTTGAGCCTGCTAGCGGCCCAGTTGGGCTGTTCCCGGCTGGCGACCGTCGAGAGTATTGCGCCCCGCTTCAATCAGATATGTCTGCGCTTGCGACGAGAGAGAAAGCTGCCGGTCGAACTTTTCGAGATTACACCTTTTGTCGAACTCGATCCTGAGGTTGAAGAAAAACTCGACTTGAGACGGTTCAGTCGCTACTGGCAAACTGTTTCGCAATATCTTTAGGACTTTCGCTTCAACCTCACTTTGTGAGGTTGAAGCGAAAATGAAAAAGGGATTTAACAGGGGCACCCAGAGGGTACCCGCCTGTATGACCCCAGTTTCAGGTTTTGTTTTTATTAAGCGAAAGTCATGTAAATAAGAATTTGAGATAGAAACCCCCGCCGGTTGTATCTCCAATCGCCCCGCTAAAAGCTATTATTTTCCACCGGAAGTGACATAATCAATGATTACCTGATCGATCAGCCGTTCGACCGGAGCCAGATCGTCAGTGAAGAAAGTGGGCCGGGTGCCGTCATCACTGAGGCCGGTCCATTCCTTGACGCTGTTTTTGTCGATGGCCCGGCTACCCACCGTTTTGATCAAGTCGTTGGTCACGACCTGACTGATATTGGTTTTGAAAGTAGCCAGTTCGGTCGGCTGGTTGGTGGCGACCACAATCGTATTGAAATACCCGGCGATACTGTACAGGTCGATCATATAAACGTTCGGGTAAACCTGCTTCATGGTCTGCGCCAGGGCTTCGGCCAGGCGATGGTCGATTTTGTTGTTGACGGCGGGTGTTCCGGCGTTGATGACGGCCACCCCGTTGGCGGTCAGGTGGTCGCGCACCTGCCGGAAGAACTCGACGGTAGTGAGGTGGAAGGGAATATAAGGCTGCTTGTAAGCGTCCACCCCGATAATATCGTATTTGTTAGTGTTGCTATTAAGCTGGTACCGACCATCCTCGGCAATCGCGGTCAGGTTGGGCTCGGTCATAGCAAAGTAACGGCGACCCAGGTCGATAATGGCCGGGTCGATTTCTACGCCATCAACGTGAATCTGGGAACCATAGGCTTTGGTGAGTTGTTTGGGAACCGTCCCGGCTCCCAGGCCCAAAAGCAGGGCACTTTTAACATCCTTTTCGGTCACTCCTTTATTGAAAAAGGGCGTTACCATATAGTAATCCCAGGGGCCGCCGGTCAAAATCTGATTGGGATTATAAATCGAGTGAACGGCATGACCTTCGTTCAACACCAGATCGATCTGGTTATTGGTGCGTTGTACGACCTGGATGTAGTTGTAAGCCGATTCCTGGTCGGCCAACAAAACGCCGTTGCTAGGCGGCTTGATCGTAATTGTTACCAATAGCGATAGCAGTAACACACCTACCATGAGAGCGGCAAAGACCGGTGTGCGGCGACTGCGCGTCAGGAACAGGCCAACCGAGGAGAAACCCAGCAAGACCAGGCTAAATAGATAAAGCGTTTCGCGGGTGCCGATCAGTGGGATAAACAGCAGAACCGGCAGGAAGGTTCCCAAAATCGAGCCGATAGTGGAATAAGTATTGACCCGGCCCACCGTGCGCCCGGCGTCCTGTACCCGGTACATCAACAAGCGGGTAGCAAAGGGCGACACGCAGCCCAGCAATATCACCGGTACCGCAAACATCAAAATCACGATCAGCAACGACCCGAAGAATACCAGGCCGTCGGCGTTTTTGAAACCTTCGCTGGAAAGAGTCAGGATCGGACGGCTGGCAATCGGGATCAGACCCATGCTAAACGCCGCCAGACCGGTCAACTGGTAGAGAAAAGCCGGGCGCGGAAACCGGTCGCCCAACCGTCCCCCGATAAAGTAACCAATCGCCAGAAAGATAATGATAAAGCCGATCAAAAAGGCCCAGATCAGTTGCGAATCGCCAAAATAGGGCTGGATCAGGCGGCTGGCGCACATCTCGGTCGCCAGAACCGCCATCCCGCAGATAAAGACAATCGGCAAAAGGAAGGGCATCAGTTCAGTGGTTAGTTTATTTTTAGGAGTAGCGGCGGTGGACGGTTTAACTTCGCGGGTCGGTTCCGGTTGGGTGAGGGCAGCCGTATTGCGGCGGGTCCATAGCAGCCCGATCACCGAGATCGCCAGCAGCAGGGCCGCAAAAAGGTAAAGCGTCAGGCGAGTGCCGATAGTCGGGATAAAAAACAAAACCGGCAAAAAAGTACCCAGGATCGAGCCGGTAGTAGATAGCGAGCTAACCATCCCGGCAGTCCTTCCCGCGCCCTGGACGTTTCTTAATAAAAGCCGGACCGCAAAAGGCGATACACAGCCGAGCAAGGTCAGGGGCAGGGCAAACAACAAGATAATGCCAAGCATCGAGCCGATAAACAGGCCGCCACCCTGGGTCAAGTTCAAGATCGGTTCATTTATCAGGGGGATCAAAAACATCCAGAGGGCGGTGGCACCGGTCAACTGGTAGAGCAGGGCCGGTCGGGGCGAACGGTCGCTCAAGCGACCACCGATAGAATAGCCGAGGGCCATACAGATCATCGTCACGCCGATCAGATTCGACCAGATTAAAATCGAGCTACCGAAATGAGTTTGTACAAACCGGCTGGCGCACATCTGGATCGCCATCTCCGTAATGCCGGTGACAAAGACGATTGGCAGCAGCAGGGGGGGACGGCTGGCCTTTAACGACGGTAACTCGGCGGAACTGCCATCGGCGGCTCCCAGCAAATCTGATTGGCGGCGGTCGGCTGATTCTATGGACATAATTTCATTCTCTATTCTTAGGACTTTCGACCTGTTACATGATTATAGAATAAATTAAAGTAACTCTTAAAAACCCGATAAGACGGCCACATTATATCACGAAATTAATCCTCAGCTGCCCAGGTAGCGGGCTGGCATAATAACTGCTACCCTGGCTGACCAAAATAAAAATAGCTCGGTCAGAGTTAGCCGAGCCTGTTAAAAGCCTCAGGGGGTTATAACAATGAGTGACGCAAGGAAGGTGAAGACCGCTTTCATGTGGCCCGCACCTTTTTCGAGTCAGAAGTGAATTAGCCCTGGTATGAGATGCGGTAGATCGCCCCGGCGTTATCGTCGGTGATATAGAGCGCACCGTCGCTGCCGACCAGCGGAAAGACCACCCGGCCCCAATAGGATTGATTACCAGGGTTGATCCAGCCACTGGCGAAACGCTGCGGCCCCTGCTGGGTCTTGCCGGGGTGCATCGAAATATACCAGATACCATCCCCGGTTACGCTGCTGCGCTCGCCAGGAGCGGAGCCGTGTGTGACGATAAACATCCCACCCTGGTAAGCTGCCGGAAATTGAGTACCACTGTAGAAAGCCAGACCGAGCGGGGCGGTATGAGCGGGCAGCGTTAACAGGGCGCGGTCGACCTTGTTGGCGCAAAAATCGGCTTTACCGGCCCCGAAATCCGGGTCGGGCTGGGGCGGGTTGACCCCCACGCAATAGGGCCAGCCGTAGTTACCGCCATCGCGCAAGGGCGTAACCAGTTCGGGCGGGAAAGTATCGCCCAGGTGATTGCGCCCGTTGACCCCGGCCCAGAGCAAGCCGGTATGCGGATCGAAGTTCATGGCGACGGCGTTGCGTAAACCGGTTGCATAAGGTCGTCCACCGCTACCGTCGGGGTTAAATTGCCAGATCGAAGCCCGGTAGTTTTCGGTTTCGATACAGGTGTCGCAGGAGGAGCCAATCGAGAGATACAGCTTGCCATCGGTACCAAACACGATGGTGCGAGTGTTGTGGCCGGTGGCAGTATTGGCATGGCCCACCGGTAAGTCCGGCACGATAACCTCAGCCGGGCCGCGTGGGGATATGTCCCCGGTCTGGTAGGGGTAACGAATGACCCGGTTTTCCAGTGCCACATACAGATAACCCCCATAGAAAGCCAGGCCGTGCGGATACGGTCCCAGGCTATCAACGTAAGTAAGGGTAGAGTCGGCCACGCCGGTGCGGTTGTGGTCGGTTATGACCTTGATTTTGCCGGTACCGCCGCCGCTATTATTGCGCTCGGTCACAAATATGTCGCCGTTAGGAGCCTGAGCCATCAGGCGAGGGTCGCTGAGGCCGGTCACAAAGAGGCTGATTCGGAAACCGGGCGGTAGATTTAGGTTGTGGTTGGACTGGAACTGGCCGGTCCGGTACTGGGCCGGAACCTCGATCTGGGTCGACTGGGTATTGGCCGGGGTATCGGGATAAAACGGCCCGCCCACCACATCATTACCCAGCAAGCCGAGCAAAACCTCGTACTGACTGCCTTTAAATTCAGGGTGATATTCAAAACGGGCGCGTTCAAACCACTGAGTTACATAAGTGTTGCCATCGGTTTTGCTAGTTTCCAAAAACTCTTCGGTGATCGGATAGCCGTAAATCGATAAACCGCCGTTAGCCTCCCAGTATTGTTTAAAGCTGTTACGCAAGTTGTGGCCGGTTAAGTCGAAATAAGAACCACCGGGATAATGGGCATTGTCAAAGCGATTTAAAGCACCTTCGTGAGCGGCGCGTCGCTCAGTGGTTAACTGGTTGCCTAGCAAACCGAGCAGGACTTCGTAGGGGGTACCGGCAAGGTCCGGGTGATATTCAAAGCGGTTGCGCTCGAACCATTGGACAATATAAACCTTCTGGTCAGCCGGGTTCATTTCAACAATCTCGGCTGTGATCGGGTAGCCGAACTGGGCCAGCCCACCGTGATTCTGCCAGTAACTTAGAAAATGATGTTCGTCCGAAAGCGTCCGCCCGGTTTTATCGAAGTAGACCGAGTCGGCTGCCCGGACCAGCGGGCTAAAAGTTCCCAGCGAAAAGGCGGTCAATAGCGTTAGCAGGCACAGCACACTAACCCGAACCAATAACGGTCGAGAGTTAAAATTATTTAAAATCGAGGGCAAAATAGGCCTCCCTTACATTTCGTTGCCGATTATTTTACGATCACTTTATAATGATATTCATTCAATAATAAAACGAATAGCGTCATTAGAGGTTGCAAAGAGTTGGCAACCGAATAAACCAACTTATTTTAAATCATGGAGAAATCCAAAACTATGCGAAAAGTTATAGTAAAAGTTTGACCAGCATCACAACTTGAGAGGTATTTGCCGCCAGGCGGCTTCGACCTGAGCAGCGGTCGATTCGAGGGAACCGCCGTTATCGATCAGGACGTTGGCGCGGGCGATTTTTTCAGACTGGGGCGGTTGGGCATCAATCCGCAACTGAGCTTCTTCCGGGCTGAAGTTATTGCGGCTCATCAGGCGTTCCAGTTGTAATGCCGGTGGGCAGGTTACTACCCAAACGGCATCGGTCGCCCGGTCGAGACCGTTCTCCAGCAGTTTGATAGCGTCGAGGACGACCACCGGGGCGGTAGCCGATTGGATCAGTCGCAAAATTTCCACTCTTACTCGCGGGTGGCTAATTTCCTCTAGGCGGCGAAGCTGCACCGGGTCGGCAAAAACTAACGCGCCCAGTTTGCGGCGGTCGATTGGACGGGGGTCTGGACTGTCTGCGGCCAGAATTTCAGAGCCAAAGGTTTCCACCACCGGGGTGTAGAGGGTCCCGCCCGGTTCCATCAGGGTATGCACCACCCGGTCAGCATCGATAGTGAAGGCCCCGCGCTCGGCCAGCATTTTCACCACCGCGCTTTTTCCACAGGCGATATTGCCAGTCAGACCGATCAGGAATAGCGAGTGGCCCTGTTTAAAGTCCAGTTGGGTCATATAGTTTACTCCGGTATAGGATGTTCTTTTACTTCCTGGGTAAAAAGTTCGGTAAAAAAGCGTTTGAATAGTTGACGACTGCGTGGGTTCTGGCGCGGCAGGGGCGGCATTATCGCCAGGATCGCGGCGGCAGTCGCGGCAGACTGAGCCTCAATGACCTCTTTACCACCGGTACGGCCTGGAATGGCGGGACCAACCACCATTATAATATGCTTGCGTAACCATAATTCTTTGGTGCCGCGTAAAGCTACCGGGACAATCGGGGCACCGGTCTGCGCGGCAAAGTAGCCCAGCCCTTTTTTGAAAGGTAACATTTTGCCGGTTTCGATGGCCGAAACGTCACCTTCCGGGAAAAGTCCCAGCACCCCCCCGGCCTCCAAAACCTGGCCGACCTGCTGGGCTAGCTCGCGCATCCCACGTGGACTAAAGTGCTGGCGGTCGACCGGAATCACTCCCCGCGTATACTTGATTACAAAATTGCGCCAGGCCGGTTTTTCGACTTCTTCGCGGGCAGCAATCAGATAGATTTTAGGAGTAGCCGGGGCACCGATCAACATCAAAAAAGGGTCGATCCAGCTTAAATGGTTGCCCGCCAAAATATAACCGCCCCTGGCCGGTAAATTTTCCAGACCCCGCACCTCGATTACAAATAGGGAATGTAGCAGCAACCGCACCAACCATTGCAATACCCGAAAGGTCAAATTAGCCTGTCGATAATTTTGTTTTGAAGCGGTAGCAATCAATCGAAACTAACCTGAGCCTTTCTTTCAGACCAACAGGATGAAACGGGCTGACCAGGCAAAGAATTAGGATTTATTTCGGCCTGGTAACGTGTATAATATAGCATATTTAGCCGGTGAAGCTGGAATAAACAAATTGGGAAAGGACAAAGCTGTGCTGCTAGCGGTGGATGTGGGAAATACAAACGTGGTACTGGGCGTGTTTGAGGGCGATGACCTGAAGGCAAGCTGGCGAGTGCAAACGGAACGCCGCCGTATGCCCGACGAGTGGGGCTTGATGGTTATTACCCTGCTCCAGCATCGCGGCTATGCGACCAATACGATCAACGCGGCGATAATCTCCAGCGTTGTACCACCACTGACTACCGCCCTGCGGGAGATGGTCGAAAGCTATTTTGGGGTAAAGGCTCTAGTAGTCGAGCCGGGTATCAAGACCGGGATTCCGATCCGGTATGAAAATCCGCGTGAGGTAGGAGCCGACCGGATCGTGAACGCAGTAGCGGCTTTTCATTATCACGGCGGTCCGGCGATCATTATAGATTTCGGGACGGCCACTACGTTTGATGCCCTTTCCGGTCACGGTGAATACCTGGGCGGTGCGATTGCACCGGGGATAAATATTGCGGCGGAAGCTCTTTTCTCGGTTGCCAGCCGGTTGTTTAGGGTAGAACTGGTGCCACCAAAACAGGCCATCGGTCGCAATACGGCTTCCAGTATGCAGTCGGGGATCGTGTTTGGTTATATCGGGTTGGTGGAAGGGCTGGTCAACCGTTTCCGCGACGAATTGACGGCAATGGCACCGCTGCAAATCGGACAGAAAATCAAGGTGATCGCAACCGGTGGGTTGGCCGAGATAGTAGCCCAGGATAGCGTCGGGCTGATCGATGTAGTGGACCAGAATCTAACTTTACAGGGTTTGCGCCTGATCCACGATTTGAATAATGCTTAACCAATTTCGGAAATAGGCTGCTTATTCCAACTGTTCTTTAAAACCCGGTTACTTTCAGTTAAAAAGTAGTCCAACCTACAGACTACCGGCCCCCAAGTGTGAATTAATAAGACTAAAATATGACACTTAAAAACAAAAATATTTTGCTGGGCGTAGCCGGTGGAATAGCGGCCTACAAGGTGGTCCAGGTCGCGCGCGATTTGAGCGTGGCGGAAGCCCAGGTTCATGTAATGATGACACCATCGGCTACACGCTTCGTGACACCGCTCACTTTCCAATCGCTAACCCGCTATAAAGTTTTTACCGAAGTCTGGGAACCCTGGACGCAGGAAGAGCAGGGTCATATTTCGCTGGCTCGTGAAGCCGACCTGGTTTTGATTGCCCCGGCGACGGCAGATATTCTGGCCCGGCTAGCTTTAGGTCTGGCCGACGATGTGATAACGACGACCATGCTAAGTGTGCCGCCGGAGGTGCCGATATTAATTGCCCCGGCGATGGAAACCCATATGTACCAGCACCCGGCTACCCAGCAGCATCTTAAAACGCTGATCGAGCGGGGAGCGCAGGTGATCGAGCCGGGTTATGGCCGGTTGGCCTCCGGGGCAGTCGGTACCGGACGGATGGCCGAACCGGCCCAGATCGTGGCGGCAGTTGAACTGGCAATCGGGCGGCGTGAGGGAGATTTTCGCGGCAAACGCTTTGTGATTACGGCAGGCGGCACCCAGGAAGCGATTGACCCGGTAAGGTATATCGGCAACCGTTCGAGCGGCCAGATGGGGTACGCCCTGGCCCAGGCTGCTTTGAACCGGGGAGCCGAGGTCACGCTGATTTCCGGCCCGGTAAAGCTCGATCCGCCTTACGGATGCGACTACCGGGCAGTGGTGAGTGCCCGCGAGATGGAAACAGCCGTCCACCAGGCACTGGAAAACCAACCGGCCCATGTACTGATTATGGCGGCGGCGGTAGCCGACTTTCGTCCGGTAAATGAAAGCGACCGTAAAATTAAAAAAGACGGTAGCGGCACGGCCCCAAACCTGGAACTAACCCTCAACCCGGATATTCTGGCCGGTTTGAGGGATCGACCGGGGGTAGACAGTTTGTTTAAAGTGGGGTTTGCGGCAGAAACCGAAGACCTGGCCCTCAACGCCGAAAAGAAACTGCACAGTAAGGGGTTGGATTTGATTGTGGCTAACGAAGCAATCAGCAGCATCGGCCAGAGCGATAATGAAGTGACGTTAATCGAACAGGGCGGCAATATTACCGATCTGCCTCGCCAACCCAAACCGGTGGTCGCCGGACATATTCTGGATAAAATAGCGGAATTATTGACCCGTCGTTAAAAGGAGTTTTATATGA
This sequence comes from Chloroflexia bacterium, assembly GCA_038322625.1. Taxonomy (GTDB): domain Bacteria; phylum Chloroflexota; class Chloroflexia; order Chloroheliales; family Chloroheliaceae; genus 54-19. The sequence continues at coordinate 100,405 of JBBQGA010000017.1, forward strand.
GTGCTGTCCCGGTGGAAGCCCAAACGCTAGAAGTTAAAGAACAACTCGATAAAACGCGTGGAGTCGGTCAGCCGTTCCGCAACGTCAACCGGGCACTGGGCCTGTACTGGCTGTTTTGCCTGGGAGTAGGGCTGTTGATGCTGCGCGACGAGCTATTTTGCTGGCAAATTCCGAAAGCCTGGGTCAGTGCCCCGTTCTTTCTGGCTTATGCGTTGGCGATAACCTTATTTAACGAGTGGGCCTATATCAAGGTAGCTCGTTCGGATGGGCGGCCCTTTTCGCTCTCAGCGACCGTCATTTTCACATTGATCAACGGACCGCTGGAAGTACTGGCCTTTATGAGCTTTTATAAACTGCTTGGGGGTGGCTTCCATATGCTGCTGGGCGCGAACTGGGAAATACTCAACTTTTTCATGGGCTTCGTAGGATTTGTGGTTTATTCCGGGATCGCCCACGCTTTTTTCTGGGCCAGAGCCTTGCCCCGCCACTTCAGTGCCGAGCCAAGCGTCCAACGGTTGCGTAAATTGTTAAGCCCGATCCAGGCTTTGATTGTGCTGGGATGGTGCCTGTATTTCTGGGCGACCGGCGACATCTGGACGCTGGTAGGGTTACACCTGATTATTGATGTCGTGCTGATGGCGCACGTCCGACCGCCGGTGCTGACTTCTTTCAAAACCAGCCAGGCCTGAGTAGTTACTTTCAAACTCAATAATAATCAAAGTCTTCCAGCAAATAAGGAAGACTTTTTATTTGATTTTACTTTTAAAGGTAAAAGTTATATCATGAGAGGGTATATCTATATATATGAAGAAATATATAGCCAAAAGACGTAGAATGCAGGAGATTTTAGTATTTTGTCAGCCACTAATAGCGAGGATAGGCAAGTAAGCCAGCTCGCCCCGTCCGAAAATTCCACACCCGGTGTTACCGATGTTGAGCAGCCGATTTATGCCACCCCATTCGGTCAAAATTATAGCGACCAGGCTTATGAAGGCCTGAACTTAGCTCCTGATGAAAATCTGGATAGTGCCGTCATTGTCGAACGATTTAAGGCACGCTACGATTTCGAGCTGGACGATTTTCAGCAACAGGCTATCGGGGTGCTGGCCCAGGGTGAGTCGGTAATGGTCGCCGCCCCAACCGGTACCGGTAAAACCATTGTGGCTGAATACGGCATTTTTCAATCCTACAGCCGCAAGAAGCGCATATTTTATACCACTCCGGTCAAAGCCCTCAGCAATCAGAAATTCAAAGATTTGCACGCCCAATATGGCGATGCAGTCGGCTTATTGACCGGCGATGTAATTCAAAACCCCAACGGTTTTATTATCGTGATGACGACCGAAGTATTGCGTAATATGTTATTGCAATCGCCAGATGAATTTAAACACGTCACGTGTGTAATTTTTGACGAGATTCATTACCTGGCCGATAGTGAGCGTGGCACGACCTGGGAAGAAGCGATCATTCTTTGCCCCAAAAATATCCAACTGGTCTGTCTTTCGGCTACGATTAGCAATGCCGGTGAGATCGCCGAATGGATCGGTAAAACCCACCGTCCGGTTCAGTTGATTACCCATACCAAACGCTCGGTACCGCTTTCGCTATACTATTTTCTGGATGGCGAATTGAACCTGGTTATGAACCGCGACGGCAAACAGGTCGCCAATTTTAAGGGTGTCGGTGGTGAAGCCAAGAACAATTTTCGCGGCAAACGGATAACCAGCAATAACCCGGATACCGACGAACGCAGCAAGCGAGAACGGCCTGAACCAACTCAACGTGAAATAGTCGAGGCCCTCGAAAAAGCCAAGATGCTTCCGGCGATCTATTTTATGTTCAGCCGAAACGACTGCGAGGTAGCGGCGGAACTGGTCGGTATGACCAAACTGGAACGAATCAAGGACCCGGTCGTAAGGCACGAGATCGAGGAAGTGATCGCCCGCTATATGACCCGGCTTTCAGAAGATGATCGCAATATTGAACAGGTCAAAACTATAATAGCCCTGGGACGGCGTGGTTTGGGCTATCATCATGCCGGGTTGCTACCGATTTTAAAACAATTGGTGGAAGAATTGTTTAGCCGGGGCCTGATGAGTGTAGTATTTGCCACCGATACGCTGGCACTAGGCGTTAATATGCCCGCCAAAACGGTGGTGATTGGCCGGATGTCCAAATTTGATGGTCAGACCCGGCGACCCCTGCTACCTAACGAATTTCAACAGATGGCCGGTCGTGCTGGCCGGCGCGGACTGGATTTACAGGGCAGCGTGGTAGTTCCGTACAGCCCCTGGATCAGTTTCGCCGAGACCATCGAAATCGGTACCGGACCGCTTTTGCCGGTCGAAAGTGCCTTCTCAGTGCGCTATAACTCGGTCTTGAACCTGTGGGACCCCCCGGCGGGAGAACGGGTACTCCAGGTTTTGCGCTATAGCCTATTGGAATTTCAGCAGGGGCGACGACTCCGCGAACTGGAAGGCGAAGTAAAAAACGCCGAAACCGCCTATGACCGGGCGCAGGTCGGCTGTTTGATCGGCTACCCGGAGGGCGAGGAATTACTCCACGAATTTGAACGCTTAGGTCACGAAATCGTAGAAGCCCGCGACGACGAGAAACGAGCCAGCGAAGATAGCGTGCGCTTGCAACAAAAAATCGAAGAGCGACCCTGGCGAAAACCGATGCGAGAAACCCTCAAAACGGTCTTTAAGAGTATACCGCCCGGTCTGTTGATCCATAGTGAAGAAAATGGCTGGGGAATTTATCTGGGCCGGGGAAGCGAAGGCGGTATCGGTCTGTTTTTGTTTGGCGATCAAACCGTCAAAATAGACGAATATCGCTCAATAGATTATCTGCCGCCGGAACGGTTTCAGGTGATTTTACCGGTTGCCCTGTCAAATGTCCAGCGTTCGGGCATAAAAGTTACCGACCTGATCACACCGGCGGAATTGACCGTGCTGGCCGGACAACTCGGCGGCTTTACCCTGCCCGATCTATCTGCGTGGCAACTCCAAGCCCGCAACGAGAACCAGGCGAAATTTGGTCCCCAATTTGAAAACGCCCTGGCGAAAATTGAACACTCCCGTTCCAGCGTCAAGGAGTTAAAAGAGCGAGAGCGGACGCATCCCTGTCAACGCTGTGAGGTGCGGAAAAAACACCGGAGCCTGCAACGCGACGCCGCCAAGCTACTGGTAGCGCGGGAGGATGCCCAGGAACGCTATGATGAACGCAAGCAATACGAAGAAAGCCGTTTGCAACAAACTCTCAACGGTATCGTAACCGTACTGCGGCGATTTGGCTACCTGGAAAAGAACGGCGAGATGAACGAGAAAAGCGGTCGGCTGCGTGACATTTTCGACTCGAATGGATTGATAATTTGCGAGATGGTCGACCGGAACTGGTTGAACGAACTAGCACCGCACGACCTGGCCGAAGTCTTTACCTGGTTTGCTTATGACCGGGATTTTGAATTTATGAACCGGTTTGTGCTTCCCAAACACCTGACCGACCTGCGGCGTAAACTGGATGATATGGAACGCGAAGTATTTGCCAGCGAACGCCAGAACGATCTGATGATCAATCACGGTTATAATATTTACTTTTTCGGGGCCACCCGCGCCTGGTGCCGGGGCGCAACGCTCGCCAGTATTCTGGAAAAAGTGCAACTGGCCGAAGGTGATATTATTATTACCTTTAACAAAACGCTTGACCTGATGCGCCAGGTTTTTGATATGCTGGTTACTCACGACCCGTCACACCCGCTAATTCCCAATCTCAAGGCGGCCAAAGCTTTGTTACGGCGAGGGGTGGTGGAGCAAGTCTATAATATTGGCTTTGGCGTTCTCAAAGACGCTTTGGAAGAGGACGAGACCCTCGGAGACGAATTCGAGGACGCACCTTCCTATTTGCGTACATCAGCCGAACTGGATGAAGAACAAGAGGAACTGGCGGAAAGCCAGCCGGTCACAGATCCAAACAACAAAAATCCTCGTCGCAATTTCAAGCAACGCAGCAACCGCCAACCCCGGTTTGTTAAGGGAGGCCGCCGCTAGTTCGAAGTAAGTCTCAAAAAGCTTCCCTTTGGGGAGGCTTTTTAGGTTATAATAAGATTATACGAAACCCTTAATTTTATTTATGTCAAATTAAAGTTAGGGCAAGCTCACTCAGGTTGTATTGACTCAATACACTTAGTTCCAACAAAACAAAAAGCTGGAGGGGAAATGACAGTCGAAGCCAAACAGTTGAGCGGTATCTTACCACCTGTTCCAACTCCTTTTAACGAACAGGGAGAAATCGCCGCTGATAAACTGATAAAAAATATAAAAGAACTTGTTCGTACCGACCTGACCGGCTTTATCGTCCTGGGCAGCAATGGCGAATATGTTTACCTGGACGAAGACGAAAAGCTTAAACTTTGTGAGGCCGCACGGGAGGCTATTCCAGGAGACCGCTTGTTAGTGGCCGGTACCGGTACCGAGTCGACCAGGGCTACCTTGAGATTGACCAAAGCAGCGGCCCAGGTGGGCGCAGATGTGGCAATTATTATCACGCCGGCCTATTACAAACCGGCAATGACCGTCGAGGCCCTGATAAAACACTTCCTAACCATAGCCGAGGCCTCCCCAATTCCGGTAGTATTGTATAATATGCCAGCTTACACGGGTGTTGACCTGGCGACCGATACTATTTTAAGTCTAGCCGAACACCCTAATATTATCGGCCTGAAAGAAAGCTCTGGTAATGTCGTAAAGATAGCTGAAATTGTGCAGGGAGTGAAGGAACGGGATTTGAACTTTTCGGTACTGGCCGGGTCGGCTTCGTTCTTGTTGGCTTCCTTAGCAGTCGGGGCCAGCGGGGGAATTGTTGCGAGTGCTAATGTAGCCGCCCGCGATTGCCTTGAATTGTACCAAACTCAAACCAGGCCAGCCGAGGCTCTGATTATACAACAACGTTTATTACCGCTTAATGCAGCAGTAACTAGCCGGTTTGGGGTAGCCGGGCTAAAATATGCAATGGAAAAGACCGGCTTGTACGGAGGACCAGTCCGACCGCCGCTTTTACCTCTGGCTGCAAAGGGTCAAACTGAAATTGATTATATCCTGGCAACAATTTTTCCGGCAAAATAAGGTAATGCCAGTTGGAAACCAGCTATATCACAACGCTATAAGCTTTCCAAACCAGGTGAGCTTCCGTTATACTTAAATCTGTCGTTAGTATGATGTTTTGAGGTACGTCCAATGCAATACCACTCCTCGTTGCCAGTTAGGATGCGCTGGCGAAAACGCGCCTTTTATTGGTGTTACGCTGCTGTTATGCTGGTAGCAGCGTTGCTTATCAGTTTGACGCCATCATTTGCCCAAACACCCACTCCCAATGTAAAACTCAGTGCGCACTCCCTGCTTCAGGGTCATTTTAAGTATGGAGACTGGTTGCCGATTTCCGTAGAGTTGGAAAATTATGGCGCGGCCATCGACGTAAGGATTCAAACTACAGTCGTTGCACGGAGTAGTGGTTCAACTTTCACTACTACCTATGAACGCGAAACCAACTTAGGCGAACGAGCTAACAAGCAGTTGACACTCTATATAATTCCCTATGTTGAAACTACCAATCCGTCGCGCTCGGTGGTGTACGATACTACGCTGGTCTTGATGACGGGAAACCAGAAGCTTGATGAGAAAAAAGTAGACCTCCAACCGAACCAACCTACCGATTATCTGGTAGGCGCAATAACCCAGGACCCTAACGCCCTCTTGAGCCTGAATAATCTGAAATTAGGCGGAATGCGTTATCTGGTGACTTCGATAGGTCTCAATTTGAGCGATATACCGGATCGATCCAACGGTTTACATTCCCTCAACGCCCTGGTTATGGAGCAAATTAATACTGAGGCATTGAGTAAAGTCCAGCGAGACACAATTCGGGAATGGGTCGAGGCGGGCGGACAACTAATTTTGCTTGGGGGTAATGGTTGGTCACGAGTGCGGTCCGGCTTTATAAATTCTGATTTACTCCCGCTCGAAGTTAACAATTATTCAAATATTAGTACGCTTAACGGGCTGGTCGGGCCTAACGGCGAAGCCCAAAATATCAGTGAACCACTGGCACATCCGGTCACGGTAGCGCGTGGTCAGGTGATCAAGGATAGTCGGTTACTAAGTTATCTGCCGGATGGTTCAAACATAATACCGCTTATTGCCGAGAAACAAATTGGGGCGGGACGCGTATTGGCTGTATCACTCGATCTAGCCCAAACCCCTTTGAGCGATTGGAGTGGAACTACCCAACTCTGGCAGCAAATCTTGAATTTCAACACAAACAACTTTATTCAACTCTATTCCGAAAATAACCCCCAAATTAGAAATGCCAGCGACTTTTTGGGATATGTGTCCAACGTGAACGGTCTGCGTTTACCTGAGATTATGCCTTTTTTTGAAATACTGTTTATCTACTTGATAGTAGTAGCGCCTCTGAACTATTTGACTTTGAAAAAACTGGCGCATCTGGAATTAGCCTGGCTTACCACTCCTCTGGTATCGGTTGTTTTTGGTTTCATTGCCTTGAATTATGCCAATTCTCAACCGCCCGGTCAGGTTTTAATCAGCCAGATGAGCGTGGTACAAAGTAGCACTGACCAGGAAAGTGCCCAGGTGCGTTCCTATGCAGCCTTATTTTCACCGGAAGAACGTCGTTATAACATTGAACCAAATTTTCAGGAGACTTTTAATCAGGCTAAAACTCTTATAACGCCTCTTTTTCGGGTAAGCAGTAACGGCGGTGAAGATACAAACCGAGTAGTGGTTCAAAGTGAAGGTGCCCGATTGGAGGGTTTTTCGGTGGGTCAGTGGAACGCGCAAGGCTTTGCGATGGAGACGCAGTTGCCAAGCAAGCCTTATCAGTTGATCACCGACTTGCACTATGAGGGAAATAAAATAGTTGGGACTATCAAGAATAGTACAAACAGTCCGCTTAGAAATGGGATGCTGGTGCTTGGCGAGCAGGTTATCCGGGTTCGAGACGTTATAGAAGTCGGAGAGATTTTGCCGGTAGATTTTGATTTGCCGCTACCAACGGCGGCGGTAGCCTCGTATTGCACCAGTTATTCCGGTGGTACCACTTATACCAATAATAGCCCGGCAGAAAAAATCGTAATGGCTTTTCAGCAGGACCGGCGGGATGACAAAATAATAGCCAATCAGGCTAACTTTCTGAAAAAATTGTATGAAAGCGGTCGTTATAGCCCTATAAATACTCGACGCGGGTTTGATTTTATTGGTTGGATGGATCAAAATCCAATACCCTTAAATATAAACGGGGTTACAAGCGAGTCAAAAAGTAGCCAGGTCTTGATTGCCCGGCTCAAGGTAAATCCGGCCACCAGCAGTGGAGATGGACACTTACTATTACCATCAATGGCTTTTTGGCCGGAAACAGCTTTTTCTAGTACCGGACAGTTTCCATTTACAAACCGGACCGACCATACCGATCAGCTATGTGTCGCTGCCCGCAGCAACGTAACTGTTCAGTATCAGCTTCCGCTTGAGCAAGGTACGTTTAAGGTTAAAAAGCTTACTCTTTACCTGAATTCGTTTGCCACTACCGGTCCCCGTAAGGACCCGACTTTACCCGATACAATGGAATTCTACAATTTTCAAACCCGGAACTGGCAAAGCGTGCCGGGTCTTCTTAACAGTGCTGTGCCGGTTTTAACCGGTAGTAATTTTTCTTCACCTCCGATACCGGTAAAGAATGTGATCGAGGATGCGGCCCGTTTTGTCGATCCGAATACTGGTCGCGTCCTAATAAAAATAAGTTCAGCCGCTTCAGGTTTATTTGTCCAACAGGGTCTTGAGGTTGAGGGTTCCCAAAATTAGAAGCTTTTAAGCTTGTAGATCGAAAAAACCCATCCTAGAGTTTGCAGGATGGGTTTTTAGTGAAATGAATAGTTTTATTGTTGGGGGAATTAAGAACCAAATTTATAACCTAGCCCTCGCACGTTCAAGATATAATGAGGATTGTTGGGGTCACGTTCGATCTTGTGACGTAGGTGCTTGATATGTACCCGGATCATAGAACGTGAGTCAAATTCGCTCAAGTCGTAGTTATGGACCTGCTTCACCAGATATTTACAACTCAATACCCGTCCGGCGTTATTCATCAGAGTAACCAGTAAGTTAAATTCTGTAGGGGTCAGGTTTAGAAGTTCTTCGTCACGTCGAACCTCGTGTTTTTTGACATCTACCACTACATCGCTAACTTCTACGATTTCTTCGTCTGAAGCAGCTTTGCGAGAATTTGGTTTGGTAGTGGTAGCTTTAGAAGCAGTCGACTCAACGCCACTGGTAACCTCCCCTCCTTCAATTACAGCCCTGGCGAATTCGCGGGCCTGGTTTGCCAGCCGCCGCTGTTGTAAATCGTTGGTGCGTTTTTCCAGCCCCCGCCGAATACTATCCTTTAGGTCCTGCACACTGCTAGGCTTTAATAAGTAATCGAATGCACCACTCTTTATGGCTTCCATCGCTGTTTCAAGGGAACCATGACCGGTGAGCATTATTACTACGGTATCGGGAGAATGCTTTTTTGCCTCGCGCATCACTTCAATACCATCAATATCACGTAACTTTAAGTCGACTAGCATGAGATCATATTCTTCATTTTCAACTGCCTTGACGGCTTCCCGACCACTGGCCTTAGTGGTAATAAAATAACCTTCGTCCTCCAGGGCTTCGCTCAGATAAAGTAAAATGTTTTGTTCATCGTCTACTATTAAAATCTTCGGCATTTCCACAAATATCTCCTTGTTGATTTTCAGCATTATGATAATTATGAGCAGAGCCACTGGTTTTTACCATGAAGAATCGCTAAAGAGAACAGCTTTTCTTCAATAAGCTATATTATTTTACCATAGGTTGCAAGCAACTTAATAATGAGCGTTACAAGCAGCACAGACGTTATGTTTAGCTTGCCGACTGCCGATGGCTAGAGTAGGACCGCTTCGCCAAAGATAGCCTTTGAAAAGGTGCTAACCTTCGGTGAAGCGGTAGTCGATCTTTGATGCAGCAAATCGCGGAGAACCTGGAAAAAATAAGCTGCCCGATTTGGTCCATTGCAGCCCGTAGTAGCGGTAGCAAGCGCAGCCCACTGGGTTCGCTTTTTTGCCTCATAAAGCAGTTTAATAAAGTCATTTTCGGTCAGATTGCTGCTGGAATATAGGTTATTTACCTGGGTACGATTGGATGCGCTGTGTGGCTGGTCATTGAATAAACGGCTGAAGTCGTCCATTAAGCGCGATAAATAAACAGATTGGCTGGATTTGGGAGCAACTGACGGCACTGGTGGCGTTTTTGTACAGGCAGGTGCGTGAAAAAGATTCGAATCCTTTTTTATTTTGGATTCTTGAGTCGGGTTGGATTCTTTCTCCTGAAATTTTGCGGAACCTGGTACCGCATTTTCGCGGGAGGCGGTAGAGCACGCTTGCGGGAGAGGTTCTTCTTCTACCGGCTTGGCTTTTTTGTTGAAGCGGCTCATATACGCATTATTTTCTTGAACAGAAGGTTCCATTATCCAGTAGCGGTTAGCAACTCCCCGTTCCTGGCCGCTTTCGATCCGAATAAGTCCGGCTGTTTCCAGCTCTTTGAGATGTCGCGCTATCGAGTCGTATGATTTACCGCGCGCGGTAGCCAGACTTTCAATGGTCGGCCAGCACTTACCCTTTGACAAACCGTTTTCGTCCGGCCAATCGTAACTTTCAAGAACCATATAGGTTAGTTTGGCCCCGTCCGAGAGGTGCTGGTATCCTAACAGTACAACGTTCGAGATATTAGTGGAGTGAGCCGTCAGACGAACTCTGGCTTTTGGCATTTCAAGCATAACAAATCCTCCGGGCACCCGTTGACATGGAGGTAAGCCTGCTTTATAATGAAGGTGTCTTTTTAGACAATAAAAAGCATTCCTACCCATCCTGGGTGGTGAACTTGTGAGAGCAACCTACTAGCTTGGCGGCGAAGGGTTGCTCTCTTTGTTTATTTAACTAAACTTTAATTCCTCAGGTTATCATAAATCCTCTCGCAATACGGCAATTAGTTCGGATAGAAGTATAAGACTGTCTTGGTTGAGCTTCTCAGAAATGAACCTCATGGTATTCGGCAAAGTTTGAGTATCCGTCAGGTCATTTTCCAATGGAAGTAAATGTTTTGAGTTTTTGCTGTTTGGGTTGACGTTTTTTTTGCGCGGTTTGGTCTGGATAGCCTCGAAACCTTCGCCTGGCAAGACGCCTGCCATTGTCAGTTGTTGGATGTTTTGTTTATGGGTAACTCTGGAAATTTTAGTTTCGGTCGGTTGCGACGGTTCGGTTGCTGGTTGAGTTTGTAATAATTCCAGGTTGCCACTAAGTTTGCTGGTACCAAGTTTTGTACGAACCAGCTGTTCGACCTGGCGAGCAGTAATAGAATCGGTATTTGCAACTAACCGGGCTAATTCTTCTTGTTCCTCGGCTGGTAGGAGGGCTAGTTTACGACTTATGGAATGCGAAAACTTGGCACGTGCCAAGTTTTCATTCAACTCAAATGCCTCCGATATAATCTCTTTGGTAATAGCGGTCAATCGCTCGGCGGTGCGGATGCGTTCTGAAACATACGACTCGTGTTTATGAATGCGGGCAGCAATTTCTCTTTGAGACCACTTAAATTCCTCTTTAAGAGCAATAAAGGAATGCCCTTCATCAATGCCACTTAGCTCCTCTCGTTGAATATTTTCCAGTAAACTATCTACCAGATAATCCGGTCTTTCTTCATTCAACATCATCACTGGAATGCGCACCAAACCCAGCGACCTAGCCGCCGCCAGCCGCCTTTGGCCCGCCACCAGAATATACTGACCTTGTTCGCCCCGCATAACCAGCAAGGGTTGAAGTATCCCTCGCTCCCGAATACTCTCTTTTAGAGTAGCCAGGGCCTCGGTTTCGATTGAACGACGCGGTTGTTTTGGATTTGGCAAAATCAGTTCTGGCGCAATATAGCGAAATAGCGATTGCGATTGATTTTGGGCGGTACTAACGGCACTTACAGTATATTTTGCATTCATAAAACTACTCTTTTGGCGGCCTCGCGTGCAATGGTTTCGTCCAAAGTTTCGGCTCGCTGTTCGTATCCCAGACGAATAGACTCGTCGGCAATCGCACAGATCGAGCGTGGGATACCGTTACTAAACCGGTGAGTTATGTCAATTGCTTCGGGGGTGAAAAGTGGTTTTTTTCGACCTCCCACATAAAGGCGATACTCAAGTAGATTTTGAGTTTCTAAACGATCAAGTGGTTCGAGATGGGCCACTCCCATGATGCGGTTTTCGATGTTTTTATAGCGTTTTAATTTGGCACTTAGTTCTTCTTGCCCAAAGAAGATTACCTGGACAAATTTGCCACGTTCCCCTTCAAAATTTAGTAAAACGCGGACTAATTCAAGCGTGCGTGGTTCCATAGTTTGGGCTTCATCAACCAGAAGCACTACGTTTTTATCTTGCTCCAACACCTGCTCATAAACGAACTCACGAAAATAATTTTTCAATTGGTCCAGTTGCCGACCTACGTTGGGTTGTTTAAACTCCGCCAGCACATTACGGATAAAACCGGAAGGTGGGACAGCCGGATCATTATTGAATGCGACTGTATATTCCGGATGAACACTAAGCCGACTGTATATCAAGTGGGCCAGGGTTGATTTACCGGTTCCGACAGCACCTTGCACGATCCCAAAACCTAACCGCCGATCAACCACACTCAGGCATCTTTCTACGACCGAGCGATGCTGGGCTGAAAGATAACAGAACCGGTGATTTATACCGGTAATGACAAATGGTTCTTCATACAGACCATAAAACACAAGATGTTCGTCTGAACGTTCACCAAGATTTGTAATGGTTGTGTCTGCTGCTACTTTAGGTGATGTCAATTTGCCCGTACTTTCTTATGTAAACCTGAATGCTTTGGGTACCAAATTTAGATACTGATTACTCAAAGCTTGAATACAGGTAATATCAAAATTAAAAAACCCCTAGTTATTCTCTGACCTAGATAGTAACAAATTAATTACAAACATGCAATAGTGAATTAAAAATTGGCCGAACTTTTAGTCACGGCAGCAATAGTTCATGTAATTATTCGAGAGTAAAGGTATCCGTTCACGGGCTAGCGAAAAGAACAGGCGCAGGGGTCTTGAACCACTGAGCTTGTAAACACGCGGTGAGATAATTTAAGAAGTTTTGCCCTTGTTTTTGAGCCGTCGCACCTACCGACAGTACTCGCTCGACAAAGCGTTCCCCCCAATCGC
>JBBQGA010000018.1:0-109808 GCA_038322625.1 Chloroflexia bacterium
TGGTAAACTTGTTCAAGGTAAAGGCTCCTTTTTGGTTATTTTAAGTTTGGGAAACCTATCTTAACCGATTAAGGGCCTTTATCTAATTATTATTTTGTTAAAGTGCGGTTGGTTCGGGCTTACAAAAATACCCTTCGGCTATTTTTGCGCGAAATCTAGGTAGTTACCTTTACTTTTACTTTCCTGAACTAACTATAGCAGTCTGTTCGATAAAAAGAAAATCTAAAGGCATTTGCTGAAAAGCACCCTAAAGTGTTGCCAAAATGTAACACTTGACGGTAGTAAAATTCTTGTATCACCCCCTTTTTTGTGCTAGAATAAATAATCTGTAAATGCGCCAGTATGCAACTTTCTCCCGAAAGTTACGTATATATTTTCCTGGCAAATAAGATTTGCAGAGCTTGTATTAAAATGTCCTCACCGGCATTAATTAAAATGGCAAACGTTTCGCCCCCAACTGAAAGTTTTCGCCAGAATGCTTGGAACCCGTAAAGCCTGATTTTTCCGAAATAGGGCCTATGTGTTCGGTGGTTCTTGACCCGGTGAAGATTACCCAAGGAGTTTTTATGTTAACCAATACTATGCGTCACAACGAATGTATCAAAACTGTAGTCCGACATCCATCGAATACCGCTGGTTAGCTTTGCTAACTCGCCAGAAAGAATAAAGAGGTATAGTATAGAATGACCAACACCCTTACTGGGTACTCCACCTATTTCGATTACTTGCGAGGCCGCTTCGGCCTTAACACACATCAATTTACCGATACTCTCCATCTTGAAAATAACCGACTGTACTGCCAGGATTTAGACCTTCTCAGCCTGAGCCAAAAATGGGGTTCGCCGCTGGAAGTGGGCTTTACTCCCCTAGTTACCCGCCAGATTCAAAATATGCAAGGCTACTTTGCCGAGGCTTTTCGCAAGCAAAACTACGCCGGACGCTTTACCTATGCTTACGCATCCAAAGCCGCCCAATACGAAGACCTGATCCGCACCGCTTTGCAGACTGGCGCACATTACGAAACCAGTTCGCCAATGGACCTGCAAATGGCTCGCTTGCACTGGAAGGCCGGCAATCTGCCCGCCGACCGCATGATATTGACTAACGGCTTTAAAACCCCCGCTTACGTCCAGAATATTATGCAAATGCGCCGGGAAGGTTTTCATAACATCATCCCGATCATCGAGTCCGAACAGGAAATCGCGGCCTTTGCCGCTAGCCCATTCGAGTTTGAAGTGGGTATCCGGCTGAAAGTCGACCGCTCGATTTTGCCGGACGGTGATTTCTCGCGGGTGACTAGCCGGTTTGGGATCGCCTATGAGCATATTCCGGCGATTGCCGCCCAGATCGCGGCCCAACCCAACCTCAAGCCGGTGATGTTTCACGCTATGATCGATACGCAATGCGTGGATCGCAAACAGTGGGTTAAAGCTCTTTTACTGGCTTTCCGTACTTACTGTAAACTCAAACTCGAATATCCCACTATGCGGGCTTTCAATTTTGGCGGTGGAATGCCGGTGCCTTACAGTCTGGATTTTCAGTTTGATTATCAAGCCTTTGCCGACGAACTGACTGCCGGGATCGTAGCGATGTGTGCCGAATACGAAATAGATCAACCCGAAATCATAGGGGAATTTGGTCGCTATACCGCCGCCGCTTACGGCTTTGATTTCTACAAGGTCGTCGTTTCCAAGCCGTCGCACCGGGCCGATGTCGGCTGGTACGTGATTGACGGCTCGCTAATGTCTTCGCTGCCCGATACCTGGGCCTTGAAGCAACCCTTTATCATTCTGCCGCTCAACGGTTACGACAAACCGACTAAACGGGTCTGGCTTTCCGGCCTGACCTGCGATTCGGATGATGTCTACCGCTCCGGCGAGGAAGATGATACGGTCGTGCTGCCGGACATCGAATATATGGAGGACGGCGAAGAACTGGTGATCGGGGTTTTTATGACCGGAGCTTACCAGGATATGTTGAGCGGCATCGGCGGAGTTCATCACTGTCTGCTGCCGGAACCGGGCGAACTGGTCATCGAACCGGCTCGCTACGGCAAAGGCTACACCTATACCCGCAACGTACCCACCCAGAGTGTCCAGAGTATGGCCGCCTTGCTGGGTTACGAACGGTACCTGCACTTGTTGAACCCCTACGGTCACAGTGCTGACGGAGGCGAGGCTTTGCCGGGTCACAACTATCGCGAACAACTGATTACGCTGGCCGGTTCACCGCTGCCCAGCCTTCAGCGACCACCGGTACGAGGCCGCAACCTGTTTCGGAACATTACCCCTAACCGCAACCGTAAAAAGTCGCTGGCTACCGGGTAAGCTGCAAAAATGAAAAATCAAAAGCCGCTAGAGTTAAACCTTTAGCGGCTTTTTTAATCTTAGGACTTTCGCTTCAACCTCACTCGTGAGGTTGAAGCGAAAGTAAAAAGGGTTTTAACAGGGGAGACCCTGTTATACCCCCCGCAGGGCACCCAAAGGGTACCCGGCCTCCACTACCCCCGCTTCAGGTTGGTTTGCGTCAATAAGTGAAAGTCCTACAAATAAAAATTTGGTACAATATTGTTCAGACTGCTATAATCGAGGCGGCAAAGTGTATTTGAGGTGGCCGGTATACGCCGATATACCAAGAGGAGTGAACGTTGATAGAATTTAATACTCAGAAAAATAACTCGTTTGATATTGTCAATAATACCCTGTTGATCGCCAGCCAACCGGTCAAGCCGACCGACCAGATCAACTGTGGCGAAATCGGTCTTGTGCCTGGTGAAGCGTTGATCGGGGCGGCTCGCCGCTATTACGATCTAACCAGCCGCACCTGCAAGCCTCAACTGGCCGCCCTGATCTTCGATATTACCGGCGATATGCGGGCACTGGATTGGTATGTGCCGATAACACGTAGTTTGCTGGGCAACGAACCGGCCCGGCTGGATTTTTACGCCGGAATTCGCTATATCGTCGGGCACCCGAACCTGGATGCGCGAGTTTTTGGGGCAAACCAGCAGGACGTGACCGGCTTAACTCCCCCAGCAGTCCGGCATCTGCTAGCGGCCCATCTGACCGAGGTTTTTTTCCACCGGCGCGATATTCTGGAGAGTTTTCTTTCTCAGCCGCGTCACTTCCAACTTTACACCAATCACCAGTCCTTTTCGCAGGATAACGGCCTGGCCGGTGGTGATTACCGCTTCGACCGGGAAGCGATCCAGCTTGAGATGTCACGCCTGTTTGAAGGTTACTCCGGCCCGACCCCCGGTGCCGCCCCGATCCTGCACGAACTGGGTCATATGCTCGACCATTTCGACGGCGGTACCG
The DNA here is from genome assembly GCA_038322625.1 of Chloroflexia bacterium. Lineage (GTDB taxonomy): Bacteria > Chloroflexota > Chloroflexia > Chloroheliales > Chloroheliaceae > 54-19. The sequence continues at coordinate 3,318 of JBBQGA010000018.1, forward strand.
GCGCGATGGGCCGGGTTGAAGGCACCTTGCCCGGCATGAGTCCGGCGGACGGCTCCCTCTTTACTCCCCAGGCCCGCCAGCTTTTTATCGAAGGGAAGCGTCTCGAACAACAACGTTACCTGCTTTATCAGAACGGCAAGGCCGGTCCGACAGACCCGATCCCGGTCGGCCATCCTTATTGCTTCCAGACCGATGGCGAGTTTATCGCCGGGTATTTTGAGATGTTCTTCCGCAACCCGAACTATTTTGCCAGCCAGAACAGTGTAATGTACAACAGCTTTGCGACCCTCTTGCGACAGGACCCGCGCCAGTACTGGCTGCAGGATTTCCCCGGCTACATCCGGGAGAACCGGCAGGCTTTCCAACCCGGTCAGCGGCCCAACCCGCAAAATATCTCTATCCCGGCCCCGGTTTAGGCTTTTCTTAAGAGCAATTACGGAATTCAGGCTTAATTTTCTTGTGAAAAGCCTTACAATCTTAAATGTTTGTGATATAATACACATAAGGTCGAGAACCTGAGCGGCTTTCAAAGGTGGTGAGCTGGCGTGACAGATGATTTTGACAGAGTTGAAAAACCCGGCGGCTTTCGTTCGGCGGTAGCCAGCAAAAAAATGCTGCTGGGAATGTTTGCGCTGGCCGACGTAGCCTGGGTGGCCCTGGTAGGTCTGATCGTGATGTTTAACTCAGGAGATTACGACTTCTGGTTTCCGGGCCGGGTTTTGACCTATGTATTGTTGGTAATCGCCCCGGCCCTGACCTTTGTCCCGATTGGTCGAGCCTTGCGTTTGCCGTTATATGGTTACGGCGCGACCGTTAGCTGGGCGATTTTTAGCTTTATTATTGCTTTCGTACCTAGCGACCCGCAGTTTGGCTGGCGTGAGAACGTCGGGCGGCTGGGCGCACTGTTGGCGGCTCTCTTTGCGGTGACGGTGACAGTTTGTCTGCCGGTTTTCTACCGGTTAGGGTTTCGCCTGTTCCGGCGGCGAGTCGAACAATACGACCTATCACGAGCCAGGCGCGAAGCGATGCTGGCCGGATTATGGGTTTTGCTGACGGCTTTCCTGCGAGTAGTGGGCGCGTTGAGTCTGGTGATCGCGGTAGCCTTGTTTTTAGCTTTTATCATACTCGAACTGCTGATACTGACCCGCACGATGGGCCGCAATTAACCGGGCAAAGGTGCCATACCTTACCGCCCCTGGAAAGAAAAGTTTCTGCTCATATACTAGCCAAGTCGAACAAGTTGAATATATGGAAACACTTGTTATACTAAATCCATAGCAATCCGATACAGTTCTGACCACACCAAATAAGTCTATTGGCACAACAATTGCAGCACGGATTAGAAGTATTCTATCTCACTTCGCGTGTTTCCCGACCTCGGCTTCATTCCGGGTCTACTATTGAAACTGGTAGTCCCTTCAAACTGGAAAGAATATAAAATCATGAAGCGTATTATGGTGGTAGACGACGAGCCGCAAATTCTTAATTTCCTGAAAAAAGGGTTAAGTTACAAAGGCTTTGAGGTCGTTGCTGCGGCGAACGGCGAGCAAGCCCTGGACCTGGCGCGTGATATGACGCCAAACCTGGTGGTACTCGATTTGATGCTACCCGACCTGGACGGCTACGAGGTTTGCCGCCGGCTGCGGGCCGGTCAGGATACTGAAGTACCCATTTTGATGCTTACCGCCCGCGACGACTTACCGGCCAAAGTTAGCGGCCTGGACTGCGGGGCCGATGACTATATCACCAAACCGTTCGCTTTTGAAGAACTGCTGGCCCGCATCAGGGCTAACCTGCGCCGGGTGGAAAGTCACCAGCAACCCCGCACCAAAATTGAAATCCGTGATCTGGTGATCGACACCGCCGCCCGGCAGGTCTGTCGCGGCGGTCGTCAGGTCGTGCTGACCGCCCACGAGTATGATTTGCTGGAACTGCTGGCCCAACACGTCGGGCAGGTCCTGACCAAAGAAATAATTTTCGAGCGCATCTGGGGTTACGAAAACGAAGCCGGTCTGGAGGTTATCAAGGTCTACATCAATTATTTACGGGCTAAATTAAATTCACCGGAACACCCAGACCTGATCCATACTATTCGAGGGGTTGGCTACATCCTCAAGGCTTAACGAGTCGGTTTTTAGACTTAATAGCTTTTGGCAAATGGCTTTTGCGTCGGCCCTTGCCTTTTAGAAAGTAACCATTATGTCAGAAATTCTCAAAGCACAGGCCCCTACTTTTGGGCAATTGCGGTTCTGGACCGAAAAAAAGCCCCGCCAGCCGCGCTCATTGTGCAGCCAGTTAGTCTTATGGAATGTGGTCGTCCTGGTGTTGGTGCTGACGCTGGTCGGCGTAATCGTTTACAGTTTATTTGTCCAGCGTTTGATGACCGAAACCGATCAACGCCTGGCCGAACGCGCCTCGCAAATCGAGGATCAGGCTGGTCAGTGGCAGGCCAGCGGCAACGTGCTGGATAACAGCTTTTTTAACCGGTTGATAACCGACGGCTCGGCCAGCGATTTTGCCTACCAGCCGCTTTATTTACGCTTTGTCGACAAGGAAACTGGCCGCATCCTGGCTCATTCCACCGGACTGGGCGAACAACGACTGGTGATCAATAGCGATATTTCCGGCACACCCCGCCAGGATAAAAGCGTCATTGCTACCCGGCAGGATGAGTTCGGCCATCAGTTACGAGTGCTGATTTTCCCGCTGATCGATAAATCCGGCCAGGTTGCTTCGCTGGGCGAAATAAACCAATCGCTCCAACCCATTGATCAGGTCAAACTGATTCTGATCACGGTGCTGACCCTGGGCAGTATCATTGCGGCAATCTTCTGCTATGGCGTGGGTTTGTGGCTCACCAGCCGCAAGTTGCAGCCTTTGAGTAACCTGGCGACCACCATGCACGGCCTGAGCATCCAGGGTTTGCAAACCCGGCTACCTACCGACCAGACCACCATTGAAGTAAATTTCCTGACTGAAGCATTTAACACGATGGCCGCCCGGCTGGAAGATAGTTTTGCTTTGCAAAGGGCGTTTGTCGCCGATGTCTCGCACGAACTACGTACTCCTTTGACCTCGATGCGGGGCGAACTGGACGTGATGCTGCTCAACCCGGAACTTGAAAGCGAAACCCGCCAGGAAATTCAGCAACTCAGCAACGAAACAAACCGCCTGTCCCGGCTGGTAGCCAATCTGCTGACCAATGCCAGAGCCGAAACCGGGTTGCTTCCGCAGGTCAAAACTCTCAGCCAACCGGTGGCGTTGGACTTGCTGGTGGTTGAAATTGCCCGGCAGGGTCGTTATTTAAATCAACAGGTAGCCCTGGAAATTGGAGAATTAAACCAACTGGTGGTGCAGGGCGACCGCGATCTGCTCAAGCAACTGCTGCTAAATTTGGTCGATAACGCCCTTACCTATACCGGGGCGGGCGGGCGGGTAAAACTCGAACTCCAGTCAGTCCTGGAAAAAGGTAGGGAGTGGGCCGTGATCAGCGTCACCGACAATGGGCCTGGGATTGCCTCGGAAGATTTGCCGCATATTTTCGAGCGGCATTTCCGGGCCAGCCATACCAGCGCACGCGGCAAGTTAAGCTCCGGTCTGGGCCTGTATATCGCCTGTCTGATCGCACGCGCCCACAGTGGTCGGATCGATGTTCAGAGCCAGCCCGGTCTGGAAACCCGATTTAGTATCTGGCTACCCAGCTAGCAGGGCGGCCCGGTGGCGGGAGTGTTCGACCTTGATACAACGTTCCTCGACCACTATCAAACCGGCGGACCGAGCGCGTTCGACGGCTGCCTGGTTGTGGATGCCGAGTTGCAGCCAGATCACTTTAGCTCCGATTGCAATAGCCTCCTCGACTACCTCCAGGATATGAGCCGAGTTGCGGAACACATCCACCACCTCAACCGGTTCCGGTATATCTCGTAACGAAGCGAAACACACCTGGCCCAATACCTTCTTGTAGTTTGGGTTGACCGGGATAATATTATAGTTGGCTCTCAGCATATAGTCGCTCACCTGGTAGCTAGGCCGCGAGGGATTGGGCGATAGACCGACCACCGCTATATTGTGGTACTCCCGCAGGATTTTAAGAGTATCTAATTCACTCATGGCAATACCTTTTCCAACCTTTCCCAATACTTTACTTCGAGGTTATACATTCTTAGTGCTTATATTCCGGTAATCTTATTCTTAATACATATTTTAAAGTGAGACCGCGAGCGATCAGATCACGGGGCAGAATTTTTCGGCCTGAAGTTTCCCGGCCAGGGCTAACTCGGCCTCCGTCCACGCCCCCAGTTGTAATTCCACCGGCCAAAGCTCAGTCAAACTTGTCTCAAACGCCTTTATTATCGTTTCGATAGGCGGTCGCCAACCAAGCAAGTCGTCCAGGCCGGTCGCCCGTTCGGTCAATAAAAGGGTCAATTGGGCCTGTTCGTCCGCCGAAAGCGCAAAACAGCAGGCAAATTCCCCGGCAGGCCAGTGTAGCGGCAGTCCACATTGAAAGAGGTTGCCGTTACGCCGCTTGATCTGGGCCAATCCAACCAGCTTACGACCGTGCCGGTCGACTACTTCGTAAGAGGAGAGCGTTCCAAAACATACCAGCCGGAGCAGCCTGGCCGGAAGCGGTAAGCTTTCCAGAACTGCTTTTGCGGCACGTGCTTCCGCCGGTTCTATCAGGCGGGTCGCCAGGCCGAGCCGGTTGAGGGTCGCCAGCCAGGTCTGACCCAACCAGCGGTAGGCAGCCGTTATATCACTTTGCCACAACCGGCTGGTGGGCGGCAACAGCACGTCCAGGCTCAAAAAATCCGGCCCGGCTAACACAGTAGCCCCGCCGCTGGTTCGTTTGTAGACCGGGTAGCTAGTAGAGGGATCGAGCGATTTAAGCGATTGAGCCGCGCCCAGGATGAGCGAGGGAGACTCAGCTGTATACCAGTAAAGCGAGGGCAGCGTGGGTGAAACGGTGAGGAGGCTTTCGCTGAGGGCCAGTTGTCTGCCGGTAGAAGAAGAGTCGAAAGGTAAATAACGCCAGCCTTCCCGGTTCATTCCGATTCGGCTTTCGGTTGACGGCTCAGGCTGAACAGGAACACTGCCCCAAGCAAACCCAGCAGCATAGAGGCAATAAAAAATAACCGGAACGGGCTGACCGCCAGTTGACCGACCTGGACCGAAAAGTGATTGCGGTCCATCACATCCAGTAAAAAACCCCACAACATGGGGGCTAAAGCCTGCGATAAAAGGGCCATAAAGGTGGCAACATTCTGAAACATAACCCGGTCATTTTCGGGGGCGAGGGTCATAATCGCGTGGCTCTGGCTGATCGTCAGGGAACTGATCCAGACCGAGCTAAGAAAGCTGACCAGGGCCGCCAGAGTCAGATTAGCCTCGGTCGAACCGAGCAGACCGGTACAAAACCACAAAATCGAGTTAAAGCACAACCCAAGAAACCCCAGTAATTGTAGCGAATTGATACCGCGCCGGTCGATCCAGCGACCCCAGAAGATGGCCGCCAGGGTCGCCCCGGCCACCCCGGCCATCGAAAAATAAATAATCGTGCCGGAGGGTACCAGCACTTTCTCCCGCAAATAAATCAGACTGAGCGAAGGAATCGACTGAAAAGCAATGCCGTAGAAGGTTTGCACCACCACAAAACCCAGGAAACCAGGCTGGGCAAAACATTTGCCAAAACCGGCCCAGAAGCGGGGCCGCGCCGCCGGGCCGGTCGCATCCGGTAAAGTCGACCGGGTGGGCGGGGGCTGTATTCGAGCCATAAAGAAGCTGCTAAAAGCTCCGCCGACTACTCCCAGTATAAAAACCGGCGCGTATTGGGCCAGGTCCGGGTTGGCACCTAGCAGCAACCCGATAATTAAAAAGGTGACGACGCTGCCAAGATTGGCAAACAGAGTCGTCCGACTGAGAAACAGGCCGCGCCGGGCCGGTGGGATTATAGCCGTCTGCCAGGCTACGCTGGCCGAGATTCCAAAATTTCGCATAAGGTGAAAAAGAAATATTACACCCAAAATCAGGGGCACTCGCCAGAGGGCAAAGCCGGGAAGATCGACCAGCGCAATCGCAATTAATAACGAACAAAATATCCAGCGCAGCGTCCAGCAAGTGACCGCCATCCGACGATAGCCGACCCGCTCGACCCAGCCCGAAGAAAGCAAAGTCAGTGGCATCAGCAAAAGCGGGATCGCCGAAAGTGCCCCGACGATAAAAGCACTGGCCCCACTCTGCCGAATAAATAAGACCACCGGGGAGCCAAAACTTTGCCACATCGCCGCGTTACAGAATTCAAAGATAAAGTTGTTATAAATTCCTTTTGGTAAACGATTATCGGACAGCCGGGCAGACGGTAAAGCCCGATTGGTTGGTTTGGTTGGTTCGGTAGGTGAAGAAGATTGGTTCGGTTGGTGAATCATACCAGAAAAATAAAACCCCTTGTTACATTTTGTTAGCGGCAGGCCTAACCTATCCAGCAATAATTATTTATAATATACCACGAAAGCTCCTGCCCCTGACACCGACTAAAGTCCTATCTATCACACCAATAAAGTGTCGGAAATGTATTCGATAAAGAATTCTCCGGGACCGGTCTGGTCTGCTATAATGAAACCGAAAGCTTAACGGCTACAAGCGAGGAAACAAAATGGCAAAAGCCAGGGAAGCCAAAAAACCAGCAGGTCGGGCCGGTTGGGCGGTGGCTACGGCGGTCATCATAGTGATGCTGGGGTTGGGGGCCGGTTGGTGGGCCTTTGGGATGAACCGGATTTCCCCCTCTGCCATAAGCCCCACTCTTACGCCTAATAACTCCATTTCGGTTAGTCAGCCGCCGACCACCGTTACTCCCGGCCCGACGGCTCAACCGGTTATGGCCTACGGCGTGGTAACTTCCAGCCAGCTAAATCTGCGGACCGAGGCCTCTACTACTTCCAATACGCTGGGTACCCTCAATCGGGGCGATATTGTGCCATTGGTCAGGCGAAGCGGCGGCTGGTATCAGACTGCCGGGGGTGGCTGGCTTTCGGCCCTCCATATGGGAGTACGTCAGACCCGGCTGGAAGCCGAAAGTTACGCCCGCGAGATAAAAACAGCCTGACCTTAGTCAAACGGAGAAATAAGAGTATGCCCGATATTATGAATTTTACCCCGGAAGGCATTGACACCAATATTTATAACATCAAGGCCAAGCTGGCTTTTATGCTGGATGTCGATAATACCCTGATCAACAATGATCAGGTAAAGATTGATGTCAGTAACCAGATGGAAGCTTTGCTGGGGCCGACCTGGGCCAACCGTTTCTGGGATATTTATGAACAGGTCCGCAAAGAAACCGATATAGTTGATATTCCGCTATCGCTCAAGCGGATCGAGCCGGAAATGACCGACAAAGAGCTGTATCGCAAATTTTACCGGCTCTGGAATGATTTTCCCTACCGCCAATATATTTATCCGGGCGTGTTTGAGGTGTTAACCTATCTGAATACAATTGGAAGACCGATAATTCTCTCGGATGGAGACCCGTCCTTTCAGCTAAAAAAGATTGTGACCAGTGGGCTGGCCCGCGCCGTCAACGGGGATGTTTTGATTTATGTCCATAAGCAGGAACATCTGGAAGATATTGAAAACGCCCTGCCGGCCTACCATTATGTAATGGTCGAGGATAAGCCAACCTTGCTGACTTATATGAAAGATTATTTTGAGGATCGCATCACGACCGTACTGGTCAAGCAGGGGAAATATGCCAGCGACCCGAAACAACTGGCCGGTGCCAAACCGGATCTGGTAATTCCCCGGATCGCCGACCTGAAGAAGTTCACGGCCCACCAATTTGTCAGCGACCGCTTTTAAGCGTTAATACTTTCGCTTCAAGCTCACTTCGTGAGCTTGAAGCGAAGATAAAAAGAGTATTTACAGGGGAGACCCCTGTATTACCCCCCGCAGGGGTTGCACCCCCACGACCCCCGCTTCAGATTGGCTTACAGCATCTGGCTAAAGTCCTAAGCGTAATCAGGAAAGAAAATGATCGGTAAAAAAAATTCGCATTGTACCTATTGCGGCCAGCCGTTCGAGGAAGGGCAGCCCTGGCCGCGCAAGTGTGCCGGTTGTGGCCGGACCAGCTATCTCAATCCCTTGCCGGTAGCGGTATTATTGCTGCCGGTCGAGGATGGAATTCTGACCGTCCGGCGCGACATCGAGCCGGGGCGGGGCCGGTTAGCCCTGCCGGGTGGCTTTATTGGGATGGGCGAGAGCTGGCAGGCAGCGGCGGCCCGTGAACTAAACGAAGAAACCGGCCTCACAGTTGACCCGGCTGAAATTGAAGACTTCCGGGTATTGAGCGCACCGGATGGCACAGTTTTAATATTTGGGCTGGCCCGGCCCTGGTCCAGGGGGTCATTACCGGCCTTTGTGGCGAACGCTGAGGCAACCGAAATGGTAGTGCTGACCGCCCCCGCCGAGCTGGCCTTTCCGCTGCATACTCAGGTGATTACGGATTATTTCAACCGGCTCAAAGCAAAATAGACTAGCCGGGGCCGAAAAAGGTATCGTCGTCGGGCGGCACTTCGATAGAGTCAAAGATCGAGTTACCGGCAGCCTGGCGGATGGCTTCATCGCGGCGCGGGTCGATACCAAGTTCGCCGAATAGCTGCCGGTAATGCGCCACCGGGTCGGGATGGATCGAGTATTTATCATCGAATTGAGTAACCCGTAGCAGGGAAGTAATTTCACGAGCCTGGTCGGTGATACTTTCGGGGTTTTCGCCGGTACGCTCGGCCAGGGCCGCTAAATCCACCGTATGATAATCAAACAGGCTAATCAGATACTCGATGGCGGCAATCGCCGGACCCGATACTTCATCCGCCGTACTTTCCGCCGCCTGTCGATAGTCTTGCCAGAGACGCAGGGCGTTTAGCTGTTCTTCCAGGTTAAACCGGCCCGGCGGGCATTGTAAACCACTCAGAAGGCGACTAACCGTTTCGCCCAGCCGGGCCGACCAGAGTGGGAGAGCGGCTTGACCCTGATGAACCGCCAATATTCGCTCATCGGTCGGGTCGCCGGGTTGCCACCGTCCATCGGCGTTGAGCGGTAAAACCTCCTCGATCAGCCACCCGAACTCCGCCTGGGGCGGCTCCGCCCGGCTCAACACCAGCCCCGAACCGAACTGCCGGAACAGATGCCCCGGCCCGGCAGTGGCTTGCCCCGCGAGAGGGTGGTTGGTGATCACGCCAAGTTCCAGCAGAGCCAGGTCCTGCTCGATTTGCAAATCGTAGGGAGCAAGCTGGCCTTGCTCGCGGGGGTCGTCCAGTCGCAAATCCAGTCGGAAAAGAGCCGCGCCAAACATCTCAAAATATAAGGCTGCCGAGCTAGCCGGTTTGAATAGCGGCTCAAGTTGGGCGGTCACACCGGCCCGGACCAGTTCGATAAAGGTTTCGCCCAGTCGAGCAGCTTGCTGGGCCTGAGCCTGGGCGGTCGATTGGCGGTCAGCCATTTTAATAGCTGATCAGGGTCGTCAGGTTGTAGTTACCCAACCGGGAGCGACCGTTCAAAAAGCCTAACTCGATCAAGAAAACCAGCCCGATCACTTCGCCCCCCAGTTGCTCGACCAAACTGGCGGTGGCCGCAATCGTGCCGCCGGTTGCCAGTAAATCGTCGGCAATCAAGACCCGCTGACCGGGCAGGATCGAGTCCTGGTGCATTTCGATGGTATTGGTCCCATATTCCAGGGCATACTCGGCGGCGATAGTGCGGGCCGGTAGTTTACCCAGTTTGCGAGCCAGCACAAAACCGGCCCCCAGGCGGTCTGCCAGCGGTGCACCAAAGATAAAGCCGCGCGATTCGATGCCGACAACCACATCAATCTTTTTATCCTGGTAGGCGGCGGTCATTTCATCGAGCGACTGCCGGAAGGCCTGGCGGTCTTTGAGCAAAGTCGTAATGTCCTTAAAGAGAATACCCGGAGTAGGAAAATCGGGTATGTCACGGATAAACTCTTGCAAATTCACAGGTGGTACTCCTTTCGCAATCCTACCGGATGAGGATTTTTGCTTGAAACAACTTTTCGGACGTAATATTAGACGTAATATTAAATGTAGCCTGGCAATTCTCAGGTCCAGAAGCGGAAGTTGTAATTTCTAGCTGAACTGCTCAATCTTTACTTTAGCAAACGACCGGGCTGATTCTAACCAAGCTGGGCCTTTTTTGCAACTAACCAGGCAAAATAGAGTAATTGACAAGGGCAAAGCTTGGTATATAATTTTAAGGTATAACCGGTATCCACAACTTGAAATTATAAACGCTCTTTAAAGCCAGCTTTTAAAACCTCATAGGAATATTATTAATGAAAAGCCTAGCGAATAAAGCCGGACCGCAAAAGATGCTGCCGCCTGGAAGCGACCGTCTTAAACCAGTCAGAGTAGTGGTAATCGTATTGGTATTGTTGGCTCTGGTGGAGGTACTTTTTCTAGGGGATGCCCCCCGCCCCGCCGAAAAGACCAGCCTACCGGGGCAGGCCGCCAGTGCTACCCAGGTGCCATCCGCCAATTCACTCAGCCTGAGTTTGCCAAATTCAAAAGAAGAAGCTCAGAATTTTGCCCGTCAGCACGCTTCTTTATTTAATTTTGATGAGGTCGCCCGGTTGCGACTGGAACGGGCGGTGGCTCTGGGGCAGGTCTCGCCGGAAGCACTCTCGTCGGCTGGATCGGGCCTGAACCTGACCCCGGCTCCGACTAAATTCGCGTCTAATTTTAGCAATTCTATCACCCCGCGACCGACCAACGCTTTTGCCTTGCCACCGGGCGCGGTACGAAATGCCTATACCCCGCCTTCCGGTACCTGTAACAGTACCGCTTCGACCAATGTGGTCGAGGATCAGTATGATACGCCACCACGCGCCGATGATAATTACACCGGGGCCACTACTATCAGCGCGATTGCCGATGCGATCCCCCAAAACCACAGCCTGACCCTGATCGGGATTACCGACCCCAGTCAGGGTGATGTGGACTGGGTTAAATTTCAGATGTCCAGCACCGCCGTCAGCCAACAGGCGGTTTTCAACATAACGACCGGCAATCTCCAACCGGCCTCCTCCACCAAAGGCGGCGGAATTGATACGGTTATCGAGCTTTACCGCTGGGACACGCGGGGAGCTTTCCCGACTTCCCCGATCAAATACAATGATGATTTCAGTACCAGTTCGCTGAGTTCAGCCATTACTTACCAATCGGTACCGGCCACCTCTACCACCGTTGGGGACGATAACTCTAGTATAGTCTTTTACGTCAAAATATATGGGGCTTTGAACAGCAGTTGTACCGGAACCTATCAGATTTCGGTGAATTATACTATCTCCAATACCCCCACCGCGACCGCCAACACGCCTACGGTGACAGTTACGCCCGATCCCTGCCGAGATATTTACGAGGACGACAGCAACAGTTCGGTTGCCAAAGAATTGCGGACTACCTATACTTCGACCCCGGCCTACAATGGCGGCACACCGGGTGCGCCGGATAGCAGCAGTTCCAATAATAATATCCAGCTTCACAGCATTTGTCCGACCGGCGATATAGATTGGGTTTATATCGATCTGATAAAGGGTAAACCTTATAGCATTTTCACCTCCAACCTGACCGGTGGGCTGGACACGCTTTTGGTTTTGTTTGAAAAAGACCCTAAAGGCAACTTTAACCCGCTTTATTCTAGCGACGATTTTCCGGGTATGGGGCTGGCTTCCAGGGTGGATTTTGTAGTACCGGCCCAGGCCAATACCGCCACCGGCGAGTTTGTGCGCTACTACGTAGCAGTTAAAGATGTCGCCGGTCACGGTGTGCCGGGTATGAGCTACAACCTGACCCTCAGTTCGCCCGGCAGTCCTAAAAATGATTGTATCGATTATTACGAGCCGGACGGCTTGCAATACCTGGCAAAAGAGATTCTAATCAACGATATTCAAAATCATACGCTTTGTCCAAACGGGGATGCCGATTGGGTGAAATTCTTTGCCAAAGCCGGACGCACCTATACGCTCAAAACCCGTTTCGATCTGGTGCCCGGTATGGACACCAGCCTGGAGGTATTTGTGGTCGGCTTCGATCCGAACGATCCGACAAAGGTCATCTCGCAAGATTTGCTCGGCAGTAACGATGACGTAAGTGTGAGCGATTTGAGCAGTCAGGTGGACTTCACAGTGCCCGCCGACGGCATTTATTACGCCCAGGTCAAAAACAAGGGGGACATAGGCCGGGCCGGTTTTTATTATCAGTTGAGCTTTGGTACCGGTGGTGTTTCGCTGACTGCAACACCTTCCCCGGCAGCTACCAACACGCCCAGTCCGACGGTAAGTGCCGGTAATATGACCGCGACCGCCGCCGCGCGAGCCACCGCGACCGCCCTGGCTACCAAAACTCCGACCACCGGAACAACTTTGCTGCCGCAAAAGTTCGGCGACCCGGCCTTCCAGCATCTATGGGATTATAGTGACCGGGCGGTAGCCCAGAACCAGGCTCAACGTAGCTGGGAGTGGGGACCAAAACCCGGCGTGATCCGCCAGGAACTTTACGCTAACTCGCCGGAGGGAGTGCGCCAGGTGCAGTATTTCGATAAAAGCCGCATGGAAATCAACAATCCAAAAGGCAACCGAACCTCAGAGTGGTTTGTCAGCAATGGTTTGCTGGTGCGGGAAATGATTAGCGGTCAGATTGCCAGCGGAGATACCCGCTTCGAGCCACGCGCCCCGGCCCGATTGCAGATGGCGGGCGACCCCACGCCGGACAATCCGGCCCCGACCTACGCTCAGTTTGCCACTCTGATCACCAATGGCGACCAAAACCGGGCGGTCGATCTGACCGGCCAGAGCCTTAAAGCCGGGCTAGGAACCGATGGTACGGTGGTCAATCTGAGCGCACCGCCGGAGACACTTAGGCTATCGAATTATATTTCGGAAACCGGCCATAATATTCCGAAAGTCTTTTACGATTATATGACCGGCCAGGGTACAATTTTCGATAACGGCTATAAAGAAGGCACCCTGCGCAACTGGGTCTTTTCGATGGGCTATCCCCTCTCGGAAGCCTATTGGGTCAAGGCGCGGGTAAACGGCCAGGAAAAAGATGTGCTGGTGCAGGTGTTTGAACGCCGGGTCTTGACCTATACGCCTTCCAACCCGGTTGAATGGCGGGTGGAAATGGCTAACGTCGGGCAACATTATTACCTGTGGCGTTACAACCAGAACCTATCCGACCAATAAACCGGCAGGGCTGGTGAATGAATTCACTTCGGGCAAGCAAATTGACCAACTTCTTTATAAGATCGAAGCAGGGGTCGTGGGGGCGCAGCCCCGGCGCGGGGTACACAGGCGGGTACCCACTGGGTGCCCCTGTTAATACTCTTTTCTTCTTCTTTTCCTCTTCTTTTCCTCGTCCACTGGTGGCCCTGGGGAGGGGTCAGGGGTGGGGCCTGATTAGTTAACTTCAGGCAAGCAAATTGACCAATTCAGGAGGCTAGGCGGGTGTTAAATCGATGGCAAACGGAGCAGGTAAGCGGTCTGGACGAACTGGCTCAACTGGTCTACCAGTCGCGGCAGGTCGGATTGGAAGAAAGCCTGGTGCTGTGGGGCGGCGGCAATAACAGTATAAAATCGACCGGTCAGGACTTGCTGGGTCAGTCGATCCCGGTGATGTACATCAAGGGTAGTGGCAGCGATATGAAAAGTATCGTGGCCCGCGAATACCCGGTCGTCCGGCTGGATTGGGTCGCTCCGCTACAGGAACGCCCCACGATGGAAGATGACGAGATGGTAGATTACCTGGCACGCTGTCTGCTCGACCCTAAAAGCCCGCGCCCCTCGATTGAAACTTTGCTGCACGCCTTTCTACCTTTTCCGGCGGTGTTACATACCCACGCCGACGCGATTCTAGCCCTGACCAATACCGGTGGCCGCGAGGCTACCGTCCGCGAGTGTTTCGGCAACGAGGTCGCAGTGGTGCCTTACCTGCGACCGGGATTTGAAATGAGCCGGTTGGTAGGGCAAGCTATCCGGCAAAATATGGCTACAAAGGCTATCATTCTTATGAATCACGGCCTGATTACCTGGGGCGAAACCAGCCGCGAGGCTTACGAGCGTCATATCGAGATCGTTAGCCGGGCCGAGGAATTTGTCCGGCGATCCACCCCAACCCCTGATCGGGGCGAAACCAGTCCAACCGGCCTTGAAACCAAACTTGAACCTGAACCAGCGGCGACCCGGTTAGCCCCGGTGTTACGCGGTTTACTAAGCCAATCCCAACCGGTAATTATGTGCTTCGATAATAGCCCCGCAGTGCTAGATTTTCTGGCCCGCCCGGAAGCCGAGCGGATCAGCCAGGTCGGGCCGGTCACACCCGACCACCTGATGCATACCCGTCGCACACCGCTTTTTGTTCGGTTGGATACCACCACCAGCCCCGACCAACAGCGGGAACAACTGGCCGGGGCTATTCAGCAATACCTGAGCGATTACGGACTCTACTTCGAGAAACACGCCCCGCCCTCACAGGCTATGCTCGACAGTCTCCCCCGAATTATTTTAGTACCGGGGTTAGGTATGTGGACGGTGGGCCGGGACGCACGCGCCGCCGAGACTACCCACGATATTTACCGGCACACCCTGAATATTATCAGCCAGGCACAGCAACTCGGCGGTTATGCCACGCTGGACCCGCAGGACGCATTCGATGCGGAATATTGGCCGCTTGAACTGTATAAATTAACGCTGCAACCCAAAGACAAAGAATTGGCCCGGCGGATTGCCCTTGTCACCGGGGCCGCCAGCGGAATTGGCCGGGCGATAGCCTTGCGGCTGGCCGAAGAAGGGGCGCACGTGGTAGTGACCGATATTGACGAGAGCGGGGCCGCGAAGGTTGCCGCCGCGATACGCGATAAACAGGGCATGAAACGCGCAATCGGCCTGCCGCTCGATGTGACCAGCCCGGCTTCGGTGGCGCAAGCGTTCGACGTTACCTGCCAGACTTACGGTGGACTGGATATTTTGGTTAGCAACGCCGGGATCGCCCAGGTCGGCGCAATCGATAAACTGAGCCTGACCGATTGGGAACGCAGCCTGGCCGTCAACACTACCGGTCATTTTCTGGTGGTCCGCGCGGCCCTGGATATAATGAAAGCCCAGCGAACTGGCGGCAGCCTCGTCTTTAACGCCACCAAAAACGTCACCGCTCCCGGCAAAGACTTTGGAGCCTACAGTGTGGCGAAAGCCGCCGAAGCCCAATTGTGCCGGATCGTGGCAATCGAGGGCGGCGAATTCGGCATCCGGGCCAATATGCTCAACCCGGACGCTATTTTCGAGGGATCGGGTTTGTGGAGCGAGGAACTCAAACAGCAACGCGCCCAGGCTTATGGGCTGAGTGTCGAGAAATTGGCGGACTTCTACCGCCAGCGCAACTTACTCAAGGCCGAAGTAACCGCCGAAGATGTAGCCGAAGCGGCCCTGTTTCTGGCGGGACCTCGTTCGGCCAAGACTACCGGCAGTATGCTCCCGGTCGATGGCGGGGTAAAAGAAGCTTTTCCACGCTAAATCTTAGGATTTCCGCCTTGAAGCGAAAGTCCTAACCTATAGACGCTCGGCCCAGACGACATAAACCGGGTCGTGACCGGAAAAGAGACTGGCCCATCCGGTTTGCGACGAAACATCGCTGAAAACCTGTGACGGACCAAAATTACCGGCTTCGATAAAATATTGCCGGACCAGAGCAACTCGCTCCGGTTCTTCCAGTTCTCGCCAGAGTTGTACCGCTTTGGTCGGGAACATCCGGTTCGAGAAGGACAGAATAAAGCGGCCTCCAGGCTTCAGCACCCGGCCCACCTCCCGGAAAACCTCAACCGGATTAGTCAGATATTGCACCGAAACGGTATTGATGACAGCATCAAAGGTATGATCGGCCTGAGGCAGCCGGGGATTTTTGTTCAGATTCTGGACAAAATAGTCGGTTAGCTGCCGGTTGGCTTTTAGCTCGACCTCATTCATTCCCTGACCCACCAGGCGAGCCGGTTTGTAATCGAGGGGCAAATGGCTTTTGTAGCTGCTCATCATATCGAGTACCACCGCACCGGGAGCCAGATATTCGCCCAGAAACTGACTAAGCCGGTTGATAAAATACTCATCGACATGGACCACTAACCGGGGATCATGATAAAAATTACCGTCGTCGCTTTCGTCAACCCGCCGCCAGTTAGCTGGCCTAGACAGGTCGAAGGGTAGCTCGGAAGAATTTAACATCTGACTCATGAAAATAGCTCTTTCTAATCTAATAAACTTTGTAACTACTCAGGTCCCACCCCTGACCCCTCCCCAGGGCCACCAGTGGACGGGGAAAAGAAGAAGAAAAGAGTTTTTAAAGGGGAGACCCCTTTATTACCCCCCGCAGGGGCTGCGCCCCCACGACCCCTGCTTCGATCCTTTATAGTGGCTTGGTGTGTAGTTACTAAACTTTTTACTTTTTACAAACTCCATCATAGCAGTCTGCACCCGGCCAGGGTAGCACAAAGGATAAAGGATGAATTAGGATTGCGGACAATATATTAGTCACAAAAAACCGGCCTCCTGATAAACAGAGGGCCGGTTTTATATATAAATAAGACTTTCGCTTGATGACGTAACTAAGCTAAAGCGGGGGTCGTGGGGGTCGGGTACCCCCTGGGTGCCCTGCGGGGAGTAAAGGGGTCTCCCCTGGAAAATCCTTTTTATTTTCGCATCAAGCTCACGAAGTGAGGTTGATGCGAGAGTCCTAATAAATTCTGATTCAACTCGGTAGAGTAGCCCACCGGTCGAGTCTTGTCAGAGTAACGGAACTAACGCGTCGAGCGGTGTCTGATTAGCAAGGCCGCGCCGGACATCGCCATAACCAACGCCAGCAATATCAACAACCAGTTAGGATTAAAGTCACTCTGCTCACTTACGCCGCCCAAACCGGTCGCTGGAGCACTGGCCGGAGCAGGGGCTTTCACCGGGGTCGGGGTTGGGGTGACACCCGCCGCCCCACCTTGAGCGGTTGTCAGGTCGATACCACTGATCAAAATAACCAGCGTATCGTTAGCGGCAGCGGTACCCGATTTCAACTGGCTGGCAAACCCGGTTGCCTGGTCGGCAGTCAAAGGGCCGAGGAAGGTCACGATATAGGCCGCTTTGCCGTTGGAGTAAACGTAAGCATTGCCGTTTAGACCATCAGCACTGGTGCTATTTTTGCCCGCCGGGTTGAACCCGATAGCCTTCATAGCATTGTCGTAATAAGCCGAAACTTTGGCTTCCCCGTCGGGAGAAAAAAATAGGTCGGTTTTGGCGTTAGCCGCCGCCGGGCCGCCGGAATCTTTGAAGGCTTTATCGAAGGCATCTTGAGCAGCCTGGGTAAAGTTTGCCGGTTTACTGGGGGTATAAAAAGGTAGACCCGTGTTTGCTCCTTTGGTACTGGCTGCCGCTGTAGCGGCTGCCGTGGTAGTTGTAGCGGCAGTTGTAGCGGCTACCGTAGTTGTAGCGGCAGTCGTGGCGACGGCGGTCGTAGCAGCGGGGGTAGTCGTTGTTGCAGCAGTTGTGGCGGCTGCGGTCGTCGTGGTTTGAGCGAGGGCCAGATCGCCACCTAGCAAGCTGGTCATCATCAAAGCGATCAGCGCAACCAGCGCGAGTGTGGACCCGACCAGGGCCACCCGATTTAATTTTTTCACGTCCGTAACTCCTTTTTAAACAGTCACATTATGCACCGATGCAGCCTGTAAATGGTGCCGGGCATTAGCCACCCGGACCAGCCTGATTACCTGATACAAATTCAGTTACTTTTAGATTTGGACAAATATTGACGTAAGGTGAACGGAATTTTACAATTTAATGCACAGCACAAGTAAGTGAAAAACGGTAGATGCGCCGGTTGCCGAGGAATTAAGCCGGTATGCCAGTTGCATCACCGTTCCCATTTCAACATCCTAACACAAACTAAATGCCATAGCAAAAAGTATACCAGCAAACGCTAGGTTTATGCGTTTAGAAGAATCTATTAGGCCGGGCAACTATCTTATTTAGTGGTGGTCGAAAGTAAAGACCCAACCCCTGGCCTTTCCCAGTGGACTCCAGAGCATAGGAAATTGAAATCAAGAGAGATGGGAAAATCAGGCCGGTTGTAAATCGAGTTGATCGCCGAAATCGGCATTTTCCTGGATGCGGCGATTAGTCTCCCGCAACAGACGGCTCAATACTCGGATGACCTCGGCGGCCATTTCAGGTCGTTCCCGCAAGATGCGTTTGAATTCGTCGGCCCCCAAGATCAACAAGCGCACCGGATTGGCGTGTACTCTTAAAGTGGCACTGCGGGGAATATCATCGAGGATAGCCATCATGCCGACCGCCTCGCCTTCCTGATTGGTCGCCAATACCCGGTGAGTTTGGCTGCCGAAGCCGGTCACTACCTGCACCTGGCCGGATACCACAATATATAATTCGTCGCCGGGGTCGCCCTCGTAACAAATAATATCTCCGGGAGAGAACAGCCGCTCTTTGCAAACCAGAGCGACCCGCCGTAAATCTTCCGGGCGCAAGTTAGCGAAAATTGGCACTTTTTGAAGCAAAACGATGCGCGACATAGTGGAGAGCGTACCAAGCGTTTGCATATTATTAGCCTCACCAGGCTGGGCCAGCATTTCGCCCAGCAGCATATCCAGGTTTTCCACCCGCCGGTCGAGTTTTTTCAAACTCTCCTGACCGGTTTCTTCGATCAGATAATCTTTTTCACCTTCGATCATCACGGCTTCCGCCACCAACGGGCGCAAGCGGCGTAGTTCAAACGCCCCGATGACATACAGCACACAGGCCTTCAACCAGGCATCTCCCTCGCGCCAGATTTCCAGCAAAATTTCGGACATCGTGCGACCAGGGCGGCAGGCCTGGATCACGGTAGCCTCGCGGCCTTCCAGCAATTCTACCAGGCGAGGGGTTAACTGGCTATCACCCCAGTTTACCAGAGCTTCGATGGCATCCGCCCGCAAGCGTCCGGCCCGTTTGCCCTGGGCCTGTAGACCCGAACCGACCAGGGCCAGGGCCTCTACATCGCTTAGTAAGCCGACTACATCCACCGTCCGCAGCATCGCCCCCTCGTAGCGTTCCTTGAGCGATTTTAATAGCACGCTCATATCGCGGCCCTCGCGCTGCATATTACTCTCACCGGCCTGACGGCTGACTGCCAGATCGAGGGCACTCAGGGCCGCTTGATAACCGGCCATACGGGCGGCATAATTGAGTTGCTGGCGACCATAATCAAGTAACTGGCGTTGCTCGATGGCCGATAAATCAAGGATTGGAGTATCGCCCGGCAGGTCTCCAGCCAGCATCCGGCCTTCGCTGCCAGCGTCGGCAGAGGGGGGAGCCAGTTGGTGACTGCGCAGATTACGTTCGACGTTGCGATGGCGGGCCAGTTTCTTTTCTTCCAGCCGGGCCAGGGTTAGGCCGCGCAGGGCACAGGCCGCACCTTGCGGATTTTTAGCCGTAAAAAGATATTGTAATAAGGGTCCGGTGGTTTGCTGGCGTAAGGTCGCCAGTGATTGGGCGATTTCCTCGCGCACGCCAGGGTCGTCGTCTTCCAAACTTGCCAGCAAGGCTTTTACCGCCACCCGGCCCCCCAACTGCCGGAAACTGATAGCCGCCTCACGGCGCACCTCCGGTTGAAAATCGTCCAAAAGTTCGGTCAGACAATGGATCATAACCTGATCGACAAACTGGCCGTATGCGGTAGCCGCCTCGCGGCGAGTGGCGACATCCTCGGAGTTAGTCATTTCCCAGATTGTAAAAAGAGCCTCGCCCTTGCGGTTATAATTTAGCAAGGTCAGGGCTGCTTCGCGCCGGACCAGTGGATCGCGGTCGTGTAAGGCGCGAGTAAGGAAATGGCTGGCCGCGTAATCGAGCGGCAGGGCTAACTGGCGGATCGCCCCGGCAGCTTCAGCCCGGACGTGCGAATCCGGGTCGGTCAGGGCCTCGGCAATGGTCGGCATCACGCGCGGAGCATTTAGCTGTACTAGCGAACTGATGGCGGTGCGGCGCACCTCGCCGGAAGCATCCATCAAAACCGCTTTGGTCAAAGGCTGGATCGCCTCCGGGGCTTCCATCTGGCCCAGCATCTCCGCCGAAATCCGGCGCGTCCCTTCGCTGGGGTCTTGCAAACCCAGTATGGCCGCCTGCAAAGCATCGGCCCCTTGCGCGTTGCGGGGTTCTAGCTCCTGGCTATTGTCGCGGAATAGTTCGTCCCCGGCAAAGAAGTTCTGCTGGCCCTCGCGCAAAAGCTGCACCAGCGAAGGACGGTAGAGCGACCGCATCCGCCAGGCTACCAGCACATAAACTACCGACAGAGCGAAAGCCAGTCCGAGCACCAGCGGCAATGATACCAGCGAAAGCAGCAGTAACAGACCGGCCAGGACGATCCCGCCCTGTTTGCTGATACCCTGATTGTTGAAAGGGGTGGCTGTTTCGCGGGTTTCGGGCGGCAGCAGATTATAAATTGTCTGATTGACGCTGGCTCCAAAAGCCTCGGTCATCATCAGGTGGATAAACCTGGCCCCGACGACCGTATTAAAGCTGGTCGCCAGCAGCACGGTTCCAAATGAAATCAGATTGGTGATCGGCAGGGCCAGCATCAGGTTGCGAACTCCCAGCCGGGCGAATAAGCGGTTGACCACCAGCAAGCCCAGCAGAAAAGAAAACAAAGTTGCGCCACCGCCCACCAGACCAAAAAAGCCGGTGATAGCATCGGTGCGGGCTTTGACATCGCTGGGATACTCGCGCATGAACTGGTCGTTTACCTGCGAGATAAAGATTTTGAACAGCGCGTAATACAGGACATACATCAGGGTAGTGCCCACCACCATCAGCCCGATGATTTTGTAGTAGCGCACCACCGCCAAGCCCATACGCAGACTTTCAAAGAAGCTGGCTTGCTCGGCTCGTTCTTTCTCGGCCTCGCTCCGGCCCCGCCGTTTGATCTTGTCGCGGTCGAGCCGTCGCCGCAAGCGGTAGAGGAAAAAGAATGCTACCGCGACCAGTACCGACCAGACCAGCAGCAAATTGGCCGCGCCGAGCATCTGGACCAGCGGATAGGTCAGGAAATTACCGGCCACCACCCCGACCGCCCCCAGAGCCGAGATCAGTGGAAAGAGCCGTTTGTTCTGGCGACTATCAAAAGACTCACCGGCCAGCCCCCAGGCCTGTAACATAAACAGGTCGGGCACGACATAGCTGACCGGCCAGAGCAATATAAAAAACCAGTCGGGGGGTTGGATGGCGATGGCGGCCCGGCTGACCAGCAGCAATAAAAAGGTCGCCAGGGTAATAATGATAAGCATTCGCCGCCGGTCGATCTGGGCCAGCCAGCGCGAGTAGAGGGTAATAGCTGTAAAAGCCATCAGGCCTTTGAGCATCAGCAGATAGGGCAATACTTCGCTACCCAACCGGCCAAAAACCAGCCCGTCCACGCCGTTGCCGCCCATCCAGTAACCGCCTTCGGTCGCCAGGATAGCCCCACCCAGCAGCAGGACCGGCACCGTTTCGCCGGATTGCACGTTTAACAACCGTCCGAAGCGGCTGGCCGGTTTGATTTTATTGGATTTTGGCGTAGAATCCCGAACCATAAGCGACCTGATATAATTGGCTACAATGCTGGCTATGACCTATCATGCCCAGGTTAGCAAAAATTAGGTAGGTAAAACCCGTTGTGAGTAATTAGCACAACCGTTATTTGTATTATAGCAGTAATAACCGAGGTGGCAAGAGCTAACGACCGCCTGTAAGCACCGGGAGTAGCCGGAACTTTTTAGCTTGAAGAAGGCCGCTGGTTAAGGTAAAATGGAGTTTGAAGGAACAAAAAGCCCTACCGTAGGCGGGAGAAGTAATGCGCGGACAGCTTGAAGAAGCCCGAAAACGCCGGGAGGCCGAGGCGCGCGAGGTAGCCCGACAAAAACGACTGAGTGAAACCGCAGGCAGCCGGGCCGTTCCGGTTCAGCGAATTGTGGTGGTCGGTCCGTGTGCCAGCGGCAAATCCTTGCTGGTGGAAGCCTTGCGCCAGTACGGTTACAACGCCCATTCCAGTGCCCAGGAACATAGCTACGTCAAGACCATGTGGACAATGACCAAACCCAGCCATCTGATTTACCTGGATGTCGATCTCGGCACGATCAAATCCCGGCGCACCATCGCCTGGGGTCAGGCTTATCTGGACGAGGAAAACCAACGGCTGGCCCATGCGCGACAAAGTGCCGATATTGTGATCAGTACCAACGGTCTTTCGCCGGGCCAGGTGTTGCGGCAAGCCGTTGATTTTCTGGAAGTAACGCTGGGAAATCCCCAGCTCGAAGCCTAACCAACCTGGACGAGAATATTAAATATAGTGACTATCAAAGTACTCGACAGCCAGACCGCTCTGAAAATCGCCGCCGGGGAAGTAATCGAAAGACCGGCCTCGGTCGTCAAAGAGTTGATCGAAAATAGCATCGACGCCGGGGCGACCAGTATTCGGGTAGAAATAAAAAACGGCGGCCTGAACTATTTGCGGATTTCGGACGACGGTCAGGGGATACCCTACGCCGAAGTACCGGTAGCTTTCGAGCGACACGCGACCAGCAAAATAAATGAGGCCGAAGATCTTTACAAACTAAGTACGCTGGGCTTTCGAGGTGAAGCGTTGCCCTCGATAGCGGCGGTTAGCCAGCTGACCCTGCTGACCCGGCCTCGCAGCGATGGTGAGAGCGGAAGCGAAATTGCAATTGAAGGTGGCAAGCAAGTCTATCACCGCCCGGCAGGTTCGCCACCCGGCACGATTATCACCGTTCGCAATCTATTTTTTAATTTACCCGCCCGCCAGAAATGGTCGCGCAGCGGCACCAGCGAAGCCTCACATATCCTGACTATTGTCAATAATTACGGGCTGGCCTACCCGGAAATCAAGTTTAGCCTGTTGAGCGAAGGCCGCTTGCTGTTGCAAACCAGTGGCAACCAGGATTTAAAGGATGCCGTCGCCAAAATTTATGGTAGCGAAGCCGCTGCCTCGATGTTAGCCGTCGACTCACAGCCGCCCCAGGTAGACGAGGATGGGGTAATCGAAGCGGATAGTGGTCCGGTCGATGTGCGGGTACGCGGCCTGACGGCGGAACCTAATTATAGTAAGCCAAACCGCAATTCTATGACTTTTTTTGTCAACCGGCGTTGGGTCATCAGCCGGGTATTATCGTATGCGGTGCAGGAAGCCTATCACAGTTTGTTACAAACCGGGCGTTATCCGGTTTGCGTCCTGTTGATCGAGGTAGACCCGGCCCAGGTGGATGCCAATGTTCACCCGGCCAAGACCGAGGTCCGTTTTCTGCACGAACGCAAAGTCTTTCAGGCGGTTCAGAAAGCGGTACGGGCAGCTTTATTAGAGAATACCGGTGGGGCGGTCTGGCAAGCTCCCGACCCGGCCATTTTCGCCAGCCCTGCCGCTCGCATGATCAATAGTCTTTACGCACCGCCCCCACCAGAGGTCGAGCAACAGGTCGCCCTGGAACTTCCGGCTAATTCAATTACGAATTCAACCGAAACCGAGCCGGAAGATTTTCTGATGGACCGGATAAATTATGCCCAACCCATTACAAAAACCGTCACGGAGTCGGCCAAAACCGAAGCCGCCACCAGGCCAGTCTCGCCGGAAGTCAACCCGCCCCCGGTCGCCCGCATGAAAGACCGGTTGCCACTGTTGCGGGTGCTGGGCCAGATGGCTAACACCTATGTGGTGGCCGAAGGGCCGGACGGTATGTACCTGATTGACCAGCACGCCGCCCACGAACGAGTGATGTATGAACAATTTCAGGTCCGGCTGGCCGGTCGCAACCTGGATAGCCAGATGCTGCTGGAACCGCTATTGCTGGATTTATCGCCCCGGCAGCGTTTACTCCTGGAAGACTCCGACAAACAGGCCGAGCTAAAGGCCCTGGGGTTTGAACTGGAATTTTCGGAAGCCGATGGGGCTAGCTGGCTCAAAGCGGTGCCGGTTTCCTTGCTGGGCCGGAACATCCAGTTGAGCCTGAGCGAAATTATGGACGAGGCGGAAGGTATCCGCGACGGTGGTTGTTGGCCCGGCCACGATGAGCAAACCGGTACCGAACTGCCTCGCTCCTGGCGTGACAAACTTTCGGCCAGCCTGGCCTGTCATAGTGCGGTTCGAGCCGGTCAAATCCTGACCACTGAGGAAATGCGGGAACTGATCGGCCAACTGGAGCGCACCGGCCAGCCTAACGCCTGCGCTCACGGTCGCCCCACCATGATGCACCTCAGCCAGGGTCAGCTTGAAAAAGGCTTTGGCCGCAAGTAATAGCCTTGTATTAACCCCCTTCATAGATTAAAATGACTAAAATGAAGATTATCAAAGCCAGCAAATTTTATTGCCAAAAATATCAGCTAAGGGGGATAATTATTAATGGTAAGGGACGTGATGCTGATCCACTGCAACGAGCGTGAAGAAGTCGTCGAGATCGAAACCTATACCGAGTCGAGCGGTGCAATCATTAGCCTGAAAAAGACCGAAGCGGCCCAACCTCAGCCCTTTGCCAACTTCCACCAAGGAGTGGTCGAGCAGGGCTGGCAGATTGACCGGCGGGAGGTCAATCACATCGGCCATAACCGCCCGGACACTAGTAGCTATGTTGCCTACCGCAATCACCCTAAAACCGAACCGGCTAGCTGATCACAATGGGCCATCTTGCACCCGATTATTGCGTTTTAAAGAAAGCCCGGCCCAGGGCCGGTCTGGAAAGGCAGCTTGAATTGTCTGCGTCTTTTGCGTCGAATGAGGCGACCCGGCTGGTGCTGGAATGCTTGATAAACCTGACTCCTGGTGGCGACTTACTGGTAGGCCGGGCGGCCCTGGTACGGCTATTACTCGGCCAGCCCACCGCGCTCGGCACCCGCTCCAGTAATCCTTACAAGGGGGTGCTGGCGGGTAAACTTAAAAGCCGGGAAATCGAGAAACTGCTGGCGCAACTGGTACAGGCCGGACTGATGATTGAAGAAAACACTCAAACTTTGCTGGGTGGGACTTATCCAGCCCTACGGCTCGAACAGCCCGCCTACGACTGGCTAGCTCAGAATAAGAAGTCAGAAGGATAATCTTTCAAAGGGGTTATTCTGATAGGTCTATCCATTCTGTTACAAAACTAATCAAAAAGGTATGAGCAAAGTCAGGTTTGCGCCGGGGCGGTTGGAATGCTAAAATGACCCGGCAGTTTTAATAAAAATATAGTTTTTGGAGGATTATTTTGCTCAAGGGCCTGGAAGATATACTGATCAACTTTCTAAAAGATTTTTACAACAACGTCGGCTGGCTGGGTGTACTGCTAATGATGGCTATCGAAAGTATGATGATACCCTTGCCCAGCGAAATTATTATGCCAATGGCAGGTTGGCTACTGGTTCACGATGTGGCCGGGTCGTCGCCGGTGTGGCTGCAACTGGTCTGGGCCGGGGTGGTCGGTGGGCTGGGCTGTCTGCTCGGCTCAGTGATCGCCTACTGGATCGGGCGAAGCGGTGGGCGGCCCCTGGTAGTGCGCTACGGTAAATACGTCTTGATCAATGTCCATCACCTTGAGATTGCCGAACGCTGGTTGCAACGCTGGGGAGCCTGGGCCTCGTTTATTTCACGGTTGCTCCCGGTGGTGCGTACCTTTATCAGCCTACCGGCAGGGGTAGTAAGAGCACCTTTTGTCAGCTTTAGCATCCTGACCTTTGTCGGGTCATTTATTTGGTCGTTGGGACTGGCCTGGTTGGGCTTCGTGTTGGGCAACGAATTCGACAAAGTGCGCACCTCGATTGGCTGGCTGGATTACCCGATTATCGCGCTGGTTTTGCTGGCGGTGGCCTGGTTCGTCTATGCCAACCTAAAAAGACGCAAACAGGATCGCTTGAACGGTTCACTCGTGGTTGAGGACTCGACCTCGACCGGTAAGTAGCGGTATTATGCAACCGGGTCAGGGCGGGTTAGAACAGGTCAAACAACTGGAAGCCCGCCGCGACATTCAGGGGTTGCTGGGCTTACTCGATCCTTCGGTAACAGTAATGCTTCGCCGGGCTGCCGCCCGTAGCCTGGCAAATATCGCCCCGGTCAAGCTGGCGGAACGGCTGGCCGGTCATTTGTCGAGTGACTCTGACCGGGGGGTACGCCAGAGTCTGGCACAGGCCCTGGGCCGGTTAGGTTCCAACGAAGGCCTGGTCGCCTTACTGGAAGCCTTGCGCGACCACGATTGGATGGTTCGCCAGGAGGCCGCTACCGCCCTATCTCGCTACAATACACCGGAGGCTTTTGAAGCTTTGCTGGCGGCCCTCAAACAGAAAACTCAGCCCCACGACTGGCAAATCCGCCAACTTGCCGCCGATAGTCTCGGTAAACTGGCCGACCGGCGAGCAGTTCCGGCCCTGATCGAAAGTTTACGCGACCCTCATAATGTGGTGCGTCCCGCCGCCGCGCTGGCTCTCGGTCTGCTGGGAGACCCGCAAGCCATCGGTCCTCTCAAAAAAGCCCGCCATACAACCCCCCACCAGCGCGGAGCCGAGTGTGCCGAGTGCAACGCGATTGATACTGCCCTCAAACTTTTGCAATCCGGGTAAAATCTTCTATTAGCTTCCGTCTTATTTTTCGTCTTGATTAGAGGCAGGACTTGTGCTTCAACCTCATTTGTGAGGTTATGAAGTTATATTGTAGCCGCAAGAGAATAAAGCCGGAGAAAGCATAATTAAATAGCAACTCGGCGGCAGTCTGGTAAGCTGTATTATTGAGTAAACTATAGGCAGTTCGAGGTTTTTATGTTAAAATCAAAAAGCAAGTACCAGCTTTCTCAACCTATGCCAATTTAATATATTTCTAGCCTCTTTTCGTCTGCAACTTTCTTGCTGCTACTACAAACTGGGTCTTGCCTTCCGCCATTCAATGACCAAAACTCTTAACATTATGTCAAGTTCTTTATCCAGGGAACTGGTTTGGTCGTACCGATTTTCTTCAAAACCTGAAAGATAATAGAACCTTTTGTGTGAAACCTTTTCGTGGGCAGCAAAGAAAACACAAGGAGATATAAATCATGATCAAGGTCGATCTCAGGCAGCAAGTATCATTGCGCGCCCGGCTCCGGTTTACGGCGGTAGCCGGTTTGAGCGGGCTGCTGGTTATACTGCTGACGGCAACTTTCGTGTTGGAAGCAACTACCTCGCCCGTGGAGGCGGCGGGTCGCATTCCGGTCATAGTTATACCGGGGGTCGCCGGAAGCACCTTTACCACCGGCCCGGCTTACACCTTCTCCGAACCCGATAACGGACACGGTGGAAGCTATCAGCACAGCTACGGCAGCAACGAAAATGTCTGGGTGAATGGCTGGGAGGCCGCGCTACCGGGTTCGGACGATTATTTTGATACCCTGCGAATCCAGCCAAATGGCGATACTCCCGCCGTGCCTTATTCACTGCTGCACGTTAGCGGCCTCTACGATAGTGCCTACGGTGATATTATTGATTATTTGCACCGGCAGGGCTACGTCGATAACGTCAGTTTATTTACCTTTGCCTTCGATTGGCGACGGGATATTCCGGCAGCTACCTACGCCAATCTGGATGCGCTGGTCAACCAGGCCCGCAGTGCTGCCGGGAGTAGCCAGGTCGATCTGGTCGGACATAGCATGGGGGGTCTGGTAGCCCGCAATTATATCAGTAGCGGCAGCGCGGCCAGTACCAAAGTTCGCCGTCTTATCTCGCTTGGGACACCTTACCTCGGCTCACCTAAATTTCTTAAAGCCCTGCTTTATGGCGATCAGTTCGGGCCTAGCTTCCTGGGTTTGGGACTGGACCCTGGCGAAGTACAAGACCTGGTTCAGAATATGGCCGGTGGCTGGCAACTTCTACCCAGCCGGGCTTACTTCAATTTCTACGACAATGCCAATGGTAATCTACTTTCACCATACCGCGAGGACCGCGACGTAGACCACAACGGCCAGGTTAGCGGGGTATTATCTTATGACGGGCTAGGCGGTTTCTTACGCAACCTGGGTAAAAACCAGAATGCAGCGACGCTGGCGCAGAATTTTCACGACCGGCTCGACCCAGCCTGGATTGCCGGACATCCCCGGCTATCTTTTATCAACGGCAGCGGTATGTCGACCCTGGGCCAGATTCGCGATTATACCGGTAGCTGTTGGAGCTGGTTCCATTTTGTCGCCTGTCCCAAGACCGATCTGTTGACCGTCGATGGCGATGGAACCGTACCCTTTTACAGTGCCACCCTCAGTGATCCCAGCCGTAGCCTAAATTTGAGCGGCGGAGCCTCGGTTCATATAGTCAATCGTGAACACGGGGCACTGGTGCAATACGACAAATTTCTGGGAATTTACACCGGTGATGGCCCCTCGCTGACCTTGCTAGGTCAGATACTCAACAATCAGGTCGACCCAATTGGGCCAGGGAGCTTTTTCGCCCTCACCAGTCAGGTCGCCCCGGCCCGACCGGTCAAAATCGGCTTGACCGGCTATGAAATTTCAGTTACCAACGGCACCGAAATCGAAGCTTACGATAGCCAGGGACATCACACCGGGCGGATCGCCGGTCAGCCTCACAAGTATGAGCAAAATATTGCCGGGAGCAACCTTGAGATCGGCGGAGAAAGCCAGTTGCTATACTTGCGAGAGGGTGGCAACTATAAATTACGCCTGACCGCCGGGAATGCCGGGTCGTTTGACCTTAAAATTCGGATGTTGGAGGGCGATACCATAAGCCAAACGGTGCTATACTTGAATGTAGTCGCCGGGCCGGGCGAAGTCGGCGATTTTAGCTTCAGTGGCCTCCGCAATGGTGGGCGACCGACGGCCCTTCACCTGGCGAACACCCGGCAACCGGTCGAACCGACCGCTATTCTGGATGCCAGAGCCAGCCTCGACCGGGAAGCACCACTGATCAAGGTTAATACACCCCGCCTGAAACCAGGCCGGGCGCAGCTTGACTGGGAGGTTAAAGACGGTTTGGCCGGAGTACATCTCGAACAGGCTATCGTAGATGCCGGGACAGCTACCGAGCAACCGGTTCAGAACGGCCAGCAATTACGTCTTACGCCTGGTACCCACCTACTCCAGGTAATGGCCGAGGACCGAGCTGGGAATTCCAGTGTCAAGGAAGTCAGCTTTGAGGTACCAAAATAGAGCTAGCGGTATTTTAGCTATTTAGAAAGAACTGTGACACCTTTGAACCGTCTTAAACTTGTAAACATCTGGCTTTTGTTAAATCTATTCGTTCTTCTCAGGCCGGTTTCGAGTAGTGTCGCGGCTGAAACGATAGTGCCAGGGGAACCGGAACTTTTCAAAGAGACCGGGCATACCCTGGCCTATTCTTTCCGTCAGGCCTGGGAACAAAATGGCGGTCTGCCAATCATAGGTTATCCTCTGACCGAGGTTTTTGTGGAGGATGGCAGACCGGTCCAGTATTTTGAACGGGCCAGGCTGGAATGGCATGCCGATCTGATAACGGTTCAAACAGGATTACTTGGTAGCTGGGTGGCGGCAAATCGCCGGTCCGAGCCAGCCTTCTTACCGGTAGCCCCACCCCTCGCCACCCGGCCCGGCAAATACTTTTCCGAAACTCATCATAATTTACAAAACGGCTTCCTGGAATTTTGGTCGGGCAATGGGGGTCTGACAGTTTTTGGTTTCCCGATTTCCGAAGAGTTCTCCGAACGAAATCAACAAGACGGCGTTACTTATAGCGTGCAATATTTTGAGCGAAGCCGCTTTGAGTATCACGCGGACCGGCCTAGCGGGGCACAGGTATTGTTGGGCCACCTCGGTCGGCAGTACCTGGAGCAAAAACGAAATGCCCCGGCCTGGGCCGTTGCGCGTGTGGAGTCGGTCGAGGTCGCCTGGCAAGCCCTGCAACCTTCCCATATCAAATTTCCCCGCGTGGGCCTGGATACCGACATCGTGGAAGGGGGGTTTAGCTTTGAAGGCTGGGATGTCCCGCGCTATACCGCCGTACATTACTGGCCGGTAGCCGCTTATCCCGGTACCAAAGGCAATATTATTCTGGCCGGACACGCCGGTTATAAAAATACTATTTTTGACCAGTTACCCCAGGCAGTTGTCGGCGATACAGTAATCGTAGCGGTAGATAAGGCCGAACGCTCCTATATGGTAAACAGTATTCAAATTGTCGAGCCTGAAGATACCTGGGTTTTAAATCCGACCGCCGGAGAAGTCCTGACGCTGATTACCTGTGTCCCACCGGGTCAATTTACCCACCGCCTGATCGTGAGAGCCGTTCCGGTCGATAACCCTCCGGCAGCCAAACCCTGAGTTAGCCGGTTGCCCACTGACTGCCTCTGTAAAACCCTCCGAGATTGAAGCCCACTTCCACTGGCTAAACTTGAATTCTCGGCCCAATTTGCATTTAGATTGATCATTAAAGGTCCAGACTGTTATAATGCCGACGACACTTTGTCGCAAAGGAAACAACGACAAACTAAACAGAGGCCATAAAGATAAATAAAGCAAGATGGGGCAATTCCTGTCAATTAAGGACATCTCAGGGAGAATTTTTAAAAATGGCTAACATTGATAATCATAAATTATTGAACGATTATTACACTATCGGCGGCGATCTCAAGGTTCGCCGGTTGGGTTTCGGGGCGATGCGGATAACCGGAAAAGGTATCTGGGGCGAACCCAGGGATCGGACCGAAGCTAAATCGGTGGTGCGCCGGGCGGTCGAATTGGGTATCAATTTTATCGATACCGCCGACTCCTATGGCCCGTCGGTCAGCGAGGAAATCATTGCCGAGGCCTTGCATCCCTACCCGGCAGACCTAGTCATTGCGACCAAAGGCGGCCTGGTACGGCCCGGCCCGGACAACTGGCAACCGGATGGCCGACCGGAACACTTGCGCGAGGTGCTGGAAGGTAGCCTGAAACGTTTGCGAGTAGATCAAATTGACCTGTACCAGCTACACCGGATCGACCCGAAAGTGCCGATGGAAGAGTCGCTGGGTTTTCTGGCCGATATGCAAAAGCAGGGGAAAATCCGGCACATCGGTCTCTCTGAGGTCAACGCCGAGCAACTGGCCCAGGCCAGCAAACTGGTTAAAGTGGTTTCGGTCCAGAACCTCTACAACTTGTCCAACCGGCAGTGGGAATCGATGGTCGACCTATGCGACCAGCAAAATATTGGATTTATTCCCTGGTTCCCGCTGGCGGTCGGCAACCTGGCGAAACCGGGCAGTGCCCTTGACGCGATAGCCCACCAGCATAAGGCCGCCCCAGCCCAAATTGCGTTGGCCTGGCTATTAAAACGGTCCGGCTCGATACTGCCTATTCCCGGCACCGGTTCGGTTGAACACCTGGAGGAGAACGTAAAAGGGGCCGAAATCGAACTAACCGACCAGGAGTTTAACGAGCTTTCCAAGATTTCTATCTAGTTGCCGGATGCCAATACATAGACGCTACCGGTTCTGTCACAGCGGAACCGGCTAGAACCAGACTTCGGCAAATTTAATTTACACTTCTATACAAAGGTTATTAACTCTCAACCTAAACCCTGTGAACGTAGTAAATCGTACAGCTTCCGATCTTGACATTCCGGTTTGTTAACCTTAAAATTGGTAGGCTAAAATAATCTGCAAATGATTTTGTTTTAGCTTCACTAAATAAAAACCCCGCCCCAACTTACCCCGTTAGTAAGACTGTAGTTTTCTTACTTGTTGGTAACTTGAACAACCTAAATTTATAGTAACTGTTCAGCATACCTCTTGCAAAAGGAATTTAGTGGGGTCATACAGCCGGGTACCCTCTGGGTGCCCCTGTAAATCTCTCTTCTTTTCCCCGTCCACTGGTGGCCTGGGGAGGGGTCAGGGTGGGGCCTGAGTAGTTACAAAGCAGAAAGTGTTGGACGCAGCATGATTGTCAGTTCAGCACTAAAGCTGCGGAAGAACCTGATGTTCTGGGTCAGTATAAGCTCGTTTGGGCATTCCAGACCGGCATTGGTTAAATAACGGCGTTGTGGCTTGCAAAGCCGGATAATTTTTGTGATAATGCGCCCGGTTTGAATTTTACAACCATTAAATATTTTAACTGGCTGGCCTGATCTAGCATCTAAACGGGGTGTGCTTTTTCATCCCCTCTTTCAGCGGTCAGTTTGAGGTGTAATATATGGAACTTCTAGGGCAAGCCTGGGAATACGGCCAGAGCCACACCGACGAGTTCTGGAAGGCGTTGGGCGAACATCTAGCCCTGAGTTTTGTGGCGTTGATAATTGCTATCGCGGTATGTATCCCGCTGGGCATCCTGACTAGCCGGTTTGGTCGCCCCGCCCGCATTATCCTCAACATTGTTGGTATTGGCCGGGTAGTGCCAAGTATCGCGGTTTTACTGGCGTTATACCCGGCGTTTGGTCTTGGATTTACCCCGGCTCTAATTGCTCTCACCCTGCTAGCCTTCCCTCCTATCCTGATCAATACCGATACCGGTCTGCGCGAGGTCGACCCGGCAATTGTCGAGGCCGCGCGTGGAATGGGTATGAATAATAATGAACAACTATGGAAAGTAAAGCTGCCCCTGGCAATTCCCCTAATTATCGGTGGTATCCGCACCGCCTGTATCGAGGTGATTGCCAGTGCTACGCTGGCGACTTTTATTGGCGGTGGCGGCCTGGGCGTGTTTATCACCCAGGGGCTATCCGGCAACGAAAATAAAGTTTTGCTGGTCGGGGCAATCCCGGTCGCTTTGCTAGCCCTGTCGGTCGAGTTGATATTAGCGACTTTACAGCGTTTTCTAACACCTAAGATGCGAACAACGAATTAATTATTGTCGGTAAAGAACCGATGGACGGCTGGCACTCAGCAAGATTTTAGATAGTAGTTTAGTCCGAAATCCCGTGAGGCAGCTTCGTTCATCTTTCTTGCCAAAGGAGAGATTATTACATGACTAAGAAACCTTTAGCCGGTCTGGTACTGGTAGTGCTGATGGCTTTGAGTATGTCGCTGGCTGCTTGCGGCGATGCCACCAATACTGCCGGGTCCGCCGCCGGTACTACGGCTGCCACTACCGCCGCTTCTGGGGCTACCACTGCCGCCATGACCAGTGCGGTTGCGGCTACCACTGCCGCCACTACGGCTGCCATGACCTCAGCTTCCGCTACGACTCCCGCATCCGCTACTACGGCTGCCATGACCTCAGCTTCTGCCACTACGGCTGCCATGATCTCGGCCTCCGCTACTACGGCTGCCACTACCGCCGCCGGGGCCGGTCCGGCTTTGGCTAGCTGCACCAGCAATTCCGGTCCGAAGGGTAAAGTGGTGGTGGCCTCGAAAGATTTCACCGAGTCGATTGTTATCGCGCAGATTTATGCCGATGCCCTCGAAGCAGCCGGTATCCCGGTTGATCGCAAAATGAACCTGGGTGCAACCGGCATTGTTCAGGCCGGAATGTGCAAAGGTGATATTAGCCTATATCCCGAATACACCGGGACCGGGTTGGGCGCAGTCTTGAAACAAACCAATACCAGCAACGACCCGAAAGCGGTTTACCAGCAGGTCGCCCAGGCTTACGAACAACAGTTTAAGTTTACCTGGCTGGACGTAGCCCCGTTTAACGATACCAACGGCGTGGCCGTAACCAAAGAAATCGCCGACCAGTACAAGCTCAAGACTTTGAGTGATCTAGGTCCGGTCGCCAAGAACCTGCGTTTTGCCAGCAACCCGGAATTCGTGGGTGCCCGAAGCGAAATTGACGGCCTCAAAAGCCTTCAGAAGACCTATGGCGGTTTCGACTTCAAAGAAATCAAGCAGGTAGACATCAAATTGCGCTATCAGGCCCTGGTAGATAAGCAAGCCGATGCCTGTGTGGCTTTCACCACCGAAGGTCAGATCGCGCAGTACAAACTGGTAGTATTGCAGGACGACAAAAACAACTTTGTCCCCTACCAGAGCGGTCCGGTCGTGCGCGATGATATTCTGGCGCAGTACCCCAACATCAAGGATGTCCTGAACAAAGTCACCGCCAAACTGACGCTGGAAAAGATCACCGCTCTCAATCTAAAGATAGATGGTACCGACAAGCAAGACCCGATTGATGTCGCCAAACAATTCTTGAAAGACGAGGGTCTTTCCAAGTAACAATCAGGCAACCGGGCCGGGTAGCCGCTTTTGGGTGGCTATCCGGTTCTAAAAAGGTAATAATGTGAGCAAAGCAATTGTTTTTGAAAATATCAGCAAAGACTTCTCCGGTAGCGGCGCGGCAGCCGTCCGGGATGTAAATCTCGATGTGATCGAAGGTCATCTGGTAGTGCTGCTGGGGCCAAGCGGCTGTGGTAAGACTACTTTGCTAAAGATGGTCAACCGCCTCTACGAACCGACCGCAGGCCGGATACTGGTAAACGGCAAAGAAATCCGCTCCACTCCGGTAAACGAACTGCGCCGTCAAATCGGCTATGTTATTCAACAGGTCGGTTTGTTCCCGCACATGAAAATAGAGAAAAATATCGGGGTTGTCCCCCAAATGCTCGGCTGGGACAAAGACCGCATCCGCAAACGCAGCGATGAATTGCTGGAGTTGGTAGGTTTGCCGCCCGAACAGTACCGCCAGCGTTACCCGAACCAGCTTAGTGGCGGACAACAACAGCGGGTCGGGCTGGCCCGTGCCCTGGCCGCCGATCCATCGATTATGCTGATGGACGAACCGTTTGCCGCCATCGACAACATTACCCGCACCCGTCTACAGGATGAACTTTTACGTATTCAACAGACCGTCCGCAAGACAATCCTGTTTGTAACCCACGATGTCGAAGAAGCCCTCAAACTGGCCGACGAGATTGTGGTGATGAAGGACGGTCAGGTTCTCCAATACGACACCCCCTTCAATATTCTGGCTCGCCCGGCCAACCAGTTTGTGGGGGATTTAACCGGCTCGAAAGACGTATTGCGCCGCCTGAGTTTACAATCCGCCGCCAGCGTTATGTACCCCTGGACCGAGGATGGCTACGGCAGCCAGGACCCTACTATCAGCGCGACCACCAATTTGCGAGAGGCTCTGGGCGTTTTAATCAGCCACCAGGCCGACCAACTGGCGGTAGTCGACGATACCGGCGCACGGGTAGGCCGGGTAACTCTCAAAGCTATCGAGCAGGTTGCCGCAGAATCCCAGAAGGCGGAAGTCAAAGGCTAGAATATGGATATTATAGTAAAAATTTACCAGTATTTTGCCGATGGCTTTAACTATATGTTTACCAAATGGGAACGGGTCGCGCCAAACTTCTGGCAACATTTGCAAATCGTCGGTATTTCGCTGGTTATTGCGATTATTATTGCCGCGCCGCTGGGTTTGCTGATCAGCCGGGCACGCTGGCGACAACTTTCCACGCCAGTGCTGGGCATTTTGGGTATCCTTTACACCATTCCAAGCCTGGCCTTTTTAGCCTTTCTGGTGCCGGTCTTTGGCCTGACCAGTATTACCACGATTGTGGTACTGGTGGTTTATTCCCAGACGATGCTGGTGCGGAATATAGCCCTGGGGTTCTTATCGATTGATCGCTCGATCATAGAATCGGCGCGGGGAATGGGCATGAGTGGGTTGCAAAGCCTGCTAAAAGTAGAATTACCACTGGCTCTGCCGGTTATTATTGCCGGGGTTCGGATAGCGACCCTGGCGACTATCAGTATTGCCACGATTGGCGCGTGGGCCGGGGCTGAGACGCTTGGCAAACTTTTTCAGGAGAATAACCCCCGCAAGAGTGCCGCCGGAATTATCCTGGTCGTACTGATGGCCCTGACCGCCGATCAGGGGTTTCGCCTTCTCGAACGGTTAAGCTCAGGTTATCGAAAACCACTCTCGCAACGGACAATCCTCAAAAACCAGGCCAGCCTGACCGGTAACGAAGTACCGGTTTAAACCCCAGGTAACCGGCTAATAAAATCAGGTTTTAATCATTCTTTGGTAATTCGCGGCTGCGTTTTAAGAGCTTGAAAACCATCACCGGGTCATTAAGCGCGGTCGGCTGGATAGTCTCCAGGTTAATATATTCGGCCACCGTCGTATCATAGCCATTGCCGTCCGCCAACAAAGTCCCGCCGATCAGCTTCACCTGATAAAAATGTAAGACCGCATGGACAGGCTGACCGGTCTGCATAATGATAAACCGGTCGTCGTTGCCCAGCGCGGGACCGACCTCCACCAAAAGACCAGTTTCTTCCTCAAATTCCCGAATTAAACCCTTTTCCAGTGTTTCGCCTTTATTCACACCGCCGCCCGGCAAAATCCAACCGACATTCAAGACCGGATCGCCTACCATTAAGAGCCGACCGGACGCATCGAAAAGTAATCCGTAGGCACTCAGCCGGTAAGGTAGCGAAAGCGGAGGAAACCAGCGACCTTCAGGCCGACCTGGTTTCGGTTTTAGCACGTATTCACAAAAAACGTAATCACGCCTGGAAGTAATCAACCGGCCCGGCAGATACTGGCTAAGTAACTGCCAGCCTTCGTCCAGGGCGTGCTTTCGGAATTTAGGGTCGCTTACCGACCGCGTGAGGACTTTCCAGTAAAAATTTAGACTGATAAGTTTTCTCCAGAGCCGGATTTTCTTTGTTATAGCAGGACTAACGCTTCAACCTCACCCGGTGAAGTCGAAGCGTTAGTAAAATGGATAATTCTTGCTATAACTAACGGACTGCGGCGGTTTGAGGCTGGGCGGCCCGCTCCGCGATAAAGGCGCACAGGCGGTTGACCCCTTCGACCAGGGCATCCTCGGCGGTCGCCAGCGACACCCGTACCATCTTGTCGGCACTCGGTCCAAAGGTGGCTCCCGGCGCGCAGGAAACCTTCTTTTCGCGCAAAAAGTCTTTGCAGAAATCGTAACTATCCATATTGGCCTGACTTATGTCAACCATAATATAGAATGCTCCGTTCGGGATATAGCGCAGCAAGTCATTTTTACGCAGAATATCACAAACAAGATCGCGCCGGTGCTTGTAAGCGTCGCGCATGGTGGTCACTACCTCCTGCGAACCCTTCAAGGCCGCCAGGGCCGCCCACTGATTTGGCTCGGCGGGGGAGGCCACGTTTGGTTCGCATACCCGACCCATCATCGCGGCTATCGGGGCTGGAGCCACCGCATAACCAATGCGCCAGCCGGTCATACTGTAGGTCTTGCTGAAGCTGTAGACCCCGATTACCCGGTCGGGAGCGAAACGGGCTACAGTGGTTGGCTGACCTTCAAAAATCAGGTGTTCGTAAACCTCATCCGAGATGATATAGAGGTCGTGACGGCGGGCTACTTCTACGATCTCACGAATCTGTTCTTCGGTAGCGACCGCGCCGGTCGGGTTGGACGGATTACACAATATGATCACTTTGGTGCGCGGGGTAATGTGGCGTTCGATTTCGGCGGCCTGGGGCTGAAAGCCATTTTCGGCCTGTAACTGGTAAAGTACCGGCTGACCCCCGACCAGCGTAATTTGTGTATTATAGGTCGGCCACCCTGGATCGGGTACCAGAACTTCGTCGCCGGTATCGAGCAGCACTTCCAGTGCGTTAAACAAACTATAGGTCGAGCCAGGCGTTACCACAATATGTTCCAGCTTGGCCTCGGTGAAGCCGTTAAAAGTGTGTACCTTTTCCAGCAAAGCTTCGCGCAGCGGCATAATACCGGCACTCAAGGTGTAGCGCGTCCGGCCTTCGAGGGCCGCCTTGTGGGCTGCCTCAACGATATGCGGTGGGGTGGGAAAGTTCGGTTCGCCTACTTCCAGGCGAATACAATCGGGCACCAGCACCGCCAGTTCCAGGATTTCGCGGATGCCGCTTCGCTTCATTTGTTGGGGGCGGTTAGCAAGGGGTTTCATTTTTAAATCTCTCGCTTTCTATATGTAGTATATTTTTGTCTTAGGGACCTATCAGCTATATTTGGAATGGGAATTGCCGGTTATTTATTAGCCGTAATTCAACTTTTGTGCTGAAGGTATAATACTCTATGACAGGGAAAGCTGTAAAATCAAAACCAGTAGGACTTTCGCTACATAGCCAGGAATGGAGCAAGAACCGGCTAGCTTTTGGCCGGTTCTTTTACTTTGAGTAAAAAGAAAATGCCCAGGGCAAAATAAATCGCCGAGAAAGCAAAAAGGGCGGTATATCCGACATTGCGAGTGTGCAGGAAAGTCTCGCCGAGCGCGTTAAAACCATCGCGCAGGGACCCCCCGACCAGGGCCGCCAACGCCTGGGACCCGGCTCCCGCCAGATTGGAAATGCCCATAAACCGGCCCGCCGCCTCTTTGGGGATCAAATCGGTCGCCAGTGCCCAATCAATCGAGTTAAATGAGCCGGTCGAAATACCCAGCAGCGAGGCATAAATGGCGACCTGGGTCATATCGCGGGCGGTACTCATCAGTAGCGTACCGATGATACCGATTATACAGGCGATAATAACCAGCCTTTTGCGCCCGATCCGGTCACTCAACCAGGCTGCCGGGAAGATCGATAGCAGACTAAACCCGACCACTACCAGCAGCAAGGTCGTATAGGACGAGGTGAGCGAGCCTTCTTTGGCCCCGATCACATCTTGCAAAAAATAGATTGCAAAAAATGAAACGGTCGCAATCGAACTCATCACAAACAGCCGGGAGACGATAAAGCGGACAAAATCTTTGTGTTGCCAGAATTCGTGGAGCGTGCCCCGGACGATTTTCCAATTATTATCAACCGGACGGCTGGTGAGCGGTTTCTCCCGCACCAGAAACAAAGACGGCACCAGCGTCAGCCCAAAGACCACAATAATGCACAGGATCGCCTGGGCCGGTTGGCCGTGATCGATAAAACTGGTCGCCGCCGCCACACCCGCGACATTACCAATTACCTGAGCTACGCCCATCACGCCACTGGCCCGACCGCGTCGGCCTTCCGGCACATTGTCGGGGATCATTCCCTGGTAGGCTCCCTGGGCGATGTTGTCGGCCAGTTGCAAAAATAAATAGGCTAGCAGCAACAACCACCATTCGTGCCAGAGGGCCGCCATCAGAGCCATGAATAAAAGCCCGATCACTACCAGGGCACCCCCCACCAGCATAAAAGGCCGCCGCCGCCCCCAGCTATGCTGGCTAATATCGCTCAAGGCCCCGGCAGCCGGTTGGACCAGCACGGCCACCACCATGCCCAGCGCGGTGATCACGCCGAGCAAAGTACCCTTGTAATTTTCGGGAACCATACTTTCGTTGAGTTTGGGCAGAATTACGGCATTGATCCCGCCCCACAGGTAGGTAATGCCGACCCAGAACAGGCTCACCCAGATATAGTTGAAGAAACCAAAGGGGGTAATTTTGGCGGCCTGGTGGGGTTTTAATTCCTCCATCAGTTCGACCAGGGCTACTTCCGGGCTTGAAGGAATAGTTTCGTAGGCTACCGGTTCGATAGAATGGCTACTGCCCAGCGCACTATGCGCCAGCCGAGCGGCAGTTTTGCGAGCGTTAGACATTGGCCCGACCCCCGGCGGCTAAATTTTCGGTGGAAAGTAAGAAGTGATTTTGCAAAATAGACTGGGGTTTTAAAAACATAATACAACTTTGATGTTCGTAATTACCGCAAGTAATAACGTACAGCTAATCGAGCAACACTATAAAGCAGGTAAGCGTACCACTATTACCCCGACCGGGCATAGGGTCGCTCACATTATAGCGGTTTGATCGGCAGGTCGTAAAGGAGTCATGATAGGGGTTTTGCGTCAATTTAACAAAATCTAATTTTCCCACTCC
The DNA here is from genome assembly GCA_038322625.1 of Chloroflexia bacterium. GTDB lineage: Bacteria > Chloroflexota > Chloroflexia > Chloroheliales > Chloroheliaceae > 54-19. Next base: position 43,109 of record JBBQGA010000018.1, read on the forward strand.
GGGAAAGCAGATAAGAACCGGCCAACCAGGCAAGCCGCCCGGTTCTTATCCACTATGCCAGGAGCTATCAAGCCGGTAAACCCGGTATCTGATTGGTCGCAGCCATTCTAACGGCGGTGGCAATATCGAGGGCACCATAACCGTATTTATCGTCGCGCTGGCCGGGTTGCTTGCCGGGGACCGGCTTGACCGAGGCAATCAAGATCGCCCGGACCTGATCGGCGTTTAACTGTGGGTTGACGGCTAAAATCAGGGCCGCCGCACCGCTCACGATTGGGGCACTGGCACTGGTGCCGTCGGCACACGTAAACAAACCAAGTCTGACCGTATTACAAATGCTCACACCAGGAGCGGTCAGCGTCACCGTTCCACCAAAACCGCTAAAGTTAGTCGGCTGACCCAGCCAACCGGTCGCCCCGACCGACACTACCTTTGGATAGCTGGCCGGGTATTGCGGCACATTACTGCCGTTGTTGCCACTGGCGACCACCACTACGACCCCTTTACCGGTGGCATAGGCTACCGCGTCGCGCAAGGCCGGGTCGTCTTGCGAACTGCCCAGGCTCATGTTGATAACCCGCGCCCCATGGTCGGTGGCGTAGTGGAGAGCCTTGATAATGCTGGAGTCGGAAAATGTCTCCGGGTCATCGCCGCTGGCCCGGATAACCATCAACCGGCTATTCCAGGCTACCCCGCTCCCGTAAACACCGTTGTTACCAATCGCCCCGATGATACCGGTCGTCCAGGAACCGTGACCGCCCATATCGGTGATTAGATTGGAATCGTCGTAAGAGTTAAAACCCTCGGCGATATTGCCCTTCAAATCGGGGTTTTCGGTGTCGGCTCCGCTATCTATAACCGCGACGGTTATATTTTTGGAACCGGTGCTGGCATCCCAGGCGCGAGGAGCGCGGACCGCCTTGAGATAATACTGGTCGGCATAACGGGGGTCGTTGAATTGAGTGACAAAGTTTTGACGGCGGTAATCCGGCTCGGCATACTCTACCAACGGGTTCGACCGCAGCGAAGCCAGCGTCTCGACCATATTCGCGTCGTTAACGTAGTACAAAACCGGTAGATTGCTGCCGGTATTTTCCCAGCCCTTCGCCACACTCAAGGCCGTATATTGGGTGTCGAAATCCGCTTTCAGACTGCTAAAGCTCTGGGTAGACAGGCTATTTTTAAATTTCACCAGCACTCTTTGCGGCTGGATACTCTCGCGCAGATGTTGCAGATCGAGGTCGGTCCCGATCAGGGGCGATACCGCCGCCTGCCAATCCTGGCCCACCGCACTGACCGCCTGGGCGCCGGCGGGAGGCTGGATATTTAGCGGCGCGTTATATTCCCCAAAAGCTTCATTCTGGGAAAGCTGACTGTTGTCGGGCAAAGTGCGGTTGATCGAATAATTGACCAGCACATTGTTTTTGGTCGAAACCAGCCGGGTCCGGTTATATTTGGAGCCGTCAATATCGGTGGTAGAAGAATTTAACGGTTGAACTACATCGGCGCCAGCCTGAACCGGTGCGCCCGCCTCCCAGTTTTGCGACCAATCGTTGATGCTAACATTGGAAAAGAAACTATAATTTTGAGGCCAGCTAAAAGAGGTTTCACTATCCATAAAAAACCAGCTTCCTGCCGGTTTGCCGGTCGGGTTATAACGCTGGTAAATTCGTTTACCGATATAGATCACCTCACGGATGGCCGGTTGGCCGCGATAGACCACCGCATCCTGCAACAACTCCCGGTCGGGGGCCTGGTAAAGGCGAGTCGAAACCACCTGACCACCGGAGTTTATAACCCGTTTGACCGAGGTCAGGGTTTGCATGGCGGAATTAATTTTGTTGTAAAGTTTGAAACCGTCGGTTTCGGCGGGCGGCGCATAACCCGGATCGGTATTGTCGGTAGCGACCGGGGCACTCTGGTAACGCCATTGGACGTATGCCAGTCCCAGGTTGCCAAGCTCAACTTTATAGGGTTCCTGGTTGGCGGGGGTATAGGTCAGCAAGCGACGCTCGAAAGCCTGAACCAGAACGTACTGCTCTTTACCCGCGACCGTGACGTGCGACCAGTACGGCTCGCTGATCGGCAACCCGAAAACATAAAGCGGGTCGAATACCGGTTGATTGGCGACATACTGGCCGTTCTGGTAAACCGTACCGGTCTTATTCATAAAATCGATAAAAGGCTTGGCTACGTTATGGCCGGTCTGGCTGACATATTGGGCAATAGTAACGCCCTGCGCCAGTTCGCTTTGGGTGCGGACAGCCCCCCCCAGCCCCAGCACCAGCGTAACCGGCTTACCGGTCAGGTCGTTGCTTTTCCACGAACCGTCAAAGCTGACCAGGTTAAGAAGGCTGGCATAGGTCGGGCTATCTTTTACGCCGGGATTAAAGTCACCGGCGAGGGGCACGTTGGCCGGTCCGTGATAGATGGTCTGGTTGTCACCGGTCTGCTCCTGGCCGGTGATCATCTCACGGAGCAAAAGGCCCGAAGTCACATAATATTTGTCGTTGGGGTCTTTGGCCGGATTGGTAATTTCCAGGCGGCCTTTTTCAAAATAATAAACCTGCCGCTTGCCGTTAGGGCTTTCTTTATAATCTTCCTGGCTATCCTGAACGCGGGGTCCCCAGAGCCAACTGGCCCCAGGCCGCCCCTCCAGCACCGCCTTATCGGTCCGGTCATAAATTTTCTGGACCGGTCCCGGCAAAGGAGCCAACGTCACCGCCAGGCTGGACGGTACTGACAGCAAAGCCAGTATCAGAACGACCAACTGGGCGACCAGCGTTTGAAGTTTTTTCATCTAAGATCAAGTCCCTTTCTATTAAGCTGGATATGATGATTTCATAATTACAAAAATTATCTAGGTAATAAAAACATAAATATAGGACTTTCGCTTAAAAGCGAAAAATGCCTTAAAGCGGGGTACATAGGGGCCGGGTACCCTCTGGGTGCCCCGACTTGAATTAGTCGGGAGTCCCGGCAAAGCAATAACCTTTGCTGCGTTCGGTAAAAATAAAGCGGGGGTTTTGAGCGTCATCGCGTAGTTTTTCGCGGAGATGACGCACGTGTACCTTCAAATAATCAAAATCGTTATGGTATTCCGGCCCCCAGACTTTGGTCAGTAGAAAACTATGCGGCATCACCTGACCGGCATTGGTAGCCAGTAAATACAGTAAATTATATTCGATAGAGGTTAACCGGACGGCCTCCTGATTGAGTGTGACAGTATGCGAATTAAAATCAATGTGTAAATCCAGATAACTGAAGTGTTGAGGACGGGTGATCGAGGCTTTGCCCCGACTGGTACGGCGTAAGAGGGCGCGAATTCGGGCGGTCAGTTCGAGCGGGCTGAACGGCTTGGTAATATAATCGTCGGCCCCGGCTTCGAGACCTCGCACCTTTTCGATTTCCTCGTCCCGCACCGTCAGGAAGATAATCGGGACATCCCCGTTCTGGCGGCGTACTTCGCGGCAAACTTCCAGGCCATTCATACCCGGCATATTCATATCGAGAATCAACAGGTCCGGTTCGTCCCGGCGAAAAGCCTCTAGCGCGGACGGGCCATCCTCAGCACTCAAAACTTCCCAATCCGGCGAGTTCAGGCTCAGTCCAACACTGATTACCTCCACCACATCCGGCTCGTCATCTGCTACCAGTATTTTGATCATCTGTGATAAAACCCGCCGCTGGTGGCGGCCTTTCTAGTAAAATAGTCTTGCAAGGTCAGATTTATTATACATCATCTGGATAGTCTTTGAATTGCCAGCTTGCCCAGGGCCGGTGTAGTCAGGAGACGGCCCTAATTCCCCAGTTACCCGACTGTTATCCTCTTTCCCTTTCATCGGCTGAGGCAAAATAAGAGTAAGGCAAAATAAAAAGCCTGATCACACTTTGAACAGGCTTTTTATTATATTCAGCGATTTTCCAGGAATTAACCGAACATCTGCTTCCCGGCGAAAATCAAACCACCAATCAAGGCCCCTTTTGCCAGTGGGCTATTCATAGCCCCACCTGGCCCAAACACTTTAGAAAGAATGTCGGGATTCTGGTTGGCATACTGCGAAGCCCTCGCCAGGTTATCGGGGCTAGGCTCGTTACCTTGAATCCCGGCCTGCTGAGGGCTTATGCCATGTTGCTGAAAAGCGTTCATCAGACCGCCAAACAAACCCTGCCGTTGCTGAGGAGGCATCTGATTATAATATTGCTGGTGAGCCTGATACATCTGATCAGGCGGCGTTTGCTGCACGGCCTGTTGGTAGTGATCGTAAACATTCTGGTGAGAATAGTTGTCGAAATTGCCGCCCTGGTTATAGCTCTGCGAATATTGCTGGTAAGCCTGCGGCCCCCAACCCTGACCCTGGTTCTGCATATTGCCCGTATTGTTATCGTTTGGATTCATCATAATCGCTTAACTCCTTACCGTTGCCTTGCCAACAAACCAACGGATACCGTTACACACCGTGATCAAAGGAGCAAGTTTAATGCCAGCCGGAGTGCATTTTACTGACGGCAGGCGGAAGTAAAGCCGACTGGCTAGTAATTCGGACCAGAAATTGAGATTGCCAGACCCAACAGAACGATAATAACAATCGGGGCCACTAACAAAATAATAATTAATAACCGGAGTATTCTGGTATCGTGTGGATCAGCCGGTAATTCATTGTCGAGGTGTTGCATCCAAAATTCCTTTCTCGCGTTTATAACCACTACTCAAATCGATTGACAATGTGTCAAAATTTGTTCCAGCAAAGTCTTTTCAGCCTTATTATACCTCAAAAGTTCGCTAAAAGAGATTGACCGGGCGGTTTGTGATATACTTAGCAAAACTTATTAGGCTCGAAATGCAGGGAGAAATTAGCTTTGACTAATGAACAAAACGACGCACTATTGGCAAACTACCGGGCCGTACTGATGGATATGGACGGCGTTTTATACCGGGGAAATCAAGCCTTACCGGGACTGGTAGAGTTTTTCGAGTTCTTGCGGCAACGGAAGTTACCTTTTTTGCTGCTGACTAACAATTCCACCAATTCTTCCAAAGACTATGCCGCCAAACTGGGCCGCATGGGCGTTTCGGTGGAAGATAGCGAAGTCGTCACCAGCGGACAGGCTACGGCAGCTTATCTCAAGAGTGTCGCCCCGCAAGGCGCAGGCGTTTACGTAGTGGGAATGCAACCGCTCCGCGATAGCCTGTTTGCTGGTGAATACGCCCAGCTTTTTTATCCCGACGACGAAGCTCCCGGTTTTGTAGTACAAGGGGGCGATTTTAATCTGGTCTACGAAAGCGTCAAGAAAGCCTGTTTATTAATCCGGGCCGGCGCGACCTTCATCGCCACCAACGCCGACCCGGTATTCCCAACCGAAGAGGGGTTAATACCGGGAGCCGGGAGCGTCGGAGCCTTGCTTCAGGTCAGTAGTGGGCGAACGCCCCTCGTGATCGGCAAACCGGAAGCCCCAATGTTCGAGCAAGCCCTGGCCTATCTGGGGGTACCGCCATCGGAGGCAGTAATGATCGGCGATAATTTACTGACCGACATCGAAGGGGCCAACCGTTTAGGCATTCCGACTATCCTGACCATGAGCGGTGTAACCAGCCAGGCCGAATATGACGCTAGCTCAGTCCGCGCGACCCTGGCTTACAGCGGATTGCCGGAACTGCTGGCAACCTGGCAAAAATTTTAGTTTTCTTTTCAGACCCCACCCCTAACCCCTCTCCAGGGCCACCAGTGGACGGGGAGAAGAAAAGAGGGTTACAGGGGAGACCCCTGTAGTACCCCGCGCAGGGGTTGCACCCCTACAGTCCCCGCTAATTTTCTTAATGGTAGGGTGAACAGTTACAATTTTAGTTTTTATCAGAGTTTGAAAGTTAAACAGTATCGCAAGGAAAGGTTTTGAGGATGGCACACAATCAAGAAGTAATCCAGACCGATCAGGCTCCGGCAGCCATCGGACCCTACAGCCAGGCTATCAAATTAGGCCAACTGCTATTCGCCAGCGGTCAGATCGGGGTCGACCCGGCGACGGGCGACCTGGTAAGTTGGCAATTACACCAGCAGACCCATCAGGTTTTTAAGAATGTCCAGGCCGTGCTGGCTGCCGCCGGATTGAGCCTGGCTAACGTCGTAAAAACTACCGTTTTTCTGGCCCACATGAGTGATTTCGCCGACATGAACGCCATTTATGCCGAGTATTTCGGCGACAACCGGCCCGCCCGTAGCACAATTGAGGTGGCCCGCTTGCCTAAAGATGCCCTGATCGAGATCGAAGTAATCGCCTCGGCTGAGTAGATCATCTAAATAGGACTTTTGCTTCAGCCCCACCGATTGGGGCTGAAGCGAAAGCCCTTATTAATAAAATTCGGATAGAGCCGGATTATAATAACTGCTAAAATCGACCCCATTATTCGGTAGCAGACGGCTCTGAGTACGCAGCACCTCGTTGCCCAGCAGACCGAACAAGACGTAAGGCGGTTGGCCGTTGGCGGCGGGATGAAGCTCGGCCCTGGCGCGTTGAAAATATTGCACCTGATAAGTCTGACCATCATCCGGGTTGAGTTCGTCGAACACCCGCGTGAGCGGCAAGCCGACGATAGAAAGACCCCCCTGTTTTTGCCATTCAGCCAGAAATAGCCCGCTTAAAGTGTGATGAGTCTCCTCAAACCACTGTTGATTTCTGGCCGGTTTGGCCGGTTTACTCTCCGGCATAACCCGGCTATCTACCAGAGACCCGTTAGCATCAAACCAGCCCCGTCTGGTCAAAAGCTGGGTACCCAGCAAACCAAATAAAACCTCGTAGGGCGTGCCCTGGTTGTCAGGGTGGTATTCCATGCGTACCCGCTCGAAATACTGAACGAGATAATATTGACCATCGCTGGGATTGCGTTCGTAAAACTGGCCGGTCTTGGGATAGCCAAACAGGGCCAACCCACCGCGCTCCCAGGCCTTCTTGAAGACATCTCGGACGGTATGCTGAGTTTGCGGAAATACCAGCAGATCGGGAGTAGCCACTGGACGTGGCGGCAAGGGCCGCTTCTCGTAGTTTTTAAACGTATCGTAATAGGGTTGTTTAGGCTCAAACTGATCGGTGGCCGCTAACGGACGCTTATATAGAACATCTTGTTTTATCCTTAACAGGCCGAAATTTTCATGTTGCCAGTCGTGCAGCATATGAACATTAACGATGGTGACATAAGGCCGTTTAGCCAGGAAATTAAACGAATCGGTCAGGAAAATACTTTGAACCTGGGGAGAAAGCCCCCAACCGATTTCGGTCAGCCAGATCGGTTTGTTCTGGTCGCCGTGCGAAACCATTAGCTGTCGAAGCTGATCGATCCGGTTCTTGCGGATACCAAAGATCGTGCCGGAGTAAGGGTCGGGAATATGTTCGACGTAAGGATGATAGCCAATCGCATCCCAGGGCCGAAAGTGAAAAGTAGCGTCGCAGTAAGCATATAACCAATCAGTATAAGCCGGTCCACTCAGGCTGGTCGCCGCCACCAGCACGGTCGGGTCAGCTTTTTTAGCCCCTTCATAAAAAGCCCGTAGCCAGAGTGTGTATTTGGCAATATCATTCTGGCCCATGTGCGGCCACTCGTCGGGTTCATTCCAGAACTCCCAGTAGCGGATAAAAGGGTAGCGTTTGACGGCGGCCTGGGCGGCCCGGTTCATATCGGCGGTATAGCGCGGGTCCGGGTCGCACTGCAAATCGCTGGCGGCACATTCCGCCTGGTTGACGCTAGCCCAGACCGGCACCGTCACAAATTCGGCAATCACCTCAAAACCTTCATCGTTGAGCCGGTTCAACAGGCGGTCGGTCAGGCTCCACTGATAAACTCCCCGGCCAGGCTCCATATCTTTCCAGTTAAAAGGCAGCCGCACCGAGGTTATTTTAAGGTCTTTGTAATAGGCGATAAACTGATCCAGAAAAACATCCAGCCACCAGGGATGGGCGGCTATGCCAAATTTTTGTTGAGCCGGGGCGGAAGGCAAGTTAATTAGATTTGGCTGGAAAGCTGGGCCGGGCGGCGGGTCCTGGTAGGTAGCAGGCTCAGGGTCAAGTTCGGCCAGGGCCAGGCCGGTACTCAGGAGGTTCAAGCTTAACGAGGATAGTAAAAAGACTACAACAAAAAGACTCTTATACTTTGACCTGAAAAAAAACAAAGATTTTACTCCGGTCTAGCCACATTGCAATTTAGGAATAAGCCAATAGCTATTAATATTATTTGCTTTTCTAACGGCTGAAAGTTTCTAGCATAATTATAGCAGATGTTTGGTATAAGCTAAAGAATCAAAAAAGCCTCTTGCTACAGAGGCTTTTGTAAAATATAAGATGGAGATGGGGGGAGTCGAACCCCCGTCCAAAAAGTGCAGACCGCAGTATACTACAAGTTTGTCCAGCCTTTGTTTCTTACCTCAAGCCGCACGGCTAGCCTAGTGCTTTGAGGCCAGTCAGTTAATCTTAGGTGAAGCTACCCGACGCTTACTTCACAGCATCCCCGTTTTTGCTATTTCATCTCTTCGGCCCCACGATGGCAACGGGTCCGTTGAGATGGCTGTCTAACTAGTTAAAACTAGGCAGCGAGCGCGTAAGCGCCCACAGTGTTTTGTTTGCCAGTTAATGGCTTGCTTCTTTGGTGACGGGGGTAAAGCGCCCCGACTTGCAACTTCGTATCATTCCTCCCTGTCGAAACCAAGCATCCCCATATGAATTTGTTAAGGTGGCCGAAGCTGTATATGTATTATACGCCAGGTGTCAAGGATTGTTTCATAATTAGGACTTTCGCTAGATGACACTAACCAAACTGAAGCGGGGGTCGTGGGGGCGGGTACCCTCTGGGTGCCACGCGCGGGGTACAACAGGGGTCTCCCCTGTTAATACTCCTTTTATTTTCGCTTCAAGCTCACTTGCGAGCTTGAAGCGAAAGTCAATAATAAACAAAATACACAAAAGTATACAGGCTATCCAAGATAAACAAAAATAATCCAGAAAATCAGGGACAAGTTTTATAAAATGGCCCATTTAGCCTGGTTTTGCCTCTTTTCAACTTGACATATTTCGATTATAATGGGTAGTGGTAACTTGACATATCTACTTGACATATGTTTATATAATGTAAGTAAGAGTGTAGAATCCTCCCAATCAAAAATGTTAGCAGGAGTTTAGCCTAATGTCTGGTGAAGTGTTTAGGCCCCGAAAGGTTATCTATCATTCCTTTATCTGGATGATAGTCTTTATTGTGATGGTGGGTGCGACTGGTTGCGGCCAGGATGCAAGCACACCCACAGCGGCTGCGTTGTTGCCGACTGGCCCGGCAGATACCGCGACCCCCCAACCAACCAGTACGCCGGTGCCTACCCCGACGCCGACCGAAATACCGATTGTGCTGCCGACGGCTACTCCACCTAACCCGCCTTTACCAGCGACCAGTGGAATCTACCAGCAGCCTTTTACGGCAGCCCCTTTTGCGGCTACCAGTACGGCTAATGCTACTTCGACCCCGGCGTTTACCGTCACGCCTTACGTCCCACCGGTGGTGAATGCGCTGGGCATTTACGCTATCCCAAATACAGGCCCCTACTACCGGTTGGATTATATCCCGCCGCCTCAATTTTCGACTTCATGTATAATCGCGCAGCATTATCCGACTCCGACTCCCACCCCGACCCCAACTCCGCTGATTATTTCGGGCGGGCAGGTTGTGGTGATCCCGCCAACTCCGACCCCGGTGCTGGCTTCCCTATTAGGCACGGCTAAACCCGATAGCTGGTTGACCTCCTTTCAAACCCGCTACTTTCTCGATACCCGTCTGAACTCGGTTCGGATTGCTGCACCGACTTTTACGCCGATCCCGACCAGCACTCCGCTACCGACTCAGACAGCCCTTGCGCCTTTGCCTTTTAATACACCGGACATCTTTACCGGTCTGACCCCGATTCCGGTCAATACGGCCCAGGCCGCCGGGAAATCGCCGACCCCGACCGCGCCGCCACGTATGCCGACTTCTACCCCGTCGCTGTCGCAAAAGTTTCAGCCCGGCCCTCAAAGCTTGCTGGCCTCGATCTTTATTACCGACACTACGGCAGCCCTGAATGGCTTTAGCAGCCAGCCGATCAATTTTGTGGCGATGTGGCAAGTCATGAACGACCTGACGCTGACCCTGGCTAACCCTGATATTCCAGAAGAAACCTTCCTGCGAGCTTACGAGCGCAACCTGGATGCGATTCTAAACAACCTTTTGAACCGCAGCCTGTACGACCCGCGCTTGCCACCTTCCGGCGAACAGCGTTACGCCAACCGCAAGATTATCATCGGAAATGTGCCGGATTTACAGGCCTTCCGCTACTTTACGCCCTGCTTTACGGCAGAGCGCATCCGCCAGATTCAGAACGATTACAACCAGTTGATCAACCGCGAGATTGCTAAATTTCCCGGTCGGGTTTACCTGGCGGACCTGAGCCATCTGGCCTGGACTTCTCACCCGCAGTGGGTCGCGGTTGAAGATGGTCTGCAACTGACTTTCGCCGGTTCCGATGCAGTGGCCGATGAATTTGGCCGGGTGTTTGTATCGCTCCGGTTCTAATTTTCAACTGACTCAGCTGCTAATCAGGCTAGGTCAATAGCAAAAAGAAAAAAGACGGTTTTCCAGGTGGGAACCGTCTTTCTTTTGCTTTCTTTTATAGGCTGGCTATCCCGGCTTAATTTGAGTGAGGGTATTCGGCAGAAGACCAGTTATTTCTTTTTGCTGAAGATATAGAGGATTGCCCCAAAGACAATGATACTCCAGTAGCTGATTACCCGGTCCAGGATAGCGACCGAACCGGCCAGGTTCTTTTCGATAGAGAAGGTAGTCAGGACGAAAACCATCACGCCCTCGACCGCCCCCAACCCGGCAGGAGTAAAGGGGATAGTCGTGAGCAGCGAACTCGCCAGCGCAATAAACACGACCACCGATAGACCCAGTTGAATATGTAAGCCCTGCAAGACCATATAAAGGCGTGCCCCTTCGCACAACCAGACGATGACCGTCAGAGCGTAAAGCTCCAGTTGGGTATTGCGTTTGAAGGAGCTAACGGTACCCTGTTGAAACCGGTGAAAGAAAGCTCGTAAGCGGAGAGGTACCAGCTTTTCAATTTGATGCGGGAAAAACCGCAAGGCGATCAGGCCGACAATAATCGCCACCACCAGCAGCAGTCCGAAATAAAATACAATAGATATGTCGCCTAACTTGCTCTCGACCCTGGAGAAAGCCAGCAAACCACCCGCGCACAACAGGCCGAACAGCACCAGCACATCGGCGATCCGCTCGGCAAAGACCGTACCCAGCGTCCGGCTAAAACTGGCCTTGCCATTTTTCTTGAGCAAATACCCCCGGTAGGCGTCGCCTAATTTGGCCGGTACCAGACAATTGACAAACCACGAAAGAAAGATGATTTCGATCAGGACCGGCAGATGCGGTATGGTAACGCCAGGCTCTTTAGCAAAACCGGCGTTACGGAGCAAAAGTTGCCAGCGAAAGCCGCGCACGATAAAGGCGGCATAATAGACTAAGAAAGCCCCCAACAGCCAGAGCGGTTCGACCTTTGCAATATTGCTCCAGATTGCCCCAAAATCAATCTTGACCGTCAGGACAAAGAAGATGATGATAAACAGACTGATGGCGAACCCGGCCAGGGTTTTCAGGTCGAACAGCCGATCCTTGAGCGAAATTTGGTCGAGAGAGGCTTCGGTCTGGTCGTCCTGAGCAATCACTTCGGGATCGGGAACTTCCAATTTGACTGAGGTAACTGTTAAAGGCGGCTTATCCAGCGAATCTTCCTCTCCCTTGTCAAAATCTACAGCTTTCATGCACGACCTTCTTGCTGGTACCATTCAAAATAGTGAGCGTAACCTTCCAGAAAAGGGGTAGCCGGGTGATAATCCAGTAGACGCTGGGCTTTGCTAATATCGGCATAGGTTATCGCCGGTTCGGTTGCCGGACGAGCCAGGTGCAAAATATTAGCCGATTTACCGAGGGCTGCCTCAGCCGCCCGGATCAAATCCATTTCGGTCTGGGTATGGCTGTTACCCAGGTTGATAATTTCATATTCAAAAGGCCGGTCCAGGGCCGCCATAATACCACGCACCGTATCGCCAACAAAAGTCCAGTCGCGCCGAGCCGAGCCGTCGCCAAAAAGTTTGAGCGGTTCGCCCCGGTCGATCGCGCTGGTAAAAAGATGGATCGCCATATCGGGCCGGTTGCGAGGGCCATAGGCCGTAAAAAAGCGCAAAGCGGTTACTTTTAGCTTATAAAGATGGTGATAGGTATAGGCTAGCAGTTCGGTACTGCGTTTGGTGGCGGCATACGGCGATAAAGGCTGATCGACCTGGTCGGTCTCGCTAAAAGGAGTTTTGGGATTATTGGCATAGACCGACGAAGAACTGGCAAACACAAAATGTTCGATCTCAAACTGGCGGGCCAGCTCTAACAAATTCAGGGTACCACGCACATTGACTTCCTCGTAGAGCAAGGGATGGCTCATCGAGTAGCGCGGGTTTGCCATCGCTGCCAGATGGCAGATTTTGGCCGGTTTCTCCTGCTCAATAATCGTCTGGAGCTTTTCAAAATCCCGGATGTCGGTCCGGTACAATTTGTAGCCCGGTTGGCGACCGGCATTCACAATATTGCGTTCTTTGCGGGCCGGACTGTAATAATCGTTAAAACTATCCACCCCAATTACCCGGTCGCCCCGTTCTAACAAACGCTCTGCCAGGTTACTACCAATAAAACCGGCCGCGCCGGTCAACAATATCTTCAATTTCTAAACTAACTCCGTCTTTAATTGTTTTTCGACCAGATAGAACAGCGCGAGCAACACACTCCACTGGATACCCATATTTAAAACGTGTAAATCCTCTACTATGTTGTGAAAGGCTACCGCGACGATTATACCGAAAGCTCCCCAGGCAATGTAGTGCAAATTGCGGTCGTGGACACTGCGCCGGACCACTCGCCAGGCCTGGCGCAAGGCGGTCAGCAAGAGGGCCAAATAAGCCACCAGACCGATCAGACCGGTTTCCGCCGCCGCTTGAATGTAATAATTGTGGGCGTGACCGCGCGAGTCAGGCCAGCGTGGGGTGCTAAATTCAAAATAGCGGGTGTTAAAATTGCCTATTCCCACCCCCAACCAGGGATCAGACAGGAACATATTGCCGCCCGCCTGCCACATTGCCATGCGCTCGACAGTTGAAAAATTCTCATCCGTCACGACGACTCCTCGCACATCAAAAGGCGTAAACTGGTCAACCGCTACCAGCCGGCCAAAGGTTGCCACCGGCAGCACCCCGGTTTGCACCGCCGCTACCAGCAAAAACAAGATCAGGCCACCTATAATAGCCAGCGGAATAAATTTGCGACCCTTGACCAGACCCAACCCAAGCCCGGCCACCGCCAGACCCAGAAAGGCTCCCTTGGATTGAGCGGTCAGAATACCCAGCAAAGCCAGACCCAGCGACAGGGAAAGCAACAGCAACCAGCCGTGCCGCCGCCACAATTGCGGGCGCAACTCCTCACGCGGCTGACCTTCGGCGGCGAACCATCTTTGCATGATGGCGTTACGGTTGAACCAGGCCAGCAGGGTCAGCACCGCCACCAGCGGCAAACCCATCTCGACGTATCCGGCGTAAGAGTTGGGCATAATAAAAGTCCCGCAAGCCCGCTGCGCGTCTACACAGGGTAAAGTAGTACTTTCGGGTCCGCTTTGCAAGCGGTTCTGGACCACCCCGATCAGGCCTTCGATAACTGCGCCGGTGCATAAACAAACCACTAATTCCCACAGTTGACGGCGGGTTTTGACCACGCTACAGGCCAATATATAGGCAAAGACCACGATGACCCAGCGCAATAATTCGTTCAAGGCTTCCGAGACGGATTGAGCGACTGTAATCGAGAGAACCTGGGCGAACACATAGATCAAGAAATAGGGCAGCAACCGAGGTAGCGGGCCGAGCAGCAGGGTTTGCCGGTGGAGCGTTCGCTGACCGAGCCAGCCAACTAAAGCCAGCAACACCGCCAGTTGGGTTAAAGTAACTCTCGAACCGCCCAGCGAAAAGCTCAGGTAAGCCTGACCGGGCACCGAAAGCACCATCAGATAAAGGCCCCACTCTGGGTGGCGGGTCAGCCAAATCACCGCCGCCAGCCCCGCCAGCAGACCAAACATCACAAAAGGCGACTGAGTGAGCAGCAAGACCGCCGCGCCTCCGGTCAGCCCGGCTGGCCCGATCAGCGAATACCACTCGGCCAGAAAACCTTCTTGAGGGCGGGGCCGCCTTATGAAATTAGGACGAAAACCGATCAAACGGGCTTACCAGTCTTTCTCGTTACTCAGTTGATTTGACGCGCGGGCCGGTCGCGCTCAGGCACTTTGCTCGCTCATTTGAATCTGTCCGGCCTGGCTTTGGAAATACTCGATAGTGAGCTGCAAACCTTCTTCCAGCGATACGGTCGGCTCCCAGCCCAAACGCGTCCGGGCTTTGGTAATATCAGGACAACGCTGGTTAGGGTCATCCACCCGACCGGGCTGGAAAACAATCTCAACCGCTGGATTGCAAATCCGGCGAACGGTCTCGGCAAAATCCAGGATTGTCCGTTCGTCCGGGTTGCCCAGGTTAAATACCTCACCCTGGGTGCCGGGGGTAAACATCGCCAGCTTGAGACCCCGGATCAGGTCGGAAACATAGCAAAAGGAGCGTGTTTGCTGACCGCCACCATAGACCGTGATCGGCTCTCCGGCCAGGGCCTGCGTGATAAAGTTCGGCACTACCCGGCCATCGTTAGGATCGTTGCGCGGCCCGTAGGTATTGAAAAGCCGGACGATCCGGGCGTCCAGACCGAACTGGCGCACATACTCCATAGTCAGGCTTTCGGCAAAGCGTTTGCTTTCGTCATAGCAACTGCGCGGGCCAATCGGATTAACATTACCCCAATAATCCTCGCGCTGGGGGTGCTGCAAGGGGTCGCCATAAGTTTCCGAGGTCGAGGTAATCAGGTATTTGGCCTCGTAACGCTGGGCCAGCTTTAGCATATTGTGGGTACCGACCGAGTTTACCAGATGAGTTTCTATCGGGTGGCGGGTATAGCCGACCGGGCTGGCCGGACTTGCCAGGTGAAAGATCACTTCAACCGGTTCCGGTAATTCAAACGGCTCGATAATATCTTGCTGGATAAAGCTAAAATTTGGATGATTAATAAGACCGGCGATATTACCCTCGCGGCCAGTGATAAAATTGTCCACCGCAATCACGCTATGACCTTCGGCCAGTAACGCTTCAGACAGGTGCGAACCCAGGAAACCGGCCCCACCACTTACCAGGATTTTCAATTACTTTGCTCCTTGACTAGCTCTTGCTGTAATATCTGTAAAAAAGCGACGGACAAACAAAAAATAACAGCTAAATCGACCATAAAAAAGGAATTATCGACCAGACCGTGAACCGCAAAATCGACCATGCTACCCAGCAAACCCAGGCTCAAAGCCGGGCGCAAACTGCCGACCGCCAGCGAAGAAGTCGCCGGACGAGCCAAACGCCAGGCTAACCAGCCAAAGCCGATCAGCAGCCATAGCAGGACCACCGGCCCCAGGACACCCAACCTTAGCCAGAAATCCAGAAACATATTATGCGGGTGAGAGGTAAACCGTTCGGTCCAGGCCAGTGGATTCACATAGCCGGGATTATAATAATACAAAAACTGATCCAGTCCAACCCCGGTAAGCGAGTGATCTTTGATCATCGCAACAGCCGCTTGCCAGATATACAGGCGGGTAGCACCGCTACCACTGGTCGGATTAAAGACACTGATAATTCGCTCGACTTTGATAAACGGCAGGGCTGCTACAACCAGTATAATTCCGGCCCCATATACCAACAAACCCCGCTTTGCTCTGGCCGCGAGTAACATTACCAGCAAAGCCACGACCAGACCCAACCAGGCTCCCCGCGAATACGACAAACCCAGCGTAATAAGCATTGGCAGTAAGGCCAGGGTATACAGCCGTCTACGCCAGGACCGCCGCCAGGCTATTTCCCGCCAGAAAGCCGCCAGTCCAAAAGTTAAAGGCAGCACCCGGCCCAAAAACAGACCCAGGCTATCGGGATGACTGAACACCGAGCATACTCGCACGACATCTTCGGTACTGACGGTGCAGCCAACCTGACTGGCAACGTTCACGGCCAATTTGCTGGCATCCCGCGCCGGAAAGAAAAACTGATATATCCCGACCAGGGCCACCAGCGTCCCGGCCACCACCAGAAAATCCACGATCCGGGCGACCCCCCGGCTACCTTGCTTGCCAAGATACAATAAAGCCAGGATAAACAGGGCTACCGGCTCGAATATAACCTCGCGGTACTCGCGCAAAGCCTCTTTGAGATGATAAGAGGGCGGCACCAGCAGCGAAAGTGTTGCCAGCAAGAACAGACTCCCCAGGGCCAGCAATAAATTGTAGCGGCGCAAAAATTCCCACCAACTACCGCTTAAAATGGTTTTAAGCCCGCTAAGAAAGTTGGTCCGGCGACGTATCAATTGCCACAGGCCGCCGATCAGGGCCGCCAGGGCCAGTTCTACAATAATAACTTCGCTCAGGCTGAATTCGAGCGTACCACCGGGCCGCAGGTTGCGCGGGTGCAAGAAAAGCGGCGAGGTCAGCGCGGCCAGCCCAATCGCGCAGTCGGGTCGCCAGAAGCACAGCGGGAAGAACAAAAATAACCCCAGCACCGCCAATGGCACCGGAGGCGCAAAGTAATACAGCAAAAGTGCGGCGACCATCGCCAGGGGAACCCAGCTTTTCCAATCCAACCGGTTCCGGCGCAGCCCGGTCAATTGCCCTAAAGCGCGTTTGGTCCAACTGCCGGTATCCTGCCCGACAAGCATGGCTAACCGAAGGCCGCTTGCCAGCGCACCCAGACCGGATAGGAGTAGAGCCGCCGCGATCAGCCAGTTCCAGTGATTATCCCGGCTCACATAAAACCCTTCAAGGCCCGCGCGGTTGACCCCGCCAAATTCTACCTTATGTAGACCATCGTTCAAGCCTTCGGCTAGCGTTACCCGGCTTCCGGCTTCAACATTCAAGCTTCGTGCCGGTTGATCATCGATTTTCACCGTAAAATTCAAGGCGGTCCGGGCGACCAGTTCGGCGCGTTCACCCTGGAATTGCCAGCGCAAGCTTCCAGCCTGACCGCTTTGCAAAGCTGGATTACCGGCGGCCTGATCCCAGCCGGTATAATCGACCTGGCTACTGCTGCTCAGGTAGTCCTTGAGTTTGGTATAGGCCGGGCGCGGCTGGAAGTCCCGGTCCACGATGGCCCAATAGTTGGTTGGGTCCTGGGGACGCTCGGCCAGGTTATCGTCGGCCCGGAAGAACCAGACGTTGACCACACCGATCCAGGGCCACTCGCGCCGGACCCGCTTAATACCTTCGACCAGATAAGTACCCTGTGTCTCGGCGGAAACGTTATCGCCCCACTGGTTCGGATGACCGGGCGGCGCGGGCGACTGGTAATTTTTAAGCTGGGCCGCCGGAACCGAAATCCAGCCGTACTCGGAAGCCCAGACCGGGCGGCCTCCATCACCATTACGGATCATTACTTCGTGGACCGAGGCTGGCCGGTTGAAATTAACCCGTTTGAGGTCTTGCTGACCGAATTGAGGCTGGATAAACCGGAAGTTCGGGTCGTAGCCCAACGCGTAAAGTTGCAGGCTAAAAATATCGAAGAAGGCTCTGGCTCCGGCTTTATACATCTGGTCCAGATAAACCAGATCGTTGAGTGAAAGCTGATCAGGGTCAAGTACATCGGTGGGGGCGAGCGGCGCGGTCAGTACCAGGGCTGCCGGGTCTGCCGCTTTAATCTGATCAAACGCCCCACCCAGCAGGCGAACATAAGCCAGGGCGTCTACTTTACGGCCATTCCACTCGTTCAACAGGTTTGGCTCGTTCCATATTTGGTAATATTTTACCCGGCCTTTGTAGCGGGCGGCCACCTGGCCCACGAAGCTAAAATAATCCTCATAGCGGTCGGGCGGGCCGGTCCACCGGTTTTTTTCGTCGGCACTCATGCTTTCCATTGCGCCCAGGCGGCTCCAGTTCGGCGGGCGGTCCAACCGGAATAATACCAGCAACCCCCGGTCGGTGGCTTTCTGAACAATCGCGTCCGGCAACCCCCAATTTAACTGGCCTTGTTGAGGCTCGATCTGCTCCCAGGGCAATTCCAGCCGGATAAATCCAAAACCGGCGGCTTTCGCCATATCCAGGCTGCGTGTAATCTGAGGGCTGGCCGGGTCACTTTCAAGTTGCAGCAGCATATTGACCCCCACCGGATTAACCCCCAGTTGGGCGGCAGTCACATTAGGCACCCGGTCCAGTTGCGTCCCGTAGGCCACGCCGTAATTAAAAACCAGGTCGGCCAGAGCGGTTCCGGCCAAACTCACCAGGCAGATCACCAGCAAGCAAAACCAGCCTAAAGTCGGTAGCCATAGGCGAGGTCGCAAACGCTTTTCAGGCAAGGACGGGGAAGGACTATTTTGGGTGGTATTTATATTGTCCTGGCTAATCACGCTCGTGTTACAAAATCCAATCTGCCGGCAGTTTTGCTGGTGGTCCTAGAGGTTGATAATAATCATCAGACCGAATACGGCCTTGATTATACCATTGCCAGCGCGAAAGCGGCAAACCGGGCTTTACAGCAAATTGCATAATAATGGAGCCGAGGAAAGAGTTTAAAGCGGGGGTCGTGAAGGGCCGATTACCCTCTGGGTGCCACCCGAAGGGTATAAGGCGGGTACCCGCTGCGTGCCCCTGCCCCTGCTAAACCCTTTTTTATTTGTAACTATTCACGCTACCCCCTTCGAGGCGGGGTAAGTAGGGCACCCATAGGGTACCCGACCCCTGCGGGGGGTCATACAGGCGGGTACCCTCTGGGTGCCCCTGTAAACTCTCTTTTTTCTTTTCCCCACACTCTGGAGTGCCTGGGGTGGGTTTAAGGGTGGGGTCTGAATAGTTACTTTCATTTTCGCTTGAGCTTCACAAAGTGGGGTTGAAGCGAAAATCCTAAATTTATTACTTGCAACTAAGCAATCACGGGACTACAATAGAGACAGATTAAAAACACAAAATAAACCGGTAGCCCTTCACTTTGAGTAGCCAAAAGAGCATTTTGAGGATAGGTAGGCGGAAATGACACTATATGGGTTGGATTTTGGAACGAGCAATTCGGCAATATCGCTGGTTTCCAGCAAAGATAATCAGCTAAAGCTTCTGCCAGTCGATGCGGGACAAACTCGCCCGGAGATTATGAGCACTCTAATTTACATCCGGCGAAACGGCGAAATCAAAATAGGCCGGGCCGCCAGCGAGGCTTATTACCAGGATAACGTGGGCCGTGAGGCGGTGCGCCAGAGGGTAGATACCGGCAAAACGATCAAGAGCTTTATCGACGGATTTGGCGAAGTCACCGAAAATATAATTATCGAAGTCGACGTAAACCAGCCGGGCCGCTTTTTTCAGGCGATAAAATCTTTTCTATCGGAAGATAACTATGCCGGTACCGATGTTTGGGGCCAATTCATGACCATCGAGGAACTGGTCGGGCTATATTTAAAATTTATAAAACAACGTGCCGACGTGCTATGCGAGGAGGAAGTAAGCGGGGTAGTGCTTGGCCGACCGGTCTATTTCTCGCCCGATGGACCGGCCAGCGATGTACTGGCTCAGGAGCGGTTGCGCGAGGCCGCCCGGCTGGCCGGTTTCAAAGAAGTGCATTTCCAATATGAACCGGTGGCCGCCGCTCTGCACTACGAACGGGAACTGGCCGGGGCCGAAGAATATGTGCTGGTCTTCGACTTTGGCGGCGGTACCCTGGATACGACTATCGTGCGGGTAGGCTCGGAACGCCGTCTGAGGGCTGACCGGCGCGAAGATATTCTGGCAACCAATGGCCGGGTAATCGGCGGCAACACCTTTGACGAAGAAATCATGGAACACAAACTATTCAAATACTTTGGCGAAAATAGCCGCTGGAGTGAGCAACGCCTGGAATTGCCTCATTATATTTTCGGGATGTTGCGCCGCTGGTACACCATCCCAAATCTCCAACAGCAACAACTATACGCCTTTCTGGATGATATAAGCCGCCTGAGTGATGGCCGCAAACAGATTAAGGCCCTCGAATGTTTGATCCGCAAGAATTATGGTTACTCGCTTTTTCAGGAAATCGAACGGGCTAAAGTGGCCCTTTCGACCGACTGGGAAACCCGGATCAGCTTTATCCACGAAGCCATCGGCATCAGCGAATACTTTGGCCGCCCGAACTTTGAGACCATCATCGCCGGACACCTGCGCCGGATCGAAACCTGCATCGACGAAACATTAGAACAGGCCGGGTTGCCTCCCGAAAAAATTACCTCTGTCTTGCGCACCGGTGGCAGCAGCTATATTCCCGCCGTCCAAAAGATGCTCGAACGCAAATTCACCCGCAAAGCTCTGCGCTTTCAAGATGCTTTCTCCAATGTCGCCAGCGGACTGGGGGTAGCCGCCGCCCAGGGTATCTGGCTCGACTAAGACCTCTTTAAATCAGTCTAAAAATATAGACTTTTTCTTAATTAGAGCTTTCGCTTAGTGACCAGGCCGAGAGGCTCGCTTCAATGAGAATTGACTGATTTTACTTGTTAAGGCTATAAGGGTGTAAAGAATATTTAGGGTGATCGAAAATGGAAATCAAGGAGATAAAATCAAATGACTGATGCCACTCACTACGACAGCATTATAATCGGAGCGGGTCAGGCCGGTGGGCCGCTTTCGACTGCCCTGGCTGGGACCGGCCAAAAAGTAGCCCTGATCGAGCAAGAACACGTCGGCGGTACCTGTATTAACGAGGGTTGTACTCCCACCAAGACGATGGTAGCCAGCGCGCGAGTAGCTTACCTGACCCGCCGGGGGGCCGATTACGGCGTCCATACCACCGGGCCGGTTACGGTCGATATGGTAAAAGTCCGCGAGCGCAAACGCGCGATAGTCGATAGCTTCCGGGGTGGCAGCGAGAACCGGATTAAAAGTACCGAAGGGGTAGATTTGATCATGGGAGCGGCCAGTTTTACCGGTCCGCTGAGTATCGAAGTAAAACTAACGGATGGCACGACCAGGCAACTCAGGGCGGAAAGGTTTTTTATTAATAGTGGTGCCCGACCCGACTCACCAAAATTAGAAGGTCTGGAAACCATCAATGCGCTGAATTCTACCTCTATAATGGAACTGGATAAAGTGCCGGAACATTTGCTGGTGCTGGGCGGCGGTTATATCGGGCTGGAATTCGGCCAGATGTTCCAGCGGTTTGGCAGCAGAGTAACTGTCGTCCAGCGAGGTGCCCAGTTGTTGCCGCGCGAGGACGCAGATATTGTAGAAGAAGTCACCAAAATTTTGCAGGAAGACGGCCTCGAAATCCTGCTAAAAAGCGCGGCGGTGAGGGTGGAAGCCGTCGGGCCGGAAAAAATCAAATTATTCGTCAAGACTCCGACCGGCGAGCGGGTGCTGGAAGGTTCGCATTTGCTGGTCGCAGGCGGTCGGACACCCAACACCGATAAACTTAATCTGGCGGCTACCGGTGTCGAACTGGATAGCAAAGGCTTTATCAAAGTCAACGACCGGCTGGAAACGAACGTTCCCAATATTTACGGACTGGGCGATGTCAAGGGCGGTCCGGCCTTCACTCATATCTCTTACGACGATTTCCGTATCATCCGCACCAATTTAGTCGAAGGCGGTCAGGCCAGTATCAAAGATCGCCAGGTGCCCTACACCGTATTTATCGACCCCCAACTGGGCCGGGTCGGTCTGAACGAAAATGAAGCCCGTGAACAGGGTCGCCATTTCAAGATAGCCAAAATGCCAATGACCTATGTAGCCCGCGCCCTGGAAGTCGATGAGACGCGCGGCATGATAAAGGCCATTATCGACCCGGATAATAATCAGATTTTGGGTATCACGATTTTGGGATTGGAAGGCGGCGAAATGATGTCGGTCGTCCAGATGGCGATGCTCGGCAAGCTGCCTTACACCGTCCTGCGCGATGCTGTGTTCGCTCATCCTTTACTGGCGGAAGCTTTCAACAACCTCTTTACCGGCGTTTAACCTGGTCCGGCTGTTTCCCCTCTTAGGGAAAAGTACACTATCCAGTTGGGAGAGAGTCAAGCGGCAATTTTAGAGACCGGTTAGCTGTTCAAAGCCCAGCCGGGTTAACTTTTGCCAGGTAGCCGAAAACTCCCGGCCAACGTGTTCCGGTTTGTGAGCGTCCGAGCTAAGGCAAACCGGTATACGTCGCTCAAGGAGCATCTGCAGGATTGGATCGGAGGGGTAGAGGTCGCCCACGCCTTTGAATAACCCGGCTGTATTTACTTCAACGATCTTGCCGGTGGCTTTTAAAACATCGAGGGTGGCTTCGACCTGGGACAAATAATGTTCGCTGGTGCCATCAAAATAACGGTTATCAACGTTGAACTTCTTTATCAGATCCAGGTGGCCGACAATTTTATGGTCGTGCTGGCGTGCAAATTCGCGGATCAGGGCATAGTAACGAGTATAAACCGCCGCTATCCCGCCGTTCTCACTCAGACCCTCCTCAAAGCTTGCCTCGGTATAATCAATCATCCAGTTCTCGTGGTCGGAACGGAAGTGATCGACGGTGTGGATCGAGCCGACATGATAATCCGCCGGGTAAGCCTTCAAGGCGGCTTGCATCTCAGCATGATATTGCGGCAGATAATCCACCTCGTAGCCTAGCAGTAGCTTGATTTTATGACCCCAGGTGGCCTGGGCTTCACGGACTTCCTGAATATACAACTCGATCTGGTCCCAGTGCATATTGGCAGTGCCGCCGGTTGGCTCGGCGCAGTCGACCGGTAGCGGAAAATGTTCGCTGAAGCCGAGAGCCAGCATCCCCCGCTCGACCGCTACCGCCGCCATTTCCACCGGATGACCCTTGCCGTGATTGCTATACAAAGTGTGAGTATGATAATCGCTAAACATTATTGGGCAATTAGCTCCTTTCGTCCGGCGAATTATAGCAACCAATCCGGCAACTTACAATTCTTGTTATCCGCTTATCTATTTGACTGATTAGCTTGCCAGGGGATTGCGTTCGTCTTCTTTCACCGCTTCCAGGCTGGTCCAGCAACCCCGTTGCTCGTTCCAGATTACCATCACCCCGGAACTCAGTATTCCACGTGTCTGGCTAAACCGGCGCAAATGAACTACCCCTTCGGTGCCGGGCGATAAGCCTGGCTCAGTCTCATTTTTACTCTGAGGCGAATCTAAGACCGCCGCACCGTACAACAAACCGGCACTAATTCCACCGGCCACCAATCCTTCCACCAGCAACAACATCAGCATTGCCCCCTGGTCGGTCCACAACGACCACCATAGACAGTTGACCAGCCAGACTCCACCGGCCATCGCCAGACAGGCAATCAGGTGCCAGCCAATCTTTCGCCCCACCGACGATGGTTCCGAAAATCGCCCCGCCCGGTTGTTCCATTGCCAGAGCGTAAAAAATGCCACCACTAGACAAAGAATTGCCAGCGAAAAGGTGGGAGTCATAAACCTTTTTCTCCTTTTCATCTATATTTAGACTTTCGCATTTTGACGAAAGCAGGGTTGGAGGGGTGCAACCCCGGCGCGGGGTACAACAGGCGGGTACCCTTTGGGTGCCCCTGTGAAAACCCTTTTACTTTCGCATCAATTTCACTCGTGAGGTTGATGCGAAAGTCCCGTTAATAATAAATTGCAAAACAAAGGTAAGATTGGCTCACCCCAAAAAAATAGGAACTATTTGAAGATTACACTGTCATATCGGGGAAATTAGAAGAAAGTGCCTTGTTGAGCGTTATCGGCAGATTTTGGCCGGGCTGGGCTGTACTGGCTACCCAGACCCATATTCTCATCCTGCCGTAGGCCGAGACCATTGAGGCGATACCGCAGAGCCGTCTGAGTTACCCCAAGTTCCGCCGCCATCGGACCGATGTCACCGGCATATTTTTTGTTGAGCCAGCGTACCAGTTCGGTTGGCATTAGCAGACCTCGCGCAAATATATTGGCTTCCCACTCGGTGCGGTCGGCCAGTTCTTTGAGCCGGATAATTTTGGCAAGCTGGGCTTTAGTGGCCGGGTCTTCCAACTGGCACCGGCCCACCGTTCGCAGTGGATTGAGTTCGGTTTCAGGAGCTGCCGGGTTCTCCTCGTCCTTACCGTCGATCAGAGCCTTTTCCGAACAACGAAAAAAACGGGCTGCCGGATGGTCGGCCCGTTCGAGGTGATTCAGGCTGGAAAGCGGTGATTCCAGGCCATCAAATAAGGTCGGTTGCTGCGCGGCGGCCACCGCCGGTAGGTAATGTAAAAAGTAATGACCGAGTTCGTGCCCAATCGTGAAATTCTGGCGACCAGGCGGGTTGGTTTCTTCATAAAGAATTTCGGTTCGCTCGATGTCCAGCAAACCGGCCAGGGGCTTGCCTTCAAAGGCTAATCCCTCAATGCCACGCACACTCAAAGTCGTAAGGGTCAGCGCGATGTAATCGACCGGCACCGGCGGGATTTCCGGCACACTCAAACCAGCCGATTGGAGTTTTCGCCGGAATTCCGCAATCTTCTTAACGGCCTGTTCTTCGATCTGGCCGAGATTAGGTCGGCCACTCCATTTACCACCGCGCGATGGCATTCAGTTCTCCCATGTATCTAAGTTTTATCCAGCCTTTTTCAAGCCCGGTTTGCCACTAGCTCTGAATACGACCGGAAAACTCTACTTTTCAGTCTCCAAGCTTGAAGCTTCATCCGGCTGGTCTTTTTGTTCGAGGCTTGCGGCCAACTCAGCCTCGCTTAAACCAGGCTGGCGAACCTCCTCATCACGAGCAAACACCATTCCCCGGTTTAGGTTCAGGCCAGCCGTCGTCAGACTCTTACCCAGACCCTTTAGCCATTTTAGCATACGCGGAAAAGCGTTGTCTTTAATATTGTAACGCCGGGCCAGAGCCGCATAATCGTTTAACTCATAATCCTTGAGTTTTTCAATGGGTGTATTATCAACCTTCAAAGCCTCAAGCGTCGTCCGCGATAAGCCCGACTCGTGCAAAGTGGTTTGCTCGGCAGTATCCAGGGCACTGGCGACATACGCTCCCAGGCTCCCTTCAGCCGTAACTGGCATCTCGAAAGCCCGCACTTTAAAGCTGGCCCAGGCGGCATCCAGCACCGGACGGCTAACCAGCAGACGCTGCGGAACATTTAAAAGAGTTTGAGTTTGCTCCCATTCTGTTTGCTGCCCCTCAGACAGCCAGGTTTCAGGTGTTCGGGAAATTTCGCCGCCATTGTGTTGTTCAAAATAAGCGGCAATCGCCTCCTGCATTTCGGGCGACACCTCGACCTGTTCGATATTTTTATCCTGCATATTGATAACTCTCCTTAGATTGACCCCTACTGGCCGGGTGGCCTATAGTATCCAGTCGGCGGACGTACCGGGCATTCTTTTTTGCAACCACTTAATACCACGAGCGGTATTGTGCTTGACCTGATCGATTGACAAACCCAGTTCTTCGCCGACTTCTTTGATTCGCATCCCCATCAGCCATTGACAAACCAACGGGCCGCGATATTGTGAGGGCATTTGGGCTATTAAATTGTGTAAAACCGTGATCAGCTCCCGCCGTGAAGCGGCTTCCACCACGTCCGAGGTCGGGTCGGCCAGCAGGTGCATCATTTCCAGGTCGTCCGAGTCGTGATTACCGGTCGGGACGTTCAAAGAAACTACCGTCGCACCCTTCACCTTTGGCCCACCACTGGCGACCGCCTCGGCATCGACCGAAGTTAAACCAGCCCGCATCAGCTTTTTGCCCTGAAAAAGTTTTTCCAGTAGCGAAGCATATTCCCGCTCAAACGAATGGCGAACCAAACCCCGCAGATTTGTAATTACTTCTTTCCCATTCAACCGCTCCAGAACGGTGGACATCGCTTCCGCCGCCAGGTCCTCGGCATAAACGGCTCCCATCCTGCTCACCGCCAGCGAATACACAAACGGCCAGTAGCGACGGAAAATCGGTTCAAAGGCCTGACTGCTTTCTTCGCTGCGTGGTCCGTGCGATTCTTTAGCCTGCCGGTAAGCTTCCACCAGCATACTATCGGCTGGTTCGCCTGACGGTTCCCTTTTTCGGGCGACCGGTGACGGATTTGGACTCCCCGACAAAGTTGAGTTAAGGCTAGCATCAAACACAGCATTTCCTCCTATGTTTCCCATTCCGGCTCAAAATTAAAGTATCGGCTCAAAGTTTTTTGGTAAGCGTCTGATGAACCGCGCTCACCCAATATATCACTTTCTCGCAAAAAAAGTGCCATATGAATTATTATAGTTTAGGACTTTCGCTTCAAATTCTTTAAGTGAGTTTGAAGCGAAAATAAAAAGAGTATTAACAGGGGCACCCAGAGGGCACCCGCCTGTGAGACCCCCGCAGGGCACCCAAGGGGTACCCGACCCCTGCTTCAGGTTGGTTTACGCATATAGCGAAAGTCCAATGTTATTAAATAGTGCTATTATGGTAGCATAAAGAATAACTGAATTATTAAGGAGATAATTTTGCTGGAACTATTGCGTAGCAAGACCGGACGGCTAATGATCAGCGGCCACCGGGGAGCTTCCGGTTACGCGCCGGAGAATACTATGGCGGCCTTCGAGAAAGCCCGGCAGACCGGAGCCGATATTATTGAATTTGATGTCCACCTCAGCCGCGATAAACACTGCGTGGTATTGCACGACGAACTACTTGACCGGACTACCAACGGGCGCGGGCCGGTCTGGGAGCAGGATTGGGCTACTCTCAAAACTTTGGATGCCGGAAACTGGTTTGACCGCCGGACCGAGGCGACCTATCTGACTCGCCAGCAAACGCCTTTGCCGCCCGGCAACCGACCGGTGCCACTCACCGAGGAAAAGTTTGCCGGGGCGCGGCTACCCCTGCTGGAAGAAGTGCTGGAATGGGCGCGGTCGGTGGGGATGCCGGTTTCTATCGAGATCAAAGCTCCCTGGCCCTTTCATTATGGCCTGAATATTTATCCCGATCTGCCCCAACGAGTAGTTGAAATGGTAATGCGTTATGGCGACCCACACGCCAGCGTAATCCATTCTTTCGACCACCGGGCGGTGTTGCGCTGCAAGGAGTTAAACCCGGAGATCGCCACCGGAGTCAGCTATTCGGGGGCGATCCTGGTAGACCCGCTTTCGCCGGTCAGGATGGCACGGGCCAACGGCCTGGCTATCGGTAGCCTCTGGACCACCCGCGAGTTAATTGAAGCGGCCCACGCCGAGGAGATCAACGTATTTGGCTGGGGACCGGGCGAGGACCCTTACAATCAAGCCGCTGAACTGTGCCAGTTGGTCGGCATGGGGGTCGATTACGTCAGTGGCGGCTTCCCCGATATTCTGCGGGAAGTGGTTGAAAATTGCTCCTAAATTTGTAATTTTCCGGTATCCGGTAGCGTTTCAATAAATGTTGAACAAGAAAAAGGCCAGGACTTTGGCCTCGATTGAGAAAACTGGACAAGCCAAGCAAGGAAACAGGAATATGAGTACTCAATATAAAAAGTTGGCAGGAGTAGCCGCAGTCGTGCTGGTCGCGCTATTCGGATTAGTGGTGGTGCAAGGACTAACCGGCAAAGAAAGTAAACCAGGTCTGGCGGTGGCACCGGCCCAGGCCCAGGCCACCAGTACCGCCGCCGCCGTCGATACTGCCTGGAACGGCCAGGGTGGGATTTCGGTCGCCGGAACCGGCACCGTATTGATCAAGCCGGACGTAGTTCGGGTAATGCTCGGCGTACAGGGCAAAGCCGCGACCGTAGTCGAGGCTCAAAAACAGACCGCCGACAAATCCGCCGCGCTGACTGACGCGCTCAAGCAAGCCGGTGTGAAAGACGAAGACATCAAGACCGCCGATTATAGTATTAACCCGGATTACATCTATCAGAACGGCCAGCCTCCCCGCTTGACCGGTTACAATGTCAATAATCGCCTGGAGGTGACGCTCAGGGACATCAGCAAGGCCGGGAATATTCTGGATGCCGCCGGGGCAGTCGGCACCACTGAGATCGGCGGTATTACTTTCACTCTCAGCGATACCTCGGAGGCCCTCAAGCAAGCCCGCAGTGCCGCGATGGCCGACGCTCGCCTGAAAGCCGATCAACTGGCGGCTTCGGGTAAAGTCAGCGTGGGTAACGTCTTGAGAATCACCGAAAACACCGAGAGCCAGCCCCCAACGCCACGAACATTCAACAGTGTGGCACCGGGCGCAGCGGCGGCCCCGGTCAGCACCGTAATCGAAGCGGGCCAGCTCAAGGTGACTGTCAACGTCAGCGTGACTTACAGCATCAAGTAGAGTATATAGCTTTCAACTTTTCTTACAGCAAGTTCTAAACCGAATTTGGTAAATAAAAGAACTAGACGTAACTATGAAGGCTAACTCCTTCGAGGCGGGGTTAGTAGGGCACCCAAAGGGTACCCGACCCCTGCGGGGGGTCATACAGGCGGGTACCCTATGGGTGCCCCTGTAAAATACTCTTTTCTTCTTCTTTTCCCCGTCCACTGGTGGCCCTGGGGAGGGATCAGGGGTGGGGTCTGAACAGTTACAACTAGACATTTAAGAAAGCTTGTGTTAGATTTAATCAGACCTTCCAGCCATAAACACCTGAATATAGCTTGGGTTGACTGTTTTAATTAGTTGTAAAATCGTGGTGAACCGAGAGTGGCTAGCAACAAAATTTTTATAAAGTGGTCGGCCTGTCTGATTGAACTAGCCCTCGTCCTCCAACTGACCTTATTACCGGACAGCCAGGCCGCCGACCCCACACCCACCGTGCCATCTAGCATACCACCTACCGCCCGCCAGCTACCCAGTCCGACCCCCTCCGCCGCAAATCGCAGCCTCACCCCACCGCCCCTGGCAACCTCTAGCCCGCGCCCTCCCCAAACAAACCCGGTCATTTCGCCCACTACCACCACCCGGCCTACCGTTACCCCAACCCCCGGCCCAAAACTCCAGTCTCTGCCGCCGGTTTTACATTCGAGCAGTGCCCTGGCGGTCGATGCCGATACCGGTCGGATTCTGTTTGCCCAGGATATTCATACCAAAAAGCCGATGGCGAGTACCACCAAGATCACTACCGCCCTTAGCTTTCTCAGCCTGTATCCTACCCTCGCCGCCCTCCAGACCGAAACTACTGTCCAGCAAGATGACCTGGTAGGCGAGGCCAACATGGGCTTACGCAAAGAGGAACGAATCAAGCTTGCCACTGTTCTGCTGGGCCTCCTGACCAACAGTGCCAACGAATCCGGTATGGTGCTGGCGCGCTATGCCGGACAACAACTAGCCGGACCGGCGGACCCGGTCGACCGTTTCGTGGCGTACATGAACACCTATGCACTTTCGCTGGGGATGTATGAAAGTCACTACATGAACCCACACGGCCTGGACCAGCCCGGTCATTACACTACCGCCTACGACCTGGCTATCGCCGGTTGGTGGGCCATTCACAACCCGCTCTTTTTGCAATCGGCCCAATATGTCGGCGGTGAATTAAACGGTCATTCCTTCTACAACGTCAACAGTTTCCTGACCCGCTATCCCGGCGCGACCGGCGTAAAACCCGGCTTTACCGACGATGCCGGGCATTGCCTGGTTGCGTCCGCCTACAACAACGGCCATAGCGTAATCGTAGTCGTCCTAAATGACCCCCAGATGGCCGCCGATACCGATGCCCTGATGGACTACTCCTTCACCCTGCTGGCGGGCCGAGCCAGCCAACCGGTCGCCTCGCTCAACCTCGGTAGCCTGATAATTCCTCGCAGCGGTCTGCCGCAAAGCCAGGCCAGGCCAGTCATAACTGCCAAAGCCATTCAGGCCGCCTTGCGGGTCCAACTCGATTACACGCTGCGTCTTGCAATTTCGGTCTTTTTGCAATAAGCAATTTCTTAAAAGTTAGTACCGCAAGCTACTTGCGTTTAGAGCAGGGCCGATTATAATAGAGTTAATTCGACTATTAGACCTGGCGAAGCGGGGTAACGGATTTCTCGTAACCAAACCACCCAATTCTGCCGTTTATTCAGGTCCCGGTAGTTACATGGTTAAAAGAAAGTTGACTAAAAACAACTGGTTTTATCAGGGTAATTAATTCTCGTTTATATAGCCTGGCGTCTTACAAAGTCCGCTACGCCGTTCAGAAAGGGGAGCAAAGCTTATGAGTACAATATTCTTTTACTGGGATATTAAACCCGAAAAAGATAAAGAGTACATGAACTTTATCTTTAACGACTATCTTCCCTCGATGAGTCGATTAGGTATAACCGTCACCGATGGTTGGCTGAGAGTAGCTGGCGAAGGCCCTCAAATCATCGCAGTCGGTGAAAGCGAGGACTCGGCTACTGCCCTCAGTGCCATGCAATCCCGCGAGTTCCGAGCCGCCGAAACGCGCCTGATGGCTTACGTTGAGAACTACTCCAAACATCTTTCGCGCCGGGATGTAAAAAGCTAAATAGCTATATTGAAGGTAACTAATCAGGCCCCACCCCTGACCCCTCCCCAGCCAGGGAGGGGGAAAAGAAGAGAAATAAACAGGGGAGACCCCTGTTATACCCTCCGCAGGGCACCCAGGGGGTACCCGACCCCCCACTACCCCTGCTAAATCCTTTTTGCAAGAGCCAGGCTGAACAGTTACAATTGGAGTTGAGCTTCTAAAAGTTTAAAACCGGAAAGGCGGCAAACCAATTTGCCGCCTTTTTTCTTGCATTTAAATAGAAAAAGGCCGGTTCTCGTGTGGGGAACCGGCCTTAGCGCGTCTTAGCTTAAACCGCAGTTCGGAACAGCGGGATCGGTTCGGGCCGAGAAGTGCCAAACATCTCCTCGAATTCCGCCCCTTCCAGGGTTTCCTTCACCATCAAAAGCTCGGCAATCTCGATTAACTTCTCACGATTTTCAAGTAAAATCTTCCGACAATGCAGATAGGCACTATCAATGATCGACCGCACTTCCGAGTCGATCTCATAGGCCAATTGGTTCGAGTAACTTTGTGATTCGCCGAAGCCGCCGCCCAGGAAAGTCATATGCTCGCCGGTCGTAAAAGCAATCGGGCCGAGCTTCTGGCTCATACCGTAGCGTGTAACCATCGTCCGGGCAATCTCGGTCACTTTCTCAATATCGTTGGAAGCACCGCTGGAAAGCTCCTCAAAGATGATTTCTTCGGCCACCCGGCCACCGAGACCCCAGGTAATCTGAGCCTCAAACTGACCTTTGGTGCCAAGCTGGCGATCCTCACCCGGCAAGATTACGGTCAGACCACCGGCCCGGCCACGCGGAATAATCGTGATCTTGTGAACCGGGTCGACATTGCCCAGCATCCGGGCTACCAGGGCATGACCGACCTCGTGATAAGCCGTAATCAGCTTTTGCTTATCGGTCACTAAATGGGTATAACGCTGCGGCCCGACCAGAACCCGCAATACCGCTTCGTCCAGTTCGCTCATCGAAATAGTCTTGCGATTGCGCCGCGCGGCTAAAATCGCGGCTTCGTTTAACAGGTTTGCCAGGTCGGCTCCGCTAAACCCGGTCGTCTGCTTGGCGACCTTTTCCAGCGAAACCTCGGTTTCAAACGGTTTACCCTGAGCATGAACCTGCAAAACCGCCAGCCGTCCGCGCATATCAGGCCGGTCCAAAATCACCTGCCGGTCAAAGCGTCCGGGACGCAGCAGGGCCGGGTCCAGCACATCGGGCCGGTTAGTGGCCGCAATCACAATCACATTGGTATTGCTGTCAAAGCCGTCCATCTCGACCAGCATCTGGTTCAGGGTTTGCTCGCGCTCGTCCTGACCACCGCCCATACCGCTACCCCGTCGGCGACCTACCGCGTCAATTTCGTCGATAAAGATAATACAGGGTGCGCTTTTCTTGGCTTGCTCGAACATATCGCGTACCCGGCTGGCACCGACCCCAACGAACATTTCTACAAATTCGCTACCGCTAATGCTGAAAAAAGGTACCCCGGCTTCCCCGGCGACGGCTTTGGAAAGCATAGTCTTACCGGTACCTGGCGGCCCGACCAGCAATACCCCCTTGGGAATACGTGCCCCCAGAGCCACAAATTTGTCAGGGTACTTCAAAAATTCAACGATCTCGGCCAGTTCCTGCTTGGACTCCTCGACTCCGGCTACATCCTGAAAGGTAACATTTACTTTTACCCCTTCAAAACGTCTGGCCCGGCTTTTACCAAAACCTAAGGCCTGGCTGTTCGCCCCCTGTGAGCCGCGCATTACGAAGAATATTACTCCCACGAACAGAAGAATCGGCAGTAAGAAAGTAATAATACTTACTATTCCCCTTGAAGCGGGGGCATCCTTGATCCGTACATCCGGGCCGGTCGAGAAGTTGTAGCCCGAATTCTTTAACAGGGTAGTAAAATCGCTGGCTCCAATCTCCCGGCGGGAGAGTTTTTCCGAGCCATCCTTGTACTTGATCACCAGCGTGTCATCGCTATTGGTCAGTTGGACTTCCTGTACCGTAGAGTTAGGCGAGGCCAGGTCTTGCAAGACCTGACTGATCGGGATAATAGCTTTGGAATCGCGGCTGCCACCGGTCCAAAAATTAAAGCCGATTAGCAGCACGACCAGCACTAACCCCACGTATAAATATCGTTTCTTTACCGATTTAAGACGGTTCATTATTTACAACAACCTCTCTAGGACAGTTTTTACCTTTTTGGTAGGCTAACTGGTGCCCTTTTTGACTCCTGACGGGTGCTTCCGGTCAGGCTGGCTCCTTGCCTTCCTTAGTATAAACTAATTTCCAGCCTTGTGACATTTCATTATCATTAGAATATAGGTCAGAATCTAAGTCCTAATTCATTCTGAAAAGCCACCGGGCCTAACTTATGTTAAAATGCAGTATAACCCTTAAGGTGGTACCAGTCCAATTCAACACTTTGTAATAACCCTACTACCTTTATTAACCTGAAGATATTAAACTTTCTGCAAAGCCATCTTTCTAGCATCTGATAGCGATTGCCGCGCCTTCCTGAGCATTTTGAGGAAATTGACAACAAAATGAATTCTGCGAATGACCACCAACAATCAAAAGCGACCTACTCCAAAACTTCTATTTCCCCTGGACAGCCAGCTTTAGCTTCTGAAACAGCCAATGGCTTTTACGATCAACCCAAACAAACCAAACCGCGCTTTAACCGGTTGAGTCAGGCCGAACGGTGGCCGGGTTATATCAAACCCTTAGCTTCCAACCGTCCGGTGCTGCGTTACGGGATCGCGGTGGTGGCGGTAACTGGGGCAGCTCTCTTAAAATTTTTGCAAAACTGGCTGGTTAATAACTCAGCTAACTCAACCGTTACCAGCACTACCCCGTTTATAACCTTTTATCTGGCAGTCGTGGCAGCCGCCTGGTTCGGCGGGGGAATGTCAGGTGTATTGGCAACCATCCTGAGTGTACTTGTCAGCACCTTTCTTTTTATCCAGCCGACCTTTAGCTTTGCCATAACCGGTCCTGAAATGGTTTCTAATCTGGTCTTGTTTATTATAGAAGGCTTTTTGATCGGTCTGCTCGGCCAGCGTTTGCAGCAGGCCCTTTACCGCGCCTGGCAAGAAGTGGCTCGCAATACCCAACTGGCCGAGACAATCGAGGCGCAACACGCCCGGTTTGAAGTTACCCTATCCAGCATCGGCGACGCTGTAATTGCCACCGATAATCAAAACCGGGTAACTTTTATGAACGAAATAGCCGCACAGTTAACCGGCTGGACGGTAAAGGAAGCTCTCGGTCAGGATTTAAACCTGGTTTTTAACATCGTCAACGATATTACTCGCCAGACGGTACCCTCCCCGGTGACTGAAGTTATAAAGCAAGGCGTAATCGTAGGGCTAGCTAACCATACTATTTTAATCAGCAAGGACGGCCTGGAAACGGCCATCGAGGATAGCGCGGCTCCCATCCGCGAGGCGCAGGGTCAAATCGGTGGGGTAGTCCTGGTCTTCCGCGATGTTAGCGACCAGCGGCGGCGCGAAAATGACCAGCAATACCTGGAAAAAACCACGCTTGCCCTAAACGCCTCCCTGGATTACGAGTACACGCTCAACCAGGTAGCCCAGTTGACCGTACCGACTATCGCCGATTGGTGCAGCGTTTATTTGCCCAAAATTGACCCGGAAAGTGGTAAGCCTTCAATTGAACAGGTCGCGGTAGGCCACATCGACCCCGCTAAAGCCGAAATGGCCCGCGACCTCCGCAAACGCTTCCCCCTTAATGTCGAAGATCAAACCGGTGTGCCGGGGGTTCTAAGAAGCGGCCAACCTGAAATAGTCAATCAAATCGACCTGACCAAAATCGAGGTCGGCCCGGACCTTCGTGAACCGCTAGACGCTCTGATACAATTGGGTATAAATAGCTGGATTACGGTCCCGATGATCGCGCGCGGCCAGATCATCGGCGCGATTAACCTGGTGCTAGCCACTAACCAGCGTAAATTTAGACAAACCGACCTGAAATTAGCTCAGGAACTGGCGGGGCGGGCGGCACTGGCAGTCGATAACGCCCGGCTTTATCAGGCGGAAACCCACTCGCGCCAGACCGCCGAAGCGGCCCAACGCCGTCTGACTTTTTTAGCCGATGCCGACGAGATATTGTTCGCTTCTCTGGACTATCACGAAACACTCTCGCGGTTGGCCCGCCTGACGATCCCTCAACTTGCCGATTACTGTGTCATCGATATTCTTGAAGAAAGCCCAGACAAACCCGCCGGGGTCCAACGAGTAGCCCTGGCCCACCGCGACCCGCAAAAAGAACAAATGATGAACGACATACAACGCCGCTATCCACCCGACCCGGCCAATCCGATTGGAATTTCACAAGCCATGCGCAGCGGCAAAACTGAAATCGTGACCGCCATCGAGCAGGCCAGTCTGCACCGTTTTTCCAAAGACGAAACTCATTTCGAGGTGTTACGGACCCTGGCTCCTGAGTCCGGCATATCGGTTCCCATGATAATCCGTAACCCGGTTGCCCCGGCTAACTCAGCTTCCGAAAATAGAATCGCTCCCACTCGCGTGATCGGCGTAATGTCCCTCGCCTATAGCGGTTCTGGCCGTAGCTACACTCCCCAGGATATAGAATTGGCCGAAGAACTGGCAAGCCGGGCCTCAATAGCTGTCGAAAACGCCCGTCTCTACCGTCAGGCCCGCGAAGCAATCGGACTGCGTAACGAGTTCCTATCGGTCGCCGCTCACGAACTTAAAACCCCGATAACCAGCCTCAAAGGTCACAGCCAATTGATCACTCGCCAGCTTGAGCGACAGGGACACGTCGACCCCGAACGCCTCAAACGCGCTTTCGATGTCATAAACCAGCAATCCTCTAAACTAAGCTCATTGGTCAACCAGCTACTCGACATATCTCGCCTGGAAGCCGGTAAAATGGTCCTCGAACGCAGCCAGATCGAACTGGTAAACTTCGTTACCGCTATTATCGATAACGCGCAAACCACTCTGAGCAACCCCGATAAACATCAACTGACGCTGGAAGCCGACCCAGGCCCCTTGAATATTGAGGTGGATGAAGTACGGTTTGAACAGGCTATCACAAATTTGCTCACCAATGCCATTAAATATAGCCCGGAGGGCGGTTCGGTCCGCGTCGAAATAAAAGTGATTAACAATCCTACCAATCCTACCAATCCTATTAGTCGAAGAACCGTCCAAGTCAGCGTTACCGACCAGGGCATCGGTATACCCCCGGAAAACCGGGAACACATCTTCGAGCGTTTCTACCAGGCTCACTCGGCGGATTACACCAGTGGCATGGGGCTGGGCCTCTACATCAGCCAACAAATTATCGACTTGCACGGTGGTCGTATCTGGGCCGAATTCCCCCCCGAAGGGGGTAGCCGCTTTATGATTTCATTACCCGGCCTCATAAAAGATTAGGGAAATTAGTAACTGCACATCAAACCGCTGTAAAGGATCGAAGCGGGGGTCGTGGGGGCCGCCTACCCACTGGGTGCTCCTATTAATACTCTTTTTATTTTCGCTTGAGCTTCACAAAGTGAGGTTGAAGCGAAAGTCCTATCTCTTTAATTAGGTCCCGCTTTAAAGGATTAGAAGTAACAAGTTAAGCCGTCTTAACGAGGTAGGTCAAATCAGGTGTATGAACTCTGCACGAAACCAGCCCAGGCTTGCTTTTATCAAAAGTTTCGCTTAAAATAAAGCTAATATACTTACGAGTTGTAAAACTTTTGAGCTAAAGGGGAAATACGAATAAACCTGGCTGAGGTAATAGAAGTCGACCTCCTCTGACAAATTAATTGATTTCCCACGAGGACTTATGCAATTACTGGTTCAATCCGGCCCGGAAGCCGGCAAGCTGTTTTCGCTTTCAACCACGCCCCAGGTGGCTGGGCGGCAACTGGGCGCAGAAATATTGCTCAATGACGAGCAGGTATCCCGTCGCCACGTTTCCTTCCAGGAAGTCAACGGCACGCTGCTCGTGACCGACCTCGGCTCCGCCAATGGAACCCAGCTAAACGGTCAGCGTCTAATCCCTAACCAGCCTCAACCACTTTCGCCGGGCGATCAAGTCAAAATCGGTAGTACCGTCCTGGTCGTCCAAACTAGCGCGGGCAGTGCTTACAACCAACCGCCTGGCTGGACCGGTAACGATCCGGCTTCTTACTCACCCGGCCCGGTCAGTCCAGTCCAATCCCCATTCTACGCACCCACTCCGGCCCAACCGCTACCGCCCAGCTACCAACCCGCCGCCAGTTCTGAAATGGCACCCGGCTTTAACCAGCCTTCGCCACCGGTCAACCCCAATTTCTCGGCCCCCGGCTATGTCGGCCAGAATTTTGGCCCTGGCGGGTATAATAATAACTATGGCCTGGCACCCGCCCCACCGCTGGCCCCGGCCAATAAAAAACGGGGCGGTTTGTTCGCCGGGCTAGGCGCGATAACGCTTCTGGCGGTTGCGGCTATCGTGGGGATCATATTGATCGGCGGTAATAACAATCCACCTAAACCCAATCAACCCGCCGGTCTTTCTTCGACTGTTGTACCACGCACACCGGCCACCGGTCCGGTAGGACCGAGCGGGTCCAACCCACCCCCCCCGCCGCCCCCGGCGGGAGTAAGAGGGCTGCCAAATCCGGCCAGTTCGCCGGAGGCCGCCCGGTACGCCCTACCAAGCCCGATCATGGTGTTTAAAGTTAGTGGTGAGAATTAGTGGTGAGAGTTAGTGCTTAACAATTGCATAATTATTTCACAATGTTTCGATGGGGGTTTTCAAGGGGCACCCAGGGGGTATCCGGCCCCCAGGACGGGGGGTAAAAAAGAGTGTTGGGGGATGTGCCCCAAGTCCCCCTTGCAGGGGTTGCACCCCTACGAACCCTGCTTAGTACTTTGTGATTTCTTTATGCAATTAACAAGTTAGTGGTTAAAGTTCGCCGGAACACTTCAACCGGAAATTGACCAGTTTTATAAAAATGCCGAGAGGGAATAATTGTTAAAACTAGAACCGGTGGCCCTGACCGACGTAGGGCGCAAGCGTAGTAACAATCAAGATCACCTGGGCGATCTTATTTTCAGGAGTGGCCGGTCTTTTGGCGATGAGAAATTAAAAGAGCGCGGGTACCTCTTTGCGGTGGCCGACGGTATGGGCGGCTATGCCGGGGGCGAAATAGCCAGCGAACTGGCAATAAACACCCTCTTTGAACGTTTTTATGATAGCCCGACCAGCGGCGATATTGCCACCGATCTGACCGAAGCCATCCGTCAGGCCAACTCTCAGGTTCACAACGAGGCTCAGGCGAATAGCAATCGTAGCCAGATGGGCACCACCCTGACGCTGGTGTTGGTCAAAGGCAACAAAGCCATCTTTGGCAATGTCGGCGACAGCCGGACCTATCTGGTACGCCAGGGTATCCCGGAACGAGTCACCCACGACCATTCGCTGGTTCAAGAGCAAATCGACGCCGGACTACTGACCCCCGAACAGGCCGAACGCAGCGGTCATAAAAACTTTATCACCCGCGCTATCGGACATCGAGACCTGGTTGAACCCGATCTCTTTGAGCGCGAAATCCAGCCGGACGATATTTTATTGCTTTGCTCGGACGGTTTGCATGGACTGGTAAAAGAAATCGAAATAGGCACCATCGTTGCCACCGCCCCCAGCTTGAAAGAGGGTGTTCATCAATTGGTATCGCTGGCAAACGAACGCGGCGGGCCGGATAATATCAGTGTGCTGGCGGTCCGTATCGAACAGGTCGGCGAACCCCTGCCGTCGATCCTCAACGGGCGAGAAGCCGTTTATAATGTAGTTAACGCTTCGATCTACAACCAGGCTACCGAACCGGTTTCCTTGAATATCGGCCCAACCACCGTCGAAGAAAGTAACAAATCCACCATTCGCATGACCGTACCGGACCCCCAGGCTCCAGCGGTCCAGCTCACTGCCCCCATGACAGTTGCCAGCACCCGCTCCCGCCCCGGTGGGCGCGGTTTGTGGCTCGGCCTTTTGTTGTTATTACTGGTAATCGGCGGAGCGGTGGCTTTTGTCACTTTGAGCGGCAGCCCAGTCGCCTCGCCCGCCACTGCCACGCCAGTAACGCCCACTGCCCCGGTCTCGCGCGCGGCCAGCACCCCTTCCAACACCGTCGCCGACCCTACCCCGGTCAGCCCACTGCCGACAGCGACCCTCAAAGCCGGGACTAACCCCACCCCGGTCGCAGTCGCGGCGATCCAGCCAATCGTACCCAGGACATCGCCCGCCAATACCTCGGCGGCACTGGTCAACGGGGCCGAAGGTGCCATCAACAATGCGGCGGCCTCCGTTAAACCTTCCGCTCTTGCCAGTGCCGACGCTATACGTTGCCGCATCGACCAGCCAAACCTGCTGCAACAGGTTCAAATCCAGTTGGTAAATCTGGATAAGGCCAGCAGCTACGAAATCAAAATGACCAGCAATGGTCGCAATGTCACCAGCATTTTTACCGATCTGGGGGCGGGTATTTACCTGAGCCAGGTGAGTTCTCCCCTGACCTCCGGCGAATACGAACTAACCGTGATCAAAAGCGAAGCTGGGTCGCTGCTTTCGCCCACCGTCTACAAAATCCAGCTTGGCGCGGCCCTCGTTTCGACTGCCAACTGTAGTACCATTAATATCGAAAACAAGATGGTGATCCAGATTTAACCAATCCGAAAGGCAAGAGTAAGTGTTTCACCGGTTTGCGGGCAAAAAAGGGCTGGGCTGGCTGGTTTTGCAAGCTGTGCTGGGTCTGCTGCTGGCGGCCTGCGATAGTACCGCGCCTACCGCTACCCCAACGGTTGAAATCGCCCAGGACACCGCCAAAGTCGATACCATTTTGCGGGACTTGCTGGTTACTTACCAGTCGGGCGGTCTGACTGCCGCGCGGGATTACGCCCGAAACGTGGGCTTGCTGGACGACCAGGATCGCATCCGCTTTG
This sequence comes from Chloroflexia bacterium, assembly GCA_038322625.1. Lineage (GTDB taxonomy): Bacteria > Chloroflexota > Chloroflexia > Chloroheliales > Chloroheliaceae > 54-19. The sequence continues at coordinate 82,663 of JBBQGA010000018.1, forward strand.
GGCTGACCCTTTCCAATTCGAGTGCCGCCGCCCCGATCACGGTCCAAATCCTCAAGATGGGGGGTGAGGTGTACGCCAGCACCGGCGATCAACTGGGGGTCGCTATCGACCTGAACCGGTTGACCACCTATTTTAATACCAGCGACAAACGAAACTTCTTTCAGGAACTGGCCTCCTTTAAGGAGGTGCGCGAATTGAAATTGCTGCTGCGACCGGCCCTCAGTACCCTACCCGACCCAAATGAAGGGGCCGGGGTAATCGGGGCCGACCGCTGGCAACGGGCCGGTTTCAACGGTCAGGGCATTCAGGTCGGTATCATCGACGGGGGCTTTGCTACCTATAAAGGCTTTCTGGGGACCGCCCTACCAGCCGCCTCGCAGGTCGAGTTAAAATCTTTTCTGCTGGGCGACGGCGAAGGGAGCGATAATCACGGTGTGGCCGTCGCCGAGGTCGTTCATTCACTGGCCCCCGAAGCTAAACTGATTCTCGCGCCAATCGAAGACGAAATCGGTTTTACCCGCGCCGTCCAATACTTTATCGACCGCAAAGTTCAAATCATGCAAATCTCGCTGGGCTGGGCCGGTATCTTTCCCGGCGACGGCACCGGCAAAATGGATGAGAAACTGGACGAAGCCCGGCGGGCCGGGGTATTACCGGTCGTTTCTGCCGGGAATTATGGGCTGGCCCACTACCTGAACACTTTTCAGCCCGACGAAACCGGCTTTCAACACTTTAGCAACAACCGGACTACCTTGAAATTAACCGCCGAAGCCGGGTCGGCCTGGGTATCTTTGCACTGGGAGGAAAGCTGGACCGCCCCCAAAACCAATCTCGACCTGTATATTCTGGATGCAGCCGGAAAACCGCTGGTCAGTTCCCGGAACGAACAGGGTTTGGGGGATAAACCGCCTACCGAATTGGCTCCTTTTCGCACCAGCCCCGGCCAAACTTACTATATCCAGGTAAAACTGGCCGGTGGACCGCTACCCGCCGGTTTGAAATTTCACCTTTTCGCCTACAACGCCCACCTCGACGAAGCCACCGCCCAGAGTAGTGTCGCCACACCGGGGGACGCGCGTGGTGCCCTGAGCGTCGGGGCTACAAGCTGGCGTAAAGACGAGGTGGAAACCTACAGTTCGCGGGGACCTACCCTGGATGGCCGGGCCAAACCGGAAATCATGGCACCCACCGGTATCACCAGTCTGGTTTTTAAAGGAACTTTCGCCGGAACCAGTGCCTCCACGCCGCAGGTGGCCGGGGCTGCCGCCCTCGTCTGGAGTGCCGCCCGCGAAATGACTGCCGACCAGGTAGCGGTTTACCTGGCTCGCAACACCCTCGATCTCGGTTCGCCCGGTCGAGACCCCGAAACCGGTTTCGGTCGGGTGCGACTTGGGCCGGAAGAAGCTGCCCGGCGCGGCCTGATTGATTTACTCGGAGCTACCCCCAACGGTCCGACCTTCGAGGACAATTTCCAGGACCGTACCAGTGGCCTCCCAGACAACGCTCTCGGACATTACACCGGCCAGGCCGCTTATCAGGTCCAGGCTCAAGGGGGCCAGGTAAACTGGAATTCCTACCTCAACCGGAGTTTTGAGGAGTTCCGGGCCTCGGTCAATGTGACCCCTCTACCGGGCGATACCGGCCTTTTTTACGGGTTGGTCTTCTGGCAACAGGCCCCGGACGATTATTACGTCTGGCTGATCTCCGGCACTCGCTACACCCTGATGCGGCGCAGCGGCAAAAACTGGGCGCACCTGATCGACTGGAGCCAGGACGCCGCCCTGTTGCCGGACAGCCAGGGCCAGGCTACGCTGGTACTGGAGGCAACCGGCAGCTACGTGCGCTTGCAAGCCAATGCGACCGTTCTGCAAAGCATCTTTCTCAAGCCGCAAACCCCTACCGCGCCACCGGTCCGGCTGGGTGGTAAATTTGGGCTAATGGCCGGTCAATTTATAAAAGCGGCCCCCCAGACGGTTTTATATCGAAATCTGATCATTACACCGTTAACTATTAAGTAAGCCGGGCTTTACGGTTAATATCTTGATATAATATGGTAAAGTAATAGCAACTGTACAGGAACCTCTTTCGAGGCGGGGTTAGTAGGGGGGCAACCCCTGCGGGGGGTACACAGGGTTCTCCCCTGTCAAGCTCTCTTCTTCTTTTCCCTTCCCTGGGGAGGGGTTAGGGGTGGGTCTAAATAGTTACAAGTAATATGAGATAAATGATACTAAAGGCTAAATCCACAACTTACGTCGAGCGAACCACCAAGACAAAGTAACCAAGGGAGAAAAGAAATGCCTGATTATTTGATTGTTCAAAGAGGGCCTGAAATCGGCAAACGGATTGCAATAAAAGACGGAACGACCACCCTCGGTCGCAGTAATGATAACGATATTGAGTTAAATGATCCTTATGTTTCCCGTTATCATTCGGTTATAAAAAAACAGGGTGACGAATATATGCTGATCGATCTGGGCAGCGAAAACCCGGTGCAGATTCGGGATAATTCGCTTGAACCAGGCCAATCCTATACCCTCGTGCATCGGGACGTAATTCGCATCGGCCAGTATGTATTTAGCTATCAGTCCGAAGCCGGCATGAAAGAACGCGCCCAGGAAGCCGCCAGCAGCCAGACCGAGCCGCCTGCGGCAATCGTCCCACCAGATAATGATGCCGGAGCTACTCAGGTATTCAGTAGTTCCGACCGCCAGGCCCTGCTGACCGGTTACAAGGAACAGGCGGCCCAGCCGGTCGAACCGGTAGCGGCTCCCCCTCCACTGGCCCTCTACCCGGCCACTCCCCAGAACCAGAATGCCGCCTGGCTGGAAAACTCACCCGACGCGACAATGAAAAATGCCGCTTATCAGGCCAGCCAGGCCGCCGCGCCGGTCGCCAGCCACGATGAGCCAAAACTGACCCCCGCCAACACCGCTTCGCCCGCTTCCGAAATGCCGGTCGAACCACTGGCCGCCCCGTACAACTATACCCCGGCCAATCCGATTTATGAATATAATTCGGCCCCGGTCGAACCGGCAAAACCGGCTCCGGTCGAACCGCCTTACAACCCCTACGGCTATCAAAACCAACCTAACCAGAACCAGTACAGCCAGCCTACCCCTGGTTATAACCAATATAACCAGTCTCCCCCCGCGCCGGAAAACTACAATCAGAACCCGGCTACGGGCGCAGCAAACCAATCTACCCCATCTAGCAACGTTGACCAATTTGACCAGAACCAGACCGCCATTGGCCCCGGTACTTACGGCTATACCCCGGCAGGCCAGCCTCAACCGGCCTCACCGCTTCCCGCCAAAGAAGAACCGGTCGATTACGGAGACGCTCCAACCGTGATCGGCACAAATTATGCCGAACTGATCCGCCAGTACAAAGAACAGGCTCAGTCCGCCCAGCAAGCGGCGAACGGCCCTGCCGCGACCCCGCCCGCCCAACCGGAGGCCGGTTCGAGTTATGCCAGCCAGCCCACCACTTACTCACCCGTGACTGCTGCCTATGTCCCCGAAGAAGACAGCGCGGCCACGATGATGGGTGGCGTAAATTATGCCGAACTGTTACGCAATACCCCGGCCCCTTTTCCGGTGCCCTCAGTCGATGTTCCCGACAGCGAAAGCACCATGATCGATGGTAACTTTAATCCAAAATTGCCGCTAACACCTGCCGACCAGAATCGCCCGGCCACGCCCAACTACGGTGCCTACGGTCAGAATTACAATAGTTACACTTCACCGGGCGCACCCTCGCCCAATTATAGTGAGGAAGCCGAAACCCACCACAGTAATGCCAGTCAAACCCCGATCAACCAGCCGCCAGTCCAGCCGACCTCAAACCAGTATGGTTATCCACCGGCCAACCAGCCACCGGCCTATGATCCCAACCAGTATCCGGCTCCCCAGTACGGGCAGTACAACCAGCCCGCCGGACAGCCCCCGGTGGCCCCGGTTGACTATAACCAGTACGGCCAACAGCAGCAGCAGCCGAACTACAATCAGTACGGTCAGCCAAACTATGATCAGTACGGTCAACCGGTGCCACCAAACTACAATCAGTATGGTCAGCCAAACTACAACCAATATGGTCAGCAGCAGCCGCCCAATTACAACCAATATGGTCAGCAGCAACCGCCTGCCTATGATCAGTACGGTCAACCGGTGCCACCGCCACCGGCTCCACCTGCGCCGGAGGCCTACAAAGACCCGAAAGATAAACCGGTCGAGCCTGAAGGCGATGCGCCGACCGCCGTCATTCGCATCGACAAAACCAAACCGTAGCCTTTTTGGCATTACTGACAGAAACAGGGAGCGAACTTGAGTTACCAGCCACCGCCTCCCCCGGCGTCCAATCCTGGCGGGGGGCCTACTATAACCGGTCGTACCAGAGCCAGTGGGCCGCCTGCTTTGAACCCAAATGTCCCGGCCAGCCGGGCCGAGCAACCGGCGGCTCGGCTTTATATGCTTTCCGGGGACCAGGTTGGCCGCGAATACGCCCTGGTCAACCGGGTCACCACCCTGGGGCGCGGCGCAAACAACGACATTGTAATTGCCGACCCCAAAACCAGCCGCCAGCATATCCAGATCATCAATGAAAATGGCACTTACCTGGCCCTCGATAGCGATAGTGCCAACGGTTTTTATGTCAATGACCAGCAGGTACGCCGCTCCGAATTACACCAGGGTGATATTATCACGATTGGCCTGGTGCGGATGGCGTTTCAGGCCGCCCCAGGCACTCTCAAGTCAGACACTTTCACCGGCAGTCGACCGGATGCTTCCACCACCCGCGTCGAGGCCGGTCAGTTTATACCTCTCGGCAATCCACCTTCCAACAGCTATCCCACCGTGTCACCCCCGGTTGCCATCGACGAAAGTGCCCTCGAACATATCGACCTGCGCGGACGACCGCTGACCTCGCTAGGCCGTGAACAAAAAGATAATTCCGTCGTGCTGGATAACCCCCAGGTTTCCCGCCACCACATCCAGATTGTCAACCAGAACACCGCCTATACCATAAATGATTTACGCAGCACCAACGGCACCTTTGTCAACGGCGAACGGATAACCAGCGCGGTCCTCAACGATGGCGATATTGTGATCATCGGGCCGTATCGTTTCATGTTCACTCACGGCTTTCTGCATCGCAGCCAGGAAGACGACAGCATCCGGGTGGATGTGCTAAATTTATCCAAGCAGGTGTCGCCCCAGGTCACTTTGCTCCACAATATTACGCTGACTATCTTGCCGCGCGAATTTGTCGCCATTGTCGGCGTTAGTGGTTCCGGCAAAACTACCCTCATGGATGCCATCAGCGGGGTCCGACCGGCCACCGCCGGAACGGTTTTGTACAACAAGGCCGAGTATTACTCCCAGATGGAGGTTTATCGCTCTACCATCGGCTATGTTCCCCAGGATGACATCGTACCAACCGAATTGACGGTCTACAAAGCCCTTTACTACGCCGCCCGGTTGCGCCTGCCCGAAGATACCAGCCCCACCGAGATCGAAGAACGCCTGGAAGACGTAATCGACGACCTGGGCCTTAGTGCCCGGCGCAATACCCCGATCCGCCTCCTTTCCGGCGGCCAGCGCAAACGAGTTAGCATTGGGGCCGAACTTATCTCAAAACCCAGCCTGTTCTTTCTGGACGAGCCGACCAGCGGCCTCGACCCCGGCCTCGAAGGCCGCATGATGCAACTGCTACGCAAACTGGCCGACCAGGGCCGGACGGTCGTGCTGATTACCCACGCCACCCAGAATGTCGAATTGTGCGACCGGGTACTTTTTCTGGCGCGGGGCGGTTATGTAGCTTTTTATGGTTCGCCCCAGGAAGCCCTGACCTATTTTCAGGTCAGCAAATTTTCCGATATTTATATTAAACTGGAACAGGACCTTGCGCCCGAACAGTGGGCCAGCCAGTTTCTGGCCTCGCCTTTTTACGCCGCTAACGTCGGTTCGCGGCTGAATGCCGTCCTGAACGAAGCCCGTCATTACGGTGTCCCGGTCCCCGGCGATGCCCGCCCCGAAGTATCCCCATCCGGTCCGGTCCCCCCGGTCACTTTCCGGCGACCTCGCGCCAGCTTATCCGGTTTCCAACAATTCCGGCTGTTGTTCCGGCGTTATCTTGAAATTATCACCACCGACCAGCGCAATCTGCTAATATTACTTTTGCAAGCCCCGATTATCGCCTTGATGATGGTGCTGGTCTTTAACCGCACCGAGTGGAAACGGCCCGGCGGCGACTATAGCTCGGCCAAGACCCTCGTCTTTTTGATGGTAATAGTTTCGGTCTGGCTCGGCACCAGCAACGCCGCCCGCGAAATCGTCAAAGAAATTTCGATCTACCGCCGCGAACGCCGGATCGGCCTTAAACTGGTGCCCTATATTTTTTCAAAACTGGTCGTCCAGACCTTGCTGGTGCTGGTCCAGATCGGTTTGCTGATCGGGATCGTCTGGGCCGGGGCCGGTCTGGGCGATCCCAGCCTCGAAACGGTTTTCTACCTGTATTTGTCGCTCTTGCTGACGGCCCTGGCCGGGATCACGCTGGGCCTCCTGATCAGTGCCATGACCAGCAACAGCGACCGGGCGACCAGCTTTGTACCGGTCGTCCTCATTCCGCAGATCATTTTTAGCGGCGCGGTGGTCGCCCTCGAACGAATGGGCCTGCTAGGCGACTGGTTTTCCAATCTGATGATCAGCAAATGGGGCTACCAGACCAGTGGGCGCATTTTAGGGCTGGACAGCGTACCCAGCAGCCGGGTTAAATTCAATGGCCCACCGCCCGAACAGGCCGGACGCATCGAGTCCTTGTTTCCCGGTAGCGTATCATTTGACCCAAAAACCTATGACTGGTATCTGATCCCCAAACGTGATCTCGAATTCAAAACCGATGTATATTTGCAATGGGGCATCCTGAGCCTGATGATTGTTATTACAGTAAGTTTAATTGTTTTCTTCCTGGTACGCAAAGACCGGCAAGTGTAAAGAATAAAATCAAGGCAAAGTTATGGCAAACGAGATACCCAAGAAAATCGGTCAGTATGAATTACGCAAAATCATCGGGCGAGGCGGCATGGCGACCGTCTGGCTGGCGTACCAACCCAGTCTCGACCGGGATGTAGCGATCAAGCTGATGGCCTCCCAGTTCAGCGACAACGAAGACTTTAACAAACGCTTCAATCAGGAAGCCCGCTCGATTGCCCGGCTGCGCCATCCTAATATTCTGGCAATCTACGAGTACGGCCAGGCCGACAACGACCAGCCCTATATTGTTACCGAATTACTCGATGGCGGCACCCTCCGCGAATATATGACCAGCAAAAGACTCGACCTGCGAGAAATCGGGCGTATCCTCGGTCAGATCGCCGACGCTCTCGACTACGCCCACTCTCAGGATATGGTCCACCGCGACATAAAACCCTCGAATATCCTGATGGGCACCCAGCGCACTTTTGGCGACCGGGCGGTATTATCGGATTTTGGGATCGTGAAGTTGTTGAGCAGTACCGGTATCACCCAGACCGGAGTCGGTATCGGTACCGCCGAGTACATGAGTCCCGAACAGGCTGCCGGGGAACGGCTGGACGGTCGCAGCGACGAATATTCGCTCGGCATTGTCCTGTATGAAATGCTGACCGGGGTCACTCCTTACAAAGCCGATACTCCGCTGGCCGTGATGATGGGCCATGTCAATCGTCCACTGCCCGACCCCCGCACCTTTAACCCTAATTTGTCACCGGCAATCGTCGAGACTCTGAGTAGAGCATTGGCAAAATTCCCGGATGGTCGCTACGATTCCGCCGGGGCGTTTGCCGAGGCTTTCCAACAGGCGGTCGGGGCCACCATTTCTCAGACTCCTACTGCCGTTCCCTTCCGACCGGCCCCCACCGGTCCGACCAACCCCGGCCCACCTTCTACCCAGGCGGGCACGATCAGTTCCGCCCAGGCCTACGATTATGCGCTGCTCCAGGAACGCCAGGGCAATCACCAGGCCGCCTTTGAAACCCTGACCGACCTGCAACGTCGGGAGCCGGGCTACCGCGACGTCGGGCCAAAACTCAAAGAGTACGAAAGCCTGAATTACCAATATAGCGGCAATCATACCCTGTTCCGTCCCCTGGTCTTGCCATTTCAGTCGGAAGATGCTACCAGAGCTTTGAATGTCGGCCCCTTAAAAAGTCCGACCGTTTCAAGCCCCTACGTCCCTAGCGATCCCACCGGACCGGCGGTTTATGGCGGCTCTCCGATTACCACCGATAACGGCACCCTCATCGGCAGTCATGCTACCCCCGGCGGTACCGCCATCCATACTGGCCTGCTCCCCCGTTCCGGCCCTCGCCAGCGCAAGGGGCTTTCCCCGGCCTTGCTCGGCCTGGGTATCGGGGCAATTGGGCTTATCGCGGTAGTAATCGGGGCTATTGTGATACTCGGCGGCTCCAAGACTCCCACCGTCACGCCGGTGGCCGTCGCCAACTCAACCGTTACCACCGCTGCCGGGGGTATTTTTGGTCCGATTACCACCAGCAGCCCCACCACAGCCATCACCCCTTCGGTGTCCCCTGCCGCGACCACCGCTGCCGTACCGACCGTGACCCCACTGCCCACCTCGCCACCCGAAAAAGCCGACCCGGCCCGCACCCAGGTCAACCCGGTCGTCAGCCAGATGTATAAATCGGACGGCAACCTTAAAGACGGTGTTACCAAACTAAAAGAAATCGTAAAGAATAGCAAAGATAGCTGGCTGGCCCGCCGCGAACTAGGCCGGTCTTATTACTGGTACGTTCGGGAACAGGGCGGTATCAGCTACCTCAAGGATGCCAGCCAGCTAAATCAGCAGGATGCTTTGAGCTGGGCCTACCTGGCTCTCGAATACGCCGACAGTTTCCAGGATGCCGAGTCGCAGGCGGCGGTACGCCAGGCGGTCAATCTCGATCCTAACTCCGCCGAGGTGCGGGCCGCCTCCGCCATTACGCTGATCCGCCAGGGGCCGCAGCAAGCCCGCGAAGAACTCAAGAAGGCCCTCGATCTTGACCCTGAAAATTTACTGGTCAATTATGCCGCCTGGTCGGTGTTCCTCACCGCCAACGATTTTACCAACGCCCTGACCTATTTGGATAAAATTTTGGTCAAATATCCCAACTTCGCGGTCCTGGCCTATAGCAAAGGTTATCACTTCGACCGGCAAGGCAACTCCGCCGATGCCGTTACCTGGTACAACAAGGCCCTGGCAATCGACCCGGATTTCCCGCTAGCGCATACCGGTTTAGGTCAGGCCGCGCGCCTCAAAGGAGATTTCAAGAAAGCTGAAGAAGAATATCGCAAAACCATCAGCGTCTACGACAACGATGTAAATGCCTATATCGGCCTGGGCTATACCCTGGAAAGTTTGCAAAACCCGAAAGAAGCCACCCAACAATTCCTGAAAGCCCTCAAGCTGGACAAAAACAACCCGGAAGCCTTTAACGGTCTGGCCGGGGTTTATCTGGAGCAAGCCAAAGCCACCACCGACCCGACTGCCGCCAACAATAATATCGACCTGGCCCTGAACCAACTCGATCAGGCCCTGGCTATCGCCCCCAACTACGCCGATGCTTACTACCACAAAGGGGCAGCCTATTTCTTAAAAAAACAATACCCTAACGCCGAGATGGCCTTCAAAAAGGCGGTTGAGCTAAACAATACCAATGCCCTGTATTACTACAGTCTCGGCGCAACCTACTTTAAGATGAACGATCTGAATTCTGCCAAATTTAATGTCAAGAAAGCCATCGAACTCGACCCCAACTTCAAGGAAGCCCAGGATTTATTGAAGGCGTTGGGCGGCTAATTGGCAAAATTGTTGGCCTGGCTGGCCTTTGCGGCTTTTAACCTGGCATTCCTGACCGGTCAGCCTCCTTCCCAGTCAGTTTCCTTGCGACCGGCAACCGTCCAGGCAACCGCCGCGCCCGACCCAGACTACCCGGCCCGGTTTTTTGCCAGCTTCGAGCGACGCAATGCAACAGCCTCGGCAATTCCGGCTTACCAGACCGGCACCACCGGCTGGGTGTTGGCTATCATCGGGACTTTCTTTTACGGGGACGTAGCCCTGGCGACTACTCTGTGGATATTATTTAGCTCGGATTGGGTGGGTTGGCTCACCGCCTTCCTGCTGACTGCCCTTTGTCTGGCCTTTGTCATACCCCGGCGACCGCGACCGATTGCCCTGTTTGTGCTGGCCTGTTTGAACCTGGTATTGGCCGCCGGGGTCTCGCTGGTGATCGCCTTTAGCGAACCACTTCCGCCGGTCCTGATCTCGCTGGTGCCAGTCGCCGGGCTGGCCTGGTTAGCCTTCCGCTACCTGAAAAATGCGGCCAAATCTCGAAAGATCATTACCTAGATAAAAGGTTATTCCAACAAGGTATACTTTTTAAAGACCGGTGGGAAAATAAAGAAAGGTACATATCATGCCAAAATGTTTTTTAGTAATGCAGCGCGGAGCAAATATCGGAGCGATCCACAACCTGAAAAACGGTCATACTTCGTTGGGCCGCAACCCCGACAACGATATTATCGTGGAAGAAGTCGCCGTATCCCGCTACCATGCCACGATCCATTTCGATGAAAAAAGCGGCGATTTGACCGTGATGGACCTGGGCAGCACCAACGGCGTGACCGTCAACAACGTCGAGATCAAAAGCGGTACCCCTTTCAAATTACAACAGCGCGATACCGTCTTTATCGGGCGAGCCGTCTACAGCGTCCAGTTGCGGTCCGACAATCAGCCGCTCACCAGCACCATCAACCCCCGCCAAACCGACCGCGACATCACCCAGCGTCTGAACCTGCCCGTACATTACCGCGAAGGTACCAAAAAACTAACGTCAGTCAACTAAAAATCTAGCCCGGACATAAATATGAAATAAAAAAGCGTCTGCTGCTCATCAGACGCTTTTTGTAATGGAGGAGTTTAGAGAGAGAGAAATTAGAGGAAACTAGATGTAAGCTTTGGCGGTTTAGTCGCTCGCTACCGGCTTACAACATCAGTATACCCCGCCCCCTCGGCAACTCTTATGCGCCATGTCACGCCTTTTGAGTGATGTTAATCTCATAATTTCCGGTAACTTTTTCGTAAAAGCCTTACTCAGTTGTGACTGCTCAGGGATATGTAGTGCATTTCCTATGATTGGTCGGCTACCTCGGTTAACCTGAGCGGGTTATGGTCGACCGAAGCAGTCTCGCTTAATTGCATTGCCAGCATTTTTAAATCTCCCTGAAATATTTTGTTGAGTACAAAAATAAGTCCTGATGAGAGGTGATATGAACTTTCTAAACCACACTCTCATCCTTTAACCGCAAAACCTCATCCGCCGAGTAACCCAATAATTCTTGCAGTAGTTCAGCGGTATGCTGGCCGAGCAGAGGAGGGGGCCGGTCGATGCTGGTCGGAGTTGCGCTCAGATGAAGCGGCGAGCGCACCACCTTCACACTCCCGGCGGTTGGATGCTGAATCTCCTGTACGATCTCAAGAGCTTTGGTATGCGGATCGTCAAACACCCGGTCGAAAGAGTTAATCGACCCGGCTGGAATATCCAGGGCGGTCAGCAGTTCATCCCATTCGCGGGCCGGGCGGGTCACAAAGATCGCCTGTAACTGCGGGATAAGATGTTCGCGGTTCACCACCCGACCGGAGTTAGTTGCAAAGCGCGAGTCGTCGGCCAGGTCCAAGCGGTCGACCAGCTTGCAGAACTTGCGGAACTGCCCGTCCGTCCCGATTGCCAGGGCTACCGGCACATCGGCGGTCTCGAACGGCTGGTACGGCACCACGTTGGGGTGGGCATTCCCCATGCGGTGCGGCACCTGACCCGACACCAGGTAATTGCTGGCAATATTCCCCAACCAGGCAAGGGCACATTCGTACAGCGACACCTCCAGCTTTTGACCGCGCCGTTCGGGGTCGCGCTCGCGGGCGAACAACGCCGCCAGCACCGCACTTGAGGCATACAGTCCGGTCGTAATATCGACTACTGCCACCCCTACTTTGGTCGGTGGTCCGTCCGGGTCGCCGGTAATGCTCATAATTCCGGTCTGAGCTTGCATCATAAAGTCAAAACCGGCCCGTTCCTTGTAAGGCCCGGTCGGACCGTAGCCACTGACCGTACAGAAAATCAGCGAAGGGTTGATCGCCGCCAACTGTTCGTAAGCGAGGCCCATTTTAGCCATCTCGCCAAACTTGAAATTTTCGATTAACACATCGCATTGGGCCACCAGTTTCCGCACAATCGCGCGGCCTTCCTCGGTCTTGAGGTTCAGCACCATGCTCCGTTTGTTGCGGTTCACGCACAGATAATAGGCCGACTCACCACCCGCGCTCGGCGGACCCCAGGCCCGGCTGCCGTCACCGATCTCCGGTTGCTCCACTTTGATAATATCGGCCCCCAGGTCGCCCAGTAGCTGAGTACAATATGGCCCGGCCAGAATTCGGGTGAGGTCCAGCACCTTGACCCCGCTTAATGCCCCACCCCTGGAATTATTTGCCAATTCGATCCCTTCTAAAAAAATTCGCCCAGCCCCATTTGCTGAAGCCGAGCGAAAAATATTGAGTTAGCCGGTTATAGCATACCGGGCTTTCCCCGCTTCAATCCAAAAGCCTAGACGAACGCGCTGATGCCGGTAACGGCCTGACCGATGATCAGGGTATGAATATCGTCGGTACCTTCGTAGGTGTAAACCGACTCCAGGTTATTCATGTGACGGCTGATCGGGTATTCCAGCGTCACGCCGTTGGCTCCCAGCACCGAGCGGGCCTCCCGCGCCGTCTTGAGAGCTTCGCGGACGTTGTTGCGTTTAGCCAGCGAAATCTGAACCGGATGCAGCAAGCCTTCATCCTTGAGCCGCCCCAGTTGCAACGCCAGCAGTTGAGCCTTAACCAATTCGGTCGCCATAATCGCCAGTTTCTGCTGCACCAGTTGGAAGCCGCCGATGGGCCGGTCAAATTGAATCCGGGTCTTGGAGTATTCCAGGGCCGTTTCGTAACAGGCCCGCGCCGCCCCGGTCGCTCCCCACGAAATACCAAACCGGGCTTCGTCCAGGCAGGACAGCGGTCCACGCAGACCTTTCACGTTTGGCAGCATATTTTCCGCCGGGACCCGCACATCGTCGAAATGCAATTCCGAGGTAATCGAAGCCCGCAGCGACATCTTGTGATGAATGGTACTGGCACTGAAACCCGGTGTGCCCTTCTCGATCAGAAAAGCCCGGATACCTTCATCGGTTTGCGCCCAGACCACCGCAATATCGGCGATACTACCGTTGGTAATCCACATCTTCGAGCCGTTGATAATATAGGAATTGCCATCCTTGCGGGCGTTGGTCAGCATACCGGACGGGTTGCTCCCGAAATCCGGCTCGGTCAGGCCGAAGCAGCCGATAATCTCGCCTTTTGCCATTCCCGGCAGCCAGCGTTGCTTTTGTTCCTCGGACCCAAAAGCCCAGATCGGATACATCGCCAGCGACCCCTGCACCGATACAAACGACCTGATCCCACTGTCACCAGCTTCCAGTTCCATACAGGCCAACCCGTAGCTGACGGCACTCAAACCGGCACATTCGTAACCCTCCAGGTGCATCCCCAGTAGTCCCAGCGAGGCAATTTCACTTACCAGTTCGCGGGGGAAAGTACCGGCCTCGAAATGCTCACCGATGATCGGATTAACTCGCTCCTGGACAAACCGCCGGACGGTATCCCGCACCATCCGCTCCTCCTCGGTCAGAAGATGATCAATGTTTAAAAGGTCGGTGGCGGAGGGCATCGCTACTTTTTTATGTCCGCTAATTGTACTTACCATACTGCTGAACTTTCCTTTCATCTTCCCCATCGAAGACCAATTTATCACGATAAGGGATATTTTTATCCAAAACCAGGTATATCAACCGCTCCGGTCCCCTTTAGAATATCTGGTAGAGCATCCAGCCTACAGTTTAGCACTCCTACCAGCCTACGTCTAATAAAACTTTCTCACAAGGGCGATAAAGCCGGTTTATCGAAAGATGTCACTGTCCGCCCTCGGCCATCACTGTCCCCGGTATACCAGCGTTGTAATCCTGTCATCGGTTTCAATAAAGAGGCGGCTGGCGACTAGCAAGGCAAAAATAAAGGGTGCCCGTCGCTGGGCCTTCAAACCACGCACTTTCAAGTTCTCTTTGGTCAGGTCGCGGTCCCGCTGGGCGAAATAATCCAGCAATTCCTTAATCCAGACCCACTCCACCTCGGTCGCGGCCTTCCAGGTACCGTTTTTATCCTGGCTTTCCACCAGCATTCCATTTTCGGTAAAGCCTGAAATACGTTCCAGCGTGGACGACCGGCCCAGCGTCGCCAGTGGTTTATCCATGAGCTTTCTGGCCGTCGCCTGTACAATCTTCAGATTATCCTCGGCCATTCCCATAATCCTTTCAAAATCTGCTTTGCCGAACACACTTCAGGGCTGATAACCGGGCGGCTCAAGCATCCGGCTCGATAGTGCAACCCAGATTAAAACTTAAAATTCGTTCCATGTAAAATTCGGCGGTCTCCTGCGGCACTACCACCACCACTGCCGTCCCCTCCCTATCAGCCGTAAACATAATCCGGGTGGCATCTTCCAGCGTCAGCGACTTGACCGATTTCAGCAACGCCTCCGTGACATAAACCACATCGTGACAATCGCAGTTATGCAAAATAACCTTGTATGGTGGGCAAAGCTTCCTTAACAATTCCTGATCAAGATCGGTACTAACCTCGGTATCGGTCTCCGCCTGATAAATTTTAGTCGGCTGTCGCATTCGTCATTTTGCTCCTGTACTACTTTTTATGCGCCTACAAAACCCAATTATACAACAAGCTACTTTTTACCGCTAACTTTCCCGCCCTTTTGGCAAGGCTTATACCTATATTAGTGAGTCAATAATGGTCAGGTTTTAGGCGGGGGTTAGCGGGGCCGGGTACCAGTGTTAAAAACCCTTTTTTGAAAAGTAAGCCGTAATCTAGTATAATCCTGCCTTGAAGAACAAACGAACTGCTGTATTTATCGTAAAATAACCTATAGTAAGGTAAGCTAACTTGAGCATCGATGCCCGGCCCAACCCAACCACCAACGCCAATCCCACCGGACCGACCAGCCTGCGAGTTTCGGTCATTATACCCTGCCACAACGAAGAAAAGCATATTGCCGAATGCTTTGATAGCCTATTGACCCAGACAATGCCCTCCGCCGACTATGAATTAATCGTAATCGACGACGGCTCTAGCGACCGGACCGTTCAAATTGTTCGGGGATATGTAGCGAGGAACCCCGACCGGATGCGTTTCTTCCAGCAGCAACACGGCGGTCCGGCTCTGGCCCGTAATCTTGGGGCGGCTCAGGGGCGGGGAAAAGTGCTGGCCTTTTTGGATGCCGATATGACTTTTGCCACCGACTTTCTGGAAAAACTGGCCGGGCCGGTCGAACGGGGCGAGGTAATCGGCACTTTTACCCTGGATGAATTTGTCGCCAACCGCCAGAACCGCTGGAGCCGTAGCTGGAACGTCTGTTACTATCTACCGCCCGACCGCCGCATCCCCGAAAATTTGCAGGAAAGCGAAGGCACCGTCTTTCGAGCGATTGACCGGGCGGCCTTCTGGAGCGTGCAGGGCTTCGACAGCACCGGCTACCACGACGACCACACTTTGGCCCACAAACTCGGTAAAACCGCCCGCCGGGTCAATAATGCCGTCTGCTACCACTATAACCCCGGCACTGCCCGCGAAGTGTTTGCCTCGGCCCACTGGATCGGCAAAAGTGCCGGACACCCACACACCCTCAAGGAATGGCTGCGCCGCACCCCGCCTGGCTCGTTCAAGCGTGGTATCGCCCGCGCCCGTCAGGAAAATGAGCCGTTTTACGTTATCTTCGACCAGGTTTACAGCTTTGGTATCCTGACCGGCCTGATCAAACGCTACCTGCTCAAAGGTAATCACGCTCGCTAACCCCGGTCTGCCGGGTATTTTTCAGATTTTTAGAGGATTTCTTATTGACCACTACCAGACAGCTAAATACGCCTGAGACTCGCCAACCCGCCGCCCACGCCCCGGAAGTGGATATGTCGGTCGTGGTGGTCAGCTACAACGTGGCCGGGCTGCTGCGCGAGTGCCTCAGCAGCCTGTTGACCCGAACCCCAGACGGTATTAGGCTGGAAATCATCGTGGTCGATAACGCCTCCCAGGACAATAGCCCGCAACTTGTCCGCCAGAATTTCCCAGGGGTCAAATTGCTGGAAAACCGGCATAATTTCGGCTTTCCGCGCGCCTGCAACCAGGGTTGGCGGCATTCGAGCGGACGCTATATCTTTTTTCTCAACCCCGATGCCACCATCGAACCGGACACCCTTCCTATTCTAATCGACTTTATGGAAAAGCATCCCGCCGCCGCTATAGTTGGGCCGCGCGTTATGTATCCCACCGGCCAGCCCCAACCGACCCGCCGCCGCTTTCCAGGCCGGGGGCTGGCCTTTGTGGAAAGTACCTGGCTCCAGCACCGGACCCCCCTGAAAAAGTGGTCGGCCCTCAAACGCTTTTATATGGAAGAGGTACCGGACGACCAGTCGCAAACGGTCGATTGGCTGGTCGGAGCCGCTTTTGTGGTGCGCCGCGAAGTGCTGGACGAACTGGGCGGCCTGGACGAACGCTACTTTATGTACTCCGAAGAACTCGATTTATGCCGCCGCGCCACCGGCCAGGGCTGGCAAATCTGGTACACCCCGGCCACCTCGGTCATTCACCAGGAAGGCCAGAGCAGCCGACAAAACAAAGCCTACCGTTATATAAATTTCCAGACCAGCAAACTGGCCTACTATCGCAAATATTACGGTCCGCTCTACGCCGCAATCTTACGCCGCTTCTTGCTGGCGACTTACCGGCTGGACTTTTTTGAAGAATGGCTCAAACTCCGACTGAAAAACCAGCCCGAATTGCGCCGCGAACGGCTGACCCTGCTGCGCCAGGTCCTCAAATCAGGTCTAAAACCTTACCGCTCCAGCTTACCTCGTCCGGCTACCGAACTGGCGGTTTGCCTGTTGTCAGCCGAATATTTCCCGCAGGTCGGCGGTCTTGGCGACTATACCGCCTGTCTAACCCAGGCTCTGCGCGAAAAAGGCCTGGCCGCCGTCACTGTCCTGACCGGGGCTGCCAACCAGCCGCCCGCCCCCGCCTTGCCCGGTCCCCAAAAGTGGAGCTGGTCCGCCCTGGCCGCCATCGAGAAATATTTAAAACTACGCAGCCCCGGCGTGATTAACCTGCAATATCAGACCGGAGCTTACGGTATGCACCCGGCGATCAACTTTCTGCCGCTTTATTTGCGGGTCAGGCTCGGTCCGCAACGGCCAAAATTTGTCACTACCTTTCACGATTTCCGGCTGCCGTATCTCTTTCCGAAAGCCGGACCGCTTCGCCGTTGGATCACCCGCCTTTTATTGCTCACAAGCGACCGGGCTATCGTCACCAATCAGCTCGACTATGACCAGGCCCGCGCCTGGGGTTGCCCCGCCGACCGGCTAAAGCTCGTCCCGATAGGCTCGAATATTTCTCCCGTGAACGGTTCCGACCGGTCCGCCGACCGCCGCGAACTGGGACTGTCTCCTACCGATTTCGCCGTCGGTTATTTTGGCCTGACCAACCGCAGCAAAGGCCTTGATACCCTGTACGAAGCCTTCGCCCGGCTACCCAAGACCGGCTGGAAATTGGTGATCGTCGGCGGGGATACCGGTCAGACCGACCTGACCAACCGCCGCTACGCCGCCGAACTGGCCGAACTTAGCCGTCGCCTCGACCTGACGGGCAGGCTTATCACCACCGGGCACCTTTCACCCGAAGCTACCTCCCGCGCATTACAGGCTCTCGATGCGGTTGCCCTGCCCTTTCGGGATGGAGCCAGTTTCCGGCGGGGTAGCTTGCTGGCGGCGTTATCGCATGGTTTGCCGGTCGTCACCACTTTTCCGGTGCAACCCGACCGGCCCGGCCAACCGGCACAACTTCTTGACGACCAGAACGTTCTAATGATAGAAGCCGACGACCCGGCAAAGCTGGCCGCCGCCTTGCAAGAATTACACTCTGACCCGGCCCGGCGCGACCGGCTCAGTCTGGCCGCCCGCGAACTTGGTCTGGCCTTTGGCTGGGATGCCATCGCTCAACAATTATTGGATGTATACCAATCTCTAACTCAGGAAACGTTATAACCTTGCTCGCAACTTCACACGACAAATCCGATAAACTTGATCTGCCCGGCCTGACCGCGCTTGCCCGCTCGAAAGTGGTCTGGCTCTGGCTGGCGGTCGCCGCCCTGACCCTGCTGGCCTTTTTCATGCGGCGTAAAGGCCTGGCGACCCAATCCCTCTGGTTCGATGAAGCTGATCTGGTTGTCCGCGCCCAGCGTGACCCCGGCGCACTCCTGGCCGACTTCCTGCGACCCGGCGAAAATGGCCCTTTGTATACCCTGCTAATGCACTTCTGGATCAAACTGGCCGGTACCGGCGAAGCCGCCCTGCGTACCCCTTCCCTGCTGGCCGGTACCCTGGTGGTCCCCCTGATTTTCCGATTGGGCCAACGCTTCCTGGGTGGCTGGCACGTTGGCTTGCTGACAGCCGGGCTGGTTGCCATCTCTCCCTACCAGTTGTGGTATTCGCAGGATGCCAAAATGTACCCCCTCTCCATGCTGCTGACGGTGGCCTCGGTCTATTTGTTTTTGAGTGCCCTGGAAAATGGCGGACGGCTGCGCTGGATCGCCTATGTGGTCCTGACTACCCTTAGCTTTTACATTCACCTGATGAGTATCCTGATCGTGGCGGTTGAGGTTTTCTATTATTTTCTCTACCGCCAGCCGGAAAGTACTGCGCTCACCCCGACCGGCTCGATCAGGCCTCTTAATCGGCGACGAGCCGGGATCGCCCTCGGTTGTCTGACGCTACCCTATCTGCCTATCGCCCTCTGGCAAGCTCGCGCCTTCTGGGATGGCGGTATCGGTAAGACCTGGTTTCAGCCGGTGGGCCTGTTCGATATGCTCAACACCCTGACCCGTCGCTTTGGGGTCAACCGGATCAACGATCCCTGGCTGGAAACCCTCGGTGCCTTGCTGTACGCCGGGTTGGTCGGGCTGGGTTTGCTGGCGGTCTGGCGATTTGGTAAACCAGCGTTCATGCCAGTCCCCCTGGCCCCTTCTGCTCAAAAACCGGTGATTGCGCCGACCGGTCGCGGGCGTTGGCCGGCCCGTTTCAAGTCCAATAACAAAGTGGCCTTGCTGCTTTCGCTTTACCTTTTGCTGCCGATCCTGGCCTTCTATGTGCTGTCCACCCGTATTCCGCTCTTTGCCGACCGCTACTTGCTGATCGCTTCCCCGGCTTACTACCTACTGTCTGCCTGGGGCCTTCTCTGGCTGGGCCGTCGCGCCTGGCCGCTCGGCTTGATCACCGGCGGGGCCGCCCTGACCCTGGCCGTAATCGCTCTTTTCAACTTCAACTACGCCGAAGCTCCCCAGAAAGAAGACTGGCGCGAGGCCATGCACTGGTTGCAAGGCCAGTTGCGCGAGGGCGATGAAGTGCTGATTATGCCTGGTTATCTGCAAACCGCCGTCAGCTACTACCTCAAACCTGATCCAAAAATACCGGTCTACGCCTTACCCGAAAACCTGATCGACCGCGCTCACGACCGCGAACTAAACAGCTATCTGACCGCCGAAAACGGTATTTTGCGTGGTCACGAACGCATCTGGATCATCGTATCCCCCGAACGCTACAAACAGGAAAACCCTGAAGAGTACGTGCGGCGGGTCTGGTTCAACTACAATACCTGGACCTTTAGCGACCCACAGGTATTTCTGGGCGTTTCGATCTATGGCTTTACTCCCCGCCAGATTCCCGGCACCGACGCTGATTATTTCCCGCGCTCGGTTTCCGGCCAGGACCGGGTAAAGTTTGGCGACTCGCTACTCCTCGAAGGCTATGACGTTCTGCCTACTCAACAACCCGGTCTGCTTCTGCCGCCCGGTCAGGTGCACTACGACGATCAATTGCACCTGACCTTCTACTGGCGCAAGCTGGCGAACGACCCGACCGACTATGAAATGACCGTCCGCTTGCTCGACCAGAACGGTCAGGATACCCGCACCAACTACACCGCCCAACCGCTCAGTGGTTACTTCCCGACCGGCCAATGGAGAGAAGGCCAGGCCATGCGCGATTACCGTGACCTGTATATTCATGTTCCACCCGGCCAGTATCAAGTTGAACTCACGGTACAGCCCAAAGGCCAACCGTCCAAATTGCTTACCGGTTTTCGTCTTAAAGACGACCGGATCGATACCAGCTTTCCACCAGTTCAGAAACTCATAATTAAAGCCCCGATCATCGTTTTAGCCAAATAAAACGGCTATTATTGGCGCATTCCATCGGTCGCCTTTTCTTACATATTCTTATATATTAGGACTTTCGCTTAAGGCGAAAGCCTAATATTATTTCCGGTAGAGCTGCATGGCTTCCAAAACCTTTCGAGCAAGGGCAAACCCACCAAAACTCACCAGATTTAGGTATAATAATAGCTTAAAAGTACCTATTGAGTACTATTTGGTTAAAGTGGCATGAACTGTTATCATACTCATTAAGATAGAAAAATCGGGGTAATCCTTGACACAGCCGATTTTAACCGTTACATTATAGTTATCTAAAAATAGTTATCTAAAATTTAACCAAAATAAGATACATCACCGGCTTTCTGCCAATGGTACAAAAAGTAAAGCGAAAATAAGTGGATTTAGTTAACCGTTCCCGCAAATTGATCTTACAACGCGCGCAGGACCTGGAGCGAACCCGCAATATCCGAGTCTGTTATATTCGCTGGTTGTTTGTGCTGGCGATTCTCTTGCTAACTTTTCTTGAACGCAACTTTTTTGGAACCGCTACTTCCCCCAACGATTCAAACGTAAATGTTTACTTCCTGATAGGTGGTTACGCCGTTTACAGTCTGCTCGTTATGCTGGTGACGATGACTTTCGCTCGTCAGGCTACCCTGTTACCGTTCGTCAGTCTGGCCCTGGATGTCGTGCTGGCGGTTACGATTTCCTGGATGGCCGGGCTAACCGTATTTGCAATTGCCTATATTCCGGCCCTGCTGATGTGCATATTGATCGGCGTTTTTGAGGGTGGTATAGCGGTGTTGGCGGTTGCCGCCGCCAATATTGCCTATTATTTCGTATCGACTGCCCACTCTTTCCGGTCGGAGGATGGCATGGCGGCCTTTAGCACGGGCGGGGCTGCTTTCCTGGTGGTAGTGGCTCTTTTTGGCCTGACCCAAACCCGTGTTTCGATCCTTAAAGCCAATAACGAAATGCTGGAAGAAGCGATTGCCAACGCTAACTCGACCAACCTGATCGAACTGCAAAACCGGGTAAAAGCGGTTTACCGGGTCGCCAGCACTCTCAGTGCTACCCTCGATTACCAGAAAGTAGTACGCAATATTCTGATCGAAGTGCAGTCAGTCTTTCAGGTCTCGGTCGGCGCGGTGCTACTTTTTGAAGGCACCATGAACAACCTGCGAGTGGTAGATACCAATGGTTTGACCGACGAGGAGAAAGCCAAGTCCATAGACACCCGTTCTGGCCTGATTAGAGACGTGTTAAGCGAGGCCCAACCGGTCCTTATCGAAGACGACGAAACGATGAATGACCTGCGCAAGATTTTCCCCTCGGCTAAAACCTGTCGCACTTCGATCATAATGCCTCTGCGGGGTGGTTATGAGGTTTACGGCTTACTGATGATCGCTAGCGAACTCCCCGGCACCTACCACGAAAGCGACCTGGAACTGATGGTTGCCCTGACTTCACATACCATCATCGCCATGCAAAACGCCACTCTCTATCGCAACCTGTTGGAAGACCGCAACAAAATGTTGACCGCCGAGGAAGAAGTCCGGCATACCCTGGCCCGCAATCTCCACGACGGCCCGGCCCAGGCGGTGGCCGCCTTCTCGATGCAAACCGAATTTATACGCCGTCTGTTCAAAAGCGAACCGGAGCGGGCTATCAACGAACTGGCTTTGCTTGGCAAACAGGCCCAGCAAACCTCCAAAGAAATTCGTACCCTGCTATATGAATTACGCCCGTTGGTTCTCGAATCGCAGGGTCTGAACGCTGCCCTTGAGCAGTACGCTCAACGCTTCCCGATGGCTCCCAACGACCCAGTAGTTCACTTTACCGCCAACGAAGATTACAGCGGTCGCCTTAATCCGGCTGTCGAAACCACCATTTTTACGATTTTGCAGGAAGCAGTGAACAACGCTCGCAAGCACGCTAAAGCTCACAACATCTGGCTGCACGTCGAGTTCAAAGACGGCTTTGTCGTGGCTTCTTCCCAGGATGACGGTCAGGGATTTGATACCGTCGCCGTCGACAAAAACTACGACCAGCGCGGCAGTCTCGGCCTCACAAATATGCGCGAAAGGGCCGCCCTGGTCGGCGGTCTCGTCAACATCGTCTCCCGCATCGGACAGGGTACCAGCGTCATCATCCGCATCCCGCTTACCGAGGCTACGCTGGCCGCCCCGACCCTCGGCACAGTTTCCTTAAATAAATAGTAACTACTCAGACCCTACCCCTGACCCCTCCCCAGGCACTCCAGTGGACGGGGGAAAAAAGAAGAGGTATTAACAGGGGAGACCCCTGTATACCCCCCGCAGGGGTTGCACCCCTACTAACCTCGCCTCGAAACAGGTAGACTGAACAGTTACAATAAATAAAACCTCAGAACCTCCCGCTGACCGGCAAGCATACCGGTTGCCGAGAGGTTTTTAATCTATTTTCTACCGCTTGACAAAATCCCCACCACAAATATAATACAACTAGCTAATCTCAGATAATAGCCTCACCTTTAAACATAAAAAGAAAAGGAAACTTATGCAAATCCGCCCGATCAAACCGGAAGAGTTAGATCGTTTTGCCGAAATCGACCGTAAAGCCTTTGTCACTAACCCCGCCGAACACCGCGAATGGATCGAAGCCGAAGTCCAGGACCGGCTTGATACTACCCGCGCTTTGATCGACGACAAGGGCGAAATACTCACCATCTTACAACTTATCTATCCAAAGTTGTGGTTGGGAGCCAGGGCTATCCCCACGCCGGGTCTTCAGGCGGTGGCCTCGCCGGTCGAAAATCGCCGACAGGGCTACATTCGCCATCTGTTGACCTCCACACTGCAAGAAGTTCACAATGATGGTTACGCTACCGCCATTTTGTATCCTTTTAATTTTCCCTTTTACAAAAAGTTTGGCTTCGAGCAAGTCAGTACCAGCAAATCGGTGGCCCTTCCGCTAGCGGCTCTCCAAAAATTTCGGCCTAAAGCCGGAGGTCGTTGGAAAGAAGTCGGCCCCGACCGCTGGCTTGAATTTAGCCAGATTTACGAAACTATCTGTACCGGCAAATTCGGCAACCTGACGCGGGATGAAAGCTGGTGGAAGTATCACAACTTTCAGCAACCCAAAAACAAAAAAAACAACCTTTACCTCTGGTACGACCAGACTGGCAAACCGCAAGCCTACGTGATCACCTCCTTCAAAACCGACCCTCAGAATGGCAAACCCGAACTACAGGCCGAGCGCGCCTGGACCTCTACGGCAGCTTATCACGAAGTACTGGCATTTCTGGCAAACCACGACTCGCAAGCCGCCAGGGTTAGCTGGTACACCGCACTGGACGACGAAATCCAGCCACTGATCGATAACCCGCGTGAGGTGGAAGAGAAAAGCCGTCCGGGCTATATGCTTCGAATACTCGACGTACAAAAAGCCTTGCAAGAGCGTAGCTGGCCTGCCAAAGCTAGCGGCAGCTTTAGCCTGGCGGTCAGGGACGACCTGTTTGAGTGGAACAACCGAATTTTACGCCTGGATTTCTCCGGCGGTCTACTTACCACTGAAACCCTTTTGCCGGAATCGAAAGCCGACCTGACTTGTGACGTGCGCCAGTTAGCCCAGCTTTACACAGGGTACCTCAGCCCGCTCAAGTTGGCTCAGTACGGCCTAATTGAAGTAAGCTCGGCTGACGCGCTGAACGTCGCCCAGGAACTTTTCAGCCCACCTTACCAACCGG
Organism: Chloroflexia bacterium; assembly: GCA_038322625.1. GTDB lineage: Bacteria > Chloroflexota > Chloroflexia > Chloroheliales > Chloroheliaceae > 54-19. The sequence goes on from JBBQGA010000018.1 coordinate 106,785, forward strand.
CCTCCCACATGGCTGATTTCTTCTAAATTAATATTTTAACTCTTCTTGTTGTCACTATTGGGGGTCACTATTATCTAAATAAGCCATTACACAGTGGCGAATCGAACCGGTTTGTAGTATCATGCAAAAACATATTTAAATACAGGCGGGACAATTGTCCCAATTATTGAAAAAGTGGTAAAAGGGTTAAACTAACCCTAAATTTAAACAGACAGAGGTTTAAGCCAGTGGCAACAGTAGTAGTAGCAATGAGTGGCGGCGTAGATAGCTCGCTCACAGCCGCTCTTATCAAGGAGCAGGGTCACGACGTTATCGGTATTAATATGCGGCTTCACGGTAGCGGCGCGGAAGAAGAAGAGCAAAACTATTCACTCAGCAAAAGTTGTTGCTCCATCGTCGAAATGGAAGACGCCCGGCGGGTCTGCCAGCAACTTGGCGTCCCTTTTTACGCCATGAATTTCGAGAAAGAATTTCGCCAATCGGTGATCGATTACTTTATCGAAGAATACGAGCGGGGCCGCACGCCCAATCCCTGCCTGGCCTGTAACGCCTACATGAAGTTCAAATTCTTGCTAAATAAAGCCCTGGCCCTCGGTGCTGATTACCTGGCGACCGGTCATTATTGCCGCAACGAATACGACGAGGCGACCGGTCAGTATCGCCTTTTGCGGGCGGTGGATGCTACAAAAGACCAGAGCTACGTCCTTTATATGCTCAATCAGAAGCAACTAGGCCGGATATTATTCCCGCTGGGGCCGTATACCAAAGTTCAGGCTCGCCAGATGGCCGCCGAGCGTGGCCTGGCGACGGCGGATAAGCCCGAAAGCCAGGATATTTGCTTTGTGGCCGGGGGCGATTACCGCGACTTTCTCACTCGCAACGCCGGTGAACAAATCGCGGTACCCGGTCCGATTGTCGATAAAGCCGGGGCGGTCGTCGGCCAGCATAACGGCTTGCCTTTCTACACTATCGGACAGCGCAAGGGTCTCGGTGCCGTCACCAGTCGGCCCACCTACGTCCTGAAACTGCTACCCGATAGCAATACGCTGGTGGTAGGCGAAGATGCCGATTTGCGTTCGAGCGAGCTGGCCGCCGAAAATGTCAACTGGGTTAACAACCAGTGGCCCACCGGTCCGGTCAACGCCAAGATCAAGATACGCTACAAAGCCCAGGAATTGCCCGGCGAGGTATTACCGGTCGACCCGGCAGGCCGTAAAGTACGGATCAATCTTCACCAGCCGCAACGCGCCGTCACACCCGGTCAGGCTGTGGTTTTTTACAACGGCGACGAAGTATTGGGCGGCGGCATCATCGCCTGAGCCGTACTTGGGTTTTGCCTGACATATGTCCGAAAACTTTAGTCAGGCCGGATTTCAGTTTCCCATCTCTTCCGAGGACTGAAATCCGACTAATCCGCTTAATAATTCAACCTCACCAAAATCGGAAAAATATATGCCTGAGCTTGAAAGGGTATATCGTCAGCTAGACCAGATTTTTAAAAATATGCTGGGTCTTCCCTATCCCCAGGACCTGCGCCGAGTGTATCACCTGATGGATCAGCTTGGGCAGCCTCACGCCGCTTTTCCTAGCATCATCGTGACCGGCTCAAAGGGCAAAGGCTCGACCGCTACTTTTCTAGCGGCCCTGCTGGAACACCCCTCGCGCAAAATCGGTCTTTTTACCGGTCCTCACCTTCATAGCTACCGCGAACGCTTTAAAATCAACGGCCTCGACATAGACCCGGCTACTTTTGTGGCCCTCTTTGATGAGGTCTGGGAGACCGTGCAGCAGGGACCGGACCAGGAAGAGATCAGCCGCTTCGAGATTATCACCGCTATGGCTATGCTGTATTTTGCGCGGGCCGGGGTCGATCTGGCCGTACTGGAGGTCGGGTTGGGTGGCCGTTTCGATGCCGTGAATGTAGCTCAGAAAGTGGCTCTATCGGTTTTTACCCCACTCGAACTCGAACATATTCACGCCCTCGGCCCGACCCTCGAAGCGATTGTCTACCACAAATCCGGCGTGATGCGACCGCACGGCCTGGCGGTCACTTCGCACCAATCCGACCACGCCCGGCACCTGCTGGAACAGGCCGCCGCCGCCATTGGAGCCGACCTCCGCCCTGCCGACACGCTCTGGCAATATCACCCGGCAACCCTCAAACTTAACCTCGAAGGCGGTCTACTGACCCAGGAGTTCGAGGCGACCGGGCCGGACGACCGGCGTTACCATTTGCAATCGCGTCTGGCCGGAACCTTTCAATTGGAAAATGCCCTGACCGCCCTCGGTGCGGCCTACCTGCTCGAAGATTGTCGCATCCCCAATCTGGCCGGTCTGCGCACCGCCGTTATTCCAGGCCGCTTTGAGGCGGTCGCCACCGACCCCCTGGTGATCGTCGACGGCGCACACACTCCCAACGCCATGCGCGAACTGGCCGCCACCCTGCAAAATCTGGCCGGTACCCCGGTTTGGGTGCTGGGTTTTCTGCGGGATAAACAAATTAATATAATGCTCCAACAATTACCGCTGGCCGGACATACTGTTTTCCTTCACCGATTGCACACCTACCGGGCCGCCACCATCGAGCAAATCCAGGCCAACCTGACCCAGACCCCAGCCCACCTCGAAGCCCACGATACCGATCTGGCCGCCACCATCGAAGCCGCCCGTCAGGTGGCACGTTGCCTGCCCGGCGGGTACGTCTGTGTTACCGGCTCACTCTACACCGCCGCCGAAACCCGCGCCGCGCTCGGTCTGCTCGACCCGGCCACCGCCCAGGAAGCCGCCTGGTTAGCCGAACTCGACCAGGGCTATCCTCGCTAAATTCACCGTCAAACGGATTTAGAAATTGTAAATAGTTTAAAGTAGGAAGGGTGGGAAGTAATTAAGGGACTTAAAAACAATTAAGCGTTCCAAGTATTGGCAAAGGAGATGTCCACAAACCATTTTTCAAGACCCTGCTTTCGCTCGATTTGGGTTTCTAAGGCTGCCATTGCAATTTTAGTCAGCTTGATACCAGTAGAG
>JBBQGA010000019.1:0-106330 GCA_038322625.1 Chloroflexia bacterium
TACTAAACATATTCGGGCCTGGCAACGCCGCCGCAACTTAGCGGGTAAAGGTATTGAGTGGAAATTTACCCAAGCTAAAGCTCGTGAGCGTTTTAAGCTGGTTGCTTGATACCCCATAATTACCTTGGGGCTATACTAGTAGGCAAAACCGGTACTCACTACGCGATATTCAATGTTTCGCCCACTTCTTATCTCTCCCTCAGACCCTCTTTTAGAGGGAAAAGCGTCAGAGGTTGTAGAGTTCTGAAGCAGGTAAGTTAAAGCAGCGTTAATAATCGGCTGATTACGCGGACCCCACGCTCGAAATCGGCCAGTGAGGCGTGTTCGTAGGGGGTATGGTCGAGGCTGCTATCGCCCGGTCCATAGGCTACAATCGGGCAACCCCAGACCGGTCCCAGCACGTTCATATCGCTGGTGCCGGTTTTACTTTTGGGGGCCGGTTGGCCGCCTTCTTCGCGGATAGCACTGTAAAAAGCCCGCACCAGTGGGCTATTCTTATCGGAGCGGATCGGCAGTTCTTCGCCCATAAATTCCAGTTCGGCTTCCCCGGCCCACTCCTGCAACTGCCGCTTGAATTCTTCAAGCTCAAACCCCATTGGAATGCGCAAGCCGACCCGTAAGGTAATGCCGTCCTGAAAGCCGTCCGACTGGCTATTGATTTCGCGCAACCCGGCCTGGAGGGTTTCGGTCATTTTCTTACCGGTATTGAAGTCACCGGCATACCGGCGTAACTTATTCCAGAAATCTACTCCTTCTTCTGAAGCGGAGGGGCCATCGGCGGCGGTGTGTTTCAGGTCGCGTAAGAGTTTCAACCGCAATTGCAAACTACCCTTATAGGCAATTGTGACGCGGTCCCAGCCACTGGGTTCGCCGATTACACAGAAATCAGGCCGGTAAAGGTCCTGGACAAAGCGCGCCCCTTTGCTGGTGGGAGCTTCTTCCTCAACCGCTCCGATCACCACAATCCGTTTTGCGGCCAGGCTTTCGGGTCGGGCCAGTAATGAAGCCGCCCCCAGCACAAAGCTGGCAAATGGTCCTTTGGCATCTACCGAGCCGCGCCCGTAGATCGTGTCGCCATCCGGCTCGATGCGGACCGGAATAAAGCCCGGCACTGTGTCGATATGGCCGAGCAGGACTATCGTGGTGGTGGCAGTTTCGGCGGTCGCGCCAATTTCGCCTACCGCGTTTCCGGCTCCATCGATATAGGCTGTCAGGTAGCCCATTTCTTTCATGCGTTGCACGATCCGTTCGGCCACCGGTTGTTCCTGATAACTGGGGCTGTATATTTCCAGTATCTCGCGGAAAAATTCGCTATGAGAACTGAGCGTAATTGCTTTTTCGACCTCTAACAACCGAAACACCTTTCTAAAAGTTAAACTAATCCAATTCGTCTGGCTTACTAAATTTGCTGGACACCTCCAGTGGTTCGATCCGCTGGATATATAACTCGCCAAAAAGCTCTTCCTGGCGAACCTCGACCAACCGCCGCCTGACCAGTTCCAGCACTGCCATAAAGCTTATGATTACTTCGAGTGAGCCGGGCGGGTCTGCCGGGTCGAACAGGCTGGTAAAGGCTACCTCCGGCTGCAAGGTGGCGCGCACCTGGTCGAGCCGGGTTTCCAGCAATAAAATTTTGTCCTCGATCTTGATCGAGCGCACCAGGGCTTTAAGATCGCTGGGTCCGGCCTCCACCGGCAGTTTTAATTGTTGCTGCTGCTGGGCGTTCAGGCGGCGGCGCACCAGGGCCAGCAAATCCGGTAACTTCAGGCCGTTTAGACCGGTGGCCGGTGCTACTCCCTGGGCCGTCAGGTCGGCGTTTAACTGCTGCAACATCACCTCGGTCGGGCCGATCCGCTGACTGCCGAACGACCGCCAGCCCTGTTCTTGCCGCTCTCGCAAGATACTGGCCCTTTCCTTGACCAGCTTGTATTCGCGCAATTGGGCCAGCAATTCTTCGGCGGCACTGGGCGACTGACCGGTCTCCACCTCGTGCCGCGAGGGTGGCAAGGGTAGCAAAGCCTGCGATTTGATTAGTAGTAAGCGGGCGGCTACCACCAGGAAATCGGCCAGTTCCGCCGGGTTTACTTCGCTCAATTGGTTTATATAGATAACATATTCCTCGGCGATTTTGGACAGGGCGATTTCGGTGATAGGTAGCTCTTCGCGCTCGATCAACTGCAAAAGCAAATCCAGCGGCCCTTCAAAATCAAAACCGGCTAAGGTGATCTGGTATTGGTAAGCCGGTACGCCAAAGGCGTTGGTTTTTTCGTTGGTCATAAATCCTTAATTCTGGTCGTCAGCCCAACTCAAGGCCCTGGCCGCCGGATTGTTCAAGCCCACCGATTTCAGTTGGTAGCCTTCGACCAACTCGATGACCCGCCCTTCGCAGCCCACCGCCTGCAATAGCTCGACACTCCGCTTCTCGTGATGGGCCTGTAGCCAGAAAAGGTACCGCCAGTCTGCCGGGTCGCCTGGACAGCCCAGCTTTTTAACCCGTTGACGACCCAGTATCACTCCGGCGATTTTTACCCAGACTGGAATACTTTTACCGGTAGCCGGGTCGTGCTTGCCGAGGTCGTGGAGCAAGGCTGCCTGTAACAATTCGCTATCGTGGCCGTAACCGGTCCTGACCAGCGTCCGGCAGACATTCAGCGCGTGGACCTGTTCATAAACCGGTAAAGCGGCAAATAATGTGGCCTGGGCCGGGCTGAGAATTGTTCGGAGGTAGGCCAATTGCGGCTCGGTTAAAGGTTGGGCCTGGATTGCCCGGACCAGTTGCCGGATACGTAAGAAGATTTTGCGCAAAAACATTTCCAGGGTATAACTATACTACCGGCAGACCGAATAATCGCAAGAAAATATCGACTATCGGTGTAAAATAATAATTCTCAAACAGGTTTAATTGCGGATTGAAGGTCGGCAAAATCAGGGTTAGAAACAGCAGCAGAACAGTTCCGTATTTCTCGACCCAGCCCACTTTCAAGTCCCAGGCGGGCGGCCAGAGGCCCTTGATAAAGTTCCAGGCGTCCAGCGGTGGCAAAGGCAGACAGTTAAAGGCGGCATAAATTAGACTGCCTTCCACAAACCGGTAGATCACGGCGGCCAAGAAATTTGTTTCAATCGCATTGTTCGGGAAAGCTAATAAGAGCAGCCGGGCCAGTAACGCCAGCAAAATATAAGCTAGCGGGCCGGTAATGGCGATTATACTGCCACCAGCCCGTTTTAACCGGTTGGCAAAGGGGTCCAGGTTTAGCGGCTTGCCCCAGGCTACGGTAGGCCTTCCAAAAGCATAAAACAAGGCCAGCAACAGGGGGAGAGCCTCGTGCTGGCGAGCCGGGTTCAAGCTTATCCGGCCTTCCCGGCGCGGCAATCGGTCGCCCAGCAAGGAGGCCACGAAAGCCTGACAGTAACGTGCAAAGGTGGTGCCGGTGACAAAGGCCAGCAGCAACCCAAGAAACTGAGCAGTAAAGCCGGATGCCATAAGGTAAATTGAACTCCTATTTCAGTAAAGCCGGTTGAGTAAGACAGCTTATTATACCAAATCCGCCTGGTATTATCTATTCTAATGACTTTTGGGCCGGTTTGATAAAATTTTGTATTTAGGCTGTACATTTCTGAAAGTGCGCAACATCCGCCCCGCAAGCTTCGTTGTAATTGCATTATCGCTCTGCCAGGTCGCAACTGGCGAGTTATCAAGAAAGTCCATCCGCCGGTATCCGGTAGTTGTTTGTAACAGGCTGTTGCCTTTGTAAAAGGTGTATAATCGGGCCTATGCATAAAAAGATTATTTATAAAAAGATTATTTAAGGAAGAAGTAATAGGAAGAATTAATGACGCAGACAAAAATCCCTTTTAACCGGCCCGGCCTGATTGGGCGAGAGCAGGAATATATGGCCCAGGCGGTAGCCGGGCGGCATCTTTCAGGAGATGGAGATTTTACCAGGAAATGTCACGCCTTGCTGGAAAGAGAGGTCGGCAGCCCCAAGACCTTACTGACTACCTCCTGTACTCACGCTCTTGAAATGGCGGCTTTATTGCTCGATATTAAGCCGGGGGATGAGGTGATTATACCTTCGTTTACCTTCGTTTCGACTGCAAATGCTTTTGTCCTGCGGGGAGCCAGGCCGGTTTTTGCCGATATTCGGCCCGATACCCTAAACCTGGATGAGACTCAACTGGAAAAGCTGATTACCAGCCGGACGCGTGCGATTGTACCCATTCATTATGGCGGAGTCGGCTGCGAAATGGATACTATTGGCGAGATAGCCGACCGCTACAACCTTTCAGTAGTAGAAGATAATGCTCAGGGTCTTTTTGCTCGCTACCGGGGCCGTCCGCTGGGTAGTTTTGGTACATTCTCGACCGTTAGCTTTCACGAAACCAAAAATTTTATTTGCGGTGAGGGAGGCGCGTTGTTCGTCAACGACCCGGCCATGATGGAACGGGCCGAGATTATTCGTGAGAAAGGCACCAACCGCAGCCGTTACTTCCGGGGTCAGGTCGATAAATATACCTGGGTCGATGTGGGATCAAGTTATTTGATGAGCGAAATTCTGGCGGCTTTCCTGTATGCCCAGCTAGAAGGTAAGGCCGAAATTCTGCTCCGGCGCAAGGCAATTTACGAAACTTACCGCCAGGAGTTGGAAGGCTGGGCCACCTCAAACGAGGTCCGATTACCGACGGTACCGGCGGAATGTGAGCAAACCTACCACCTGTTTTACCTGCTGCTACCGGACCTGGCAGAGCGTCAGAATTTTATCGCTCATATGGCTCAACTGGGGGTTCAGACCGTTTTTCACTACCAGCCGTTGCACCTGTCTGATATGGGTCGCCAGTGGGGATTTCAAGCCGGTAATTGCCCAGTTACCGAAAAATTAAGTGATTGCCTGGTAAGACTGCCGCTTTACCACGAACTGACCGAGGCGCAGCAAGCCCAGGTGATTTCCGCCGTAAAATCCTATACGGTGGCCCACCAACCGGTCACGGTCGCCTGAGCATTTAAATCAAAAAGCGGCCCCACCAAGTAAGGCCGCTTCAGGATAAGATCGTAATGCGGAAGGCGGGAGTCGAACCCGCACGGATTGCTCCAATTGATTTTAAGTCAATCGTGTCTGCCATTCCACCACTCCCGCAGTGGTAAAATGATTATACCGGATAGATCTGGCAGATGCAAGGAAAATTTTAGGGTTTCTTGCCTCAACTGCTTTAGAATCCGGCTTTGCAAAGCTTGACAAAGGTTGAGCCATTTGTTATTATACACAAGCTTACTCACGTGGAGGTGTAGCGTAGTGGCTTAACGCGCATCCCTGTCAAGGATGAGACCGCGGGTTCGAATCCCGTCACCTCCGCTCTGCCAAACAAATTCTTTTCCCGACATAAATAAAAATTAAACTTCTGGGATGAAGGCGTGATTCAAACAACTGAGTCACGCCTTTTTTGTTTCTACTTTTTACTTTTTAGGTTATGATTCGTTTAGCGCACCTTGCCAGAGTTCAGGAAAATATACATTAGCCTTTATTAAAACTCCATATTCCTCTGAGGTTGGTAAAGGTTCTAGTCTAAATCTTTCAGACTACCATATAGCATCCGTGCCAATTGGGTAGTATTTTAGTTGACCACCGGATTCACCATACCACTCAAATAGTACGCCCGATTTGTCTTTTCCTACCAATCGACGAGACTCACCTGAATTTCGTCTGGAACTAGCGGTAAATTCCCATTCTAATGTTTCTGGATTGGGCAAATCGAGCACAAATTGATGAAGCTGATACACTCCGATTGTATTATAAGATAGCACCAAGAAAGAACTTTTATTAAAATCTACTTTTCCGCTACTTTCTCTTACTGTTTCCGAAACTTTCCCTTTCTGCAATATTTTAGTACCTGCATTATTAGTTCGTACCTCTTTATGCCACTGTTCGATTTGCTCAATAACAAGTTTGCCTACCTCACCTGGGGCTTCTCTATAATTTGCCTGTGTTGTACTGCTTTTATTAAGATGATTCCAAAAAATTCCGGCTGAATTAGATACTTCCACAGTAACACGACCATCTTTATCTATTCTATTTAGTTCACTACGCATTTTGCATGAAATGCCATATGCTAAACCTGGGTTTCCAGGATCGGAAAAAAGAACATCAAATATAGCTTTACTCTCTTCTTCAATATTCGTTGAAAGCAAGCGAGGTAGCTCGTTCAAAATCGCGCCAGCCAGGTAATGTTTTTTTGGGATTCTTTTTGTCTTGTAACATACCGCTTCCATCTTGATAGGTACTCAAGATCAATCTTAACTTTTCTACTTCTCCCGATGTTGGATGTCTATCAACAAATGGTAAAGACATTATTCTTCTCCAGGGACAATTTCTATAAAACTACTTTCCAGGTCTAATTCAAGTTCGTCCCTTAATAGATGATCGGTTGAAACGTTGAATAAACGGGAAACACTAAGTACAAATTCCACCGTAGGGGTTTTCTTTCCCGCTTCGATTTCACTTATATGACCGTGTGCGATATGGCCTAGAGCAAGTGCTAGCGTTTTCAAGGTATAACTATGGTAGGTGCGCAGTGCTCGTAATTTTTGACCAAACCGCTGAGGTATATTCTTCCGAGAAATCTGGCTTGACATCTTATTCAATCTATGTTAGTTTGTCTCTATTAGAGACAGATTTGATTGGAACTATGTCCCAACCTGGAAAACTATTTGTTAGAAGAGAAACTCGAATGGAACGTGTAAAAAAACCAGCCGAAGAAGATTACCAAATGATTAACAGTCCGTTTAAATGGGTGGGTGGTAAATCCCGACTTCGCAAATATATAATTGAACTGATTCCTTCTCACAGCTGTTATGCTGAACCATTCGCTGGTGCTGCCTGGGTGCTTTTTGGCAAACCACCTAGTGATGTTGAGATTCTTAACGACTTAGATCAAAATATCGTTAATTTTTTCCGTGTAATTAAAGAAAAACCAGAAGACTTTATCGCCTCGTTTGAATGGGAACTCGTTTCTCGCGCCGAATTTGAAAGTCTCGCTCGCCTCGACCCCTCAAAACTAAGCGATGTACAGGCGGCGCACCGATTCTACTATATTATCATGGCTGGATGGGGCGGTGAATTAAATTACCCCAGATTTCAAACCAGTATAAGCGATGCTGGTCATGGAAATCGCTTGTTCGGTGCACTTAAAACTCTTAGAGAACGTTTGGAGCCAGTTCATAAACGACTAAGCACTGTTATAATTGAAAATCTGACCTGGGAAGCGTGTATTGACCGCTATGATCGACCAGGTACGGTTATGTATATAGACCCGCCATATCCCGAAAATAAATGCAACTATGTACATAATATGCGTGATTGGGAGTCCCACTACAAACTAATGGAACGGCTAAATAAAACCCGATGCAAATGGATTATTTCCTCTTATGACCTACCTGAAATACGTGAACTGTATGCTCAATACTATATTAGCACAGTTCAGGCTTATTCAGGAATGAATGTTAAGAAGAACGGATCGGATCGGGTTATGAACCGGGAGGTATTGATTACTAATTATGAGCCAGATTCAAAATCAACTACAATTGGCATTCATACTCTTGAAAAGAGTGAGATTGTGCAAACAAAGCTTAATTTTGATAGCTGATTTTCGATATTATCATTTCTAATGATTAAAACTAATAAAAAGGCCGCCCATTGTTGAGCGGCCTTTTTATTATTTATCTAAATTACCAGCGTTCGCGTCCACCGCCATTGGGGCGAGGACCGCGGTCCCGGTCTCCACCGCCCAGGCCTTGATCGATTTTGCTCGGTCGGCTGATAAGTGGCAACCGGTCTTACTCGAATATAGCCTAAATTATAGTCGCAAAGCCGAGGCTGACCATAAGTTATTCCAGCAAGCTTTTGCAAACGGTAAACTAGCTAAAAAATTTGCTGAATGTTAGACTTTCCCGGTTCACTGGTGGCCCTGTGGTGAAGCCTGAGTAGTTACAAGAACTTTATAATTCGCGGCTGGCGTAATTAACCGCATTCCGAAAGATTTTTAAGCCTTCACCCTCTGACGGTAAATTGCCTTCCACCCGCAACCGGGTCCAGCGTGGATGTTGCAAGGGCGATACAAAGCGTTCCGGGTGCGGCATCAGGCCAAAAACCGTGCCGCTAAGATTACTTATCCCGGCAATATTTGCTACCGAGCCGTTGGGATTCCAGGGATACGCTGCCGCGCTGTCCCCGGTCATGTCGGAATAACACAGTCCGACCTGGCCGTTCTGGTGGAGGTGTTCGACTGTTTCGCCGCTGCCCAGCCGAATCTGACCTTCGCCGTGCGCGACCGGCAGGTATAGATGTTCGATGCCGCGCAGGAAAAGCGACGAGCTACCGGGATTGCGCAAGGCGGTCCAGCGACATTCAAAATGACCGCTGGCATTGGGCAACAGGGTCAAATCGCCAAATAAGCCGGTCTTGGCTAACACCTGAAAACCGTTACACACCCCCAGCACAGGCCGCCCCGACTCGACGAACCGGTTGAACGGTTCACGCAGTCGGAATAACAATTCATTTGCCAGTAATTTTCCGGCTCCCAGGTCGTCTCCGTAAGCAAAGCCACCCGGTATCGCCAGGATCGAATAATGGTCGAGTCTGGCGGTGGCTTTTGGCCCGGCCAGTTCATTGATATGTAATAAATCGGCCTCGGCCCCGGCCAGTTGCCAGGCTGTGACCATCTCGGCATCACAATTAATTCCGGCCGTTCGTAACACCAGAACTTTTACACGTTTGAGTTGCACGCTCTCTGTGGTCCCCCTGAAATAAGCTTGAAATAAGAACCCGCCGCTTTTTGCGATGTTGGGTTGGCTAAGTATATCATAATCCGGCTCTGGCAAGCAGCTATCTCAAACGGCGGAAGTTGGGCTTTTGTGTAGATTTTGAACGGTTTTCTTAAAATTTGAATTGCCCGCCGTCTTTCTATAACTGAGGGTACCGTCAAGAACCATATTTCGAGTATCCTTTTGTCCAAATCTGCTCCTCCCGGACAGCTAAATTTTTTATTTTTTAGGGAGGTTTAGGCCGGCCTCATTTTGCGAGTGACTTCTGCCGGGTTTGAGAGGCTAACCAGAATAATCCCAAACCGGCTAGAAATAACCAACCGAACAAAGTCAGCCATAACCTGGTACCACCGGTCTGCCAGTTAACTCGGTGTTGCGAGGCATCCACTACAACCAGACCCAGGATCGAGAAAAACCCCAGGAAAACTTGAACGATCCCCAGTGCGAACATATCCAACCGGGCGGTCGCTTGCATCAACACAACCGTTCCGACCGCCCCACTAACAAAAACGGCGCTATAAACCTGGCCGTGAAAGTTATCGATTTTCCAGGGCCAAAAACCGCTAAAGTTGGCCGGTAAGATTAGCAGACAAACACCATAAAGACCCAAAATAATAGCCTGAACGGCCAGATAGATTTTCCAGCCGACGGGGACAACCACTGTCATAGCCGGGGGTTGGCGGCGGTATCGCCACATATAAAACCCCAGCACCCCAACCGACCCAAAATAAGCCACAAACCAGGCGTAAGTCGCAACCTTGTCATATTTGAAATTATCCAGGTAAAACAGGGTTACTAGCGAGACAATTGTTACAAATGGCAACGCTACCGACATAATCAAGCGACCGGGGGTCCAGCGATTATAGATTACCGGCATTAAGTCTACCGCCAGTTCAGTCAGGTAGATCGCGCCGAGGAAAGCGGCATTAAAGGGGGCAATCGTCCAGGGCCAGCGAGGCCGAACGAGGTCGGGTACCCATAATAGTCCACTACCAAATACTACAACCAGGGCGACGATTAGCAGGAATATTCGTAAGAAAGTGGACATGGGCGGATTTGCCACTTCTTGACTTTCCAATTCGACACCCATAGCGTAATTACCTCCAATCCAAGTTACACCTCTAAACCTCAATTTAAATTTTTAAAAAATAGTGATCAGAAACGGGAGCGGTTCAAGCTTACAGTCGCAGATGTGACCAGACATAAGAGTATTAAAAGCTAACCGCCTTGCGGTCCGGGAGGGAAATAATTTCCCTGGTTTAAGACTCTTTTCTTTCCAGATGATAAAAATGCTACAACTGTAGCTCGATTGTGGCGTATATACACAATAATCATAACATAAAGTGTAAATGACCCATGTCACAAATGTAAGAACCTTTTAGACATTAACTTTGCAAAATGAGGGCGGAGGCGTACAATAAAACCGACATAAAAACCGACATATTTAAGCTGGCAGTCGGGGGTAGTCGGAAAAAGGTAAATAAAAAAGTTGAGGTTGTACAAGCTGAAAAAGTTAAAGATTTTGCTGATGGCAGGCTGGCTTGTTTGGTTGCTTTCGGCCTGTGGCAGCGAAGCAGCTACGCCGGTAGTCACACCGGTCCAGACCGTACAGCTTGAGCTACCGACCGCAATGCCGGTTCCGCCCACTCCGACCGTCCTTCAAGTCCCGACCGCCACCGCCAGGCCAGACCCGGTGCCGACCGCCGGACCTGCCGTTGCCGGGGTGCTTTCCGCTCCACCCGAAAGTCGCCGGTTGGACTTTAGCCTGGCAACCCTCCAGAGAATTCAGCAAAAGCTGGCTGGTCGTTTCGCCAGAGTCGACCTGACAACGCTGGCGGTAGCCGGTTATGCCGGTCAGCAACTTCCAGTAGACATTTTCACATTTTACCGAGTCAATTTGCAGGCGCGAGGCTGGCAGGAAACCCACGACTATGATAACCGGTTTGGCATTTATTTTACGAAGGCCGATCAGGTAGCGGCGATAAATGCGACCGCCATCCCGGACGATCTGACTGTAAATTTTCTGGCCGGGTTTGTGCCCTCGGTCAAAGGACAGATCAAAGGCGGCGAAACCCTGATCTTGCTTGGTCAGGGTCCCGCCGCTACCTTTGAAGTTCTAAAAAAATAGCTTAAATCAGGGGAGTCGTCAGTCCCTCCAGCAGATAGGCTGTTACCGGTTCGCGTTTGCCTTTGAGGCTTACCGGTGGCATTTTGCTGGCGACTATGCTGGCTTGCATCCGGCAGTAAACCTCCTCACTGATCATTATCTGGCCGCGCTGGGCCACCTGCTCCAGGCGTTGGGCCAGGTTTACCTGGTCGCCGATGACGGTGTAATCCATCAACCGCTCTGAACCGATGTTACCGACTACCACCTCACCATAGTTGATTCCAATGCCCAGGCCCAGCACTTTCATGGCCGGCTCGGTCCAGCGGCTACTCATTGTTTCAAATACCTCTTGCATTTCGATGGCGGTCTGGATACACCGTTCCAGGTCGTCGCCATAGGAGAGCGGTGCGCCATAAAAAGCCAGAATACAATCGCCGATATATTTATCAAAAGTACCTTTGCGCTGAAAAACAATCTCGGTAATGCTATGAAAACATTCGTTGAGGACTTCTACCACGCGCTCGGCGGTCGTTCCTTCTGAAAAAGTGGTAAACCCGCGAATGTCAGCGAACAAAATCGCAACGGTGCGTTTTTCGCCGCCCAGTCTGAGCCGCTTTTCCGGGTCTTCCAGGATGGTGGTCACAATTTCTTCGCTCATGTAGCGGTTGAGCAAGCGGAATAACAAACGGCGTTTTTGTTCTACCTCGTTGTGAAGGCTGCGAATGCGCAGCAGGGAGCGAATGCGGGCTTTGAGTTCCAGCCGGTTAAAGGGTTTGGTCAGAAAATCGTCGGCCCCGGCGTTCAGTCCCCGCAATTTATCTTCTAGCTGGTCGAGGGCTGTCACCAGTACGATGGGGATAAGCTGGGTCGCTTCATCGGCTTTTACTCGCTGGCAGACCTCGAAACCGTTCATGCCGGGCATCATCACATCCAGCAAAATCAGGTCTGGTTCTTCGGTGGCTACTTTCTGGAGAGCTTCTTCGCCGTTAAAGGCCTGGATTACCTCGTAGCCTTCAATCGACAAAAATGCTTCCAGCAGTTCCACGTTTGCCATAATATCATCAACAACCAGAATACGGGCTATTTTTCGGGTGCCGTCGTTACCATAACCAGTACCGGTAACTGCTCTTACGCTGGCGGGATTAGTTGTTTTGACCAGAGGGTTCATCTGTGGGTATACTCCAAGTACACTTAAAAGGCTTAATTTTTTGTTCCAGGTTGGTATTCGCGCAGGTAGTTAGCGATCTGGGCCGGGAATTGGCGAGTATCTATCGGTTTCGAGATATAGCCATTACAACCGGCTTCCAGTACTTTTTCCTCATCGCCTTTCATAGCATGGGCGGTCAGGGCGATAATGGTCAGATCGGCCAGAGCCGGGTCCTGACGCAAAATCCGGGTCGCGGTCAGCCCGTCCATCCCCGGTAATTGCACATCCATCAAAACCAGGTCAGGCCGCTCGGTGCGGACCGCTTCAATCCCTTCCTGAGCCGTAACGGCCTCACGAATGATGTAGCCGTGAGCCTCCAGCAGATCGCGGGCCAGTTCCAGATTTAGCGGATTATCTTCAACTATCAATATTAGTGCGGCCATTCTACCCTTCCCATTCGATTTCGTTCGGCGAGCCTTTTGCCTCATCATATCGTTCTTTGACCGGATAAGACATTTTTAGGTTATTTTGCGACTATAACTTTTATTAGTATAATTTACTTTCCCGGCTTATTCCGGCGGTAGTTCGCTTTCCTCCAACCGGCTGACCGCTTGAAGCAGGCGTTTGCCGGAAGCCTCGCCTTTTTGCAAAACCACTTCGGCCTCGCTCAGTTGATCGCGTTCGCTGGAATTGAGTTCTTTGGCCGTAAAAATAAATACCGGAATATCCATGGTCGAAAGATGCTGGCGTAATTCCTTTAACACCTGAAACCCATCGGCTTCGGGCATCACCAGATCGAGAACTACCAGGTCGGGCGGATTGCGCCGGGCCAGGGTCCAACCGGCTTTCCCGTTTTCGGCGGTTTCGACCGTCATTCCGGCGGCCTCCAGGGTCGCGCGGACCATTTCTCGGTCGGGTTCGTTATCGTCGATCACCAGGGCCTGTAGCGGCTGGCCGTTTTCATGGTGCTGCCGGGAATGTTTACGGCGGCGTTCGTGCAGAGCCGCTACCTGCAATTCTGACAGTTTGGCTAGCAATTCAGCCTTGCGAACCGGCTTGACGAAATACGCCACTGCACCCATCCTAAAACTGGAACTGACCTCGGCGTTATCGACCATCGAAACAATCATAACCGGAATATCACGGGTAGCCGGGTCGTCTTTGAGTTCGCGCAGGACATCCCAGCCGTTTTTGGTCGGTAGCACTACATCGAGCGTAATCACCGAGGGCATTAACTGTTTGGCGATCTCCAGGGCCTGATCACCGTTATTGCAACGGACCACCCGATAACCGGCCTGATCCATATACAGTTGCAAAAGTTCGGCGGATTGGTCTTCGTCCTCGATTACAAGGGCGACTTCTTCCTGAGGAGAGCGGTCCGGTTTGAGATTTAAATGGTTAAAGACGACCGGTTGGGCTTCCGGCTCTTTAGCGATAGGTTCGAGCGGGATCGTAAGGGTAAAAGTGCTGCCGCTACCAAAAACACTTTTGACGCTGATTTCGCCACCGTGCAGGTTTGCCAACCGCCGACTCAGGGCCAGGCCCAGACCGGTACCCTGTTGACGACGGGCCAGAGTGCTATCGGCCATCTGGAATTCTTCAAAAATGCGGCTTATATCTTCGGTTTTTATCCCGATCCCGTTATCGCTAATACTCAATTCCAGCCAGGCGGTTTTATTTTTCTGAACTACCCGGCTTTGAATCTGGACCAGCCCGTTTTCCGGTGTAAACTTGATCGCATTCGATAGCAGATTATACAGAATTTGTTTTAAGCGACCGTTATCAGCGATTACCTGGGTCGCCGGTTGACCGGCAGTTTCACTCAGCGAGGTTGCCAGCGCGATTTGTTTCTTCAGGGCTAGCGGTGCCACCGCGTTAACCACATCGTTTACGACATCGCGCACCACCAGTTTATCCATTTGCAGTTCCATCTTACCGGCTTCGACCTTCGCCACGTCCAGCACATCATTGACCAGGGCCAGCAGGTGCTTGCCACTGTTAAAAATATTGTCGACGTAGCGGTTTTGTTTTTCGTTTAAGGGGCCGAAAGTCTGGTCGAGCAACAACTCGCTAAACCCGATAATCGCGTTTAAGGGCGTGCGTAGTTCGTGGCTCATGTTGGCTAAAAATTCGCTTTTGTGGCGGGTGGCTTCTTCAAGCTGGGTATTTGTGAGACGAAGTTCCTGGACGGTGTTATTTAATTCAGCGTACAATTCGGCAATCTGGAGTGCCATGCCAACCTGATTGCCAATCGATAGGATCAGTTCGCGGTCGTCCGCTACAAAACGATGCGGACCTTTGCTAGCCAGCACGAAACTGCCCAGCACCCGGTCTTTAGCCCGGAGCGGACCCATCACTAGCGAGTTATAACCAATCCGTTCGATCAGGGCCGGGTCGAGTGGTTTTAGATCGCGGACATTCTCAATGATTACCACCTCCCCCGAAACCATCACCTGCCGGACGATTTTTAGATCGTTTTGTAAAGGCCGGAACAAGGCTTCAAAATCTTCGTCGATGCCGCGCGCCGCACTGAGTCGGAACTCGCCGTTTGGTTTGAGCAAGAGCATTCCACCGGTTTCCACCCCAATCGTTTCCAGCATCCGGTCCAGACATTCTTGCAACAATTCGTGCATATCGAGTGATTGGCTCAGGACCGAAGCCACCGAATAAAGAGCGGTTAATTCGCGGTTACGCTTGAGTACCTCGGCTTGCATGGCTTTTCGGATACTAATATCGCGCACCAGACCGATATTTAGCACCGCCGTATTATGTTCATAATAGTTGCGTCCGTTGACTTCAACCGGCACCACCCGGCCATTTTTGCCGGTTAGCTCAGTCGTGAATGGCCCCTTGGCGGTACCAGCCATCTGCTGGGCGAAGCGTTCGCCGGCCTTTTTCTGACCGTTAAGGGTGATCAGGCTCAAAAAATTACGCCCGATCACTTCCTGGGGAGCGTAGCCGAGAAAATCTACTACGTTGTTGCTAATAAAAGTTATGTTTCCGCCAAAGTCGATAGCATACATCAAATCGCCGGAGTTTTCGATCAGGGTTCGCAATTTACGCAATTCGTTTTCTAAAATGGTTTTTTGCAATAGCAGGGTTTCCAGGGCGATTTGCTCGCCCTGGCTCGAAGGCAGCGGCAGATTTTCAAGGTCCTGGCTAGTCAGTTTATTGGTATAGGGGGTTTCCATTTCAAAAAGCGAGGAAGCAGCATAGGCTTTAAGACCCTGAGAATGTAACAATTCTAGTGCTTCTTCGAGATTGTCAGCCTCGAATTCGCTGGCATCATCTTCAATTATTATCAGTCTGCGGCTCATTTTATTCCTTACCAGCATAACCGGCTGGGTTAGTATCCAGCGTAAAAGTACGAATAATTTTATTATAGCGAAATGTCATTAAGAATAACATTACAGATGCAATGTTTACCCTTCTTATATTATCACGACTTTATTGTACCATATTACTTTTTAATCACTTTTTTCACTATTTTACAACCTTATCCAGTTTATTCAGTGAAAGATTTGAACACTCGCATATTTGAAAACGGTAAATGACCGGTCCGGGCTGCTAATTCTGGCGGTTAATTCTTTCAGGTGGATGTAGATTTTGACAGGAAATAGTATCGTAAAAGTAAACACGAACAATTCGTTTATTAATAAACTTCTGGTAGAAACATTCGAGGTTGAGAATATCTAAAGTGAACTCTTCATGTTAAAACGAATTTTTTCAAATCATTTAAGTCTGAATAAATCATCAACGTTTAGAGCCTGGTTTTAACAAATTTTAAAGATTATTGAGAGGCTAAATTCCAACTTAACATAAAATTTAACGGTCAAATATAACAATGGTATTGTACCTTTTATTGATAATGAGAACAACTCTTTTCCGGTCAATAATTATTGCTATTAAAAGTTTTTATGTTAAAATAGGTTAACAAAGAATGCAAAATAATCTACTCAATTACACTCCACTTAAAATCAGGTTGTAGGGTAGTTCTGGGATAGTGCAAAACGAATATGAGGTAATTTATATGATAACTGCCGAAACCCCGCTCGATTTAGAAGGTTTAGCACCAATAGTTGGTTTAAGAATACGCGAAGCCCGGACCGATAAAGCCATGAGTCAGAAAGACCTGGTCGGCGAACGTTTTTCAAAAAGTTATATCAGTTCCATTGAGCGCGGCAAGATTACGCCTTCTTTGAAAGCTCTGGAATATATCGCCCGGCAGTTGAGAGTGAGTGTGGCTTATCTTTTGACCGGTATTCACCCCGGCAGCTCGCACTCCACCGGTCTATTTTCCAGCTTGAATGAGGAAAACCCCGACCAGGATATTCCGGCTCGCTGGGACCTGCTCTTACTCGAAACCCGCTTGCTGCGTGAACAACAACGCTACGAACAGGCCTTGCATCTTTTGAGCGGCAGAGTCCGGGTTCGCCAGTTAGGGGTCGAGCAATTAAAACACTATCATTTTATGCTGGCTCAGTTGTATGTCGATCTGGACGACGCAATCGAAGCCCAGTTTGAACTGGATGTCGTCCGCGACCTGGCCGATAAAACCGGCGATCAGGAGATGATGGCCCGCGCCCGGCAACTTAGCAGTCAGGTCTACATTCAGCAAAACAAACCGGTGCAGGCGATTGAGCAACTCCGCCTGGCTACTCAGGCGGTAGAAGCCGGGACGATCAAGGATTTTCATTTTCGGGTAGCGGTTTACAATCAGCTTGGTCTGCTCCATCACCAGCTTGGCGACGATGTGGAAGCGGCTCAGATGTACCGGCAGGCTTTGCAACTGGCCGAAGATACCGCCAATCCGCTCAAGCTGGCGACGCTTTACTGGAGTCTGGCCCAATCGTACCGCGAGGCCGGTAATCTGGCGCAGGCCAAAATCTATGCTAACAAAAGCCTGGCCCTCTACGAAAGTCAGTCCGACCGGCGGATGCTCTCCGAACTTCGGGGTGGGTACGGCGTTATAATGCTGGAAACTCACCAGCTTGAGGAAGCCGAAAAGCAATTTCAACTGGCCTACCAGTTATCCAGCGAAAATAATGACCTGGCAGCCAAAACGCTGGCCTGTATGCACCTGGCCGACTTGTATCTGGAAAGTAAAGACCTGGCGAAGGCTGGTTTGTACAGTCAGGAAATGGAACAAGGACTGAACCGGCTACCCCCGGTCGAGCGCGCCCAGGCTCTAAGCAGCCAGGCCAGTCTACGGGCGGCCCAGAATGATAGCACCGGTGCCATCAAGTTGTACGCCGAGGCGGTAAATCTTATCGAGGAAAATGGTTCGGGCAGGGAATTATTGAGTAAAATTTACTTCCGGTATGCCAGGGTACTCAGTGCCGGTGGCGATACCGCCCGCGCCGCCGAAATGTTTGAAAGAGCTTACCGGCAGCTTGACCGGTCCAGTCTGGTAGCCGATAGTTAAAAAGCTCATTGGTTGCCAGTTCTTCAGGCTTAGGTCTTTCGCTTCAATTTCAATCGGTGCGGTTAAATCGAAAGCCAGGCTAAAAAAACTCCAGTCAAAACTGACTGGAGTTTTTTTATATTTCAGATTTAGACCGCTGCGCGGTCCCGGTCCGAGTTATCATCAGTGTCGGTCAGTGCAAAGCTGGCGACAGTCGAGGTTGGCGTGGGTAACTCGACCGGATCGGGCAAAATATTTTCGCCTTTCGCATTGAGTGAGGCTATTTCCGGCTCACCCAGCTTGCCGGGCGTACCTCGGAAACCCAGTTGATTTTCCGAGAAAGGCCGCAGGGCAAACATATTCAGACCCATGCCTTCCTGCTCGACCTGTTGGAAGATGGCGTCCATCTCGTCGCCGCTGATAACTTCTTTCTCCAGCAATACATTTGAAATAGCGATCAAATGCATATTGTAGCGGGTGAGAATTTGTTTGGCCCGACCCAACGCTTTCTGTATCAGCCCGTGTACTTCCTGGTCGATCATGTAGGCGACAGTATTGCTGTAATTACTTTGCCGCTCTGTGCCACCCAGAAAGCCGCCGCCCTGTTTATTGCCCAGGGCCAATGGTCCGAATTTTTCGCTCATACCATAGTCGCATACCATCGAGCGGGCGATTTCGCTGACCCGTTCAATATCGTTGCTGGGTCCGGTGGTCACTTCCCCAAAAGTTAGTTCCTCGGCGGCGGCTCCACCCAGGGCAAAGGCCATAAAATCTTCCAACTGGCTTTTGGTCCACAAGGTGCGATCCTCGCCCGCCCCGACCCTGGTATAGCCACCCATCCGGCCTCGTGCAATAATCGAAATTTTCTGAACGGGATCGACATTGCCCACCAGCTTGGCAACCAGGGCGTGACCGACTTCGTGATAGGCGGTGGTAACTTTTTCGCGTTCGCTGATCAAGCGGCTTTTACGCTCTGGTCCGGCAATTACCCGGTCAATCGACTCTTCCAGTTCGTCCAGACCGATGGCGGTTTTGGAACGCCGGGCGGTCAGGATGGCCGCTTCGTTGACCAGATTGGCTAAATCGGCCCCACTAAAGCCGGGGGTCTGCTTGGCAATCCGCTCCAGGTCGACTTCGGCCTGAAAGGGTTTGCCTTTGGCATGAACCTTCAAGATCGCCGTGCGGCCCCGGTAATCCGGGTTATCAATCGTCACCTGGCGGTCAAACCGGCCTGGTCTCAACAGCGCTGGGTCCAGTACGTCGGGGCGGTTGGTCGCTGCCACCACGATAATGTTGGTGTTGCTATCGAAGCCGTCCATCTCGACTAACATCTGGTTCAGGGTTTGCTCGCGTTCCTCGGTGCCACCGCCGGAGCGCATCCCGCGTTTGCGACCTAACGCGTCGACCTCATCAATGAAGATGATACAGGGAGCCATTTTCTTGGCCCTGGCAAACAGGTTGCGGACCCGGCTTGCGCCTACTCCGACGTACATTTCGACAAACTCGCTGCCGCTGACACTCATAAACGGTACATTGGCTTCCCCGGCAATCGCTTTGGCGATCAGGGTCTTACCGGTACCTGGTGGGCCGACCAGCAAGACACCTTTGGGTATGCGGGCACCCAGGGCCGAGAATTTCTCCGAGTGCTTCAGGAACTCGACCACTTCCTGCAATTCCATTTTGGCTTCATCGGCCCCGGCTACATCGTCAAAGGTGATACCCACCTTCTGCGGGATTATCAGGCGGGCGTTGCTCCGGCCCATCGCAAAAGGTCCCCCGGCCATGCCACCCGGCCCGCTCTGGGTTTCGTCGGTTTTAGCTCGCCGGTTGCGAAACCAGGTGTAGAACAAGCCTACCCCAACCAGCAAGGCCAGCATCAAAAACAAGTTCGACCAGCGGTCGTAGGTGTTGGTTTCGTTGATAATATCAGGATACTTGTCGTCAGCAACCCCGGCTGCCGCCAGTTGTTCGTCAACTTTCTTTATGCCGCGCGGATAGGTGCTGGAATACACTTTGTTTGAGTCGTTATTCAAGATGAGGGTGATATTATGATCGTTGGAGTTAGTGGTAATTGTCTTGATTTCGCCACTGCGCGCTTTGGTAATGACCTGGTCCCAGTTTAGCTTTTCGCCCTGGGTCTTGCCGAAGACCAGAAATAAGCCTAACAAGGATAGAATTACAATTGCGCCTAGTGCCAGCCTTTTCTTGTTCATGAATCTACTTCCCTACACTTACTTGATCTCGTTGCTATCTGCCGCTCATCGACCAGTACAACGATTTTGGTTGTATTAGCTTAATTATATCCTATCAGTTTAACCTAACAGAACACATTAAGAAGCTGTTAAAAAATCTTAACACTGACGAATTATTAGCAATTAGCTAAAGACCTATCTGACACCCCAGCATTTACCATCAGGAATTTACAAAAGGTTATTTCCGGAAAGGGAGTAACCGGACGAATAGATTGTTTATATAGAACTAAGTAAATCCCGATTTCCTGGCATTATAAACCGGCTTGGAAATTATTTCTAGCCGCAGGGGGGTAAATTGGGCTTCAAATGGCCGGTTTTAAGAAAGTTCTAATCTTTATCCAGTTTGAGGATTTCAAGGTCACGCGGAATAATTATGGACCGGGCTGACCGGGTAGCCGCCTGAATTTCATCCAGCAGCACATTATTGGGGCAAACCTCATCGTCGGAATGATGGATCAAAATGGTATTACCGGCCCCGATTTTCCCGGCCATCTGGGCGTATTCCGAGGAATGAATGTGATAGGTAATTTCAGCCAGTTCCTCGTCGGCCTCACAGAAGGTACATTCCATCAGAAAATGGTCGACCCCCTTAGCGAAATCTATCAGGGATTGGCAGGGCGCGGTATCGCTGCTATAGACAAAGGTGGTACCGCCGGGAAAGATAACTTTGGTCGCCACGCTGGGTACGGCGTGGAGGGTCGGGGTAGTTCGGACCGTAAAATCCGGGTGCTGGAGAACCAGTTCGTCTTCGCTACCGGCCAGGGTATGCAAATGGATCGGAAACTGGCGAATAAACCGGTCGCGCAACTTCCACAGGTCGAGCAAGGTTATTATAACTTCCATTGTCGAGGGTAAGGCGTAAATATGGAGGGGGTTGCTGCGGCCTTTGATCCAGAGACATTCGACCAGCGAAGGCAAACCATATATATGATCGACATGATGGTGGGTTATTACAATATGTTCCAACCGGTCGGGGTCGACCCCCAGTTTGAGAAGCTTGCGATAAGGCGTGCCGCTACAGTCTATCATCAAATAGGAGCCGTTGTTTTCGAGCAAAAGGGACGCGTTATCCTGACTGGCAGAGGGTAAAGCTGAACCGGTACCCATGAACAATAAGCGAGCCATTTTATAAGGCCCTTTCTAGTCTTTCGAGGCTATCTCAAAATGACTTGAGCATGACTAATTTTGATTGAACTGGATAACAAAATATGTAGAGTTCCCTATGGCACTCTGAACAACTGTTCATCGCATAATTTTGAAAATAACCCAATTGACGAATAAATCGATGTTATCAACCTTAAAAAGTGTAGTCAATAAAATAGACTTATTCAAGTTTTATTAAATTCCATTTTTTCAATTTCTGGATAATTTGTCTATGACATTTATCACAATCTGACCAACCTGGCTTAATCGGTCCGGTTTAACGTGGTCTGCCGTGTCACCCGGTTTATGATAATCGGGGTCGCTTTCGCGGTTAAAAAATAGCACCGGAATACCGAGTTGCTGAAAAGCATAATGATCGCTGGCACCTGACAGGTCGGCTGGAATTACCTCGACATTACCCGCCCCCAGGTTGGTGGCTTCGGCCAGCCCGATTTTGGTCAGGTTGGCGGTGCCGCCCACATAGAAATGCGGCCCGACTGTAACCATATCAATATTGATCATGGCTACAATTCGTTTGCGTTCGGCCTCGCTTAACTTCCGGGCATAATCAGTGCTGCCGACCAGCCCGATTTCTTCGCCACTAAAGCCGACAAACCTGAATTCGTAAGCCGGGTAACGGTTTTGCAGCACCCGTGCCAGTTCCATTGTTACCGCCGTACCACTGGCGTTGTCGTTGGCACCTGGCCCGGCGGGTACCGAGTCATAATGGCCGCCAAAGATGATTATCGGAGCGTTGTTATTCGCGCCGGGTCGGGTAGCTACCACGTTTGTAAAGTTAATATCGCTGGTAATAAGGTTGGCGGTAACGTTTATAGTCAGGGCCGAACCAGCATTAAGCAGGGAAAGCAGTTTTTCGCCATCGGCTTTACTCAAACCCAGCACTGGAAGCGGGGCCTGGTTTTGCAAGGTAGCCGAATCAAGCGGCCCATCCTGGTTGTTGTATATCAAGATCGCGCTGGCTCCCCTGGCCGTTACCGTATCGACTTTTGATTGAAAGGTACTTTGACCCCGCTGTACCAGGGCAATTTTGCCGGACAGGTCAAGCCCGTTCAGGCTGTTTGGCAAGGCGGTACCGGCACTCACCAACTGGCCTTTTAGCTGACCTTTGCCACTGAGGGTCATGGCACTGCCTTTAAGTGTCACAGCCGCGCCGCCCGCCTGATAGCTGACACTCGAACCGTTGTCGCGGGTAATCGTAAAGTTTACCATTGGCCGCTCGGTGGTCAGGCCCAGACTTTTGAAATAACTTTCGATGTAATCCCCCGCCTGACGGTCTCCAGCCGTCCCGGCGGCTCGGATACCGATGGTCCCGGCCAGCATCTGAACGTGGGTCATTGCCAGGTCGCCGGAAAAATCAATCTTTACAGCCGGAGTGGTCGGGCTAACTGTAACCGGGACCGCCGTTGCCGGAAGTGGGGTCGCCGCGAGTGAGGTAGGCGGGGCAGCAGTCGGAACCGGAGTTGGGGTGGGTGGCAGCGGGGTGACGCTTGCCAGCGTTGGTGCCGTCGTGGTCGGAACCGGTGCCGTCGGAGGGCTTTGTACAGGACTGATAGCGATTACCGGGGCGGTCGTACCTCCCGAACTGACCGGGCTAATGACTGCGCCGGGCGTCGCTTCACCGGAACCACAAGCACTCAGTAAACCACTCAAAAGCAGCCAGAGCAGCCAAGCTCTCCAGAAATTATTTTTTACCAGCCGGTTAACCATTATAGTTTCGATTCTAGCCAGGTTACGCGCTTGCCCCACCTGATTGATTAAGAAAGTTAACCATCTAATCTTAACATCCAGCGGAATAATGGGCAACGCTTGTACCCGTTCTGGTAAGGTTTATGGGCTTGAGCTAGCCTCACTGAGTAAGATTTATTCCTACTAATTCGTGAGCGGCCTTTATAAGTAGTACAATAACAGTTGAGACACCTGGCTATCAGCAAAATAATAGGTGATTTTTTGAGGAGAAGACCAATCGCGGCGCGTTTTATTTACCTGTTTTTAGATGGCGTGGGGTTAGGAGAGGCTGGTCCGGCCAATCCTTTGAGCGGCTACACCGAGGCTAACCGACCGGTCGAACCTTTGCCGGTGCTGGCCGCCCGGTTGGGGGGGTCGCTAATCGCCGGTCGGACGCTAAACGAACCCGGTCTCCTGCTTAAACCGGTGGATGTCCGCTTGGGTGTGCCGGGTCGTCCTCAGAGCGCGACCGGTCAGACCTCACTATACACCGGTCGAAACGCTCCAGCCTTTCTAGGTCGTCACCTGACCGGTTTTGCCAATGGTTCGCTCCGTATTCTGCTTGAAGAAAGCGGCATATTCAAGCAGGTCAAGGCCCAGGGTGGCCGGGCTACCTCGGCTAACGTATATACCCCCGGCTATTTTGAAGCGATAGAGCAGCGGCGTATTCGTTATTCGGTAGGGTCGCTATTAAGCCTGACAGCCCAGGTACCCTTTCGGATGCCGGCGGATTACGAGCGGGGTGAAGCTATTTTCTGGGATATTACCAATGCTCATGGTTCCGGCCACGATTTCCAACCCTCTCCAATCCCGGCCCAGGAAGCCGGAAAGCGTCTGGCGCACATCTCGACCGGCTACGAATTAACCCTCTACGAATGTTATTTGCCGGATTTTGCCGGACACCGCCAGGAAATGGTTTCCGCTCGCCAGGTATTGCAAGAGGTGGATGGTCTGATCGAAGGCGTTTTGGAAAATATGACCCCGGAAACTACCCTGGTAATCTCCAGCGATCACGGCAATCTGGAAGACCTCAGCACTCGCTTACATACGCTCAACCCGGTGCCGTTGCTGGTCTTTGGCCCGGCAGCACCGGCCTTTGCCCCGGTCGAAGCGATTACCGGCATTGCGCCAATAATACTCGAAGAGCTAAAGGTTAAATAGCCAGGGCGGTTGACCTTGCAAATGCCCTGAGTTAAATAGCAATCAGGCTTGCCAGAATGATAGGCTTTTTGTAGAATAAAATCAGTTGACGGACCTGTATAATAATTACAGTTGTGTTTGATTGTGCGTAACCCGGTTGGAAAAGCAGATATGCCCGGCTCACCGGCAGAAAGAGGCAGCATGGCTCGAACCAAACGATCCTCAGCGCGTCTTAAAATACCGCCCGAAGAAGAAGCAGCTTTTCAGCCAACCCAGCCGAAAGAGCCACCCACCGAACCAGATCAGGTGCTGGCATTGGTGGCCCCACACGCTCGAACGGATGAGCAAAATCCCCCACCTGTTCCCGACCCGGCAGAACCGCTTCCCGGCAGCTCCAGCTTGCAACCAACTTCAACCGCGCCACGCTCTCAATCCTCTCAATCGTTGACCACGCTTGATACCACCGCCGCCCCGCCGACGGTAATAAACGACCCCCAACCCAGCCTTCCGGCAACCGGCCCACTCGAAAATGGTTCGCCGCCACCGGCTCCGCTATATCTGCAAAATCCGGGACCGCCCCCGCGTTTGCCTCGAAATAGAAACGTAAATAATCTCGGTCGCAGCTCTTACCGTTATAAAGGAACCGCATCGGGTCAGGCCAATTATCGCTGGTTGTTGTGGGTTTGCGCCACGCTTGGCCTGGTGATTTTGTATTTGCTGCTGGTAGTCAAAATCCAGAACCGGACGGTTAACGGACCGGCTATAGAAAACTACCCCGAAAGCTACTCTACTACACCGCAAACTACCGGGCAGGCTTTTGAAACGGTCGGTCCCGGCGAGCAATTCGCACTGGTGGTGGCTTCGCAGGCCAGGGTCCGCGAAGAACCTTCTAACGAGGCTCGCACGATCCAGAATTTGCAGCGTTACACCCTGGTAGCCTTACAAAACCGGGTGCCGGGCGGCTGGTATCAATTAAAAGGCGGTAGCGGGTGGCTGATGGCGGCCTCCCTGGAATTATACCCCGATTCGGATAAAGCCTGGACCGCCAAACGACGCTATGAAGCGGCTACTACTCCGGCTCCTTGAAATTCTTCAAGTGCTGCCGGGCGTAAAGTATAAACCCGGTAAGGTTTACGGCCATCTTTGTCCGCAATCACCTGCAACTGGTATCGCCCGCTCAGGGCCGCTTCGACCGCCGGCGGCCATTTCAAAAAGTTCTCGGTTATGATCACCCTGTATCGCCCGGCGAGCAAATCATTGATCAACGGTTGTGGGTCTCGCCGGTTATTACTCAGCAGCACCGAATAGATAAAATAATCGCCGACGCGCTGGGCCTGTCCGGTTTCCAGCAAAAAACTATCTACCAGCACCAGCCCCGGCTTGCCGCCCTGCTGCTCCTGAACCTGAGCGGCCCGGACCAGGGCCAGCCCCTTGTCATAAGCTTCCTGACCGGCATTATAATCTTTCCACTGGCTCCAACCCAAAAACATTGCGGCGGCGAGCAGAGCTTGCAGGGTTAAAGCAGCCCATCGCCAGCCCGGTCGCGGCAGTTTCAAACCCGGCTGTAGCGCAAGCACCACCGACACCGACAACACATAGCCCAACTCGTTAAAATAGTAATCGACCGCGCCATCCTTGATAATAGTGATACAGGTCAGGGCTGCAAATAGGCTATATAACGGCCAGAATCGCTGACCCTGCCTCCATTGCCACCACAGACCAATCAGGGCCAGCAGCAATAGCGGCAGGTGATCAAACACGAAAATGCTCAGAAACCCCGGCACTTTAGAGAAGATGAAAGAACCCGCTCTGGCCGGTTCAAAAATGCCAAAAAGTTCTCCCGCCGATAGCCAGCCGAACAAAGCCATTCCTAGCCCAGCCCAGCCCAACCAGCAACCGCAAAAGAAAACCAGGCGTTTGGCCTTGAATTTCCCAATTTGACGGGTGGCTTTTTGGTCCGAGCAACCGGCCAGGTTCGACAGATCAACTTTACATAATATAATATCAAAAAAAATCGCGGCGGAAACGGCCAGATAGGTTTGTTTGCTAAAGAAAGCCAGCACGCCGGTTCCGGCTACCAGAGCCAGGGTCCCGTATTTCACCGGGCCGGTTTGGGTCTGGTGGCGGTAAAGATAAGCCGTCAGCAGGCTCAGGCTCAGGGCAAGCGGATCGACCCGCGCCGCCTGGATGAAGATAATGACCCCCCAGAAGCAGAAGGGCAGTCCAAAGCCCAGGGCGGCCAGCCATTTGTGGCGAACCTCTTGCCAGACGTTCAGTCCGACCAGACCGGCGGCGGTGGCATACAGGCTCCAGGCCAGTAACCGTTCGACCAGTACCGGACTGAGACCGGTCACGGTTCGCAGGGCAGTTGTGAGCAAGGTAAACAGGGGTGGGTACTGGATACCGGGCATACCATAGGCGGCCTGGGGTGGTGCATAAATATCGCGCAGGTTGCCGCTCTGGCGCAATTGCTCGGTCGCGCCTGCCAGCACCATTTCGCAGTAGTCCAGCACGATAGGCGCAAAAAGAGCCGTAAAGGCCCTTAGCAATTGCAAACCGGCCAGCCCCACCAGTACCACTGTTACCACCTTGAGATAGCCCTGAGGGGATAGCCGGTTGGCCGGGTCGACTCGCACTTGCTTTTTATTTGATTTGGCTTGCAATGTTTCCAAAGTCAGTCAGTTGTCCAAATTCTTGTATCATTAGGACTTTCGCTTCAGGCTCACGTCGTGAGCTTGAAGCGAAAGTTAAAAGAGAATTTTACAGGGGCACCCAAAGGGTACCCGCCTGTATACCCCCGCATGGGTTGCACCCCCACTACCCCCGCTCCAGGTTGGTTTGCGTCATCTAGCGATAGTCCTAATCAGGTCCAAATCACAGCATAATTTATCCAGCACCGGTGGTCAAATGGAGCCGGGCCGTCCTCTATTTTATACACGAATATCTTTGTAAGATACCCGGACTTTTGCTAATAGGCTAAAGCGGGGGTATACAGGCGGGATGTATAAAAGCCAGAAAAGCAATCGGGCCGGTTAAATTTGGTATAATCGGCCCAAAAGAGACCGGGCTAACCGGAACTTCACCTCGACCAATGGCGTTTATATTACAGAATAAAGAAAGGTTATAGGCAAAGAAGCTTGAGTGAGCAAGATTGCATGGCCGGGCTGGAGCCTGCCGAGTTGACCGGCACCGCCGGTGGGTTGAACTGGCGTTACCTCGAATGGAATAAAAACGGTCGGATTAATATTTTGCTGGCTCACGGTATCACCAGCGATGCCCGCGCCTGGTGGCGATTGGGCGCGGACCTGGCCCGGCAGGGAGCGCACGTGGTAGGGGTGGATATGCCCGGTCACGGTGAAACGAGTTCCGGCCCGGATACTCGCTGGGATACTACCGCGCGTCAGTTAGCCGATTTTGCAAAATTGTTGGGCTGGGATGCCGCTGGCTACCGCCTGGCCGGGCATAGCTGGGGTGGTGTAACCGGCTTGCGGCTGGCGGCCCGCTATAATACCGGTTTGGCGCGCGTGGCCTTGCTCGACCCGGCCTTGGATTTACGACCGGATTTGGTCGAAACTTTCAGCCCGGCCTATATCGCGCAGGTCGGCCAACCCAAGCTAGACTGGCAGGCCTATTACGACCAGTCAAAGGTGAACAATTCGCGCTGGCCTGAACATTACGATCATTTCTGGAAGGCCGGGGCGATGCTTAAATTTCAGCCGGAGGTAGTGCGCGATTTCTGGCTGCAAAACGCCGGGGATAATGCCGTAATACAGTTGTTGGAGGTGAAAGTACCATTGCTGCTTTTGATGTGTGATGAACAGGAAGGCGGCTTTCTTTCGGCACAAACCCAGGCGGCGTGTCGGTCGGCTCTTGAACCGGCAAGCGGTCAGGCGGTGCGGTTGGATGGTATCGGCCACAACCTGCTCCGCGAGAATTATGCCGTCACCACCGCTCACCTCAGCCCTTTTTTGTTGGCCGGGCTGTGACAAAACTCATTATGTATAGCCTAAAACAGTGTATAATGTGTGTATAACGTATGGAAGGGTCTCCAGCCTAACCCTGTTATATCGTTTTATCTTAGAGGAAAGCATCTAATATGACCCAGGCCCGAACCTTAAACAACCGTTACGAACTACAAGCCAAAATTGGGGATGGTGGCATGGCGACTGTCTACAAGGCTATGGATTTGCGGCTCAATCGGGTGGTCGCCATCAAAATCCTGCGCGATAGCTACTCCGCTGACCCCCAGTTCCTGGAGCGTTTCAAACGCGAGGCCCAGCAAGCCGCCAGCTTGAACCATCCCAATATTGTGCGGGTTTTCGATGTCGGTGACGATGGAGATATGCATTATATCGTGATGGAGTTCGTCGATGGTTCGAGCCTGAAAGAAATTATTGTACGCTCCGGCCCTTTCACCACCCAGCGCGCCCTGGAACTTGGGGCCGAGATTTGCGACGCGATTGATTATTCCCATAATTCCGGCCTGATCCATCGTGATATAAAGCCTCAAAATATTTTGATCGATAAAGGGGGCCGGGTTAAAGTCACCGACTTTGGCATTGCCAAAAGCACCAATGCTTCCACCCTGACCGAAGCCGGGATTACGCTTGGTACCGTCCACTATTTCTCGCCGGAACAGGCCAAAGGTTTACCGGTGTTGCCTCAGAGTGATATTTACTCGATAGGCATCGTGTTGTTTGAAATGCTAACCGGTCAGATTCCGTTCGATAGCGATAACGCGGTAGCCCTGGCCCTCAAGCATATCGAAGAACCGCCTCCACCCTTGCGCCGTTTTAATCCGGCGGTACCGCTGGTGGTGGAACAGATTGTACTCCGGTCTCTTGCCAAAGACCCTAATCGCCGCTATAGTAATGCCGCCGAACTGGCAAGAGCTTTGCGAAACGTGGAAAACCAGTCCGAGCAGGGCACCCGGTCGGTGCGTCCGGCAGCCCCAATCCCGCCGGTTGCTCCTACCAATGGCCGTTCGCCGGTTCAGCCCCAGACCAACTACACCAATAAATCGGCGGAGGCCACCAATTTTCAGCCGGTGCGCCCGGCCCAGCCCAGCTACCCGGTTTATGAACAACCCGACGCTTACCCTTATGACCGGCGCACTCCGCAGCGTAATGCTGTTCGCTATAATAACGACCGGATAGCTCCGAATTACCGCGACCGGGTGCCGGTAGTCCAGCCGTTGGATGGTTATGACGAAGAACCTCGCCGGAATGCCGGTTGCTTGCCCTGGATCATTGGCGGCGCGGCCTTTCTGATGATTACGGCCTTGATCTTAGCCGGTCTACTTATCCTACCCAGCCTGACCGCCCCCAATCCCCAAAAGACGGCTACCAATCCGCCCCCAACGTTATCCAATAATACGCCCGTGCCGGTGGCTAAGGTGGCTGTCCCCGATGTGACCAAGAAAACGCAGCCCCAGGCCGAAGATCAGTTGACCAAGAGTAATCTGAAAATCGGCACCGTCACCCAGGAAACCAGCGACCAGGATGCTAATACGATTATCCGCACCGATCCCAAAGCCGGGACCCAGGTGGATGTAAACACGCCGGTTAATCTGGTGGTCAGCAAAGGCAAAATTCAGGTTCCGCTAAACGATTACGTCAACCGTGACCCCAACGCTTCGATCAACCAGCTAAAAGAGCTAGGTTTCCAGGTGCAGCGCAGCGATGAATTTAGCCCCGATTTCCCTGAAAATACGGTTATCCGCACCGATCCCAAAGGCGGCTCTGGGGTGAGTGTCGCTAAAGGTTCGCTGATAAAAGTAGTGGTCAGCAAAGGCCCCCAGCCGACCGCGACGCCGCTGGCCCCGACTGCCACCCCGGCCCCTCCGACCGCGACCCCGGTGCCACCCACTCCCACCCCTAAACCGGTAGTGGTAAATGTGCCGCAGGTGGTGGGCGAACGCCAGGCCGATGGCGAAAAAGCTTTGCGCGATGCTGGTTTGCAACCTCAGGTCGTAGTCTGGGACGAAGCCGAATTGCGCCGCCAGTTCAGCGGAGCCGCCCTTGATCAAGCTTTGAATACCTTCAAGAGCTTAAAATCCGGCGAAATCCTGGGAACCAATCCGCCCGGTGGCAGCCCGGCCAACAAAGGTAGTCAGGTGATCGTGGCGGTCAAAAAATAACTCGGCCAGATCGCTTTTGAAGAAACCATTTGTAACTGTTCACCCTACCACTAAGAAATTAGCGGGGTAGGTAGGGCACCCAAAGGGTACCCGACCCCTGCGCGGGGTCGTACAGGCGGGTACCCTTTGGGTGCCCCTGTATCTCTCTTTTTCTTCTTCTTTTCCCCGTCCACTGGTGGCCCTGGGAAGGGGTCAGGGGTGGGCCTGAACAGTTACAACCATTTTATGTTTTTGCTACCAGACACATTTTAGAATGAAGGAGAAGAAGGTCATCACAAAGTGGTAAACTGCATCTGTTTTTCTTACCGAAAGCCTATTCAACTTAGGTTTGAACCCACTCGAACACTTTTTGAACGAGTTGATGATTATACCAGCCGCTTTTATCCCGCTTGATCACGAGGGCTTTTAAATGTGTTCGGTAGCAAAATTCGGTAAGCAAAGTAAATTTTGAATGAAGATTGAATGAAAAAAGGATTGACATATTGTTAAGATTATGCTAAATTATAGCACAGAGTATGGTGAGTCATAGAAAATTCTATTGATAAAATCTCAAAAGAATAGTAAAATGGCTCATCTGACTGAAATTCCGCCTCTTCCTATGGATTATGGTCTGGAAGATGAAGTGGAAAATTAAGCGCGGGAAATTTTCACAAATTTGCTCACAACGTCTGAGTTAATCCAAAATACGTACTAGCATTCTTTTAATTACAGTTTTTGTTAAAACGTCTGTAAGTAAACTTACCGCCAGGCACTTAAGGGATTTCTATACTACATTAATTTTCTTTTGGTAGTTGAAGCCAAAAACAGTTAGTGTATTCCCCGTAGCATTGGTGATCAAGCTTATAGCAAGGAGGCTATCAACTATGATCAGCACCGATAGAATGACTATTTTAAGCCGCAATCGTGGTACCGGAGCATTGCGACCGATTTCGGCAGTTCCCAGTTCGACCAGCAACCGCCTCTTGAACGATGACGGTGAAGAAATTTTCCTGGTAGGCCAGCTTGTTAGTGCCGGAACTTACCGTCAACTGGACAGTGCCAGGGTAATTACGCTGGAAGGCACCGGCCCTTTACCACCATCCTTTGATGGTCGTCGGGCAGAGTATGTGCGGGTTGAGCGTCCCTGGATCAATATAACGGTTCCAATCTCTCAAGAAAAAACCTACTAAAAACCTTACGGTTTTGAATAAAAAGCGACCCAATGGCGGGTCGCTTTTTATTTTATAATAATTTGCAAAATATCCCGCATCGCGTCAAAGGTATCCAACCCGGCCAGATTTCTGACCAGTTGACCCCAGCTATAGAAAAACAGCGCGACAATCACCGGCAAGCTCAGGTAACGAGCTACCTTCCCGCTTAACAGATTGGCAAAGGGAATCAGGACGATCAGGGCAAAAAAGGGTATGGAATAGCGCAATACATCGCTGTGCAGCAAAAACAGGGTGTACAGATAGGCCGCAAGACCGACCCAGAACAGATCGAAACGGCGTTGTCTCCATAATACTACCAGACCGACGGCGCACAAAATATAGGTATAAATTACAGCCGGACTGTTGAAATCGTCGCCCCGTAACATCGTGGGAAAAGGCAGCCACCCGACGTGGGTGACGTTTTCGGTGATTTTGAAGTAGGCCAGGAAGTCACCGTAACGCCAGCCATAGACTCCAAATACTCCTAGCAGACCCAACGGCAGCAGGAGTAAAGGCCCGAACGCCCGCCAGTTAAAGCGTTTAAGTAAATCCGGCAGGGAAAACCGACTCTCGTTCCAGCTTTTCAGGGCTGCCTCGAAAAGCAAGCACAGCATCAGGCCAAACCATAGAAAAATTCCTGGTGGACGGCTGAAGACCGCCCCGACCCCGGCTATACCGGCCAGCCAGTAACGCTCCTTTTTGAAAAAGTAGATCGATAAGACCTCAAAGAGCATGAAAATCGGTTCGCTGCTACCGACATTGTGATAAATCAGCCAGCGTACCGGCAATACCAGGGCGATCAGGGCCAGCCACAGCGGGTGTTGAGTGTAGTTAAAATCCCGAACCAGCCGGTAAAATACAAAAGCAAAGCCGGTCGAAGCCAAAAAGTTTACCACTAAGGGCGACCAGAGCCAGCCGACCAACGGTTGCACCGTCATCAGGGCAAGTGGAAACAGGGGGAAATGGGCACCCCAATAATAGGTAGAATGCTGGCCGAAATCTATTATTTGTAAAAGTGCGTCTTGCCGGTCGTAAAAGCCGTGAGCAATAAGAATATATTCGGGGCCGTCCAGATAGCGGAAAATAGGGGCTGGGCTACCGTTCTCCATGATAACCTTTGCGGCAAAAACTAGCGTCAAAATCAGGTTGAACAGAAAAATGACCGCCGCCGCCAACCAGACCGGATGCGCCGCCCGCCAGGAACGGCTGCGTTGATCTAGCATTTGCCACAGAGTGAGTCCGGTCTGGCTATTCAAACTCAGGCCAACCAGGGCTACCCACAGGGCAAAGACCGCCAGGTAAATGCTACAGATACTGTAGGCCCAATAAAAAGTCTGGTTGATCAGCCCATTGTAGCCCAGCCGGAATAATGCGAGAAGAAAAAAACTCATCAGGACGGCTATCCCCAGGCAGCAACTGGTCGCAAGATAGCCAAGTAGCGATCTTACCTGACCGGATTTAAAGGTACGTCGCTGGGCCACTTTGGCGACCACTACCACCAGGGCCAGTCCCGGCAGCAGCCAGATCAACCAGATTCGGGACGGTTTTTGCAGCGGCGACCAGATTTCTTGCAAATCGACCGTCACCGATTGCAGCGCGAAACCAAGCTGGCGGTTATCGGTTTTAGGTTTCCAGGCCGGGGTATCAAAGGTCAGGCGCAACAGATTATCGTCACGGTAGGCCGGGGTAAAAGAGAAACTAAAATCCTGAAATTCTACTTTACCGGCGGCGGGGGTAAATTGGCCGATAACTACCTCGTTAGCCGTTACGGTGGTCGCCTTGACCGGCCCTCCGGCGGCACTGGCTCCCCGCGCTCGGATTGTAATCTTTAGCTGGTGATTGTTGTGAGTAGTAATCGGCGCGACAAAAAGAGCTTTGCTGGGGTAGGTCCAGTGGTAAAGCTGACCCGCCGGATCGGTTTCCAGGGGATAAAGCTGGTAATCGTTTTTCTGTTCAACGGCGGTAGTGAGTTGATCGGCTTGCCAGGTTTTGATCTGAACCGGTCGCGCGACCAGAAGATATAGCCCGGCTAAAACTGCCGCCAGGCTTGCCAGCGTCCATAACAAGTTGCTTTCATTTAGCCAGGCAGGGAAGGGGCGGGTGAGTAAGGTCTTTTCACCCGTTGTTGAGTCGACTGGAACCGGTTGTTCCTGAACTGTTCGCATTAAGCCAGGGCCTGTTCGAGATCGCGGATTAAATCGACTTTCGACTCGATGCCGACCGAAAGCCGCACCAGAGCCGAATTCATTTCAATTGGACTACCGGCCAGGCTGGCGTGGGTCATGGCACCGGGATGCTCGATCAGCGACTCGACCCCGCCCAGGCTTTCGGCCAGCGTAAAGATTTTTGTACGGGCTACCATTGCCAACGCCGCCTCGTAACCCTCTTTGGCAATGAACG
Source organism: Chloroflexia bacterium (assembly GCA_038322625.1). Lineage (GTDB taxonomy): Bacteria > Chloroflexota > Chloroflexia > Chloroheliales > Chloroheliaceae > 54-19. The sequence goes on from JBBQGA010000019.1 coordinate 33,481, forward strand.
AGACCATGCCGCCAAAGCCGTCCATTTGCTGCCGGGCCAGTTCGTGCTGCGGATGACTGGTCAGGCCGGGGTAAATGACCCGCTCGACTTTAGGATGTTCACTCAGAAACTCGGCGACGGCCTGGGCATTTTCGCAGTGCGCGCGCATCCGTACCGGCAGCGTTTTGATGCCGCGCAATATCAGCCAGCTATCAAAGGGGCCAGGAGTGGCCCCGGTCGCGTTCTGGTGAAAGGCAATCTCATCGCGCAAAGCCTTGTCTTTAGTTACCAGCAAACCGCCCACCACATCGCTGTGACCGCCCAGATATTTGGTGGCACTATGAATAACCACGTCCGCCCCCTGTTCGAGCGGGCGTTGCAGGAAAGGCGAGGCAAAGGTGTTGTCCACCACCAGTTTTGCGCCGTTGTTATGGGTCATCTGGGCGATTTCTTTGATGTCCAGCACTTTCAGCCAGGGGTTGGTCGGCGTTTCCAGCCAGACCAGCTTGGTATTGGTGCGGAATTTCCCGGCGGCCCGCTCCAGGTCGGTCAGGTCGGCCAGGTCATAATCGATGCCGTACTTAGAAAGCACCTTCGCAAATAGCCGGTAGGTGCCGCCATATACATCGTCACTCAAGACCACGTGGTCGCCAGGCCGGGCCTGGTACATCATAGTATTGATGGCGGCCATGCCACTGGCAAAGCCTAACCCGTAGCTGTCGGCCCCGCCTTCTAGCGAGGCGATACATTCCTCCAGGGCGGTGCGGGTCGGGTTGTGGGTACGCGAATATTCGTAGCCTTTGTGCTGGCCGACCGCTTCCTGGGCATAAGTGGAAGTCTGGTAAATCGGGACGGTTACTGCTCCGGTGGTCGGATCAGGGGCCTGACCGGCGTGAATGGCACGGGTCTCGAAGCCGGTCTGGTTGTAGTTACCCTTCATAATTACCTTTCATGCTTCTAATTTCGTCACTTTCTATTTGCGGTTCCTAATAACAATGGCCTTTTTTAATCAGGTACAGCAAGATTAGTCCCTTACTTTTACTGACGGCTGCGCTGTAAGGCCACGAATTCCAGCAAATCGGCCCGGCTGATAATGCCGATAGCCTGACCATTTTCTTCGATCACCAGGGCCGGAGAACTGCTACTGAACAATGGGAAAATATTCTCGACTTCTTCATCGACCGGCACGCTTGGGAGTGGCGCATCCATAACCTGTTCTACGGCGGCACTCACGATCTCCGGGTTTTTGAAGATTTTGTCCAGTAGCGTGCGTTCCTGGATGCTCCCCACGATGTTTGCCTGACCATTGGTACTTTCCGGGCTGACCACCGGCATCTGGGAAATGCCGTGTTCGTGCAACTGGGCAATGGCTTCGCTGACCGGTTGGTTCGAGCGCACTGTCACAAAATTAGGCACACTATTGCTGCCTTGATGGCTATGCAGCAAATCGCCTACACGGGGATGACTGGGGAACCGCTCGGTGAAGCCCTGGTCGCGCATCCAGGCATCATTATAGATTTTGCTAAGGTAGTTGCGGCCCGAATCCGGCAGCAATACCACCACCAGTTTGTCGGCATCGAGCCGCTTGGCGGTTTCAAAGGCTCCCACCAGGGCCATTCCGCAGGAACCACCGATCAGCCAGCCTTCTTCGCGCACCGCTCGCCGGGACATCAAAAAGGCATCGCGGTCGCTGACTGTGACCCATTCATCGATCAAACTCAGGTCAACCGTACCAGGGATAAAGTCTTCGCCAACGCCCTCGATCTTGTAAGGGCGTACCCGGTCGCCGGTGTATAGCGAACCTTCGGGATCGACTCCAACGATACGAATTTTGGGGTTGCGTTCTTTGAGATACCTGGCGGTGCCGCTGATCGTGCCACCGGTGCCGACCCCGGCTACAAAATAGTCGATCTTACCGGCGGTCTGTTCCCAGATTTCCGGGCCGGTGCTATCGTAATGCGTCTGGGGGTTAGCTGGATTAAAATACTGGTTAGGCTGAAAACCCCCCGGCACTTCGTGGGCCAACCGTTCGGCTACACTGTAATAACTTTCGGGCGATTCGCGCGGGACGGCAGTGGGCGTGATGACTACTTCCGCGCCATAAGCCTTTAACAACGAGATTTTTTCCTGGCTCATCTTGTCCGGCATAACAAAGATAGCTTTGTAACCTTTGATCGCGGCAGCAATCGCTAGTCCGACCCCGGTGTTGCCACTGGTCGTCTCGACAATCGTGCCGCCTTTTTTGAGCAGACCCTGCCGTTCGGCTTGTTCGATCATCCGAATACCGATACGGTCTTTGACACTGCCGCCCGGATTGAGCATTTCCAGTTTGGCTAATACGCTTGGTTTGAACCCTCTCGCCAGGCGGGGCATCTTTACCAGGGGGGTTTGCCCGATTAATTGCAAAATATTGTCGTAAGCCTGAACCTCGCCGGGAGCAAATTGAGGCCGGGTTGCCATCGTTTCAACCGGTTCTCTGACCGGTGGTTGGCTATCTTGTCGATCTAATACATCCATTCTGGTATCCTTTCATAAAAACTACTTCGCTGTAGTTCACTTTTGTAAATATAATTTTTAATTGTATTTGCTCAGGCACCACTCCCGGTCGGTTCTTTAGCTTACTATTCAGTTTAATTCTAACAAGGCCCTCTGTAATAGTCAATTTTAACCATAGTAAGGGATTGTAAATTTTTGGGCAACCCAAAAGCCTGGCCCGGCGGAGGGTCAAAAGCGGCTTTTAACTTTGTATATAGCCGGTCTTTGTGGTAAATTCTAAAAGCTTAATAATCTAAAAGCTTCCAATAATTAAAAAGTTATAATAGAAACTTATATCGAAAGGAAAACAAGGAAAATGAGCGAAGAAACAAATCGTTACGACCTGGCTGTGATCGGTGGCGGGCCGGGTGGGTACGTGGCGGCGATCCGGGCGGCTCAATATGGGGCTAAAGTGGCGGTGGTGGAAAAGGACCGGCTGGGCGGCACCTGTTTGATATGGGGTTGTATTCCTTCTAAAACTTTGATTCGTAGCGTCCAAATTTTGCGGGAGGTGCGTGAGGCGGAAAAATTTGGTATCGAACTGGACAAAGCCAGCATCCGGCCAAACATGGAAAAAATTATGGCCCGCAAGGATGCGGTGGTAAATCAGAATGTCGGCGGTATTGAAACGCTCTTTAAAGCATATGGTATCGTTACTATCAAAGGGCACGGCAGCCTGGTTGCTCCCAACCGGATCGCGGTTCAAAATGGCGGTGTCGAAGGCCAGGAGATTGAAGCCTCAAATATTATTATTGCGACCGGTAGCAGCATCGCCCGGATACCCATTCCCGGTGTCGACCTAGAAGGGGTCACTGATAGTGACCGGATGTTGTCGTTAAAGCATATTCCAAAAAGCATCGTAATTATCGGCGGCGGTATTATTGGGGTCGAATGGGCCGGTATTCTGGCTCCCCTGGGTACAAAAGTTACAATTGTCGAGGCCTTGCCGACTATCCTGACACCGGTGGACGACGAAATTATGCGCCGCTTTTTGATCCAGCTCAAAAAAATGGGCGTCGAGGTAAAAACCGGCTGTAAGGTCGAGGCTATCGAACAGAATAGCGCGGCCAAAGATGAAAGTGAACGCCTGACGGTGCGCTATCTAAACGAGAAAGACAAAACCCCGGCCTCGCTGGAAGGGGTTGCCGGTAGCTATAAACCCTTACCGGAAGGGGCCGGACCGGGCGACAAAGGGCCGGAGCAGAGCGTGAGTGCCGAATTGGTCATGATGGCAGTCGGACGGTCGCCCTACACCGAGAATCTGGGTTTGGCCGAAATCGGCCTTCAGATGAACCGCCGGGCGATTATCAGTAACAACCGCATGGAAACCAACGTCAAAGGCATTTATGCGATTGGCGATGTTACCCAGCGCATTATGCTGGCCCACGTTGCCAGCCACGAAGGCGAAGTGGCGGTCGATAATATTTTTGGTCACGCCCGTTTAATGAATTACCGGGCCGTCCCGAATTGTATTTATTCTTCGCCGGAAATTGCCAGCGTCGGTCCGACCGAACAGGAGCTAAAGGCCAAAGGCACTCCTTACCGGGTAAGCAAATTTCCTTTTACCGCCCTGGGCCGGGCCGTCACGCTGGGCGATACAAACGGTCTGGTCAAATTGATTATCTCGGAAGAACGCAACGAAATAATCGCCGGTCACATCATGGGACCGGACGCGACCGATTTGATCGCGGAAGTGGTTCTGGCGGTGCAGCAGCGAGTTAGCCCGGAGGAACTGGCGCACACCATTCACGCTCACCCAACCCTGACCGAGGCGATCCAGGAAGCCGCGTTGGGTGCTATTCCGGGGGCCAGCGCGATCCATTTCAAAAAGAGCAATCTCTCATAAACAGTCTGCTGCCGGATATACAAAAAAGAGAAATGAGGATAATTATCCTCATTTCTCTTTTTTTATGTCTCTAAACCGGTGAAATCGTCACATCTTATCAGGCCAGTAAGCGGTAGCCGGGAACCGTCAGGAAGTCGCTGAACTCATCGTCGGTCGTGATTTTGTCGAAAAGTTCGCCCGCTTTCTGGTACTGTCCGGCCTGGAACTGGTTGTCGCCGACCAGCACCCGAATTTTATCGGTTTCTTCAGCCAGCATCGAGCGGAACATCTCGACCGAAACTTTGCGTCCATCGTTCAGGTTGCCCTGCGGATGTCGTATCCACTGCCAAACCTGCGAACGCGAAATTTCAGCGGTAGCGGCGTCCTCCATCAGATTGAAGATCGGCACTGCCCCCGAACCGCGCAACCAGGCTTCCAGGTATTGCAGCCCCACGCTAATATTGGTCCGCAACCCCGCCTCGCTGATGTTACCCCGGCCATCCGGGAAGGTAATCAGGTCTTTGCCGGTCACGTTCACATCCTCGCGGCGGCGGTGAATTTGATTGGGGGTCGGCATAAGTTCGTCGAATACTTCGGTCGCCAGTTCCACCATGCCAGGATGAGCCACCCAGGTGCCGTCGTGACCGTCGCGGGCTTCGCGTTCCTTGTCGGCCCGGACTTTGGCAAAGGCTTCTTCGTTGGCGGTCGGGTTATTCTTGATCGGAATCTGGGCCGCCATGCCGCCCATCGCGTGAATATTGCGCTTGTGGCAGGTCTTGATCAGCAACAACGAGTAAGAGCGCATAAAATGGGTCGTCATGCTCACCACAGCCCGGTCGGGTAGAATAAAATCGGACTGGTTGCGGAATTTCTTGATACAGCTAAAGATATAATCCCAGCGGCCACAGTTAAGACCCGCCGAATGATCGCGCAACTCGTATAGAATTTCGTCCATTTCAAAACTCGCCAGGATCGTTTCGATTAGCACCGTCGCCCGGATGCTGCCGTTCGGAATGCCCAGTTCCTTTTGAGCCAGCACAAAAACATCGTTCCAGAGCCGCGCTTCCAGGTGACTTTCCATTTTAGGCAAGTAGAAATAAGGGCCGGAGCCTTTTGCCAGCAAAGTTTTGGCGTTGTGGAAGAAATAAAGGCCGAAATCAAAAAGACCGCCAGAAATCGGCTCACCATTCATCAAAACGTGTTTTTCCAGCAAGTGCCAGCCGCGCGGTCGAACCATAATCGTGGCGACTTTATCGTTTAGCTTATATTGTTTGCCGTCGGGATTTTCAAAGGTGATCGTACCGGCAATTGCGTCGCGCAGGTTGCTCTGACCCTGAATAGCGTTATCCCAGGTGGGCGAGTTGGCATCCTCGAAGTCGGCCATAAAAACTTTCGCACCGGAATTGAGGGCATTGATGGTCATTTTGCGGTCGACCGGGCCGGTAATTTCCACCCGTCGATCCTGTAGATCAGCCGGGATCGGGGCGACCGTCCAGCTACCGTTGCGTATTTCTTCGGTGTGAGGCAAAAAGTCGGGTAATTGACCGGCATCCAGGGCTGCCTGTCGCTCCTCACGCAATTTCAACAAATTCTCGCGCTGACCGCCGAATTGCTGGACCAGTTTGGCGACAAACGCCAGAGCTTCCGGTGTTAATATCTCTTTATATTCCGGTTTGATTTCGCCGGTTATTACCATACCGGCGGGCAAATTTTCCAATTCATTCATCTTCGTTGATTTCCTTTCAATCTTTATAGGACTTTCGCTGCAAACTCACTTCGTGAGTTTGCAGCGAAGAAAAATGGTCTAAACAGGGGAGACCCCTTATACCCCCGCGTGGCACCCAGGGGGTACCCGACCCCCACTACCCCGCTTCGGATAGTTTTTGGGTCGATTTTTGGGTAAACCTTACCCTCTAAGAGTAAAATTACTCGGTAAACTTGACCGTAAAGGCGGGTAGATCGAGACCGCTAACTTCGGCTTTCCACTCTTCGCCGGGTGCAATATTCTGGGCATCGGTGACTGTGCCGGATGTGACGACCTCCCCGGCCTGTAACGGCGCAAAGTTGATCCCATCATGTTCGTGTAGGGTGCGGATTAGTTGTCCCAGGCACAGGGCCGGGCTGTCAAAAACGTTGCTGCCAACGCCTTCGGCGGCGGTCTGGCCGTTCTTGATCAAATTCAGTTTAAAAGAAGCCAGTTGTTCGGCGACCTTTTCAAAGTCGCTGATCGGGTGGGTTTGGCCGATCAACAGTGCCGAATGAAAACCCCAGGCGGCGACCATATCGGCGGGTCGGAAACGCCAGTTCGGGTAAGGACAATCAACGATTTCATAGCCGAGTGCAAACCATTCGACCGCCTCCAACACTTCGGCGGCACTGGTATTGACGATGGCCGGGGAGGTTTTGAACTTGAAGATTATTTCCGGTTCAATGCGAGGAGCAACGGTGTTTTTTAGCGAAAAAGTGGTCTGGTTGCTGGGTACATAATGGACGGTTTTATCGTAAACGTAGCCCCAGACAATCGTATCGAGTTCCAGTTTCGGCCAGACTGCCCGGTTGGTGAACCCGATCTTGCGACCGCTGGTTTGCCAACCGTTTTGCCGGTTGAGGGCGGCGATTTCGTGGACTACCTGATAAGCTGCCGGGAGACCGAACTCCTTATCGTTGGAGCTGGGCCGGTTCTCGACCGGTTGGCCCTGTATATGAGCCTGATACAGTTGTTCGGCCAGTTCTTTAGTATTTGTTTGTGCCATTTTATTCCTCTAACCTTTAGTTTTAGGACTTTCGCTTCAAGTTCACTTTGTGAACTTGAAGCGAAAATAAAAAAAGTGTTAACAGGGGAGACCCCTGTGTACCCCCCGCGTGAGCTGCACCCCCACTACCCCTGCTTCGATCCTTTACAGAGGTTTGTTGTGTAGTTAATAGTTTTTTAAGTTTGCTTGCTCCAACCGGGCGACGAATTTCTTGGGGGCAATCGCCCGGTAACTTTCTTCAATCCAGAACATTAACAGATCAAGCTCGACGGTGTCATCCGGCGAAATCTGGGCATTGACCCAGCCGTGTTTGCCCAGGCCGTAGCCGGATGGCTCGGTAAAAGACTGTTTGAGGGCCTGTTCGCCACAAAATAACAGTTTGACCCCTAGCCGGAGTTTGCTTTCGGTTTTCTCGACCAGACCCATAAAAACGAAAATCTTTTTGTTTACCTTGATTACTCGTTCACCCCAGGGGAAATCCTCGTAGGCTTCGGGTAGGCTCAGGGCAAATTCTCGCAATTTCTCCGAGGCGGCTTTCAGGTCGAGGCTCATAGGGTACTCCTGTACGGTCAGGCCAGCAAAGTATGTTCCAATAGTTTAACACTGGCGTACATCGCATCGATGTGAGGAGTGGGGGTGCCGGTCAGGCGGCCCAGTTCGCTCACCGCTCCCACGACCGCATCCACCTCGGTCGGCTTGTTGGCTTCAATGTCCTGCAACATCGAGGTTTTGTGTGCGCCGACTTTGCGCGCCCCTTCGATCCGCTGGTCGATGCTGACCCCGAATTCGATCCCAAGTTTGTGGGCAATCGTCTCGGCTTCGGTCATCATCTGGCGAGCCAGTTCGCGGGTGAGCGGGTATTCGCAGATTTCGTTAAGTTTGGCGCGGGTAAGGGCACTGATCGGGTTAAAGGCCAGGTTGCCCCACAATTTGACCCACATTTCCGAGCGAATATTGGTCCGCACAGGAGCCTTAAACCCGGCCTTACCCAGCGTCTGCGATAGTTCCCGGATGCGGTCGCTTTTGCTGCCGTCCAGCTCGCCGAGCGAAAAACGGTCCCCCTCGATGTGGCGGACCACGCCCGGTCCGGCCAGTTCCGCCGCCGGATAGACCACACAGGCAATTACCCGCTCGATTTCCAGGTGGGCTTCGACTACGCCGCCCGGATCGACCGCCTCGACCCGGTAATTCTGGTAGGGGCTTTCCAGTTTGCGAAAGTACCACCAGGGTACTCCGTTTTGAGCGGTAACTACCAGGGTTTGGGGATCGTACAATGCCCGCATGGCCGGGGCAATCGCCGGGACACTGTGGGCCTTGAGGGCCACGATTACCACGTCTTGCGGTCCGGCAGCCTCAAAGTCGGCCAATCCCCGCGCGTTAAGGGCGGTTTCCTCGCTGCCGTCGGCCATAATCAGTTTCAGGCCGTTTTGCTGAATTGCGGCCAGATGTGCCCCCCGTGCGATCAAGGTAACTTCTTCACCGGCCATCGCCAGTTTGGCTCCCAAGTAGCCTCCGATGGCTCCCGCTCCTACTATACATATCTTCATTGACAAGTCTTCATTATTTAGTATTTAGGTAACTGTTCAGCCTATCCGTTTCGAGGCGGGGTTAGTAGGGGTCGGGTACCCCCTGGGTGCCACGCGGGGGGTATTACAGGGGTCTCCCCTGTTTTAATCCCTTTTCTTCGTTCCCCCGTCCACTGGTGGCCCTGGGGAGGGGTCAGGGGTAGGGTCTGAATAGTTACGTATTTAGTGACTACTCCACTGCCTCTAAAGAGGCGTGGCTTCTACCGCAACCGAGTGGTTACGGACAGCCGATAGCCCTCGGCTGAGTATTACCTGAGCGGCGGATATGTCCCGGTGCATCTCGCATCCGCAAGGGCAGGAGTGCCACCTGACCGCTAACTCTTTTTTAGCTATGCTGCCACAGTTGGGACAGGTCTGTGAGGTAAACCGGGGGTCAACTTCTACTACTAACGAACCAGCTTCTTCCGCTTTGTTCTTTAGCATTTGTAGAAATTGCCCCCAGGCCGCATCATTCACAGATTTAGCCAGCCGCCCACCGGCCAGTCCTTTGATGTTCAAGTTTTCTACCGCTATTAAGCTGTAGGTATTAACAAGTTTCCGGGAAAGTTTATGTTGAAAATCAGACCGACAATTCTTGACTTTGCGGTGCATTCGACTAACCACCTTACCGGGCTTTTGTCGTGCTACATCTCCTTTTTTGAGATGTTTGACTTTATCCCACTTTCTTTGAGCCTTTGCCAGCCTCTTTTGAGCTTTCCTAAAGAAACGCGGGTTTTCAACTTGTTCACCGTTGGACAAATTAGCGAAATGTTCCAGGCCGCAGTCAATGCCTACTACCGGGCCTTTATGGGTAAGTGGAAGTTCAAGTTCAAGTTCAAGTTCGCTTTCTACGGAGAATATCACAAACCACTTATCCCGGCACTCTCGTTTGATGGTACAGGTTTTAACCTTGCCAATGACACAGCGGTGCAACTTGACCTTGAGTGTACCAATCTTGGACAGAGTAAGCCTATTGTTTTTGATAGACCAACCGCCTTGTGGAAAGGTAAAACTATCGTAGCGATTTTTACTTTTGAAACGTGGATAGCCAGGGGTTTCCCCAGCCTGTACCCTTCTAAAGAAAGCGGAAAAAGCCAAATCCAGTCTTTTCAACACATTTTGCAATACTTGCGAATGTAGCAAGTTAAATTCCGGCCTGGCTTCTTTGATTTCTACAAGTTGATTGGCCTGATTTTCGTAGTTGACAACTGGTGGCTTGGGAGCGTCCGGCCCGGTCACATACTCGAAAGCCACCATGCTACCGTCCTCGAAGTGGGTGTAAGCTGTCCCGGTGTTGGTAGATTTCCAAAGCCGATAGGCATTACGGCGTTCATCCAGGGCGGCGTTGTACAGTTCCCGACAAAGCCCCAAAGTTTCGTCCAGCTTTTTAAGGACTGGCTTATTTGGGAATATTCTAAATTTGTAGGCTTTGCGAACTTTCAACTATCTATACACCTTTTTGAGCTTCAATGTATTTTTTAATAGTTTCAGCACTTACATTACCAGATGTACTGGCAAAGAAGCTACTGCTCCACAGACTAGGCAATTTCAAAAGTTCAGGGTAGTTAGCCCTCAAATCGTGGGAAGTGCGGCCTTTAATCTTACCGACTACCTCTGCTGCACTATCACGAGGCCAAACCCTTACAAAGAGGTGAACGTGGTCAGGTTGGATAGCCAATTCCAAAATCTCCCAGCCCTGAGTTTCACACACCTCGCGGGTAAGGGCTTCAAAGTCCTTAGCTATAGCGTCTTTCAAGACCGAACGGCGACGCTTAGGACACCATATCAGGTGATACACAATCAGGTGTACACGATGTTCATCACGTTTATATTCCATAGATAGCACAATTGTACTACTGTTTATATGTTGTGTCAACTCTTTTATCAACACAATGAGTGTGCGTAGACTAGACCTGTATCTCGCTTACGCGAGCAAGGGGTCGCTTATATCTACTGCCCATAAATGGGCGTAGTTTTACGCGACTTTCTATAAAATTTCTGTCCGCTTCGCTGCGAACCGGGCCTGGAAAGCCTGATTTTTAGCCTTCGGTAATATTCAGGGACTTTGCCATGCTGATCCGCTGAAGTTTGCCGGTGGCCCCGCGTGGGATTTCGCTTAGTATGTGGAACTTGCGCGGTACCTTGAACTCGGCCAGCGAAGCGGCGCAGTGGGCTTTCAACTCGGCCTCGGTCGCTTCACCTTTGAGAACCACTGCCGCGTGAATGTCCTCGCCCAGCGATTTGTGGGGAACGGCAAAAGCCAGGGCCTCGGCCACCGCCGGGTGACGCAGCAATACATCATCAATTTCGAGAGGCGAAATTTTCTCGCCGCCTCGGTTGATCAATTCTTTCAAGCGACCGGTCAGCGATAAATAGCCCTCGCTATCGATCCGGCCCTGGTCGCCGGTGCGGAACCAGCCGTTAGTAAAGGCTTTGGCGTTGGCCTCCGGGTTGTTTTCGTAACCGTCGACTACGTTGCGGCCTTTGATCACGACCTCGCCGATTTCGCCGGGGTCCAGGATTTGGCCTTCTTCGTCCATAACTGCTACTTCAACCCCAAAACCGTAACCGACCGTTCCGGCTTTATGCGACTTTGGCGGCAGTGGGTTGGAACACATCTGGTGAGTGGCTTCGGTCATGCCGTAAGCTTCGACCATCGGTGCCCCAAAGGCGGCCTCGATCCGCTCCATAATGACCGGCGGTAGCGAGGCACTACTCGACCGGATAAAGCGAAACGGGTTGGCCTTGATTACGGCCAGGTTGCGGTCGGCGCGGGAAAGTAACATCTGGTGCATGGTGGGTACCGCCGAATACCAGGTTGGCTTGAAAGTCTCGACCAGGCTCCAGAATTCCAGGGCGTTAAACCCGCTCGGACAGATGACCGTCCCGCCGGAAGACAGCGTGGAGAGCATTGAGGCGACAAGGCCGTGAATATGGAACAGGGGCATTACACACAGGGTGGTGTCCGAGGGGCTAAGATTATAGGTGCCGACGATATTGTGCGCCGAAGCGGCCATATTGCGGTGGCGGATCGGGACGCGTTTGGGGCGGCTGGTAGTGCCACTGGTATGCAAAATCATGGCGACATCTTCACTCTGGGCCACCTCGACCGGTTTGGCCTCCAACTGACCGCGAATTTTCTTAAAAACCAGTTGACCATTCAAATCGGTTTGGGCCTCGATTAGCAGCATACCGGGCATCACGGCGGCCAGGGCCGGTTCGACCGTGCCGGAAAGCATTATCAGGGCTTTGGCCTGAGTGTCCTCATAATAAAAGGTAAATTCTTCTTGCTTATATTTGGGATTGAGGGGGGCGGCGGTTCCGGCAGTGGCGGCGGCCAGGAAGCTTAGAATTAGCTCTGGGCCGTTGGGCATTGCCAGGGCAATCCGGTCGCCCCGGCCCAATCCGAAAGCGTTTAGTTGCGCGGCCAACCGTCGCACGGTTTCCCGTAATTGGCCGTAAGTCAGGGCCGCCTGGTCGGGCGCGACGATAGCGGCTCTCTGATCTTCGCCTTTTTCCAGCAGTTCCAGGATAGTTTTTGGCTCATCTGTCTGCATTGACACTTATTTCCCTCTTGATAAACTAAATAAATTACCATCATGTGAAATTCATTTTTGCACTGTGAAAATATGGTAGCGGATTCGGTAGAACTTGTCAATTGAAAGGCTTTTTACTCCTGAATATTGGGGTGAAAATCGTATCGAAAGCTTTAGCAGGGCGCGGCGATGCACTAGCGCGGCGGCGGCAACGAGACCCAGCAACTTGTTTCGGCGGACTGCCGGGCGGCGTCGATAATTTGCTGGACTTTGACCCCATCGGCAAAGCCGGGTCGAACCGGTCCGGTGAGTTTCTGACCGCTTTTAATTTTGCGAATAGCCTCCACGAAATCGGCGGCCAGGGTTACAAAAGGTCGCAACCGGGGGTCGCCCGACGAAGGGCCGTTGGTATAGCTGACCGGGATAGTCAGTTGCTGCAAATATTCGTCACCCTGTTTGCCTCCGTACAGGCGGCCTTCGTTGTCGATGACCAGCGTTCCTGCCGAGCCAAACAACTCGATTCGTTCGCCGGTGCCAAAGCGGGCCACCACCGATACATTGATCATACCTTCGCCGCCTCTGGCAAAGCGACAGGCTAGCGAGAAAGTGTCGTCGGCGGTAACAGGCCGGACTTCTTCCGAGTCGGGCAGGAAGCGTTCTTTGACGTGGGTGTTGATGGTGGCCGAAACCGCCGAAATGTCGCCGAACCACTCGCTTAAAGCGTCGATATAGTGTGAGCCGAGCGCACCCAGAAAGCCTCCCCCGGCAGACTGATCGAATAGCCAACCCCAGCGACGGATTTTGTTGTCGGCGGACGAGCCGGTGAGCATCGAAATATTGGCACTGTACAACTGGCCCAGCCAGCCCCCCTGGAGCAATTCTTTGAGATAGGCCCGCGCCGGAACATAGCGAAATTCGTGGTCGATCATGCCGATCAGCCCGGTCTTGCGGCTGGCTTCCAGCATTTCGTAGGCTTCGATCAGGTTCATCGCCATAGGTTTTTCGCACAGGACGTGTTTACCGGCCACCAGGGCTTTAATTGTCATTTCGTGATGCTGGTAGGGCGGGGTAACGATACTCACCGCATCGAGGTCGGGCAGTTGCAGCAGTTCGTCGTAACTGGCGCAGACCTGGGGGATATTGAACTCGGCGGCCACTTTGCGCGCGGTTTCGGGTCGGCCACTGCTCATCACGCCAATAATTTCTACGCCGGGCAATTTGAGGAAACCGGGAATTTGTACTCGTCCGCCAAACCCGGTACCGGCAACCGCAATTCGCACTACCGGCGCATTTTCTGAGGTCATTTCGGGGCTTCCTTTCCAATCCAAAATTAACCAGGTTAAAATACATTGGACTCTCGCTTAAACCTAACAAAGTGAAGTTTAAGCGAAAATAAAAAGAGTATTAACAGGGGAGACCCCTGTTGTACCCCGCGCGTGGGTTGCCCCCCCACGACCCCTGCTTTGGGTTGGTTTACGCTTTCAAGCGGAAATCCTAATAGAATACGCTGGGATGGGTTTAACCGCTAACTTGACCGGTTTAGCGGGCCAGCAAATTTACTAGCCGGTCGGGATAATTGGTGATAATCATATCCACTCCCAGCCCGATCAGGCGTTGCATATCGGCCTCCTCGTTGACAGTCCAGGTATTTACCTCTAAATTTTCACGCCGGGCTTGCTCGATCAGTTTGGCATTAACCTTCTGGCGCGGTGGGTGCAACGCGACCGCCTCAAAGCTATGCGCCATCAGAAACGGGTCGAAACCGGCTGGGTAATCATGGGCGCGTCCGGTGTAAAGTGCCCCCAGGCGTAGCTCCGGGTCGTAACGATGTAGCGAAGTAAGCCGGAAAGGGTCAAAACTGCTAATAACCACTCGTTCTTGCAGGTTAAACCGGCGAACCGACTGAGCTATCTTTTGCTCCAACCCGTTATCGACCTCGACCCCGACCCGGCTTTTGATCTCGATATTCAGGCCCATTACCTGGCCGAATTCTTGCAGTACCTCGTCCAGGGTGGGCAATCTTTCGTTCCGGTATTCGTCCGAAAACCAACTTCCAGCGTCCAGTTCCTTGAGTTCGTCCCGCGTCAGGTCACTGGGTTTGAGTGGTTGAGCCAGGCTGGTGGTACGTTCCAATGTATCGTCGTGGAGGATGATCGGGATACCATCCGCGCTAAGTTGAACGTCAAATTCCAGCCAGGTCGCCCCCATTTTCTGAGCCAGACGAAAGGCGGCCATTGTATTTTCGGGGGCGTGACCACTGGCACCACGATGCCCGCAAACAAAGGGTTTTGGGAGCGTTTCGCTCATAAATTTCTCTCCTGGAGTTTATTAATCTACCAAATTATAGCGCAAAGTGTCAGGGTGGGCAATTCAAATCTTTGCTCAGAGGGCCGAAAGACCTACTTTACATAATGCACAGGATAGTGTAGAATCGTATTATAACAACGAAAATTGAACACCGGTGGTCGAAGGGGCTTAATTTTCAAAGGCGGAAGTTCGGTCGTCCAGAATGGCTCAGATTTAAAATCAGACAGATTGTGAGTTTACAAAGGCTGGTAAAGCAGTTATAATACAAATAAATGTTCTACTTTTTGGGCCAGGGTAATTGAATCGATTTGTCTGATTTTGGATTTGGGACCTGATTGGGACTTCTGCCAGTATTCGCCGGGCTGATTTGGGTGGTATAATCGGTTGCGGGTTAGGCCGGGGAAGCTTTCGGGAAAATCCTGGAAGCGAATTTTTTTGAGGTTTTAAAAATGGTAAAGACACAGATGATTGAAAATAAACCTGGAGAACGCGCCAGGCCAAAAAAGAGTTTCGGGCAGCAATCCCTGTTTGATATGGAATTGCCCGACGAAACGGCGGCGCAAGACGAACCTGAAACCGCAGGCGCACTGGCCCTTAAGCCTCAAACCAACCTGGAGGCGGAGGCGCGTCAGGCTAATTTTTCTAAAGTAAAAAAAGGCGAGAAAGAATACACCAGTGCCGATATTCAGGTGCTGGAAGGTATTCAGGCTATTCGCCACCGGCCCGGTATGTACATCGGGGCGACCACTACCAGCGGCCTTTTGCACCTGATCTGGGAAGCCCTTGACAACTCGATTGACGAATTTAACGCCGGGTTTGGCAAGAATATCTGGATTTCGATTGATGAAAATGACTGGGTAACTGTGCGTGACGAGGGCCGGGGTATGCCGTTTGACCCGATGACCTACCAGAAAAAGCAACTTCCGGCGGCGACCGTGATTCTGACCGTACCGCACTCCGGGGGTAAATTCGAGGAGGGGGCTTACAAGACTGCCGGTGGGTTGCATGGGGTTGGTACGACCGTGATCAATGCCCTCTCGGAAAAGCTCGAACTGACCATCTGGAAAGATGGCCGGATGTTTTACCAGGAATTTGTACGTGGCAAAGCCCAGATGCACTCGATTACTAAATGCGATCCCCAGATGCACGGTACCCAGATGCGCTGGCACTACGACCACTCGATCTTTGACAGTGAGGTTTATTACCCGCACGAAATGCTGGAATCGCGCCTGAAAGCCTCGGCCTACCTGAACCGGGGGGTCAGTATTCACCTCGATTTGTGGGATGCCAACGCCGAGTCGCAGGTCAAGTTTACTTTTTTCTCCAAAGAAGGTTTACCCGATTATATCCGCGACATGAACGCCGAAGCCCAGCCGCTGATTCGCCAGATTGCCTCGATTATAAAGATTAAGGACGATGTTTCGGTAGAAGTGGCCTTGCAACCAAACAAGGGTTACAAAACCCAGTTGATGAGCTTTGCCAATGCCGTCCGTACCAGGGATGGCGGCGTTCACGAAACCGGTTTCAAGGCCGCTCTGACCAAAGTGGTCAATGACTTTGCCCTGAAGTACGGGATCATCAAGAACCGTGAGAAAGAGGGCTTTAAGCCGGATGTAATTCAGCAGGGTCTTACGGCAGTCGTTTCGATCAAGTTGCACGACCCCCAATTCCAGGGCCAGACCAAAGACCGCCTGAATAATGCGCCGGTCGAAGGTATCGTGCGGAGTGTAGTAAACGAAGGGCTGTCGGAGTGGATGGAGAGCCAGCCGGTTCCGGCCAAAGAATGGCTCAAAAAAATCCAGAGTATGCAAAAGGCTCGCAACGATGCTCAACTGGCCGAAGAACTGGCCCGCAGTGGCAAGGGTAAAAATGGCGAGTTGATCGATACGACCGTTAGCAAGAAGTTTTTGAAGTGCAATACTAACGACCCGGCCCGCTCGGAACTGCTGATTGTCGAAGGCGACTCGGCGGGAGGCACCGCCAGCCAGGGTCGCTACAGCGATTACCAGGCGATCCTCAAGTTGCGCGGTAAGCCGCTAAATGTCGCTAAAGCCGACCTGGAAAAGATCGTGGCGAACGAAGAAATTCGCACGATTATCAATGTGTTGGGAACCGGTACCCGCGCTGCCTTTGATTACAGCCGCCTGAAATTCGGCAAGATTGTCTTTATGGCCGACGCCGACGTGGACGGTTTGCACATTCAATGCTTGCTCTTGACCCTATTCCACCAGGAATTCCCCGATTTGATCGAACGGGGTCACATCTATATCGCCTGTCCGCCGCTTTATTCAGTCAAGTTCAAAGGTAAAACGACCTGGCTATTGGACGATGCGGCCAAAGATGAATTTCAGCGTCGCCACCCGGATTCGCATAGCCTGGAGTTCAAACGCTTTAAAGGTCTGGGCGAGATGAACCCCAAAGAGTTACGCGAAACGACCCTCGACCCGGCGACCCGTACCCTGAAGCGGGTGACTATCGAGGACAGCGTACTGGCCGCCAAGCTGATCAGCCAGTTGATGGAAGATACCAACGCCGAGGCTCGGCGCGAATTCCTGGCCGAGCATGCCCGCAAAGTGGCCGAACTCGACTACTAAGCCGGTCAGATGTCCGTTAAATTAATAAGCAAGTAAGAGACTAAGTGAGCGCAGGTTAGAAAATGGCATCCACGATTTTTGATAGCAATATCCAGAGTGAAGAATTTTCGGTAGTCTTGCAGAGGGCTTATGCCGCCTATGGTCTGTCGGTTGTAACCGAACGCGCCCTGCCGGATGCCCGCGACGGTTTGAAACCGGTCCAACGCCGCATTTTGTACGGTATGCTTACCCGCCGCTATCTATCGAACCGCCCCACCGTCAAATCGGCGGAAATCGTCGGGTCGATCCTGGGCGATTATCATCCGCATGGCGATAGCTCGGTTTACGATGCGATGGTGCGCATGGCCCAGGATTTTACGATGCGTTACACCCTGATCCAGGGTCAGGGCAACTTTGGCTCAATTGATAGCGACCCGCCGGCGGCCTATCGCTATACCGAGGCCCGGTTGAGTCCGCTGGCCGAAATGTTGATGGCCGATATTGACAAAGACACGGTTAGCCTGCGCCCGACCTACAAGCAGGACCCGCGCGTGCTGGAAGCCGATTATATGCCGGGCCGGATTCCGCCGGTGGTCAATCCATCGAGCGGGATCGCGGTGGGCCTTTCGACAAACATTTTGCCCCACAACCTGGGCGAAACCATGCGGGCCGCGATGGCCCTGCTCGACAAACCCACTATGACCGTCGATGGCTTGCTGGGTTACATCAAGGGGCCGGACTTTAGCAGTGGTGGCCGGGTGATGGGGCTGGAAGGTATCAAAGATTATCTCAAGACCGGTAAAGGCCGGATCGTGGTGCGGGGCGAGGTACGAATGGAAGAAAACCCGCGTACCCGCCAGCGTTTCCTGATTGTGGTTGCTATCCCGCCGATTACCAAAGACCGGGTACGCGCCACCATCGTCAAGGCGATCAACGAGCGCAAACTGGAAGGTCTGGTGCCGGATGTCCGCGACGAAAGTGATACCGAAAAAGGGATGCGGATCGTGCTGGAGTTGAAAAAAGATGCCCAGCCGACCCAGGTTTTGCAACAGCTTTATACCGAAACCGATTTGCAGATTGCAATTACCGCCCAGATGGTCTTTTTGTTTGGCGAACCGATGATGGCGGCTCGCCAGCCCAAACAGGTCGGTATGCTCGAACTGCTCAACTACTGGAACCAGCACCAGCAAGATGTTTTGCGCCGCCGCTCTCAGTTCGATTTGCAAAAAGCCCGTGAGCGTCTGCATATCGTCGAAGGTCTGATCATCGGTAGTGTCAACGCTCAACCGATTGTGCGCATATTCCAGGAAGCCGCCGACCGTGAGGAAGCTCGTCAGAAAATCCAGGCCAAATACAAACTGAGCGAACGCCAGGTTAGCGTAATTGCCGATATGACGCTTTCGCAGGTGACTAAGCTCGATGCCGGAAAATATACCAACGAAAAACAGGAATTGCTCGAACTTATTACCGACCTGGAAAGTTTGCTAGCCGACCCGGCCCGCCTGGTGGCCCTGCTCAAGAAGGAAATGCAGGAGATTATCAAACGCTTCGGCGACGAGCGTCGGACCCAGATCGAGGCCGAAGGTAGTGCCACGACGGCTGTTTCCCAGATTGCCAGCATCGTTGACCGCAAAGAACTGCTAATAGTATTGACCCGCGACGCTACGATCCGGCGCGTTCCGGTCGATACCTACAGCAAAAACAAAAAAGATAAAGGCGGCGAAGGCTTTCTGGTGACTTTGCCGCGTGGCGATGACCAACTGACGGCGACCCCTTTGCTATCGAGTAGCCAGGATCATTTGCTGTTTATCACCGACCAGGGCCGGTCCTTCGGGCTGTCGGTAACGAACGTCGCGGAAGGTACCCGCAGTGCCAAAGGCGAAAGCCTGAGTGGCCTACTCAAGTTAGCTAAAGGCGAACGAGTAGTATCGATATTGAGTGTGCCGGATTTTGACGAAAATAGCCAGGTGGTCGAGTTTTCCCGGCTTGGCAAGCTAAAAAAGGCCCCCGTTTCGGAGTACCGGATTGCCGACGACAAAGGTATTCCCGATTTCAAGTTGGCCGAGGGCGACGCGGTTATCGGTGCCGTATTGCTGGCGGCGGTGCCGGATGGAGAACCCGCCAGCGGCGCGGGTGAATATCTGCTCACGACCGACCGGGGCCAGACCCTGCGGTTCTCGGATGAGGACATTCGCACCCAGCAAGGCCGGGTCAGCCAGGGTATTCAGGCGATGAATGTTCCGTCAGGGGCGGCGGTGGTCAGTGCCGAATATTTGCCGGCCAATGCTGCTCAGAACCAATTTCTGTTGATCCTGACGCTGGCGGGGGTCGGTAAGAAAGTGCCCCTGGAGCAATATCCGGCTAAAGGCCGGGCTACCAACGGAGTCGCCACGATTGATTTTAACCTCAACAAAGAGGATAAAGTAGCCCAGGCCGTTGTGATCGGCCCGCAAAGTCAGGTTATTATGGCATCGGCCAAAGGACAGGCGGTTGGCCTCAATACGACGGCCCTGACCAGTACGGCCCGTCCGGCCAAAGGTGAAACGCTGGTGCGCCTGGAGAAGCCGGGCGATACGGTCCAGACCGTTTTCAGCCTCTAAATCACGTGACTTTTTTAACAGGCGCGACCGGATTATTATAATCGGGTCGCTTTTTTTATGTGTCCAGTCGCATTTAGAAAGATATAGTAACTACGCAGGCCTCACCCCTGACCCCTCCCCAGGGCCACCAGTGGACGGGGAAAAGAAAAAGAAAAGAGTATTTTACAGGGGCACCCAGAGGGTACCCGCCTGTATGACCCCCCGCAGGGGTCGGGTACCCCTTGGGTGCCCCACGACCCCCGCTAAAATCCTTTTCAAGAGGTAGGCTACACAGTTACAAGATAATAAGAATTGCTGGTCGCAGGCTATAGCACGATTGAATTAATTTCTGTTATAATAAACCGCGTAAAACGCAGCAGAAACTTAACTAATATTTTTTGGAATAGTTTTTACCTTTTGGGTAATCTGGCTCAGTTCCGAGCAAGTGATTCTGGCTGAAGTGAGGCACCGTCCGCAAATGACACAAAAACCCAGCACTAACCTGAACAAAAAGACCCGGCCTACCCCGGCTGGTCGTAACCCCGTCCATGTTGTACCGGCCCCGGAAGAAATTTTTGAAGGGGTCGAAGAAGCCGATGAAGAAGGCAACATAATCCAGAGTACCGAAGTTTTGATCGTTGAGGATGAGGAGACCGAACTGGAAGAAAGTCCAGACGCTCCGACCGTCGGACCGGACGAAGCGGCTTTACGCGAGGCGGCCAAGCTGGAAAGTGATGTGCTGCGCGACGCCAAAGAACTGGAACGTTTCGCCGCCGCTGCCGATTATTACAGCACCGATCCGGTGGCCGATTATTTGCGCCAGATCGGACGGACACCCCTGCTCAAGCAAGAAGAAGAGCAGGAACTGGCTAAACGCAAAGATGCCGGGGATGACCTTGCCAAGCAGCGTTTAATCGAGGCCAACTTGCGGCTGGTAGTCAGTGTGGCCCGCCGTTACAGCCAGAGTTCTGGCGGTATTACGCTGCTGGATTTGATCCAGGAAGGTAATTTAGGTCTGATCCGGGCGGTCGATAAATATGACTACAAGACCGGCTTTAAGCTCTCGACCTACGCCACATGGTGGATACGCCAGGCTATCTCGCGGGCGATTGCCGATAAAAGCCGTCTGATTCGTTTGCCGGTCCATATAAATGAAACGCTGGGTCGGGTGCGCCGGACCTCGCGCGAGTTAGCCAGTGAGCATGGCCGCGAACCGACGATGCAGGAGCTGGCCGACAAGCTGGAACTGCCCATCGATAAAGTCACCCAGCTAATGACAATGGGGAACGCGCCGGTCTCACTCGACCAGCCGATGGGTGAGGAAGGTGATTCTTCGCTGGGCGATCTGGTCGAGGACAGCCAGGGGGTCGACCCGGATCAGCAAGCGGCGGAAATCTCGATGCGGGCAGCTGTGCAGGAAGCTCTTACCCAGCTACCGGAGCGCGAACGCAAAATAATCGAGCTGCGGTTCGGCCTGGACGAAGGTGGGGCCGGTCAGCCTCGTACTCTGGAGGAAGTCGGTCAGCAACTGGGAGTTACCCGCGAGCGAATCCGCCAGATCGAGGCAAAAGTCTTACGTAAATTGCGCCATCCCAGGGTCGGCAAACGCTTACGAGATTTTTTACAGTAAAGTTTTAGCCTTATAGAGGCGTAACCGGCGGTAAAACCCCGCCGGGTTTTTTATTTTAAAAATTGTTGTAACTACACACCAAACTTGTGTAAAGGATCGAAGCAGGGGTCGTGGGGGCCGGGTACCCACTTGGTGCCCCTGCGGGGGGTCATACAGGCGGGTACCCTCTGGGTGCCCCTGTAAATACTCTTTTTTCTTCTTCTTTTCCCCGTCCACTGGTGGCCCTGGGGAGGGGTCAGGGGTGGGGCCTGCGTAGTTACAAATGGTTTTCAAAGGCCCTCCAGCGGGCGGTC
This sequence comes from Chloroflexia bacterium, assembly GCA_038322625.1. Taxonomy (GTDB): domain Bacteria; phylum Chloroflexota; class Chloroflexia; order Chloroheliales; family Chloroheliaceae; genus 54-19. The sequence continues at coordinate 55,056 of JBBQGA010000019.1, forward strand.
AGGCTCGCTCGAAGCTGGCTTATCAGACCGTTGCACATGCGGTTAGGGTGTTGTACAATCATTCTATCTAATAATTTTTGCTTAAAACTTTGAAGATATAGCTGGGGTTTCGTTAGGCCAGGCTCTATGCCAATCAACCCTTAAATATTTAAGAACCCGGCTCTGGCATATAAATTTGTGTTACTTATACTGAGATATTTACCCGATAAATTACGGTAGCTGTGGCGGCTACACTGGAAGAAAATATGTCAGCGCAAAGCACCAAAGCGGACTGGCAAACTGCCAGCCAGACTTCACCCGACCACCGGTCCGGTATTGATTGGCGACAACTGGGCATCATCAGTGTGTTTCTGGCTGCCAGTCTGGGCCTGGTTAGCTTCGTGTTGTTGTGGCAATTTGATGACAATGTGTTATCCCACCAGCAAGCCGGGGAGGTAGCCCTGGCCGATTGGCTGGCTCCCAAAACCCAGAGTTATCAGAGTGCGGTCAAGACCCGCCAGCTTGGGGATGCCGCCGCCAGCCGGGTTTCTAATCTGGAGTACAAACGCGATACTGCCCTGGTTTCCCGCGAACGCGACCGGCTAGAGGCTTTGCTGCGGCGTTTGACTACTGCGCGTAGCATGGGCACCGACGTGGCAACGCTGGCCGCCGACCCGGTGGTAAATGCAGCGGGGCTGGAAAACAGCCAGTTGCTGGCAATCCTAAATCTGCCGGATGGACCCTGGGATCAGGTTAGCCAGGAGGCCCGGACCACTTTTAGTATCGAAATGAACCGGGATATTTTGCCGGATGGCGAGTTTAGTGCCCAGAACAGTTTACGCGACTCGGTCTACACCCCCTACACCATTTCCGATACCTTTGCCCGGCTCGATCAAGCCGCACGCAATCTGACGGTGGCTCTCATCAAATCCAATATCAAAGCCAATAACGTAATTGACGAGGCCGCGACCCAGAAAAAACGCGACGCGGCGCGGGCTGAGGTAGGTCCGGCGACGGTGGATATTATCAAGGGAACCGCCCTGATACGGCGCGGCGATGTACTAACCCCTTTGCAGATCGAAGAATTACAGGAACTAGGTCTACATAACTTTAGCTATAATTGGGGTCTGGTAGCCGGGACGGTCGGCCTGGTTGCGATCTTGCTGGTTTTGCTGGTTTACTACTGTGTAACCCTGACACCCCAGATTTGGACGACCTTGCGCTGGCCGGTTTTTCTGACATTGTGCCTGACGGTGGCTGCGCTTGCCATGCGCGTACTGGTGGTCGGGGCCGATAAGGACAGCACTCGGCCCTATTTGCTGCCTCTGGCGGCGGTGTCGATGGTGATCGCGGCCCTGTTCGATGTAAATCTGGCCCTGTTTCTGGCGACGCTGCTGGCTTTACTGACCGGTCTGAGCGACAGTTCCCCGCACCTGATAATGGTTTTCTTTGCCGGTGGCGTGGCGGGTGCCCTGGTGATCCGCAAGGCCGAACATACCAGCGTCTTTGCCTGGGCCGGAATTGCAGTGGCGATCTGCCAGTTTGCCGTCGCCGCCTGTGCCACTTTGCTTAATCAAAATCTGGATGCCTTTAACCTGGGTATGCTGTTACTTTACAGCATCCTGAACGGCTTAATTTCGGCCAGCCTGGCCTTTTTCTGCTTCAGTGTGCTGGGCAAGCTGTTCGGCGTGGCGACCGTGCTGCAACTGCTCGAACTGGCCCATCCCAACCAACCCCTGTTGCGTCGATTGATCCGCGAGGCTCCCGGCACCTACCATCACTCAATTCTAGTGAGCAATCTGGCCGAGCAAGCCGCCGAACGGGTGGCCGATAACGCTTTGCTCGCCAGGGTCGGAGCTTATTATCACGATATAGGCAAGCTTTCCCGGCCCAGCTACTATATCGATAATCAGGCTGGTGGCAATAATATTCATGATGAATTGGACCCGCGCGAAAGTGCCCGGTTGATCTGTTCGCACGTCAGTGACGGGGTGGCACTGGCCCGCAAACACAAACTGCCGCGCAAGGTAATTGATATTATTCACCAGCATCACGGCACCTGCATGATTTCTTTTTTTTACCAGAAAGCCTTAAAGGAAGGTTTGGACGTATATGAGATTGATTTCCGCTATCCCGGCCCCAAACCGCAAACCAAAGTTGCCGCAATTGTGATGCTGGCCGATGGGTGCGAGGCGGCGGTGCGGGCTAATGTCCAGAGTGGTCGGATTTTGACTGGCAGAACTTCATCGATCCCGGCCACGCTGGTGGCGGATTCCCCGGCGACCAAAACCCTGACCATCCGCGAGGTGGTAGATAAAATAATCGACGACCGGATCAAAGATAACCAGCTAAATGAATGCGATCTGACCTTGCGGGATATAGCTGAAATTCGGAATTTGTATGTCGAAATCTTGACCGGTATTTATCATCCCCGGTTGATCTATCCCGACAAAGACTCGCAGTCGGCTACCGTCAAGACCGCCAGTGCCGAGAATCACCTGGTTACTACCGAGGCCCGCGAGGTGCCGGTCGCTCTGGCCCGTGTGCCTGTCGAAGCTATGCCGGTTTCCGTTACTGCTGGGGCCGCCGACAGTGGCGGTAAAAGTGTCACCGAGCCGACAGAGCGGTTAAACCCGACTCGTGAGGACGGCCAGCGACCCGGCCCAACCTTTTCGCTCAAAGGCGATAAACCGCGAATTGGTGGGGCCGGTCGGAAGCTTGATAAGAGTGAAAAAGACGACACGCGCCTTTAGCAATAAAATTAACCTCTCCATCCGGCAAAAATTTGATTTCGTGATATAGTATGGCCTGAAATTCAGCTAAAATACCGCCGGGAGGCCAGCAAACTAAATTTGACTACCAGGATTCTTGTGATAGGGCAGGGGCCATTGCCGCCGGAACTGGCCGCAAGTGGGGAGCAGCGTCTAAGTGCGCCGAGTATCCGGGCCTGGCATTTCGCGCTGGCTTTGCACCAGGCCGGTCATCCGGTGAGGCTGGTCAGTGTCCATAGCGGTTCCGCCGAAATACACTCAGCCCCCAAAACGTTAGCCACCGATTTTATTTTGCAGCCCGTAAGCGAAGCAACCGTGACCGGTCAGCCTTTTCTGGCCGAGCTGGTAAAAAGCTGGCAAGCTTCGGCTGTGGTAGCCGCCAGTGTGTGGCCTTCTTACCTGGCCGCTTTGTTTGCTCCGCCGGATTTGCCGTTCTGGGCCGATTTATTCGGTAGCCCACTGGCCGAAGCTCAGGCCAAAGCGGTGCTAATCCGCGACGACCAGGTGATCGAACCATTCGCCCGTTTTGAGGCAATGGTTTTGAAAAAGGCCGATCATGTCAGCACAGTTTCCAGCTACCAGCAATATGCTACAGTCGGTGCCCTAGCCACTTACGGACGGCTAAACCGCCATACCGATGGAATTGAGCTGGCGTCGGTTATCCCGGCCACCCTCGATCCTCAGATTTTGGCTCCGGCTCCTCAGACCTTTTTACGGTCAAAAATTGTCCCGCACGAAGCGTTTGTGGTTTTGTGGAGTGGGGGTTACAACACCTGGACCGATGTCGATTGCCTGTTTGCCGGGTTAGAAGGTGCGATGGCGACCTGTCCCAGCCTACATTTTGTGTCGACCGGCGGCGGTCTACCTCCTCACGATAGTCAGACCTATCCCCATTTTCAGAGGCTGGTCGAAAGCTCGGCCTACCGGGAACGGTTCCATCTGCTCGGCTGGGTAGCTTACGAGGGTTTGCACAACTATTACCTTGAAAGCGACCTGGGGATCGTTTTGGATCGCTGGAGTTATGAAGGGGTGCTGGGGAGCCGGACGCGCTTGCTGGATTGGCTGCTTTATGGGCTACCGGCGGCGGTTACGGTAACGGCAGAACTCACCGAGGAACTGGCGCGAGCCGGGCTGGCATTTAGCTTTCCCCACGGCGATGGGGCGGCCCTGACCGCTCGGCTGGTCCGGTTGGCTTCACGCCCGGCAGAACTAACCCAGGCCCGACAGCAGGCCAGCCAGTATGTAATCAACCGCTTTGCCTACCGCCAGGCCTGTCAGCCCTTGTTGGCCTGGACGGCTAACCCGGTTAAGGCCCCAGACGCTGGAGAGTCTTTGCCGGTGCCAGGTGGGGCCGCCGACCCGGCATTGGAACGCCGGTTGGCTGATTATCAGGCTCAACTGGAAGCTAAAAACGCCCAGATTGCCGGACTGGAAGGCTGGGCCGCCCAAATGGAGCGGCAATTAAAGGGCCGTTCGCGCGGTTGGCGAGCTATTTTCAGGCGGTTTAAAAAATAGGACTGGACAAGCTGATCGCATTATGCTATAACTAAAATAGTTATTCCGGTATAGCCGGATAACCTTTGATTAGTTTTGATTGACTTTATCGGTTGGAAATTGAAATGAGCGAAATTAAAGCCCGAAACACCCGCGTGGTGCTGGCTGCTCAACTGAATAGCTTTTATTGGTTTATACCCTCCGGTGGCTCGGTGGGTTATTTGTAGTAAATAACCAATAAAACGAGGTGCTGGAGAAGCAGAGGAAAAAGTCCTCTGCTTTTTTGTTGGTTTTGAACCAGCGATAAGATTTTGTGAAAAACAAAGACGTTTCTTACAAAAATACAATGTACTTTTTAGGCGTTTTGATCGTATAATATGTGTAATATGTAACAATCATATTGAAGGGAGTCTTTGGAATGTTGATCTTATTGCGCGAAGGTAGCCAGCAGCACCAGCTTGATCAGGTAATCGAAACACTGGCCGGACTTAATATCACCGGCTACCCGACCGTATTCGAGGGCCGCCGGATCGTATGTCTCGGCCAGAGCCTTTCGCTGGAATTACAAAATCGTCTGCAAGAAATATGCCCGGCGATAGAGCGGTTGCAGGATATAAAAACGCCTTACAAATTGTCCAGCCTGGCTTTCAAGGCCGACTCAACCATTGTTACAGTGGGTTCGGTACGGATCGGGGCTGATTTTGTGGTAATGGCTGGACCGTGTAGCATCGAGAGTGAGGATCAACTTTTTAAGACGGCGGCGGCGGTAAAACAGGCCGGAGCCAACATCCTGCGGGGTGGGGCTTTCAAACCGCGAACCTCGCCCTACAGCTTTCAGGGAATGGGCGTGGAGGGTCTAAAGCTGTTAAAACGAGCCGGACAGCAATTTAACCTGCCGACCGTAACCGAGGTAATGGAACCGGCCTATGTCGAGGCGGTCGCCGAGTACGCCGATATTTTGCAGATCGGTGCCCGCAATATGCAGAACTTCCCGCTCTTGCGCGAGGCTGGGCTGGCCGGTAAACCGGTATTACTCAAACGCGGTCCCTCGGCCACCCTTGAAGAATGGCTGATGGCTGCCGAATATATCCTGGCGACCGGTAACGGCTCGGTTATATTGTGCGAACGCGGGATCAAAAGCTTCGACCCGACTACCCGGAATTGTCTTGACCTGGGCGGCGTGGCGGCGGTTCAGGAAATGACCCATTTGCCGGTAATTGTCGATCCCAGCCATGCCACCGGCAAGCGCAGCCTGGTAACGCCGCTGGCCCTGGCTGCCGCCGCCCTCGGTGCTGCCGGTATTATCGTCGAATGTCACCCTCAGCCGGAAGCGGCCCTGTGTGATGGTGCCCAATCCATCTTGCCGCCCGAATTGGAAACGCTGGTCAGGGGCGTTCACCGGATCGTAGAAACCGTCCGCGAAGTGTACGAACCGGAAACCGCCTCGGTGGCAGCGTAACCGCCAGTGTACGACATGGAAGATAACGAAACGGTTATTACCTCGGTCGATCAGCTTGAGCGAGCCTGGTTCGAGGCGGTTTTAAGGCAAAGCGGCGCGTTAGAAAGCGGTGAAGTCGCCTCTTTTGAGGTGCAAACCCAGCCCAGTGAAAATTCCGGCATCTGGAAAATCCGGCTGACTTACCGTTCCGGCTCGACCAGCCCTTTGCCAGAGCGACTGTTGCTGAAACTTTGTGGCGGTTCGCACAGTCCTGATTTTGGTCCCTCGGAAGTGCTTTATTATACCCGCGACTACGCCGGATTAGCCGGTGCGCCCCTGGTCAAATGTTACTCGGCGGTTTACTCGGTCGGGTTGAAAAGTTATCATCTTTTGCTGCAAGACCTGTCGGGAACTCACACCAACAACTGGGAAAACCTTCAAAGTGCCGACTACGCGCTGCCCTTGGCCGAGGCATTGGCGACGCTACACGCTTGTCACTGGTCCAGCCAACCGCTTGTCCCGGCCACCGAACCATTCCCGGACGCAGCCCGGTTAGACCGCTTTTTCGCCTATGTGGACCGGGGTTTAGAACCAATGCTGGCAAGTCTAAAAGAGGAATTTGACCCGACGCAAATTAGCCTGATCGAGCGTGAGTACCGCCGCTTACCGGCCCGGCTTATGGCCCGGCTGCCCGACCGGCAAGGTTTTACACTGGTGCATGGCGATGTTAATCCGGGTAATATTTTGTCGCCCCGTTCCGGCAACGGTCCGCTTTATTTGCTCGACCGGCAACCTTTTGACTGGTCGCTGACGACCTGGCTGGCCCTCAGCGACCTGGCCTATACGCTGGTGCTGTGGTGGAAACCGGAACTTCGCCGCGAAAAGGCGGGGCTGGTATTGCGCCGTTACCACGCTAGCTTGCTGGAAAAGGGTATTACCGGCTATAGCTGGCCGCAACTGGTCGAGGACTACAACCTGTGTGTGGCTTTTTGCCTGTGGGTGCCGGTCGAATGGAACGTGCTGGAAACTGACCGGCAACGAATGCGCTGGTTGTGGTTGGAGGAGCTAAACCGAATTCTGGCGGCCCTGGCAGAACCGGTTCAGCCCTAGTATTTCCCCGCCCGGTTAGGGTCCCCGCTCGTTAAAGTTGGGTGGCAAGGCCGGGTGTAGAAAGAAGGCTACCGCGATTATCAGGTAAGCTGCCGTGAGCTGCAAGCCTTCCAGCCAGTTACTTTCGCCATCACTAACCACCAGATTGACGATAATAATCGCCAGAATAATCGCCACCAGCTCGAACGGGCTAAAGATCAAATTTAGCTGGCTATTGCCGCCCAGAAAAAAGCCGATAAAAATCAGTACCGGCGCGACGAAAGCCGCGATCTGGGTTGATGCCCCCACCGCCACCCCGATTGCCAGGTCCATTTTGTTTTTCATGGCGGCGGTAATAGCGGAAACATACTCGGCGGCATTGCCCACGATAGCAATCAGGATTACGCCCACAAATAGTTCGGTCCAACCTAGCTGGCTGGTCAGACTTTCGACACTCCCGACCAGAAATTCAGCCATAAAGCCGACCGTCACCGTTGCGGTTACTAGCACAATCAGGCTGGCCGTAACACTCCAGCCGCGACTTTCTTCGGCTTCTTCCGACTCGTTGGAAAAGAGATGGGCATGGGTTCGCAGCGTAAAAATTAATTGGCCTATATACGACAGGATCAAAATAATAGCCACCCCCAGGCTTAAGTTTTCGAGCAGACTTTGCTGACTGTTTTGCTGTTGAGGGTTGGCCGGGGTGCCGAGCGTCTGGGCAAACACGGCGGGCATAATCAGGGCAATCGCAGTCAGGGTCAGTAAGGTACTGGACGCGCGGGTGCCGACGGCATTAAAGGTTTGTTTCTGGCGTTTCCAGCCGCCCAGCAATATAGACAGACCCAGCACCAGCAACAAATTGCCGACAATCGAGCCGGTAATACTGGCTTTTACCAGGTCCACCAGTTTTGGATTATCGTGAGCCTGGAGCAATGCCAGCACCGCAATGATCAGTTCGACCGCGTTGCCAAAGGTAGCGTTGAGAAGCCCACCTACTCCCGAACCGGCCTTGCTCGCCAGTTCCTCGGTAGCAGTACTCATCAATTTGGCGAGTGGCGTAATGCCCAGGCAAGAAGCAAAGAAAACCAGAGTCGAATTGAAGCCACCAAATTCGGCCACAAACGCCAGCGGCACAAAAATTAGCATGGCGTAAATCGCTTTTTCAAAGCCGGTGGAATCTTTAATCACCGTGACCAGAGGATTGACCGGCCCTTTAGCGGCGTGCGCCGGTTGGGCGGGCGGCGTATCTTGCGCCATTAGCTCTACCTCCTGAATATTTAATTTTCTCAAGCCGATATACAAATTAAACCGTTATTGCGTTTTGCCAGATAACGGTTTTATAACTGGCCTGATTTTAACATCTTTTGAGGCTAATTTCACTTCACCTGCGAGCCGCGAACAAGGTTCACCGGAATTGGTCCCCAGCTTCGTGAGTCCCGCCGGTCAAGCGGGTTATCGCACAACACAAAAATCTGGCCGGGACCGAGGCTGACCGGCCCAAATTCGGCCTCAAAACGCCCGTAGAAATCGGTGATCGGGTTATTATTAAGATATAAGGCTCCGCCGTTAGCTTTGAGTGAATCGCCCGCCACTGCCACAATCCGCCGGACCTGCCGGGTTGTCGGGCCGGTTTGGGGGTCGTTCAGCCAGACGATTTCGCCCCGGTTGTAAACCGGTCTTGCGCTGAAGCGGACTACCGTTCCTTTGAGCAAGGTGGGTTCCATCGCCTGATCCTCCAGCGTCACATTTGTAGCCGGGTTAGGGTTAGAGTTGGTGGTTTTGTAAGGCTCGGCCTCTCGTTGTAGGGCCAGCCAGAAAAACCCGCCCCCGATGATCAGCCCGCTTACCACGATAAAGACAATTATTAGCCGGTTTGAGCGGGACACCGCCGGTGAGTCATTTTGATTTAGCACGCCGGGTTTTCTCCCTCATATTAGCGAACTGATTTCAATAATTAACGTAACTACTCAGGCCCTACCCCTGACCCCTCCCCAAGGCCACCAGTGGACGGGGAAAAGAAGAAGAAAAGGAGAAATACAGGGGCACCCAAAGGGTACCCGCCTGTACGACCCCGCGCAGGGCACCCAGGGGGTACCCGACCCCTGCGTACCCCGCTAATTTTCTTAATGGTATGGTCAACAGTTACATTACTGACCTGACTGGACAACGCCCTTATTATAACTTATTCTAGTTTGAAATTTGTTTCCGAGCTGCTAGTTTGCCACTTTCACGTTTGCCACTCTCAAAGAAAGAAAAGGAAAGGATCGCCCGATGTCCGCCACAACTGAAATCGAAACCATTACAATCCGACCGGCCCGCCGTCTGCGAGGAGAAATTACTGTACCGGGCGACAAATCAATTTCGCATCGTTCGGTAATATTTAACGGTATTGCGACCGGTCAGGCTTCGATTACTAATTTTCTGCCGGGCGAGGATTGCCTGTCGAGTATCGCCTGTATGCGTCTGTTGGGGGTGAATATTGAACTGGACCTGGCACAGCGTAGCGTTATGATTGAGGGCAAAGGGCTGCAAGGTCTGCAAGAACCGGTGGACATTCTTAACGCCGGGAATAGCGGCACCACCACCCGCCTGCTGACCGGCCTCTTGAGTGGTTTTGATTTTATGTCGATCCTGACCGGGGATGCTTCGCTGAGGTCGCGCCCGATGAAGCGGATAATCGAACCGCTCAAGGCGATGGGTGTCTCGATTAGTGGCCGCAAAGGCGATACGCTGGCTCCGTTGGTTATTCGCGGCGGCCATTTGCACGGCATCGAGTACCGGCTACCGGTGGCGAGTGCCCAGCTAAAAAGCTGCCTGCTGCTGGCGGCCCTGCTGGCCGAGGGTGAAACCCGCCTGACCGGTCTGATCGACAGCCGCGACCACACCGAACGGATGTTGAGCGCGATGGGTGCGCCGCTTTCGGTTACGCCGGAAGCCCTGGTAATGCGCGGTCCGGCGACCGAATTAAAAGCCGTAAATATGGCCGTGCCGGGCGACATCAGTTCGGCGGCCTTCTGGCTGGTGGCGGCTTCGGTGCATCCTGACGCTGAACTGTTTTTACGCGATGTAGGGGTCAACCCGACTCGTACCGGCCTGATCGATGTGCTGCTCACAATGGGAGCCGACATCAGACTGCTCAACCAACGCGAGGTCGCCGGAGAACCGGTAGCGGATTTGCAGGTGAGGAGTGCCCGTCTGACCGGCACCGAGGTCGGCGGCAATCTGATCCCGCGCCTGGTGGACGAGGTCCCGGCCCTGGCAGTGGCGGCCATGTTTGCCGGAGGTTCGACCACTGTGCGCGATGCCAGCGAGTTACGGGTAAAGGAAACCGACCGGATCGCCACAATCGACAGCGAACTGAGCCGCCTGGGGGCGCGAATAGAAACTGCGCCTGATGGCCTGACGGTCCGGGGCGAAAGCGGTCCGGTTCAGGGTGGCCGGGTCGATAGCTTTGGCGATCACCGTCTGGCGATGGCCCTGGCGGTGGCCGGTTTGGTCTTACCCGCCGGTCAAGCGGTCGAGATTATCAACCCGGCCTGTGCCGATGTGTCCTATCCCGGCTTCTGGCAAGACCTGGCGCGGGTCAGCCAGAGTTAGCCCAGCAACTCGATCACCCGGTCGCGCACCTGGGCGGTATTCATTTCGCCGCCGAGGTCGGGGGTCAGGGTGCTTTCGTTGATCAATGCCTGGATCGCTTTTTGAAGCCGGGCGGCGGCTTGCGTTTCGCCGATATGATTGAGCAGCATAACGGTGGTCAGGAAGGCCGCTAGAGGATTGGCGATCCCTTTCCCGGCGATGTCCGGCGCGCTGCCGTGAACCGGCTCAAAGATCGCGCCGTGTACTCCGATGTTGCCAGAGGCGGCTACCCCTAGCCCGCCGACCAGTTCGCTGGCTTCGTCGGATAGAATATCGCCAAACAAATTGGTGGTAACGATTACCTCAAAGTTTTCCGGGTCTTTGATCAGCCGCATTGCCATCGTATCGACCAACATTTCCTGGACGGTGATCCCTTCCGATTTGTATTCCTCGGCCACCGCCAGGGCAGTCCGCCGGAAAAGCCCATCGGTCAGGCGCAACACATTGGCTTTATGGACTACCGTGACCTTGTGTTTGCCGGTGCGTTTCGCCAGTTCAAAGGCATAGCGCACGATCCGTTCGCTGCCTTTTTTGGTAATAATTCGCTTGGCGATAGCCGTATCGCCGTCGATTTCTTCCTGCCCACTGTACAGCCCTTCGGTGTTCTCGCGCACAATATACAAATCCAGCCCGGCTCGAAAGTGCGGTCCTTTCAAACCTAGCGAATGAACCGGTCGCACGTTAGCATAAAGGTCGAGAGACTTACGCAACGTCACCACCGCGCTGCGGTAGTTCGGTATTTCGGGTGGGGTCGTCACCGCTCCGAACAAAGTCGCTTCGGCCTTTCGGGCAGCCTCAATCGTGGTTTGCGGTATCGAGTCGCCACATTCCTGATAACAGGCATAACCCGCCGGGGCTTCCAGAAAGTGAAGATCGAGTTGCAAGGCTTCCAGGACAATCTTGGCCGCGTTGATCACTTCCGGCCCGATGCCGTCGCCCTTGATAATTAATATATTGTGTGTCACCTGGTATTCTCCCTGCCTATATTTTTGCCCGGTCGCAAACCGGCCCGGTTGGTTAAATCACAATCTTCATCGCTCTGAAAAAAGCTTAACATAAGCGGTAAGCAGCGTCAACGTATTTTACAAAGCCTTTTTCACGTGGTATCCTTTAGTAAAGATTAATACTTGCTGAAAGAAAAGATGAACAGCCACCGGGGAAAATTTGTAGTTTTAGAGGGATTGGACGGCAGCGGTAAAAGTGTCCAGTTTAGCCTGTTACACCAGTATCTGAAAGATCATAATAGGCCGGTTGTTACGGTCGATTTTCCAGATTACCAGGGGTCTTTTTATGGGCGGCTGGTCGGTCGCTACCTGAACGGCGATTTTGGCGATGTCTACGAGGTTAGTCCCTACGTCTCCAGCTTACTCTACGCCGGGGACCGGCTGGAAGCCCGCGACCGGCTGGCCGGTTGGCTGGCTGAGGGTAAATGGGTGCTGGCTAACCGCTATACCGGCTCGAATATGGCTTATCACTCGGCCAAGCTCCCGCCAGACGAGCGGCCTGGTTTTATCGAGTGGCTAAAGCGGCTGGAATTCGAGGCAAACCGTTTGCCGGTGCCGGACCTGGTGATTTACCTGGATACGCTGGTCGAGACCTCTCAGCGTATGGTCGCTCGCAAAGAGAGCCGCTCTTACACCCAGTCCAGCCACGATATTCACGAACGCAACCAGCCTTTTCTGGAAATAGTCGCCGAGCAATATCTCTGGCTGTGCGACAATGAAACCGGCTGGCAGCGACTGGCGGTGTGTGATGCCGAAGGTAATATGCTGCCGCGCGAAATCACACAGCAAAATATCTTAACCCTGCTGACCGAACGAGATTTGTTGGAGTAACATCAGGCTACAATCGTCCTGCTTATTAGACCTACCAACCCGCAAGGGTGTTTAGCTTAAATCGCGTGCTGGGGGAGCAAAAAATGGCCGGTTCTTATAACGAAATAAACATCTTCACAGGCAATTCCAATCCCACTCTGGCTCAGGATATTTGCAATTACATTAATATCCCGCTTGGCCGGGCTGAAATATTTGAATTCTCCAACGAAAATATTTTCTGCAAGGTAAACGAAAGCGTGCGCGAAAACGATGTATTTGTGATCCAGTCGCTTTCGTCGCCGGTCAACCGGTCCATCATGGAGTTGCTGATAATGATCGACGCTCTCAAACGGGCCAGCGCAGGCCGGATCACAGCGGTGCTGCCTTATTTCGCCTATGGCCGGACCGATAAGAAGGACCAACCCCGCGTACCAATTACCGCCCGTTTGCTGGCCGATATGATCACGGTTGCCGGGGCAAACCGGGTGCTGACAGTCGATCTTCACGCCGGGCAGATCGAAGGTTTCTTTAATATCCCGGTCGATAACCTGACCGCTGTTCACATCCTTTCTGAATATTATAACGCCGCCCGGATGATTAACCCGGTGGTAGTTTCGACCGACCTGGGGAATGCTAAACGCGCCCGGAACTTTGCCGAACTTTTAGACGCGCCGCTGGCTCTGATCGAAAAACGCCGGATGGGTAATAACGACCGCACCAGCGTTTTGAATTTGATCGGCTCAGTCGAAGGCCGCCCAGCCATCTTGATCGATGACGAAATAGATACCGGCGGCTCGATGTCCGAGGCCGCGACCCGTGTCCTCGAAGGCGGCGCAACCGAAATATACGCGGCCTGTATTCACGGCGTGTTAAGCGGTAAGGCTATCGAGCGGCTGAAAGGTAGCCCGATTAAGGAGTTGATCCTGACCGATACGATCCCGCTGCCCGATTACAAACGACTGGATAAAATTAAAGTTCTGACGGTTTCCCGGTTGCTGGGCGAATGTATAATGCGAATTCACGCCGGGGCTTCGGTTGGTGCGCTCTTTCACGCCAAGCAATAAATTGTAATAATTATAGGACTTTCGCTAGACGATGCAAACCAACCTAAAGCGGGGGTCGTGGGGGCCGGGTACCCATTGGGTGCCCTGCGGGGGGTCATACAGGCGGGTACCCTCTGGGTGCCCCTGTAAGTACTCTTTTTATTTTCGCTTCAAGCTCACAAAGTGAGGTTGAAGCGAAAGTCCTAAATTATTTATTTTAATAGATTTCTTCAAACAGGAGGTTAGATGTTAACCGTGTCTGATAAAGCAAATGAACCTAAAGAAATTGAAACGAATGAGACGCCGGTAGTGGCGGCTTCCGGCGAACTTTCTCCAAAAAGTAATCCCCTCGCTTCTTCCCCGGTCCCGGTTCTCGATGACACCGAAACGTTAGAGGACGACGATTTGGATGACGACGAGGAAGATGATTTCGACGAAGACCTGGAAGACGAGGACGAAGACTTTGACGACGACGAAGAAGATGACGATTTTGACGACGAGGACGAGGATGATGACGATCTTGACGACGAAGAAGAACCGGAAGATGAGGTAGACGACGATGGAGCCTCTCTTAGCCAGGCCAACGTCTACGACCAGCTAAATGCCCTGACTTCCAGCCCACTATTTGCCCAGGTTTCTCAGTTGCTTGGCGGTAAACAAAGTCCAGTCGACCAGTCGTTTACCCGCGCCCGTATGCTGCAAGCCGGGGGCGACCTGGAAGGCTCGGCCCAAATTTACCTGGATGTAATCGAGGAAAACCCGGAATATTTTAAGGCTTATGAGGCTCTCGGTCAGGTGTTGCTGGCGATGGACAAGCCGCAGGAGGCCGAAACCTTTTTGATCAAGGCGACCGAGCTAAACCCCGCCGACCCTAACGGCTATCTCTACCTGGGTTACGCTTATTACGCTCAGGAACAATATACTAAGTGCGTAGAGAACTTTGCTAAAACGGTCGAGCTAGACCCCCAGAACCACCTGGCGGCCAATAATCTCGGTTATGCTCACTACTTGAACGGCGACCTTGAAGCGGCTTCCGACTCGTTTACGCTAGCCGGGGATTGGGGTAGCGACCGGGCTTATTACAACCTGGGTATGGTCCGGCTGTTGCAAGACAAGCCGAAAGAGTCGGCCCTGGCCTACCAGGATGCCGCCGACCTCGACCCGTCCGGCAAGCAAATCGAAGATCACCTGGACGATCTGGTAACTGCCCTGGAGAAACACCCCGGACAGGCGACCGCCCTCAACCGGCAAATCGTGCAGCTACAAGAGCGTCTTTAGACTTTTATTTATTAAACATAGGGGTTTCGATTGATTTTACCCCACCAAATCGTGTTATAATATTGGCAATTATGTTCGACTTTTATACTCAGGAGAAAAGAGATGCTTGAAGAAATCGAGCAAGGTTATCCGACCAAACGTCACCCGGCCACCGAAGCCACCCATGCCGGTGAGATAGCCGAACGGCGCGGGAGCTATCCGGTGGCTCAACCGATTTATCAAACTACGGTTTACGGATTCAAAAGCCTGGAAGACCTGGAAAAAGTAAACGAACACCCGGCGGACGGTTGGTTTTACTACCGCTACGAGTCGCCCAATTCCGCCGCCTTCGATCACGCGATGGCCGCCCTCGAAGGAGCCGAAGCCGCCACTACTGCCGGAAGTGGGATGGGTGCTATCTTTGCCGCTCTTAGTGGTGCCCTCAAGGCCGGTGATCATATTATTGCCGACGAGAAAATCTATGGCGGTACCTTTTCCCTCCTGGTCGACCAGTTACCCAAATTCGGGATCGAAACCACTTTTGTCGATGTAACCGATGAACTGGCGGTCCGGGCCGCCCGGCGTCCTACCAGCCGTATTTTGTACTTTGAAACGATTACTAACCCATTACTTCATGTAACCGACCTCGAAGGGCTGGCCCGGCTGGCCCGTGATCTGGAATTACTCAGCTTTGTCGATGCCACTTTCAGTACGCCGGTGATCTGTCGCCCGGTAGAATGGGGTATTGATATTGTAATGCACGCCACTACCAAATATATCGGTGGGCATAGCGATGCGTTGGGTGGAATTGTAGCCGGGCGACAAGAGTTGGTGGCCGCCGCCAAGTTGGCCGGTAAGCTGATGGGCCTGACCCAGAGTCCATTCGATGCCTGGCTGAACGTTCGTAGCCTGAAAACTTTACCGGTTCGGATGGCTGCCCATAGCAAAAACGCCCAGATTCTGGCCGAATGGCTTGAAAAACAACCTGCCGTCCGGCGGGTGCTATATCCCGGTTTAGCCAGCCACCCCCAGCACGCACTGGCCCGCAAATATATGCCGGATGGTCAGTTTGGCGGTATGTTGTCATTTGAACTGGACGGCGGTCGTCCGGCGGTCAGCAAGTTTATCCGGTCCCTGCACGATATTCCGCTGGTGCCGAGCCTGGCCGATGTGACCACCACGATCTCGTATCCGACCAGCACTTCTCACCGTATGTTAAGCCCGTCCCAACGACTGGCGGTCGGTGTTACCGACGATTTGTTGCGACTCTCGGTCGGGATCGAACAGGTGGAGGACCTGATTGAGGATATTGAACAGGCCCTGCACGAGTTACACCGCTAGAACTATAATGGTTTTGACCTGGCTATACTAACCTGACTATAAACGAAGCTATACAAAGAAACTGGCAAATAACAATCGCATGAAGGTTACTTCGCTTTCCAGTGGTTCGAGTGGGAATTGCTACCTGGTTCAACACGCCGGGGTAAATATTTTGATCGATAGCGGTCTGAGTGCCGGTCAAATCGACTTATATCTTCGAGAACGTGGTATTTTGATGTCCCAACTCGCCGCCATTTTTCTAACCCACGATCACGGCGACCATTTAAAAAGTGCCGGTACTATCTCGCGCAAGTGGGGCGTACCGGTCTTTGCCAACGCTCTGACCCTGCGTGCCGCTCGTTACAAATGGGATAAAATCTCCCGACTGGAAGAAACCCGCGCCGCTCAACTGGGTGGGTTAGCCAATCTTCCGACCGGCCAAAAATACAATCTTCAGACCTTGCCGGTCGGGGAGGTCTGGAGCCAGGGTGGTCTGGAAGTCAGTAGTGTGCCAGTATCCCACGATGCCGCCGACACAGTTTGCTATACCTTCCGGGCCGGTGGGCAGCAGGGGATGATCTTGACCGACCTGGGGTGCGCGACCGAACCGATTTTTGAGCCGCTTTATCATAGCGACCTGATTATTCTGGAAGCCAATCACGAACTGGAAAAGTTACAAATCTCCCCTTACCCAATGGCTCTCAAAGCCCGTATTTCCGGCGACCGGGGCCATCTTTCCAACGAACAAAGTGCCCGTATCTTGTGCCGGGTACTCGAAAATAGCGGCCTACAGCACACCGTCTGGCTGGCTCATCTATCCGAAGACAACAATAACCCGCGCAACGCTACCAAATACATTGGCAATGTGCTGGATCAGGCCGGTATCGGAAGATTCCCCCTTCAGGTGGCCTTGCGCGATAAACCCAGCCTTTCGTGGCAGGCCAGCGATCAGCTATTTCAAGCTCAAATGCTGTTCGATTTCTAGTAAATCTATTTCCCCAACCCGTTGGCAGTATAAACTTACATTACATGGTAGCCTTGAGTGAAAACATATAAGGCAGCGGTGGAACACCTTGCAGCCGGTAACGGTGGTGAGCAAACTCTTCCATATCCCGGAAGATTTTAAAATTTATGTAATCAAATTCGTGAAGATATTCCAGGTGAAGACCCCTAATGGTCAACGCCGTAAGTATCTCACTGAGGCTATGCGCCCAGTTATATTCTACCTTGTGGGTAATGTCGGGGCTATCCCCGGCGTAACTGGCTCCCTTCACCTCAAATATTTGGGGTTTATCAGGATGTGGAAAATAATCATATTTGAGTTCAACTCCCGATTCATCCGACCGGTTCTCAAAAACGTGGATGAAGGGATGATACTCGATCATATAGAAAACACCGCCCGGCTTTAGAAAATGCTGAATTACCTCCCCCCATTTTGCCAAATCCGGCAACCAGGCGAGCGCGCCGTAAGAGGTATACACAATATCAAACTGACCCTGTAGAGCGTCCGGCAAAGTCACTATATCACTCTGGATAAACCGGGCCGGGATATTCATTTCAGCCGAAAGCTGGCGAGCGGACGTAATCGCGTTTGGCGAAAAATCTACTCCAGTTACCTCCGCACCCAGCCTGGCCCACGACAGAGTATCCAGGCCAAAGTGACATTGCAGGTGCAAAAGCGATTTCCCGGCTACTGCCGCTGCCGGCATTTCGGCCATATCAATCTCACTCAGGCTGTTACGCCCGGCCTCAAAGCCCGGCACATCATAGAACCGCGACCCAATATGGACGCTAGCCCACTGATCCCACAGTTTTAGATTTGAAGCGGTGTATTCATCCATAGTGGCGGTTTCCTTTACTTTGAATGTTGAACCCTAACAAATTTAAAGGTATTGTTTAAAGTAGCTGAAAAGCCGTCGTTCAAAATAACCGGAATTAACGGCAGCCCGCACGGAGTGTCTTTCTTCGGGTAGCACCAGCAGGTCAAATTCTTTGCCAGCCTGGGTCAACTGGTCGATCAGGGCTGACGAGTTCTGGAAGTGCACATTTTCATCGACCAACCCATGCACCAGCAGCAACCGGCCTTGCAGATTTTCCACCAGTGGCAGCACCGAAGTGGCCTCGTAGCCCTGCCGGTTTTCGGCTGGCTGGCCCAGGTAGCGTTCGGTATAAAAAGTATCGTAGAGGAGGTAATCAGTCACCGGCGCACCAGCTACCCCAACTTTGAAAATGTTTGGGGCATTCAACAGGGCCGTCAGGGTCATAAACCCGCCATAACTCCAACCATAAACGCCGATCCGGTTTTGGTCGACATATCCCCTTGAGGTTAGATACTCGATACCGGCTAACTGATCGGCTAGCTCGAGCTTTCCAAAGCGGCCTGCCAACTGACCCTCAAAGGCCATTCCCCGGTTGCTGGTTCCCCGGTTGTCGACCTTCAGCACCACAAAACCTTGCTGGCTGAGGTACTGAGCGCGCAAATCGGCGGTCATTTCCCAGGTTCGGGAAATATCCTGGCTGCCCGGTCCGCCATAAACCGCCACAATCAAAGGATACTGCCGGTCGGCTTCCAGATGTTCAGGCTTGTAAACTGCTCCATAGAGGAGCGTTCCATCTGCCGCCGGGAAACTGATCAATTCGGGGGGCTGCACGCCCAGTGCGTCAGGTGTAAGCGACAGGTTTGCAAAAAACGTCACTGGTTCGGCTTTGGCCTCGTCAGGCAGAGCAAGCGGGTTGGCTGATAACACCACGCGGGCGGGTTGTTCCAGGTTGCTCCAGCGGTCGAGTAGCCACTTATTATCCGGGGAAAGTGAAACGTCGTGCCAGCCACTTTCGGAGGTAAGCCGGACTGGTTCGCCGCCATCCAGCGAAACGGCATAGAAATGGCGTTCTAGTGGGCTTTCTCTGGTCGCTGTGAAATACACCAGCCGTTTTTCCTCGTCGACCGCACCCAAACCGGTTACGATCCAATCCCCTTTAGTAAGTTGCCGGACCACATGGCCTTGCTCGTCCAGCAAATACAGGTGGCGGTAGCCGTCTCTTTCACTACCCCAGAGCATCTGGTCGTTCTTGAGCGCAGCGGTCTGCCGGTGAAGATTGAGCCAGGGTTGGCCCGCTTCCTCCAGCAGCACCGAACGTTCACCGCTTGCCAGCTTGAAAACCAGCCAGGTCAGGTGCTGCTGGTTCCGGCTCATCACCCGCGCACTCAGCTTACCGTCCCCCTGCCAGCTAACATTTACCAGGTAGCCATCCACCAGGGGTTGAGGTCGGGAATTGCTATCCTCGCCGGGGTCTTTGGTAAGTCGATTGCCGGGATTGAGGTCAAACCAGCCGATTTCCAATGGTGCGCCGGTTTCCTCAGAAGGTAATTCAAGCAAACCTAACTCGACGCTGGCATTGGTTTGCCCGGCCATTGGATAACGCTGGGTTTCTAATAGATCGTCGGGGTCGCCGTTGTGGACGATAAAGAAAGGCGGGATCGCCGAGCCATCGTTGCGCTGGAAAGCAATTTTTTGGCTATCGGGACCCCACCAAAAACCATCAAGGCGGCCCATTTCTTCCTGCGCCACAAATTCAGCCTCGCCGCCGGTTATTCCCCGCGTCTCATCATCAAAAGTTAACTGGCTAATCTGGCCGGGATTTTCCAATCGAAAAAAGTAAAGATTTCCCTGCCGGACAAAGGCTACTTTTTGCCCATCCGGGCTTAACCGCGCATTCAAAGCTCCCTGGCTACCTTCCAGTTTTGTAAGGTTTGGATTTGCGCGTTCCTGCCAGAGATACAATGCGCCATTTAGATTAGCCAATATAGTAAGTTCGCCCTGACTTTCTTTGGGTTCCACCAGTTGAAAGCCGGTAACGCCCAGAAAGCGATTGCGCGAGCGTTCCCGGTATAGCTTCTGGGGGCGGGAAAAGACGCTTTCGGTGGCGGTAGCTTCATCCACCTGGCTCAGTTGGATGGTCTCCCCGGTAGTCAGGTTATAGGAAAATAAATTTTGGACATACGATCCCGGCTTATTTGCCTGGTAAAACACCCGTTGGCTATCCGCCGTAAATACAAAATTGCGGGGGCCTTCGGCACCGGGGCGCGGAAGTTTGACTACATCTTCGATGGTTAACTGACTGGTCATAATCTGAAAAAATTTCCTTTCGAGAGATTCAAATGGTTAAACTAGCCAAGCACGTGGCTAAAGCGGTTCAAATGCTTCTCGATAGCCTGGTCGAGTTGCGAAAAATCGTCCGGGGGCGGCAAGTACCGACCAATAGCCAGATAGCCCTGGACGAATTCGGTGAGGCTACAATAGCCGGAGATTTTGACATTAGCCCAGATCAAGCGCATAAAAGGGCCACCCATTTCATAACTGGCACATTCCAGTAATGCCGCCAGGGTCCGTTCCCGGTCATAATCAACCCGGCGATGTTCGATCTGCCATTCCGCCCGACGGTCGCGCCATTCCGCCACCAGGTAAGCCGCCCGTGGATCGCCATCGTAAGGCGCGCCAGTCGACCCGACATTGCCAATGGTCATACCGGCCCAGTGGTGCAGGGCCGGGCGATGAGTGTGCCCACAAATCCACAGGCGGTCGGCCTTTTGTTCGTCGCCAAAAATGGCCGCTAACTGCCGGTCATCCATCACTGGAAAGACACATTCGGTCTGGTGGCGCGGCGAACCATGCACAATCCGCACGTCCGGTGAACCTTCAAGTTGAGCCTGGTGAGGCAAATTGTTCAACCAGGTTAATTCTTCGGTAGACAGCTGTTCGCCGGTCCAGCGGGCCGGAGCAAACAGGGCGTTGAAAGGGGCCTGGCGGGGACCGGACAATTTTAGCCGGGCTTCTTCCAGCACATAGCCTTCGTGGTTCCCGGCGATAATAATGGTCGAGGCCGGTAGGGAGCGCAAAAGAGCCAGCGTTTCACCAGGAAAAGCCCCACAATTGAGCATATCTCCGGCCACTACCAGTTGTATATCCTGACCGTAACGGCTGTAAATGTCATCAAGCACCGCTTCAAGGGCGGGCAAATTGGCGTGAATATCCGAAATGGCAGCGATCCGCAAGACAAGCCTTTCTAACTAAGCTCAGGAATTAATTTTGAGGTAAACGTTGGGCCGTATAGGGTAACAATAGGTTATAGAACCGGCGGGAGATCGTATAACCCGGCAGCGGGGCCGGTTCCGTGACCGGGTAGGCCAACAACAACCAATCGAAAAAACCCGGCTGCCCGATTTCCTGCCATTTTTGCCAGTCGGCCAGCACAATATCGACGGCCAGGTTTGTCGTTCCATTTCTACCAGTCTGATTTTCAGCACCGGTCAGCCGCCAACCACTCATCAAGCGGACGCGGGGTGACGGCTGGGTAGCCGAAAGCAGCAATATCAGGTCAAATGTCTGCGGTCCGGCTTGCTCGGCCAGGATCAACCCGCGCGCCCGGTACCGCCAGCCGTCTACCAGCAGACCATCGCCGCTATCTTCGGGAGCCAGGGGTCGACCCAGCATCAAGGTGTAAAGCCGGTCCGACCGGCCCGCCGACAGGGCCAACACAAATCCCTGGAAGGTCTGATAACTCAGGTAATTGGACCGGGCGGGTGTAAGATCGGGGTCGAGGGTGCCGCTTAGTTCGAGAAAAATATCGCCGGTGGGTTCGCTCTGGCGGGACCCCGGCTCCTGCAAAAACTGGCAAAAACCATTCCGGCTGGACCCGGCGGCGAGGGCCAGGCGGGCCGGTCCTTCTAAATCCGGCCAGAATTGTACCGGGTCGATTGGTAAAGTCATTACCGAGGGTTGCGTGGAAGGATGCGCCAATTCCCCGCGCATCGGCATAAAACTGCCATGACTGACACCTACCGCTCGCAATAGACCGTTGGCTTCTTTTTGAAAGGCCGGGATTACCCCTCCCCACAGATGTTGCGAGACGGTCAGGGGTAGCAGTAGCAGTCCGCCCACTTTTAATTGATCGATCCAATGTGGTGAAATTTCCCACTGCTGGACGGTCACAATAATCCGGTCGTAAGGAGCGTGGGGGGTATAACCCAGGCTGCCATCTTTAGTAACGATGGTTATGCGCTCGTAACCCGGTTCAGGCTGACGTTCGGCCAAGCGGTGGAGATTTTGATGGGCTACCTGCGCCATCGCCGGGTCCAGTTCGATAGAGGTCAAATGCGCGCCGTCGCCCAGCAAGAAACATAATATCGCGGCGTTATAGCCGACCCCGGACCCAATTTCCAGCACATTCTGAGCTGGTTCGAGCTGGAGCGTTTCGATCATATCGGCCATCAGGAATGGCTGAGTACTGGAACTGGTAGGAGCGCGATTTTCATCCCATTTGACTACAATCGCATCGTCAGTATAAACTTTGGTCAGGGGAACTTCCGGGGGCAAGAATATCTCACGGGGTATGCTGGCAAAAGCTTGCTCCAACCGGGTCGACCGAATGGCACCCTCCCGAACCAGATAGGCTACCAGTTGGGCGCGCAACTGTTCCGCCTCGGAGAGGGTCGTTGCCTGCGGTTGCGGATTTGAGGCTGGCTCGTTTTCATGAGCCATAATTCACCTGCTTAATTTTGAAGTTTTTCCCGGATGCCATCGATAGGTATACCAAAATCAATTGCTGCCCGCACAATTCGGCTGATAATCAACTGTTGCTGTTCGTAATTGTAGCGGTTGCGGTTGGTTTCATCGCTGAAATAATAAATAGCTTCAAAGACATTATAATAAGTGTCGAGGGGGAAGGTAAAGAAGTTCTGGGTCTGGGCGACTTCGTGCATTTTGTGACCGGCGGCAAATGGAAAGTTCTGGTCGGATTGGGCCGGGTTCTGCACCGGATTGACAATCTGCCGGTTCAAGCCGCCCGGTATATAGCTATTTACCTGGACCACTGCTTTTGCTTCGGTTTTGGCCGGGGTCGGAGCGGTCGCTGCCGGGGTAATTCCACCGCTAGCGGCTTGAACCGGAGCGGTCGTGGGTGTCCCGGTCGGGACCGGTTCGGCGGGCTTATCTGTCGCAGGTTTATTCTCGTTCTGGCTCATGCTAGGGTTAAACTCCTTGCTCAAAACAGTATTGTCAGGTTAATAAATTTGTATAACTTTTTTTGCCACCCACTCAGGGCTGGCCTAAGAACTTCTTTAAGAACTTCTTATGGTAACTTCATTTCCAGCATTACCCCATAATTATACACTGCCCGTTTGTTAAGCGTCAAAGTTAGCCCGGCCAAAGTGGGCCAGTTTTCGCTACGATTGCATAATAAAGCCATATTTAATTGAGGTAGGAAAAAGCTCGCAGTTCGGCGAGAGTGATTCTGGGTAAAAAAATGCTACCCTGTAAACTCTGGTAGCATATCCATAATATTGCGGTTTGCGGCTAGACTGGCTTCAGACTCAATAATTCAGCCGTTTGCGAATGCGGTCGAGCGCGCGGGTCAGCACAAATTTGAATTGATCTTCGGTGTTCAGGGTCAGCTTTTGCTCTAAATATTTGAGGGCTTCCTGGTCGCCCACGTTTGCCAGGGAGTCAATCGCGGCCCAGCTAATCATCCAGTTTTTATTCTCGACCGCCAACAACAAGCCAACCTGGATCAGTGGATCGTAAATCTCGCTCTGACCTAGTTCCAGGGCGACATCCCGGCGTTCCAGTGGGGAGGCTTCCGGGTCAAACAGGCGATTGAGCAAGTGGACCGGATAACGGGCACTTTGAGTTGAGGTAGCCACCCCAACCGGGACCAGTTCTGGCTCTGGTTCCACCTCCGGTACTTTTAGCTTGATATAACACTCTTTACAATAGGCTGGACGTTCGGACTGGGGCCGGAAAGGAACGGTAGTCTGTTTCCCACATTTAGCGCAAACGATGGAAGTATGTTCTTTTAGGACCGGTGGGGTAGTTTGATTTTGGACGGATGGTAAGTTTAGTTCTACAGCTCGTACTTTACGGCGATTGCGACATTCACTACATCGCGTTGGAACATTGGTAAACTTCTTTTCCTGATAAAACGCTTGCTCACCGGCGGTAAAGCAAAATTCTTCTTTACAATCCTTGCAAACAAGAAATATATCCCCAAACTCCATTGGTCGGTCTCCTGACATAATTAGGTACCCTACTACAAAGTAATACTAAGGTTTAGTTTTCCTGATATTTTATTCACCCAGGGATATTTACTGCGAAGTTCCCGTAGGAGTCATAGCCATAGCTTCGACCCATCTATAATGAGTATTATAGATTACACATTTGTCCATTTCAATAGGTATTTGCCAGGATTTATGTTACAGTTTTATGAAGTTTTTATTAAAAGTTTTCCCCAGATTTACTACTTTTCCACAAAAACTGTCGAAAAAACGTTTGGGAAAACAACTTCGAGTATAACTGCTGGATACTTTTAGCTTTATACCTTATTGAACAAAATTGAACAAATAATGTGCTGCCCTTATTGCTGCGTATATTACTATATATAGGTATAACTATGCAAATTCTGTGGTTAACCTACCATACGTAAAAAAAGCTGGGTTGGATTAATGAAATAAGTACTCTTTTACAAAAATGTTATTTTGTAGAAGTTGGCAATTTTGAGAGTTGTCTAAAGCCGGGTTTGATTGCTTTTAGAGTAAAAATTCTGAAATTATTTTCCTAAGTTTAGTTATAGTTGCGGACTTTCTGAGCAGATCATCCAATAACTTAAATATTCCCCATTTGGACATAAATAGTGCCTTGACAGTAAATTTCTTTTATGTTACTATTTTTTCATAAAGGTCCCATTTCCCATTAAATTTATTTACCACTGCAAGAATATACGGCCCCCTTACCAGGTTCCCTGATTAACAAAATACATATTCTGAATCTAACTATATAATTGGCTGTTGTGGACAACTTTTAGTTTGTCTCTAACGGTTAACTTATATAATTTCCCTTTTGTGGAAAAGTTGATTCTAAATTTTTTCGCCAACCCCGGCGAAAGAGTAGATTTTGTTTACCTCGGAAACCGGTAAGTAACTCAGAGTGAAGCCAGGAGGTTGCTCGGTCATGGAAATTATCAAGCTCATAATGGGCAGTACCATCTTCTTACTAGGGATTTTTGTAAGTATTAGCGGTTTGTATATCATTTTACGCCGAGAATACTACGAAGCCGTCAAAACTCTGGCCGGCGATGCACCAAAGTTGGTCAATAAGTCGCCGGTGGAAGATTTGGTCAAGCCCCTGGCGGCTTCCTCGGTCCAACTGATGGAAACCGTAAATAAGCTTATCCAGACCGCCGTTGGGGTCGGAGCCTTTCTGCTTATGATCGGGCCGGGCCTGTGTGTGGTCGCCTACTGGATGGTATCAAACCACTAGGCCAGAGTTATCTAAACCTGACTGCTGAACAAATTTCTAAACAATTTTGGGTTGATTGAGGATGAGTGCAATGTTGAAAGTAAACGCTGACAAGAATATTGTGGAAAACAAAGCCTGGTTAGCCCCTTACTGCCAGGCCCTTGTCACTCAGATCAAACCGGGCGAAACCCCGGAATGGACGACCGGGCTGCGCCTGAAATATAGCCAGGTGGCAACCAATGCCAACGGTGATTTACTGGCAAAACCAGAGACCGGCAATGGGCCGTCCAAACTCAACCAACCTCAACTGGCCTTACCGGAACTGGTAGAAGCCAACCGGTTTAGTATTTTGCTGGGCCGGGCCGGGAGCGGCAAATCGCAACAGTTAAAATCGCTAACCCTGCAACACGCTCAAACTGGTCTGGTTCAGCCCAGTCAGGGCCGCTCGAAGCCGGTTTTGCCGGTTTACCTTGATCTGGCCGATGCGTCGCTGGCTGATGTGTTGAGCAAACAGGCCGGCGGTAAAGCCAATCTGTTTGGCGTTTTGTTAGAGAGCGAGGTCAATCGCCGCCTGAACGGTGAGACGCTACCGGCAGACTGGCAAAATCAGGTCAATCTGGAAATATTGATCGACGAAATGGAATTGCTGGACCCGGCTCTGACTCCACTGTTCTTTTATCATCTTAACGCCTGGCTGGAAGAAAGTCAGGCCTCTCAGCTACGGATCGTGGTAAGTTGCCGGACGGCCAGTTACTCGCTGTACCAGCGTTGGTTCAAGACCGAACAGGGCTGGCAAATCTATAGTCTGGACGGTTTTGCCTGGTCGGAAGTAAAGACGGTGCTGGACGAGCGATTAGCCAAACCGGTCAGTGGCCCTACGTTGGCCCACGAGCTTGAAAGCAACGATTTAACCGGCTTGCTGACCCACCCGGCCCTCGCCACCAAACTTTTTCCCTACATCGAGGGTGCCGCGCACCAGGCCGGTGAGCTTATTTCGGGATTGAATACGGTTTACCAGGGTATTAACCATTTCTTGAAAGAAGGCCAGCAGAGCCTGACCCCTGTTTTACTGGAGCAGTCCAGCCAGCTACCGTCAACTCTGACCGGCCAGGCTCAACTTCGACTGCCGACGATGCACGAGCAACCTGAAATCGGTTATCCCGGTCAGACTAAATCACCCCAGGCTCATTTTACTCGGCAACAAACCGCTACTTCGCCGGAGAAAGCTGCCGACCCGCTAGAGCAGGCGTTGGGGTTGGGTTTGCTCGAAAAACAGGCCGTAAGTGGCAAGCTGGTCTGGGGCGATAGCCGGGCCGAAAAGTTTACTACAGTCTGGTTCTGCCTGGAACTGGAACCCCGGCAGTTACCGGCGGCTCTGGATAGCCTGTTTGAAGCCTCAAAGTCCGGTCCGACCGGGGAAGCTCAGTTACTGGATTTTCTGGTTTTGTTCTACCGGCTGCTGGGGCCGGACCGCCGGACCGCCTTTTTGAATAGCTGGCTGGGTCAGCCGCCGCAGCCCGACCGGTTAGAATGGTTGAGCCGGCTGGAAGAAAAAGAAAGTGACTTTGGACAGGCCTGGCAAGCTTATTTGAACGAGATCATTGATAGCCCGTTTGGTCAGCAACTGCTGGCACTTTGCGGCCAGTTTAATATTGAAACACTCAGCCCGGCCAGGGCGCGGCTGGTGGAAATAGCTTTGCGCCAGCAAATCGAGGCCGGCGGGCCGGTGGAAGCGGCCAACTATTTGAAGCTCGGTCATCTGTACCAGCGGTTGGGTCAGGCCGACAAAGCCCTGGAGAACTACCAGAAAGCCGAAAAATCCGCCCCCGAACGTCTACCTGCCCAGGAACGTATGGCGATGGCAAATCTTTTGCGCCAGGGCGGTCAACATCAACCGGCAGCCCAGCAACTAGAGCAAGCCCGCAGCAGTCTTCGCCAGGACCAGGCCCGGCTGGAAGACCAGTTTTGCCAGATAAAGATCGAAGAAGGCGATTGGGCCGGGGCGGTTCAGGATGCCCGCCGGGCGGTCGGGTTGGCTCCCCTGCCGCTCTATCGCTATCACCTGGGGTTAGCCCTGTTTGAAAGCGGTGAACCGCTTGAAGCGGCCCAGGTACTCAAGGAATTGTGCCAGGCCAGCCCGGATTATGCCGAAGCAATTTACACGCTGGGAAGGTTGCAATTACAACAGGGGCACTTTGACGAGGCTCAGGCCAGTTTTCAACAGGCCGTCAAGCTACAACCGGCGACAGCACTTTATCTTTTCGACCTGGGACGGTCGCTGGCGGCGGCTGATCAGTACCAGCAGGCGGCGGTTTATCTTCAGACCGCCTTCAACCAGACCGCTCAGACCGGTTTTCAACCCTCTTACGCCCTGACGCTGGGGCTAGTGAAATTAAAATTGGAGGGGGCCGCCGGGGCACGGCCTTTGTTCCAACGGGTGCTGGATGAAAGCGGCTTCCGGCCCAACCAGGCTCACTTATATCTGGCGGCCTGTGATTACCTGGAAGGCCACTCCCGCGCCGCACTGACTCGCTTGCGGGCGGCCCTTGAAAAAGCTCCCCAGCGCGTATTTATTCAACTGCTGTGCGCGGTGCTGGCCGAAGGGGTCGGCTTGCTGGCCGAGGCCCGTACCCACTATGAACAGGCTACTTTTGAGGCCACTGACAGCCCCTGGCTCTGGCAGGTGCGCCAGTTAGGTTTAGCCCGTTACTGGCGGCTAAACGCTGACTTTGCAAAAGCCCAGGCGATCCTGGCCGAAGTTGCCGCGCTCGAACCAAACCCGAATATTGCGATGCTGTCCGAGACCGGCCAACTCGAACTGGCTAAACAGGATTGGAAGGCGGCGGTTCTAACTTTCAAGACCGGCCTGGAACGATTGACCGAAAATCAATCCGGGGCAGCCGATCCACTGGCGGCAATCCTGAGCCAACTGGTCGCCGCGACCGAGGCTACCGGTGGTCAGGACAATAAGTTGGCTGAACCGTCAACCGCCCAACAAACGGCCTGGCTGGAATTATTTACTACACCGCACAAACTGGCCTTTGAATTATCTTACTTTTATGCCCTGAGCCTGGAACACACCGGCCAACCGGCTCAGGCCCAATCCCTCTGGCAAACTCAGCTGGGTTTGCTGGAGATTTCGCAAAATGTCGAAGCCGGGTCACTGGACTTTATCCAGCGCAATCGGTGGCGAGCGCAGTTGCAACACCAGCTAGGCTTGAGTTTGCTGAATGCCACTAATGCGGCGGCGGCCATCGACTGGCTTCAGCGGGCCGTAAAGACCGAACCGGCTAACCCCCTCTATCATCTGACGCTGGGTCAGGCCGGACGACGGGCCGGACAGTACGAAATGGCCCTGGCCGAACTAAAGCAAGCCCGCGAACTCGACGCGAATTTGACCGAGGTTTACGCCGAACTGGCCCGTACTCAACTGGAGGCGCGAGGCGACCGTTACAACAGCCAGGTACTTCTGACGGCCTTAAATTTGTACCTGAAAGCCCTGGAGTTGCAGCCCGGCAATACGCTTTATCAGTACCAGGCCGCCCTGCTGGCCTATCACCTGAACCATCACAATCAGACCACTATTTTGTTGCAAAAGTTGTTGCAATTCGCCCCGCGCCTACCGGCGGCCTGGTTGCTGGCGGCCTGTAATCTGGAGCGCACCGGCGAACTGACCTCGGCTCGCCAGCACCTCAAGCGCAGCCTGCAACTCAGCAGCGAAGTCGAACCGACCAGTCTGACCCCTTCGCCAGTGGTTTACCGCCTGACCGCCGCCCGGTTAGCTCGTCAGGCCGGAGCCGTCACCGAGTTGGCCGAAACGCTGGGCCAGTTGAGCGGCGAAAAATTGGCCCCCGACTGGCAGGCAGCCCTTGAGTTTGAACAGGGTTGGTTGGCCCAGGCTCAGGGCGAACTGGAGAAAGCCAGTCCGTTTTATAGTCAGGGTCTGGCGACTTTTGCCACCTACGAACCGGCTAACCAGCCCCGCACCCTGGAAGAGCATCTGTATCACGGCGAAAAGTTGTGGGACGAGCGGGGTTTGAGTCTGAAACAGGTGTTGGAAACCACTTACCGGCTGGGTTATGCCCGCTTGTTGATGCGGTTGGCAGGTCAGCGTGAGGCCGCCATTGACCAGGTTGACCGGGCCATCAAGTTGCGACCGGACTTTGCGGCGGCCCTCTTTCTACGGACTGAGCTTTTGATGGCTCAGGGCTTACAGTGGGCCGCCCTCGGTTCACTCAAGTCGGCCACCGAAATCGATCCCCAACCGGCCCGGCTATTTGAACTGGCCGAATTATACTTTCAACTGGGCGAATTGGAAGAATCGATCCAAACCTTCAAGTTACTGGCCGGACAGCCGGAGATTACCGCCCAGAGCGAATATTACGCCAGCTTTGGCCGGGCTTACCAGCAAGCCGGACAGTACCGCTCGGCGCGTTGGGCTTACAGCCGGGCCTTGCAAATCCAGCCGGTTAATCCGGCGGTCCAGTTGGCCCTGGCCGAATGTTACGTCAACGATAGCGAATGGCAGTCTGCGGTCCAACCGTTGCAGGAAGCGGTAACTCAAGCTCCCCAGGAGCCTTTGTATCATTTCAGGCTGGCCGAGCTATACCAGAAACTTGGTTGGTGGCAGGAAGCCTATCAGGAATACGAGGAAACTACCCGGCTGGAGCCTTCAAACAGTGTTCACTGGCTGCGCAAGGGCCAAATGCTGGCAGCCCAGCACCAGTTATTACCGGCTCAGACCGCGATAGCCGAGGCAGTCCGGTTGGACGATACGGCTCACGAGGCTCACTTTGAACTGGGACGGTTGTATTTGCAGTTGCATCGCCAGCAATCCAGCCGGAATTAAACCCTAAATGAGTGATTGTTTGACTTTCTATTTATCTATCTTTTAGCTATCAAAGAAGGCAACGCGTATTATGAGTGAAGTTTTAGATACGGTTCAAGATGCCGAGGCTGAAATCGAAGCGGAAGTCGAGGCTGAGACTGAGTTTCAGCCGATCATAGAGGAAGCTCCCCAGGCTCTCGAACTGGCCCGCCAGCACTTGACTACCGCTATTCGTTTGCAGCCCGACTCGCCCAGCTATCTTTACTGGCTCTCGCAAGTGGAGTTCGAGGCGGGGGACCTGGCGGCGGCCCGAACCGCTTGCCAGCGCAGCCTGGACCTGGATGCTAACCAATTAGAGGGCTGGTGCTTTCTGGCCGAACTTTATTTACGCTTGAAGCGACCCGGCCCGGCTTTTAAAGCCGCTCAACAGGCGATTAAACTGGACCGGCAACACGAGGAAGGCTGGCTGCTGGCGGCCCGGTCGGCTTTGCAATCGGGTAAAACCGAACCAGCCCGGACCTGCCTGGAACGCTATCTAGCCCAACAAGCCGAGCCTGAACTGGTGGGACCCTCGGTTTATACCCTGCTGGCACGGGTCGACCTCCAGGCCAATCAGCCTGAACAGGCCCTGGCCCAGCTTGAAATCGCTCAACAACGGTTGGCCGCCTTCTTTATAGCCCCTGGCGCAGATTTTATGGCTCTCTGGGCACAGGTTTTGCGACGGCTCGGCCAGTTTGAAACGGCCCTGGAACTCTACCGTCAGGCGTTGCAGTTGGCCCCGAACGATGCCGGTTTGCACGCTGAACTGGGCGACGCCTGGTTCGAGCAAGCCGACTACGAGCAAAGTCTGGAAGCTTATCGCCAGGCCTACGAACTGGAACCCTCGAATGCTCAATATCATTATATGGCCGGTCGCGCGGCCCGGTATGGAGCTAACCAGTCTCGCCGGGCCAGCCGCAAAAGCGAAAGTTTGTTTCAACAGGCCTTACAGCGGCTGGAAAAGGCGACCTCGCTCAATCCGGTCAATTCTAATTATTGGTATGAACTGGCTGAGGTGCAAATCGCACTGGAAAATTACAAACCGGCCAGGCACAGTCTGAGCCAGGCGATTGCTCAATCGGCTGCTTTCACCGAAAGTGAAGCTCCCCAGGTCCACTATCTCCTCCTTTATGCCCATACTTGCCAGAAGCTGGGCGATTTTGAAAGTGCTTTACAGGCTCTTAACCCAATTTTAGAGGTCCTACCCAGGGATCACAATACCTGGGTCGAACTTGGTGAACTTTATATGCGTCAGGGACAACACAGCGCGGCGTTTAACGCCTTCCGTCAGGCCGAATTGCTGGCCCCCGATCATCCGCGTTACCTGGCCTTGATGGCCCGCGTTCTTTTAAAACTTGGCCGCTTACAGGAGGCACACGAACTGGTAAACGAGGCTATCGAGCGCGCCCCGGACGATAGGATGATCGGTCAACAATTGGGAGTGGTGCTGCTTGAGGGCGGTCAGGTCAGCGAAGCTTTACCGTATTTGCTCGATGCGGTGGAGGAATTACCCAGCAACCCCGAATATCGTTACTGGTTGGGCCGGGCTTACTGGCGAATGGGCGACGTGGAAGATGCCATCCAATCTTTCCGCGAAGCCATCGCCGGTGATCCCCTGGAGGCTAACTGGCACGCCGAGTTAGCTGAAATCTACTTGCGACGACAGGACTACGAATCTGCTCTACAAACTTTACAACTTTTGGTCAAGCTCGACCCGGACCTCCTGGTTCACGCTTACAATCTGGCAATCGCGCTGGCTAACACCGGCGATGTTCTGACCGCTATTCATACCCTCAAAGATCGCATGGAATTGCCCGACTGGGTAAACATTCCGGCGGAAACCGAGGCCGAATGGCACTACCTTTTGGGCCGGTTAAATCTGGAGTACAACCGCCTGGATGAAGCGTTGCTCCGGCTAAACCGGGCGTGCGAATTGGCTCCCGACCGGGAGAGTTACCGGGTTGACCTGGTGCGGTGCCGCCGTCTCCGGGGTGAACCACCTGAACTGCTCAAGAATATGTTGGCCGGTGCCGTCCGAACCGACCAGTCCGACCTGCGGCCTTTTGAAGAACTGGCTTATATATACGAAGCCGGTGGTCAGCACGAACACGCTCTTTCGGCCCTGGCTAGCCATCTTCAGGAGGCCCTGGCTGCCCTGCATTAGACTTTTATAGACGTAGGCCCTGCTTTAAGTACAACCCAGTTACGACAGGCGACCCCTGCTCAAAATCGTAACCTAAATTAGCTTTGCCCTTTAAGCTCACAGGAGAAGTTGTAATGCCCGATTTTTCTGATTTAACCCAGTTCCGATACACTGGGTCCACCGAAAACGACCAACCTGGAAACAACGTCGAAGCCGTTCGACGCGAAAATGCCGCCGATTTTTTGCGGCACTACTGCCGTCTTTCCGAAAAACTAGCCAAAACCGGTACCATCCCGGTACTCCAGAGTTTGCTCGAACTTGAGCCGGATGATGGGGAACTGCATTATTTGTTGGCCCGCCAGTACGAGTTGGAAAAGATGCTGCCGGAAGCTCTGGTCGAGTTTGAACGAGCCGCCAATCTACGGCTGGACCGGCCTACCTATATGCTGGCCGCCACCCGCATCGCCTGTTTGTTGGGCGATGGAGCCAAAGGTCTGGCGTTGGCCTCCAGCGTAATAATGGCCTACCCGATTATGGTCGAGGCCTACTATGAACGCGGCTTGATCTACGAAGTGGACGAAAACTGGGACCGTGCTTTGAGCGATTACCTGCGCTGCCGGTCGCTCGAACCGGGCAACCCGGCTTATCTGGTAGCGGCGGCCAGTATGTACCGCAATAAACAACTGCACAATGCCGCCCGGCAGTGTTTGAAACAAGCCATAAAGATCGACCCAAGTTATGAACCGGCCATCCTGGAAATGCGAAAGTTGCCGTTCTTCGATGGTCTTACCAGCCTTTTTCGTAGCCGGTCGGATGAGGCAGGCTTAAATCCGACCTTCGGCAATTCGGCGGACCTGAGCAGCAACTTTTTCTAAGCTCACCCGACTCAGGCCGGGCCGGTCTGAGTCGGGGAATTATTTCTTGAAAAAATCGTAACTACTCAGCAAACCTCTGTACAGGATTAAAGCAGGGGTCGTGGGGGCCGGGTACCCCCTGGGTGCCCTGTAAACTCTCTTTTCTTCTTATTTTCCCCGTCCACAGGTGGCCCTGGGGAGGGGTCAGGGGTGGGGCCTGAATAGTTACAAAAAATCAAACAATTAGCTGGTGTAATCATTTATGGCTGGTTTTACCCTTACTAATAATACCAATAATACCAACAAACCGGGCCTGGAACTGAGTCTGGCAGATGGCATCCGGCTGGTCGGACTATTGTTACGGTTGGGCCAAATTGGTCCGGCCCGCAAGTTAGCCCGGCGGCTGTTGATAATCTATCCCCAGGCTCTGCCGTTGCATCTGGGGTTAGGTCGGGTGGCCCTGGCCGATGCTAGCGAAGGCCGGGCCAGCGAAGCGGAAATCCAGCGCGGGGTGGGCCATTTGCGGCGGGTACTTGAGTCTGACCCGGAAAACTGGCGAGTGCGCCTCGAATTGAGCCTGTTATACCTGTTGCATGAGCAACCCCGGATCGAACCGGCTTTGCAAGAGTTGTGGCCGGTGGTCCAGGCTGCCCCCCGGCAAAAGTGGTTGACCCAGCTTTTCGAGCGGTTAGGCCAGTGGCCTGAACTAAAACCGGCCCTGGATTACTATATAAATCTGAACTCGGTTACTGAACTGGCTTCCACTTCCTCCCGCCGGGTGGCCCGGTTGGAAGGTCAGGCCGGGCTGGCTTATCGCTATCTACAACGCAAACTACCCTGGATGGCGGTGCAATGTTTTGAAGCCGCTTTGCGGCGGACTGAGCCAGGCGAAAGCAACGATGGCCGCTTCGACCTCAAAACCGGCTTGCTGCTGGCTCACTGGCTCAACGGTGCCCACGAAAAGGCTGTCGGGCTGGCGGTGTCCCTGCTACAAGAACAGCCCCGGCTGTTTATGCCCCGGCTGATGCTGGCTTCCCAACTGGCCCGGCAATCCTTTATTCGTAACCCGGAAGTCCTCACTCGTTTGCTGATCCCGGTCTGGCAGCTCGATCCGTTTCTGGAGCGTTCGGGCGAAATTATCGAGCAAGCCGGGTTGGATTTGCCCACCGAACTCTGGCCCCCCAATGGTCGCCCCGAATACATGGCCGACCAGGTACAGCTTGGTTTGTGGTCTGGTGACGAAGCGGTTAATCAGGATTGGCTCAAAGAATTGGTCCGGGCCAGCCAGAAAGCCCCCGGTCCAACGCTGGCCGCCGAGGTCAGCTACCGGCTGAACGGCCTGGAAGACTTATATTTGCAACCGGATATTCGGCCTAAAGGGTTTACCCCGGCGAGCGGAAGCACCCGGTCAGACCGGAATTTTACCCAGGAGAATAACCCTATGGCCGACCCCACCGGCAACGTCCTTAGCCCGGAACTGGAACAAATCGCTGCCAGTCTCAACCGGATTGAAGATTTGCTTTACAACAAAGGCCCCGAAAAGTCGGCAAGCAAACCGGCCAAAGTCCCCCGCGCCCGGTCGCGCAAGGCTCCCGGCAACCAGTCTGCCAGCCGGGCGGTCCCGCACGGTGGGGTCGCCGGATCACCGGCTGGCAGCCGCCTGGCCGCTAAACGGGCTGAAGCGGAACAGACCAAACCGGCCTTTAGCTTTGGCGGTGGTGGTTCGCCAAATAATATCGCGGCTGGCGGCAGTCGGGGGACTAGCGGCAATCTGCAAATGTCGACAACCCTGTTTGTCACCAGCGAACGGTCGCTGATCAACAAATATGGCCGGGCCGGGGCCAGGAAAGTATTAACCGCAATCGAGGAAGTGGTCGAAGGCGACCGCCGCAACGGGCAACCGGCTCGGCTGT
This sequence comes from Chloroflexia bacterium, assembly GCA_038322625.1. Taxonomy (GTDB): domain Bacteria; phylum Chloroflexota; class Chloroflexia; order Chloroheliales; family Chloroheliaceae; genus 54-19. The sequence continues at coordinate 89,964 of JBBQGA010000019.1, forward strand.
TGGTGGTCGATAGCCCTGAAATGTTGCGACAGAACGGCTTTAACCGGCTCGACCCGGTCCGGGCTGACCAGCCGGAACAAATTCGCTCGCTGATCAATGCCGCCCTGCCCAACCTGGGTAACGATGATCAGAACCCGGCGGATAGCGTCTTTATCGTCGGTGGGCCGGAACTAATTCCGATGTGGCGGTTACAAAATCCCAGTTTCGACTCGGACCGCGAAGTGTTGAGCGATAATCCTTATGGTTCGCACGATCAGACCTATTTGCTGCCGGAGCGGGTGTTGGGTCGCTTGCCGGACGAAAGCGGCGGCGGTCCAGGGCCGGATTTTCTGTTAGACCGGTTGCGCGATCTGCTGGCCCGCCAGCAACGCCAGTTATTACCCCACAATATCCAGGCCAATCTGCCTTTGCGGATGATGGAAGCTTTCCTACCCCAGATAGCCCGGCGTGGTCTGGCTTCCCTGGATGGGGTCGAGCCGTTCGAGCAACAGTGGTTGCGGACCAAAATGGCCGGTGAAACGCCTTTTCTGGATCGGTCCCAGGCCGGTCAACTCAAACCCTTTTTCTATAGTGCGGCGGCCTGGCAAGCCAGTAGCGAATTGTTACAACGTTGTCTGAGCGAACAATCGAAACTGGTTTTCTCGCCACCAACCAGCCAATCTTCGCTGGAAGCCAGCCTGTTGCAGCGGGCCAAATTGCTGCATTTCAATCTGCACGGCTTCCGGGAGACCAGCGAGTGGTACGGTCAGGCCCAAACGCGCCGCATGGTTGCCAATCCGCAGCTTTCCAGCCTGCCGGTGGCTTTTAGTCCGCGCCAGACCGCTTTAATGCGTTCGCAGGGGACGGTGGTTTTTAGTGAAGCCTGTTACGGCGGTTATCTGGAGGGCAAAGCGGCCAATGAAAGTATCGCTCTTTCGTTTCTAAATCAGGGAAGTTCCGCTTTTGTCGGTTCGACGGCGATCAGTTACGGCAGTGCCGGGCCGGAACTGGCTTGCGCCGGACATCTGGCTTACTTTTTCTGGCGAGAACTGCTAACGGGCGGCCAATCGTTTGGGCGTTCGCTCCAGTTAGCCAAGATCAACTATGCTCGTGAAAGGCTGGCTGCCGGGTATCCCCTCAGCGGCGACGATGCCAAGACCTTATTGGAATTTACCCTGTTGGGCCATCCGGGCGAAGGATTGGCCGGTAGCCGACCGGTTGCCAGTAAAACGTTGTATGGCACCGGAAGCGGCCCGGCCTGGCAACCGAACGGCACCAATTTAAGTAAAGGAGGACGTGTGACTGGAAACTACACCTGGGAGCGCGAACGAGAGGAATTTTCGCGTCTCCGTGAGCAACTTAGCTGGCTATGGGAAAAGGTCGGGGCTTATGGTCCCCGGAAACGTTATCAAGCCGTGCCTTACCAGAAACTGCCGGACGATGTGCAACGCCGGGTCCTAAAAGCTTTGGACTGGTTGCTGCCGGATCGAAATTTGTCCAACGAGGAGGTCAATCTACACGCGGTAATTGACACCGAATATGGTTACGCCGCTCGCCGCAACCACCGCTACCAGGACTTTGAGCAATCGCTGAACTGGTCGAGCGAGTTGTTGAAGCGGGTCTTTCCCAAAGGCGGCGAGGAGGCTAACAACCCGGATATTTTCGCTAACTGGTTCGATGAAAGCCCGGACCAGCAATCCGGCTCGAAGGAAACCGGTGGCGAAATCCCGGCCCTGTCGGGTCCGCAAGCCGGGCCGATTCTGCTTACCGGCCAGCGTTCCTTAAAGACCGTTACCGGGCAGCACTTCCAACAAACCTTTCACCTGACAACCGATGTAACCGGCGATCAGATCGAGATAGCCCTTTCCAGAGGTAACGGTTAGCCGGTAATCTTTCCCATCTAAAATATATTCCGAGCGGTGGCTGTAAAACTCGACCGGTGACAGACAGCCGGACTTCGGGTTGCTCCGAAACTGCCCGACGGCTAATTTTAGACAGTGTACCCAGGTAGAAAACTTTATGCCGAGGTTTAGCAATTCCAAAAACCAAATAAAGTCACGACGGCAAAAAGCCTGGATTGTGCCGGTCTCAGTCTGGTGTTTGCTCGCCCTGGCGGGGTTGGGATTGGCTGGGAGTAGTCAGGTCGCGGCAATCAGTGTAGCCGGTTCAGCGTTTGTAGAGCCTTTTCTGATCCGGCCTTTCTATGAAGGCGACCTGAGCAGTGTAGGCTCGGTCAGTTTGCTGGGTTATCAGGATGGGGCCAACGGGGTATTACCCGGCGCGGGGGATGATCTGAATTACAACAGTCTGGCCGACGGCGGGATAAACGCTTTCTTTGACCACCAGTATCCCTCGAATATCGCCAGCTTACCGGGTGGGTTTTTCCCGGATAATTTTTACCCGCGCACGGTTGTGGCCTACCGGGGCCGCGAGACCCGCACCAGTATCGGCTGGGGGCGCGGTTATAGCGGTCACAACGGCACCGATTTCGATCTGGGAGCTGGAAAGACGGTGCGGGCTGCGGCTGGTGGGACGGTGGCGACTGCCGGGCCGGATGGTTGCGGCTATCAGGTGATTATCGCCCATCCTAACGGCTACCGGACTTATTATACTCACCTGGCGGCAAACCTAAAAGTTCAGGCCGGTCAGGTGGTCAGCCAGGGTCAGCCGGTTGCACAGGTCGGTCACTGGGTCTGTACTCTGCCTCACCTTCACTTTGGGGTTCAGTACGCCGGGCAACACGTCGACCCGTTCGGGTTTTGCCCGGATACCTACAAGACTGACCCCTGGGAAGATCGCGCCGGGGCGGCTAGCTGGTGGCTCTGGCAAAACATCGCCAGTCCTTGCCGCCAGCAGCATGGGTTAAGTGTAGCCAGCCCAACCGCGACGGTCCCGGCCCCCACGGTTGCCCCGTCACCGGTCCTGCCTACCGTTGCGACCACGCCGGTCGCTCTGACGGTCGGTTCCAAAGATAAACCGGCGACGGTGAGGCCGGTCGGTCTGCTGGTAGCCGGTAATCAGGCCCTGCCCGCTCCGACCACCACCGCTCCGGCCAATACGCCGTTAGTCAGTCCGTCGCCCACGCCTAACGGGGAAGCCGGTGGGCGGGTTCAAACCATAATATATCTGCGTCAGATTTTAACCCAGCCGGATAGTCTGGAGCGACGCAGCGCGATTTCGCAACTGGTGAAGCTAAATGCGCTGGAAGCCATTCCCGATTTGTTGCTCCAATTGGCCGACCCCGAAAGCGGGGTTAACTGGCAAGCTCGCCAGGCTCTGGTCCGGCTGGGAGCCGGTGAGCAGGCCGAACAGACTTACAGGGTTTTGCTGACCAACGCCGCCGACCCGGCAGTGCGCCGGTTAGCCGCGCTCGGTCTGGGCGAGTTAGGCCAGTTTCAATCTCGCCCGGCTTTGCAAAAGGCTCTGGAGGACCACGATTTTGAAGTACGTTATCAGGCCGCCGATAGCCTGGCCCGGCTGGGCGGTATATTACCGAGTGTAACCGGCTTTCCACCGATCAGTCGCATCCTAACGCCGAGCGGTCCCAACCAGGCCGCCCCGACCCTGCCGATTTCACCGGTCAAAGCCGGTCAGTAGGGGAACTAACTGTTTTTATTAATTTGCAAATTTCGCTAACAAAGCGCGATGAAAAGCATTTTGGCCCGTTCAGAACAAGCTCAAAAGATTTATTTCAAGAGTAGTTTTGTACATTCTTATGTTCCAGGAGTGAAAGAGAACAAATGCGAGAAAAAAATTATCCCATAAGTCAGGATTGGAGTGAAAAATATACTGCCAGCCGTGAAGTACGTTTTACCCGCCGCCGCCGCAGACTTTCTTTGCCCCTCTTTCTGCTCATATTAATTATTCTGGTGCCGTTCGTATGCGGGTTGTTCAGTATTAATCTCATACCAAATTTGTTAGTGCCGGGCGATGGGGGGACCGTACCCCAGTCTACCCCTGCAATCAAACCTGACGCGTTACCGGCGGGCTTCAGCGGTTATCCACTGAGTTTGACTGCGACCCCTCAACCGGTAAACGTCAAAGTCACGCCGCCACCTTACCAGCTTGAAAACGGTGAGCCGGACCCCGACCCCACCAGCCCGACCGTCACCGCGCCGCTCGTTAAACCTACTTCCCGGAGTAATGAGACGGCGGCGGTTAGCGTCAGTCCGGGCCTGACAAAAAATAGTCAGGCGGTTTCGACCAATCTGGCACCGGCAAAAAATACGGTCCCGGTTACGACAACTGCTACCGTCCGCCCGACTGCGACACCCACCTCAACCCCGGTGCCTCCTTCGGCTACCCCATCTCCGACTAAAACACCGACTTCTACCCTTACCATCTCTCCGCGTCCGGCTGCTACACCTTCCCCGGTGCCGTCATTGACACCGGGGGCGGCGGCAGCCCCTTCCCAGGCTATCTCACTTTTCCGGGCCACCACTAACGCCGACAAGTTACCCGACCCGACTGCGCTGGCTGGTGCCCCTGGTGAGCGCAGTATCAGTCTATCCCAAACCGGCCAGGACCGGATCAGGGTGGCCGGGCCTGATCTGGTTGACGGGAACGGCCAGCGTTTTTTTGTGGCGGGTGTTAATTACGAAGGCCACACTGACCGAGCCTGGTTGATGTGGCAAAATGATAAGTTTGACCCGACCCTGATCGACCAGAATTTTAGCCTGGCCGAGAACGGCGGTTACAACTGCTTGCGCATCTTCATCCAGACCCAGCTACGCGATGACATCAAAAACAATGATTGGACCAAGTTCGATACGGTAGCTAATCTGGCTCAACGTCATCACCTGCGGTTGCTGGTTACTTTCGCCGATTATGATGAGACCAGCCTGGCGGCCCTCAGCCAGATCGATACCGCCGTCGCTCGGCATTTTGCCGGAAATCCCGTCATACTGGGTTACGATTTGCGTAACGAACCTCAGTTTAACGAACTGGCTGGACTGCTCTATCCCACCCAGTCACTACCTATGTTGCAAACCGATGAATTAATTCATCTTTATGGCGAACGGGTCAGTTTGCGAGCTAGCGGCCAAAAAGTCTCCGGCACGCTTTATCCGGCCAACGCCCAGCCTTATCAGTATTATATTTTTCAGAATATGCTGCGTTACTACGCTGAATTTAACGCCGAACTGGACCGCTGGTTGGCTGCTCATCCAGAGCAAAGCGCGCTGGATTTTTACGCCAGCCCACAGGCTACACGCTGGCAACCTTTTGTAAAAGCTCTCGACTCGACCCTCGAACAGTATATTCTCACTCGCCTGACTGCTATCCGGCGGGGAGACCCCACCAGCCTGATTACGATTGGCTGGAATAGTTTTGATCTGGCTCAACTTCCGGCCAATCATTTACTCAGCTTCTGGTCGCTCCACGTTTATGCCGATAAGCCCCTGGCAACTTATCTGGCCCTGCTCGATCATTTACATCAGCGCATCGATCAGCCGCTGATCCTCGAAGAGTTTGGCTACAGCAATTCGGACGGTCGGCAGGCGATCAGTCTTTCGGCGACGGCTTCCTACGAGACCAGTTTGTGGTTATATACCTATGGTCGGGGACTTTCCGGCGGCTTCAAATGGATGTTGAACAATTTTACGATTGGCGCAAACCCCTACGAAAACAATTTTGGCCTTACCGATTATGCCACTCGGCCCAAACCGGCTTATTATGCCGCTCGCTCGGTTCTGCAACTGATCGCGCTGGCTCCCCGTCCGGCTCCGGCCAGCGATTTTAGCCTTCTACAATATAAGGGGGGTCCCTATGTAACTTACCAGTGGGCCGGACCGCAAGGTTTGTTCGCCAATAGCCGGGTATATGAGGATAGCCGGGTTCAAATTCAGCAAGCCGACGCCCTGCCCTGGGGAATGTGGTGGAGCAGCCGGGGTTCCGCTCGCCCGGTGCGGTTGTATACCAGCCTGGGGAGTAACGGTCGAGTAACTTTGAACCTCAAAGGCTTTTTCCCAAACCTTACGCCAAATACGCGTTACCTGGTGAGCGACGAGGATGGCTTGCCGGTTGCGGTTGAGATGGTGGGATTGGATGGTTCCCAGTTGCGCTGGCAGGCTCAGGCTGGTCAGATTTATCAGTTACAAACGGTCGAGGCCGAGGCACCTAAATCCGGCACCGGTGATGGCAATTAGAGGAAATATTGTAACTACTCAGACCCCACCCCTGACCCCTCCCTGGGGCCACCTGTGGACGGGGAAAAGAAGAAGAAAAGATAGTATTTTACAGGGGCACCCAGATAGTACCCGCCTGTAAGACCCCCCGCAGGTGCTGTGCCCCCACGACCCCTGCTTCGATCCTTTACAGTGGTTTGGTGTGTAGTTACGAAATATTTTTGTTTTCGGGTTCTCATCGCCCTGGGGTCGGGCCTGAGTGATTAAGAAACATGGATTAATTATTGATGATTCTGGATTGAGTAAGTAGTGATTTTGGATTGCGGATTATATTATGGAGGTAGACAGGTAAGATGAGTGATATTCAGCAAAATACGACCGGGGTAGCCCACGACGCTGATAAAGGCACGGCGTTTACGCCAGCCGGAGCCAGCCCGACCCCTTTTGTAAGCAGTATTGGATCAAGTATAGGCCGGTCATTTTTTTCAGCCTCTGACGCGACTCCTCGCAACGAACCGGAGCAGTCGGCCTTGAAAGCCGCTTCCGGCCTGGAAAATCTGATTGCCGCCAGTACTATTAGCTGGAAAGGCAGTCCAAACTTTTGGAGTGGTCGCAACAACCAGCCGATACTGGCAATTTGCGATCATATTATGGAAGGAACCCTAGAAACGACCAACGATTGGTTTAAAAACCGGCGGAGCGAGGTCAGCAGCCATTTCGGGGTCGGGCAGGATGGTCGTATCTGGCAATGGGTTCACGCCGATGATACCGCCTGGGCCAACGGTATTATGCAAAGTCCCGATACCAGTTTGGATTGGTTGAATGAGTGTGTCCAGAAGGGAATTAACCCCAACCAGCGGACTATCTCTATCGAGCATGAAGGCCATAGCGGGAAACCCTGGCCGGAAAAGCAATACCAGGCGACTTTGTGGCTGCATCGCTTTTTGTGTGCGACTTACAACATCAAATCGGACCGGCAGCATATCGTTGGTCATTACCAGATCATGGCCCACGACCGGGCGAACTGCCCCGGCTCGACTTTTCCCTGGCAGCGTTTGATCACCGATCTTGGCAATACTCCTGTTCCGGCCAACCCACCCGCCTCCGCCGATCATAATCCTTTGCCGCCCCCCCTGATTATTCCGCCGCCACTCGGCAAACCGGCCCCGGCGGACGACCCCGCGAGTACGGTTGAGTTAAGTCGTCACTGGGCCAGTGGAGTTAACGGCGTAGTGTGGGAGGACTTTGGTCCCGGACTGGTACTTAACAACAATAGTTTCGTGCGCAACCGTCCTTCGTTGGGACAGCAGGATGGCACTTTACTGCACACGGTAAACCGGGGCAGACGAATAAACTTTGTGGCCTATAGCGATGCCGGACCGGTCTTTCGACAGAACCCACGCTGGTTGTTGATTGCCGAGAACGACGGCGGCGGCTGGGTTCATTCTTCTCAGGTAGCCCTTCCCCAGCAACGCAACAGCCCTCTCGGCTAGGCTAACCTGATAATAGTCGGCGGCCCAAATTTGAAATAGGGCCGCCGGCTTTTCAATAGCTGTCAGTTAATTTACCTGGCGGCTGAGGTTTGCCCAATATTTATCCCGCAAATTTCGTTTCAATAGCTTATCTGCCCACTCTTTGGCAGCCCGTCGCTGAATTCCATCGAGCGCGGCACTTTGTAACCAGCGATGTTGCTCCCGGCAGGTACTTAGAATTTTGTCCTGCTCGATCTGCTCGTTTGCCAAAAACTAACACCTACACCTGCAACCCTTGAGGGCATATATGGGGTGGCACAGCCACCAACTTATTAGAGCCGCATCCTAAGCGCATAAGACTTGGAAGGGCGGTGAGTTTAGAATTTTGGAAGATGAGAATATATTACAGGCCTACCAGACCAGCACCAGGGCCAGGTCGTTGACATTGGTATTGGTGGGGCCGGTCTTGATCAGACCACCGGCTTGCTCGAAGAAATGATAGGCATCGTTGCGGCGCAGGAAATCGAGCGGGTCGAGACCCCGTTGCCGGGCCTGTTGAGCAGTATCGCCCTCGGCAAACGCTCCGGCGGCATCGTTAGGACCGTCGCTGCCATCGGTCGCCAGTGGTACGATCATCACACCGTCCAGACCCTCAATTTCGATAGCCGCCGCCAGGGCCATCTCCTGATTGCGTCCCCCCAGACCGTCCCCCCGGACCGTTACGGTCGTTTCGCCACCCAGGATCAGACAGGCCGGGGCGGCAACCGGTTGACCGGAGGCCCGAATCTCACGCGCCAGGGCCGCCAGCATCAAGGCCACCTCACGCGCTTCGCCCTGGACAAATGTTGAAAGCAGCAGGGGTTGGAACCCCAACTGGCGGGCCTGGTGCAGGGCGGCATTCGCAGCCACCCGGTTATCAGCCACAATCAGGTTCTGTACTTTTTGAAAAAGTGGATCGCCTGGCTTGGGGGTTTCGGGGATGTTTCCAGTCAGCCCGGTTTGCAAATGATCCAGGATGGACGAGGGTAATTGCTTGCCGGACACCAAATCGAAGTGTTTGAGAATTTGCCAGGCGGCGGCAAAGTTCGAGGTATCCGGCACGGTCGGACCACTGCCGATCACGTCAAGCGGGCTGCCGACCACGTCCGAAAGGATCAGGCTGACCACCCTAGCCGGTGAAGCTAACCGCGCCAGTTGACCGCCTTTGACCTGCGAAAGATGTTTACGAACCGTATTTAGCTGGTTGATGGTAGCTCCACACCTGAGCAAAGCCGAGGTAAGGGCTTGCAAATCGGCCAGGCTGACCCCGCTCACCGGTTGTTCGAGCAAGGCCGAACCGCCGCCGCTGATCACCGCCAGCACCAGGTCGCGCTCGGTCAGATTTTTTAGAAGGTCGAGAATTTGAGCGGTAGCTGCCAAACCGGCCTCATCCAGCACCGGGTGCCCGGCTTCTTGAATGCGGAGGTGCGGCGGCAAGGAGGCTGCCGGAGGGCCGTAACCATATTTGACCGTTACCAGCCCGGCAGTCAGACGCGGACCCAGCAAGTCGGCCAGGGCCAGCAGCATTGGTGTCCCGGCTTTGCCCGCCCCGATCACAAAAATTCGCTGAAAATAGTCTAAATCGTAGGCTTGATCGCCAATTAATAGCCGGTGGGGATTAGAAGTCGTATCCAGGGAAAGAGCATTCCGAACCGCCGCCGCCGGATCGACTGCCTTCAGGGCGGCTTCCAGGATTTGTAGAGCCTGGAGCCGTCTTGAGCGGGCCGGTTCGACCACGTTCAAAAGCGGTCTGGTTTGCTCACTCCCGGTTAAATTCATTAGTAACCTGGAAAACTGATCGTCGTTACCTGGCCGGGCATTACCAGCTTGTTCAGATACTCAACGCTGGCTTGTAATACCTGACGCTGTAGCTCGACCTGACCGGGCCGACCTAACGAATTGCCGACCTGAAAGCCTTCCGGTTCGATAGCACGCGGGGGCCGCATCTGGGCCGACTCTTCCGCCGAAACCGTAATCAATACTGTCGGCACACCGGACATTTCGATAGCGCGTTGGATCGCCACAACTGTGCGATGACATACGTGGGGTCAGCCCGCCGTAAGAATTACGCCATCGGTGTTGGAGCGTTCCAGCTCGCGGGCGATGGCCGGAACAGTTTCCTCGTAGATTTTTTTCAGTCTCATGGTGTAGCCCATCAGCCCGATATGTTTATTAGCGATGCCTCCAATCACCCCGGCCTCTTTGAGTTCGCGGAGCCGTTCGATTGGGAAAACTACGTTTATATCTTTTAGCGAATCACTGAAATCGTAATTGGCCGGTGAGGCATAGTTTACCGTCAGGTCAGCCACATTTACGTCGCCAGGTATAACATAAAAGCGTTCGTCGCCTTCGTCGTTATAGGGTTCCTGGCTGCTGAGGCGTACTCCGGCGGTAGTTACCAGGCTAAACTTCATTTCGTTTAGAGGTTTGAAAACCGGTGTATAGGGTACACTGCGCCGCGACATTTCCATTGGTTATCCATCTTTCTCGGTATAACGCACACAACCACCAGAAGGCATAGCCGGCTGATGGTTGTGGCAACACTTTTAGTTACAATTCGGTTGACTGGAATTACAACTGGCGAAGAACTTCAAACAAATCTTCATTGTCCGGCTGTTTGGCTATATCGTGTACGTCGATATAAGCTACTTTGCCTTCCTTGTCGATAACGAACAGGGCACGCTCCGAATGTCCACCTTCCTGGCGGAAAACACCAAATTTGTCGGCAACTTCACCGTGCGGCCAGAAGTCGCTCAAAAGGGGATAATTCAGGCCACCGAGGCTACGCGCCCAGGCAGAGTTAGTCGGCACAGTATCAATTGAAATACCCAGAACCTGGGCATCATAGCTTTCAAACCGACTCAGGTCGGCGTTGTAAGCAGGCATCTGAACCGTTCAGACAGCGGTGAAGGCAAACGGATAAAAGGCTATTACTACGTTCTTTTTACCCCGGAAATCGCTTAAGGTAATTTTATCCTGGTCGGAAGTACCTTTGGCGGCCGAGAGAGTGAAGTCAGGAGCCATATCGCCCACTTTGAGCGTAGAGGTCTCTGACGCAACACTATCTTTGGTCATAGGGTTGCAATCTCCTTTCAAGAAAATTAGCACATTTTGCTAACATTATTTTATATCATACATTCTTATAAAAATTAGTGTTAAACAATAATCATTCTACTGCTCAACACGGGCCGATCTTAACACGCAGAACCGCTAAAGTCAATTGAAAATGTGTTAAGGCAGTATGCAGTTACGCTTTTTCCAGGCGACTTACGGCGGTGTCCTCTCTTTTATTATAGGCCCCTTGAGGGGGTGGGGGGTGATATTCTAAACAACCAGTAAACAAGGCGCACATTCAAGCGCAAAGGACCAGTAAACAGGGCGGCAAGGTTTGATATGGCCGCGATAAGTGTTAGAATTAAACCCTAACCAGGGGTATAAAGCGGCACTGCGGACTGATTTTAGGGATAGCCAGATCAGAGCTTTTTAGATAAAGAGGGGAAAAGTAGAAAAAATGAAAGTAACTGCCGAGCCGGTAAGCCGGTTGATCGATGAATTAAATAAACTACCGACTATTGGGCCAAAGACGGCTTCCCGACTGGCGTTTTATATCCTGCGCGGTTCCAAAGACGATGCCGAAGCCCTGGCCCAGGCCATTATTGATGTCAAAGAAAAAATCGTTTACTGCTCCGAATGTTTTAACCTTACCGAGCATGATCCATGTCCGGTTTGTGCCAGCAAAGACCGCGACCGGCATCTGATCTGTGTAGTCGAAGAACCGCTCGATGTGGTGGCACTGGAAAAAACCCAGGACTATAACGGCCTTTACCACGTGTTACACGGGCACATCGACCCGTTAGGCGGCATTATGGCCGACGATTTGAAGATTCGAGAACTGATAAACCGGGTCAAGCTGGGCGAAATTTCCGAAGTAATTCTGGCAATGAACCCCAACGTCGAAGGCCGGGCGACCGCCAACTATATTCACAAGCTGCTGGTTCCGCTCGGCCTCAATATCTCGACGCTGGCAACCGGATTACCGGTCGGTGGCGACCTGGAATACGCCGACGAAATTACGCTTTCTAATGCCCTCAAAGGCCGACGGTCAATTTAGAACCGGTTAAACCGAAGTCACAAACTGGGGACCGGCAACCTGGGCCGGGCGCGGTGAGCGGCAGGCAGTCAGTGCGAGGCTCAACCGGCGGGCCGCCTCATTCAATAATTCAGCTGGATTATCGCCAAAGCTGATCCGCAAAGTGTCGTCCGGTGCCTCAGATATAACCGGATAAAAGACCGCACCGGGCAGCACCGCCAGACCGCGCTCCGCTGCCGCCCGGTGAAACTCCTCGGCCCGCACCGGTCGGGGCAGGGTCAATAGCAAGCTAAAACCTCCCTCACAGCGCGTCCACCGGCAGCCACTACCGGCTAACTCCCGCTCCAGAGCAGCCAGCATAGCATCGCGACGGGTCCGGTAAAGGTGCCGGGCCTGGTTTAGCTCGCGTTCAAAAGCGGGTTGAGTACAAAATTTCAACACCGACCGGGCGGTTGGCAGTGAGGTATAGCGGTCGAAAACCCCTTTAGCATAGGACAGCTTTTCCAGCACTGGTTCGGCGGCTACAATCGCTCCAAGCCGGACCGCCGGGAAGATCAGTTTGCTAAAGCTTTTGAGATATATTACCCGTCCATCGGTATCGAAATGTTTGAGAGCCGGTAGGCTTTCTTCCTGAAAATAAAGTTCGTTACATGTATCGTCCTCGATTATAAAGAAGTTATAGCGGCGGGCCAGTTCCAGCAACCTGGCCCGGTTTTCGACCGGCTGAACCGCCCCGGTTGGACTCTGTGAGGTCGGCACGATATACAACAGGCGTGGATGATGCCGCTCGGCCAGCCGTTCGACTTCATCCAGGCGCATCCCCTCCCGGTCCAGCGAAACCGGCAACCAGTTCACTCCCTGACTTTCAAATATTTCAAGGGCGGAAAAATAGGTCGGGCTTTCCACCAGCAAAGTCTCGCCGGGTGCCATAAAGACCCGCGCCAGCAAATCAAGGGATTGCTGCGAGCCACTGGTCAGCATAACTTCCGAAAGTTGAGGCTGGAAACCAAAACGCGCCAGGTAGTCGGCCAACCACTCACGGGTCTGATTATCGCCCAGGGCCGAGCCATATTGAAACTGCGAATTGCGCCCGGCTTCGGCCAGACTTTCCTGCTCAAAACTCTCACCAGCCCGCATCATGGCACTCTTCCAGCGGCGCAACTCGAAGAGTTCGGGGGCCGGACTCCCGCTGGTCATATTTATCATGTCGGTGGGCCGGTCAGGGTTGGCCTGATAGTAAGCCAGGGCGTTTTGCAGATAGCGTTGGACCAGCGCCGCTCGGTTTGATTTAAGATGACCGCTCAGGTTGGCCTCGCCAGTTGTGGCCGTCTGCCGGAACACGTAAGGCAAACTAAGCTCCCCTACCGCCAGACCAGGCGTATCAACCACCCTCTTTACAAAAGTACCCCGCCCGACCTGCCCACTGGTAAAGCCTGCCTGGGCCAGTACCTCATAAGCCTGGGTGGCGGTGACTGAACTCACTCCCAGAGTGTCTTTCCAGGCTCGGATCGGCGGTAGCCGTTCGCCATCGCGGAGAGTACCGGTAATAATAGCATTTTTTAGTTGGGCCGCTAGCTGGCGATAAAGCGGTTCTTCGTTGTGCTTGTCCAGGCGAATATTTGTAAAATCCAAGAAATTATTCTCCTGCCTCTTGACAAAATGTACTTGTTTGTTATTATGTTTTTAGCACAATTTGCGACATTTGTCAATATTGTTATTAAACACAATTTAAGGAAGGTTTATAACACTTAGCAAGCGCGAACCCAGGAAATATAAAATGCGCACAGCTTTGTTATCTTCGACCGGCTGACTTTGTTGGATTTTTGGATTATCCCTACGAAATGGCCCCAATTACTACCTCAATTTGGCAGTAAATAGAGCAAAGCTTTGACCATCTTGGGAATATATGAGGGAGACCGGTTTGGACTGATAAACCGGAGCAAGCGAAAGAAAGGATGAGGGCGTTATGGAAGAGCGAAGCATGAAGGTAGAACCGGTAATACAGGAAGGCCAATTCGTCCGGCTAGAACCGATGACGATGGAACACGCCCCTCGGTTGCTGGTGGCCGCCCAGCACGACGATATTTGGCGTTATGTATCGGCCCCCCGACCTTATACGGTCGCCGAAATGCAAAAGTGGATGCAAACCGCCCTCGACCAGCAGGGGCAGGGGTTCCGCATACCGTTCGTCACAATAGATCGCACCAGTGACCGGGTAATTGGCTCGACCAGCTATCTTGATATTCAACCGGCTAACTTCAACCTGGAAATCGGCTGGACCTGGCTGAACCCGGAATTCTGGCGAACGCCCCGCAACACCGAGGCCAAATATTTGATGTTGAAACACGCCTTTGAAACCCTAGAGACCATCCGAGTGCAGATAAAAACCGACAGCCGTAATTACATATCCCAGAATGCTATCGAGCGGATTGGCGGGGTCAAAGAAGGCGTTCTAAGGCGCAGCATGATTTATTACAATGGCTACATCCGCGACACGGTTTATTACAGCATTCTGGACCGGGAGTGGCCGGAGGTTAAATCTAAACTGGAGGCTAAATTGAAAAGCTACTCTCCGGCTAATAATTAGAGGTAAGACGATGTATTTGCCAAAATCTTTTGAACAAACCGACCTGCCGACCCTGCATAATCTGATGGAAGAATACAATTTTGCCACGCTGGTTAGCCAACAGCAGGGCCAACCGATTGCCAGCCATCTACCTTTCTTGCTGGACCGCCAGGCTGGGCAGTTTGGGACTCTCAAAGCCCACATGGCGCAGGCCAATCCGCAGTGGCGCAGCTTTGAGGACGGCGAGGTACTGGTAATCTTTCAGGGTCCGCACGCCTATATTTCACCTTCATGGTATGAGGTTTCGCCCAGCGTCCCAACCTGGAACTACGCCATTATTCACGCCTATGGCCGGGCTAAACCGCTAGCGGACGCGGCGGCTTTGCACGATATGATGGGGTCACTGGTCGACCGGCACGAAAGCGGCTTAGATCAACCCTGGTCGATGGCAGGTTTGTCCGAGCAGTATACTCAGAATATGCTGGCGGCGATTGTAGCCTTTGAGATAGAAATTACCCGGCTGGAAGGCAAATTCAAGCTCAATCAGAACCGTTCTGAAACCGATCAACAGCAGGTAGCCGCCGAATTAGCCAAAGGCGATCCCTTAGCCCGGCATACGGCAGCCATGATGCAGCCCAAGAAATAAGCCCACTCACCTTTTTTACCTTATTTTTCACAATGGCGGCTCTTTACAAGGGCCGTCTTTTTTTTCAATTTTTCGGATTTGCAAGATTGACGTTGAGATATTTGATGCTAAGATAAATACATGGTTTGCTAAACGGGGTGTCTCGATTTAAAAGGGCAACCTATTATTGATTAGTTCACAGGTGATTTAATATGATAAACACAAATCAAGCTACCGTGAATAAAAGGCCACGCAGGACGAGTGACCCAGTTAAAGTTTTGGGAATTCTCAGTCTGATTTTTGGTTGTATTGGGCTAGTATTCCTACTGCTTTCTCTGGGCTTTTATAGCTGGACTAATTTCTTTTCGACGACTACCTCCCAAACTGAAGGGACAGTAACGGGAATAGTTTATCGAGTGGGAACCGCAAACAACCCTGTTGCCCCGGTTGTTCAATATAGCGTCAACAACCAAAATTATACCCACAATAGTTCGGTATACTCATCAGCAGTAAAGTACAAAATAGGTGACAAACTTGTTGTCCATTATGACCCCAATAAACCGCAAGATTCACGGTTAGATTTTGAGGCAGCACAATTATTGGCTGTAATTTTTCTCATTATTGGTCTCGGCTTTATTGTAGTGAGTGGTATACTCGGCTTTATACGCCGGTCAATGAGCCAAAAACAAAGAAAGCTAATTTCCGCTTGAAAAGCGAAATCCGGCCTGATTTCAGCTTGCATTTTAGCCTAAGCGATGTTATAATCCTTTTCGCTTCGGGTGCAAATCTGGAATAAAATAATTGGGGTATCGTCTAACGGTAGGACAGCTGACTCTGAATCAGTAAGTTGGGGTTCGAATCCCTGTACCCCAGCCTTTATCCGATTCCAATAGGCTAAAAGCCTTATGCAAAAGTGGCTCCTTAACGAAAAAAAGGAGTCATAATGAAAAGAAAAACATCTGATGCACCAAAAATACCCTCTGAAAAAGCCCCCGCCAGGGTGGCTTATGCGGAGGGTGTTTTAGCGTTTGCCCCCGCCTCTACCCGCTATCGCCTTTCGAGGAGCTAATCGAAGAATGGCTTACTTACTGCTCTGCGGCAGGCCTTTCCCCCAAACCCTGATTGATTATAGGGTATTCATCTCAAAGTTTTACTGGTGATGGACCGAACATTCCCATAAGACCTGGAAAGCGGAAAAGCCTCTCATCTGGCCGATGCAACTACCAAACATTTCAGAGAATTTACGGCTTATTTACCAAATGTGCCGTAATGCCCCTACGTTTACGTATGGGGATAGGCTAAAGCCCACCCGCAAGAGGTGTAAGGCACTCCTTAAAACCTTTGCCACAATGAGCGACGGTCAAGAGATTGCTAATCCCCGCTTCTTTCGCAAAGAAGAAAAACAGCTGGCTAAGGTTCAACGCCGACTTTCCAAAGCACACAAAGGCACTCCTGAGCGTAAATTCAGACG
>JBBQGA010000020.1:0-104998 GCA_038322625.1 Chloroflexia bacterium
GCTACTAAACATATTCGGGCCTGGCAACGCCGCCGCAACTTAGCGGGTAAAGGTATTGAGTGGAAATTTACCCAAGCTAAAGCTCGTGAGCGTTTTAAGCTGGTTGCTTGATACCCCATAATTACCTTGGGGCTATACTAGTTACAGTTTCGCTAGTTTTTAAACAAGTATTTACAGACCTTCAATACGACCTGATTCCAAAATTTATTGGTTGTTCAGAAGTAAACAGCAGAAAATGTAAGAACGCGACAACTTTAAATTCAGAAGAAGGGCATACCGTAGTCTAACTAAATTTTGATTTTATGGCCTTATTCATAATATTTGGCCGTTATGAAAATATGACATAACGTTTTCCAATTTAATGGCTGTGAGAAATCTAAATCTTTATCTCTGTGAGCTGAGTGTTCAAGCCATCCGGCTGTTGCTTCGAGATAGCTATCAATCCTAATATTTTGCCATTCATCTTCATGAATATAAAAGTCTTTTGAAAGCAACTTTAAAAACATAACAAAATCAGAATAAGTTTCAACTTTTTCTATAAACTCCCAGGGATCCATCTTTATAAACTCTTGTGGGTCCATCTTTGCTTCTCCATATTACCATTAACATAATTTGATATTATTGTCGAGGATTCTAATAAGTGGTATCGACGCTTTACCTGGCGCAGGCTAGACTTAATAAGATTTGGCTCAACAACCTCTTGTAAAGCATAAGACGAAGGTCAACCATGGTTTCTTTAGCCAGTTTACAAGTCTGAAAATTCGTTCCAAATCTTTTAGTAAGCAAAATGACCAAAGAACTGGTAATAAGGTAGCACCCCACTAAACGGTGAAATGTAGGTTAGGCTTTTTAGGCGGTCGCCCTCGTCGCTTCGGCACTACATAAGGGGCCGGGGCGACCTTGTACTTTAACAATTCAGCCACACTCCAACGGTGGTCGGTCAAACCACTCGCCATCGCAGGAGTACGCTCTTGCCAACGGGGTTGGTCAGACTGCTCCCAGTTGGGTTGGCGCAACTCCCGCTGGGGCACACACCAGTTGTAAACGCTCCCGACCACCTACATTCCATTGCTCAAAGTTTCAACCTTGTGCGCGGCCTGCCGACTGCGCCTGGTTAGGTTAGAGAGCCGTTGGCGTAAGGTCGCGTTAAACCTTTCGATAAAAGAGGTGTTGAGTAAGACCCCTCCCTTAGAACGGCAGATAAGATCAGCTACCTGACTGGGCTGACCCCTCACAATCGTGCGCTCGACCTCGACTAAATGTCTGGCCTGCACTCGTTTGATGACCCGCCCAATCGTCAACCCCTCCCACACCGCCAGCCGAGGGCGGCCTCGTTTTGCCAAGGCCCCCGCCTCGACCACTTTATCTCGAAAAGCGGCCAGGGTCGCTTTGGGATAAGAAGCCAACCCATCGGTACAGACCAGTAATGCCTGTGCGCTCTTGGCGCAAGAGCGCACCAACCGCATCAGCTTTTGGATAAAGGCCCGGTAACGGTTGGGCTGGACCACGCCGCCCAGCCATAGTCGAGTGGAGACCATGATCGCCATTGCCAGCCAGCCAATCTGGCCGACCAACTTAGCCCGGATTTCGTCAGCCTGGACGTGTTGTAAATCGAGTTGGCCGGTTTGGATCAGGGCTTGATGCACTTTTTGACAGTGCTGCCCAGCCCGGTCGCGCCAGTCGGCAATGGTGCGCTCGTCGAAGCCGTAGGCGGCCACAATGGCCTGAACTGGACAACCCCAGGCCAACAGGGTTAGCACGGTCATTACAAGGTGGGCCTCCGTTCGCAGCCCTTCCAGCACCGTGCCGGTGCGTTGGGTAAAAGTGACCTTACAATTGCGACACCGGTAGCGTTGACGTTTAAGATCGTGGAAGCGAATATTGCCTTGACCTTTTTGACCCACTAAGGCACAATGGGGATTAGAGCAAAATTGCTCTTCAGCGTTCATCTGGTTTGGTTGTAAATTTGTCATAACCAAATTGTGCCAGATGGACGCCTTCTTTTCAACTCCCCGGTGATTTTTCACCGTTTAATGTGGTGCTACCCGTTGTTTTCTATACCACTTATTACAACACCTCTAAGTGAAGTATAGCATCTCGGCTTTTCCGTTACTCCACTTTTCAGGGGCAAGGTCAGAACGGATAATGTTGATAACCAGACCAGGCTATTTTCAAGGTTCAATGTTATAATGGGAAATAGCTCTCTAGCGTTGCTAGAGGAATATATAGGTGTTTTTGCTTCAGTATGAATAACAATACCTAACTTTCAACGGACTTAAATGAAGGAGACCAAGCATGGCCTTGCAACGCGACACGGTGGCTCGTGCCGCCCTGCGGTTATTAAATGAGGTGGGGTTAGATAAATTGACCATGCGCCGCCTTGCCACTTACCTGGAAATACAAAACCCGTCCTTATATTGGCACTTTAAGAACAAGCAAGAACTGCTCAATTGTATGGCAGCTTTGATGATCGCCGAGGCTTTTACTGAACTTCATCCCCCAGAGCCTGAACAGGCTTGGGACAATTGGTTGGCAACCTGGGCCCGCCGGTTGCGCAAGACGCTGCTAGCTTATCGCGATGGGGCGCGAGTCCTGGCAGAAGCAAACCTGATGCTCAACGATTTCTTCGAGGGCATAGAATTAGCTTTGAGTATTCTTGAGCATGCTGGTTTCGATGAAAGTAAAGCTGCATCCGGGATGTTAATGGTCATTCACTATATCATGGGTGCCGCTTTTGAATTACAGGCGGACCCTTCTTTTTTTGCCTATAGAAAGGGTGAGGAAAGCCCTCGTGCCATTGTCGATGAAGAACGTTTTCCCCGGATTGTGGCCTTTTTTCACCGTACAGAAGTTCTCTCATCCACCCCTGCTGAGATTTGGTTTGAGGAGGGATTATCCATGCTTCTGGATGGATTGCGTGCCAATCTGCCAAAAGAGCAGCCAGACTCCCCCGATCGAGTAGAAAACCTGGGGAGTGTTCTTTCGCAAACACACAGTGGGGCATACGGCAATTGATGGCCCTTGGTGTGTAACGATATAGCGTTTCTGGGTAAGTTTTTTGCAAGTTGGTGCAGCATAGCGATAGGCAAGTTTTTTGCGGTAAACCCACTTGACTCCAGTTTGGGGTCTCTACAAAAAATGGTTAATAACAACAGCAACGATTTTGGTAGAGGGAAGGTCTTGACAACCTAGCAGTGCTAGGTTACACTAAAGAAGTAAACCTAGCACTGCTAGATTAAAGAGCCCGGTTTCTCAGCCGCTACGACCTGGATTGAGGAAGATCCTAGGGAATCTGAACCATCGTGAATACCATCAAGCAGGAAAAAGATATAACCCAAGAGAAAAAGTGCTTGTGTCATCCCTCCACCATGGGTCTGGTTTGACGTAAACGTGCCACCCTGCTGAGGGAACACGCCGTCTTGACAGGCAAAAGCCCAGAGTATTATCGTGACACCGAAATGTTCGGATGTTTTAATTCCGAACTAGCCATTCTCTCAAAGACGAGGATTACACGAATGATTACTGACGACAAAGCCGAGATCATCGAGATTCTCAATCTCTATGCCTTCGCTCTCGACACCCGCCAATGGACCTGTTCGACCGCGTCTTCACCGAAGACGTCGTCGCGGTGTTTGGCCCGGCCGGAGCCGGCTGGAACAACCTCAATATCTTCAAAGCCTCGTTCGCGGAATTCCACGCCCGGCTCGACAGCCATCAGCACACTATGATGGGCCATCTTGTCGTCGTCGACGGAGACACCGCCCACGCCTTCAGTTACGGAAACTGGTTGCTTATACGCAAAGCGGCCGAGGGTGGCCCGACCTGGACCGGCACGGGCTGGTACGACGACGACCTCGTACGCACCGAGCAGGGCTGGCGTATCAAGTGCCGTGTCTGCCGACTCCAGGGCTGAACCGGTAACCCCAACGTTCCCGAACAGCACAACGAACACAACCCCGACATGAACGTGAAGGTGCTACACTCGTTTGCCGAGGCCGGAGATCTCAGTTTCCTCGAGGCTCTACAGAGCAAATAGCCCAGGCGCGATACAAAAAGTTGTGAACACGCCGCGGAGCAGAGAATCGACCGGCCTCGTAGATTTGATCCTCGACGGCGCTGGATATGCCGATCTTACCCTGGCTATATGCTCTGCTCGGTCGTGAGTAATGGGATGCCACAGGCGTGCACGATCGACCTTAAGGCTCTCAGAATCCTTCAGGGGATTGGAGGTATGCGGGAACATAGAAATCTGTTCGAACCGTCCCGCGGGGAGCAAGGAACAGGTGAATGTTTCCGACCATCGAGGCTGTATAAGTGTGAGCCTATACATTAGAGGAGTTCTTACAGAAATTAGCCCCGCACTTCGACCCTGACCTGTATATGTGTATATGGGCCGAACCCGGCGCCCACACGGTGCAGGTGGACGTTCCCGCGATAACGCTCGATGAACACCCCAATGCATGGCGCGGGGTGGCAATGTCGCCACACTTCACGTAAAGTATAGGGTGCTGGACTCGCCGCACCACGAAAGTGAGAGATGAATGAGCACGACCAACACGCAAACCGGAGTGTTCGACGGCCCGATCCGCGGTCTGCGGTTCGAGACCCCGACGAGAAGCGGTATCACCAACGACCGCGGCGAGTTCCAGTACGGAGCGAGCGAATGTGTCACGTTCTCGATCGGCGGCCTGGTGCTGGGATCCATTGATGGCGCACCGCGCGTGAACCTGGCCCAGTTGGTCAACCGTGCCGACGGAAAGGTCGACCGGCTTCACGACCCAATGGTGACCAACCTCGCCAGGTTCGTACAAACACTGGACGAGGACGGCGATTTCGAGTATGGCATCACGATCGCGCCAATCGTGCACGATCTGATCGGCCCGATCGTTCTAAACTTCAACCAGGCCTCGACGGATGCCGCAGAGGTTGCCGGTGCCGCGCACGGCTCAGAGGGCACAGCGGCCATGGTCGCGTTCTCGACTGACAAGATGATCACGTTCGCCAGCGACCCTTTAGTGAAGGGTCTGTTGGCGACACTCAATGCGACACCCGGTGCGTTCTCCGCGAACACCCCACGCAGACTGCGTAATGGTGCCGCGGCCCGCAACGAACTCCGCCGGAATATCCGCGGCATCGTCAAGCTCACAGATGTCCGGATCCCATTGAGGGACGGGTCATATGTGTGCGCCGACGTTTTCCGGCCTGCCGGCGACGGCCAGCATCCGGTCGTCATGAACCAGGGGTTCTACGGCAAGAGCTTCGACCATGGTGTCATCGGCAGCGACGAGGAGGCCCAACACAAGGAGGAGATCGAGGACCGCTTCTTCACGGGCAACCCAGACGGCCTGCAGTACGAGAACCACGAGAGTGTCGACTCGTCGGTCTGGGTGCCCGAAGGATACGTCTGCATCCGGGTCGACGCTCGCGGCGTCGGTAACAGCCCGGGGCTGCAAGCGCCGTTTAGCGTGCAGCAGGCCGAGGACTATTACGACGCCATCGAGTGGGCTGGCGCTCAACCCTGGTCCAACGGCAATGTCGGACTGTGGGGAATGTCATACCTCGCGATTACGCAGCACACTGTCGCGAGCCTGCAGCCGCCACACCTCAAAGCCATGATCGCCCTCGGTACCGACGCCGACCTGTACAACGAGGCCTTCTATGGAGGAGGCCTTTACGGCGAAGGATTCTGGACATGGTGGCGCATGGCGATGGCCGGCCACAACTACAACACTGATCAGCGGCAGGAGACCGACTGGTTTTCCCGTATGCTGGCCACTCCGTTCAACGACCCCGAGGCATACGGCCCACATGGTTCGATCTTCATGCGTCCCGAGATCGAAAAAACCACCGCGCCGGTCTGGATCGTCGGCCCGCAGACCGGGGTCGTCATCCACCAACTCGGCAGCAGCGAGACGTTCATCCACTCGACCGGTGTGCAGTCTAAGAAGTTCGACTTCGTCGACGCGTGGTTTCCGCACAGCTATAAGAACTCAACGATTGCCGACCACCAGTGCTTCTTCGACCACTGGCTGAAGGGCGAAGACAATGGTGTGATGAATGGCGCGCCGGTGCGGGTGCAGGTTCGCACCGGAAACGGTGCCCACTACATTCTCGAAGAACAGGAGTGGCCACTTGCCCGCACGACGTATCCGCGGTGGTATCTCGATGCGACGCCGTCCGACTGGAAAGGAGATAATCGACGTGACGACTTCCTTCGAATCGTTACGAGCATCCCGACCGTCGAGGCCTCTGTGAGCTATGACGCTTCCCTGAACCGCGGGCATCTCATCCCGGCCCCGACCGGCTACGTCGGCGGAACTCCGCGTTGGTCTACCGGCGTATCGTTCATCAGCGAGCCGATGACGGAAGACATGGTGCTTGTCGGCTATATGAAGGCAGGCTTGTGGGTGTCTTCGACGAGCAGTGACATGGATGTCTACGTATCGCTCCGAGTGCTCGACAAGCAAGATCGCGAGATCCGCTACGAGTCTCTCGTGCCGCCGATCGATCCGGCTAACATCCATCCGACCGGACATGGACTGCTCAAGGTGTCGCATCGCACGCTGGACGATGAGCGGTCGACGGCGTACTGGCCGGTGCAGACGCACCTCAAGGGGGACTACCGACCGCTTGGAGACGGCGAAGTCGTGTACGTCGAGGTAGGCCTTAATCCGAGTAGCGCGGTGATCCGCAAGGACTGCCGGCTAAGGGTCGATATCCAACCCTATTCGCCGGCCGGAATCCCGTCCCGTGCGTACGACGAGAGCTACCACGCCGGAGCGACGAATACCATCTATACCGGACCTGACCACCCCAGCTACGTGCAGTTGCCCATTGTGCCGCAGAATTAATAGAGGAGAGGAATTGAGCATCAAAAAGAACCCCGCCCCCACCCGTGACTCCGCCGACCGGCTTGCGACGATCCTCGAGAAAGGGCGCGCCATCGGACCGACCCTGCGTGCGCGCGCTCCCGAAGCTGACCGCGCTGCCAGACTCTCTGACGAGACCATCGCCGACCTTGACTCTACCGGTGCCTTCAACATTGCAAGCCCGGCCGAGTTCGGCGGTGACGAGCTCTCCGTCAGGGAGCAACTCGACGTGTTGATCGAAGTCTCGAAATGGGATGGGTCGTGCGGGTGGGTCGTCTGGGCGGGCGCCTCGATCAACTGGATCCTTGCCGGATCGGGTTCGTGCGTACTCGAGGAGGTCTTCGCACCGGAATGGGTGGACCACGCATCGCGGGATCGAGCATCCCGAGGACGTGCCCGGCGAGTTGAGGACGGCTGGATCATCACTGGCGGTCCCTGGACTTTCGCGACCGCGTCGCTGTGGGCGCCCTTCACCAACCTCGGTTGCCTTGCCGAAGACGCCAGCGGAACCTACATGGTCGCCGTGCAGGCCCCGCGCGACGAACTGAATTTCCTCGACGACTGGCACGTCGCTGGCATGCGTGGTACCGGAAGTGTCTCAGTCACCCTGAAGAGCGATGAGTTCCTCGTCCCCGACTATCGAGTAGTCGACTTCCGACAGATCACGTCAGGCGCGATTGAGAGTGGCCTTGCCGGCTCACTGTGGAAGGCTCCTACTTTAGGCTGGTCTTTCAGTCTGATGGCGGGCATTTCGATCGGCATTGCGCAGGGCGCCCTCGTTTATGCGAAGTGTCATGCGTCGCCGGCCAGGCCGGGAGCTTGTTCAACCCGAGTACTTGTGGACGACGAGAACATCCTTTTGTTGCCAGATAAACTCAATTCGATACAGGCCGCCGCCATCGGAAACTCTGGAGTTGCGGCATATATGCCATTGGTCGAGACCGCCGGAATAAGGCCCGGCGATAACGTGCTGATCCTCGGCGCTACCGGTGCAGTCGGCCAGATTGCAGTCCAGATCGCAAAGGCAAAGGGTGCGGCTCTTGTAGTTGGGGTCGGTCGTGACCGCGCGGTGCTGGAGCACCTGAAATCACTCGGCGCCGATGCTGTCGTCGAGTTGCGCACTGGCGCAGAGGCGGTCGAGCTAACGGCCCGATTGCGTGACATGACGACCGGCGGGGTGAACGTCATTTTGGACGGCCTGTATGGAATGTCGCTGGAAGCCGCGCTACCGGTGTGCGCATCACAGGCTCGGGTGGTCAATATCGGACACTCGGCAGGCGCGACGGCGTCGATCCCCGCTGGCATCCTTCGCGGCAAGCAGTTGGCCCTATTCGGATTCGCCGGACTACACACTCCACTCAAGGATAAGCAACCGGTGCTGTCCTGGCTGTGGGCTGCCTTAAAGGAGGGTACACTTCGTGTGAATGTCGAAACGGTATTGCTCGAGGATCTCCCCGAGGCCTTGCGCGCTCAGGCAACGTCGCCGCACGCAAAAATAGTCGTGTTACCCTCGCAAACCAGGGAAAGTCGGCGATAGATGTGCCGAGCCAACGAAATGACGTGTTCGCAGACCCTATCAGCCACTTGACACTCAACTCAATGTAGGTTGAGTTAAATAAAACGCGGACGTATGCTCGCAACCATAACCATGCGAGAAGCGGTCTTCGGCCAGGAAATTAGGAGAGGCTTTCAATGAACGACGACAAGAAGATATATGTGTTATCCAGTCCGCTGCCGGCGGCCAGGTCTGGGATATTGACCGGATTCGACCCCGGAATCCGCACCCTGAAGGCGGGCTTTCAGATCGCGCCTATGTTCCTGCCTTTGCCCGTCGATGTGGTGCTCGAGAAGGACATAGCGGTCACGTTGCGAGACGGGGTGACGGTCTACGTGGATGTGTTTCGTCCGGTAAGCGAAGAGAAGGTGCCCGTCATCGTCGCCTACAGCCCATACGGCAAAGGCCAGGGCACCTCCCCGAGCGTGATGGGCATCTTTGGCCTGGTCGGCCTGGACAACCGCGTCGTCTCTGGTCTGGAAAAGTTCGAGGGTCCTGACCCGGCATTCTGGTGCGCGCAGGGGTACGCGATCTGCAACCCTGACATCCGCGGCATAATCGACTCCGGCGGCGACAGTGTGCTATGGGATCAACAGGACGGTCGTGACTGCTACGATCTCATTGAGTGGCTGGCCGAACAGGAATGGTGCAGTGGCAAGGTCGCGATGAGCGGGACCTCCTACCTGGCGGCCACACAGTGGTTCACCGCAGCCGAGCAGCCGCCGCACCTCGCCGCCATCAACCCGTGGGAGGGTGTGAGCGACATCTACCGCGATCTCGTCATGCGAGGCGGAATGCCGGACACCGGCTTCGCCCGCCAGTTGCAAACCGGCAGCTTCTTCGGCAAAGGCCAGAAAGAGGACATACTCGCGGAGGTTGAGCAGTACCCGCTCGTCAACGACCTCTGGGAGCACAAGATAGCGGATTTCGGCCGGATTGGCGTGCCTGCCTATGTCGTCGCAAGCTATTCAAACACCCTGCACACCGCAGGAACGTTCCGCGGCTGGCGGCGGATTGCCTCGCAGGAGAAGTGGTTGCGTATCCACAACACCCAGGAGTGGCCTGATTACTATGACGAGACGAACAGGGACGACCTGCATCGATTCTTTGACCGCTACTTAAAGGGCGAGGACAACGGGTGGGAACAAACACCACGCGTGCGCTACTCCGTGCTTGACTTCGAGGGCGGCGACAAAATCAACATCGCTGCGGACCAATTCCCCCCGAAAGATGTCACGCCGACGAAGTACTACCTCAACGGACGTTCGAGAGTCCTGACCACTGAAGTCCCGAAGGATGAGGTGGCAGCAACCTACGTGGTCGGTTCCAACCCGAGTGCGGTGTCGTTCATCACGCGCTTCGACCAGGAGACCGTGCTCGTCGGTTACCCGAAGGCCCATCTTTGGGTCGAAGCAAAGGGCGCGGACGACATGGACCTGTTCGTGCTCGTGCAGAAGCTCGACAAGGGCGGCACGCCAATGCAAGCGTTCACCGTGCCCAACCACAGCGCGATGATCCACGACATCACCGATCACGGTGGGACGATCCTGAAGTACAAGGGATCCGACGGACGCCTGCGCGTCTCTGTTCGCCACCTCGACGAGGCGCTGTCGACCGACGACGTACCCGCCCACACGTTCGACCGTATCGAGAAGTTGTCACCAGGCGAGGTTGTCGAGATCGAAATTGAACTGCTCCCGATTGGACTTGCCTTCCACCAAGGCGAACAGCTTCGCTTCGTGATCAGCTCTAGCAACCTGCTTGGTACGATGATGCCGGGAATCCAGGAATACGTCGGTGCGAACAGTGGCTCACACGTCATCCACACGGGTGGCGCGCACCCTTCTTATCTGCGGCTCCCCGTGCAAGGCGGGTAACGACGACCGGCGACATAGTATGCGAGCCTTAAAGAACGGTCGTTTTCAGTCTCGCTACCCTTCTAAGGCGGTCATGCAAAGAACGATACCTGTACGAGCGGCTTCAAGCTGACTTGTGAGTACCGGCGGGTGGAACGGGGTGCGCACGGAGATCGTGGTCCTTGCGCCGTCCGTACCTGGCGAAGGCGACAAAGGGTTCGTGCCGAGATTGATCATCCTTGCCAGCAGGAAGGGCCTCTCAGGCTTCATCGGCGACGGCTCCAAAGCAGCCCTCCTCGCCGGTAATCAGTGGGGTGGAGTGAATATTCTACTTTTCTACTTGCCAAAGTCTGATTGAGTCTTTGGTAATTCCTGCTGCAAATTTTTGATTATCTGGACTAAAAGCTAGTGCAATAGCTGGACGCTTATAACCATCTTCAGTTATTGAATCCTCAATGGTAGTATTGAGACTTTGACAATTTTCAACATTCCAAAACCTAATAACTTTATCTGTCCCACTACTTGTCAGCAGTTTCCAATCTGAGCTAAAAGCTGCAAAACCACTAAAGTGTTCGCCAACGATTAGAGATTTAATTTCCTTTTGATCTGATAAATCCCAGAATCTAATTGTTCCATCATCGTTTCCACTAGCTACTATCTTTCCATCTGGGCTGAAACTTACAAAACCTGTGATTTGGGAAGGGCTGTGGAGTTTCATTAGTTTTTGACCACTTGCTAAATCCCATAAGATAATTGATTTTTCCCCACCACCAGCTAAGATGCTTCCATCTGGACTAAAACATATACGAACAATCTCTTCTGAGTAATCACTAAATAACCCCAAATCTCGACTATTATCTGCATCCCACAATTTAATTGATAAGTCATTACATACGTAAGCCACTACATTTCTAATTGGGCTAAATGCAACTTGTGATATTTGAATACCTTGATGAGTATGACTATATAATTCCTGGCCTGTCTCTACATCCCAAAAATTGATAGTACCAGTGTAGCCACCCATTCGACCTGAACTGCCACTTACTAAGATTCTATTATTGGAACTAAACGTTACTGAGTTGATAAAATCATGTTGACATCTAAGAATCATCAACTCTTTAGCAGTTGAGACTTCCCACAGTCTGATAGTACCATCATTACTGCTCGCAGCAATGATATTACCATCTGAGCTATAGGCAATCGAAACTGTGGAACCAAGATAGCTAACGCCATCCCAATAACCTCGAAATACAGCTAAATCTTTGATGTTCATTCCGTTTACCTTTTTGATAAGAATGCAAAAATCGCTACAGAACCTCCTCTCCTGGAAATTCTTGTTTGTGCAATCCTACATTGGTGGTTCCTTTCTACAATCTGTGACAAAACCCACTACCAACGATCCCGGGATTTTCACCTTGAATACAACTTCTGTATCATCTCCTTCCCAAGGCATCATATAGTCACTAGTACCTAGTCCACCTTAGTTTGAGTATCAACGACAGGATAAAGCCGGTGCAACTTACTACGAGCCATTACATTCGTGAATTGCCATTTGATGGTGGCTCTGCGCTTATTGCGGTTCGCTTCCACGGCAGCCACCTGCTTGATCAATTCGGCTTTGTCCCCGATCCGCTGCTTCAAACATTCTTCGTCAATTGCCCCGATTTCAATTTCTGCCATATTCAGCCAACTGGCGTGCTTGGGCGTGAAATGAAAGTGGACCTGTTTGGCGGTGTGAAGGAAAGGTTGGCCCTCGGCTAAAAGCAGCATTGCTCTGGCTCGGCGGGCCAGACCGACCGGTGTTTTTTGAGAACGAAGTAGGGCTTGTAAGTTGGCTTTGGTAGGTTCGTCCAGTTCAATAATTAACTTTGGTATGCCACCTTACATAAGGTAAGAGCAGTGGCCCTCAGCTATTAGCCCTTTTACGCAACCTAGTGGTTTATGTGCTGCGTTTAGCCGGTTGCAAACGTATCAGTGAAACTTTACGTTCTAACTTTCGCGCTACCGCTAGAGCCTTAGCTTTTTTAGGACTTGTACTTAACGCATAAACCCTGCTTCAAAACCGAAGGTTTATGCGCTTGGAACGGAAAGCCTCAAAGTAGCTTATTCTCAATCGTCCAGGGACCTCGTCTTATTTCGACTAAATCTGAACTCAGCTTGAGTAACCTGGCTTATTTCCAGCGGGGCTGGGGCCGACTGGCCGTCCCGCTTTAGCTCAACCGAGATGAGCGTTAGCCCGGAAATCGAGATTTTGTTCCTGGCTTAATTTCTATTTTCAGTCGACTCTTTGTTGTTGTGTAAGAATTCCCAGAAACGCTCCAGGCTGGGGATTACATCGGTGTGGGAAGTTGAAACCAGCCGGGTAAGAAATAATTCTCGACTGAGTTGGAGGCTGGCCTGGCGGGCCGGATTGCTTAATTTTAGCCGGGCCATACCCACCAGCCCGGCAGTGGAATAGTGGCGGACAATCGTTTCGCTGGCAAAACTCAGACCCAGTCCGGCCTGGACATTTACAATGATGCCTTCGGTGCTATCGACCTCGGCCACTACGCGCAGGTCATTGAAGCTCAGACCGTCCACGCGTAAAGCGGTTTCGGTCATGCGGCGAGTTTCCGAACCGGTAGGCCGGAGCAGCACCGATTGGCCTTTTAAATCCCGGATAGCCACCGTTCGCTCGTGCCAGGGGTGGTTGGGTGGCAAGACTAGCACGATGTCGTCGGAGAGTAAAAGCATACTTTCCAGACTCTTCTGGCGGGGCGGGTTGCTGAGGAGGGCAAATTGAGCCTCACGGTCCTGCAACATTTCCAGAGCAGTTTCCTCGCGGGCCTGGATCAGCGAAAACCGGACCTCTTTAAAACGCTGGTTGAATTCGGCCAACCGGGCTGGAAGCCAGTACAATCCGGCAATCGTATTGCGGCTGTAGACCAGGCTGATCCGGCCTCGCACTTCGCCCAACCCGGCACTAAAATTTTCTTCCAGGTGTTCGGCCTGGCGCACCAGCGGGCGAGCCGCCTCCAGGAGGCGATGTCCAGCCTCGGTGAGTTCGATATGCGGCCCGTTCCGGTTAAACAATACTACTTTGTAGGTTTCTTCCAGCGAGCGAATATGCTGGCTGATACCGGGTTGGGTCAGGTTGAACTGCCGGGCGGCGGCGGAAAAAGTTCCCCGGTCGCTGACGGCTACAAAGATTTGAAGCTGATAGAGATTTAGCATCTTATTTTCTCAGATGATTTTTAAACGGAGGTTTCACCGGGGGCCGCCGGTCGGTCGAAACCCATATCTTTGAATTTGTCCAGCGGGTATTTTTTGCGGTTCTTGTCCATCGTCCGTAAAAAACTTTGTTCCACGCTGATCCCGTAAGCCTCGGCCAGTTTTAATACGTGGCAAAAGACATCGCCCAGCTCAATTTCAAACTCGGCCAACTGCAATACTTCGGCCTGCCGCCGCGATTGCACTTCCGAGCGTCGGCTTTCGAGATGGGTTATAACTCGCGCCAGTTCGCCCAGTTCCTCCATCATATGAATGGTGGTATAGTAGCGGCCTTCGGTGTCGGAAGGATACCAGCCGCGCTCGTCCAGAAATTGCCGGAGATCGGCCTGGGCGGCCTGGATCGTAACGGGGCCAGGAAGCGGTTGCTCGTTTTCGTTCAACTAAACCTCATTATCCTGTTTGGGTAGCTTAAAAAGCTTTTCGACGTTCAGGCCGGTCTGGTGGCTGACCTCTTCGTAGCTGAGGTTCTTCAGCCGGGCGACCTGTTCGGCCACCAATCGGACGTGGGCCGGTTCGTTGCGTTTGCCCCGGAAAGGATGCGGGGTCAGAAAAGGGCAATCGGTTTCGACCAGCAAGCGTTCGAGCGGCACCGCCCGCGCTACCTCGTGACGTTCGACCGCTTTGGCAAACGTCACTGGTCCAGCTAGGGATATGTAAACCATCGGCCCCAGCTCCAGACAGCGTTTGGCTTCTCCCACCGTCCCGCTAAAGCAGTGCATCATCACTGGCATCTGGCGAGCCTTTGTTTCCATGATTTCTAGCAAATCACTCATAGCGTCCCGGCAATGGATGATCAGGGGCAAATTCAGGCGGCGGGCTAGCTCGATTTGCCCCTCAAAATATTGTTTTTGAACATCTGGCGGCACTTCCTGGTGATAGTAATCCAGACCGGTTTCGCCCAGTCCGACCACAATATCCCGGTTGACCTCGATCAACTTTTCGGCCAGGACCAGAGCCGCGTCGGGGTCGCCGCAAGACAGGACATCATTGGGATGCAAACCGAGGGCCACAAAAATATAGCCAGGGTAGTGCCGGGCCAGTTCGAGGGTGGCATTCCAGCGGGGGGGTTCCACTCCGACATTTATGATCCGTTCGACCCCGTTTTGTTTGGCTCGCTCAATTGTGGCTACCCGGTCGGCTTCGTATTGTTCGAGGTCTAAATGAGCATGGGCATCAATCAGCATTGGTCTCGCTTTCAAACATATAATTTCTCCTGGGCGATAAACTCGGCCACTTCGTCCGGCACCAGATAGGTGATTGGCTGACCCTGCGCCACACGGGCACGCAGTTCGTGGGAGGCGATTTCTACCATCGGCACATCCAGCGTCAGCATCCGGTCGGTCAGGTCGAGACCGGGCAAGCCCGCGCGCAATTTTGCCAGTGGCAAAACATAGCCGGGGCGGTCGGCTACCACCAGTCGGGCAAGTTGTAAAACTTGCCGGGGATCGTGCCAGTTTAGTAACTCGGCGGCGGCATCGGCCCCGATGATAAAGAAAAATTCGGTGGCCGGACCGTAGATTTCCCGCAGGTTTTTTAGAGTATCGACCGTATACGATAAGCCTTGCCGGTCTAGCTCGATAGTAGAAACCTCGAACATGGGATTATCTGCCGTTGCCCGCCGCACCATTTCCAACCGGGCCGGAGCCGGGGACACCAGATGATCGCGTTTGTGGGGGGGGTCGCCGGTCGGCACGAATAATATTCTTTCCAGGCCCAGCCGCCAGGCCGCCTCGTTGGCTATCAAAAGATGGCCGTTGTGGATCGGGTCGAAGGTGCCACCCATCAGGCCTAATTTCGCATAAAGTTCTCGCATCAGCTTATTTACCCGCTTCCGGGAGCGCGGTATCTAACTCGCTCAACGTCAATTGAGGCAGGTCTTTGCTCAAGTTTAGCATCAGGTCGGAACTGGTACTAAGCGGGGCATTGATCGGACTCCAGAAATTCAGCCGGGCCGTAATTCGCTCCTGGCTAACCGACTCGACCAGGATGTGCGGGGCCGGGTCGGGGCTGACTCTGGCCGGTTCGAGCGCGGTCACAATTGCCAGAATCTTCTTGGAAATCGTGGTGTAATCCGATTCCTGGGCCGACAGGCTAAACCGGACCGTGCTGAGACGCTGGTGATAGGCGGTGCGATTGGTAACAATTTCTGAAAAAACCAGATTGTTAGGGATATAGACTTTTACGCCGTCATCGGTGTGGATCGTGGTGGTGCGAATTTCGATATTTTCGACCTTGCCTTCAAATTCTTTAACTTTGATCCGGTCGCCGATACTGAAAGGCTGTTCAAGCAGCAGGTAGATACCGGCCACGAAATTTTTAAGGACATCCTGCACGCTAAGGCTGATCGCCAGACTCAAAAGTCCCAGCAAGGTCAGCAGCGTCGAAAGGCTCTGGTTGGTATAGACGCTCAGGATCGAGAGTGCCCCGATTGCCAGGATCACCACATATACCAGATTGCTCAGTAAAATAGGCAGATTGGCGTTACGGCTGGTACGCCCGGTTACGCGATTTACCAACCTGCGCAAAAAGCGGGCGATCACCAAAAAGAAGAGCAATAGGCCTAACGCCAGCAGCGTTTTACCAAATAAACTAACCAGACTATTTTGATCGAACAACTTGCTCAGGGTGTTGCCCAGAGTTTCGAGCAAAATCTTTTCTCCTGTGTTAAATTCCGTCCGACCGTTAGGGTTTTCCGGGAACCGTAATGGTCGGCCCCGGTGTCGGGTAAACCTGTGAGTCAGGCGTATAACCGGCTGGCGGTGCCACAATATTAAAAGTATCTGAACTGTAGGAATGTTGATCCAGACAATCGCTGGCTTTAAGGCTAGCGTCCGGGCAATTCAGATAATAAGTTACCAGCAACCGGTACAGGCCGGGAATATCCCAGCTTTCACCCTTAAAAGGCCGGGTTTGTTTTATATCAAATTTGAAGGAGGCATCGGCTTTCACCCCCGGTTCGACCTGTTTGGCATCGCGTCCGCTGACCGGTCCGCAATATTTAAAGCCGCCCGGCGCAACACTATGCCAGTTTTTGTTATCTACCTGTTGTACTTTATCTTTGGGATCACCGCCGGTAAAGCGTTGCAGAATTACACCGTCGCACTCACTGACAAAAAAGGATTTCTGGCGTGAATTGATCAGTACCAGATTGATCTGTTCGCCAGGATAAGCCGGGGTATAGTCGCGCTTGCCGAGGATTACCACATCAATTTGAAAATCGGTCCCCGGTTGAGGAGAGGGCGGCGGGGTAAAGCCGGTCGCGGCCAGTGCAGTTTCGATGGCATCATTCTGAACCGGTCGCTCGGTAGTGGCTTTTGGGATCAAGATTGTACCGGCTATCGCCACCCCTAACAAGACCAGCAAGGCCAACCCCACGATTACCAGCATCGGCCATGTAATCAGGGGGGCTTCGGTGGGCCGGGCGGGTTGGATTTTTGGTTTTGAGCGGGCCGGACCGGGCCGGGGTGATTTTGTCTGCTTCATAATGCTCTATGCTTATACCAATTTCAAACCAATTTGAACCGGTTTTATCAAAATCAGGCCGTTAGTTCCTTGACGACTTCGTTGACCACTCGACCATCGGCCTGACCTTTTAATTCTTTCGAGGCGACCGGCATTACTTTGCGGAAATCTTTGCCTTCCCGCTCGATAATTTTACCAATCGCAACCTTGATTTCGTCCCGGCTCATTTGTTGCGGCAAATAATATTCCATTATATCCAGTTCGGCCTGTTCTTTGTCGGCTAAGTCCTGACGATTGCCTTTCTGGAAAGCCTCAATCGAGTCGCGCCGCTGTTTGATTTCTTTTTGCAAAATCGAAATATAATCGATTTCGGTGACTGGCTGGCCGTGTTTCGGGTTTTTCGGATCGGTGAGATCGACCTCGTACCGCTGGATGGCGGCTCGCAGCAAACGAATGGTGTCCAGTCGTCCCGATTCCTTGCTTCTCATCGCCGCCTTCATATCTTCAACCAACTGCTCTTTTAAGCCCATAATTGCTGTTCTCCTGTTCAAATGTATTGGTTCCCCTCACGGAAGTAGTTGTTATTATAGCATATTGAACCTGTCGCTTTTAGGTTAGCTATTTTATTTGTAACTATTCAGACCCTACCCCTGACCCCTCCCCAGGTCCGATCACGGCGTACTGGCTGGTAGTAGCGAGCTTAAATTTCACCAGCTGTGCCAAAGCCGACTCGCTGGCTAAATAGGTCGGGGTCGCCCCGGTCGTAAAGCAGAGCGGCCCCAGCCGAAACGGCCAGGGTGACATCGGCCCCAGCGGCCACCGAGAGTTGCGCACCGCTTTGTATATGGCGGCCAATAGTCGGGTACCCTCTGGGTGGAGGTTTAACCCGGTGCTAAAAGCTTTTTATGCGCGATTGAAAGCGGCGGGCAAGCCGCGCAAAGTTATTTTAATAGCGGTTGCCCGCAAATTGATCCACCTTGCATTTGCTCTTAAGCGAAGCGGCAAACCTCTTGAGCGTGACTTTGGAGGTCAAAATGAAGGCATCTTGAAATTGCCTCTTGACATTCATTACCACATCTCTGGGTGCCCTGCGGGGGTCTTACAGGCGGGTACCCTTTGGGTGCCCCTGTTTAATACTCTTTTCTTCTTCTTTCCCTCGTGCACTGGTGGGCCTGGGGCGGGGTCAGGGGTAGGGCCTGAGTAGTTACAATCATTTTTTTATTTGTCCTGGTTGGAAAAAGGCAAGATAAATTTTGG
Organism: Chloroflexia bacterium; assembly: GCA_038322625.1. Taxonomy (GTDB): domain Bacteria; phylum Chloroflexota; class Chloroflexia; order Chloroheliales; family Chloroheliaceae; genus 54-19. Next base: position 18,270 of record JBBQGA010000020.1, read on the forward strand.
GGCAGACCAAGCCGTTCTCTAATTCATTACGGATATAGGGTAAAGAAAAGAGAAGATTTAGGGCCGGGGGTTTAGCTGGCGAGTGCGGCGCACCGGAATATTAGCGATCAAAATATCGTTGCGTTCGCCCAGCGAAACCTCGATAGCGTTTTGATCGACCTCAAAGTGTTTGCTGATTACCGCGATTATCTCGTTCTTGATAGTGTCTAAAAGTTCAGGGGAAATTTTCACCCGGTCGTAAGCCAGGGCCAATTGTAACCGTTCTTTTGCCACACTTCCACTGTTATGATTCTGGGTGGTTTTGTTTTTATCACGGCTTTTGAACAAACTATCCAGTAAACTCATGGTTGCCCCTTTTTTGACGGGCTGATAGCGGTGGATCAGCCTGATTTAGTCTATAACATATTAACATTTAGTATAATCGGTTTTGACGTAAAATTCAATTAGCTGGCGAATATGATAATCAGTATTTATAAGTAATTTTGGTAACTAATCAGGCCCACCCCTGACCCCTCCCCAGGGCCGCCAGTGGACGGGGAAAAGAAGAGACGTACCAGAGGCAATCAGCGGGTACCCGCCTGTATGACCCCCGCAGGGGCCGGGTACACTTTGGAGGCCACAAACCCTGCTTCGATTCTCTACAGAGGTTTGGTAAGTAGTTACACTTTAGAAGTGTCTGGCAGAGAAAAATTTTCGAGAGTTGAAAGAATGTGGCCGAAAATCGAAAATTAGTAGATAAAAAAGAAAAGTGCTGCGTTAATAAAAATGTAAGCAGCAATAACCAGCAAATCATAAAAACCGGGAGCCGGGAGAGCCTTTCAGCAGACGGAAATATTATCCACTCATTCTTCTCTCTCCAATCTCCATCCTTCTATGGCTGAGAGCAGCAGCCAACCAGAAAGCCTTCCGCCGGTGTGTAGAGCAGACGCACCGGTTGGAAGGTTTTCTTATTGCATACCGGTAAATTCAAAAGGGTAAATTTAAACCAGGATTTGCTCAATCGGTACGACCAGAATACCACCGGCTCCGGCCTCGCGGAGTTGTTCCATTACATCCCAAAAAGTTTCCTGCTTGACGACGGTATGGACGGCCACCCAATCCGGGTCGGCTAGCGGGACAATCGTCGGGCTTTTTAGGCCAGGCACGACCGCGATCACCCGTTCCAGGGCGGCCCGGTGGACGTTCATCACGATATATTTGAACTGGCGGGCGGAAAGAGCCGCCCGCACCCTCACCAGCAACCGGTCGATATTTCGCCGCTTGTAGGGATGTTGGAGCGAGAGCTTGTTGGCCGCTAGCACCGCCTGGCTTTTGAGAATAGTATGGATCGGAACCAGATCGTTGAGGGCTAGCGAACTGCCGGTAGCGGTAATCTCGACTATGCCGTTAGCTACTCCCAGGTTAGGGGCTAACTCGACCGCGCCGCTAAGAGTAACTACCTCGGCCTCGATCCCAATGCTGCGGAAGTACTGCTGGGCTGACTTGGGGTAACTGCTGGCGATTTTCTTACCGGCAAGCTGGCGCGGTTCGGTGATGCCGCTTTCTTTGGGAACCGCCACGACCAGCGAACAATGACCGAAATCGACCGTCTGTAACTCGGCGACATCGACCCCTTCTTCGACGATCAAATTCTGACCGACCACGCCCAGGTCGGCGGTGCCGGATGACAGATATTCGGGAATATCGTCGTCGCGGCTGTACAAGATGTCAAGTTCAAAATTGCGGACGCTGCTGAACAGGCGTTGCTTGTAGCTATCGAAATCCAGGCCGACCGAGCGTAACAAACTCAGGGTATGATCGGTCAAACGACCTTCTTTCTGGATTGCCAGCCGCAACCGGGGATGTTCCTCGCTATTGGCGTTGGAGCTTAACCGGGCCGAGCTACCGGAAACTGAATCTGGCATCTGATTATTATCCTACCTGCCTATACACTTGTGAAGGCTCTCACGCCCAAATTTTTATTAAAAGCCAGGTCAGCCTCGACCATCATTGCTACCAGATCGGTGAAGCCGACGGTCGGTTTCCAGCCCAGTACCTCGCGGGCTTTCGACGGGTCGCCCACCAGCAAATCAACCTCGGCAGGCCGGAAGTAACGCTGGTCGAGCTTCACGTACTGTTCCCAATCGCTAATCCCCACGTGCTTGAAGGCCAGGTCCAAAAATTCGCGGATGGCGTGAGTTTCGCCGGTCGCTACCACAAAATCATCCGGTGCTTCCTGCTGGAGCATCAGCCACATCGCCTGGACGTAATCACCGGCAAAGCCCCAATCGCGCCGGGAATCAAGGTTGCCCAACCGCAATTCAGTCTGCAAGCCCAACTTGATCCGGGCGACGGCATGAGTGATCTTGCGGGTAACGAATTCCAGACCGCGCCGGGGACTTTCGTGGTTAAACAGAATGCCGCTGCTGGCGTGCATATTGTAACTTTCGCGGTAATTAACCGTGATCCAGTGTCCATAAACTTTAGCGACCCCATAAGGGCTGCGAGGATAAAAAGGGGTTGACTCGCGCTGCGGTACTTCGACTACTTTGCCAAACATTTCGCTGGAACTGGCCTGATAAAAGCGCGTAGGTTTGTCGAGCAGACGCACGGCTTCCAGTACCTTTGTAACGCCCAGCGCGGTATACTCACCGGTCAACACCGGCTGGAGCCAGCTAGTCTGGACAAATGATTGAGCCGCCAGGTTGTAAACTTCGTCCGGCTGGGAAATCTGGACCGCCTTGATCAGAGAAAGCTGATCCAGCAGGTCGCCATCGATCAATTCCACTTCGTTGATAAGATGTTCAATGCGCTGATCGATAATCATGCTGGTGCGACGAATCAACCCATAAACTTTGTAGCCTTTCTCTAACAGAAATTCTGCCAGATAGCTGCCATCCTGTCCGGTAATCCCGGTAATCAACGCGTTTTTAGTCAAGACTTTTATCTTCCTCCTGCTTAATATCAAAAAAATCTATTAGCTGGCCTAAATTGGCGAGTACAGCCACTTCCGGCAGACTTTTTATAAAACGCCGTCCATAATTTTTCTGAACTATCCGTTCATCGCACACCACTACTACGCCCCAATCCCGCTCCTGACGCATCAAACGGCCAAAACCCTGCCGGAAAGTAATAATGGCTAATGGTAACATAAATTCATTAAAACTGCTGCCACCGGCTTGATCGATCTCCTCGATCCGGGCCTTGACGATTGGATCGTTCAACTGGGGAAAGGGCAATTTGTCCATTACCAGCAGCCGCATACCCGGTAAATCGACCCCCTGCCACCAGGAGCGAGTGCCCAAGATGACCCCGTTTGAGGTAGCCTGGAAGTCCGCGATCAAGCGTTGCATCTGAGCATCACCCTGCTTGAAGAAAGGCCGACTCGGTTGAACCTGAGCCGCCAACGGTCCCTGCAACTGGCGAGAAACGGCTTCTAGCACGGCGTGGCTGGTAAACAGCAGTAAAGCCCTGCCGGGCGTTATATTTAATAAACGGGCCATTCGCTGCGAAAGTTGCTGGCTGTAAGAAATGCCGTTTTCGGGCTGAATCGGTTTTGGCAGGAACAATCGCACCTGACCTTTGTAATCGAAGGGGCTTGGGACGATCAGGGTAGCCGGTTTATCCAGACCTACCCGCCGGTTAAAGAAGTCAAAACCCTGCCCGTCCGACATGGTGGCACTGGTGATCACCACCTGATTTTCGTGGAACCACTTTTCCAGGTAGCCCGACACGTCAATCGGCATAGCATAGACCGAGAAAGCCTGCACCGGCGGGGCCAGCGGACGACCGTTGACCTTTAGCACCGGGTCGGTATTGCGCTCCCGGAAAGTTTGCCGCTCGGCATAGTAGACCAGGTTGGGGTCGGCGTTGGCCGAGACTTTTTCCAGTCGCTCGACCAGGCTCAGGCCCTGTTTATGCAGCCGTTGAGCGCGCGCCCCTTCTTCCTCACTTCTGGGCATATAAGCCTTAACTATCGCGCAAAGGGCATCCAGACTGTCGGCCAACCGGCGACCTGCCGCCAGTTCCTGTTTGATAATCAGTTTGTTATCGTCTTCGGATTCGGCCCAGCGGCCCTCGGTCGGGCGGGTGGCAAAAAGCCCGGCCAGTTCGGTCTGGAATTTATCCAGGTCGTCGCGGGCGGCTTGCAAACGCTGGCTGGCGGTGGCAGTCGCCCAGCGCACGATCTCGTTATTCAAAAAGCGGCGCACCGCTCCCACCGTCACCTGCAAACCATTGGCGCGGGTGGCGTTTTCCTCGAAGTTGTGGCCTTCGTCAATAATATAGGAAGCATAGGTGCCAGGGATGATCGCGCCGTCGCTTTTGATGTCCAGGCTAAGTAGGGCGTGATTGGTGACGACAATATCGGCTTCTTCGGATTGTTTGCGAACTTTTAAGGCATAACAGCGGTCACGATGCGGGCAACGCGAACCCAGACAATCATCGCTATCGGCACTGATCAAATTGCGGGTATCGGGCGTTATATTAAAGGGGAAATCTTCAAAATCGCCGGAGAAATCCGGTCCGGCTGCTAGAGCGAAGCGGATAGCCTGAGCGGCAACCTGATCGACCGTAATCCGGCGGTTTTCGTTTTCCGCCGAATTCCAGCACAGGTAATTGCTAATACCTTTGAGGGTAGTCCAGGTAAAGGGCCGGAAACCCGCCGCTTTGAAAAGCTGCGCCAGCAGGGGTAAATCCTTTTTGGCAATTTGATCCTGGAGGGGTTTGTGGCTGGTAGCTACCAGTACGCGGACACTGTCTTCGACCACCGATAAAACACCCGGCACCAGATAGGCCATCGACTTGCCAATGCCGGTTCCGCCCTCGACCACCAGATTAGTCCGGCTGGTCATGGCCTTAGCTACCGCGTTAGCCATCTGCAATTGGCCCGGTCGCTGGTTATAGCCCGGTAAGAACTGGGCCAGGTTTGCCAATAGTTCCGGGACACGCTGGCTATTCATTTAGCGTTGGGGACTCAGTACCCGTAGCATATTAGCTTTGACCAGTTCGGTCGCCATCGGGATAAAAGTTTCGAGAGGGGTTTCGGTCATTTCGGCCATTTTTTCAACCGTCTGCGGCCCACTCACCAGATAGCGCAACAATACCCAGTTTTCAGGCCGGATCGAAACATCGCCATCGGACTCGCGGTTAATTTCCAGAATATGCTGGACAGAGGGGATTTCGCGGGTGAAAATTGAAACCTGACTGTGGGTGTTTTTGCGGTCTTCCAGGTAAACTGCCGACCTGACCTGTAGTACCGGTAAGGAAATATTGATAGTCTGAGTTTCCGCCGGTTGCAGGTTGAAGGAAAAAACGCCGTTTTCCCAGCCGAAAAGCGGTAATAAGGCATTCAGGCCGCGCTCGGTTTCGCTCCAGGCATCGACCACCTCGCCGTTACGTATAATAATTTCGGCTATCTGATCATATTGAGCCAGTGTCAACCGGCCAGTCACTTTTTGTAAATTGAGGGCCGATAAAATAGTGTTAAGTGAAAAAATACCTAACTGCCCATATAATGCCGTTGAACGACCTGTCGCCATATAAATCTATATCCTGCACCACTATAGGCTGGCCTTGTCCGGCCAGACCAATTGCTATTAGTGAGACAGCCTTTCCTTTTTAAGCGAATTGTGCCTGAACCGTAGTATACCACGTTTGATATAGCCGGTAAAGACTATATGCCGATGATTGTTACATAGCTGTCACAGTCGGGCAGTTTACAAATACGGACTTTTGGGTGAATATTTTCAGTGATTTTTTTGATATACTAAAACCAGTCTGAATCTATTTACGTCAAGTTGATTGCTAACCAGCAAGGAGCCTTTTCATGAAGCCCTCGCGCTCGCCAGTCTACCCCGGTCTTAGATCGCCTGGTATAGTTTGTGTGTGTCTGCTACTAGGTTGCTTGGCGGTGCTGGGCAAACCACCGGCCCCGGCTTCGGCCTATAGCGATAGCCAGTTTTTCCCGGAAACCGGTTTTACGGTCAAGGGAGCTTTCAAGGTTTACTGGGAGCGGCAGGGCGGTCTGGAACAGTTTGGCTTCCCGCTGACCAACCAGTTCCGGCAATACTCGCCCGGTCAACCGGACAAAGCCTATCTCACTCAATATTTTCAACGCGCGATCTTTGAAAATCACCCGGAAAAGGCCGGTACCGAATACGAGGTGCTTTTGCGGCTGGTAGGTAATCTCAGTACGACCGGGCAAGGCCGCAGCTTTCCCAAAGGCAGCCCTTCTCAGGCTCTTTCCAACCGGGGCTATTTCTGGCAGACCGGCCACACCTTGGGCGACCGGTTTTTGACGCATTGGCGGGAGAGCGGCGGACTGGCAACCTACGGCTACCCGATCAGCGAAGAAATTATCGAGGTCAATTCGGCGGACGGAAAAGCCTATACCGTCCAGTATTTTGAACGGGCCAGGTTCGAGTATCACCCCGAAAACTCCGGTAGCCGCTACGAGATTCTGCTGGGTTTTCTGGGCTGGCAGGAATTAAAATTGTGTGATGTGCCGACCGACCCCAATTTTATCGGCCAGCCCTATCGAAGGCTCGGTCCAGCGGTCGAATCGCCCGACCCAGCCCTTTCCCCGGCCCCGCTCCCAACTCCGGCCCCGGTAATTACGCCGGGCGTTCAGCCGGTAACGCCACCACCCACCCCCGAAACGCCCACCCAAAATGCTCCCCTGACCATTACTCCACTCAAGGCACCCTTTGGGCGAGGTATCAACGTATGGGTCTATGGACAGGGTACCCAGCGCGAACGCATCCTGGGCCTGGTGCGAGCCGCCGGGTTTAATTACGTCCGCCAGCAACTGCGCTGGGATTATATCGAGACTAAACCGGGCGTATACGAGTGGTCCGAACTGGATCAGGTGGTTGAGGCTATAACCGCCAAAGACCTAAAACTGGTTTTGAGCGTGGCAAAAGCACCGGTCTGGGCCGGAACCGGACCGGAACACCTGGGGCTACCGGCCAACCCGGACGATTTCAAGCGATTTATGGATCAGGTGAGCCAACGTTACAAAGGGCGGGTGCTGGCTTACGAAATCTGGAACGAGCCGAATATCGCCCGCGAAGCCGGGGAAGTGCAGATCGGGCGGTACGTCAATACGCTCAAAGCTGGTTATACTGCCATCAAGAAAAACGATGCGGAGGCGGTTGTAATCACCGGCGGGACTACCCCTACCGGAGTGGACCGGCCCGGTGATGTGATAGACGATGTAGAGTTTGTCCGGCAGTGCTACCAGTATAATCAGGGGGAATGGCGCAATTATTTTGATGTACTGGGGGTCCATCCCGGCGGGGCCGCGAACTCACCGGACGAATTCTGGCCGGACGATGCTCCCCTCGATAAGACCCGGCCTTTTACCACTCATCCTTCGTTTTATTTCCGGCGTTTCGAGAACCACCGCGAGATAATGGTTAAAAACGGCGACGGCGACAAACAAATCTGGCTGACCGAGTTCGGTTGGACTACCAAAAATAACACGCCGGGTTTTGAGTTCGGGATTTTGAATACCGAGCAGCAGCAGGCTAATTTTGAGGTGGCAGCCTTTCTACGCGCCCGGAATTACCAGTATCTGGGGGTAGTGCTTTTGTGGAACCTGAACTTTGCCACGCTGCCCACGATAAACGCCGACGACCAGGAAAGCGGTTTCAGCCTTCTGCGCTCGGATTATTCGCTGCGCCCGGCTTATATGGCTCTTCAAAAGCTGCTGACGACGGTGCAACCCTGAAGATTTTAACTGGCTTAGAAAAGTAATAGAAAAGTAATATGGAGGAGTACTGTAGAAAAATAATAGGACTTTCGCTTAGGGCGAAAAATCGGGACCTGATATAACCATCCCTATCAGTTTAATAAGACTCTTCTCTTATGGCTAACTTATCTCCAAATGCTATCAGGAAAACTACTCAGGCGGCGGGCAGGCTTATATAAAAAATCGTTCCTCCTCCGACCTGGCTATTCAACCAGACCCGGCCTTGCTGGGCTTGCGCCAAATCGCGTACCAGAGCTAGCCCTAATCCCGTGCCGCCGGTATCACGCGTCCGGCTTTTGTCCACCCGGTAGAAGCGTTCAAACAGGTGCGGCCAATGTTCGGGATCAATGCCACAACCGGTATCGGCTACCGCCAGCGTGATGCGCCCGTCCGCTCTGGTGGACTTAACCCCCGGTTGGGGACTTTCACCGGCCCAGGCCAGCAACCTTACCTGTCCACCGGCGGGAGTATAGCGCAAGGCGTTGTCCAGTAAGTTGCTCAACATCTGACGCAGGGAGTTACGGTCGGCCAATATTTTGGTAGTACCCGGCTCAAGTTGCAACTCCAACCGGACCTGCTCGGCTTCGGCTCTAGGACGGAAGCGTTCGATCAGGGCCGTTAATTCTTCGGAGAGAGCTAGCGGTTGCGGCTTTAAATCTTCGAGCGTACCCTGTGCGTTTAGCCAGGACCGTAGCGAGCCGATCATCCGGTTGAGTTCGCTCACATCTTCCAGCACAATCTCGAAAATTGCGTCCGGGTTCGCCCTGGCTCGCGGTAAATTATCCCGCAAGGCTTCTACATGTCCCTGGATCGAGGCTAGTGGCGTCTTAAGTTCGTGGGCTACATCTCCCAGCAGCTCACGGCGTTTGGCTTCGGCTCCCTGCAACTCGGTTGCCATCAAGTTGAAGCTGTAGGCTACCTGTCCGATTTCGTCCTGATTACCGACCGCTACTCGCTGGCTAAAATCACCTGCGGCGACTTGCTGACTGGCCCGGAGCAATTTTTCTAGTGGCCCGACAATGCGGCGGGTTAATACCCAGCCTAGCCCAAAAGCCAATAGCGAAGCTACTAATGCCGTCGCTACCACTATCCAAATGGAGTAATCCAGGGCAAAATTAACTACCGGTCGTGAGGCTACCTGCAAGCGTCGGCTGCTTTCGATTGCTTCTTTGACCTGTTCCGTCACGCGTGGCCCCAGACGTGAATATTCGATTCTGGCTATAAGATCGTCCCGGTTGTGCTGATCTAGTTGGCGGATTGTCTCTGAAACCTGGACCTGGTAAAGAACGCCGCCGATAATAGCACTCAAAAAACTAACTACGACCATTGCCAGCAGTATCCGGCTACTAAGCGAGGACCACCAGCGTCGTTTGAATACCGGTTGGGGTGGGTTTACCGGCGGAGATGCGGACTTAATGGGAGCGATAAACGGTTGGGTCACGCCTGGCCCTCCTTCCTGATTTTATAGCCGATGCCGTGCACAGTCTCGATCAGGTCGGGTGCGCCCGACTTGATTAGCTTGGCCCGCAAATTAGAGATATGGGCTGCAATCGCCCGACTACCTACCAGCTACCGGCGACTATTTTCCCAACCAGTAGTGATGCCGCCCTCACTCAGCTCAAGCAGGCTTTCCCGGCCCTGAGCGGCTATAAATTCATCGCTGTCCCTTCGACCCACGACAACCAGAATGGCTATGGCTTTTATGCTACCAGAGCAGGCTCGGCTGACGGTCAAAGTGCTGCCACGGCGGTAGCTACCGGTGTAGTCAAATTAGGTGACAACATTTGGGTCTTCGCTATGATCGGAACCGGTGTTTACTCCACTTCGGTTCCAGCCTAATTTGTGCCTGATTTCCTAAGCTAACCAAAAAGCAGGTTCTTGCAGCTTAATAGTGCAGGAACCTGCTTTTTGGTTAAAGCCTTTTGTACCAGCCTTTGAAAGATCAATTTTGAAATTTAGCTGGCCTGGTCTAAGGTTTTAGGCCCCCGCTCTTTAACAAACTATAGGCTTCGACATAAATCGTACAAACGTTTGCCCTTAGCCTCAAAATCCGGTATAATGAGAGTATATGAGAGTACATAACCTGTAAATCGCAGTCGCCATTGACCTCTTGGCATAGGTTGCCAAAGTGCCAGCTCTAGTAAAGTGAGGGGTAATTTTTCCGGTTCTTACCCATACTTGAACCATCTTTAGCTGATTAGTCGCCTCGGCAAGTTGCATAATCAAGTGTAACTTTCTTCCAAACCGACTGAGGTACTCACTCAGCGATTTTCACCCGGCTTATTGTAGCATATTAACTTAGCTACAAGCTGTCCCGTTTACGGGGCGGTAGGTGACTATGGATTATCGTTGCCGAAAATGTGGTTAGGTTTTCAATATCTTTAGCGGCACCAGTTGGTCTAAATCTCACTACGCTTGCTGCGTAATTGTGCATATTTTGAAAGGCATTAGCCAGGGAACACCGACCAAACTTTTGGCCGATGAACTCAAAATAGATCGCTCGACCTTGAATGAATGCCGCCTTCAACTCCAGCATATTATAGCGGCTAACTTCCCCCTTCCACCGGCCTAAGTGGATGATGAGGTAAGTGAAGCCGGTCCAAGCTAGCAAAATGCTGGTGAGAAAGGCCGACCTCAACTTGACGAGGCTGATCCAGTGCGCAGACGCGCCAACAAACGGCCTGGTCACAGCAACTGGTGGTATAGTGACCAACCGCCAGTAGTCGGGCTAATCGGACGGCTAAGGGTCAAGTGACTTTGGCGGTAAAGCGAAGTAGTTCGCAAGCTGCTATACATCCAGTGGTCGAGGCGGCTACCACCGAAAAAGCCACTGTTAATACTGTTAATAAAGTAGGGTGGAGAAAATATCTCTGGAAAGCAGGAACAATGACCGGCCAAGCAAAACGTTTAAACGAAATGGATGATTTATTTGATATGGGTCGTTTTCCGACAAAAATATATGTCGGGGCGACCGGTAACATACTGCAAACTATTTTGCTCACCTATCTGCTACAGGGCAAATTCAAACAATCTCCGGCACTTTTGTTGTGGATTTTGACAATTGTGCCGCTAAACGTATTGCCGGTAATAGTGCTCAGACAGAAAATGGACCCGACTAGCACTTATCCGCTGATCGAAGAAATGAGCTTTTTCAATGATCAGCATAAGTTTTCCAGTTGGGTTTATGCGGTTGCCTCGGCCAACATGATGTTCTGGATCGTTCTGGCCTGGGCCGCCTTTAGCTACAAGCGGGGCCGCAGAACCCTATTTTTAGTACTTGTCCTGGCTTTTGTTTGTACTTTCTTTCCGGCCTGGCGCAGAGCCTTTAAAGGTTAAACCAGCCAGTATAAATTCTTAGCCCATAGCCTACAAGTTAAGGTTAGAAGGAATTTGTCAAGTCGAGAGATATGTGCCATGCCAGCGACTACATTCATCACTGGGTTATGTTTCGCCGGAGAATTTCGGAGAAAGTTCAAATTTACTCGTGTTATAACAATCCGCAAAACCGGTGCAAGCTCAATTTGAGTTGAGTAGGTGTAGCAAATCGAAAAAACAAAGATTGAATCTATTATACCCGACCTGCCGCTGGCTTATTTGTTCTTAGCCTTACTCTTGAATGGTTTCTTGAAATGCAAGCTGAACTTTGAGTGAATCTACCATCAGGTTTCAGTAAGGGAATAAAGAGGAACATCCTCTACTTTCAGTAATCGATTATTTGCTAAAAGTAGAGGATGCTTTTTAAATTGTATGAAGCTCAACTAAGGGATATGTATCTCATTCTGGAATAGAACGAGGTCAAACTTTGGCTTTAACCCGACTTAATGCTTTATTAAACCTGTAATCTCTCAGGCACAAGTCCTAAGTATTCTAAATACAGGGTATTATCTTTGAGAAAAAGATAATACCCTGTTAGCTGTCACTCAGGCCAGTTTAGTGCGTCCGGTGAATATTCCGCCGGACCACGAACAGGGTCAGCAAGCTCAACAATCCCGCGACTAGCAGCGCAGTCAGGATAAAGCTCAGATCGAAATTGGTAGCCGCTACGACCGGGGACGACTGACCTTGACCGGTGTTCGGGGCGGCGACCGGGGCAGCGGGTTGGGCGGCCTTTTGTTGGGCGGCGGCGAACCGGGCTAGCTCGGCCTGGGTCATCATACTCAGAAAAGACTTGATTTTACCATTCTCCACTACCACTTCCGTCGTAAACTTGAACGCACCCACTCCCAAACTATCGTAAATCTTGTTAGTAAGTATTATCGAACTGGTTACTTTGCTACCCTCCACTTGTGGGCTGCCCACCGTTTCGCGCTTGACATTTTGCTGCTTATTAAGCTGGAGCCATCCCCGGATGTCGGCCTTACCCGTCCAAACCCCCGATGTACCCGGTGGGGCGGGTTTTACCGTTACCACCGCATCCTCACTCAACAAATTCAAGGCGGCCTCAATATCCTGGGTACTACCGAAGGCTACCTTTTCAAAAGCGGCCAGCGCAAGGGCGGGATCGTTAGCAGACTGCGCCCCGGCTAACCGGGCTAACCCCAGCGTCAGTCCGATGGCTAAAAGCACTGACCAGCTCAATGTTTTGGTTATACTTCTCGTTAAAAGTCTCATAGTGAATTTCTCCTTTGCCTTTGTTTACACCGGTTGATTGTCGTTACAAACCAGCGTTTCGAGTAGCACCAGCAGACAGGGCAGGCCGGTAAAGTAATGCGCTTCGCCATTTACGACGCGCTGCACCTTACCGCACCATACAATCTTGGCACCATCGCTTCCGATCTCACGGTTAGGGCTGATCCATAGCCGCACCAGAAATAAGTTGGAGCGGTTATAAGTGGGTGGGATGCCTGTTTCCATGATTTTGCTCCTTAAACTTTCAGGGTTGGCGGCTTCAATCGGGCCTGATAGAATTATGGGGCAGAAATCGCAGAATGGAGCGTTACATAATCGCTACAAAATTGGTATGCTATACTGGGCTTAGAATAGAAATAAGCGGAAGTGCTTCCATATCGTTGAGGGTTAAAGATGAGCAGTGGATCAACGTTTGGCGGTTGGTTGAGACAGCGAAGAAATGAAACAGGTGTTACCCAGGAAGGACTGGCCGATGAACTTGGGTTTTCACTGGCTTTGCTTCGTAAACTTGAGTCCGCCGAGCGCCGTCCCTCCGGGCAAATTGTCACTTTGCTGGCGGAACATTTCCGCATCCCAACTGATGAGCGTGAAGCCTTTATGGCCTTTGCCCGCACTGGCAAGACCGCTACCGACACCAGCTTTAACCGCCTTGCCGACCCGGCTAGTGATGTTAGTGATAGTGGTAAATCGCAGTCCCCCTGGCGCCGGATGTATCTGCGGCAGACCAATTTACCGGCACTTCTCACCCCAATCATAGGCCGTGAACGAGAACTAGGCTCGGCCCAGGATTATCTATTACAGCCGAAAACCCGGCTAGTAACCCTGTGTGGCACACCAGGAATTGGTAAAACCCGCCTGGGGTTGGAAATAGCGGCTGGTCTGGTGGAAAGCTTCGAGGATGGCGTCTTTCTGGTAGACCTGGCCCCGGTGATTGACCCCGATCTGGTATTGCCGACGATTGCCCGCACGCTTGGATTAATGGAGATAGGCGACCAGAGCATCGAGCTGGTGTTGTTGGACTATATCCGAGAACGCCGCCTCTTACTGTTTCTGGATAATTTCGAGCAAGTCCTCGACGCGGCAACCGCCATTGTCCAGATGCTGGAGGCCAGTCCCTGGTTAAAAGTCTTGATTACCAGCCGCGAAGCCCTTCACGTCCGGGGCGAACGCCGGATCAGTGTCACACCGCTTGTCATACCGGACCCATCGCCGGGCAACTCGGTGGCAGAATTAGCCGCCTTTCCGGCGGTAGCACTTTTTATCGAACGGGCCAGAGCCGTTAGCCCTGATTTTGAGTTAGACCACCAAAACGCCGCCGAAGTGGTAGGGGTGTGCGCTGGCCTGGAGGAGTACCACTGGCGATTGAACTGGCCGCCGCCCGAACCCGCCATTTCTCCCCAAAGGAACTCCTGGCCGCCCTGAGCAACCGCCTCAAGTTATTGACCGATGGTGCCCGCGACCTACCTCCCCGCCAACGCACTATGAGAGGGGCCATCGATTGGAGCTATGACCTGCTGAAGAACGAGGAAAAGCGTTTGTTACGGTTTGCGGGGGTGCATAGCGGGGGCTTTAGTGCCGAGGCCCTGGAATGGTTGAACGAAAACCAGCCTGAGACAGCTACCTCAACTCTTAATACCTTGATGGCTCTGAGTGATAAAAATCTGGTGCGATTGGAGAAAAAATCGATAAAACCGGCGGAGTTACGGTTTGGGTTGCTGGAAGCGGTTCGGGAATACGCGGTTGAACAACTGGAGAAACAAGGTGAAATGGCCGAGGCTCGTCGCAGGCACACCCTATATTATTCCGAACTGGCCTGGCAAGCCGAGCAGCATTTTACCGGTCCCCAGTATCCCCAGTGGGGAGCCGATCAAATTGGCTGGATGGATAGATTGGAGAGAGAACTCGATAACGTCCGGGTCGCTCTGGGTTGGTACCAGCTACAAATAGAGGCCGTCCCCCAAAATCCACCGTTGATAGACCCCGCTGCCACCCGGCAAAGGTGGGAGAATTTGGAAAAGGGTTTGCGGCTTGCGGCATCTTTGCGGCGGGTCTGGATGGCGCGTGGTCTTTTTACCGAAGGGATGCAGCGATTACAAAGCTTGCTAGCAAAAGTACCCATCCCTTACCGGCGGAAGTACCCCGGCTACGAGCGACCTATGCCAGGGCCCTGGCATTAATGGGTAGGTTAAGTCTTTATAAGGGTAATGTAGCTTCGGTCTGGCCCATGCTGGAAGAGAGTTTAAGAGTGGCAACCGATTTAGAGGATAAATCCTTAATCGCTCTAGTATTAATAAGTTCAGGGGGGCTGGCGCTGGTGCAAGGGAACTATGAGTCCGCTTGCGCCTTTCAAAAAGATAGCCTGAAGCTTTTCCGCGAAGTGGATAACAAATGGGGTGTGGGAGCCGTGTTGCAAACCATGGGGGTAGTCGAGCTTAACCAGGGGAATCTGGAACTGGCTGGCCCGCTGTTAGAGGAATGTTTAACCCAATGGTTGGCAGTTGGTGAAACTTTAGGGGTCGCATCGGTGCAGTATAATCTGGGTAGGCTGGCTTACAGGCAGGGTAACTACCGGCAAGCCCGCGCCTGGTGGCAGGAAAGCCTGTCTTTACAACAGGAAATCGGTTATTCAAGTACGCTGGGTTATTCCATGATAATGCTGGGGTGGGTGGCCTTGCGGGAGGGAAAAGTGACCGAAGCCAGCGATTTTTTAAGAAGAGGGCTTTACCAGGGTTTGGAAGTGGAGGCTGTTCAGACGATTTATTGGGGATTAGCCGGGCTGGCGGCACTAGAACAGGCCCGACAGCAAGCCGAACGCGCGGCCCTTTTGTTCGGTGCCACCGAGGCTTTGAGCAAGGCCAGAAATATTGAAATTCCTCCCTTTAACCAGGTGGAACTCGACCAGGAAATAGCGGCGGCTCAGGCCCAACTGGACGGCGAAAGGTGGGACCGCGCCTATAGCAGAGGTTATTCAACAATATTTGAAATCACTGGCGGCTCAGAGGAAAAACCGCGCAGGCTCGACAAGAAGCTGGCGGACTTGCTGGAAACGGTAGATATTTAACGGTAGATATTTATGGTTCGGTTCGTCTGACCACTGGCGCAACTTTGCGCGTAAACACTGTTTATCACTCGGTAGCTTTGCGGGCCAACTCGGTCGAGTACGGCGGTCTTAAGACTCCAAACCCGGTTTTGCCACCGCTAAACAAGTCAGACCTAATTCTCGCACCTGGCCAATAATGATGCTGATATGCTAATACTAGGTATAAAAAAGCAATGCTGCATCGGGCCTACTTTTTTCAAATTTAATTGGTAATTTAAGCTTCGATCTTCAGTCAATGAGGAATTTACAGTCGTGGCTTGAAGATACTCGCCTGAATTCCACTTAAACCGCTTTAAGCTTGCCCGGTCTGCTAAATTAGCCGGTTATGGTATAATTCCGACGGAAGTAATCATTAATTGAGAAAGCGAGTTAAGCCAGACCCTCTATGTCGGTATTGTCAGTTTATAAATTAAGCAAAGCCTTCAACATCTATCCGGTCTTTAAAGAGGTCACTTTTCAGGTCAACGCCGGGGATAAAGTCGCACTGGTCGGTGTCAATGGGGCCGGTAAAAGCACCATGATGCGGATCATCGCCGGGGAAGAACGGGCCGACACCGGTGAAATTGTAATGACCAGGGGGCTAAAAGTCGCCTACCTGCCGCAAGAAGCCAGCTTCGAGAGTACCCGGACCCTCCACGAAGAAATGCTGGCGGTATTCGACGAAGTGCGCGAAATGCAAACCGAAATTGCCAGTCTCGAAGCCCACATGAGCGAGCCGGAGGCCGATTTCGAGACTATGATGGAACGCTACGGTGAACTGACGCACCGCTTTGAATTGCTCGGTGGCTATGATTACGAGGTCCGAATCGGTCAGGTCTTGACCGGTCTTAACTTTGGACCGGAGATGTGGTCACAGGCCCTGAGTAGCTTTAGTGGCGGTCAAAAGACCAGGGCTGCGCTGGCGCGAGCGTTGCTGGCCGGGCCGGATTTGCTGCTGCTGGACGAGCCGACCAACCACCTGGATTTGCAAACCCTGGAGTGGCTGGAAACATTTCTATCTAGCTGGCAGGGTTCGATTGTGATTATTAGCCACGACCGGTTTTTTCTGGACCGGGTGGTAGGCCGGGTGCTGGACCTGAGTTTTGGCCGGGTCGAGGATTACCCCGGCAACTATTCCAAATACCTGACCCTGCGGGCCGAGCGTTACGAACGCTACATGAATTTGTACGAAGCGCAGCAAGAGCATATCGCCAAAACAGAAGACTTTATCCGGCGGTTTAAGGCCGGACAACGCTCCAAAGAAGCGCGGGGTCGTCAGACAATTTTAAACCGTTTGGACCGGATGGAACGCCCAAAAGAAAAAGATAAGCTGCATATTTCGCTCCAAACCGATTTGCGCGGGGGCCGCTTGGTGCTGGCGACCGAAGACCTGGAAATCGGCTATCGGGCCAAAGATGGCCCCCACTCGCTTTTTAGGTCGCCCGACCTGGAAATTCAGCGCGGCGAACGGGTGGCGATCATCGGACCCAACGGTAGTGGCAAATCCACTTTCTTAAAAACCATCATGGGCGAGATTTCCCCGATCAACGGGATTGTGGAGCTTGGTCCCGGCCTAAAAGTCGGTTATTATGCCCAGTCGCACGAAGGCTTGAACTTTGGCAATACGGTGCTGGAAGAAATTCTGTGGACCCAGCCAATGACCGAAGGGGCCGCCCGTAGCTTTTTAGGTCGTTTTTTGTTCAGTGGCGACGATGTTTACAAAAAAGTTTCGGACCTGTCGGGTGGCGAACGTAGCCGGGTGGCCCTCGCCAAACTGACCCTGACTAAAGCAAACTTTTTGATCCTGGATGAGCCGACCAACCACCTGGATATAAACGCGCGCGAGTCGCTGGAAGAATTACTGAGCGAGTATAACGGTACGCTATTGATGGTTTCCCACGACCGCTATTTTATTGATGCCCTGGCGACCCAGGTCTGGGCGGTCGGGAGCGGCCAGATCAAGGCTTACCTGGGCAATTATACCGACTATCTCGGCTGGTTGAGCAAGGCTAAAGAGCGCGAAGTCGCGGCCCTGAACCAGCAAAGTAAAGTAAAACCGGGCGGCGCAGCCAAAAACGGTAATTCTAACGGTCATACGACCGCCCCGGTGCCTACCCCGGTTTTACCAAGCCCTACTAACGGCAACGGTAACGGGACGTTAAAGACGATCTCCAAAGAGGAACGCCAGCGACAGCGTAAGGTCAGCCAGCTTGAGCAAACGATTGCCACCAAAGAGACTCGCCTGACCGAGATCGAAAACGAATTGAATATCTCTAGCCAGAAGCAGGACCTGGACACCCTGGCCCGCCTGAGCATCGAGTACCAGCACACTCAGGAAGAAATAGAGAAGCTTTATGCCGATTGGGCAGTGCTGACCGGTTAATATCGTTCAGACAGGCTAAAAATAATATAGAGGAATGTTATAGAGGAACGTAAGTCTGGAAAAGGATCACCCGCGAGACGATTTCTCCGGCCAGCACACAGGCCAACGCCACATACAGAAAACCGGTGCTGGACATATGAGCTTTGATTTTGCAGGTCTGGACCGTCGCATAGGCCAGCAGGATCGGGAAAATGATGCCGACCAGCACCCGCAGCCAGTAGATTGCAGCCCATTTTTCGCTGACCGCCAGCGAATTAGCAACCCAGGGGCCGGAGTTGATCAACACTAACCCGGCCTGACCGACCAGGGCCGCCAGAAAGAGTTTATTAATTCGGGCCAGCGGCGCGACACTCAGGCTCGGCTGAACCAGGTACCAGTGACCCAATAGCATTCCGGTCAAAACAGCCCCGACCGATGCGGTCCCCAACAGGAAACTAAACGGGGCGATCCAGCCGCCCAGATAGTTGCCCCGGTAGAGCATCGATACCGCGAACAGGGTCAGCAGACAGGCCAACAGCGCGGCCAGTCCACTAATCCGCCGGGCCTTGTCGGTACCCAGCCCGACCAACAGATTATATAGAAGTAACAGACCTAACGAGACATTTAGCCAGAAATCCTGAAAGCCGTTCCAGGCCAGATCGATGCCCGGATAAAGCTCCTGACCCCGGCCAAAGTCGATCCCGCTCAGGCTCAACCGGGCGCAGATAGCCACCCCAAAGATAGTCAGCCCGACGCTTGCCAGGAAACCCCGGCCCATTTCACCGGCAAAATCGGTCAGGATCAGCACGGCAAAAGTGCCAACCACCACTTCGATCAGGCTGGTATATAATACTAGAGGTAGACTTTCCACCGGTGCCTTTCACCCGAACAAAAAACGCTGGCTATTCCAAAATTTATTACAACAATTTCAAGTTTGCCAATTATAGCACAAAGCTCTTTTTGAATGATAAACACGCCTCTGCCGCCTAAACCGGGCTTTGGAGTAATAGAATCCTTAAGAAAAGATTAGAATTAAACCGCACACCGCATTTCGACCGGTCAACACCATTGACATGGAAGGGCTGACCTAGTATAATTCTAGCCTACCAAAAGTTGAATATTTCTTTTAGAAGGAAGCACTGCTAACCTCAACCCTGAAGGGATAACTGAAACTAATTCTCAAAGTCGAGACGGCCATAACGAATAAGTTTCTGGAATTTTCTCCTTTGGATTTATGTGGAGGGGTTAGTACGTGCTTATTGCATTGTTACCACCCGATGTGCATTGCGATATAAGGAGTAACTAAAACATGTCAATGACTGCTCTTACTGAAACCTCCCCTTCAATCCTCCGCGCAGGTGAATCTGCCGATAGGCTGCTAAAACGCCCTGAACGCCACTGGTTCTCGCGTATTCCGACGGTGCTGGAAATGCCCAAGCTGATCCAGACCCAGATCGACAGCTTCGAGTGGTTCAAACGCGAAGGTTTGCGAGAGCTTTTCGATGAGATTTCGCCGATTAGCGATTTCACCAACAAGAGCATGGACTTGCACTTTCCCTCGACCAGCAACAACCTGCAATATCATTTCGATAAACCCCGCTATAGCGATGCCGAATGCCGCGACCGTGACGCTACTTACTCGGCCCCGTTGCGAGTGCAGGTCCGGCTGGTCAATAAGGAAACCGGCGAAGCCAGCGAAAACGAAATCTTTATGGGCGACTTCCCGATCATGAGCGAGAACGGAACTTTTGTGATCAACGGAGCCGAACGCGTAGTGGTTTCACAGCTCGTCCGCAGTCCGGGTATTTATTTTATCGAAGATGTCGACCCGGTAAGCGGTCGTCAGTATTTCGGGGCCAAGTTGATCCCCAACCGGGGGGCCTGGCTGGAGTTTGAGACCTCTAACAAAAACATTATGAGCGTCAAGGTCGACCGCAAGCGCAAAATTCCGGTGACGGTATTGCTGCGGGCGGTGCTGGCGGTGCTGGCCGAAGATGGACAAAAACCGGCGCAGGTTGGCTCGGATGAAGATCTGGTCAACCTTTTTACTGAGGCTAACCAGAGTGCCTACAACCCGGCGGCCACCGGCGAACGCCTCTCGAACAGCCTGACGATCCAGCAGACCATCGATAAGGACCCGACCAAAAACGGTGAGGAAGCCCTGATCGAGCTTTACAAACGCTTGCGGCCCGGCGACCCGCCGACCCTGGAAAACGCCCGGTCGTTGCTGTTCTCGCTGCTATTCAACCCACGTCGCTACGACCTGGCCCGTGTAGGTCGCTACAAGTTGAACAAACGGCTTAAACTCGAAAATCCGTCCGAAGTAAGGCACCTGACCCGTCAGGACGTGCTGGCGATCATCGAAACCTTGATCCGCCTGAACAACGGCGAAAATCACGCCGACGATATTGACCACCTGGGCAACCGGCGCATCCGGGCAGTCGGCGAATTGATTCAGAACCAGCTTCGGATCGGTTTGTTGCGTATGGAGCGCGTGATCAAAGAGCGCATGAGCATCACCGACCCGAACACCGCCACCCCCAACGCCCTGGTCAATATCCGACCGGTGGTAGCGGCGATGCGCGAGTTCTTCGGTGGTAGCCAGTTGTCGCAGTTTATGGATCAAAATAACCCACTGGCCGAACTGACCCACAAACGCCGCCTGTCGGCCCTGGGGCCGGGCGGTTTGAACCGAGACCGGGCCGGGTTTGATGTCCGGGACGTTCACCATTCGCACTATGGTCGCATCTGCCCGATTGAAACGCCGGAAGGGCCGAACATCGGTCTGATCGGTAATCTGGCGACCTACGCCCGGATCAACCAGTACGGCTTTATCGAAACCCCATACCGCAAGGTAATGCACCGGGTCGACAACGAAGCAGCCAATCTGGTGGGTAAAATTCTGCGGGAAACCATCACCGACCCAGCTAACGATAAAGTATTGGCCGAGGAAGGCGTGCAGCTCGATGAGGTGCTGGCGGCGAAAATCGCTAAACTGCCGATGAAAACTATTCGGATTAGACCGGTGGTTTCCGGCCAGATCGATTACCTGAGTGCCGACCGCGAAGAAGAGTACCGCATCGCCGAAGCCAACGTAAAACTGGACGAAAACGGCCACTTTGTAGATGAGCGCGTACCGAGCCGCTACAAAGACAAGTTCGTAGCCGAGTCACCCGATATGATCGACTACGCCGATGTGTCACCCAAGCAGGTCGTCAGCGTGGCAACCGCTCTGATCCCCTTCCTGGAACACGATGATGCTAACCGGGCCTTGATGGGCGCGAATATGCAACGCCAGGCGGTGCCTTTGCTGCGACCTCAGTCGCCAGTGGTCGGGACCGGGGTGGAGTGGCAAGCCGCCCGCGATAGTGGCCGGGTGTTGTTGGCAACCGCCACTGGTATCGCTACCGAAGTAACCGCGACCAGAATCACGATTACCGATGACGGGGGTGTAGCCCACGAGCATACGCTGCAAAAGTTTATCCGCTCGAACCAGGATACCTGTATCAACCAACGACCTTCGATCAGTAAGGGCGAACGCATCAGCGAAGGCCAATCGATTGCCGACAATTCCTCGACCGAGGACGGCGAACTGGCGTTGGGCCAGAACATCCTGGTAGCCTTTATGCCCTGGGAGGGCGGTAACTTCGAGGATGCGATTCTGGTCAGCGAAGAACTGGTTCAAGAGGACATCTTTACCAGTATCCATATCGAGAAATACGAAACGGAAGCCCGCGATACCAAGTTAGGCCCGGAAGAAATCACCCGCGATATTCCGAACGTCGGTGAAGAAAGTCTGCGTGACCTGGACGAGCGCGGCATTATCTATGTTGGGGCGGAAGTCCAGCCAAATGATATTCTGGTCGGTAAGATTACCCCCAAAGGCGAAACCGAACTGACCGCCGAGGAACGCCTGTTGCGGGCAATCTTTGGTGAGAAAGCGCGTGAGGTCAAGGACACCAGTCTGCGGGTACCTAACGGGGTACGCGGCAAGGTGATCAACGTCAAGATTTTCAGCCGCGAGGCTAACGACGAGCTACCAGCCGGGGTTAACCAGATGGTCCGGGTATCGTTGGCCCAGAAGCGTAAGATCAGTGCCGGTGACAAGATGGCCGGTCGTCACGGGAACAAGGGTGTAATCAGCCGGGTTCTGCCGGTCGAAGATATGCCTTATCTGCCGGACGGTCGCCCGATCCAGATCGTACTGAACCCAATCGGCGTACCTTCGCGTATGAACCTGGGCCAGTTGCTGGAAACTCACCTGGGCTGGGCCGCGATGCGCCTGGGCATCAAGGTTGCCACGCCGGTATTCGATGGCGCGCACGAGGAGGAAATCCACGATATGTTGATACAAGCCGGTCTACCTTCCGACGGCAAAATTCAGCTATTCGATGGCCGCACCGGTGAGCAATTCGACCAACCGGTAATGGTCGGGGTTATCTACTTCTTGAAGCTCGCCCACCTGGTCGAGGACAAAATTCACGCCCGTTCGACCGGCCCGTACTCGTTGGTCACTCAGCAACCGCTGGGTGGTAAAGCTCAGTTCGGTGGTCAGCGGTTTGGTGAAATGGAAGTCTGGGCACTGGAAGCCTATGGAGCCGCCCACATCTTGCAGGAAATGATCACGGTCAAGTCGGATGACGTAATTGGCCGGGTCAAGACCTACGAGGCTATCGTCAAAGGCGAAAACATCAACGAGGCCGGGGTACCAGAATCGTTCAAAGTGCTGGTCAAAGAGCTGCAAAGCCTGGGTCTGAACGTCGAAGTCTTGAACGAGGAAGAAGCCCCAATCGAGTTTGGTGAGGATACCGGCGGCGATTACCTGAGCGAACTGGACGGCATCAACCTGTCCGGCTTTGAGAATCAGGGCGACGACCGCTAGTGCGGGGGGTCTACCCTGGAAACCTTTTTTAACTTTCGCTTCGAGCTTACTCACGTGAGGTTGAAGCGAAAGTCCTGAGTATACCTAACGGTAACGGCGTGGCGAAGGTGTGAAATGAGTATTAAAGCAAACCGCATCGAGCGTTATTACGACAGCCATACCAGGGATGACGAGGAATTGACCCAGACTTTTTTCCATCAGGCCGTAATCGAGTATTTGATCGAGGTGCTGAAATGGCTGTATCACGGTCAAAATATTGGAATGGCAACTAACGTCAATTTCTACGTTACCGCCAATCCGTATGAAGCGGGCATCAGCCCGGACGTGGCAGTAGTCGACGGTCTAAAAATATTTGATCGTCCGGCGGATGAAGCCGGCAGCTACTACGTCGGTCCAGAGGGTCCGGCCCCGCGCGTGGTTTTTGAAATGAGCAGCCGTGATACTTGGATGCTGGACCTCGGTCTGGATAACAAAGTGCCGGTTGAGCAGCAAAAGCCAGCCCGTTACGCCGCGATGGGGATCGCCGAGTATTTTGCCTTCGATCCGAACCAGCCCGGCTTTTGGATCAAAGACTGGCGTAAACAAGGCCGCTTTGCCGGGTGGCGAATGGGGCCGACCGGCCAATATAGCCGGATCGAGAAAAACGAGCAGGGTTGGCTCTGGAGTGAGCAACTCGATAGCTGGCTGGTCATCGATGGGCAACTGCTCAGTGTCTACGACCGGGAAGGTCAATTACGGCTGACCGAGGCGGAAGCCAGTCAAAGAATGGCCGAGTCTGAACGTCAACAGGCTGAGATCGAGCGTCAACGAGCCGAAGCCGCTATCAAGCAGGTCGAGGTTGAAAGTCGGCGGGCTGAAATTGAAAAACGACGCGCTGATACCGAACAGCAGCGGGCCGAGACTGAACGAGAAAGAGCCGAAATTGAAAAACAACGGGCGGACGATCAGGCGGATAAACTAGCCGAAGTGATGGAGAAACTGCGCTTGAAGGGGATCGATCTCGATCTGCCATAATAGAAATTATCGAAATTATCAAACTTTTAATCTGCACTATTTTAAAAGTGAGTTTTAAGAGCGACAACAGGGCCGTTGCTGCTCAGATGGGTGTCACCCTCATATTATAGCCAAACGGGGGATAATGCTAAATGCTTGAGGTAAATAACTTTAACGCAATCCGAATCAGCCTGGCCTCGCCGGAGCAGATTCGGTCCTGGTCGCATGGCGAAGTTACCAAGCCGGAAACGATCAACTACCGCACGCTCAAACCGGAGCGGGATGGTCTGTTCTGCGAACGTATCTTTGGCCCAACCAAAGACTGGGAATGCTATTGCGGTAAGTACAAACGTGTCCGCTATAAAGGCGTCATCTGCGATAAATGTGGCGTGGAAGTCGCCCGCTCGAAGGTACGCCGCGAACGCATGGGTCATATTCAACTGGCCGCGCCGGTCAGCCATATCTGGTACGTCAAAGGCACCCCCAGCCGCCTGGGTTTATTGCTGGATGTATCGCCACGTAACCTGGAGCGGGTACTTTATTTCGCTAACTATATCGTAACCGAGGTAGACCAGGAAGCCGTCAAGACGACCCTGGAACGGTTGCAGCAGGAGCGTGACGAGCGGGTACGCCAGGTCGAAGAAGGCCGCGATGGACAGGTAGAGGGCAAACGGGCCAGCCAGAAAAGCGAGTCGAACAATCTGACCAGCGGCCTGGCCGGACGACGCGAAAGCCTGGAAGCCGAACTAACCGAACGGCTGGGGACTTTCGACGCCGAGGCCACCGAAGTACGCGGTCAGGTCAAAGCCCTGCTAAATCAGGCTGCGCCGGATGAGCTTTCGTTTCGCACCCACATTGTCGCCCGACCAAGTCAGATGGTTAATAGCGACCGCCTGAGCGAACTGGATGAAGTAATCGCCATCGAGCGCGAGAAGATCGAACACGAAATTCGGACTGTTCAATCGGACACCCAGACGATGGCCGAAGGCGAAGCCGATCAGCGGGCCTATGTTTATCAGCAGGAGATCGAGCAAATTCAGGGCAGCACCAACGCTGAAATTGCCAAGATCAAGGCCGATTACGAAAACAAGGTCGATGAGCTTGAGAATATCGAGCGTTTGCAGCTTCTGAGTGAGAACAAATATCGAGAATTGCGCGAGCATTTTGGCACGGTTTTCAAGGCCGCAATGGGGGCCGAGGCCGTTTACAGCATCGTCAAAGAAATCGACATCGACAAGATGGCTAGTGAACTGCGCATCGATATTCAGAATATGAGTGGACAACGCCGCAAGAAGGCCACCAAACGCCTGCGGGTCGTCGAAGCCTTCCGAAAGAGCGGTAACCGGCCTGAGTGGATGATCTTCACGGTGCTACCGGTAATCCCGCCGGATTTGCGCCCGATGGTCCAACTCGATGGCGGTCGTTTCGCTACCAGCGATTTGAACGACCTGTATCGCCGGGTGATCAACCGCAACAACCGTCTGCAACGCCTCAAGGAACTCGGCGCGCCTGAGATCATAATCCGCAACGAGAAACGTATGCTGCAAGAAGCGGTTGATGCGCTGATTGATAATGGTCGTCGGGGCCGGGTAGTTTCGGGTAGTGGCAAGCACAAACTCAAGAGCCTGAGCGATATGCTCAAGGGTAAGCAGGGCCGGTTCCGCCAGAACTTGCTGGGCAAGCGGGTGGACTATTCGGGTCGCTCGGTAATCGTGGTCGGACCGGAATTGCGTCTGCACCAGTGCGGTCTTCCCAAAAAGATGGCTCTCGAACTGTTCAAACCATTCGTAATGCGCCGATTGGTAGAAAAGGGCTACGCCCACAATATCAAGAGTGCCAAGCGGATCGTCGAGCGGGTCAAGCCGGAAGTCTGGGATGTGCTGGAAGAAGTGATCAAGGACTACCTGGTATTGTTAAACCGCGCACCTACCCTGCACCGTCTGGGTATCCAGGCCTTTGAAGCGGTACTGATCGAGGGTAGCGCGATCCAGTTGCACCCTCTAGTCTGTAAAGCTTATAACGCCGACTTTGACGGCGACCAGATGGCGGTACACGTGCCGTTGTCGCGCAAGGCCCAGGAAGAAGCCCGCGAGCGTATGCTTTCGGTCTACAACCTGTTACGCCCTTCCAACGGTGAGCCGGTAATTACGCCGACCCAGGATATTATTCTGGGTTGCTATTACATTACGCTGCCGAGACCGGGCGCGGCGGGCGAAGGCAAAATGTTCTCGTCCTTCCAGGAAGCCTTGCTGGCCTACGAAACCAGTCAGATTATGGCCCCGACCAGTGTCGAGCGGGCCTTGCACATCCAGGCCCCGATCCGGGTGCTGGTGCCGGAACATCTGCAAGACGCAGTAGCCGAACGTCAACGCCGTGACAATGCCGATGCCGAAAAGAAGGGCAAACCGTTACCCTACGACACGATCAACCCCCGGATTTTCAGCACGACCGTCGGGCGTATCCTGTTCATTGAGCAGTTACCCAAAGTGCTGGCTTCTTATTACATCCGGGAGCAAAATAGCTGGGTTGGTTCCAAACAACTTGGCGAAATCATGTCCGAGTGTCACCGTCTGTACGGTTCCGCCGCGACGGCGGTGGTTGCCGACCGGATGAAACGGCTCGGCTTCAAGTATTCGACCAGGGGTGGTATCAGCATCGGTGTGACCGACGTGGAAATTCCGCACCGCAAATACGAATTGCTGGAAGAAGCCGACAAAAAGGTTTTGCAGATCGAGAAGCAGTACAAACGCGGTCTGTTAACCGAGTCCGAGCGGTATCGCCAGACTATTGAGACCTGGGAAGAAACCCGTGCCTTTGTTTCGGACGCGGTGGACAAGGGTCTGAATGTCTTTGGTTCGCTGGCGATGATGATTAACTCCGGCGCAAAAGGTAATATCAAGCAGATCAGTCAGATGAGTGGTATGCGCGGTTTGATGGCCGACCCGTCCGGGCGCGTTATCGAGCTGCCAATCCGTTCAAACTTCCGCGAAGGTCTGACCGTGCAGGAGTATTTTATTTCGACGCACGGTGCCCGTAAAGGGTTGGCCGATACCGCCCTTCGGACAGCCGATAGCGGTTATCTGACTCGCCGTCTGGTAGACGTGTCGCAAGACGTGATCATTATGACCGAGGACTGCGAGACCGAACAGGGCATTATCCTGGCTGAGAGTGACGCCAGTGAAGGCGGACGCGTGACGGAAGGTTTCGAGCGGCGGATTTTGGGACGGATTGCGGCATCCCCGATCTCCGACCCGACCACCGGCGAAATTATCTGCGACCGCAACGATGAACTGGACGAAGTGCGCTCCAAGCTGGTCGTCAAGGCCGGCATCAAGCAAATCTATGTCCGGTCGCCGCTGGCCTGTATGGCCCAGTATGGCGTATGTCGCTATTGCTACGGTCGTAACCTCGCCAACGGTAAACTGGTCGAGATCGGCGAAGCGGTCGGTATTATCGCGGCCCAGTCGATTGGTGAGCCAGGTACTCAGCTAACAATGCGTACCTTCCACACCGGTGGTGTCGCCGGAAGCGATATTACCAGTGGTCTTCCTCGCGTGGAAGAATTGTTCGAGGCCCGCGTGCCGAAGGCCCAGGCTACCTTGAGCGAGATCGACGGAACAGTCGAGGTCTTACAAGAGGGCGACATTCGCAAGCTGAAGGTGGTTTCACAGGAATACTATACCGACCAGTACCAGATCCCGGATAGCTATGAGTTGATGGTGCGCGAGGGCGACGAGGTTCAGGACAAGATGCCCCTGGCTAAGTCAAACATCGTGGACAACGACGATGTAGTAACTGCCCGGTTGAGTGGTCGGGTATCGATTGACGGAAAACAGTTGACGATCCGCCACGAAGAGCGCGAGGAACGCGAGTACGAAATTCCTCACGCTGCCGAGGTACGGGTTACGAGCGGACAGCAGGTGAAAGCCGGGGAATCTCTGACGGTTGGCTCA
This sequence comes from Chloroflexia bacterium, assembly GCA_038322625.1. Classification (GTDB taxonomy): domain Bacteria; phylum Chloroflexota; class Chloroflexia; order Chloroheliales; family Chloroheliaceae; genus 54-19. Next base: position 45,900 of record JBBQGA010000020.1, read on the forward strand.
AGCAATCCTCAGGAAATCCTGCACATCCTCGGTACGGAAGCGGTTCAACGCTACCTGATCGACGAAGTGCAGCGGGTTTACCGCTCGCAAGGTGTGAACACCAACGAGAAGCACATGGAGATCATTATCCGGCAAATGCTTCGCAAGGTGCAGATCGAAACCCAGGGGGATACCGATTTACTATCGGGCGAACTGGTTGATCGCTTCGCCTACGAAGAAATCAACAGCCGGGTACTGGCCGAAGGTGGCGAACCGGCCACCGCCCAGACCGTGCTATTGGGTGTCACCAAAGCAGCCCTCAAGGTGGATAGTTTCCTGTCGGCGGCCTCTTTCCAGGAGACTACCCGCGTACTGACCGAAGCGGCGATCCAGGGTATGACCGACCGGTTACACGGCCTCAAAGAGAACGTGATTATCGGTAAGCTTATCCCGGCGGGTAGTGGTATCGACCACCGCTCGAAGAAGAAGAGCCGGGTACCGTTGTCCGAACTTTTGGACATTGATCCCGATAATGCAGAGCAACTGGCTCATCTGGCCGAACTGGAAGAAGAGATCGACGACACGCCCGAAATGGTCCCGGAGATTCTAATGCACTTGCCGGAAGGTATGACTACCAACGGTAACGTAGTACTAGCCGGTACCGCCGCCAACGTGGATGACGACGAGGAAATCGAAATCGACCACGAAAACGGTCATCGCGGCGAATCCGGTGTAGACGCTCTACTTAAAGCAATCGCCCTGGGTAGTGCCGCCGACATCAGCCCGGACGACGAACTCGACCTGGACGACGATGCCGAGGACGAAGCCGACGAAGACGAATAAATAAGTTTTCAATAAACAAAAAAGGCCGGGACCATTTGATTGGTCCCGGCCTTTTCTTTTGCTTTTAGGTTAAATTATTTGTATGTTAATATTGGTCCTTTTCTTGGTAAATAGTAGATTTGTATCAAGTGGTAGCATTCACATAGTTAAAAAGCTGCTCAATAAATCGGGCATATTCAACAGAACCTTCGCTTAATAAAGAAGTCAGGTTATAAAAGGATGTGATCAGCGGGTCTTGCTTGATACGAAACTGAACTTCCGCCGTAATACAACTGGCTACCAAAATAGTAGCCGCATTGGGGGATGTTTGCCTTACTTTGTCAAATGATTTTTTAGCTGCTCCGTATCTCTCCAATGCTCCGGCGCGGTCTGTTCCGCCTTTTATTTCTATTGTAAGTATAGTAGCTCCGTTTTGATCTAACAATGAAACATCAGGTTCACTGGCAAACAAAATAGTTGTGCGGTTGGCGAGCAGAACACCTCGATAAAGTTCTATCTGACCTAATTGCTCCTCTAGCTGGTTAGCGTCATAAGGTTCAATGGTCGAACCTTTTTGCGGAAACAGTGCTGCAATCAAATTACGCTCTTTGACTTCCTTCACTAAAAGCCCTTGTACAACTTTCTCTGCTTCCTCTCCAATAGTATTACGCCATGAGCCATCGATTTGCGCTCCGGTAGAAGCAAGTACAATGCCATTCAGTTCCTCTTTATTGAAGGTTTGAATAGATGAGTCTACAATCAGGGTAGTATGCTCATTGAACAAACGTGCAAAGGTTAAGGCCTGAGATTCACTGAGTGACAAGCGATTTTCCTTATCAGACTCAAGTTTCTTTATGTCGACACCTGTTTTAACCAGAGAGCGTACAGATTTTTGAGAGAGCGCAGCAACATTGCGGTAATAGGCTAACAGTCTGATATTTTCTCGTATAAGCTTTGGATGGCAAAATACTTGTAACAGATGAAAATCAGAATTCCCGCTAACATATTTAAAAGCATCCTCACCAATACCCCATTGACCCCGTTCATCCCAGGCATAAAGATGCTCAACAGGAAACAAATCAGCTACTATGCGTGGGAAAGACAAAGTATTATATTCTTTGAGTTTACGATAGAAAAATGTTGAGCGAAGGCGATAATTGAGACGGCTAGCTTCGGCTAGTAGCGCATCTTCATTTGCTGCCATCTTTAACTCTTTTCCCATACATAAACACATTTCCGCAGCTCGGAACGGCCATGAGTACCCATTTGTTGACTACTATTACCTTTGCCACGTCCCAGCGTCCATATATTCCGTGTAATAAATCCAAATGCTTCAGCCATTTCTGATAAAATTAAATCAACTGGGACTTCTTCGCCTGCATAACGAACGTTGTCGTTCACCATTGCAACAATGCCCCCTGGCCGGACCAAACGAGACAGCTCAAAGATGACAAAACACATCTCATAAAAATAATTGTGTACAAGGCGGACAATATGCTCATTATTAAGTTTCCCAGTCTCACGGTACATATCAAGAATTTCTAATACCTCATGTAGCGCATTTTGTTGATCAAAAATACGATCAACCATTTCAAAATCAGCCTTCCTCTGAATATTGCTGTAAAACTGGTGAAGCTGTTCTCGTTTATTTTTATTTTCAACCGTGCAAGAAAGCATAGTTTGGCGCAAACGCTTCACATCCACGTCATTGCTACCTAAGAAAACCAATTCCAATGCGTAAGTACGCGTATAGTCATAACGATTAGCGTAAGGAGGGGAAGTTAGAACAAAATCGATGCTACTTGATGGTAACAGGGGCAGCCTTTCGAGGCAAGAACCCTCAAACAGGTCAGGCTCGGGTTCAACCTGTGCGGATGAGGAAACTTCTTCAAATAATCGGCTTTGCATCATGTTTCCACTAAAGTCGAGAAGCATTTGGGATAATTTATCTTCAAGAGCTTTTCCAAATGGCCGGATATAGCCTTTGTCAAAAACCCTTTTACCTTGTGAACGCCCTGACCTATAATCCCAACGCAAATATTGACCGTCTTTTCTGGTATAACTGATTTCCTCCAAAATGCTGAATGCGGCAAATAGGAGCAAAGTTTTTAGATTGAAATCTTTCACCTGCTCGTGACAATAAGCAATGTATCCTATTAACTGCCGTTCTTGCTGCAAAGGAAAAGCACCCATTGTAATGGCAATATGATTAATTTTGTGCGCTTCAGTATAGTAATTCTCAAAATCCAACAATTTTAACGAGTTTATTACGGTTTCAAGGCTGGCAATGTTAATACTGGGTGTAATAAGACGGGCTTGCATTGCATAAATTCCAACCGGCAAAACCTCAATGCCTTTCGTCTGCCATCCTTGGGCTTTGGCCGCAAAGATCGCCGCACCTGCCCCCGCAAATGGGTCTAATAAAACACCAGGTTTATGCAGCCATAACTTTTCTAAAAGATAGGATACAAGTCGCTGTGAAAATCCTTCCTTATATTTAAACCAGGAATAAAATGGAGTATTTTTGTTGGCTTGAAAACTCACGAGGGTTCTGTCTAATTCTGGGTTGTGAACGAGGCGGTCTTTATATTTCTGGTATAGAAGGTTTCGAGCTTCTATGGGAGTAGTATTTGTGGACGCATCCTCATCAAAATCTTCTACAATTGCATTTAGCATTCAGAATCCTTGCTTTTAAAGTGTATTGCGCGTCGAAGATGCAAAAGAATACATTTATTGTAACATGAAATCTTAACTCAAACCTTCTTTTGTGTTCTTTTTTCCCAGTGCCTGATTTAGCGGTCGAGTACTCTTTAACCTCCAACCGCTTTGACTTTAAAACCTTTTTGAAGGAAATAGGCCGAGATGGCCTCGCGATGATCGCCCTGAATTTCCAGTTCGCCATCTTCCAGCTTGTAGGTGCCACCCGCCCCGCAGCTCTTCTTCAAATCCTTGAGCATGGATTCAAAGGTGGCCGGGTCGAGCTGCAAGCCGCCAATGACAGTCACAGTTTTACCCCGGCGGCGTTTGCTGTCGCGCCAGATACGGGCGGTTTGCTGGCGAGGGGGTAGGGGAGCTACTTCCGCTGAAATAGCCCTTACCGGGTCCGGATCGGTCGAGTAAACCCGTGTGCCCTGCGGAGCCTGTTTTTTCATTCGGTCCCCTCTAAATACTAACCCTGGCCCTGCTAAGTATTAGGTCAGCCAGCCTTTCTGACGGCAAAGCTGTGTACCCAGCAAGCCCAACAACACCTCGTACTGAGTACCGGCGTTATCCGGGTGGTACTCGAAGCGGTTGCGCTCGAAATACTGAACGGTGTAAGTTTTACCGTCATCCGGGTTGCGCTCCGGGAATTCCTCCGAGATCGGATAACCAAACACCGGGAGACCGCCATTAGCTTTCCAGTAACGGTAAAACGAGGCCTTCAGAGTATGGCCGGTTTCATTGAAATAAATCCGATCTGGCATATTCGGCACCGGGGCCACCTTAAAGAATGACCGGTTGGTAGTAAGCTGTACTCCCAGCAAACCTAGCAAAACTTCGTATTGAGTTCCCTTAAATTCGGGATGATACTCGAAGCGATTTCGCTGAAAATATTGTACCACAAAAGTTTTCGACGGTTCGGTAGGTGAGGGCTCTTCAAATTCCTCCGTGAGCGGATAGCCGAAGATTGGCAGACCGCCATTGGCCGCCCAGTAACGCCGGAAAGCATACCCCAGGTTGTGCCCGGTTTCATTAAAATAAATAATGTTCGGATCGCTGGCCCGTGAGACCGCCCGGTCGGTCCGGTTGGGGCCGGGGGTGGCGGTCTGGATGCGGGTAGTACCAATGTTGTCATCGAAATATTTGACGTACTCCTGGATAATACCGCCAAACATATCGATCTGACGAACGGTATGCATTCTGATAAAGCCGGTGATCGTCACACTTTCGCCCGGTGCCAGCGTTTTGCCAAAACCCCAGCGATAAGGATGGCTGGTGCTGGTAGTGTTGTCCGAGAAATCGACCGCAAAGCGGAACTTTCCACTCTCTTTGGCAAGATTTAAACTTTCATAGGTCTGCCCTTCGTCGTAAATAAAGCCGGGGGCCGGGTCCTGGCTCTCAAGCGGAACCGGGCCGGTGTTGGTAATAGCGGCCTCGATTTTCAAAAGGTCGCCGGTTTTGAGGGCGGTCGGCGAGAAAGTCACCGAGTTAAGTGCTACGTTGGGGGTACCCTGAACACCGCCATTGCTGCCGACGATTGCACTTACCTTCTGGCGGGTCGTGGCGATGGTGGCAAAACCGGCGTCGCCGGGGCAGGTCGTATTGATAATCTCGCGGTGCCCGGTCAGCGCGTTTACATTATTGCGATCTACAAAGAAAAAGCGAGCGTTAGGATCGATATTTTTATCGACACACTCCCAGGCAATCAGCTTAACCAGCGCATCGAGTTGGGCAGCTGTAGGCGAAGTCGCCGCAAAACTACCGATCATACAGATACCAACGCTACCATAGTTATATTGGTAGGCGTGACCGCCAACCACATTTTCGCCACCGGTGCGGCCTTCGTAAATATTGCCTTTCCAATCGATCAGGTAATTGTAGCCAATATCGCCCCAGCCTTTGGTTACAGCGTGATAGTAATAAATCCCACGCACATCGACCGCCGGGTTTCCATCGTAGCTATTGGGCGTTTCACTGTGATGAATGACGACTACTTTGGCTGGCCGGTATTCTTTAGGCCAGATTTCCTGGCCGCCACTATAGCGCAACCCTTCGTTAGCCCCCCAATCGGCCCGGCTAATAATATAGGGGCGGTTTGCCTTACCGGCAGGGAGAAACCGGGGTGCTGGAGCCTGGGGCGGCACCGGTCCGGCGGAACTATCAACAAAACCCAGCCCGAACAACTTCAGCGACAAACCCGCCGGGATATTCAGTCGAAACTGGACATAGCTGCCACTTACAAAAAGCAACCGGCCATAAAAACGAACCGTGAGGCCGCGCTCATCCGGGTCCACCGATACAGCCTGCCAATCACTAAAAGTAGTGCCATCCGAGCTTACCCGCAGTTGTACGCCAAGCAGATTTCCATCACCGCTATTGACTTCCCAGTAGCTTCCGACGCTATTAAAATTAGCCCCGACCGCCTGCACCGGGGAAAGATAGATACCACTGGCTGGAAAACCGCTATCAGTAATCCAATCGCCACTTTTTGCGAAGACCGTTGAAACTCCCAGTGGCAAAGCTAAAAGGGCCGCCGAGCTACCGGCCAGCTTCAAGAAGCTCCGCCGACTGCGACCAGACTCGCTCGTAGTATTACCGTAGCCAGACTGATAAGTTTTTGCTTCTGACGATTCAGAATTTTGATTTTTCACGTTCGTGAACCTCCACCCTATGTAACTGTTATGCCGATATTGCCGGATTTTAAAATAAGAAAAATATCAAATTGCGGTACTATTATTTCCGCTATTTATACTAACGGAGTTTACCCTTTTCGGTTGCGCCTTTTTAATGAAAAGAAGGTCAATTTGTTTCACAAAGGCTAAATAACTGTTCTTTAATTTCAGCTTAGAAGTCACCGCAATAGACAACCCTGCCCCACTTGTAACCAATACAAGGTCTAATAGGTAAATCTGACTAATTTAATTAGGCGATTATTGATAGTTGCCTTGTTTTATTAAGATGCTATAATAAATCTAAACGATTTTTAAAACCGAATTTACTGTACCGACTAAGAATATTGCTGATCAATCTGACTCGATAACCCAGAAGTGGTATTAGCAGGATTTACCGTACAGTACAGCACTTTAAACGATAAAAGGAGCAGTATAAAATGACTTTATTAGAACGGTCTACCCTGGGTCAGTCGGCTTTCAAGAATGAACCCTTAACCGACTTTACCCATCCCGACAACCGGACGGCTATGCTGTCGGCATTGGCCCAGGTAGCTTCCCAGTTAGGCCAGACCCATTCGCCGGTAGTAGGCGGTCAACGCCACGAAACCAGCCAGCTATTGACCTCCACCAACCCGGCCCGGCCTGAACAGGTGATTGCCAGCTTTCATAGTGCTACAGCCCAACTTGGCGAACAGGCCATCGAGGCGGCTAACCAGACTTTTAAAACATGGTCGGCGGTGCCGGGCGAAGAACGGGCACAATATCTTTTTAAAGCCGCCGAATTGATGCGGCAGCGCAAACACCTTTTTAGTGCCTGGATGGTCTACGAAATCGGCAAAAACTGGGTAGAAGCCGACGCCGATACCGCCGAAGCGATTGATTTTCTGGAATTTTATGGCCGCGAAATGGTCCGGTTGGCTGGTCCGCAACCGGTCGTCCAGGTCGAAGGCGAAGAAAACCATCTGCGCTATATCTCGCTGGGAGTGGGCGTGGTTGTGCCACCCTGGAATTTCCCGCTGGCGATTACAGTCGGCATGACCTCCGCCGCTATCGTAACCGGCAACACCGTCGTGCTAAAACCTTCCAGCGTCACCCCGGTGATTGCCTACCGCTTTGTCGAACTAATGGAAGAAGTGGGGCTACCGGCGGGCGTGCTGAACTTTGTACCGGGGAGCGGAGGGGCCATCGGGGATTTGCTGGTCGATCATCCCAAGACCCGCTTTATCTCATTTACCGGCTCAAAGGAAGTCGGGTTGAGGGTTTTCAACCGGGCTTCTCAGATTGCCCCCGGCCAAATCTGGCTCAAGCGGACCGTACTGGAAATGGGCGGCAAAGATTCGGTGGTGGTGGACGAAACCGCCGACGTCGAAGCGGCGGCGGCGGCTATCGTTGCCAGTGCCTTTGGGTTCCAGGGCCAGAAGTGCAGTGCCGGAAGCCGGGCAATCCTGGTCGATAAAATTTACGATGCGGTAATGGAAAGAGTGGTCGAGCGAGTAAACCGGCTAAAACTGGGTCAGACCGACCTGGAAAACTACGACCTGGGACCGGTTTCGGACGAGAAAGCCTACAAAAAAATCCGGGAATATATCGAGATCGGCAAAGGCGAAGGTAAACTGGTGGCCGGGGACCGGCACGAAGTCCCGGCACAGGGTTACTTTATCCCGCCAACTGTCTTTAGTGAAGTGGCCTCGAATGCCCGGATCGCCCAGGAGGAAATCTTTGGGCCGGTGTTGGCGGTCATTCGCGCCCGCGATTTCGATCACGCCCTGGAAATCGCCAACGGCACCGAATACGGCCTGACCGGGGCACTCTTTAGCCAGGACCCGGTCCGGCTAGAACGGGCGGAACGTGAATTCCACGTGGGCAATTTGTATTTTAACCGCAAGTGTACCGGGGCACTGGTCGGCGTACAGCCGTTCGGGGGCTTCAATATGAGTGGCACCGACTCGAAGGCCGGCGGGCAGGATTACTTGTTGCTGTTCTTGCAGGGCAAAAGCATTTCTACTCGCCAGTAATTATTAGCGGGGCGGGGCGATCCAGCCGGATTGCGCCGCCTCAACTCAACCGCAGAGCGGAGTCCAGCCAGGTCAGGACCGGGGCAGGCCACAAACCCACCAGCAATACCAGCCCGACCATTAACAATATCATCAGCACCGCGCCGGGTGGTTCGGGTAGGGTCTTGAGGCCCGGCACATCGGTTCCCATAAATATGCGGTGGAAATAGCGCAGATAGGCTACGGCAAACAAACCCAGTGCCAGCCCGCCCCCCAGTGCCCACAGCAAACCTTCCTGAGCCGCCGATTGTAATATTAGATATTTTGAGGCAAACCCCGAAATAAACGGCACCCCGATCATACCCATAAAGCCTACCATTACCCCGATAGCCGCAATCGGTGTGCGGCGACCCAGTCCGGTCAGGTTGCCGACGGCGCGGCCCTGCACCGAGTAAGTGACCACACTAAGCGAAGTAAAGATCAATAACTGCATCAGGGCCAAATTGAAAGCCTCAAACAGGGCACCGTTCAGACCAGTCCGGTGGGGCGAGGCCAGCGCAAACAATATCAGGCCGAAATCGCCACTGACAGTATAAGCCAGCATTTTGCCCAGCCCATTCTGACCGAGGGCCAGCAGTCCGGCCAGCACCGCCCCGGCTAACCCTAACAACATCACCGGCTGCGCCACTTTGTAATTATCGAGCAGTAGCGAGGGGTTCTTTTGCAGAAAGTTGGTCAAAAAGACAATCGCGGCGACATTTATCATGCCGACTACCAGAAAGCCGGTCAGGCCGGGGGCTTCTTCCAGCACCGCCGGAAGCCACAAATTGAACGGGAAAATCGCCAACCGCAGGGCAAAGCCGACCACCACCAGGGCCACCACAATTTTGATCAGGCCGGTTAATTGCGGGTCAAGCCGCAGCCGTTCCAAAAAGATCAGGGCTATAAAGAAGGTCAAGCCAAACAAAACGGTTGCGATCAAATAACGCACCGCCGCCCGGATCGCCCGGACAAAGCGTTCTTCGTCGGTGGTATCTACATCGACCACCGCCACGATACTAACGAAACCGGCCAGCACAAAAAACAAAGTCACCAGAAAAAGATTATTTATATAAAGGGCCGAGGCGATGGAAGCGCAAATCGCCAGCGCGACCGGGCTAAAGCGGCCACTTTGGAGCAAACCGGTGGGGTAGGCCACCAGAAAAGCCAGAGTAGTCAGGCCAAATAGAAAAGTCAGGAACAGGCGACCCAGGGCCGAAAAACCAAAAGTGCCATCGGCACTGGCGGTATTGGGTTGCCAGATCAAAACCGTTTCGACGGCCAGCGTCAAAAGCGGCCAGAGTACGGCCAGGGTCCGAATAAACCGGAAACGCTCGACCGGAAAGATAGCCTCGAACAGCAGCACAAAAACCGTCATAATAAAGGGAAAGGCAATAATAAGAAACTGCATGGGCTAGGAAGTCTGCTTTCGCTTGCGCTCGATTAACTCACTGAGCATGAGTGTTTTCATCTTGCTGTAATAAATGATCGCCAGGTACGAAATCAACAGGGCCAGCAGAATCGTGATCGCCGCGCTAATTCCCATTACCAGGGGGCTATCACCGTTACGGAGCAGCGAATACAACAGGTCTACCCCGTTAAGGGCCACCAGCAACCCGGCCCCTAGCTTCAAAATATCGCGCCCGACTACCATAATAGCCACCCCGACCGAACCCAGCCAGTAAAAAGCAAAATCGCCCAGAAAATTACCGGAGAAAGGCAGCAAGGTCGTCAGGGCATAGGTCGCACCCGCCGCGATCACGACCGCCCCCAGCGGCAAAAGGTAATCGACATAGCGAAAGCGGTTGATCCGGGCCGATTCCTCGCGGTAAAAGAAGCGGCGCAAGACCCCCTGGGCCTGGGCTTCGACGGCGGCCTGTTCGCGCCGGTGGCCGCGCCGCTCGACCACAATCGAATAGCCGGTCAGGAACAAAATCAAACCGGCCACCACCCCCGACATTCCCTTGAGAAATATAGCCAGTGGCACCGGGCCGATCATTACCTTTGCCACCGTATTATTTACGTCGTTGGCGATGACCGCCAGCACCACAAATTGAAGCACCAGGGCCGGGGTCAGCAACACCCAGTCTTTGTAGACCGCAATCACCACCACCGAGAGCAGCAGTAGGCCGACATAAAAGCCATAGTTATCGGCATTGAGGGTAAATAAATCCATTTTGCCTATCTGGTCAGTAAAATAATAAATATCAATAAAATAAAGGCGGCCAGGGCCGGGTAAAACCGCTCGACCAGCCATTCAAAAACCCCACGCACCCGGTCGGTCAGGCGGAGCAATAGAGTGACAAAGAAACCAGCACTATAACCGGTATCGAGTAGTTTTGAAAGGCTCACCACCCGGTCCGAGAGTGGGCCGAAATAATCGGCGTTGGACAGGCGCGGGGCGGCCAGTTGGCGGCGGGTCGTTTGAACCGGTTTTGGTTTGCGGCCAAAGGCACTACTGAAGAAATCATCCTCGAAGCCTTCCGGGATTTCCTCCTCCGGCGCGATGACCTTGAGAGCCATTTTGCTGCGTCCGGTCCGGGCAAAACGGGGTTTGGTGAGGTCTTCCGGCCCAAAAACCAGCCCGCCATTGTAGGGTAAAGTGTAGGGTGAAGCGACCGTCCGACGACCGGTCCAGTACAAGCCGGTGCCAATAATCAGTCCGCCAGCCACCAGCAACCCCAGCCAGCCGACCGAGACCGGACTACCGGCGTTAGCCTGGTCCGCCGAGGACAACTTGCCCACCGCATTGGAGACCCAAACCGCCGTCAGGCCCGGTTGAAAACCCAGCCCAATCGAGGCCAGGGCCAACCCTAACGGCGCACTCAAGGCCCAGAACCATTCTTGACCCTTCGCATCGACCGTCCGGCGAGTGCCATTGAAAAATAACAGCAAAACCCGCAACAAAGCCACCAGCAACAGGACCAGCCCTACACCCACTATCCCAAAGAAAAAGCGGTTGCCACTCGCCAGAAGGCTATTTAAAGTCTGCCAGCGCGCATTGTAGGCCGGGGACAGCGGCAACCCGGCGACATTCCAGGCGCCGACCAGAAACAAACCGACCAGCAAACCACGAAACAGAGCCGGACGACCCAACGGTTTCGGATTACTCCGGTTATCAGGGTTAAGCGGCGGGGCCAGTTCGATTTGCAACTGGTCGGCGCACAAAAACATCAGGGGTAAGCCTACACTCAGGGCTAACAGTTGCTGAAAGGCAGCATTTAAAAGGTTCAGGCCGAGGGCAAGCACCACCAGGCCAAATTGGGCCGCCGCCAGCAAGCCGATCAGGCCGGTCAGGCTACGCTGTTTTGCCTGTAAGGCCGTCAGGGCGGCAAACAGGATTGTAAGGGAGCCAACCGGCACCAGCAGCCAGCCCAGCCCACCCAGCAAGTCGCCCCGGTCGCCGTTCAAAACTTGCAGCCGGACCGGCAAATATACCGCGAACGGGAAAATAAAACCCGCCGACACCAAACCGTAAGCTGCCCCCGGCAGGTCGTCAAAGCCACCGAGCCAGACCTGAAACGGAAATTGGGCCGCCTTCGCCAGACAACCGGCCACGATCAGGCCAAAAATCAACGGATCGAGGACCGCCGGGATCAGTTCGGTATAGTTGGAACGACCGCCGCCCCGCGAAATCATCACCAGCAAAGGGGCAAAGATCAGTTGACCGGCAAATATATTGATCCCCCAGGCCCGAAAGCTGGCCGGTTTCGCCCCCGCTCCCCGCAGACCCGGCCCACTCAGCAGATAGAGAGCCAGCCCAACGGCTTCCAGCCAGAAATATAGCAACACCAGATCGATAGAGTAAAAAGCGGCTAGCCCGGCCCCCTCGGCCAGAAAGATCAGCCCATAGAGGCGGCCCGGCAAGATGCCTTCCTGGGCTTCGGCTTGAGGCCGGCGCACGATCAGATATAGGACCGCCAGCAGAGTCAGACCGCTTAACGGCAGAGCGAAAAGGTAGGCCAGCAAATCGGCCCGAAAGCCCAGCGTAACCCCAAACCCGGTATCGCCCACCGGCGACCAGGTATAAAGGCTCGCCTCCGGTGTGCGTAAGCCACTGGCCCTGGCAAACCCAACCCCCAACGCCGCCTGCGAAAGCAGGGCCGCCAGGGCCGTGACCACCACGACGGTGTAAAAAGGCCGGGAGCGCGGCCCGCCCAACAGCCAGCCAAAGAAGAATAAACCGGCTCCAACCAGAACCAGCCCCAGGGGAGTTATTACTAATAGCAGGTCAGTTAAATTCATTCCAAAAATTATCTTTCGGCACAGGAAAAACAAAAATCCAGCGACGCGATAATCGCCACCGCATCGTCGACCTGCTGACCGGGCAAGGTGAGGGCAACCGCCGGTAAATTCGCCAGGGTCGGCGGTCGCAATTTCAACCGGGCAAGCTTGCCTTCTTCATCCGAGGCCGCATAGCAGAGCAACTGGCCGCGGGGGGTTTCGACCAGGGCACTGGCCTCGGCATCCACCGGGTAAAGCGGCGGTAAAGCTTCGTCGTGCAAGCCGCCTTCGGGTAAATTGCGCAAGGCTCCATTAACCAGGTTCAGACTTTCGAGCGATTCCAGGCCGCGCACCGTCAGCCGGGCAAACAGATCACCCCGGCGTTGTGTCACGACTCTGGTTTCTATTTCCAGGTAAGCCCCATACGGATCGCTTCGCCGGGTATCGAGGGCCAGTTCGGAGGCGCGGGCAACCGGGCCGGTCAGGCCCCATTCCAGGGTATCCGCCGGGTCTATAACGCCCAGACCGACCGTCCGGCGTTCTAACTGGCGGCTGTCCAGCAAGCGGTTAACCGATTCGTAAACGTTCTTGCGTAATTTTTCGGCGGCGGAGAGGAAATCGGCAGAAACCTGGGGGGCGCGCATTGCCCCACCAAGCAGATTGAAAGTATCATAGACGCGGTTGCCGGTGGCGGCCAGTAACTGGCGGACGCCTTCGGCTTCTTCTTCGAGGCGGGCGGCGGTAAGGTTGATCCCCAGCAGCCGTAGAGTGGCGGCAATCGAAGCCAGGTGACTGGCGGCCCGTTCGAGTTCCGCCGCGACCAACCGGAAATACTCGGCTCGGCCCGGCACATTGATACCGGTGAGTTTTTCGAGAGCCATAGCGACGGCCAGCGTGTTGGCGTAGGAACATTTACCGCATAGCTGGGCTACCGGTGCTAGAATTTGGTGGGGCAATAAACCGGGCAATAGCTTCTCGACTCCCCGGTGATTGTAACCTAACTCAATTTCAACATTCTCAATCTTACTTCCCGCCACTTCCAGTTTGTACACCACCGGTTCGTCTAGCGCGGGGTGCCAGGGGCCAACGGGCAAAAGATAAGCCATTTACAGAACTCGTCCGTCCGATTTTACTACCTGTCAGGATAGACGTACTATCCATCCAATCAAACACTTTGTAGCTGTTTTCCCGATCCTCTACCTATATATCTCTATTATATCTCTTTATAAATCTCTTTTATATAAAGACATAGATCGAGGTATGGCTACCCAGAGATTGAGTTATACTAACAGCAACCACCTTTTAGGTCAAGTTCGGATAACCCACCTTAGCTTTTATGCAGCAATCGCTGCGCCAGGTTGTACAACACTTTTACTTTCCCCAGCGTCAATTCGCGCCAGGAAATCGGGTCGATTTTGGAGATAAAACCGAGCCGGTATTGGATCACAAACAGGGTATTCCAGGTCAGAGCTGGAAGCGCGATCAGGACCAACGGCCACCAACCGGCGCGTTTGTAAAGGTATTCCAGCAGGGCCGCCAAACCTAGCCCGAAGATTGGGGCGCAACTGATAAACATACGCCCTCCAAAGGAATCACCTTGCCACCATTCGTGCCAGGCCGCTATTATGTAAAGTTGGAGTAGAAAGGTAGCTATTAATATCAGAGTATAGGCACGGTCGCGCCGGGCCAGCCACCACCAGCCGATTATCGCCAGCAAAATGAGGGGATGCCAGGTCAGCAGGCCGTGCCGGAGAGAAAACAGGGTTGGCAAAATTTCCGGGGCGAACCAGTTAAAACTCTCGCCTTTGACCAGGTAACCACTGGCGAAAGGCTGGCCGTAGTAGAGCCAGGCTCCCAACATCTGAGGAAAGTAGGCCACCACCGCCCCGGTCAGCACCAGCAAACCGGCTCCGATGGTTGTCCCGACTTTTGGGCCGGATTTCTGGCGTACTGCTTTGAAAAGTTGTAACACCAAATCCAGACCGGGGAGCAGCAGAAAGGCTGCATCCTGGGGCCGGACGGCGGCGGCGATCCCAACAAATAGACCCAGGACACTCCAGTATTGCCAGAACGGGCGATGCCGCTCGAACCGCCACCAGGCAAGTAGACCGGCCACAATACCCATCGACACCAGGTGGGGCATAGAATTTTCCAGCACCAGGTAATAAAAGACGTTCCAGCCAAACCAGATCAAGATGGTCGCCAGCAAGGCAATCGCCGGTCGAGCAAATTCCCGGCACAATCGCACCGTCCATAAAAGACCTAAATAGCCGTAAACCATCGTCCCGAAACAGACCGCATATTGGTACAGCCAGCTATAGCCGTCGGTAGCCACCGGAAACCCCAACCCGTTCAGGATTACGGCGATAAAATGGGCCGTCACAAAAAACGGCAGCCACATCAACGGTAAGCCAATCGTGTACTTGGGTATTTCCGAGCCGTAAGGTGCTGCGCCGTTCAGTTGGAAATATTGGTTACGCAAATTCAGGTCGTGATCGAATACCAGCGAATGCAAATTGGCAAAATAACTGATCCCGTCCGAGCCGACCAGCAGACCATCTACGCGCGGCACCACCAGCGTGGCCGTAAATACCAGGACGCAGAAAATAAACATCAAAGTAACGATCTGGTAAGGCCGGTTCAACCACCGGCCCCATCGAACTGCGTTAGTTTCGATGTCCGGCGCAGTCAGGGTATCCGACATCAGTAAAGCATCCTTAAATATGCTAAAGCAGTACAGTTAGGACTTTCGCTTCAACCTCACCCGGTGAGGTTGAAGCGAAAGTAACAAAGGGATTAACAGGGGAGACCCCTGTATACCCCCCGTTGTGGTTGCACCCCCACGACCCCCGCTTCAAGTTGGTTTACCTCATCTAGCGAAAGTCCTAACACTAATACTTTAATCCCGGTAGACATTGGTATGCTAAGTAGTAGTGTACACTATCCCCTCTACCCACTCAAGCGGTCAGGGGTGGAAGCCAGGGTTTATAGGCGTAAAAAAATCTGTTATGCCGAATATCTATCTTATTGAATGGTGGTCGGAAGTAAAGACTCCTCCCAGGCGGCGCAAGAGTATGGGGAACCGAAATTAAGAGAGAAACTTTTGGGCGGTTGCAGGGTAGTAAATAAAGTTGTAAATGCCTATAAATTATGCTATATTTAGCCCAAGTAATATTTGCCTTGAAAATCAAAGGCTGCGCGGATAAAGGAATAAGTGATATAGCGTCGGGTGTAAGCCCGGAGTCACCATACTCCGGCTTACACCTTCTTCGTTTGTTCACACTATTAAACATTAGAGGAGTTCTAAGAGCATGGGAAAAGTAGTGCTGGCCTACTCCGGTGGGTTGGATACCAGCGTGGCGATCAAGTGGATCAAAGAAAAATATGATCTGGATGTGGTAACGCTGACGGTCGATGTGGGAGCGAACGACCGCGACCTGGAAACCGTCCGCGAGCGGGCGATGCAAATCGGGGCGGTCAAGTCCCTGGTCAAAGATGTCAAAGATGAATTTGTAAAATACTTTATCTGGCCCGCCTTGCAAGCCGGCGCGATCTATGAAGGGGCCTATCCCCTGGCAACCGCGCTGGCTCGTCCTCTGATCGCCTGGAATCTAGTGCAGGTCGCCCGTGAGGAAGGCTGCCTAGCCGTAGCGCACGGCTGTACCGGCAAAGGTAACGACCAGGTGCGCTTTGACGTTTCGATTAATGTGCTGGCCCCCGACCTGAAAATTATCGCCCCGGTCCGCGAGTGGCGCATGACCCGCGACGAGGAAATCGAGTACGCCCGCGTGAACAACATCCCGCTCCAGGCGATCAGCCAGAAACATTTTAGCGTCGATCAAAACCTGTGGGGCCGCTCGGTCGAGGCCGGACCGCTGGAAGACCCCTGGAACGAACCGCCTGAAGAAGCTTACGCCTGGACCGGCCATCAGGAAGATTGGCCCGGCGAGCCGCAGGAAATCAGCCTGGACTTTGAACGCGGTCTACCGGTCGCGCTGGACGGCCAGCAAATGGACGGCACGACTTTGATCACAAAACTGAACGAAATCGCCGGGAAACACGGCGTGGGCCGAATCGACCACATCGAAAACCGGTTGGTAGGTATTAAAAGCCGCGAGGTCTACGAAGCTCCGGCGGGCGTGGTGCTGCACAAAGCCCATCGCTGGCTGGAAGACCTGACCCTGACCCGCGACTCGGCCCGTTTCAAAGAAAAGGTCGCCGCAGAATACGCCGAAATGGTCTATAACGGCCTGTGGTTTAGCCCGTTGCACCAGGATTTGGCGGCTTATGTCGCCAGCAGTCAGCGTTTTGTGACCGGCACCGTCCGGCTGAAGTTGTACAAAGGGACAGTCACCAAGACCGGTTCGCGGTCGCCCCAGTCGCTGTATAATTTCTCGCTGGCTACCTACGACAAAGGCGACCAGTATAACCACGATGCGGCGGTGGGTTTTATCAATATTTACGGTCTGTCGCTGCGCAATCAGGCCCAAATTCAGCTAAAAGGCAACACGCCCGACGATATGCTGTCGCTTGGGTCGGCGGACAGCAACAAACCGGTTTAGGTTTGGATTTTGGCAGGGGTTCGGAACCCCTGCCAAAATCTAAAATTTCAAGTGGGGGAAAGTATGAGCCAGGGAACTTCGGAGAATAAAAAGCAAACCGGGGAGGCCGCCGATAGTGGACAGCCGGGCGGGAACTCAACCGGGGAACACCCGGCGGTACCGGTCTCGACCACCGTCCGAACCCGGCCAACCTCGGCCCGACCTCGCCAGGCTGTCAACCGGACCGGCGATGGCAAACTGGTCGTTCGCCAGAAATCGCACGGCGTGGAAATCGCTATGGCGATGGTACTGGGGGCGTTGGTGCTGGGAATTGTCCTGGTTTTCGTGGTAACTTCCTCCACTACCCCCGGCAAAAGTCGCCCAACCGTTCAGGCCGACCTACCACCCCCGCTGGTGGGCGAACTTTCTCCCCAGAATGCCGCGACCGCCAACGCCGTCGTCAGCAAAGTAGCTAACCAGGCCCTCGGTACGGCGGTGCCCTTGCCTCCCACCCCGTCTGGCACCCCGATCAGCAGTATGCTGGAGACCGACGGCTCTAACTGGCCGATGGCCGGGGGCAACCCGGCTCGCACTCGCGCCACCGGGGCGCAACTGACTTTCCCGCTCAAGAAAGTCTGGGCCAGCCAGATCGGCGGCGAACTGCAATCCTCCCCGGCGATTGCCAACGGAATGGCTTATTTTGGCAGTTCCAACGGCAATTTTTACGCGGTCGACCTGGCAACCGGCGCGGTTCGCTGGCAACGCCAGTACACCCCGATTGCCTCCAGCCCGGCGGTCGCGGGTAATCTGGTTTATTTTGGGACGGTCGCCGGGCAGATTTACGCCCTGGATGCCACCACCGGCAACCAACGTTGGAACTTTCCGGCGGTCGATCAGGTCCTTAGCTCACCGGTCGTCGCCAACGGGGTAGTCTACGTCGGCGGCAACCTGGGAATGTTGTGGGCAATTGACGCTTACACCGGCCAGAAACGCTTTAACGCCCAGACCGGTAAAGTTAATATCGACGGTATCAACACTTCACCGGCGATTGCCGAAGGCTTGCTGGCCTTTGGGGCCAACAATAATATGTTTTATGTAGTCGATACCAATCGCAAACCGGCCCCTGATTACAAGTGGTTCGTCAAACCCGACGACGGCACCGGCATCCTTTCCTCCCCGGCGATTGCCGATGGTACGGTTTACTTTGCGACCGAGGCCGGTAAACTTTACGCCTACGACCTGGCTAGCGGAACCAAAAAGTGGGCGGCTGACCTGGGTGGGCCGAGCCGTTCTTCGCCCGCCGTCGCTAACGGCGTAATTTACATCGGCAGCAGCAATAAAAAAGTTTACGCCTTTAACGCCAAAGATGGCAGCAAAAAGTGGGAATTTCTGACCGGCGACGCGGTGTTTTCCTCACCGACTATCACCGGCGATACCCTTTTGATCGGTTCCAATGATACTCACCTGTACGCGCTCGATCTGGACAACGGGACTAAAAAGTGGGACTATCAAACCGACGACGCAATCGGTTCTTCACCGGCAGTCGTCAATGGCCGGGTCTATGTTACCTCCTACGATGGTCGGATATACGCTTTTGGACAATAGCCGGAGCTAGCCAGAGACCAAAACCAGAAGGAGCCTTTATGAACCGCCGAACGAAAATTGTGGCTACGATTGGTCCGGCCTCATGGGATGAGCCGGTATTGAGCCGTTTATTGCGAGAAGGCGTTGATGTCATCCGGCTGAATTTCTCGCACGCCAAACAGGAACAAACACGTGGGATAATCACTATGGTGCGGCAGTTGAGCCAGGAGCTTGGACGGAACGTGGCGATCTTGCAGGATTTGCAGGGGCCGCGCATTCGCACCGGCCAGATTGCCAGCCCACCCGGTTCGGTCGAACTTAGCCCCGGTCACGAATTAAATCTCACCAGCCAACCCTGGATCGCTACCGATGCCAGCCAGATCGGGGTCGATTACCCGGATTTACCGCTTGACGTAAAACCCGGCGACACCATTTTGATCGATGACGGTCTGCTCGAACTCAAGGTGATTTCATCAACTAATCAGGATGTGCGCTGTGTGGTGATTACCGGCGGGCAACTTTCCAGTCATAAAGGGATCAATGTACCCGGTGTTACCCTGCGGGTGCCGACCATCACCGAAAAGGACATCGCCGATCTGAAATTCGGGGTTGAGCAGGGCGTCGATTACGTGGCCCTGTCTTTTGTTCGCCAGGCCGAAGATATTACTCGCCTCAAACAAATGATTTTGCAGTTCGCCGGTGAAACCACCAACCCGGTCAAGCTGCCCCAGGTAATCGCTAAAATCGAGAAGCACGAAGCGATCACCAACTTCGACTCGATATTGGAAGTGGTGGACGGCATTATGGTGGCGCGGGGCGACCTGGGAGTAGAGATGCCCGCCGAGCAAATCCCGGTCTTGCAGAAAATGATTATTCGCAAGTGTAATCTGGCCGGGAAGCCGGTCATAACGGCCACCCAGATGCTCGATTCGATGATCCGCAACCCCCGCCCGACCAGGGCCGAAGCTACCGACGTTGCCAACGCGATCCTCGACGGCACCGATGCGACTATGCTTTCCGGCGAAAGTGCCAATGGACTTTATCCGGTTCAGGCCGTTCAGGTAATGGACCGGATCGCCCGCACGATCGAACAGGAAGTGCTTTACCAGCAACCTTACCGGGACCTGGTTAACAACAGTTCTACCTCTGTAACCGATGCCATCAGCCAGGCGGTTTGTAGCATTGGCCGCGAGGTAGAGGCAACCGCCATTATCACCACTACCACCAGTGGTTTCACCGCCCGCATGGTATCGCGTAACCGGCCCCGCCTGCCGATCTATGCCGTCACCCACGAACCGCGCACGCTCAACCGCCTGGCGTTGGTCTGGGGGGTCGAGGCTTTTATTTGTCCGCGCTACGATACCACCGACGAAATGCTGGAAATGGCTGAAAAGGTGGTTGTAGAGCGGGGATTGCTTAAAGAGGCCGATAAAGTGGTCATTACTGCCGGGGTCCCGGTCGGCACTCCCGGCCAGAGCAATCTGATCAAAGTACACGTGGTCGGCCAGAGTTAAAAATTTTCAAATGGCGAACTTTTTACACTCGGATAATCTTTAGCCTTTAAGGCTGTGATATACTAAACCAGCTTTGCCCCAATCGGGTGAAACTGGTTTTTTTTAGGGTAAAGTTACTTTTAGGGGTTTTTACTTCAAAACGAGGATATGATCAACAAACTTAAACTGGCTTATTTTAGCCCCCTCAACCCGGTTCAATCCGGCATCAGCGATTATAGCGAAGAACTGCTGCCGGCATTGGCTCATTATGCCGACATCGATTTGTACCTGGACGATTACCAGCCCACCAACCGGCAGTTAGCCGGACAGTTTAACATTTATCCGGCCAGCAAGTTTAACCGTCAGGCCGGGCGGTATGATTCCTACCTGTTTCATATGGGTAATAGCGCGGCCCATGCCTATATCTACCGTGAATTAGTGCAACAAACCGGTAAAGGGGTGCTAGTACTGCACGACTTTGTGTTGCATCATTTTCAGATCGGTCAGTACCTGAACCGGGGCCGGGCCGCCGAGTATATCCGCCAGATGGGCAAACGTTACGGGCCGCATGGTGAAAGCACCGCCCGCCAGGTGATCAAAGGCAAACTGGCTGAGGCCCTGTTCGATTACCCACTCAACGAAGATGCTATCGAAGCGGCCAGGGCGGTTTTGGTGCATAGCCAGTATGCGCGCCGGATGATCGAGCGGGCCTACCCGGCTAAACCGGTCGGCGTAGCCCGCATGGGAGTGCCTTTACCGCCCCTGCTGGACCGGTCCGCCGCCCGTAATCGGTTGGGCCTGGCTCATGACGAGTTTATCATCGTATCGCTCGGCCATCTCAATCCGTACAAACGGCTGGATAGCGCACTGTGGGCCTTCAAAGCCTTGCGGCGGGAGTTTCCCCGCTCCCGTTTCGTGCTGGTCGGCAGCGAGTCGCCCAATTACAACGTGCGGGCGATGATCCAGGCCCTCGCTCTGGAGGGGTCGGTTGACCTGGTAGGCTACGCCGAAACCCAAACCGCCGCCGATTACCTGGCCGCCGCCGACTGCTGTATAAATCTGCGCTACCCCAGCGCGGGGGAAACCTCGGCCAGCCTACTGAGGATCATGGGAGCCGGTCGCCCGGTAATGATCTCGCGGACCGGGGCTTTTGAAGAACTTCCCGACGATACCTGCATCAAAGTTGATGTGGACGATGCCGAGGAAGAATTGCTGCTGGAATATCTGCGCTTGCTGGCCCGGCGACCCGATCTGGGTCAGGCAATTGGGGCCAATGCCCGGCGGTACGTCAGCCGGTCGGCCCGGTTGGAAGATGCCGCCCACGATTACTATCGCTTTTTGTGCCAGCTGTTGAGTCGTCCGGCGGAAATTGAGCCAGCCTTACCGGCTACCATCGAACCCGCCGAGGAACAACTGCCGCCAGTTAAAACTCGCTATGATGCCAAAAACCTACCGGCCACCGGTCCTGCCCTGGTCGGGGGGGAAACTGAAAACTCGCTCAGTCTGCTTCAGGAAATCGCGCAGGCCGCCGCCGAAATCGGCCTGGCTGAAGATGACCCGGCCCTGCTGGAAATCGCTCGCGCCAGCCGGTTTAGCGGGCCATTATAGAGTAATTGTAACTATTCAGGCTACCTCCTTCGAGGCGGGGTTAGTAGGGGTGCAACCCCTGCGGGGGGTATTACAGGGATCTCCCCTGTTTAACCCTCTTCTTTTTCCCCTCCCTGGGGAGGGGTCAGGGGGGTTCTGAATAGTTACAAGTAATTATAGATTTTACAGAGAGGAAAGAGTAATGTCGCACCGGACCAAAGAAAAGCTATGGCATCGCCGGAAATTCCTGCGGGGAGTAATGGCCGCCGCCGGGTTGAGTCTGAGTGCCGGAACGTTGGTAGCTTGTGGCAATGATCCTACTGCGACCGCGACCGCCAACCCCACCACCAAAGCGATTTTAGCGGCTACCCCTGGCGCGCCGCTACCGCCCGCCCCCACTCCCACCATTTCTAGCCCAACCATCCCTAGCCCAACCATTGCCGCCAACCCCATTACGGCTACGCCGCCTGCTGATGTCTCCGCCGCGCCGGGGACTGCTCCCGCCGGTTATACTCAGGTCGGCAAGGTCGGCAGCCCGAACACGCCGCCCCTCAAATTTAGTGCCGGTAAAGTTAGCGGCTTTATCTTTATGAAATCGGCTACTCAACCGGTCGTATTTAGCAATATTTGTACTCACCAGGGCTGCGGGGTGGCTTATTCCAACGCCGAAAAGAAAATAATTTGTCCCTGTCACGGCAGCGAATATAACAATACCGGCCAGGTAATAAAAGGCCCGGCCTCGCTGGCTTTGGAACAATACGATAGTAAAATTGTAGGTGACACCATTTTTGCCAAACTGCCCAAATAAAAACTAAAGGCTGCCCAAAACAGGGCAGTTGCAAGATGAAAAGGGAGAAAAATACAAAAAGAGAACCAGCTGTGCTAGGCTAAAGATGTCTAAACAATTATTTTGTAATTTATCTCTTTTATACTTTTGTAAAGGAACTTAAAATGATCCAGCCCGATAACACCGCTATCGAAAGCACCGTTGCCCGGATCGTCGCCCGGATCGACCTCAAAAACGCCGCCCGCGAACAGGCCCTGGCCGAATCGCGCCAGGTCATTCGCCACGCCGCCAACTCTATTCGAGCTACCCATCGCCAGGAATTTGAACAGGCCCAGACCTTGCTGGAACAGGGTAAAGCTCGACTGCTGACTATCAAAACGGTTCTGGTCAATTACCCCGATCTTTATTGGGCCGGTTACGTCCAGGACGCTCAGAAAGAATACGCCGAGGCCCGCCTGACCTACGCCCTGGTCCGCAGCGAGCCGCTCCCGTCGCCCGAAGATTTAGCCGTTGAAGATGCTCCCTACCTCAACGGCCTGGGCGAAGCCGCCAGCGAATTGCGCCGCTATATCCTCGATTTACTCCGTCACGGCCAGGAAGCCGCCGCTCGTTGTGAAGAATTGCTCGACCGTATGGAAGAAGTCTACAGCCAGCTTGTCACCATCGACTACCCCGACGTGCTGACCGGCGGGTTGCGCCGCACCACCGACCTCGTGCGCGGGGTCCTCGAACGCACTCGCGGCGACCTGACGCTTACTATTCGCCAGCAAGTCCTGGAAGCCGCTCTCGAACGTGCCGCGCAACGACCTTGATTTAACGAAACACCAAAATGAGTTATAATTTAGACTTACCGGATTAGCATCTAATTTTTTTGTAAGTAATTTTGTAACTACTCAGGCCTTATTCCCCACAAACGGAACTAAAGCGGGGGTCGTGGTGGTCGGGTACCTACTGGGTGCCCTGCGGGGGGTACAACAGGCGGGTACCCCCTGGGTGCCCCTGTTAATACACTTTACTTTTCTTTTCTTCTCCGCCCTGGGGCGGGGTCAGGGGTGGGGTCTGAGTAGTTACATAATTTTACCAATCCCTTTAGGAAGGACCTTTTTGCATGACCACTACGGTAGGTTTACCCCCGGTCGAGGCTCCCATTCTCACCCGATTAAAAGAATTGGTCAATCAACTCTGGCAAGTCGATCAACTTTGCCTCGGACCCGACGGGCAACCCCGCCCCTACCCTCATTTCAACTTGTTGGGTCCCCTGGCTACCGACGAGCAGAAATCAAAAGGTCAGGAATGGTTAACCGAAACGCTGGCCGGTCTGCTCGATACCGCCAATGGCAATGTCACCGAACTTTCGCGCCAGGCCGCCCTGCTGTACTTCCGGCCTTTTGGCTGGATTTCAACTTATACCTACGATTTTAACTTACCCGAAATCGACCGCTACAAGTCCCTCGCCAGGGGCGAAATCATGCAAACGGTGCTGTCTCAGTGGCTTCGCCTGCATCCTACGACCGCCAGCCGCGCTTTGCTGGCCGAACGCATCGGAACCCTCCTGCGCAGCGGGGGGGCCAAGTGGAAGCCCGATCTGTACCCACCCACCCTGCTCGATTGTCTTAGAGTCTTGCTGGCCGACGAAAGCAAACAGGCCGTGACCCTGATTGCACAACTGGTAGTAGGCGAAATGGGGCAGGCCCGGTCGCGTACCGTCGAAGAACCCGAACTCCGCAAGGCGACCCCGGCCCTCTATTTGCGCCTCTGGCAATCGGGTCAGTTTGATTACAATACATTTAGCCGGTCTATGCACGCCCTACCAGGCGCATTTCACGACCTCAGTCGCCCACTGGAAAAAAACCCTTCTTTTTATCGGACCCTGCCCGTCGGTTTCAGTCTCCAACTCCAAAGTTTCGCCCTGCAACTGACTACCAAACTGGCTGAGAACTTACCCACCGGCGACCGGGCCGAGGCAACTTTGCTCAAACAGGTCGGCTACCTGGAAGGCTCAAGCTGGCTGCTACTGGCCTGTGCCTACCTCGAAGAAATGGGACTGTCCAAATTACCGACCCTGCGCAGCACTCAGCCCGCCGCTGCGGCGACCCGCCTGTGTCACACTCACCGGCCATTCAACCAGATCGAAGATGAAGACGCTCACACTATCGAGTTTTTGCGGCACTACCAACCGGCCACCCTGCGGGCTATCTTACCTCACGTGACCGATTACCGTGATCTGGTCGAACAAGCCTTACAATAATAGAACTTTCGCTCATAGGTGGAAGCGAAAGTCCTAACAATAAATTGGAAAAAAATCTTATCACAAAATTTTTTAGTAACTACTCAGGTCCCACCCCTGACCCCTCCCCAGGGCCACCAGTGGACGGGGAAAAGAAGAAGAAAAGAGTATTTTACAGGGGCACCCAGAGGGTACCGCCTGTTATACTCCCCGCAGGGCACCCAGTGGGTACCCGACCACCACGACCCCCGCTAAATTCCTTTTGCAAGAGTTAGGCTGAATAATTACATTTTTTAAATTGAAGGAGTTTTCATGAGCCGAACCCACGAACTTAGTGCCGCCGTCCGCCATTACTCCTGGGACAACTCCCAGCCGCCGACCCTGGAAATCGAACCGGGCGACAGCGTAATCTTTGAAACCTACGATTGCAGCGACAACGAACGACAGCGGGATGGCTCGATGGTTCAACGCCAGATCGAGCGGCTGCGCCCCGGTCACGCCCTTACCGGGCCGGTTTTTGTCAAAGGAGCCGAACCGGGCGATACTCTGGTCATCGAAGTGCTGAGAGTGGGTACCGGCGATTGGGGCTGGACCGCCTTTCGGCCTGGCGGTGGACTTCTCAAAGACGATTTCGAGGCCCCTTTCTTTCACGCCTGGGATTTAAGCGGCGGTGCCACCACCGAATTTTTACCCGGTAGCGGCATCCGGGTCCCACTCGAACCCTTTTGCGGCATAATGGGTCTGGCTCTCCCCGAACCAGGCCAGCATTCCACCATCCCACCGCGCCGGTTTGGCGGCAACCTCGACATCAAGCAAATTACCGCCGGTGCCCGTCTCTATCTGCCGGTCGGCGTGACCGGGGCCTTGTTTTCGACCGGCGATTGCCACGCCGCCCAGGGGGACGGCGAAGTTTGCGTGACCGCCATCGAGACGATGGGCCAACCTCACTTTAAATTCGATCTGATCAAAGGCAAAACCATCAAAGCCCCCCGGCTTGCCACCGGTCGCCAGGCTTCACCGCTCGGTCAGCAGGGCTACTTTGTCACCACCGCCCAGAACAATGACCTGCTCGAAGCCAGCCGCGATGCCATTCGCTTTATGCTCGACTATCTCGAAGAAGAATACCGCCTGACCCGCGAACAGGCCTATATCCTGTGCAGCGTCTCGGTCGACCTAAAAATCAGTGAGGTCGTCAACGCCCCCAACTGGGTTGTCTCGGCCTTCCTGCCCAACGCCCTCTTTCAAAAATAACCTTTGCCCAAAAGACCGGTCTTAACTAGAACCGGCTCTTGGTCAAACCCGCCGGGTGGAGTATAATATAACCTGTAGTGATCATTGATTATTAAAGTAAGAGAGATTTATGTCAAGCAGCCACAAACGCGAAGTCTACCTCGATCACGCCGCTACGACCCCCGTCGATAGTGCCGTCATCGAGGCCATGCTACCGGCCTTCCAGACCTATTGGGGCAACCCCAGCAGCCTCTACGAACGGGGCCGGGCCGCCCAAAATGTCCTGCAAGAAGCCCGCGAACAGGTCGCCAGGGTCTTGCATTGCCGCCCGACCGAAATTATCTTTAACAGTGGTGGCTCCGAAGGCGACAACCTGGCCCTCAAAGGTGTCGGGCTGGCCGCCAGGCTCAAAGGCCAGGGGAACCACATCATCACCACCGAATTCGAGCATCACGCCATCCTGCACGCCGCCGAATACCTCGAACAATTCGGCATCGAAACCACCTATGTCCCGGTCAACTCTGCCGGACTGGTCGAACCCGCCGAAATCGAACGGGCGATCCGGCCCGGCCAGACCGTCCTGATCAGCGTCATGTACGTTAACAACGAAATCGGTACCATTCAACCGCTGGCCGAAATTTCGGCCCTGGCCCGTCGTCATAACATTGTGTTTCACACCGACGCGGTGCAGGCTCCCGGCCATCTTTCGCTGGATGTTGATGCGCTCGGCATCGATTTGCTCTCGCTTTCCTCACACAAATTCTACGGGCCAAAAGGGGTCGGCATCTTCTACGTCAGAAACAGCGTCGAAAAACACATTCTTTGGCAGCAACAGGGCGGCAGCCAGGAGAAGAAACGCCGGGCCGGTACCGAAAACGTGCCTTATATCGTCGGTACAGCGCGCGCCCTGACCCTCGCCGAAGCTAACCGGGCCGATTATGTCCCAGCCCTCGCACGTCTCCGCGACCAACTGCTGGCCGGTATTCTCGACCGCATACCGGGCGTTCACCTGCACGGCACCTACGAACCCGGCCTCCGTATGGTGAACAACATAAACCTGGCTTTCGAGGGCATCCACGAAGAAGGCATCCTGCAAGCTCTCGACCTACAGGGTATTGCCGCCAGCAACGGTTCCGCCTGCAACGTCGGGGCTATCGAACCCAGCCACGTCATCAAAGCCATTGGCGGTTCCGCCGACCTCGCGCTGGGCACCCTGCGCCTGACCCTCGGCAAAAGCACCACCGAGGCCGACATCGCCTACGTCCTCGGAAAATTACCGCTGGTTGTCAGCCGTATGCGCGCCCTTTCCGAAGTCGCGGTCTAAGCTAATTTACTCAGGAAGTCTCCTTACTCCATAAAAAATAAACACCGAGGTTTACACTATCAGGCGTTTCTATTTGCAAAATTTCTACAAACCTAACCCAAATGCTTGCGAAAATTGTATCGTTTAAATCCCTCGACCGGACAATTCTCCAGTAGGCCAAAAGCCTCAAAGCCAAATTTGGGGTAAAATCTGGCCGCCTGAAACCTGATCCTCTTTAGCCGCCGCTTGTCAAGAAGGCCTTAACTCTTTATAATTCACAGGTATTTATAAATAAGGCTAATCCATAGCCTATCCAACAAAAGGAGCTACCATCCCACTATGTCGAAATTTATTCGTCTGACCGGCTCACTACTCGGCTTGCTGTGCTTTTCCCTGAGCCTGGCTGCTTGCGGCACCGATGTTACCGGCGACATCAAGCCGTTTGACGGGGCCAAACCCTATAGCGTCGACCAAAAAACCCAGGACTCATTTAAAGCAGTCATTAGTGGTATCAAAGACGCTAAACTAACCGCCTATACGATCACCGGCGCGGCGGCTGACATCAAAACCTACTATGACAACGCCTTCAGACAGGCCGGCTGGGTCACACGCGAAGCCGAAATTGCTGACATTGCCAAACAACAGTCCAACCAGCAGGGCTGGGCACTCGCCTACGAAAAAGGCACCAGCGTCGTATCGCTGACCCTTACCCCCGGCACCGCCGCCCAGGTCAACTTTCCCAACATCAACACCGCCGACAACTTATTATTGATGATCAGTGCCACCAAATAAATCCTTATAAACTATATCTATAAACCAAAAGGAGAACTGAAAAAATTTTCAGTTCTCCTTCAGAGACAAAACTCTTGGACAGGCCTAACAGGCAATTTCGCGGATTTCTTCTTGCATACCGCTATAGATCGGTACACCGTCTACCGCAGCTTCCAGACCGGGCAAATCCCACAGTACTTGCCAGCCAACTTGATTGGCCCATTGGCGTAACTGCAAATCCGCAGCGGCAGATACTATAATATCCAGATTCATTTTGCGGGCGTATTTTTCGACCAGTTGGAGTTTGCCGCAATCGTCCAGCAAAGCCGAAGATGCTTCTTGCGACCAGATAATTACGCTATTGGTAGGAGTGGGCTGTTCGTCAAGATTTTGCCGGGCATCCATTAGTGCGCCAAGAAAGGCATATAAGTCTGTATAATGGCTGGTAATCAATATTGGTTGCATAATTGTAATTATCTGTCCACTCTAGTCAAAAAAAAGTGTTGGTCGGTAACTCCGGCCCATTCCCTTTTAATAAATAAATTGTACCACAACAATAACCCATTACAATTCTTTTTAAGTGAACACTACCTCTACAAACCAAACCCTTATTCCATATTAATCGTTAATCAGGTGGTACAAACCGACCCACTCCGCCAGTGCCAGCGATTCGGCCCGGCGAGTGCCTTCGATCCCGGCCACCGCCAGCAACTCTACTACGCGTGTCTTATCAAAGGCTTCCCCCAGCCCGGCACTCAGCGAGTTTGCCAGTTGCTTGCGTTTCTGGCTGAACCCGGCCCGTACTATCTCAAAAAAGCGGCTCTCGTCCACCCCGGCGTAGGGCTGTTCCTCCGGCTGGAAGACCTCCACCAGCAAAATCGCCGAGTCGACTTTGGGAGCCGGAAAAAAGGCCCCCGCCGGAACATAACTCCAAATTTTGGCCCGACCGTAAAACTGGACGCTCACCGCCAGCAAGCTCATGTCGGGCGGTGTTGCCACGATTCGCTGGGCCACTTCCTTCTGCACCATCAACACTACCCGCCGGGGCCGGTGATCGCTTTCGAGGAAATGACGCAAGATGGCCGAAGTAATATAGTAGGGAATATTGGCTACCAGCTTGTAAGGCTCCGGTTCCAGTTCGGCTGGGCTAAAATTCAGCGCGTCACCTTCCACCAGCCGCGCCCCCGGATAGGCCGCCAGGCTTTGCCGCAAAAAAGGGTATAACCGTTTGTCCAGCTCGACCGCTGTAAGCTTCCGCACCTGGGGAGCCAGCCGCAAGGTCAGCACTCCCACCCCCGGCCCGATCTCCACCACGCAATCTTCCGGCTCGATGGCCGCTGCCGCCAGAATCTTGGGTGGCACCGTCTCATCCACCAGAAAATTCTGGCCCAGCCCTTTGCTCGGCTGCAAACCCAGTTCTCGCAGAATTGCCCGGCTCCCCGCTACGCTCGGTTCATTCAAATCTTTTTCCCACTCCCTTTTAAATGGTCTTTACCGCTTTGCTCGTATATAATAGCCACATCGAGTAAGAAATAGCAACCGAACTAGAGGGGAACAAGCTTCATGCACAAACAACTCAGGGTCGAAAAGTATGATGACGCGGTTCAGGCTCTACTCCAGCGGGCCAGTGACCTGGGCGTTTATGCTATTGGCCGCCTTCAGGATAGCAAAGGCCGCAGCATGACCGTCAATAACGGCCAGCTCGAACGTATCGACACCGGCAGTTCAGCCGGAATTGGGGTCCAGGTGTTTACCAAAGAAGGTTATACCGGCTTTGTATCCTCCGACCAGATCACCTCCGAAAGCTGCCGCGACCTGGTGGAAACCGCCGCCCGGTTGGCTCGGAGTGCCTCGGCCTTTGGCACCGAAACCAACCAGGCCGTTTTTGAAATCGAATCCAACGGCAAACAAACCATCGCCACCGATTACCAGAGCCTCGACGCTACCAGCTACGATGAGCAGGTCAAACAACTGCTGGAAGTCAACGAGCGCAGCCGGGCCTATGGCAATCAACTTTCGGTGCGCTCCTCGCACGGTGTGTCCGACCCTCACTGGCGGATCGTCCGCAGCGACGGCACCGACATCATGTTCGATACGCCTCACGCATCAGTTGGGATCGGTATGACGGTCGGAGCCGGTAACGGCAGTAAAGCCGTCACGGTCAATTCCAGCGTGAGCGGGGCCGATGCCTCGGTCCTCTTGAACGAAATCTTTCAGGAACGGCTCGATCTGCGCACCCGCAAAGCCGCCGGACTGGCCGAACGACTTTCGACCGCCGAAGGCATCAAAGGCGGCAATTATAAGCTGGTGATCGACTACGCACTCGCCAAAGGCCTGGCGCACGAAGCCTTCGGCCACGCCAGCGAAACCGATGGTATGGAAACCTCGATCCTGGGTAACGACGGCATTATGCGGTTGGGTGAAAAGATGGCCGCCGAGATCGTTACCATTACCGATGGTCCGGTCATGGGCGATTACGCTTACCAGCCGATCAGTGCCAACGGTATGCCCCGCCAGACGGTAGCGATCATGAAAAACGGCATCTTGCAGGCCGGGCTGGGCGACCTCTTTTCGGCTGGCAAAGCCGGGGTTCCAATTAGCGGAGCCGAGCGCATTGAAAGTTACCGCAATCTACCCCTGCCGCGTATGTCCAATATCCGGCTGACGGTCCAGAACCCGGTTCAATTCGATACTCGCTTCGAGGAAGTCACCCCCGAAGAACTGCGCGAGACCCTGCTCAAAAACGGCTTGCTCAAGGACGGCGAACCAGCCCTTTACCTGGCCGGTTACAAAGGCGGACAGGTCAACCCCAAAGACGGCGATTTCGTCTTTAACTGTGTGGCGATCTACGACCTCAGCCAGCCCAGCTTACCGCTCTACCAGCCCGCTATCTTTAGCGGCAAAGTGCTGGCCGCACTCCACTCGATCCTCGGTGGCCTCGGTCCGGTTCACCACGACGCGATGGGTCATTGCGGCAAGGGCGGCCAGAGCGTGCCCAGCAGCGGCGGCGCGCACAGCTTTATCGTACTCGACCGCAACGAAAACGTGACCATCGGAGGTGCCAGCTAATGCCAGACCCAAGTTTGCAATACGCCGACCAGTTAACCGCACTGCTTCGCCAGGCCGAGCGGGGCGAAATCGCCGCCGACCTGCCGAAATTGCGCGGCTGGCGTTTCGACCTCTCGCACGGTCGCTCCGTTTCGCTTTCGATTATCGATAACAAACTCGGCAGCGTCTACGGTCCGGCCACCGCCCGCGATAGCCTCGGAGGGGGTCTCTATTTGATCTGGGAAGATGAAAAACGCTCCAACGCCTCGGTCGACCGCCTGACCGTCTCCGAGTTTGAACAACGCCTCCGCGAATGGCAAGCCAGTGCCTATAGCGACGAACGCGCCCCCGACATCCGCCAGCCCGACCCCGCTTACCCGGAAGTCGAGATGTACGACCCTCAGATCGAACAACTGGTGGCCGGGGATACCGAGCTACTCTTTAAAATCCTCAAAACCGGTTACGACGAACTGCTCACGCTCGGCGGCGTGGAATTTCTGGATGCCGGGGCCAGTGCCAGCAACGGCACTCGCTACCTGCGCAATTCCAAAGGCCTCGACGTTTCCTATCCCAGCACCTACTTTAGCTATTCCTTTTACGCCGACAGCCTCTACGGCAACGGTTACGGCAAACGCCGCCTGGCCCCCGCCGAAGAACTCGACCGCATCCTCAAAGATGTCCGCGAAAACACCGCCTACCTCAAACAAGCCGGGACCTTCAAGGCCAACCCAGCCGGTGATCGGGTCGTGCTGGATACCGGTATGGCCGGTTCGTTTATCGGGCAGTACATCGGCGGCAATCTTTCCGGCAGCGGTGTCGCTAACCGCCAGGCCGCTTACTCCCTCGACGACTTCCGCGAACACAAACAGGTTATCCGTTCCGACATTTCGCTGGTGATCGACGGCACCCGCCCCTTCGAGAGTAGTGCCAGCCGCGTCACCGGCGAAGGTATATCCGGCGGTCGGGGTTTCCTGGTCGAAAAAGGTCGACTCGTTTCGCCCGCGCTCGACCTTAAATACGGCGGTATCACCGGTTTTGCTCCCACCCCCGGCGGCGGTCTTTACATCGAACTCGACGACGGCGGTCAGCGACAGAGTTTCGAGGATATGGTCAAGAGCGTTGATAACGGCTTGCTGGTTTATTCTGTACTGGGAATGCACACCCAGGACAGTACCAGTGGTCGCTTCTCCCTTTCGGCTCCGCGTTGCCTGGTGATCGAGAACGGCGAACTCAAAGGCCGGGTAAAAGTCACTCTCAACGGCAATTTCTTTGACAACATAAACGACTCCCGTTCCCGCTTCGCCTGGGACCCCTACGAAGACAACCCGGCGATGGAAATGATCTGCCAGGTGGTAGTCGAAGGCTAACTACCATTTCAATTTTTTACTCTTGAAGGGAAAATAATAAAAAAGAGGAACCAGTGGACAAACCCATTGGTTCCTCTTTTTCAGTTTCCCTGCCTTCTGATACTAGCGTTTACCCGCCCAGAGTTTACGCTCGGCCCCACGCGGGTCATTTACAAGCTGTGACGCCTGGTTAAAATGCATGGTCGGGCGGTTTTCGAGATTGTAACTGGGCCAACCGGGATTACCCTCTTTGACGAAAGCCACCCAGGCCCCATGCATTTCATCGGCCAATTGCTGCGGTGGGTTGGGTCCAGCCAGGGGTAGGTTCTCGGCTTTGTCGAGTGTGTCAAAAGCAAAGGCAATCTCAAGGGCGTGGCAGGCACCGAGCCGACCTTCAAAAGCCGGGGATTGCCAGCCAAATTCATAAACATAGGTAGCACCCCCGCCTTCTTTGTGACGTGCTTCGGCCACACGCAAGGCCGGTATGCGGAAACGCCAGTCGGTGCTAATCGCGGCCAACAGATCGCCGGGTGTCGCCCCCGGACGGATTTCACCGTAGGTCGCTAAAGTTTCTTCGACCGGTAAGCCGTAAGCAGCGATCACACCCTTTAAAATATCCTCATTTATGTAGTTAATCGCCGTATTTGGAACCATAAACAGACGATCCTCTTCGGTATTGCTGCCGATCAGCACGTCAACCGCCGACCCAACTCCGGCTACAATACTGTCAATTGGCCGGGCTGGTAGGATCGTACCGTCTACAACCGGTTCAAAAGGCATCAGATTAGCGGCTACTTCTCCCCATTTCACCGGGTCGGGATTAGTAAAAGCGTCCTGGCTTAGTTGTTGCTGCGCCTGTAGGAGTTGCTCGATGGGCGCAGCGGCAATCGCTTCGCGCGTAGGGGCAACATTGAGCTTTTCCGCCAGATACTGACCGACTTTCTGAGCGGTCGCGGGCGAAAGAACAAAATGGCCCGCTCCGCTCTCGGCGATTACTCGGCGGAACAAACCGGCAGTCTGGGGCAAAGAGAGCAAGGTCGTTACACTCATCGCCCCGGCGGATTCGCCCGCGATAGTAACATTATTCGGGTCTCCGCCGAAACCGCTGATGTTGTCTTTGACCCATTCCAGGGCTGCAATTTGATCCAGTAAACCAAGATTGCAAATTCCATCACCCATAAAAAGAAAGCCGTCTACGCCGAGACGATAATTGATCGTTACGCAAACTACGCCATCCCGCGCAAAATTAGTTCCTTCGTAAATTGAAATGGACCCGGTTCCGTTGGCGAAAGCCCCACCGTGAACCCAGACCAGCACCGGCAGGCCGGAAGCCTGCGGATCGGTGGTCCAGATATTCAAATTCAAACAGTCCTCGCCGGGGATACTGGGTTCGGGCAAAATGACATCCATAGGTGGAAAATAAGGGGGTTTGGGTGCAGTTGGTCCGTAATCAAGCGCGTCGCGCACCCCTTCCCAGGCGGCGTGAGGCTGCGGCGGCTGAAAGCGGTTTGGACCGAATGGTGGGGCCGCATACGGAATACCCTTGAAGGCGACCACCCCATTTTCACTGGTACCCCGCACCGCACCCTGTCGGGTCTGAGCAATGTTACCGACCATGTTTGATCCTCCTTGATCCTATTGCATTTTTAGGTTTTCAGGCTAAAAGGTAGTGTGGCTAGCTCTGCCGCCGGTCTAAAAGTATTTCACTTTACACATCAATGTATGCTTATAAAAATGAGAACTTAATGAAGTCGGGTCAGTTCGGCTAGATGAATTCATTTTACTCTATTTACTTAATTAGCTGCAAGCATTTCTTCCGTGGTATCAAGGCGGTTGCAAAGGCAACAGTTCTCAAAAAGAGAAGAGGAGGTTTTGAGGTGGGGCAGGGGCCGGGCTTGGAAAGCGAATTCCAATCCCGGTTACCTCTTACTTAGCGGGCCCTGACCAGCAGCGTACTGACGATCTGCAAAAGCTCTTGCTCCCGGTAGGGCTTGATCAAGAAGCCGTCGGCTCCGACTTCCTCGGCCTTCTGTCGGTGTTTCAGACCAGCCCGGCTGGTCAACATCACCACCGGAATGCGCCGCAACGACTCCCGGCTCTTCAGTAGCGAGGTCAATTCGTAACCATCCATGCGTGGCATTTCGATGTCCATCACGATCAAATCGGGTGGGACTTGCTGCACCATTTCCAGGGCTTCCTGACCGTCTTTGCTGGTTCTGACCCGGAAACCGGCTTTTTCCAGCGCGGCTGACAGCACTTTGCGGACCGATAACGAGTCATCTACCACCTGGATCAACGGGGCCTTTTTGGGCAGGTTCGCCTGACCCAACGGACCGGTGCCACCACGCGACACTGGAACGGACTGGTTCTGGTTCGCCACATGGGCCAGGCGTGTCCCATTCAAGAACCGGCTACGCCGCCCACTGGCTGCCGTGACTAACTCGTACATATTCAAAATCAAAATAACCTCGCCGGTACCCAGGATCGTGGCACCGGTCACGCCCGGCACATTCTTGAGATGGGTTCCCAGCGTCTTGACCACCACTTCTTGCTGACCCACCAGGCTGTCGACCCGCACCACCGCCCGATCCGGTCCATTAATCAAAAGTAGCGGTCGTTCCCGCCGGACCGAAAACTGGCTCCGGTTGGCTTCCTCATCCTCGTCCCGCGCGCGTTGCTGGTGGGGATGCAGTTGCAACAACTGGTTTAGCTCCAACAGAGGCACCGGTCCATCCTCCAACTGGTAAAACCTTCGCTGGCCTTGCAGGCTAATCGAAGCCGGTTCCACGCGCAGCGTGCGCTCGATACTGTTTAGCGGCACCGCGTAAGTATAGCCATCAATTCGGACCAGTAGGGCGCGCGTAATTCCCAGCGTACTCGGCAACCGGATGATAAAGGCCGTCCCGACTCCCACCTGAC
This sequence comes from Chloroflexia bacterium, assembly GCA_038322625.1. GTDB lineage: Bacteria > Chloroflexota > Chloroflexia > Chloroheliales > Chloroheliaceae > 54-19. The sequence continues at coordinate 81,166 of JBBQGA010000020.1, forward strand.
TACTGACCTCGACCGTCCCTTTGAGCCGGGCGATATTGGCCCGCACCACATCCAGCCCTACGCCCCGACCAGAAATATCAGTGATCGTATCGCTGGTACTGAAACCCGGCATAAATAACAGTTCGTATAATTCTTCCTCGCTCAGGCCGGCCTCCGCCGGGATCAACCCGCGCTCGATACCGATCTGGCGCACCTTGTCCAACTCGATCCCGCGCCCATCCTCGCGCACCTCGATCACCACCTGGCTACCCTCGTTACGGGCCGCAAAGGTCAGCGTCGCGCTGCGCGGCTTACCGGCAGCCTCGCGTTCCTCCGGCGTTTCAATTCCATGATCGATGGCGTTGCGGACCAGGTGCAATAAAGGGTCGCCCAGTTCCTCAAAAATCGTCTTATCGATCTGGGTATGCTCACCGGATACCACAAACTCGACCTCTTTGTGTTGCAAGGCCGCCAGCGAACGCACCGTCCGGTAGAGCCGGGGAGTCAGATTGGAAGCCGAGACCAGCCGCACCTTTACCACCCGGTCCTGCAAATCGTCTGTCAGGCGGGACTGCTGCAAAATCGCGTTTTCCAGGTCGCCCTTCATCAAATCGAGTTCGCGGGTGGCCGCTGCCAGGTCGTCGACCGTTTCGGTCATCTCGCGGGATAGGGTATGGAACTCGGTGTACCGGTCCATTTCCAGCGTATCAAACTCGCTACCCTGCTCCATATCATAGCGAGAGGCGCGTTCGAGCGGGTAATCCAGGGTGCCGACCGAAAAGCTCGCCCCGGCCCCGGTTCCTGCCGCCACCGGCACGGCCTCATTTTTCAAAAGCTCCACTTCATAGCGGGTTTCCAGTTCACGCGTCACCCGTTGGAGCCGCTTGATCGACAACAGCAACTCGCTAACCGTATGGGTCAAAATCTGATTGCGCCGCTCCAGCACGGTCCGGTTAATTACCAGTTCCCCGATCTGGTTCATCATCGTATCCAGCAGTTTGATCGGCACCCGCACGGCCAGTTCCACATCCAGCCCGGTCGGTTGCGGTTGCGCCGTCGGCGTGGCGGCAGTGCGTATCGCGGGGCGAACTATCGCCGGTAGCATAGGCGGGTTTTCGGTCTCGGATGCGGCCTCTTTTTCTTCGTCCGCCGTTTCGATCTGAATGGCCGCTTCCAGGGCCGCTACCTCGGCTTCCTCGACCCGCCAGACTGCCGGAGCTGCTATTACTTGAGCTACAGGCGGGCTTTTTGGTGCGAAAATCAAGGCCCCACCGGCGTAATCTCCGGCTTCGGCTTCAGCTTCGGTCTCCCCGGCTGTCCCACCCAGCATCGCCGCGTAACGAGGCCGCAAAGCTTCCAGCAGGGCCGGTTGTTCCGGTTTCGCCGCCGCCAGGTCCCGCACCATCGCATCAATCGAGTTAAATGTTAGAAATAGTAACTCAACCACCTCCGGCGTGACCTGCATCGTCCCGTCATATAACCGGTCAAGCAAATCTTCCATCAGGTGACCGGTCTGGCTGATCACCTGGAACCCGACCATTGCCGCCGAACCCTTCAACGTATGCGCGGTGCGCCGGATTTCTCGCAGCAACTCGCGGTTGTGGGGTTCCCGTTCCAACTGGGCCAGGCGGGTATCCAGCGTTTGAATATGCTCCTCGGCTTCCGAAGCAAATACCTCGGCCAATTCCGCATCCAGTTCGTTGACCGGCTGATTGATTACCTTCGGCTGACTAATCACCACCGGCAGAGCCGCCGTAGCTGCTTCGGGTTGCGGCTGTGGCTCTGACTTCGGACTGATTTCCGGGTAACTCGGCTCGGCGACGGTCGCCGCTTCCGGCAGCGCAAACAAATTAGCCGCCCCCGCCTCAAATGGCTCCAGCAAAGCCAACAAATCGGCCAGTGCCCTTTTAAAAAGCTTGCCGCCGGTCGCATCAGCCCCGATTTCCCCACCGGTCATCAGGTTGGCCGTGTTTTCCAGCACACTGACCTGGCGCGCGACGGCTTCCAGGTCCATCATCGTGGCCGCTTTGCGTAAGGTCGCACAGATCGCGCTGATATTACGAGCCACCCCCAACCGGTCGGTTTCCGGTTCATCAAACTCATTTACCAGTTCTTTGAGCCGGTCAATATCCACATGACCCTCGGCCAGAAAAAAGGCTCCCATGTCCCATTCGTTCGAGCCAAACCCGGCTTCGGCCAACTCCTCATCGGTAAATTCACTCGGCAAGCTCGCCGCGTCGCGTTCCATCGCCGCCACCGCGCCGTCGACCTCGGTCTCAGGCTCATTGGCTGCCAACGAAGGAATGCCGCGCAAACCGGTTAAAGCCGCCAGCGTCTCCGCCGTATAATCTTCCTGTCCGGCAGCCAGCGTTTCATTCAGACTGGCAAAATCAATTTCTGCGGCTGCCGCGTCATAGACCGGTACCGGCGGTTCAACCGGCCCGCCGGCAGCCTCCACCGATGGCTTTTCCTGCTCCGGCGACAAACTTTCCAGTGCAACCGGCCCGGCGGCAGCCTCTGCCGACCCCAGCTTGCCCGCCACGCCTGAGCCGGTTTCGGGTGTGTAACCGGCCTTGACCGTCGGCACATCGTCCAGTAAAGGGGTTTCAAACGGCTCGTGATTTTCCACTACCGCCGCCGGGTCGAAATCAAAATTTAACTGGTTTTCTGGGTCATATTCGGCCAGCAAATCCTCGGCAGCCGTAAAATCCGCCAGCGACCCGGCCTCCAGGTCTGGCCCGTGCCCGTTCTCATAATCCATCGCCGGAAATGAGGCCGGTAACGGCAAGGCCATCCCGCCAAAACTCTCAATCTGAGTTCCGTTGTCCAGCCCTTGCAGGTTGCCCAGATCGGAATTTGTCGTATCCGACCCCAGCGACATCAATAGTTCCGCATCGCTAACGCTGATCTCCGAGGGCATAGCGAGCGTGTCAAACTCAGCCAAATGCACCGGTAGCTCACTCAAAATCTCACTTTGTAATAAATTAATATTCCGGTCCACCGGATCAGTCATAAAAATTTCATCTAAGCCGTTATCAAAACTTTCCACCTCGACCGGCTCAGACTCCTCCATTTTGAAAACGGCTGGCGCGGTAATATTCGCCTCGAAAGCTATTTCGGCGTAGTCCGGCTTGATCTCCGGCTCTTTTTCAGGGGATGGGTAAGCCAACTTATCTTCAAACATTGGTTGTCCGACGGACCTGGTCGGCTCTTCTTCCTGGGCAAACAAAAGCTCTCCCAGCGACTCCAGTTCGTCCGGCTCCAGCAAAAAATCCATCAGATCGAGATCAACCAGCGGCGAAACCGGGCTGGCTGCCTGGCGAGGTGGTGCCGGTGGTGAAAACTCCGGCAGCGAAAGAGGCGGCGTTACCGGCCCAACCGACCTGACCGGGGCGGTAGGGGGTCTTTGAGGCATTCCCTGTACCGGCGGCACCGGCACATCCGCGAAGAAATCCGGTATATCGGCCATGTCCGGTACCGAAGAAGGCGTAGAAGGCATTGAAGGCGTAGACGGCATTGAGGCAGTCCCAAAATTCGGCTCGGCTTTTGCCCTGTCATAGAAATAAGCCGGTGGCGGCGGTGGGGGCAGCATTTCGGTCGAGTTGGTCGCCGAGGTTTCATCGGTCAGCCAATCCGGTAAACTGACACCTAGCGGTTCAAAGACCGGTCCGGCTGATTCCGGTGGAATTGCCCCGTGCCGGGCATAAAAAGAAGGAGGGGGCGGGGGCGGGGGTACCGCACTCTGGTCAAAGCCAATTGGCGGCATATCTGGGCCGTCAAAGTCCAAAAAGTCCGAAAAATCGGGCATTGCCGCCCCATTTGTACCCTTAAGAGGTGCGGCGGTCGCTCCGCCAAAATCGGGTTGCCAGCCCGCAACCGGTAGTGGAGGCGGGGGGGGTGGGGGGGCCTGAAATTCCAGTTCGGAAGGCCGAATCGCCACCGGCGATATTTCCGGCGCAGCGGTCCCATTTACCTCGCGTTTGACACTCTCCAGCAAGCCCGCCACCACGTCCACCCGTTTCAGCAGGGTCTGACTCATCTCAGGCGTAAAAACCGACTTCTTCTCGACCACCGGCAGCATCGTCTGTTCCAGGAACTTACCTTCGTGGCTGATCGATTCAAGTTCGAGCATAGCTGCCGAACCCTTGATCGTATGGGCCAGGCGGTAAGCTTCTTCCAGCGACTCTTTATTTTTTGGACTAACAGCCAGTTTGGTCAGGTGCTGGCGCATCTGAGGCAGATATTCTTCGATCTCCTCGATAAACGCCAGCATTATTTCAGCATCGTATAGCATAGACAACCTTGAGTTTTGAGTTTTGAGTTTTGAATTTTTTTAAAGTTTAGCAGCTATGCAAAACTCAAAAATTACTAGCCGAGGGCCGGAGGACGCGATTTATCATCCTCTGTCAGCTTTCGAGCGGTCTGCGGCGGCAGCCCATTATCAAAGAACGTATCAAAAATCGTATCGTCACCCAGCAGGGTGTTTAAATCAAAATCCAATCTATCCGCACCGGCCTGTTCACTCCCGGCGTGAACCTGGGCCGGTACTTCCGCCAGTTTGTAAGTGTCGCCAAAATCCGGTGAACCGCCGTCCCCCGCCGGACTCTGGTAAAGCTCGTGCCGGTCGAAGCGTTCCGAGGCTGGCATATACTGGTAATAATCCGGGGCCGTATCGTTGTTGGCCCCCGATACCACCGGCAAGGCCTCCAACACCAACGCCTCATCCACCCGACCACTTTCCAGCGCATTAGCTTCGGAAGTCACCTTAAAGGCACTGACCGACACCCGCAACTCGTCTGCCGTGCGGGCCACCGATTGCACCGCCTGGGCACTCTGATGCCGCAGCGCACTCGCTTCCTGGGTCAATTGCGATAGGTCCACCATACTACGGGCAATATCGGTAGAACTGGTCGCTTGCTGGCGGGATACCACCGAAATATTGGTAATCAAGGTCGCCAGACGCTCTACGACGGCTTCAATCGAGGCGAGTGCCCGGCCTGCTTCGTCGGCCACTTTCGAGCCGTCTACCACTTCCCGTGTACTTTCTTCCATCGCCACCACTGCCTCGGCGGTATCATCCTGGATCGACTTCACCAGCCCGGCAATTTCTTTGGTAGCGGTGGCACTCCGTTCAGCCAGGCGGCGCACTTCTTCCGAGACCACCGAAAAACCCTTGCCCTGCTCACCGGCCATCGCGGCCTGAATAGCCGCATTAAGGGCCAGCATATTGGTCTGGTCGGCAATATCATCGATCAACTTTACAATTTCACCGATTTGCTGCGAACTCTCGCCCAACCGCTTGATCTTCTTGGCTGTTTCCTGCACGTTACCCCGAATACGGTTCATACCGGCAATCGTCTTGGTCACGGCCAGGCCACCCTGGTGGGCGTTTTGGCGAGCTTCCTGGGCCACTTCTGCCGAGAGTACCGCCGCTTCCGACACTTGCTGGATCGACCGGTTAACATCCTCAACCGAACGCGTAACCGTCATAACCCGGTTAGTCTGGAGGTCCGACACCATATCAATCTGTAGTGAGTTTTGCACCATCTGGTCGAAGAAGGTACTGGCTTGCCCGGTCGCACTTTGAATATTTACAATAATCTTGCGCAACTCCTCGATCATAAGGTTAAACGAGTCGGCAATGGCTCCGGTAATATCGGCAGTCACCTCGGCTTGCACCGTCAAATCGCCTTCCGCCACCGTACTGATTTCTTCCAGCAAGCGAGTAATCTGGCCCTGCAAGTCCTCTTTTTCCTCACGGCTCTGGATCAAGCTCAAGGTGTTATCAAACATCGCGTTTAACGACTCGCCCAACCGGCCCAGTTCGTCCCGGCCCTTTATCGGTACACGGGCCTCGAAATCGCCAATACCGATCCGCCCCAGAATTTGACCGATCCGGCGTACCGGCGTAGTCAGCAACCGGGCCAGTAGTAACGCTACCAGGATAACTACCACTACCGCCGCCACAATCGCAAAGATCAGGGTCGTAGTGATATTATTGGCCGCCGCCGCATATGTGGCATCCGGCACAATTACAATATACCTCCATTTGGGTTTGGAAGAGATCGGCGGGGCGTAGGTCGCCTGAGCATTCAAATTTTCCCCGCCCCCAATATTGGTCTGGAAAAAGGGATTTGCCGTGTCATAGGTTGGATTGTCCAGCACCTCTTTTAAATTTGGCAAAATATCGCCGTTGTTATTAGCCTTCTGGTAATTGAACTGTTCGGGGAACCGGCCACTATTCACCCAGGGTCCCCGGTTCGCCGTTGGCAGAGTGCGTACAATCGAAAATAAATAATTAGTCAAATTTTCCGGTCGCTGAAAGGTCCGGCTATCGGCAATCCGAATACCCAGATAGTCCGTATCATCGATCAGCATAGTATAACTGCCGCTACCGGCGGCCTCGTAGTCGGCGTTAACGATCTTCCAAATACTTTCCAGGCTGAAGCGCAATACTACCACGCCGCTCGGCACTCCCCGCACATCGCGGATCGGGCTGGCAACATAAATTACCGCCGCCACATCTTTTTCCTGAAACTTGACCAGTTTTGGATCGGTAATAAAAGTATTGCCCTTCATCGCCTCAAGGAAGTAGCTCTCCTTTTCCAGCGAACCAGGCTCACCCGCCACCGGTTGGCCTTCCTCGTTCGGATTGGTATTACTGGTAATTTCCACCTGGCCGGACTTGGAGGCAATCGCCAGGTAATTCCCGGCCGATGAAAGCGAGTTGGCTTTCGATTTCAAAATGTTATAAGTCGAAGTCTGATCGATATTAGTCGGTCCCAGCGACGACCGGTCGTTATTGGCTTTATCCATAAAGCGAGTGACCGAGTCCAGTGTGGCGGTCTGCTGCATATCGGTGACACGGGCTTTTAGGAAGTCATCAATAACCGTCGTAGTGCGGCGAGCCGTATTAGCCAGGTTTCGTTTTGCCTCGGTCAAAAGACCGTCACGGGCCTGGTTCTGGCTCAAAATACCCACCACCAACAGCGGTACCAACGCTATAACCAAAAAGGCCGTTAGCAACTTTACGGCCAACGGCCAATCGGTGGGACGAAATATCGTTCTCATTCAAATTCTCCTTACAAAGCAACGCGAGAGCAGATTTAGAAACAGAACTTTCGCTATCACCTCACCGGGTGAGGTGATAGCGAAAGTAAAAAAGGATTTAACAGGGGAGACCCCTGTATAACCCCCGCAGGGGTTACACCCCTACTTACCCCGCTTTAGTTTAGTTTTCACCTATAAGCGAAAGTCCTAAGTAAATTAGCCACTTATGGCTTAAACTCTGGTCCGATTACAACATTACCGGTTCAAATACCAGCAGTTCCGGCGAATTAAGCAACCGGGCTGTATCAAAAAGCCAGGTGACTTTGCCGCTTCGAGCATCCCTAAAAGACCCTTCCAGGTAGCGTCCTACCCGTTCGCCAGTCTCCACCGGTCCAACCTCTTCTGGTTTTACAAAAAGTACCCCTCGTATATCATCAACCACCATCCCCGCCAGCAAATCGCCATCGTGCAAAACGACCAGGCGTGGCACGATGACCCCTATGCCAAAAAGCTCGGCTTCCAGCCGGGCGGCTGTTCCGGTCTGATCCTTTTCAGGGGGAGCTATTCCCAGGAAGGCCCGGAAATCCACTACCGAAATAATCTGGCCGCGCAAACTGAATACCCCTTCCAGCCACTGGGGGGTATTGGGTACCGGGGCGACTGCCCCAGCCTGATAGCGCAACACCTCTTGCAAGGTGTTCATGCGTACTCCATATTCCCGCCCCGCCAACGCCACCAGCAAATATTGAACGGTACCTTCAGTTTCAGAGGCCGCTTCAGAGGTTAGACCGGGCGTGGCTGGAAAATCACTTGTGTTCATTTGATTTTGTCTTTATTTGAAGATAATCAGGACTTTTTTCAAACTTACCCCGTAAGTTTAAAGCAAAAGTAAGAAAGTTATGATTTTCGCTTCAAAGTGGTTTTCGACTTTAAGCGAAAGTCCTAAAAGATTTAACATGGGCACCCAGACGGTACCCAGCTCACACGACCCCCGCTTCGACCGGCTTCAGGGCTTACCGTTCTATATCAACCGCTTGACGGTCGCCAGCAACTCATCCCGGCTGAAAGGCTTGCTCATATACTCGTTGGCTCCCTGCTTCAACCCCCAGAACTTATCGCTCGCCTCGTTTTTGGTGGTCAGCATGATCACCGGCAAGGTGGTTTTCCCCAACCGGGTCCGAATCTCGCGGCAAACCTGATAACCGTTCTTCTTGGGCATTACCACATCCAGTACCACCAGATCGGGATTTTCGGCCACCACCTTGCTGATAGCATCCTCGCCATCTATCGCTGTCACCACCCAGTAACCGGCTTCCTTAAGCGGGTTACTCATCAGCGTCAACTCGGTTGGGCTGTCGTCTACCACTAAAATCTTCTGGGCCATAATAACTCATCAATCCTTTAAACCGGCGTACCGGTTTCGGTTTACATTTTCTTGACTACTTCCATTAAGAAAACTTCGTACATATCCTGAGCCTCAAAACGGGTGGTTTCCGAGCGTATCAGGGAAACATAGTGCTGGAAAGCACTCCGCAAAAGAGTCCGCAACCCACGACCCGCCTCCCGCACAAAATCGTCGGCCTGCCCGACACTATCTTTGTTAAAAAGTTCGTATTCGCGCAACAGTTTGCCGATATTTACCCGGCCATGCGCGATGTCCAGCAATTGAAATATCGTGCGGTAGGGGGCCAGTTCATTCTTCATCACGCGCTGAAGCATATCCTGCACGCCGCGACGGCCTGAAACCCCTTCAATTATCGACAACCCTTCATTGGCAAACCCAGCCAGGGCCAATAACATGGTTTGCTCATCGATCCGGCCCTTTTTCTGCATGGTAGTCCAGGTCGCCTCCATCCGGCCAATCGAGGTGATTAAATATAATTGCCGTTCGTCATCGTCTATCGTGTCCTGGGCCGGTTCGACCGGCAAAGCCATACTTACGGGGGGAGGCACCGGGATGGCCGGTTCGGCATAAATCGACCGGTTCAGATTGCCGGTATTGCCTGGTCGGCTTAAATTAGCGGTATTGCCCGGCTTATTCAAACTGCCGGTGCTACCCTGACGACTCAACCCGGCTGACTCAACATTGCCGATTACCGGCGGAGCGTTTACCGCCGCGATCAACGACTCTAGCGGCATCCCCGGATCGGCGACCGTCGCAGTGGCGTGCAAATCCAGGAAAGCCTGGGTTTCATTCAAAAACCGTTGCAAAAGCTGGCCGTCATTGGTCATACGGGGGGTGCTCTCACTCCACAGACCCATAATTGTTCCCTGGTACACCGGAATATAAGCCCGTTCCCCGGCCATCTGGCTCGGCCTGTGATCGCTATTCAAAGCATTATTTGGAATCGATATGCGCAGGGTCCCGGTAAAACTTTCCTCGTTCAAAAGTCGCAGCAACTCTTTAAACCGCAAAATCCGCACTTCCAGGTGCGAATAGCGCGTCGGTGGCGTTAGCAGCGCGATGGCCGCCCGCATAATTTCGGTGGTTAGCTCGTAAAACCAGTAAAACCGAGCCGCACTGCTTCCCCGCTGGTCGAGAGCCGTCCGGTAAGCCCGCTCACCTTCCAACAAGCTGGTCCCGGTCGGCCCGCTCAAATGATAAAATGCGTGAATAAACCGGCCTCGCAACAAACAAATCCCGACCGTTGGATAGCCTAACACTTCCGGGCCGCCCAGTACATAACCGGTAAACCGGACTTCCGCCAGGTGCAGCAATTCTTCTTCCAACTGCGGACCGGTCGCTACCAGCGAGGTCGCCATCTGCTCCCCGGTCGGCAAACAAAACAATTGCGTCCGGTACAACCCGCCCGAAGGAGGGGCCGGGGCGACCCGGCTGACCGCCATCGCTTCTTCCGCCGCGTTTAAGGCGTGCATACCGTAGGTATCAATCGAGAGCGGGCCGGTTTGAGGTTTGTTAGTGACCGGCGGCGGTCCATCGCCTGGATATACGGCATTCATACTATCCAGCGAAGCCAGGTCAAACGGTATCAGATCGAAGTTTTCGTTATTCATTTCGGGATTGTAAGTGCTATTGGCACTGTGGCGTTGACCGCTCCCGGTGTAGGGCGACAAAGCAGCCCCTGGGCTGAAAGCTCTAGCCTCGCTCGGACTGGGGGCTTTGGTCGCTAAAATCCGCTCAATATCATCGTTAATACTGGCCTGAGCCGGAATAATTCCCTCGGTGAAGATGTAATTGCCGGTAGTCCAGTTCAATACTTCCATTACGGCATCCACGCCGACCACACTACCCCACTTGGCGTGGTAAAGTTGGCCGAACAGAAAATAAAGATCAACGCGGTCCCCACTCCGGTTAAAGCTTAATTCACCGCTATTCTTATCTTTTTCCACACTACGCAGTAGAGTTGGTACGTCGGTTTTCTCGACCCGACCATTCAAACTCATTGTCGAACTGGACGCCATAAGGTTACTTTACTTTCTACTCCAACCGTTGAGCCACTTCACTGCTTAATTACCTATGTAGCGTTCTACCACCGCCACCAGATCGCGCGGCTCAAAAGGCTTGGTCATATACAAAGTCGACCCGGCCATCTTCCCGCGAACTTTATCAAAAAAGCCATCCTTGCTGGTCAGCATTATCACCGGTATTGCTCGGTAACGCTTGCGAATGATCTGACACACATGATAACCATCCATCACCGGCAACATCACATCCAGCAACACCAGGTCGGGCCGGTCATCGGTTATACTGGCTAGGGCCTTCATCGCACTATCACAGGTATTCACCCGGTAACCTTCCCGTTTCAAGGTTACTTCTACAATTTTTCGGATCGTGGGACTATCGTCTACCACCAACACCAGTCGATTATTGCCCGGCACTTCGGGCCTCCTTATTCATTAAGCCGCTTCGCTTGCTTGAAAACATCACAAGTCGCACCCGCTGAAGGTGCCGCGTTGCCGCTGGTCGGTTATTATTCTGTAACTAATCAAGTCCCACCCCAAACCCCGCCCCAGGGCCACCAGTGGACGGGGGAAAAGAAGAATAGAGATTAACAGGGGAGACCCCTGTGCTACCCCCCGCAGGGCACCCAGAGGGTACCCGACCCCTACTTACCCCGCTAATTTTCTTAGTGGCACGGTGAATAGTTACATTATTCTTTTACAAACTTATCGATACCGTTTTCGCGCCACACGCGCATAGTTTCTTTGTCTTTGGAATCGATCTTGACCCCGATTGCGTTGACCGGATACTGGTAGCGTTTTTGAATATCTTCCCAGTTCCGTTTTATTCTAGGATCAATTTCTTTCTTGTTATCCATATTTTACCCCCGGTTCCTGCCCTATCCGCGAGTCTCTACAGGCGTTCCGCTCACCAAATGCAACTCCTGTCGTCGTGCCATACTATATACCGTATACCATGCCCTGCTAGCTTCTCAGCCAACTCAGTGCGAACTGAAATTGACTGAAATTGAAGGACGCTTTTCGATTTGACACCCACAACCTACAAATCTACAACCCGATTAAATCCGCGATCTGTCTTTGAATGTGGACCATATTCTCGAACGGTCCCAGTGCTGTCACCGCTATTTTACCCGGCTCGAACATCCGACCGGCCACTTCCTGCAACTGGGGTGCTTGCACCTTTCGCAAGCCCTCGACCAGTTCTTCCAATGCCAGAAAACGGCCAAAATATAGTTCCTGGGTAGCTAACTGGCTCATACGGGTCTGGCTGGCCTCGGCCCCGATCAAAATCTCGCCCCGCAGATACTCTTTGGCCCGCCAGAGCTCTTCCTCGCTCACCGGCTCACACACCAGCCCGATCAATTCTCCTACAATCGATTCTAACACCGGCAGAGTATTTTGGGGGGTGGTAAAGCCTTCTACCAGTAGCATCCCACCGTTACGATACGGGTGATAATTACTCCCGATCTCGTACACCCAGCCGCGCTCGTCGCGTATTTCGTGGAACAGCCGCGAACTCATCCCACCGCCCAGAATCGCGTTAAGGACAAACACCTCGTAGCGGTCACTGGCCGTATATACCGGGGCTGGCACCCCCAGCGCAAAGTAGACGTGGGCCGAGTCGCGCTGGCGCAGCACCACCGCCCCCTCGAATGCTGGCCCGACCATCTCACTCCGTGGCCGCCGCGCTTTCGGCAAAGCCCACAAAGCATCGTTTACCTGGGCTACCAGGTCATCGTGTTCCAGGTTGCCTGCCGCCGACACAACCAGGCGGTCCGACCCGTAGTAATCCCGGTAAAAATCCAGTACCGCCGTCCGGCTAAGGCTTTCTACACTGGCCCGGCTGCCGTAAATATTGCGACCTAGCGAGTGATCCGGCCAGGCCGCCTGTTTCAGTAGTTCCTGGGCCAACTTGGCAGGTTGTTCTTCACCTGCCTCTAATTCCTGGAAAATCGCGGCTTGTTCCCGCCGCAAACTTTCAGCCTCGAAAACCGAATGCAACAATACGTCGCCAAATATATCGAGCGCGAAAGTCCGGTAATCATCCAGCACTGCCGCATACATACAGGTATAATCCCGCGCCGTAAACGCCCCCAGTTGCCCCCCGGCCATATCGATCATCCGGGCCAGTGTCGCCGCATCCCTTCCACGCGTACCTTTGAACAGCATATGTTCAATACAATGCGCGATCCCGTTATTCTCCGCCGTCTCGTCCGCCGAGCCTGCTTCCAAAACCAGACCAATTGTTAGAGAGCGTACACCGGGCATCCGTTCGGTAATTACCCGAATACCATTGTCAAGGACGGATTTACGGTACATCGACAGCCGTTTCTATTTTAAAAAGAGATTAAATCTGACGTGCCTATTTATTTTAACTTGAGAACATTACAAACAAGCTTACGATCACAAACTTGTTTAGGTAGAGGCAAATTTTTTTTATTTGAGGGTTGCGCTATTGCCCTCCGTATCCCGGCAGTACTTATTTTTTGCCGCGCTAATTTTTTCTGAGCTATTTCGCGGCCTTTAGTTTTATTGTATCCAACTTTCAAGTTCAGGTCAAGCTCAAATGCAAAAAATTTATTACTATATGAGAAAAAAATACTACCCGATCACTTTACTTTTGCACTCTACCCTCAGAAATAGCTATCATTCCCGTTCTTGACACTAACATTGCGGTAGTAAAAGATGATTTGAAATGGGCCGGAGATGGGTTTCCCCTATTCTTATCAGTTCTTATCAAAGGAAAAGGCCGGGATTTAGTTCTAAACCCCGGCCTTCCTCCACACTTGAACCCGCTAAAAACTAATCGCGGGCTACGCTCCGCAGCAAATCTTCCGCGATAATCATCCGCTGAACTTCGCTCGTCCCTTCGTAAATCCGCAAAATCCGAACATCCCGGTAGCCGCGCTCGATTGGCGAATCGTGCATATAAGCGGTGCCGCCGTGAATCTGAACCGCCTTATCCGCTACCCGTCCGGCCATTTCACTGGCATACACCTTGACCATCGCCGCCTCGTGGCTGGCCCGCTGACCGTGATCCAGCTTCCAGGCCGCGTGATAAACCATCAACCGGGCTGCGTGAATTTCGGTTTCCATATCGGCAAGCATCCACTGGATCGCCTGGTTCTGCCCGATAGATTTGCCGAACTGCTGGCGTTCCACGGCGTGCTTGACCGAGGCTTCCAGCATCGACTGTGCGCCACCGACCGCGCCTGCCGCCAGGCTAACCCGTCCGCCGTCCAACGCCTTCATAGCGGTGTAGAACCCGGTTCCCTCCGGCCCCAACCGCTGCTCCTCGGCCACTTCCATATCCTCGAAAAAGAGCGGACAGGTATGGCTGCCGTGCAGACCCATCTTGTGGTCGGTCTTGCCCCGGTCCAGTCCTTTGGTACCACTCTCCACAATAAACGCGCTGATACCCTTCGCACCCAGCGTCCGGTCAGTCGAAGCATACACCGTAATAATATCGGCATACGGCCCGTTGGTGATCCACATCTTCTGGCCGTTGATAACGTACTTGTCACCCTTCTTTACCGCCATCGTCCGAATACTGGCGGCATCCGACCCGCTGCCCGGTTCGGTCAGGGCGAACGCGCCTATTATGGTTCCCTCGGCCATACCCCGCAAATATTTCTGCTTTTGAGCCTCGTTGCCGCCCAGCAAAATCGTCCCCCCGGCAATCGAAGTATGTGCCCCCAAGATATTGCTGTAGGCTGCATTCGCCCGACCCAACTCCTCCAGAGCTACACAGTAGCCTAGATAGCCCTGGCCCAACCCGCCGTATTGTTCCGGGAAAGGAATACCAAAGTAACCCAGTTCCTTCATCTGCTTCATAACCTTATCCGGGATTTTATCCTCGTCCTCGACCTGCTGGCTGACCGGGAGCAGTTCCGCATCGACAAACTCCCGAATACTTTTCTTTAAATCGGCTACATCTTCCGGCAATTGAAAATCCATTTTTATCTCCTTATTCTCCGCTTCGAGAAGTTTTCATTTTAATTGCAATAGTAACTAATAAGACCGTGAAATTGACAGTGCGAATATCAAACCAAAAAAGGGTGCGATTAACCAGGCTATACCCTGCACAGCAGGATGTAGCCCGACTGCGGCAAACTTTTCAGTCTGCCGCATATCTTAACTTAAAGAATTTTTGAGAACCGGACGGTTGCTAGACAACCGCAATTTTTTCTTCGGCTTTTGCGCCAAAGTGTTTTCGGAGGTAACGAGCCAGGTCGCGCTGAGTGAGGACATCTTCTTTAGCCAGGATAGAAAAACATTTCAAAACGCGGTCTTCCATCACTTTTTCAGCTTCCGGGGTCACAAACCGGTCAATCATATAGGTGAAATAACCAGGGTCCGGCAACTGTCCCATCACGGAAGGCTCGGTGATATTGGTCGGGTGGCGATAGCTACCCCGCAACATCCACAACGACATCTTGGCGATGTTTTCCAGACTGGCCGGGCTTTCCTCGACTGCTTCCTTCAAGAAGCTAAAATAACACCCGGCGTGACGCCATTCATCCTGGGCCATCAGCTTTAACAATTTGCACAACACCGGTTCCGGCATATGTTTATCTTTTGCACCCGGCGCGATACCGGCGAAAGCTCCATACCACAGGCCCAACCGCTGCTCACCCAGAAAGTGCATTGTCAGCGTTTCGATCCAGGGTGCCGGTTCAAAATTGATATTGATTTTCGCCATTTGTTCTTCAGGAATAAACTCACCCTGGGCATTCAGCCAGCGTTCCAGGGCCAGACTATGCTTGCCCTCCTCGAAAGCCCAGACTGAAATAAACCGTTGAAAGTCAATATCATGGCTGAAGTCGCGCATAAACATACTGGTCGCGGGAATCGACCCGATTTCGGTCAAGCAAATATGTTTGATCTCGTGGATCATCGCTTCATCGACCTTAGTCTTGTCGATTGCCGTAAAATCCAGTTCATCGAAATCCCAGCGGGCGCGCTCCAAACGGTCATATAGGCTTGGAAAAAGCAATTTCTATCTCCCTTTTAAAATCTCACTAACTAAAGATATGGATGCAGTTCTCAGATCGCCGCTAAAAAGGTGTGTGTGCCTGCGCGGTTCTGCACCGATTTTAAACTGTCTGCCATATTATCACACACTCTATTATATGATATATTGGGCAGATCTGCCAATTTTGTGGCTTTTGCTAATCCTTTTCTAAGATTGCCTCAACCGCCAATAAATGTAATTCGACGCGCCGGGCGGCCAGACTGCCGTTACGTTTACGTAGCGCGTCCAGGATTTGTTCCGCCGCCCTTAGCCCGATCTCGCGTTCTTCCAGGCTCAAGCCTACCTGAGTAGTCCGGGCCGAAATCAATTCCCCCACCGAAAGAGTATACAGCCGCAACACATCGTTATGGGCGCAAGCGATCACCCCCATATGAAAGGCCAGTTGCTCCCGCACGTAAGCGTTTGTGTCGTTCAACTGCTCACGCATCTGCTGTAACATTCGCTCCAACTGTTCCAATTCGGCCTGGGTCGCCCGTTCCGCGCCCAGGTTGGCGCACATCGGCTCCAACAGTCGCCGGGCCTCCAAAATTGTACTGAAAGGCGTTTCCTGCAACTGTAACAACAGCGACAGCGACCGGGTTAAGTTGGCCGAACCCGGCCTTTGAACCGTAATTCCACCGCGCGGGCCGGTTTTGGTCAAGATCAGCCCTTCGGCCTCCAGAATTCTAAGGGCCTCGCGGAGGGTGGCCCGGCTCACCCCCAGCTGAGTAACCAGGTTCTTTTCTGGCGGCAGCATCGCGCCTGCCTGGACCACTCCATCTACTATCAACGACCGAAGCTTGTCGGCCACCAGTTCGCTGGCCCTCGGTACTTTCAGCGTACTCAGCCGCATCGACATTCGCTCGGTCTCTCTGGTTCGCTCCGTGCTACTACTTGTCAGCGCATATTGATTAGATAAGCCCAACAGGCCACCACGCTTTCTCGATTGTTTGCTCTCTATCAGCCAGCCAATTTGTCAGATCATTCTAGTCCATTTGTCTGACAAATCTAATAAATACATCTTATAGCATGATCACTCACCCAGTCAAGTCTGTTATTTTTCTCACAATGGCTTTGATGTCTCTTATAAGCTTAAAAATGGGTATACTGATAAGTATACTATTCGAGTGTGTTATAATCTATGTTGCAAAATTAAAATCTTCACCGAATCGGGAGAAACCAAATGGCTCAGTCAGACCAGACGACCAATCAAATATTGGACATTGTAAATTGCGCGCGTACATGGCAAGAAGTTAAAGAACAAAGAGTTTATATCTGTCCCGCTCGTGGCACCGCCTACCAGCACCAACCGGCCCACTACTTTGGGGTGTACTACAATCGCAGCGTCCAATTGGTCGCCAATATTGAAGCTGTAGTCGAAGTAACCGCCGAAGGCACCGCCGAAATAAAATGGCAATTCGGGGGCGACCGTGCCGCCAACTACCAGACCCGCGCGATTGATGCGGCCAAACGCTTACGTCCCGAATCCGATTTGCCGGTGCAGGTCTTTATCCTGGATGTTTTACAGGCTACCGACTTCAAAAAAGACACCGCCGGTAGCATGGTCGGTACCAAAAAATATATCGATGTCAGTTCGCTGGGTGTCGATAGTGCCGGGTACCTCGCCGGTAAACTTAGCGGCAAAAAATGGTCCGATTTTCAATAAATAAATTACGGTGTAGGCCGTAATCTTTTTGTAAAACTTTTGTAACTACTCAGACCCCACCCCTGACCCCTCCCTAAGGAGGGGAAGAAAAGAGTATTAACAGGGGAGACCCCTGTGCAACCCCCCGCAGGGGTCGGGTACCCTATGGGTGCCCCACTACCCCCGCTTTGGTCCCGTTTACGGCCTGAGTAGTTACAAACTTTTTTGGTTCCCTATTCCACCGTTCTCCGGGATGGGGAAATCGGATCAGGATAAACTACCCACGATTGTCCCATCCAGAATCTCGATTTGCCGGTCGGCATCGCGCGCCCACAACGGATCGGAAGTCACCATAAACACCGTTTGGCCCTGAGCCGCCAGACTCTTCAAAATCCGAAAAATCTTATCTGCCGAGGCACTATGTACTCCGCCAGTCGGCTCATCCACCAGCAAAAGCGGTGGGTCTAAAGCCAGGGCGCGGGCCAACGACACCTGCTTGCGCTCCGTCCGGTTCAAATCTGCGGGGCGCAAACGCGTCACCTCAATCTCGGTCATCCCCACCAGGACCAATTGCTCCATCGCCTTTTCCAGGCGGTCGCGCGGGTCGCGTCCAAAGCCGGCCTGTTCCAGCACCCACATCACGTGTTCCAGCCCCGATTGCTTTTGGCTCAGGTCGGGCTGTCCTGGTAAATAACCAACCGTCCGCAACCGCCAGCGGCTTAACTCGCGCTCGGCCTCCAGGTTCGGCGACTGCCCTCCACTACTCTCCACCGTCGGCAACTGTCGACCCATAATCGTCACCTGCCCCCGGTCGGCGGGCCTTAGAGCGGCCATAATCTGCAAAAGCTCAGTCTTACCACTGCCACTCGGTCCGACCAGAGCTACCAGTTCGCCCGGTTTCAATCCCAGTCGCACATTGTCTAGCAGCACATCCCGCGCCCGACCTTCGCCCTCGGTCAAAGATACCCCTTCCAGCCGGGCCACCTCGCCGTTCGCGGTCAGTTTAGAATTAACCTCCGGCACCACGTTGACTGCTTGCCGCAAACTACGGCCTACCACCCGTATATCCAGGTCCAGGGCAGTCTCCGATTGCTCCAGGTCTCGCCGAGCGGAGGGCGGAACCGGCCCCACCCGCGACCCACCCACGTAAGTCCGGTCCATCATCTGACCGGCAAAGGTCTGATCGTTTGGCTGAGTGCCAAAACTATTATCCACCGCATTAAAGGTCAATTCACTGCCCTCCGGTTGCGTTACCTCCGCCGCGTCGGGCATAACCGCATTCATCGAGCCGGTTAAGGCCCGGTTTACCAACGGCTGGCTTTGGGTCACACGCTGTTTCTCCAGCTTAAAGTCTGCCTCTACCTCGCCAAACCGCACAGTATCACCATCGCGCAATAGGACCGGGCTATCGGCCTGCACCCCGTTTACAAAAGTCTTATTGGTACTCCCGGCATCCTGCACCAATACCCCGTTTGGACTGCGTTGCAACCGGGCGTGCTGCCGCGAAATCGAATTACTGTCGATCACAATGTCATTGGACTGACCGCGCCCGACGGTAATTTCCTCGCCTTCCAACTGATAACGCTGCCCGTCGCGCATTACCAGATATACAAAATAACTCCCCGGTAAAGTCACCGGACGGCTGGAACCGGTCATCGTCAGGGCAGATGTGGCGACAAATTGCTCACTCAGACCCGATCCCAGGGTCGGAGCGTTACTCAAAGTTATCGCCGCAGGTGGCGCAACCGGGGCCGCTTGCGGCAAGGTCAACCCGCTAAAAATCAACTCGGTCAGACCGACCCGAATATGATCGCCTGGCCTGAGTGGCATCGGTTGGGTCTGGCTCACCGCAACCCCGTTCACCAGCGTGCCATTCACGCTGCCCATATCCCGGATCATGGGCATACGGTCCGCCCCACTCAAAATTTCGGTATTGCGGCGGCTAATATTCTGGGCATCGATCCAGATCGCGCACTCCCGGCTGCGCCCGATCAGTACCGGCGGTTCACCCGGCTCGGGCATCGGCACATCCAACGATTCACCGGCGCGCGGCCCTTCCGTAATCGCAAATCGCAACATCTGGCGCGCCCAGCCCGAACCCGCCCCGCCCGGCATCCTGTAATTAAAAGTATCGCCGCTCACGAGCCTTTCCTCCGGCGGCCTTTATGCGCCGCTGCTTCTATTTCTTCCTCGTCCCGCCCGATTGACAAAAACTCGGTAAAAATCGGCCAGGCCAGAAACCCAACCGTCAGAACCGTTACCAGCCCCAAAAGCACCGTACCGCTAGCCTGGCTCAATCCGATACTCTGTAAACCCTGCAAAACACCCAGACTTCCTAGCAAACTTCCCAGGAAAAAAGAAAACTGCACCACCGTGAAAACCAAATAAACCGGCGTCGCCCCGGCAAACCACCAGAAAATCCGGCGTTCCCGCACTGGCACATCGCGGGAAACCAGCTTCTTCGACAACTTGCGCCGCACATAAGTCAAACTCTTGCGCCGCAAACCCGGTATCTCCACCCAATCCATTAAAGCATAATAGCCGTCTAATTCCATCAACGGATTGATATTAATGTAAACCAGGGTATAGGCAATCGCCGCCAACTGAAACAAACCGGTTCTTAACTCCGCGTTAGGCGTAATCAAAATCAACAAAGTGCAGACCCCGGCAAACATCCCGTTCGATACCGGCCCGGCCAGATTTACCACGATACGCGGTACCCGTTTCTCCAACCAGATTTCGTTGGTATTGACAAAGAAAACCGGCCCGCCGTATTGCAACCCAAAACCGCCGCTCAACACCCGCCGCCCATAATATTTGCAGGCCAACCCGTGAGCTACCTCGTGGATCAAAAAATTTACGATTAAGGCGATCACCAGACCCCACCAGGGCAAGGCCCCCGGAATCGTAAAGGCTCCCATCCCGCCGCCCTGGAAAATCTTCAATAAACTCATCCCGGCTTGATCATCAAAAAGACCCCGGTATAAAAAGACGCCGAACCCGCCCAGAAGTAGCCCCAGCATCACCAGCGTCACCGGTCGCCAGAAAAAAACCTGCCCGCCCCACTCGTACAGCCGGTCGAACCACCGGTCGATATTTTTGACTTCCACCCGCCAGTTGAATAACCGGAACAACCGGCCCGGCTGGCGTTTGGTTTCCCCACCGATCAAGCTCTGGTCAATCGCTGGTACTTCCAGATAACCCCCGGCCTGCAACTGACCCACCAGGTTTGAAACCCCTTCCAGGTCCAGCTTCTTGAACTCCAAAAAGTAAGCCATCGACAGATCGTTAAGGCTATTGTCGCCGGTCATCAAATTCCACAAAAACAAGCTTCGTTCACTTAATTTGAAGAACTGCTCGCCACCCGACCGTGCCAGCAAAAAATAATGTTCGCCCGTCGCGCTGGTATGCTCGGAAACCACCACCTCCGGTAGACGCTTGGGCCGGAACCGTTTATTCATACCCCTGGCAAAATACTGCCCCAGGTCGTAACTTGCACCCAGCTTCAACACCGCGTCCAACTTGTTCCGGTAGAGGGCCAGCAACTCGCAATCCTCTATCGCCTTTACCGTATCAGTCCGGGCCGTATTCGTCAGCAGCGAAGCCTCGCCAAAATACTGTCCCGGCCCCAGCCGCATATCCGACCGCACCTCACCCGCGCTGGTCCGAAAACTGACCTCAACCTGCCCGCTGCGAATAATATAAAAAGCACTGGCCGGTTCATCCTGCGAAACAATCGTCTCGCCTTTCCTAAAAGACTTCGGCTTCATTTCGGCGGCGATCTTTGTCACCAGTTGGGGCGGCAGAGTCATAAACGGCCCCACCCGGTTCAATACCGCCCCCAGCGGCAACCCACTCATCCCCGCCGCTCCCAGGCTGGCAAACGGGTCGCCACTCTTGGCTAACACATTCTCGAAGTCTGTCCGCGCCAGCACATAACATTCTACCCGCTTCTCGGCGCGGACCGTCGTCGGATAAGTCTCGCCCGCCGCCGCGATCCCATCGCCAAAAGTATCGCCTTCCTCCAGCGTCGCCAGATAAGTCTCGCGGCCTTTGCCGTCCTTTATATTGGCGACCGCCGTCCCACTCAGCACCAGAAAAAATTCCTCGGCTGCCTGACCCTTTTCGGCCAACACCTCGCCCGGCTCATATACCCGTTGGCGCAAGCGTTTGGCAAGTTCTCGCCGGGTCTTTTCGCTCAAGGTCCGCATTAATAGAGTTGCTCGGAGCCAGTTGGTAGCCGAAGCTGCCGAGACTTGCTGCTCAAAAAAACGGCGAATGGTCGCGTTCTGGGATAAGTCGCGCATAAAGGCGCCCTCCTCCAATCGCAAGGCCCTGACCGCGGTGATCGCTTCCAACCGGTTCACAAACCTCTGATCGGCGAAAACTGTCCGCTCCCCGTAAACCGACCCGCTCTCCAACTCGCCCAGTACCAGCCGTTGTCGCTCGTTAAAAGCCCGTGAAATCGACACTCGCCCTTCGATGATCGCAAAAAAAGCTCCCCGGTTCTGGCCTTCATTCGCCATAACCTGCCTGGCCTTGTAAATGACCTCCTTGAAATAGGGCAGCAAAAGCCGGAAAGTAACGCCGTCCAGTTCGTCAAAAGGCGAAATCTGGCGGAGCGGGTGGACAATCACTTCAGTGACTGTTTCCCCGGTCAATACCTCGCCAATCGTCTCAACCTCGGTCTGCTCGGCCACCATTGACACCTGATCGAGTTGTAGTGTGACCGGTTCAAGCATCGCCACACCTGGCGTTTCGCCGCCTTCCAGCCTCCCCAGTGGGTCTATCGGGGTCAAAAGCTCCTCAAAAACAAACTCAAAATCCCCGATACCCACCTGGTCGCCCGCCTGCAACACCACCGGCTTATCGATCAGCCGACCATTGAGCCGGGTACCGTTGGTCGACCCGACATCGACCAGCATAAAATGCCGCGCCTCGTAAAACAGCCGGGCATGGCGGTGCGACACCATACGGTCCACCAGCCGCAAATCGTTACCCTCGTTGCGCCCGATCAAAATCTGCCGGTCGGTCGGCAAAATCAACCGGCCCGGTCCCAACTGCAAAGCTCTTTTCCCGCAAAATTGCCAGATGGCCTGGTGAGTTTCTAGGCCGTGCGTGGTTGCGCTCTGCCCCGCCGCCAGCCTCAAACGCGGTTCACGGTAGACCAGCAGGGTCGTTCCGATTTGAATACGGTCGCCATCCTGCAACTGGCAGGGGCCATCAATCTGGTTTTGGTTGACCCAGGCCGGGTTCGCCGCCCCTAAATCCCGAATAATATAACCGTTCCCGCCCCAACGGATTTCGGCGTGGCGGCGGCTCACCAGGCGGGCCTGGGCCTCCAATTCGAGCAACGCCAGATCGTTTATTGAGTAACGCCCAATCACAAAAGGATGGCCGGGGGTCAAACGCGAAATCGCCCCGCAGCGTAACCCTGGCACCTCGGTTGCCACTACTTCCAACCGGCCCACCCCCGGCTCCGAGTCCTCCGGGTAACGTCGCTCGGTCTGGCCCGGCAGCAATACCACCGGAAAGCCCAACCCCTCCAGCGGCACCACAAACACCAGCTTTACATCGCCGCAGCCAATCGTATCGCCCGGAAATAATGCCACCGGCCCGGCAATATACT
Source organism: Chloroflexia bacterium (assembly GCA_038322625.1). Taxonomy (GTDB): domain Bacteria; phylum Chloroflexota; class Chloroflexia; order Chloroheliales; family Chloroheliaceae; genus 54-19. The sequence goes on from JBBQGA010000020.1 coordinate 103,906, forward strand.
CCCCGTTTAATTGCGTTCCGTTCGACGAACCGGCGTCGTCCAGCACTACCAGCTCATCTTCCGGTCTGAAAATCAACCGCGCGTGTTTGCGAGATACTTTGTTCTGCGGACTGATCAGCACCACGTCGGCTTCGTTCGGCTGCCGTCCCAGCACCAGCGGTTTTTCGGCCAGCCGCGCAAAGTCCAGCCCAATACAAAGCCCGGTCTGAGTACCCTGGATTATCAATAAATGCGGCATCAACGCAATATTCAACGCATCCCCGGTTGTCACTAAATCTGTCATTATTCCCCGCCAGGTAAGGTCATATTAGATCATACATATATGAAATGGGGCTAGCTCTTGTTTATCTACCCAAAAATCCGCGTGCTGAGTGCCACTGAGAATAATTATCGTAATCAGGAAAGTCCAAAAAGGAAATCGTTGTTAATTATAACCGAGCCGTAAAGAGCTTACAATTAAGTCTTTTCTCAGGCTGGTTTCTCGCGTCGGGTGCTAAAGTGAGTAAATCGAACCGGCCTGCGGCAAAAACAGCCGGGCATACATCCGCTCGGCGTAATCATCGGTCATCCCGGCGATATAGTCACAGGCGATGCGGATTTTGCCCTGTTCGCCGGCCTCCAACCACAAATCCCGAAAATCCTCCGGGAACAAAAAAGCCGTCCGAGACTGCGGATCGGCAAAGACCTCAAACAGACCCCGCACAATCCGCTCGGCTTTGCTCTCCAGCGTCGCCACCCGCGCATCCTCGACGATCAACCGGAACATAATATCCTTCAAAATCCCGCAGCGCATCTTCTGTAACGGATTAATCACCAACCGATAGCGGTAGCGGTCGGTTGCCGTCGGGGTGGCTTGCCAGGGCGGCCTCAATTCGCGGTCCGCCGCCACCAAAAAATCGTGGATCAGCCGCGAGGTCAACTCCTTGCGGGCCGCTTTGCGACTCCGTTCGCCCGGCTGATTTTCCACAAACTGCACCTGTTCCAGCACCCAATCGAATTGGGATTGCTCGGCCTCGTTGCGCACCAACCGCTCCCGGTTACTCCGAAGCCGTCCGCTTGAAATCATCCCGGCCTTCATGCCGTCTTCCAGGTC
>JBBQGA010000021.1:0-104605 GCA_038322625.1 Chloroflexia bacterium
TACCCTTTCGATTTATCTCAATCGGTTAATAGGAAAGGTTGAATTTTTACAAATCAAGCATCTGGCTTTTCCTAAAGTCTAGTCATTAAAGCTTATGAGCAACCTTTATTTTGCTAATATTCATCTAGCACAAGGCCCTAATAATTACCAGCCAGAAAAATTCTATAAAAAAGCCCGGCAGTATTAAACCGCCGGGCTTTTTTTGCGATAGTTTTTCCGGTTTTAGCTGACCCGACTGGTGGTTTTTACCAGTTTCTGGGCAGCCAGTTTGCCACTCTGAACGGCTCCTTCCATCGAGTCGTAGAACCGCTGGTGAGTGTAGCCACCGGCCAGCCACAGATTCTTGACCGGCGTTTCCTGGGTAGGCCGGTACTGGTCGGTATTCACGCCCGGATAATATACCGAGGATGGGATGCGCACGACCGTCGATTTGACGATTTGAGCATCTTTAGCACTATCTGGGAAGATCGACTGCACATCACCCCAGACCGTTGCCACGATTTCCTCGTCGGTCTTTTTGATCAAATCTTTGGCGGGAGCCACACAGAAATGCAGTCGGCTCTTGCCGTCGTTGTAATACTCCGGCACCGCGTTGCCCATGTCGGCATAGACCGGGATGACACCATCCGGCGAGAAAAGCAGATTATCGACATAAGAAACCTGCCGGTCGAGCCATAACTGGACCGAAACTACCGGCACACTCTGGATATTGCGCAGATTGGCAAAAAAAGTTTCCTGGTCATAAAGCGGCTGCGGGATCAGCTTTTTAAGGTTGTGGATCGGCAGAGCAAACAGGTAGTTGTCGGCTTCGAGGCGTTCGCCATCCTCCAACACCAGCCCGGCGATCCGGTGGTTGTCCTGTTGATCGAGCAGCACTTCGCGGACTTTGGCCCCGGTGCGCACCTGGCTACCCCGGCTGGTGATATATTCTACCAGCGGTCCGGTCAGCAATTTGGCCGGGGAGCCTTTCAAAAGCCCCATTTCGCTGGCCTTGTTCTGGCGCAAGAATATACCGATCACGTCCAGCACGATTTTGGCCGAGATTTCGTCCGGCGGCAGGAATTTGAGGGCCAACGCCATCGGCAAAAACATTTTCTTTAGCATACGTTTGCTGATGCCCCAGCGAGTGTGCCACTCCTCGTAGGTGTATTTATCCTGGCTCTGGTAATATTTGGCACTCCCAAACAGCATCGGCCCCAGGGCTTTGACCAGCGTCAGGCGTTCGGCCAGGGTAAAAAAGCGGTTTTTGAAAGCGGCGGGTAGTAAATGAAAGGGACTAGGCAGATTGACGGTCGCAAATGAGAAGCGTTCGCCTCCGTGCAAGGTATAGGTCAATTCGTGCTTTTTCCAGCTAACATGATCGTAGGTGCCTAGCTCGCGCATCAGCGTGTAAATCTCTTCATAAGCCCCAAAGAAAGCGTGCAAACCGGTTTCGACCCAATCGCCATCGGCATCTTTCCAGGCTGAAACTTTGCCGCCCACTATCGGTCGTTTTTCAAGCAAAGTTACCTTGTAACCGGCATCGATCAGATATTTCGAGGCGGTAAGCCCGGCCAGACCACCCCCAACCACCACTACTGTCGGTTGGCCGTTATTTTCGGCGGAAGTAGGCGGTGTGACTTGCTCAAGCATTTCCATTGTAAAGAATTTCCCTTCTAAAACTTGCAGACTAATATGCTCAATCTAAAGGCTATTATAAATTACTAGACCCCAATTAGTATAGGCAACCGGTTAAGGAATAGTTCAACTATTGGGTCGTCTTTATTTCGGTTTCCCATACTCTAGCGTCCCCTGGAAGGGGTGATTACTTTCGACCACCATTCAAATTCAATAAGAAAGGTACACCACTTAGTAAAATCTTCTAAGCGCATAAACCCCGTGTTTCCGTTACAGCCAGGTTGACTGAGAGCGGTCAGACTGTTATAATAAGCCGCTGTGCAAACAAATTAGCACGATAGCTCTTTATATTAAATAGCTAGTCAATAAATCAAAGTAAATTTGAAAGATTTAACCGATTAAAGACGGGAAGGAGGGAAAAGCCAATGAGTATGGTGATCGATGAATTTGTAAAACCGATGCTGCGTACAGATTTACCTGAGTTTGGGGTAGGTGACACGGTGCGGGTCGGCGTGAAGGTCGTTGAAGGTACCAAAGAGCGTATCCAGGTGTTTGAAGGCGTGGTTATGCGACGTCGCAGCGGAAGTATCAACGAAAGCTTTACGGTTCGCCGCATAGCGGCTCACGGAATTGGGGTGGAGCGTACTTTTCTAATTCACTCGCCACGTATCGACAAAATCGATGTGGTTCGGCGCGGCAAAGTCCGCCGGGCGCAGCTTTACTATCTACGCGGTCTTAGTGGTAAGGAAGCTCGTATCAAAGAAAAACGCACTTTCTAAATCCGCTTTTCCCTGCTTTATATCCCGTATATTTGTAAAGAGCGAGAAGACCTGCTTGCAAGAGCAGGTCTTTTTTCGCTTTCAAAGATGTGTTATAGTGCCCGTCTACCGCAGGACTTGGGGTGGTGTCTAAAAATTCTTTATTTACCGGTGAACAACCAGCCGCCAGACCGCCTGGCCGGTCTGATTGCGAACGGCCAGCAGTTCCTGCCATTCCGGGCCGGTCGGGACAGTATGGCTGGCAAAGTACAGTCGTCCGGCAGTAGTCGTGCAGCCCGGCAATTTGGGAGCCGTATCCGGTTCACGACCGGGGATGCCAAAGTGAATATTATCGATATAAGGCACATACAGCCAGCCGCCGTTGCGAGTGCTGGTTTCAAAGTTTAACTTCTGGAACTGCTCCGGCGGATAGCGCGTTTCAAACAGATAGTAAATATAAGTCTGGTTGCCCGGTTCGATCCAAACGCTATCGCAGGGTCCGGCCAGTTGGGCTACTTTCTGGATTACCGGTTCCTGCCCGGTGTTGTAAGGCATATCGGCGGCGGCGGTGGTCGTTTCCAGCAAAGGACGGCTGAAGAAAGCCGGCAGAAAAAGGTTCTGGAAGACCAGCAGCGTAACCACCCCGCCCGCGAGTAGTCCGTAAACGGGCTTAAAGCGGCCCCAGCGTACACCGGACAATTTCTGAAAGAGGACTATCGCCCCATAACCGGCCAGCAATTGCGGTAGTGGGACAAAGTTATAGGCCCGGACTTCGTGGGGTATTTCGACGTTGGTGAGGCTGGATGAGATCGGGAACGTCAGAAACCAGCCCGCCAGCAAGAGCGGCAAATTAAACCCCAACCGCTCCTTAAAGCTGTGCCGGTTCTGCCAGAGGCCCACCGCCGCCGCCAGCCACAAAAAGCCTTCCAGCCAGAATAACTCGCCCACCCCGGCAGGTCGCACAGACATTCCTCCCTTGAAACCGATCACAAAGAGGGCCAGTGGGTTGTAATGGCTCAGATATTGGCCTACAAAGGTTGGTAGCCAGTTTGGTTCGTCGGTGATACTGATGTGTTTGAAATGGCCCTGAATCTGGTTCCAGTAGCGTAGCTGGCTATATAACAAAGGACTGCTGCACAACCCACAAAAACTCAACCAGCCCAGCGCGACCAGCCTATGCCGCCAGAACCAGCCGAAGGCCGACAGTCCGGCCAGCCCCACCAACAAAGGCGACTCCAATTTTAGTGGGGTGTAAGAGGCGGCTAAGAGGGCAAAACTTGCGGCACTAGCGGCCAGCCACCCGTAGGCCTGCCGCCGCTTGGGCCAGCTTGTTTCCGCTTTGAGACCGTTCATCGCGCGGGTGAAAGTGTAGAGGGCGAGTGTGGTAAAAAGCGGTACCAGACTGGCCGGGTAAGCCACCCGGCTATAGGTCAGGTGCCAGGGGTCGAGGGCCAGTAGCAATGCCGCCACCAATCCGGGCCACGACCCCCACCAGTGCCGGGCCAGCAGGGCCACCAGCCCGACTGTCAAAATACCCAGCAGCGCAAAAGGTAATGTGGTGCTAAACCGGCTCAGACCCAGCAAGCCGACAAAGGGCGCGGCGATATAATTGGCGACCGGCGGCACTGAGTCGTTAAAGGTCCTGAAATGGATCGGTAGGGTGTTGCCGTGCTGGTCTTTGCCAGTGGTCCACACGCTCCAGGCATCGTAGCCAAGTACCATCTCATCCTGATTAAAGGCCTGGGGGTAATCGCCGAGGGCATATAGACGCAAAGCGGCGGCCAGCAAAAGTATTAATAGTAAAGCCAGCCAAAAAAAGCGGGGCGATTTTTGAAAGGAGGTAACGCCAGAAGGAAGATTTATATCGGTTGTTTCGGCCTCTTTTAACAAAACCTGTTTACTCTTTGCGATTGCCAGTATTCACCGCTGCATTATAGGTAATTCCGGTTTGAATTGCAAAGAGTTTATTGCCAGCGACTGATCACCGGCCAGAAATCGCGGCCTTCCTGGCCCAACCGCCAGGCCGCAAACCCGCCCAGGTTGTTGCGTTTGATTACGTCCAGTCGGGCCGCCAGCGAACGTGGGGTATCGAACCAGACCCGATGCTGACTACCGTTCTCGGTATAATCGGCCCAGGCTTCCTGGGTTTGCTCATCAAAGCTGGCTGCCGCATTGAAGCGTTGCAATAGCTGTAGCATATTATCGTAGCTGTGGGCGCGGGCTAATCCCCCCTGACTGATATTCCAATCGTAGCCGTAAAAGGGAACCCCCAGCAACACTTTGCCCGGCCCAAATTGCGACCCGGCGTAAGCGGCTACCGAATTTACCCAGTTGATCGGGGCGACCGGGCCATCCCGGCCTCCCGGATAGGAGTAGTCGTAGGCCATCGGTACGACATAATCCAGATAAGGTGCCAGCCCGGCGTAATCGTAAGAGCCGCCCCAACTGCTGGTTACGTCGCGGTACTTGGCGGCCACCGCCATAGTTACCAGTTTACCCTGCTTGTGCAATCTGACATACAGGTTGCTCATAAACTGGGTCAGATAAGGCCGGTCCTGGGCCAATACGTTTTCAAAATCAATATGATAACCATCGTAGCCATAGGTCAGAACCTGAGTCTCGATTTCATCTATGATTTGCCGGACCTTATTGGGGTCGGCCAGTAAATTATGCAAGCCTTCTTTTGAGGTCGCTAGCTGGTCATTTTGTAACATCGGCAGAACCTTAACCCCGTGACTATGGGCCAGTTTGGTTACTTCGGCCTGGTCATTGCCACTGATAGTGCCGTCAGAACGCAACACAAAGAAATAAGGCGATACCATCGTCAGGTTGTCGACATTGGTACGCAAACCTTCCAGCGAGGTAGCGGAATTAACATAGTAAGCCCAGCGAATCGGACCTTTTTGCGGGCTGAGGTTTGCTGCTTGGGAGGCAGAGAGTAACCCACCCGATAGCAAAAGTACAACGAAAAATACAACCAGAATTGCATTAAAGGTTAAACCGAAAATAGCCCGGCCACTATTAAACATATTATCCTGAAAAAGTTTCTGACATTACAAAATATGTTACACTTAACATAATATCACAAAACCTGGCCTGAAAAAAGGTTAAAAATAGGACAAAAGTCATAGCATCTCATTTCCCCGTTTATGATAAATTAATGATCAATTCGTTGAATGTGCTGCTGAGAAACCAGCTTTGAGATATAATCTACCCTGCATATCAGTAGATAATTTTTAGATAACTTTTTAATCAAATTATATTTTCGGCTAAAAACATTGAAAAAGAAAGATAGTCGGCCATGACAGTTATGGCCTTAATCGGCGGGCAGTGGGGCGAAGAAGGCAAAGGCAAACTTACCGAACTACTGGGCGAACAATGCAAAGTTGTAGTGCGCTACAGTGGCGGCGGACGCCTGGCCCAACCGGTGGAAAACCAGTTTGGCTCCTTCAAGTTGCGATACGTACCCCGCAGCATATTCTATTCAAAGACTATTTCGGTACTTGGAGCGGGTATGGTGATCGACCCTCAACGTTTGGGGGAAGAACTCGAAGCCCTGCGCCAGAGTGGGATCGACCTGCGACGCTTTTATATTAGCGAACAGGCCCATATTGTAATGCCCTATCATTTGTTGCTGGAACAAGCCGAACATAAAGCTTATGGTACACCCCTGGTGGATGTCCAGGGTAGTGGGTTGGGTCCGGCCTATGCCGACAAAATTAGCCGGATCGGAATTCGGATCAGCGACTTGTTACAGGAAGAACTTTTTTTATCTCGTTTATCCAAGACCCTGAACGTAAAAAACGATATACTCACCAAAGTTTTTGGGCAACCCCCGCTATCTTTGCAAAAGGTTTACCAGGAATACCTGGGGTATGGCCGCAATCTGCGAGATCACATATTTGATACCCGGCTGATATTGCAACGGGCACTCGAAAGTAATCACCGGATTTTGCTGGAAAGTGACCAGGGTTCGATGCTGGATATAGATTTTGGGGCTTATCCCTTTGTCTCCAATGCTTCCCCAACGGTCGGGGCCGCCAGCAGCAGTTCCGGTTTGCCCCCCTCGGCGATTAGCAGCGCGGTAGGGGTGTTTGCGACTTATATTTCGTGTACACATAGCGGCCCTTTCCCGACCGAAATGACCGAGATCGAAGCCCAACCATTCATAGAGGTGCGGAGTGGTTCTACCAACAGCCTGTCTGAAAGCAAACGGCGTTTTGGCTGGTTCGATGCGGTGGCGGCTCGCTTTGTAGTCCAGTTAAATGGTCTGACCTCGGTTTCCCTGACCCAACTCGATGGTCTGGATACCTTTGAGACGATCAAGATTTGTACCGAATATCAGGTACACGATGCCGCGCTGACCCGCTACCCGGCAGACTTACCCACCCTCAAGTCGGTCCGGCCAGTCTACCAGGAAATCCCCGGCTGGCAGACTTCCACCGCCCACATCAATAATTATAAGGATTTGCCGCCCGCCTGCCAGAATTTTATTTTGCTTTTGCAATCAGTGCTGGGTGTCCGAATTGATATAATCTCGACCGGTAAAGAACGCAGCGATACGATTGTGCTGCGCGACCCGTTTGCGATGGCCCCCAACCGTTCGTCCTCACTTGCCGCTTCCTGATCCAGGGTGCTATAATTTGACAGTAATCTTATTACCCAGACCCACCCCTGACCCCTCCCTCGGGGAGGGGAAAAGAGAGATAAACAGGGGAGACCCCTTTGACCCCGCGCAGGGCACCCATAGGGTACCCGACCCCCACTACCCCTGCTTCTCGTTGATTTTAGGGTGGTTAACTGAGTAATAATTTGAAATGAATTGCTGTTTTGACCCGGTGCAATGTTGTGATTGTCCCTGACTTTATCAGGCGGCAATCGACCGGGTTTGCTTTCTAAAAAGGATAACTTTCTATGCCTGTTTACGCCTACAAATGCGCCGATTGTGGCTCGGCTTATGAACGATTGCGCGGTATTCGTGCCGAGGACCGCGAGGTTCAATGCCCCGAATGTGGTCAGGCCGGTCGGGCCAAACGCATGTTAAGCACCTTCGCGGCCTTTAGCAAAAGTGACGGGATTACTCGCCCGGCCAATACCGGTCCCCAGGGCGGCGGCAATAGTGGGGGTGGTTGCTGTGGCGGCAGTTGTGGTTGCGGTCACTAAGCTGGCATGAATAACCCCTTATTTTATCTACTGTTAGGGTTGCTGGTGGCCTGGGTTGGTTCCTACTTCTTTAGCATTCAATACAACCGTCGCCGCTTAAACTTGTTAGCGGCCTGGTTGAGAGACTCATTAGCGATCCTGGGAACCGGCACTTCCAGTCGCTGGCACGGAGCCGACCGGCTCGATATACTGGTTGACCAGGGCCGCTCGCCCATGCGTGAAGTGGCAATCGTAATCGGGATGCAGTCGCGCCAGTTTTTTCGAGCGATTATTTCCCTGGCTCGTGGTGGCCGCGATTCGCTCAGTATACTGATCAGTCTGCAAAATACTATAATTCCTGGCCGCGAGTTTGAAATCTTTGAGGCCAAAGGCTCCCTGCCGCGTAATGTGATGAGTGCCGGGCAGGGCTGGCGGGTCGAGGAATACCGCACTAATTACAAGATTGCTTTTCGCAGTGCCGAAGCTTACCAATCGGCTCAACGAATGCTAACCCTGCTGTTGGATGATGGCTTTGACTTGCGGCGGCTTTCGGTGCGGCCCTCCGCTCCACACATTTTTATGATTCTAAATGTGGGTGTTTTGCCCCGGTCGGACTCTGCCGGGTTGCTCCGGTTGATCAAAAATCTGGCCGACGAAGTGACGACCTCCCCCGCAAAACCTGGGCGTAATAACTCTAAACCGCCAACCGGTAAACCAACTCCACTCCGACCGCGCCTATCGCCCGATACACGTTTGCCAAAAGATGGTACCCCACCGCCGCCCGGCCTCGACCGGGGTCTGACCTTGCCGCGTTCCTCTAATGGCAACGGTCATAAGCATGAACAAAACTGATTTAATAGCAGTTTTGCCAGCCCGGCGTTTTCGCCGTCCGCCGCGCCTCAAAAGGATTTGCCGTTTCCTACTTTCGAGGAACCTCCGCTATGGTCGAAACCGGCTATCCCGAAAGGTACCTGGAATGAGCGGTTAGTGTGAGACCGCTCTTTTTTTCCTCACTTAGAAGGCGAAGCGGATTAGTTTGAGGACGGGGCAATTTATACTCTCCTTAACAATTTAGATTAGAAAGTATATTCTAGGCCTGTACCTTTTAGTTATCTACTTTGTAACTCAATGACCCACTAGCCGTTTTTGGTCCGGCTTTGAATATCGCGCAGAGCGGATAATTCCTGAACGGTCGGAGGAGGAGTTTGTTTCAACTCGGCAGCGATCTGCAAATTCCAGCCGGTCGCCGCCTGTACCTGTTGCAGCGTCACCCCCGGATGCAAATCGGTCAGCCTGAGTTCTTTGGTCGCCGGGTCGGGCCGCAAAAGGCCAAGCTGGGTAATAACTACCGTCGGGCCTTTGGTTTTGATACCCAACTCTTGCCGCGAATCACCGCCGGTCAGGTGCCCCATCGAGGTAATAAAGTCGACCTTCTCCACAAAAGTTCGGGTATTCTGGCGCAAAACCACGATAATTTCCCTCGCCCCGGTCGCTATTTCCGGTGCCCCCCCGGCCCCCGGTAGCCGAATTTTTGGCTGGTCATAAGGCCCGATCACGGTCGAATTCAGGTTGGCAAAGCGGTCGATCTGGGCCGCTCCCAGAAACCCCACATCTACTCGCCCGGCCTGAAGCCAGTAGTTAAAGATTTCCGGCAGCGATACCACCACTTCGGCTGTCTCGGACAACTCGCCGTCACCTATCGAAAGCGGCAACCGGCTGGGCTTGGTACCAATTGTACCGGATTCGTAGACCAGCACACAATCTGGAGCGTGAGTCGCGCGAGCCAAATTTGCGGCGGCACTCGGCAAGCCAATCCCAACAAAGCAAAACATACCGTTGCTCAACAGCCGGGCGGCGGCGATAGTCATCATCTCATCGGCGGTATAAGTCAGTTCCTGGGTCATCCGTTTAATTCCTCTGGTTTGGCCTTCAAATCATTTTTCTTAAAATCATTTTTATGGTCGAGACGGGCTATTTGCCCGCCGGGGACATTACATTTTGCTCCATCCAACTCAAAAAAGTCGCCCGGTCGCGGCTAATACCGTCCCACGCCACGTAATAAGGATTATCGCGCACCGAATAGCCCTGGGCATACGAGGGATGACTACCGCCCGGAGTGACTATCACCGCCTTGAACAACAACCGGGACAAAATCAGGCTGTTGGGGCGCGGCTCGAATCTGTCCACTACTTCTTCGACCGTCACGATGGCACGTGTGGCGGCCATCACCGCTTCTTTCTGAATCCCCACGATACCCCACAGCATCACATTGCCGTCCCGGTCGGCCTGTTGGGCGTGAATAACCGTAACATCCGGGTTAACCGCCCTGACCGCCGATAACTTTTCGCCGGTGAACGGGCATTCGATCACCGCCACCTGCGAGTTATGCTCGATCAGATCGGTCCCCCGGTAGCCCCGCAAAACTCCAAACGGCAGACCCGCCGCGCCCGCTACGTAGGCATTGACCAATCCGGCATGGCTATGTTCGAGGATTTCAAGCGGTTTGGGTTGGCCTTTTTCGATAGCCTCGCGCATCCGGTGAAGCGACCCGACCCCTGGATTACCGCCCCACGAGAAAATTACCTTGCGGGCGCAACCCATTCCGATTAACTGATCGAAGATCAGATCGGGTGTCAGGCGGATAAGGGTCAGATCGCGTTTGCCCTGCCGGATGATTTCGTGACCGGCCTCGTAGGGAATGAGGTGGGTAAAGCCTTCCAAAGAAACAGTATCGCCGTCATGAATATGATCGCGCACGGCCTCGGACAAGGTACTAAAATGAGCCAAGATGCGCACTCAACCTTCCCTTTATATGTAAAAATAACCGGTAGAGGATTATAATCTTAAGAAGCCAAAATAGTTCTTTTAGCAGACAGCAATACACATTGCGAAGTGTTAAAATGATAACCCAGCCCGAAAACTTTGTCAATATCTGTATGGTAGGGCCGGATCGGTTATAATCGCTACCGGACCTGAATATTATGACTTTTGCTTAAACACGAAAATCAGTCTAAAGCGGGGTCAGTAGGGGTCGATTGCCCCTGTTAAAACTCTTTTAATTTTCGCTTGAGCTTTACAAAGTGAGGTTGAAGCGAAGCCGATTGATAAAGGACAACCAGATTTGAGCAATGCACAGGCTTTGCAGGGCATCACCATTCTGGACCTCACCCGCTTGCTGCCGGGTGGTTTCGCCTCCATGATGCTGGGCGACTACGGGGCCGACGTCATAAAAGTCGAGTCGCCCGGCGAAGGCGATTACGCTCGCAAGATCGCGCCGCTTTACCGGCACGAAAGTGCCTACTTCATGAACGTCAATCGCAACAAACGCAGCCTTGTTTTGAACCTCAAAGACCCGCGCGGCAAAGCTCTTTTCAAAAAACTGGTCAGCCGGGTGGACGTGGTTTTTGAAGGCAACCGGCCCGGCAAGATGGCCGAACTGGGCCTGAGCTACGAAACGCTGGCCGGACTTAACCCCCGCCTGATTTACTGCTCCTTGACCGGCTACGGCCAGACTGGACCCTATCGAGATAAGGCTGGTCACGATCTCAATTATATCGGTTATGCCGGGGTGCTAGATGGCACCGGTGAGTCGGACGGTCCACCGGTCATGCCGCTGGTCCAGGTCGCCGATCTGGTGGGAGCGACCAATGCCGTCGTGGCAATCCTGATCGCGCTCCAGGCTCGCCAGCATACCGGGTGCGGTCAGTACCTCGATATTGCCATGTCGGATGGCGTGATCGCCTGGTTGGGCTTTGCCTCCTCGTTTTATATGGCCGGTCAACCGACTCCGGCACGAGGACAGGGCCGCCTGACCGGGGGCTATCCCTGCTATGCGATCTACCCGACGAAAGATAGTTATATCACCGTCGGGGCATTGGAGAAAAAATTCTGGGTCGGTCTGTGCCGCAAAATCGAACGCGAGGACCTGATCGACCGTCAATACGAAACCGGCCCGGCTATCCGCGAAACGCTCAACGAAATCTTTCGTCGCCGGACCACCGCCGACTGGCTCGAAATATTAAGCGGCGAGGACCAGTGTGTGGGGCCGGTCAACGATATGGCGGCCCTCTTTAACGACCCTCACACACTCGCCCGCAATATGATGGTCAGTTTCGACCACCCCCGCGATGGAAATATTCGGATGCCTGGCCCGGCCCTCAAGCTTTCGGCTACCCCGGCCCAACTGCGGGTCCGGCCTCCCCTGATGGGTGAACACACCGCCGAAATCCTGGCGGCCTTGAATTACTCGCCGGAGGAAATTACCGGTCTGGAAGCCGCCGGGGTAGTTGCCCTGTATAAAGAGTCTGAGCAATAGAAATACTTTAGTCGAAAGCGGGGGTCGTGGGGCCGGGTACCCCCTGCGTGCCAAGCGGGGGGTAGACAGGCGGGTACCCTATAGGTGCCCCTGGTAATCCCTTTTATTTTCGCTTTGACCTCACAGGTGAGGTTGAAGCGAAAGTCCTTAATAGAAAGAAAAAACATGAACGCGTTGTTTAAGTTGAGCGAGGATCAAGAAACTATCCGAAAAGCTGTGCGCGATATTTGTCTACGCTACCCGGACTCTTACTGGCGCGAGGTCGACGAACGGCGCGGCTACCCCGAAGCCTTTGTCGAGGAGTTAACCAAAGCCGGTTGGCTTTCGGCCCTGATCCCCGAAGAATACGGCGGGGCCGGGCTGGGCATAACCGAGGCCAGTATAATTCTGGAAGAAATTAACCATTGTGGCGGCAACTCCGGGGCCTGTCACGCTCAGATGTACATCATGGGCACTATGTTGCGGCATGGCAACGAACGTCAGAAACGCCAGTATTTACCCCTGATTGCTTCGGGAGAATTGCGCCTCCAGGCTTTTGGTGTGACCGAACCGGACGCCGGGTCGGAAACTACCCGTATCACCACGATGGCCGTTCGCAAAGGCGACAAGTACATTATCAACGGCCAGAAAATTTGGACCTCACGAGTACAACACTCGGATATGATGTTGCTGCTGGCCCGGACCACCCCTTACGACCAGTTGAGCGATAAAACGTGCGGTCTTTCGGTGTTCTTGGTCGACTTGCGCGAGGCCGGGGACGCCCTGGAAGTCCGCCCGATTATGAATATGGTTAACCACGAAACCAACCAGGTTTTTATCACCAACCTGGAAGTTCCCGCCGAAAATTTGATCGGTGAAGAAGGAGCCGGTTTCCGCTATATCATCGACGGCTGGAACGCCGAGCGAATTTTGATCGCCGCCGAGTGTATCGGGGATGGTCACTGGTTCGTCGAACGAGCGGCCAAATATACCTCGGAGCGAGTAGTCTTTGGCAAACCGATTGGAGCCAATCAGGGCGTGCAGTTCCCGGTAGCCCACGCTTACGCGGCAGTCGAGGCGGCAAACCTGATGCGGTTCAAGGCGGCGGCCCTGTTCGATGCCGGTGAGAAATGCGGTGCCGAAGCCAACATGGCAAAACTTTTGAGTTCGGAAGCCTCCTGGGAAGCCGCGAACGTCTGCCTGAACGCTCACGGCGGCTACGGCTTCGCCTGCGAGTACGACGTGGAGCGAAAATTCCGCGAAACCCGGCTTTATACGGTTGCGCCGATAAATAATAATCTCGTGCTGGCTTACATCGGGCAGCACGTCCTGAAAATGCCCAAGAGCTACTAATATTCTTAGGATTTTCGCTTGGTCAGGTTGCTGTAGGTGATAAAGTGTAGCCATGCTAATTACACGGGAACACTATATTGCTTATTTAATGTAACTACTCAGACCCCACCCCTGACCCCTCCCTAAGGAGGGGAAGAAAAGAGTATTAACAGGGGCACCCAGTGGGTACCCGCCTGTACGACCCCGCGCCGGGCACCCAGCGGGTACCCGACCCCCACGACCCCGCTTTGGTCCCGTTTACGGCCTGAATGGTTACTATTTAATAAGCACATCGATCAATTATACTGGAACTAATCTGGCTAACCACTTAGAACACCTCAGCCACGATGCCGTCAGTGATTTCCTAAAGCGTCAACATACTACCGCCCCTGAACTCTACAGCTTGGTAAGCGGTCTGCATTCGCTAAAGTCTAATGACTTTTATTTAACCTGGCTAAAAGGGGTAGAATACACAATGAGTATCAAGATAAATTTAGGACTTTAGAATCAGCCTTACGGTGTGAGCTTGATTCTAAAGTCCTAAATCTTATAAAAACTTTGCCGATAGGGAATTAACGGTGATGTTGAACCGGCAGTTTTTCCAGTTCGCTGCGGAAGGCGGCGTTATCCGGTTCGAGGTCGATCTGATCGACGTAGCACCAACCCCAGTCCTCGCCCGGTTCAAATGACGTTATAAGAGGGTGCTGGCTGGCGTGGAAATGTTTGGTAGCGTGTTTATTCTTGGAAGAATCGCAGCACCCGACGTGCCCACAGGCCAGGCACAGCCGTAAATGTACCCAATGATCACCGGTTTTGAGACAATCTTCGCAGCCGTTGGCACTTGGCGAAACGACCTGCATCGTATCAAGATGGGTGCAACCCGGATGTTTTGACATAAGCTGACAGGCTCCTTTCTAAGAAAATCTCGTGATATATGACCGGAATAAACCGGCCTCAAAGGTTTAATTGGCGGCCCACACATCGACCAGATAATGATTATTGGCGGCCAGTTGATCCAGCCAGACTTCGGCTGCCTCGGCGGTAGCTCCGGTCTTTTCCTGGAAGATTTCGCCCAGCGTCCGCCGGACATCCGGGGCCATTTTGGAAGCGTCGCCGCAAACATAAACCACCGCTCCAGCCTCGATCAACTGCCAGATACGGTCCTTGTTTTGCTGCATGGCGTGCTGAACGTATCGCCGGGGTTGCTGGTCGTGGCGCGAGAAAGCGGTATGCAGTTCGGTCACGCCCTGAGAGTGGAAGCCTTCCAACTCCTCCTGATAAAGATAATCGGTATGCGGGTGGCGGGCACCGTAAAAAAGCAGGGAGGGGCCAACCGGCTGGCCCTGGGCTTTGAGGGCGGCCCGTTCCTGCAAAAAACCCCGGAAGGGCGCCAGCCCGGTGCCGGGACCCACCATTATTATCGGCGTGGTGGGGTCGACTGGCAACCGGAAGTTTGAGCCGGTATCGCGCACAAAAGCAAACATCAAATCGCCTTCGACTTCCTGGCGCAAATAGGTCGAGCAGACACCCCGGAAAGTTCCCCGGCCCGACCGGGCTGCCCCTTCGACTACCGCCACCGTAATATCGCAGGACTGCGGACTGTGGTGCGGTGAAGAAGAAATCGAGTAATAGCGGGGCCGCAGGGCCGGTAGCATTTCCAGGTAGATTTTGAAAGGCAACTCGCAAGCCGGAAATTCCTCCAACAGATCGATCAGCGACTTGCGCCGGGCCAGCACTTCCACTTTATAACGCGCCCGGCTTTCGTCATCCTCGCCGCTCAAAGCCTGCAATTTTTCCTTGTCGGGCGGACATTCGGTAAAGGCCGCCAACGCCTTGATCTGTTTGCGGGTCGCTACATCCTGTAATTCCACGTAATCAGCCAGCAATTTGTAAACCGAAATCGTTTGCTCGACCGGCAGAAAAGTCTTGCGGTTGCCGTTTTTGTGAAGCCGGACATAAGAAACATCGCTATCGAAACCAAAGCGGGTCGCCACCCGTTTGACCAGATTTTCAGCGTTATGGGCAATTACCCCCAGGTGGTCGCCCGCCCGGTAGGTCATCCCTTCCGGCAACCGCACTTCGATATGCCGGGTTGAACGTTCGGACGGGGCCGGACCATCCTTTTTATGCAATTCCCGGTTGACCACCACCGTCATTGGTTTGGCACCCAGCGAACTGACAAACGAGTTTACCCGCACCCCAGAAACCGTTTCCACCTCGTACAGGCTCTCTGGGCTGATTTCGGCCTGGCTCAGGTCGATTGAAAGGACAGTCGCAACGGTGGTCCAGAGTGGGCCGTACCAGTTCTGGAACTGGCTGTCAAAATCGTCGCTGGCATCGCCTTCACCACGCTGGTATAAACGCTGCGCTCCGTACTCGGCCAGTTTGTTATCGATCAGGCGCGGAACAGCCTGAAAAGTGGAGGCCCAATCCCGGTTCCCACAGCCAAACACAGTGTAATTGACCCCTTTGAACGACTCGGCGTTTAGTTCGCCATTGTTCAGCCAGTCGCAGAACTGCACTGCATTATCGGGCGGCGTACCGTTATAAGACGAAATAACAATCGTCACCAGACCCTGTTTTGGCAGGTTTTCGGTATAGTGATCCAGTTCGCCGATGGTGGTCACAAAGCCCTGGGCTTCACCGGCCTGGGCAATCTGCCGGGCGATTTCCTCGGCGGTTCCCAGGTTGGAGCCGAACAATACCAGTAACGGCGTATGATGCTGCGGAATATTGGCGGCGGGTTTGAGTTCGCTCTCCGGCGGCGTTAGCGGGCTAACATTTACCTGAACCGGCAAAGTCGCCAGGGTGGCTCGGTCGCGGGGAGTACGTTTTTTAACCTTGAGCTTCAGTCCGTCCGGTTTGATCGTCAGAGTTTCTTTGAATTTTAATTTGTAGCGCAGGTGATCGATCAGCTTGAAGCGTTGCAAGATCATACCTACCACCAGCGTCGCCTCCTGCATGGCGAATTGACGGCCAATACAGGCCCGCTGGCCGTTGCCAAACGGTTTGTAGGCGTTGGCCGGACGATTGCGCTCGGCCTCGCGGCTGAAGTTTTCCGGATCAAAGACCTCGGCTTGTTCGCCCCAGATGGTTTTGTCACGGTGCAGCATCGGTACCAGGATCGAAACTTGCTGCTTTTTGGGAATTTTATACTTGCCCCCAATGGTGGTATTTTCCAGCGGATATTGGGCGTACATCGGGGCGGTCGGCCATAACCGCAGGGCTTCCTTGAGTATCTGAGATACGTAGGTAAGCTGGTTGACCTGGGCGTAGGTGATTTTCGCGCCCTGGTCGGGGCCAAGTACCCGGTCGACTTCCTCATAGGCTTTCGCCAGCACATCCGGGTTATTGAGCAGGTAGTACAGGGTGAACGATAGCAGACCACTGGTGGTTTCGTGCCCGGCGATCAAGAAGGTAATGATCTGGTAGCGAATATTCAGGTCGTCCAGCCGTTCGCCGCTTTTCTTGTCGACACCGGCCAGCATATAACTCAGCAAATCTTTCTTGGTACTGAAATCTTCACCGCTTTCGCGCCGCTCCTTGATAATCCGGTCAACCGTATTATTCATAAAATTAATGTTGGCGGTC
This sequence comes from Chloroflexia bacterium, assembly GCA_038322625.1. GTDB lineage: Bacteria > Chloroflexota > Chloroflexia > Chloroheliales > Chloroheliaceae > 54-19. The sequence continues at coordinate 16,735 of JBBQGA010000021.1, forward strand.
ATCTGGCGTTGCCGGTCGCGGCGGACCCGGTTTTCAATCGGCAACCGACGCTGCCGTTCCTGCGATTCGACCAGGGTAAAGCTCAGTGCGTCAATAAACGGGTGAAAATCTTCCCGGTAGAAGGAATTAAATCGGTAATCGAAACCGCACAGGCCAATCGTATCCAGCGTCAGGGCCGTCATATCGCGGACGACATCAATTTCTTCATCGGCGTTGAGGCGTTCCCATTTTAGGACCAGTTGCTCGGCAATATCCAGCATCATTGGGTGATAACCCTGCATAGCTCGCTGGCTAAAGTTTGGCAGCAAAATGTTATGGGCTTTGGACCAGTTCGGCTCGCTGGTGTAGGCCGTAAAAAGACCATCTCCGGCAAATGCGCGGGCCTCTTTGAGGGGCGACCAGATTTTTTTATCAAAGCGTTTTTCGTCTGATAATTCGTTGACCAACTCGTAGCTGGAAACTACGATCAGGGGGCGACCCAACATATCGAATTGAAAGATCGGTCCGTACTCGCGGGCGAAGGTCATCATGTCCTGAACCGGACTATGCGCTCCCAGGTCAAACAGGTTGCCCACAATCATCTTTCCCGGTGGCTGGGGAATCAGCGAGAGGTCATTTTTGACTGCCATTCTCATCCTCACTAAGCTAACACATTTTCAGAGTTAAAAAGTTGCTTACTTTAATTTCTACCATTTTGGCTAGGCTATGATGCCAGTGGCATGACTGGTTCTTAAAGGCCTAAGTTTTAGGAATCGCTCTGTCCGTTATGTTCATTATTATAGTACCATACTACAACCGTAACTCGCAGCGAGTTGGGATAAAAAAAGTCTTTTAGAGACTAAACCCCAAAAGACTTTGACTTCACTTATTGGTCAGGCCGGATAGCCGGGCCGGAAATTAGTTATTGCTGGCAGCGCGGGCAACTTTCGCCTGGGCCTTGCTGACGTTCTCGTTGACGGTTTCCAGGTTCTCGCGGGTGGTTTCGCGGTACTGGTTCCAATTTTCCTGGCCGGTCTGGACGGTGTTGTTAACCACTTCCTGGACCATTTTCTGACCCTGGCGCAGGTTTTCGGTGTACTCATCAACCAGCTTCAGGCCTTCGCGCTGGAAGGTTTCGGTCCGAGTCAGCATATCGCGGGTGAAACCGAGAAGCTGCTCCTGGCCCCAGATCAGGCTCTTGATGTAGGTCTGGTAGGTCTCGTTGCCCAGCTCAAACAATTTGTTGGAGGTGTTGGTGGTGTTTTCGGTAGTCATTATTTTTCTCCTTGAAAATAACATAGGACTTTCGCTTCAACCTCACGAATGAGGTTGAAGCGAAAGTAAAAAGAGTTCTCACAGGGGAGACCCCTGTATACCCCCCGCAGGGGTTACACCCCTACTTACCCCGCTCTAGCCAGTTTTTGCCTTTAAGCGAAAGTCCTATCATAATTAAATTTAAATATTGGTGCCGGTACGTACCGGAGTTAAACTTGCCTCAAACGGGCTAGGCACGCGGCCACCCGTATACAACTTAAAAAAGAAGTCCAGACTCTGGCGATACTGGCGCAAGCCCAGCGCACCCAGTCGCAAGAAATTTTCGCCGCCACTGGTCAGGCTATAAACCCGTTTGGCCGGACCGGTCTGATCGGTCTCCCACTGGCTACTGATTTTGCCTTCGCGCTCTAGCTGGCGGAGGGTCCGGTAAATGTTTACCCGGTCGGTTTCGCTCAGGCCGGGAATACCCAGCAGAGTGAGTTGTTCCCAGATAGCGTAGCCATGCAAAACGCTGTCGCGCAACATTAGCAGGATGTAGGGTACCAGGAAGTTACGACTGTTCAGACCCGGCTCGGCGGCGGCTATTACCTCGGCCTCAAGTTCCGGTTCTGGCTGGCGGAGCGGGGTGGCTGGCGGAATAACCGCTTCGCCCACCGATTTGATCGCGCCTTTAGGTCGGCGAGGTTTTGCTACAGGGGTCTCCTCTAACTGGCTGGTTTCCTGGACCGGGGTAGCCGGTTTAGCCAGCGAAACTTGCGGGGCCGGTTCGGCAACTTCCTCGATCAACTTCGGGGCCGGTTCAAAAACTATTTCCGCTTCGGTCATTTCTTCGACCAAGAAATTGGCCGGTTCAAAAACTATTTCCATCTGAGGGACCGTCGTTTCCGGCTGGTCGATTTCCTCTACCAGGGCCGAGGCCGGTTCAAAAACTATTTCCGGTTCGGTCTGCAAAGTCTCCGGTTCTGTCTGTCCTTTTGCGGGTTTCTTTACACTTCGGGTCGCCATACTATTACTCCATTCGATACTTCATTCTTATCAACTGTATCTATGTACATTTTACACCTATATACATTTTTGTCAAGGGTTCTTGTGACGAATAATACAAATTGGATTATTTGGACTATTACACAACAAAATAGACTGGCTCTCGAACTGTGATTGAGTTATTTATTCGTTCTGAAATATCAGGAGATGTAACAACTAAGGCAGCGGAATGAAACTTTTCGGTAGCACAACACTAAAACGTGAAGCACCTTAAAGTGCACTTTTCACGCTGTTATGATGTTGTTGGCGAATTGTCTTGTATGGGGTGGGTGTGCCGTTTTACACTGTTAACTATGATTTTTGTTAAAACCGGCTTAGTCTTTTATACAGCCCACCTCAAACGGTTTAGAAACCCACTCTCAACCCCTTCAAGGGGCCTAAAGAAGCCGCTAAAGGTTTTAGCCTTATTGTTACAAAGCAAGCAGTTTGCCGAGATTACTGCAAAAAGGTAGACTGATCAATCAGCGAAACTACTCCTGCTCGGCCAGCTAAACCGCTGTTATTATGTCACAAATATGCCAGCAAAAAATCCCGGCTGGAAGCCAATAGATGCCGAATCGAGGGATTGTCATGATTATTCTGTCAACCTAAGTTTTTAATAAAGAGGAGAATATGCGTTATCTATCGTACCTGAAAGACGGTAAGGAACGGCTGGGAGCCTTGCTGCAAAATTACATTGTGGATGTCGGCGAGCTAGCCGGATTTTCCAGCCTGCTGGAGTTGATCCAAAGCGGCCCGGCAGTCTGGCAGCAGGTGGCCGGTAAACTGCAAAGCCTCCAGGTGCAAGAACTGGCGGCGGCAGGTCAGGCCGTCGAGTTTGACGAAAAACTATTGGTGGCCCCTATATCTAAACCACCAAAAAACGTGCTTTGTTTAGGCCGCAACTATTATAAACACTATCTGGAGGGGGCGGTTGCCAGGGGTGAAAGTGGCGACAAGCCTCCCGACGCGCCGATCTACTTTACCAAGCCCCATACCAGTATCTGCGGGCCGTTTGACCCGGTACCACTGGACGAAACCGTGACCAAATTGCTGGATTGGGAAGCCGAACTAGGCGTGATTATCGGGGTCGGCGGTAAGAAAATCAGTCAGGACCAGGCGTTATCGCACATTTTCGGCTACACCGTCATAAATGATGTGACGGCCCGCGATCTGCAAAATAAACACCTGCAATGGTTCAAAGGCAAAAGCCTGGACAACAGTTGCCCGATGGGGCCGGTTGTAGTTACACCAGACGAACTACCCAACCCGGTTCATATTCCCATCCGGCTGCGCGTAAACGGCGTGACCAAGCAGGAGGCCAACACCGGTCAGCTAATGTTCGATATTCCCACCATGATTTCTGATCTATCGAACGGGATTACACTGGAGCCGGGCGATATTATTTCCACCGGCACCCCGGATGGTGTCGGTCACTTCAGCAAGCCACCCGAATATTTGAAAGTGGGCGACCTGATGGAAACCGAGATAGAAGGCATCGGCACACTGCGAAATCAGATCGTCGCGGGCTAAAATCAGGTCTGGCGACGGCGAAGCAGCGAGGCGCAAACCTGTAAACCGGTCAGGGCCTCGGCTCGCTGGGCAATTGCTTCTTCTACCGGGACGGTGGGCGAGTCAATATCGCCCAGCAAGTTTAGTTGTAACTCGTAACAATGAATGGCTTCGGGGATAGCGTCAAAGCCATCCAGTTTGAGCAGGGCGCGGGCCATGCGGCCCAGCACCGGAGCCAGGTAAAACAAATTCTGGTGGTGTTCGATAATTTCTATCGCAGTCCGGTAAGCCTCAAAAGATTTGTGCCAGTACTGTTGCAAATCCCCCTGGGCCGGTGGCTGTCGCAGCAAATAGTCACCGGCCTCCACCAGGAGTTCGACCCATTGCGGATTGGTTATAGCCGGACGATAAAGCTCCAATACTTTGAGCTGGCTAATCAAGGCCTGTTGGGTTTGGCCTAACTCAGCATAGATGCGGGCCAGGTTGCTAAAACTCTGAGCCAGGCGGGTCGGTTCCCCCTGCCGGAGTCGCATTTCGACCGTTTTTATGGCCCAGGAAAGAGCGGCCTGGCTCTGTCCATTTTTATAAAGTAAAACCGCTTTGAGATAAATGGCCTGTGCAATACCAAACGGATTTGCCAGTTTTTCCATTATCGACAGGGCCGCGTTTATCGATTGCAAGGCGGCGTCCGGCTGTGAGATACGCATTTGCAAATTAGCCAGGCTTAACAGGGTTTCGGCCTGACCATACTGGTCTCGAACGGTCTGGCGCAACCGCAGACAGTCCCGCAAGGCCTGCTCCGAGCCTTCCCAATCCCGATGATGCATTAGATTTATACCGATCCGGTGCCAGGCAGTTGCTTGCTCCAGGCGAAACCGGTATTGCCGGGCCAATGCCAGGGCGTGCCGGGCCAATTTCAGGCTAGTGGTAGTCAGGTGTTGCTGACCGGCCAGTTCCGCCCGGCGGTTGAGCAATTTTACTTGCAGGGCCGGTTCACCGCCCACGCCGATCCAATGTGCGGCGTCTTTCAGAAAGCCCTCGGCTTGTTCCAGATGAAATATTTGTAGGCTGCTGTGAGCCAGTTCGAGATTAGCCAGGGCCAGCTCGGTTGCGTCGGCCAGGTCCCAGGCCATCTGTCGCTGGGCCAGCAGTTCGGTATTAGCTTTGGAAAATTGACCTTCACTCAAAAATAACAGGCCGCTATATTGATGAAATAGCAACCGCCCCCATTGGCTCTGCCGGGCCGCTGAACCGTCCAGCAGGTCCAACAGCCTGGTTAATAATTCCCGCTTATTGCGTAAAGAAGCCTGTGAGGCCGCTTTCCGCCAGAAATTGCAAAATTGCTCATCTGTCAGACGACCGCTCTTTGCAGCGTTTTGTAATTCCTGGAGTGAGGGAGCCAGCAACAATTCGGCCATCAGGGTAGGCGACTTTTCGGTTATTTTTGGTTCGGTCAAGGCTCGATCCGTTCTGAACATTAAGAAATATCCGTATTGTATAAAATAATTTATGGTTATAATTATATTTTATCCTGATCATGTTAAGACTCGACTAAATGCGTGTTAAGAAGTGGTTAAGAAGTGGCTGCCGGTATAATGGACCTGACGTGATATTTTCAAATAGGAGTTTCGCTTCAGCCTCACCGTCCTTGCCACCCTTCCGCCTGAATGATATTCAGTGCTTATCAATAGTTTCAATACTCTCTCGATTACGGCCTTCTAAAACCAGCAACCGTGCCCAAAAAATTTTGAGAAGCAAAAATTGCTATCAGACTTGACCGGTGTTGAAACCCCTGTTTACAATCAGCGTATAATACTATGGTAATTAAATGCTGGGTAATTTTTGAATCAAACTGGAGGAGTATTCGACCTGATGAGTGACGAGAAAGAACCACCCTTACACCAGGGTGAGGAGAAACCAGCACCCCCTAAACCGGCAGCCCGGCAAAGCTTCCGAGTAGGCGGCGATCAGGCCCGGCTACACCAGGAGACCCTGGTTCAAAACGGGCCTGAAACGCTAGCAGAGGTGGGAGCCATCGCCGGTGAAGAAGTTGCCCTTCCCGATCCTACCCCCGGTATCAACGAGAGTCCCACCACCCCCAAGATTGTCCGAGGTCGACGACCTGGCGACCGCTACGTACAGGTAGTTCGCAACAGCACTACCACTATTTCGCGCTATGCGCCACCCAAATTAGTCCAGTATTCCGAAGAAGATTTTAGTACCATCAAAAGTCCCTGGAAACGCTTCAAACGCTATCTAATCGGTCGCCCGATTGCGACAGCGGAGGCCGGCCACGAACGGTTGAACAAAATCCGAGCACTGGCGATCTACGCTTCGGACGCGCTCTCCTCAGTGGCCTACGCGACCGAGGCGACCTTATTTGTACTGGTGACAGCCACCTCTAGCACTAATCCGACCGCCTACGTAGTCCCGATCAGTATTGTTATCTGTGTATTAATTGCGCTGGTGGTTAATTCGTACCGGCAAACTGTTCATGCCTACCCTGGCGGTGGTGGCTCCTACATAGTCAGTAAAGATAACCTCGGAACCAATCCGGGCCTGGTAGCCGCCGCCGCAATTTTGATCGACTACACCTTGACCGTCGCGGTAAGTACCACCGCTGGTGTTTCGGCGATTACCTCGGCTATCCCCTCTCTGAACACCTATCAAACCGAAATTGGGGTTAGTATGATCGCCCTCCTGACGCTGGCAAATTTGCGTGGCGTGCGCGAAAGCGGCACTATTTTTGCCGTGCCAACTTACCTGTTTATCTTTAGCTTTTTAGGTTTGTTAGGTTATGGGGCGATCAAAGTGTTTACCGGGAATTTTACACCGTACAGTACCGCCTTATCAAGCTTAAAACCGGCCACTACCCAGATCGCCGAATTTAACACTCAACCGCTCACGCTCTTTTTGTTACTGGTAGCCTTTACCCAGGGTTGTAGTGCTTTGACCGGTGTAGAAGCCATTTCGGATGGCGTTCAATCATTCCGAAAACCGGAGTCCAAAAACGCCGCCCAGACTTTAATCTGGTTGGGAGTTATCCTGGTTATATTTTTTCTGGGAACCAGTTTTCTGGCCGACCAGTTGCATGCTTTCCCGGACGACCCGAATAACCCCAGTTATGAAACGATTATTTCAAAAATCGGGCGTAATCTGGTCGGGGGCGATAACCCCTTTTATTACATAGTCCAGGCTTCGACCGCTTTGATATTGATTCTGGCGGCCAATACCGCCTTTGCCGACTTCCCCCGCCTGTCGTTCTTCCTGGCCCGCGACAAATTTATGCCCAACATCTTTTCATACCGGGGCGACCGACTGGCCTTTACCACCGGCATCGTGGTGCTAGCGGTACTGGCAAGCTTGCTCTTGATCCAGGCCAACGGTCACACCGACGCCCTGATCCCGTTGTACGCCATCGGAGTCTTCACAGCCTTTACGCTTTCTCAGATCGGCATGGTGGTCCACTGGCAAAAGAAAAAGAAAGAGGGTACCGCGCCCAAAGGTTCTACCCGCGCCCAGGTCTTCAACGCGATTGGGGCACTGGCAACCGGAATTGTGCTGGTGTTGATCGTAGTAACCAAGTTTGTCTATGGTGCCTGGCTGGTAATGCTGCTGATCCCGATCTTGTTCTTTATGTTTAAGGCGATCCACCGGCATTATACCCAGGTCTCCGATCAGCTACAAATTCCGCCTAAACTGAAGGTAAATGAGATCGTGCGGGATTTGCCGATCAACGGCCAGCGCAACCGTTCGATCATTGTACCCATTTCCCGGATCAACAAAGTCTCGCTATCGACGCTGGACTTTGCCCGGTCGCTGACCGATACTAACAATGTTCGGGCACTTTTTATCAGCGATGAACAGGAGGCTATCGAAGCCATCGAGGCCGAATGGCAGAAATATGAAATCAATGTGCCTTTAATCGTGGTCGAAAACCCTTACCGCTCGATTGTACCGCCTCTGATGACCTACCTCGATAATATAGAACGCACTGATCCGGGCGATATTATTATGGTGGTGCTACCGGAATTCGTGGCGAGACATTGGTGGGAAAATTTGCTTCACAACCAGACCGCTTTGCGGCTGAAAAGTGCCTTATTATTCAGGACCGGCGTGGTGGTAGTCGATGTACCCTATCACATGAAACGGACCGAGATGGGGCTAGTTCAGGGCAAACAGACCAAGTAAGCAGGTTATAGAATAAGGGGCGGGCGTTACCAGAAAGTAACGCCCGCCCTTTTTTTACAATATTTTACAAAAAAAGGGTTGCATACATTTGATCAGTTTGGTAAACTGCCGCTATTAAGTTGGCTTAAAGAAGCCTTTACCGGCTAAATATGCACTCATTACCTACTCCATCTCGGCTTTTTTTTGGGGCGACCATCGCCTGACTGGACCCCGCTTAAATTTTCCGGGTGCATAAATAATAGGAGTTAAATATTTTGACGATCAAGGTGTTTTTGCGACGCCTCTGGCAGCACCCTGCCGGTTATTATAGTCTGGCCTTTGGACTTGGTTTGGTTCTGGCGGCCCTTTACACCTGGCCGGTGATTACCGATCCGGGCCGGTTAATACCAGGCCGCTTCGAGGCTGACCAGTATCAAAATATCTGGTCGCTGTGGTGGTTCAAGCGGGCAGTGCTGGACTTGCATACCAATCCTTATTTCTCGTCTTATCTTTTTTATCCGTATGGTACCGACCTTTATTTGTATGCGCTGGAACCGCTTAATGGCCTTCTGGCCGTACCAGTTACCAAATTATTCGGACCTATAGCCGCCTACAGTCTGCTGTCACTGGGCAACCTGGCCCTGACCAGTGCGGTCGGGACGGCCCTGGGTTACAACGCCAGTGGCAGTCGATTGGCCGGGCTGATCTGCGGACCGGCCATTAGTTTTAGTGTTATCCATTTTAGTTATGTCGCGTTGGGCCAACTGGAATTTGTTGGTCTGTGGCCGCTTTTGCTCTACCTGACCTGCCTGGTAAAACTGCTTTACCGGCCTGGTAGCGACTCCTCCGCTGGCCCAAACGAGGCGGTAGTCCACCCGGTTTCGATCTGGCTGGTGGTCGGCGCGGCGGTTAGTTTGCTGCTGGCGGGGTTTGAAACCTTATATTATGTGGCCTATGCCGCGATATTTACACTTGTGCTGGGTGGCGCACGCTTGCTCCAGTTGCACCGCTGGCAACCAGTCGTAAGCCGGGTCTGGCGGGTCGGGTTGGCCTGGCTACTTTTCGGGCTGGGGTTTGGGTTGTTTGCCTTCAAGGTTTACCAGGCGCAGGGACAGCACCAATTGGAAATACCTTACGTCGAGGTTATACACGAATCGGTGGCGGTTCAGAGCTATTTTAGCCAGTTCGATGGCAATAGTCTGCTAGGACACTGGCTCGGACTGCCGGAAATGGCGGATTTGAATGTCAGCCATTATCTGGGCTACAGCCTGATCGGTCTGGCCGGACTGGGATTAGGGCTGCGTGGCCGCTATGAAGGGCGGAAAAGGTGGCCCTGGCCCTGGCTGATTACCGCTATATTTTGTGCCGCGCTATCTTTTGGCCCCACCCTGCGACTGGATAGCAGTCCCAAATCCACCCTAACTCCGCCTACCCCCTGGCTGCCCTGGAACTGGCTCGATCACGTGCCATTATTAAATTTAACCAATACGCCCAAACGGTTTGAACTGCTGGTAGTGATTAGCCTGGCCGTGCTGGCCGCGATGGGCATCCGCGAACTTGTACGCTCCGGCAAACGCTGGGCAACGGTCGGGTTAAGCCTGCTGGTAATCGGTCTGGTGCTGGAAGGTCCGGCCTGGCCGGGTTTGAGCCGGGCCGTTGAAATTCCACCCCAGGTCTGGGCCGTTCAACAGGATTGCGAGGTGATTAATTGCAAAACCTCGGCAGTTCTGGATTTACCCTTTAGCAAAGACCACTATGTATCCGATGCCAAACTTATGTTGTGGGGTGCCCTGCGCCAGAAACCGGTGCTGGGCGGTTATGTCTCACGGCCTATCGATGATCCTTACGACCCGGCCCAATCGGTGTTCCGGGTATTTCGCCAGCTTAACCCAATAAACGATATTTTCCAGCCGGACGCCGACGATGCTGAACTTCAGATACTCAATTTTTATCACGTGCGTTATATTACGGTCAATTACAGGGAATACACCCGCATTTATGGTCCTCCGGCAGAGCAGTTACGGGATTTTTTACAAAATATCGTTGGCAAACAAGCCCTGATTTACCAGGATAACGCCGCGCAAATCGAAGTTTACCGAGTACCGATCCTCAAACCGGTGGAGAAACGACCGTTTATGGTGGTCGGCCAGAACTGGTACCCTACCGAAAAAAGCCCGGCGGCCCAGCGATGGCTTACGGATAACGCTACCGTGAGTATCTATTCGTTTGACCAGCGTACCGCCGATTTAAGTTTTGAGGCGACCGGTTTTGAAGAAATCAAGCATATGCAGGTTAGCCTCAACGGTCAACCGGTTGGACAATTGACGATTGAACCCGGTAAATGGCAAAAATTTAGTTTGACGGGTCTTAAACTCAATCGGGATCAAAATGAGTTACGTTTCGACCCGCTGGAACAAGCTCACACTCCGGCTAAATTTGACCCATCTTCCAAAGATACCCGCAACCTCAACGTCGCTTTGCGCCAGGTCGATCTGGTCAGTCGGTCCCCTATTCAAGTTTAATTGAGCCTCAAGCTGGGCCATTCGCTCCAGGGCTTGAGTGATTTGGGCCTTGAGGGCGGCATTTTCAATCTTGAGTTGTTCGCTTCTTCTTGTAATGTCGTTATCTTGATTTAGCTGCTTCGTCAAGGGGCTGTGTAGTTACAAAAAATTTATTGGTATGAAATCCAGAGGCAAGCAGCCGGATTGTGGGTGTAAATCCGGTGAAGCTTTTGGTGTTCCGGCAAAATCAATTCTGAGGATTGGCTGGTTTCATGTCCAGAACCCGGAGTTGCAAACTGCGGTTGCCCTGCCACTCGTTTTCTTCCAGCACATAGACCACATCCAGCCGCCGGGCGTGGCTTAGTTCGGCGATGCGGGGTCCGGCCCGGAAGGCAATCGCCTGAACCAGTCGCCCCCCTGCCGGATCAAATAGCTTGAGCCGTAGATGCGCACCGTCGGCTCCGACCGGCTTGATCTCGCGGATGTGCAGATCGTAAGTGATGAATACCGGTGCGGTATTTTCGCTGCCAAAAGGCTCCAGTTCCAGGCAGGCCCGGCGCGCTTCGGCCAGACTTTCGAGCGACAAAGCCAGATCGATTTCAAGCTGAGGCACCAGTTCAGCCGACTGTAGCCGGTTGTCAGCCAGGGTTTGCAAGCGGTGAGTGAATTCGGCCAGGTTGGCGGTATTCAGGCTAAAACCCGCCGCCTGTTTGTGGCCGCCATAACGCAGCAACAGATCGTGGCAATCGGTAATCGCCTCGATAATATTAAACAGGGGGGTCGAGCGAGCCGAACCCCGGCAGGTTTCCGGGCCGCGTTCCAGCACCAGCACCGGACGATTAAACTCCTCCGCCAGCCGCCCGGCTACCAGCCCGACGATCCCGGCAGGCCATTCGGCCCCACTCAACACGATCAGTTTATGTTTGAGGTGCAGTTGCTCGTCATATACCTGGCGGCGGGCTTCTTCTAGCACTACGGCCAGTTTCTGCTGGCGTTCGCGGTTCTTGCCGGTCAATTCCTGGGCCAACGCGCGGGCCTTTTCCAGATCGTCGGTCAATAGCAAGTCGTAGGCAATAATCGCGTCATCGATCCGGCCCGCCGCATTGATACGCGGAGCCAGCCCAAAGCCAATCGAGGATGTATCCAGTTGGCCGGGGGTCAGACCGGCAGCTTCGATCAGGGCCACGATACCGGGCCGTCGGGTTTGATTAAGGGCTTTCAGACCGGCAGCTACCAGCACCCGGTTTTCGCCGGTAAGCGGCGCGACATCCGCCACCGTGCCGAGCGCGACCAGATCGAGCAGATCGCGGGGACGCAAGGCATTGGCCGGTTTCAGGCCGGACTGAGTAAGTGCGCGCACCAGGTGAAAAGCTACCCCCACTCCGGCCAGCCCCTTATATGGATATTCGTCGCCCGGTTGGCGAACGTTCAGGGTAGCGTAGGCTGCCGGTAACTGCTCCGGTGGCCGGTGATGGTCGGTGATTATCACGTCCATACCGAGTTCCCCCGCCAGCCTTACCTCGTCCACGTTGCTGATACCGCAATCGACCGTAATTACGACCTTTACTGCCTGTTCGGCCAATCTTCGCAAAGCCGATGGGTTCAGGCCGTAACCCTCGTCGACCCGGTGGGGGATACGCGGGATGACATCAGCCCCCAGCGACCGGAAGAATTGAACCAGTAGACTGCACGCGGTAACGCCATCAGCATCAAAATCGCCGTAGATTGCCAGCCGTTCGCCCTTGCGCAAGGCAGCGGTAATCCGAGCCACCGCCCGGTCCATATCTTTGATCAAAAATGGGTCGGCCAGCCGTAGATAATCGGCCTTGAAATAATACTCAATGCTTTCGGGCGTAATGAGGCCGCGATTGTAGAGCAGTTGGGCGGTCAGGGGCGAGTAACCCCTCGCGCTTAATTGGTCAATAAAACTGGCTGGCGCAGCCGGTCGAAGCTGCCAGGTTCGAGCGACTGCTTCCGGTGAAGCCGAGCTGTTTTGTGAGGTTGAAGCAATAATTGGGTTCATGGTGATCAGGATTTCTTTATTTCTACCAGAGATTGTGGGCGGACCAGCCCCTTTATTACAGCCGGATCGATGGAAAAAGCCGCCTTGCGCCGCTTACAAATGGGCCGGGGAAATCTTAGATCGGCAACCGCAACAGAAATTGCATAACCAGAACCGGAATTACCACCCCGATGGCGGCCTTGCTCCAACTCAAGCCGGTACTAAACTTTGTGCCGATCACTAGTAACAGGATTTGCCAGATCAAAACCGCCAGCGATAGTATGCTTCCAATAGTCTGATCCGAAGGCAGCAAATAAATAAAGATCGCCAGGTTAGCAATCCGGGCAAACCCGACCACCGAGAGCAGTGAATAGAATTTGGTTCGGGGTTCATCGCGGCGGAAAAGCAACTTGATGGTGTAAAAAATCGCAATTGTAAAGAAAATCCAGCTTACAATCAGCAAAATAAAATAAAACAAAATCCAGGCTGGGCCGGGTATAATCGGATTCGTGATCAGGCTATCCCGAAACTTGGGTAAAATGGTAGCCAGATCGGGTTTTGGCTGGTCCGACGTTACAAAGAAATTGGTCAGCGTATCAGGTTTTCCGGCGTTATACTCATTTACCGCCGAAAGCAAATTTTCCAACTGACGCTGGCTGCTGATAGCCCCCTGCAATAAAAAAGCCAGAACTCCTAAAATCACCACCAGAAAGGCTTGCATTACCGGCGCAATCGAGGCGATCCGGGGCATCGCTTTCATGGGTTGAACCACTACCTGAGCCAGGTTCTGAAAAAACGGGGCCGGTTGGGGCAGGGCCGCCGAGCAATTCTCACATACCGCTGTCCCGGCCTGATTGGTCGCCCCACATACCAGACAAATCGCTTTATCACCGCTGGTGTTCTGGCGAAAACCCTCATAAAACTTCATCATCAGAAAAATTTACCTTTATTTCCCTCTAAGAAAACCAGTCAGCCTGACCCGCTGGTTCTATAATGTTGAGCCAATTCACCAATTTCCGATATTGATCTTATAGCCTCAATTGAGTTCTTATTATAACATAGTTAGCTAAATGGATGTGAGTGAGCTTTGCCTCAAAAGCCATCTCAAGCTGCTCTAGGAATTCGATGAACTCACTTTGGCGTTTGCGGGGTCGGGTCAAACCATATACCCGACCAGTGCGGGTGTCAAAGGCCGCCAATAAATTCAAGGCACCACTGCGAATGTATTCGTGTTCGACCAGGGCTACTCGACCGGGCCTGGTCGGTTTTGTCGGGCTAGCGGCTAAAGCGAGGTTTTCTCGTCCAGGCATAACACTACTTCGCCCGGTTCTAATAGTCTGGTATACAGGCTGACCAAAACTTCGACTGAGGCTATGAAGGCTTGATCACTCGGCAATTTGGCCGAAAGCCACAGATGATGCCGCCAGGGTTTAAGCTTGTGGTGAGTCAGGATGCGCCGAATACTGGCGGCACTGATACTAGCTACCAGACCAGCGGCGACCATTTCCAAGGCTAATTCGGTGCAATCCCATTGGGAGAGCGAACGCCCGTATTGGTCGGGTCGTTCGCACTCTACCTTTATACCTTCATACCATACTCCTTCTGTGAAGGGCTGTACTAAGCAATGTGCAAGCATAGTTTAACTCAAAATCTAGAATTAACGTGAGCTTTTTATTGGCTCAAACCGCTAAAATTATCTAAATCATTCATGGCTTTGCAATAGTCTAAAACAACTTAATCTGCGTTTTTCCCTAAAACGGTATGTAACCCCAATCCGGGCGGTTGAAATGCTTTTCTCATGAGTATTTCAGGCAGCAGAACCGGTTGCCCGGTTTAAATACCTTTTGCCAGGTGATAATAAATGTCGTTCCACCGAATTTCTTTTTTGAATTCGGCAAGCCGGGTACCTTTATCAATCAACAGTAGCTCAACTCCGGCCATGCTGGCAAAATCTTCCATATGTTCGGCAGTAAGATCGAGGCTGAAGGAGGTATGGTGCGACCCACCCGCTTGAATCCAGGCAGTTGCGGCGGTTTTAGCGTCCGGCAGGGCTTCCCAGAGGGCGCGGGCTACCGGCAGTTTGGGCAACGGCTCGTCCAGCGGAATTGCGTTCACGGCATTGACGACCATCCTAAAGCGGTTTCCCACGTCCACAATACAAGCGGCCACCGCCGGGCCGGACTTCGCGTCAAAAACCAACCTCACCGGGTCGGCTTTACCGCCGATAGAAAGCGGATGTATTTCCAATTTGGGTTTTTGAGATGTGATGGAAGGGCAGACTTCCAGCATGTGCGCTCCCAGGATTTTAAGTCCGGCACTGGTAAAATGATAGGTATAATCTTCCATAAAGGAAGTGCCGCCGGTCAATTCGGTCCCCATTACTTTCATGGCGCGGACCATTGCGGCACTTTTCCAGTCCCCTTCCGCCCCGTAACCGTAGCCGTCGGCCATCAACCGCTGCGCGGCAAGACCCGGTAACTGATCAAGTCCATGCAGGTCTTCAAAGGTAGTCGTAAATCCCTGGAAGTGGCCGTTTTCCAAGAAGTGCCTGATACCTGCTTCCTGGCGAGCACCTTCCCGCAAAGCTTGTTGGCGTTCCCCGCCCGGCCTGAGCGCGGGAACTACCTCATATGTTTCAAGATATTCGTTGATCAACCGGTCGATTTCTTTTTCCGGCACTTCGTTTATGATCGCGGCGACATCCCCCACCCCATAAGTGTTGACCGAGAAACCCAATCGCCGTTGGGCTTCAACTTTATCACCTTCGGTGACGGCTACTTCACGCATATTGTCACCAAAGCGCGCAATCTTCATGGTCTGCCAGTCGGCCCATCCGCTCGCCGCTCGGGTCCAGTTGCCAATACTGGCCTGGAGTTCTTCATCCTTCCAGTGTCCGACCACCACTTTGCGGCTGAGGCGCATTCGGCTGGCAATAAACCCGAATTCGCGGTCTCCGTGAGCGGATTGGTTAAGGTTCATAAAATCCATATCGATTTCGGACCAGGGCAGGTCGTGGTTATACTGGGTATGTAGATGCAAGAAAGGCTTTTGTAGAGCGTTTAGTCCGCCAATCCACATCTTGGCCGGGGAGAAAGTATGCATCCAGGTTATTAAACCGATGCAATTTGGCGCGGAGTTGGCTTCCAAACACAGGGTTCGGATACCTTCGGGGCCGGTTAGAATTGGCTTGAATACCACCTTCACCGGAATGGCCGCGGATTCGGCCAGAGCCTGGGCAATTTCACGGGAGTGGGCTTCCACTTTTTGAAGTGTTTCTTCGCCGTAAAGATTCTGGCTGCCGGTGACAAACCAGACCTCGAACCGCTTTAGATTTTCCATTTTTATTATTCTTCCTTGAAACTTGAAATAAACTTCAAATTTGCGCCAACCAGCCAAAATCAGTAACTATTCAGACACACCGTTAACCCCTCCCTCAGGACCACCAGTGGACGGGGAACAAAGAAAAGAGGAAGCGGGTACTCGCCTGTCTAACCCCCCGCAGGGCACCCAGCGGATACCCGACCTCTACTTACCCGGCCTCGCTAGAAGGTAGGCTGAGTAGTTACCAAAATCAAGGCAAGCCTGATATTTTTACAAGGCTGCTCTAGCGGCTTACTGGCCGTAAACATTGGTGTAGCGGTCGTGTAAGCTGGCTACGTCTTCGGTTGGGATAGTGTCGGGTGTCCCGATAGCCAGGGCCAGCCAGACTGTGCGGGCGACATCTTCCACCATGACGGCCGCTTTAACGGCTGCTTCGGCATTTTTGCCGATGGTAAACACGCCGTGGTTTTTTAGCAGTACGGCCGGGGATTTTCCGATTGCGGCTATTACTTCTTTGCCAATAGACTCGTCACCAATCAGTGAAAAACCCCCGCAGGGAATTTCACAGCCAAACTCATCGGCGATAGCTGTCAGGACCACCGGGATCGAGCGTCCGTTGGCGGCGAAAGCGGTGGCGTAGGGCGAGTGGGTATGCACAATTCCGTTTACGTCGGGCCGCTGTCGGTAGATATAAATATGACTGGCTGTATCGGAAGAAGGTTTAAGGGTTCCTTCTAGCTGCCGTCCTTCGAGGTCCAGCACTACCATATGCTCTGGTCGGAGTTTTTCATAGCGTACACCGGACGGTTTGATTACCACCAATCCGGTTTCCGGGTCGCGGGCACTGACATTGCCGCCGGTCCAGACGACCAATTCATGTTTGGGTAATTCCAGATGCAGCCGGTAAAGTTCCTCTTTTAATTGTTCGAGCATGAAAAAAACCTCTTAATGGGCTAGGGATTTTGGTCAATTATAGTTGTAGGGGCGGGCTTCGCATTAGAACCGGCCGGGTTGGTTTTGTCGGTGTGCCGCCGGATTTCGCGCAAACGTTTCATTACATTATTCTCACCCCGGCCAAAATAGTCATACAAACGTTTGTACTCGCTATAAAGTGCCTGGTAAATTTCAACACTGGCACTATCAGGCCGGTATACCTTGTCGCGCAAACCTCCCATGAAGTGGGCTGCCGTCGCTATATCCGGATAACCGCCCAGGCTTTCGCCCGCCGCGACTGCCGCGTGCATGGCCGAGCCGAGGGCCGGTGCCTGGCTGCTGCGAATTATTTTGATCTCACGGTTGGTAACATCGGCATAAATCTGCATCAACAGGGGGTTGCGTTCCGGCAATCCTCCCGCCGCCACGACTACCTTGATCGGAACGCCATTATCTTCAAAGGCTTCAATAATCTCGCGCGTGCCGTAGGCAGTGGCTTCGATCAAGGCCCGGTAAATTTCAGGGGCCGTGGTCGCCAGGGTTTGGCCCAGCAAGAGACCACCAAGCTCGACATCCACCAGGGTCGAGCGGTTGCCATTCCACCAATCGAGGGCCAACAGTCCGCTCTGGCCGGCCTTGAGGTTAGCCGCATAGCTTTCCATTACACTGTGCAAACTCCGTCCGTTGCGCTCGGCTTCCTGGTGATACTCGTGCGGAACACCGTTTTCGATGAACCAGGCAAATATATCACCTACCGCACTCTGTCCGGCTTCATACCCGAACATACCCGGTACAATACCGTCTTCCACCACCCCGCACATACCGGGCACGTCTTTTTGCTCTTCGCCCAGCAAAACGTCACATATACTGGTTCCCATAATCATAACCAGGGTACCGGGTTCGGTATGGCCGCATACCGGCAGAGTTACGTGAGCATCTATGTTGGCGACGGCTACCGTGGTGCCGGGGAGTAGTCCGGTCCATCTGGCGGCCTCCTCGGTCAATAACCCGGCCATCGAACCCAGGGCGGAAATCTTTTGACTCATTTTGGTCTCGACAATATTTCCCATCTCAGGATGCAGAGCCGTAAAGAAATCGGAAGATGGAAAGCCATTTTGTTTTTGCCAGATCGCTTTATAACCTGCCGTCCCAATATTGCGGGTTTCCTGGCCGGTCAACTGCCACACCACCCAATCGGCGGCTTCGATAAAGCGGTCCGCGGCCCGGTATATCTCCGGTGCTTCGTTAAGTATTTGCAAGGCTTTGGCATAAAACCATTCCGACGAGATTTTCCCGCCGTACAGTTTTAGCCAGTTTTCACCTCGTTCAGCGGCGACTTTGTTGATGCGGTCGGCCTCTGGTTGGGCGGCGTGATGCTTCCACAGCTTTACCCAGGCGTGGGGGTTTTCGCGGTATTGGGGCAAGACGCACAGAGGCGTACCATCCTGTTTGGTGGGGAGCATCGTACAGGCGGTGAAGTCGATCCCAACCCCGATTACCTCGCCTGGTTTAACCCCGCTCTCGGCTAGAACCGCCGGGATCGTTCGTTTAAAGACCTCGATATAATCGTTGGGGTCCTGTAAAGCCCAGTCCGGTTCCAACAAAATGTCCGTACCAGGCAACCGCTCGTCAATCACACCGTTTGAATACGGGTGTATGCTGGTCGCAAGCTCGCGGCCATCCGCCACGTCTGCAATTACCGTGCGGCCCGACTCACTGCCGAAGTCGACACCGATCACGTATTTGCGCGTTTCGGTTGGTTCGTTTGACACGTTAGGGTACCTCCATCCTCGATCTTTAAATTGGTTCTCAGAGTTCAGTCGGGATTGACTATTCGCCAAACGGGAATATTTCACGAGGCATCACTAACTTTTGCAAAAGCCTGGTAATGGCCGCTAGTTTGGTCGGGTTGAACGTTGGCAGCTATCCGCAACCGTTGGGTACTATCCCGAACCACTAATTCGGTTTTTAGGGTCATCATGGATTTAGGCGCGACATCCTGCTCGCCCTCGATCACCGCCAGCAGGCTTTTGACGGCATTCATACCCAGTTCACGCAAAGGGTGTTTGATAGTAGTCAGGGAGGGTGTAAAGTAAGCCGATTCCGGTAAATCGTCGAAGCCGATTACCGCAAGGTCCTCCGGCACCCGTATCGCGTGGGTTGATGCAAAATGCAATACACCCAGGGCCATCTGATCGTTACTGGCAAAAACGGCGTCCATCTGGGGAAATTTGTGGATCAAGTCGGCAAAGGCCGCCTCGCCACTTTGTGGTGTCCAATTGCCCATAGACCATTGCCGGTCCGAGATAGTCTCCCCGGCACTCACCAGAACGTCGTTCCAACCCTGTTTACGTTCGCGCGATTCGAGCCAGTCGAGCGGTCCGCTGATCAACCCAATTTTTTTGCGACCGACTGCGATCAGGTGTTCGGTCGCCTGTCGGGCACCTTCGTAGTTGTCGACCCTTATTGTCAGGTGCCGGTCATCCGGTCGGCTCTTCAAAAAGACAATCGGGGGGCACACTACCGGTAACTGGGCTTGAATGGTCTGGACATTGTTCCCGATTTCTGGGGCGGCGAAGATTATACCTTCTACGTGATTCGAAATCAGCGACTTGATAATCGGAACAATATCCGTGACGTTAAAATTAGCCAGTTCCTTGAGCAGCAGCGAGTAATTGAAAGCTTCACAATGCTCGGTAATTCCGTTCAAGGTCATCGAAACCCCGCTATATTGCAGTCCGGAGATGATAACTCCCAGGGTATAACTGCGCTGCTGCACGAGACTGCGGGCCAGGGCGCTCGGTTGGTACCCCAGTTCGGCAATCGCTTTTTCTACGGAACTCCGGGTGTCCGGGGCTACGTCGGCCCGTTCGTTGAGCACCCGCGACACAGTTTGAGTAGAAACTTTGCACATCCTGGCAATATCTTTGATCGTCACTTTTTGTAGTCGAGGGTGTGCCATTTCTAACTCCATTGACAGATTGAGTGACCCGGTACGGGATAGCCGGTCGGGCCGCAAAGTAAAGCTTGCCTGGCGGCCGTGACCAACCCAGGCCTGGACTAACCTTTGTTCTTGTTTATGACGTCAAAGAAAACCGCGAACAAAAGCACGAGTCCTTTGATCGACTGCTGCCAGTCAATGCCGATCCCGACAATCGACATACCGTTATTCATTACACCCATAACAAACGCGCCGATGACGGCCCCGATGACGGTGCCTACTCCACCTGAGGCCGAAGCCCCGCCGATAAAGGCTGCGGCAATCACGTCAAGTTCAAAACCGTTACCGGCCTTGGGGGTTGCCGAGTTAAGGCGAGCAGCAAAGATCATTCCGGCCAGCGAAGCCAGTATTCCCATATTGATAAAGGCATAGAAGGTGAGCCGTTCGGTGTTTACACCCGAAAGTTTGGCTGCCCGTACATTGCCGCCAATGGCATAGATGCGTCGACCGATGACTGACCTTTTCGTGATGAAGGTATAAAGGGCAATCAGTACGAACAGGGCGATCAATACGTTGGGGAGGCCGTTGTATGAAGCTAACTGGTAACACAGCCCCATCAGGGCCACCACAATAACCACGTTGCGTAGAATAAAGATCGGTAAAGGCGTGATCGCAACGTTGAACTTGCGCTGATTTCCTCTATCGCGAATGTCCAGGTACACAATCAAAGCGGCCAGTATTGCTCCAATCGCCAGGGTGGTAATATGCAGGTCGCCTGGGTTAACGAAATCGGGAATAAAGCCGGAACTCAAGCGTTGAAACCCGACCGGAAACGGCCCGATTGACTGACCTTGCAGCAGTACCAGGGTCAAACCGCGAAATACCAGCATTCCGGCCAACGTCACGATGAAGGCGGGTATTTTCATGTAAGCTACCCAGAAGCCCTGTATCGCCCCAATTCCTGCGCCAATGAGCAAGCAGGCAATCACGGCCAGGATCGGAGATAACTCCATTTGAACCATCATGACGGCCGCCACCGCCCCGGTGAAAGCGGCCACCGAGCCTACCGAAAGATCGATGTGGCCTGCCACGATTACCAGCAGCATTCCAAGGGCCATTACCACAATGTAACTGTTCTGGAGAATCAGGTTAGTGATATTTAACGGCTGTAAAAGGGTGCCGTTGGTCATTATCTGGAAAAA
Source organism: Chloroflexia bacterium (assembly GCA_038322625.1). GTDB lineage: Bacteria > Chloroflexota > Chloroflexia > Chloroheliales > Chloroheliaceae > 54-19. Next base: position 37,594 of record JBBQGA010000021.1, read on the forward strand.
TACCGTAATGACGACAAGTGCGATTAGCATTCCCTGTTCTCGAATATGCTCTTTAAAGAACCTGCTGATCGACGTGGTCCATGAATAGCCTGTTGCCCGTGCTTCACCCTCAATAATACTCATCCTGACGGAGCCTCCTTCTGTACCTTTTTTGCTGCTATTTCTGCATTACCGATTGCTGCATGATGCAGGTCATGATCGCTTCCTGGGAAGCTCTGGCTGCCGGCATTTCAGCGATAAATTTACCTTCGTTCATCACGTAGATGCGGTCGCAAAGCCCCAGGATTTCGGGTAGTTCCGAAGATACCACCACCAGACCTTTGCCCTCGCTCGCCAGACGGTTGATGATTGTGTAAATCTCGAACTTGGCCCCTACATCTATCCCGCGAGTGGGTTCATCCAGAATTAATATTTCCGGATTGGAAAAGAGCCACTTGCTCAGAACAACTTTTTGCTGGTTGCCGCCAGAAAGATTCAAGGTCTTCTGGAGTACACTTGAGCATTTGATATTTAGGCTCTCGCGGTATTCATTTGCGACGTTTAGTTCTTTTGGCTGGTTGATAACGGCGTTGTGCGAAACCGCCGGCAGGTTAGCGAGGGTGGTGTTGTTCTTTACACCTTCGATCAGGACCAGACCGTAGGTCTTGCGGTCCTCGGTGGCGTAGGCAATGCCGTTGGAAATCGCCTTGCTGATCGTACTTACGTCCACCGCTTTACCGTGTTTGTAAACCGTACCGCTGATGTGCGTGCCGTACGAGCGCCCAAAGATACTCATCGCCAGTTCGGTGCGGCCCGAACCCATCAGCCCGGCGATACCAACCACCTCGCCCCGGTTAACGTGAAAATTGACATTATCCACCACTTTACGGTCGGGATGTAGCGGGTGATAAACCGTCCAGTCGTGAACCTCAAAAATCTTTTCGCCTATGTTGGATTCGCGGGGAGGAAAGCGGTGTGTCAGGTCCCGGCCTACCATGCCGCGAATAATTCGATCTTCCGTAATTGTGTCTTTATGGCAATCGATTGTCTCGATGGTGGCACCATCACGCAAAATTGTAATAGAATCGGCTACCTTAGCTACTTCGTTTAATTTATGCGAAATGAGAATCGACGAGATACCCTGCTGCTTGAACTGCACCAGCAAGTTCAGGAGGGCGGCACTGTCGCTTTCGTTGAGGCTGGCGGTCGGTTCGTCGAGGATGAGCAGTTTTACCTTTTTCGCCAGGGCTTTGGCGATTTCAACCAACTGTTGTTTGCCAACGCCAATATTATCAACCAGTATGCTGGGTGATTCGTGGAGGCCAACTTTTCTCAAAAGCTCTTGAGACATCGCCATGGCCTGGTTCCAGTTAATCACACCGCGTGAACCGCGCTCGTGACCCAAAAACAAATTTTCAGCTATTGATAAGGTGGGGATCAGGGCCAGTTCCTGGTGGATGATGACGATACCGAGTTTTTCACTGTCGGTAATGTTGTGAAAACGGCATTCATGGCCTTGAAAGAAGATTTCTCCAGAGTAGGAACCGTGAGCATATACTCCGCTCAAGACTTTCATCAGGGTTGATTTGCCTGCCCCGTTTTCGCCGACCAGGGACAGTATCTCACCTTCCTGGACTGCCAGGTTGACGTTGTCCAGGGCTTTGACACCGGGAAATGTCTTTGTGATATTGCGCATTTCCAGGATAACTCCCGACATACGCTTCACCTCCTTGTGAAAATATCCTTATGAAAATATCCTTTTGAAAAGAGTTGGATTACCGGGAACGTAGACGTATATGAAGGTAAGGCACCTCCACATACGTCCGCGTAAGTGAACTTAGTAAGCCGTTATGCTACTTGAGACCGATCTGGTCCTTCGTGTAATAGCCGGTATCCACCAGAGCCTGCTGGATGTTCGACTTGTCAACAGTTACCGAGTTCAACAGGTAAGAAGGAATGACCTTGACCCCGTTATTATAAGTCTTGGTGTCGTTGACCGGTACATCTTTGCCGTTCAGGGCAGCATCAACGATATCCACGGTGGCCTTCGCCAGGTCGCGGGTATCTTTAAAGACTGTCTGGGACTGTTCGCCGGCGAGAATCGACTTGACGGAGGGAATTTCAGCATCCTGACCGGTAACTACCGGCATCGGCTTGCTGGCGGTACCGTAGCCGACACCCTTCAGGGCGGAGAGAATACCAATGCTGATACCATCGTAAGGGGAGAGCACTGCATCGACGCGTTTGTTGCCGTAGTAGGCACTTAGAAGGTTGTCCATGCGGGATTGGGCGGTTGCACCGTCCCAGCGCAGGGTCGAAACCTTGTTCATGCCCGTCTGACCGCTCTGAATAACTACTTTACCGCTGTCGATGTAGGGTTTGAGGACGGAAACGGCCCCATCATAGAAGAAGAAAGCGTTGTTATCGTCCGGCGATCCGCCAAAAAGTTCCACGTTGAAGGGGCCTTTGCCCTCTTTCAGTCCAAGTGCCTTCTCGATGTACGAGGCTTGCAAGACACCGACTTTGAAGTTGTCAAAAGTGGCGTAGTAATCGACGTTACCGGTCTCGCGGATCAGGCGATCATAAGCAATGATCAGAATCTTCTTGTCCTTGGCGGTTTTGAGAACTGCTGACAGGGACTTATTATCGATAGCGGCGATAATAAGAACGTTCACGCCCTTGGTAACCATGTTTTCGATCTGGGCGACCTGGTTAGGAATGTCGTCTTCAGCGTACTGAAGGTCGGTTTTGTAACCTCTCTCGGTAAAGGTCTTGACCATGTTGTTGCCGTCAGCGATCCAGCGCGCCGAGGATTTGGTGGGCATTGAAATACCGACGTACTTGCCACCTGCGGCACTGCCGGATGAAGCGGCGGTGGTGGTGCTTGCAGCGGCGGCAGCAGTGGTGCTTGCAGCGGCAGCAGCGGTGGTGCTTGCGGCGGCAGCAGCGGTGGTGCTTGCGGCGGCGGCAGCGGTGGTGCTCGCGGGGGCAGGTGTTGAGGTTGCGTCACCGCAAGCGTTTAGCAGGACTGCCATGATAGTGAGGATCACGATCATTAATTTTGATCGAGTGCTCTTCGTCATTGATTCTTCCTCCATTGGTTGAATTTGTTGGGGTAAACGGAATCGACTATAGTAATGTTATCGTTCCCGTTATCGATAACATTACTATAGTAGACTTTTTTCGCTTTGTCAATAGTTTTTCCAGGGTACATAAAGGCGTTTCAGAGAATAACAATTAACAAAAAAGGCTCCATCAGCTAAAATGGTGGTGACTAAACCAAACCGTTCATGCACCGCTTATCTCGTCAGGCCACTGTCTGGCTGGTGATTGCCATGCACCTGTTCGCTACTTATTCGCTTTCAATAGCTCGCATTAGCCGAAGAACAAGGTTTGTAAGCTTGTTTGTAAGTTTGTAATGATAAACTAAATTGTTAAGAGCAACTTTTAAGAAATATAGGGGGCGGCGGATACTTACTCCGTAGGCGCAGCGGTTTTGGCAGGACCGTCGGGCATATAGAATAAATACGCACCAACTGACCTCTACGAAATAGGTTTTAATAAACGGACTGTAATATAAATAGATGAACCTTTCGACCTACTTACCAATTGACCGTTACCGGGCCTTGAACCGGGCCACTCCACTGGCCGACCGTACCATCGGGGCGGCTTTGTTTGCCGATATTTCCGGTTTCACGCCTCTAAGTGAAAAACTGGTCGCCGCACTTGGCCCAAGACGCGGAGCGGAAGCTATCTCTGGCTATCTCAATCAGATTTACGAAGCATTAATCGAGTGTATTCATCGTTATCAGGGGAGTGTAATCAGCTTTAGCGGGGATGCTATTACCTGCTGGTTTGACGGCCCACTGGAAGATAGTGCCTATCTAGCGGTAAGTGCTGGCTCTAAAATGCAGCAAGCAATGGCAAACCTGGCTCATCTCACGGTCGAGGGTGTCGGTGAAGTTGTGGTGGCCCTCAAAGTGGGGATCGCTGCCGGGCCGGTGCGTCGTTTCGTCATAGGGGACCCAGCTCTGCAACTACAGGACGTGTTAGCTGGGGCGACAATCGAGCGAATGGCCGAGGCCGAACACTTTGCTCAACCGGGGCAGGTTGTGATCACTGACGAGGTACACACAGGATTGGGCGACAAAGTGGAAGTGGAATTAGAAGCGGTGGTCGGTCAGGCTGGTCTGTTCGTGGTAAGCCGCTTACCCAAACACGCGGCGGCCCGCTTCTGGGATGAATTGGTTTTCCAGCCGGAGGAAGGTTTATTAGTCAGCCAGGAAGAGTTACGGCCCTGGCTATTGCCAGCCGTATATGCCCGCCTCAAAGCCGGGATGTGCGACCTTTTGACCGAGCTACGCACCGCCATAGTCCTTTTCTTGCGGTTTGATGGCTTAAACTACGACGAGGACGACCAGGCGGGCCTCAAATTAGATCGTTTCGTGCGCTGGGCGCAGGCTTGTGCTACGGCTTACGGAGGTAACTTACTAGATTTGACTATCGGCGACAAGGGTAGTTATATCTATTTTGCTTTTGGTGCGCCGGTAGCCCATCAAAATGAAGTAGAGCGGGCATTAAAGGTCGCCTTGTCCTTGCGAACGCCACCACCGGATGTAGACTGGGTGCGGCGAATCGGTATCGGGATGAGCCAGGGTACTCTAAGAACCGGCACTTATGGTTGCTCGTCGCGGCATACCTACGGCGTTCTGGGCGACGAAGTAAATCTAGCCGCCCGGTTGATGCAACAAGCTGACGAAAGACAAATTCTGGTCAGTCAGGCATTACAGCAAGGGGCCGGGCCGAATTTTAACTGGCAGGTCCTGCCTGACTTGAAAGTAAAGGGCAAAGCCGAACCGCTAAAAGTGTATAGCTTACTGGGCGAGGTCGAGGCCAAAACGATAGGCTTAAATGAGCCAGGCTATCGTGGGCCGATGATTGGTCGCCAGAGTGAGCTAACTTCAATCAACCAGGCTGTCGGGCTGGTTCACCAGGGAGCGGGTCAAATAGTAGCGATAAGTGGTGAGGCCGGGTTGGGCAAATCCCGGTTGGTAGCTGAGGCCGTGACTGTGGCGACTACTCAGGCTATAGCTGGTCACGGCGGGGCTGCTCAGTCGTATGGTACCCAGATAGCGTATTTAGCCTGGCAACCAATCTGGCTTAGTTTGTTTGAATTGCAGGCCGAGTGGACGCTGGCCCACCAAGCCGAGCATCTGGCAGTTCACCTCGCACAGGTGAACCCGGCCCTTGTGCCACGTCTGCCGTTGCTGGGTATTATCCTCAATCTACCCTTACCCGACAACGCGCTAACCGGCTCTTTGAGCGGCGCATTACGTAAAGCCTCGCTAGAAAGTTTGCTGGTAGATTATCTCAAAGCCCGGACCCAGCACGCTCCGGTAATGATTGTCGTAGAAGACTGCCATTGGCTCGACCCGCTTTCAGTTGATTTGTTGGAAGCGTTGGCACGGGCCAGTTTAGACCTGGCCTTGCTCTTGATAATAGCGTACCGGCGGGCCGAGGCCGAGGCCGCCCAGCTGCTATCCGACCGCCTGACCCGGCTACCCAACTGCACTGAAATTCGCCTTAACAGCCTGAGCCATGTAGAAATGACAAAACTGATCGAGTTAAAACTCGGCCAGACTGTTCTATCGCCCCGGCTGGTCAAAAGTTTAATCGACCAGGCCGAGGGTAATCCTTTTTATTTGGAGGAACTACTTAACTTTCTTCTGAATAAAGCCGTTGATTGGCAAGAGAAAAAAACCAACACCGACACCGACACCGACGAGGTAACATTACCAGCCAGTTTGTATAATCTGGTGCTTTCACGCCTCGACCAGCTAAACGAAATCGAAAAAGGTGTGCTGAAGGTCGCTAGTGTGATAGGCCGGTTGTTCAAGGCAACCTGGCTCTGGGGAATTTATCCGGCAGTAGGCGAACCGACAGAAGTTTTGGGCCATCTGGCGAAACTCGATACCCTTGAGCTTACCCTGCTCAACAAAACCTTTCCTGAAATGGAATATCTATTCAAGCATATTGTTACCCGCGATGTAACCTACGAAAGCCTCAGCCATGCCACCCGGTTGATGCTGCACGAACAGGTCGCGGCTTATATTGAACGCACCTACCATACCAAAATAGAGCAACACCTTGATTTGCTGGCCTATCATTACGAACGCAGTCTTAATCAGCACAAACAACGCGAATATTTGCTAAAAGCGGCGCAGGCGGCACAGGCGGCCTATTCTAACCAGACCGCGCTGAATTATTACCGTCGTTTACTCAAGTTATTAAGCGAAGAAGAACAAATCCCGATCAAGCTTCAGATGTGCCAAATTCTGGAGTTAATCAGCGAATGGCGGGAGGCTATCGAAATATATCAGGCTCTTTTGAAGTTGGCCGAAGCTAACAACCGGCCCACTTTAGTAGCCCAGATTCAAAAAGGGCTAGGCGTCGCGGCACTGCGGCGTGGTTACTATGCCGAAGCCTACGAGTGGCTGGAGAAAGCCAGGGTAATGTATGCCCAGCTTGGTCAACAAACCGAGTTAGGCCAGGTGTTACTTGAAATTACCGATGTGTATTGTCGTCAGGCTGATTACGCAACCGCCCAGGACTTTATGAGCCAAAGGTTAGCTCTTTTGGAAGAACTAAATGACCAGAGGAGTATGGCAGCCGCTGTAAATAAACAGGCTCAAATCTACCTTTATCAAGACAACAAGTTGGAAGCGGGGGTGTTGTTACATGAAAATTTGGAACGACGGCGGGCTTTAGGTGATAAACTCGGTCTTTTTACTTCCCTTAATAATTTGGCGGTATTTCTTTATCATAATAGTAAAGACTATAGTGCCTCTGAAATTTTACTCAAAGAAGCTTTGGTCGTGGTTGAGGAAGTGGGAGACCGGCTCGGTAAAGTAACAATCCTGGATAATCTGGCTATTATCGCCTATCATCAGGCTCAGTATAGCCAGGCCCACGAACTACTCAGGCAATGTTTATATTTATGTCGGGAGCTAAACATCAACATTATTGCTTTTCAGGCCAGCGGAGTGTTGGTAGGGGTTTTAGTCGCCCAAAACCAATTAAGCCAGGCCGCGCGCCTGGCCGGGGGTCTCGATACCGAACAACAAACCGGCGAGTTAAGGCTAGAACCGCCCGAAGAGCAAATTTATCGATCTGGTCTTAAAATGCTGGGTGTCGGGGTCGGGTTAGTCAAAAGCAGCTTTGATAGCGACTTTGAGGCTGGGAATAGTATGAGTCTGAATGAAACCTTTAACTTTGCCTTGCAGCAAGAGCGGGCCGGGTCGGGTCGGGTCGTTTAGCCCCAAAGCCCGCATTTAATTTTTCAGAATAGCAACATTAGTTTGTGTGAGACCACTACATATACTGGTATTGTCAAGTTGGGTTCGGTCAGAACTCAGGGTATGCTATATTTTGTCAGCGCAACCTCTGCACATCGGTGGTCGAAACTGGCGGCGATTATTTCTTTGCCGTTAAAGCTAACCAACCCCGTTTGCAAGACTATATACGAATGTTATTTGAAGAGCCTACCCCTAATCAGCTAGAGCGAGTAGGCTTTGAAGCCCCAGCCCCACTTTTGATTGAAAGTGCTCACACTGCCGCTCTCGATTTACTCACTCAACCACTTTTGTCAACTCTTTGACCTTGCAACAGCCCTGGACTCTACATCTGCTACTATTCCACCAATCTTGATTTTGTTGTATAATCTCATTGATGGTGTTTGTTCCTCGAAGGCCGCCCCGACCGTTTGGCTCGGTTGTTTCTGGCAGCTCGAGTAATAATCAGCTACCCGTCTCGGTTCTTCTTCGCACCCTTCTTCTACTTCTGTTGATGGTAGGGTTGGCGACTGAATAACGTTGTTAGTTTCTACTTTTTGCTTTAATTGTTCTAAATCATTTTTATTGTCGGCTAGGCCGACAATAGCTGTAAACGACCACAGGACGGATTGAGCAATCCGTCCTTTTTTAACTAATTCGCTGGCCCATTCTTTAGCCTGGTTGACCGCTTTCTCCAATAGTGCCTCGGACGGTATCTTCTCCGGTCGGCCATTCATTCCACCTGTTACCACTACCACATACTCTGAGTGCCCCTGTTAATACTCTTTTTACTTTCGCTTCAACCTCACAAAGTGAGGATGAAGCGAAAGTCCTATACTGAAAACCTGTTTGTCCGGTCATAGCATTTAGAATGTTCTGTTTTTCGGCTACTTACCGCTCAGTGATACCAGTAGCTCGTTTAGCCGGGTCACGTAGCCCATCGGGTCTTCCAACTGGCCGCCATCGCTCAACACAGCCTGGTCGAACAGGATCGCGCTCCAGTCGTCGAAGCGAGACTGGTCGGCTTCTTCGCGCATACGGTTGATGATGGCGTGCTGCGGATTGATCTCGAAGATCGGTTTGGACGAAGGTAGCTTCTGACCGGCCGCTTTTAGAATACGCTCGAAACTGGCGTCCAGCCCAAACTCGTCGGCGACCAGACAGGCCGGAGAGGTCGTCAGGCGATTAGTCACCCGCACCTCTTTGACCTTTTCACTGAGGGCCGTCTTGATCCGCTCGGTCAGTTCCTTGTATTCGGTGGCGGTCTTCTCGTACTGTTCTTTTTCCTGCTCATCTTCCAGTTTGGTTAGGTCCATCTCGCCTTTGGCTACCGATTGCAATTGTTTGCCCTGGTATTCGGTCAGGCTGCCGACCACCCAGTTATCGACCACATCCGAGAGCAACAAGACCTCGATGCCTTTTTTGCGGAAGATTTCCAGTAGCGGGCTACTCTTGGCGGCAACGTAGGTATCGGCAGTCAGATAATAAATTTTGTCCTGGCCTTCCTTCATGCGGCTGATATATTCGTCCAGTGAGACATCCTGAGTTTCCGAGGTTGAATTGGTGGTCGTAAAGCGCAACAGGCGGGCGACCGTATCGCGGTTGGACTGATCCTCGTCTACCCCTTCTTTGAAGGCCCGGCCAAATTCTTTCCAGAAAGTAGCGTATTTCTCTTTCTCGTTGGCGGCCAGGTCTTCCAGCATACTGAGGACTTTCTTGACCGCTCCGGCCCGGATGCCTTCCATTATTTTATTGTGCTGCAAAATCTCGCGGGATACATTGAGCGGCAGGTCGTTCGAGTCGATTACGCCCTTTACAAAGCGCAGGTAGCCGGGCATTAGCTTTTCGGCATCATCCATGATAAAGACTCGGCGCACGTATAGCTTGACCCCATGACGGCTATCGCGGTTCCACATATCGAACGGCGCGCGCGCGGGGATATAGAGCAGCAAGGTATATTCGTACTTGCCTTCCATGCGGCTGTGGACGTAGGCCAGCGGGTCGGTGAAATCGTGGCCGACGTGCTTATAAAACTCGGTATATTCTTCTTTGGTAATTTCATTTTTCGAGCGTGCCCACAACGCCGCCGCCTGGTTGACGGTTTCTTCGGTCGGTTCCTGGCCTTCTTCACTGGTCTCGGCCAGCATTAAAATCGGCAGGGTAATGTGGTCGGAATATTTACGGATGATTGTCCGCAGTTGATAACCGCTCAGGAATTCGTCCTCCCCTTCGCGCAGGTGCAACGTTACTTCGGTACCCCGGCCCGGTTTGTCAAGGTTCTCCAGCGTGTAATCACCCTGGCCGGTCGACTCCCAGCGCACCCCCTGGTCTGCCGGTAGTCCGGCCCGGCGGGTCGTCAAGGTTACCCGGTCGGCCACGATAAAAGCCGAATAAAAACCGACGCCGAACTGGCCGATTAAATTGGCGTCCTTGCGCTGGTCCCCGGTCAGGGATTGGAAAAACTCGCGGGTGCCGGACTTGGCAATCGTACCAATATTTTCGACCACCTCATCGCGGGACATCCCGATCCCGTTATCGGCAATCGTGATCGTCCGGTCTTCTTTGCTATAGCTTATCCGAATCTTTAATTCGCTATCATCTTCGTACAACGCGCTATTTGAAAGAGCCTCAAAGCGCAATTTATCCTCGGCGTCGGAAGCGTTTGAAATCAACTCACGCAAAAAAATTTCTTTGTTAGAGTACAAAGAATGGATCATCAAATCGAGCAGTTGTTTTACCTCAGCTTGAAAGCCCAGGGTTTCTTTGTGGGTCTCCGTACTCATAAAGATGCGATCCTCCTCAACAATTTATTTTAATTTTTTGTTCATAAAACTTTTAACTCACCGCCTATTATAAAAGAATGTCCCGGTCATTCCATTAGATTTATATATGAGTTTGTGTTCCAGGGGAATATCCGATCAACAAATTAGTTGGAAAAATTGGCAGGGCCTCATTTATTAAGGCAAAAGCGGATTGAAAGGAGGTCAGGGTAAGCCTTCAAAAAGCTTCTATTTGCCGCGTATAGTCGGCTGGGTCATAGCTGGACGCCACCACGTGACCGGTTTCCGGCACGACCTAGAGCCGCTTGGGACCGAGCGAAAATCCGTAAAACTGGTGAGCTTGGAGTATTACAACTGTTACCGACCACATCAAGGAGTTGGGTAGCTAATCGGTATTTATGGGGTGGCAAAGCTAAATTCAGGTTATTAATTGGTAATTTCATAAAAATTTCACAAAGGGCCGTTTGGCACTAAGCTCTTTAACAATTAAATAGGTCAGAGGTTAAGCTGATGTTAAAATGGAAGTACCAGCAACCAGTTTAACCAAAGGTAAGCTCATTACCGAGTATATAGTAAAACGTTGGCCTCGTTTTGACCATTTTGTGGCTCTTTTCACCTTAAAACTGGCTAAACCCGCTCAATGTCACCTGCTGGCTATGTTGATCGCCTTCATTTTTAGCCGCCCCATAATTTCTCACTTTTTCGGTGATGATCACGCGAGGTACATACTCTAATCCTTTGAGCAGCTTCTTGAGAAACTTTGAAGGGGCTTTGGTATTGCGCCAGCATTGAGGTAAAATATCTAAAACGACCCAGTGTTGGTCGACCTCCCGCCATAAATAGCACAGCTTCCCCTTGATTTTTAGGACAACTTCTTCCAGGTGCCATTTATCCCCAGGACGGGCTTGGCGGCGTAAATCATTAGCAAAGAGCTGGCCGAACTTGAGACACCATTGCCGGATCGTTTCGTAAGTTACTTCAATACCGCGCCGCGCCAGCATCAATTCGACTTCTCGGAAGCTGCGAGCAAAGGAGATATTGAGCCAAACTACTTCTTCAATTAAGCGAATTTCCCGGATGCTTTGAGTAGCACGGAAGAACCAGTTTTTTTGGTTCATTATACTTTTTCATTATGCTGACTTTGCAACAGCCCTGACGCTTTACCATCGGCCATAAGGGTGTTAGAATTTAACTGGTAAAATAACAATTCGGCCCGGCGATCTGATCCCAGTTTAAGGTTATAAATTAGGCCGGTATCTAATTACCCATAAAACTTTTAAAACCACTATAGGAGGCAACAATGAGCGAAACTCCGTTAGTCTACACCGATGTAAATAATAATGGCTTGCTCGATCTGGATATTTTTTTTGATTTTCTATGCCCGTATTCATTTCAGGTAGCGACGTGGATCACTCAGGTGAATGACTTAATGGGGCCGGATGTTATGTCGGTTCACTGGCGGTTTTTCTCCCTGGAGCAAAGCCACCGGCCTGACGAAAATTGGAATATTTGGGAGCAAACGCCCGAAACTTCCAGAGGCTTATTAGCTTTTCTGGCCGGGAGTGCTGCCCTGGACAGTGCCGGGGAAGCCGGATTGGCTAAGTTTTATATGGCTCTGGCGAAATCGCATCATATCGATGGCGCGACCATCTCGGACCCCTCGGTTATCAGCAGTGCCTGGGAAGTGGCCGGACTTGACCCGCAGGTGCTGGCCGCCGTTATAGCCGGGACCGACCGGGGCGGTCTCAAGAAAATCCAGACCGACCACACCGAAGCTATCGAACGCTGGGGCGCATTCGGGTCGCCTACTCTGGTATTTGAGGAGAGTAAAGCTTTCTTTTTGAAACTGATGCCCGCCCCGACCGAGGTAGACCAGTCCTTAGAACTTTTCCAGCACGTGCAGCGGTTGGCGATGGGTTTTGATAACGGTGTCCATGAATTTAAAAGAACTAACCTGGGGTAATAACTTTAGGATTTTGCTTCAAACTCACAAAGTGAGTTTGAAGCAAAAATAAAAAGAGAATTTACAAGGGCATCCAGAGGGTACCCGCCTGTACGACCCCGCGTATGGCACTCAGTGCCTACCCGACCCCCACAACCCCCGCTTCAAGCTGGTTTGCGTCATCAAGTGAGGAGCTACCGGTTAGTTAAAAATAAGCTAGTCAACCGAGGTCGTGCAAACGGAAACGTTGGAGTTTACCGGTGGCGGTGCGCGGCAGGGCCTCGACAAACTTTATAAAGCGCGGGTATTTGTAGACTGCCAACCGGTCTTTTACAAACTGTTTTAGCTCATTTTCCAACTCCGGCGAGGGGCTATATTCCGGCTTAAGGACCACACAGGCCAGCGGCTTCACCAGTTCGTCGGCTTCGCTATACCCGATGACCCCACATTCCAGAATGGCCGGGTGTTGCATCAGGGTGTTTTCGACTTCGACCGGCGATACCCAGATGCCACCCGCCTTGATCATGTCGTCCGCCCGCCCGTGATACCAGTAATAGCCGTCCTCGTCGCGGTGATAGAGGTCGCCACTGCGAATCCACTCGCCTTGCATGGTCTGGCGCGATTTCTCGGCTTTGTTCCAGTAACCGGCTGCCGTACTCAAGCCGCTAATCAACAAATGACCTTCCACGCCTGGCCCGACTTCCTGGCCGTTTTCGTCTACCAGTTTTATATCGTAACCCGGCACCGGTAGTCCGGTGCTGCCCGGTCGAACCGTTCCGGTCTGGTTGGAAATAAAAATATGCAATACCTCGGTCGAACCGATCCCGTCCAGGATTTCTACTCCAAACCGGCTCTTGAACCGCTCCCAGACTGCCCCCGGTAAAGCTTCACCGGCGGAGACAGCCAGCCGGACGCTATCAAGATTTTGCTCACCCCGCGCCGCTTCTTCCAGCAGGGCCGCATAAGAAGTCGGCACACTGAAGAAAAGGGTAGGTCTGGTGGCTTCGCAGATTTCAAAGATTTTGGTTGGTTTGGGCGGGCCGGGTAGCAGAATCGTGGTCGCCCCGACCGCAAACGGAAAATAAAGGCCGTTGCCCAATCCGTAGGCAAAAAACAATTTCGCCACACTAAAGAAGCGATCATCCGGCCCGATGTTTAAAATCTGGCGGGCGTAAAGCTCGGTGCTGTAGACCATATCGCGGTGCAGATGCGCTGCCCCTTTGGGCGAACCGGTGGTGCCACTACTGTAGAGCCAGAAGGCGACTTCATCCCGCGAGGTAGGTTCGGCTTCCAGTTCGGGCGACGCGGCGGCGATCAGTTCGTGGAACAGGTGATAGCCTTTGGCTTTTAGGGCATCCTCGGTTGGTCCGCCGGTCTGGGTCGGAATTACGATGACGTGTTTGAGATAGCGGTGTTTTTCAGCCAGGGCCGGTTCGACCACCGGCAAAAGAGCCTCGGAGACTACGATCAGGCGTGCCCGGCTATCGCGGAGGAAATAGGCGTAATCCTGGCTTTTCATCAGGGTATTGAGCGGCACCGCAACGGACCCGATCTTCATCGCGCCAAAAAAGCTGGCGACAAATTCCGGGCAATCCAGCACAGCCATCAAGACCCTTTGCTCGGTATCCAGGCTCAGACCGCGAAAGGCGTTGCCGGTCCGGTTGACCATCTCAGCGACCTGGGCATAGCAGAATTCCTGGCCTTCGTAGATGATCGCGGTTTTCTGACCTAAACCCCGCTCCAGATTAGCGTCAACAAAATAAGTAGCGGCATTAAAATTTTCGGGAATTTCAATCGCTGGTTTAAAAGTATTTAGCGTCGTCATCGACAGGCCACCTCTTTTTCCTGATCTTTTTATAATACCAAGTTTTATTCTATAATACCAAATTTGATAAAAGCCGTATAGCACTAAAAGCAACCCGCCGGGTTGCCCTTACCACGAATACTCGTAGAAACAAAATTAGTCAGTTAGTCATAGGACTTTCGCTAGAAGCCGTAAACCAAAGTGAAGCGTGGATAGTAGGGGTCGGGTACCCAGGGGGTACCCTGCGCGGGATTTTAATGGCAGTAGCCTGCAAATTGATCCAGGTTGCATTTGCCCTTAAGCGGAGTGGCAAACCTTTTGAACGTGACTTTGGAGGTCCAAATGAAGGCAATCAAGAAAACCCTGCTCAAGCGAGGGGCCTCATTTTAATCGTGAAATTAAATCCTCAAGGGTCGTCAGCCACTTTACAGAATGGCCCGACTTAGTGCAACACCCGGCCATTCATCTCAGCTTTATCCGGGTCGAGATAATAGGTCATACTCTGTAGTAAACTTACCGGGTCAATACTGCGGGTTCGCACATCCTCCGGCACCTGTACGCTGACCGGGGCGTAGTTGAGGATAGCTTTCACGCCGGCCTCCACCAGCAAATCGACAACTTCCTGGGCACTACTGGCCGGTACCGCCACAATGCCGAGTTGCAAGCCCATCTCGGAGACTATTTTAGGAATTTCCGAAAAATGATGAATCAGTTTGCCGTTGAGTTCCTGGCCCACCTTGCGCTGGTCGGCATCGAACAAAGCTACAATTTCAAAACCTTTATCGCGGAAACCGCCATAGCGGGCAATCGCTTCGCCCAGGTGACCGGTACCGATCAGGGCTACCCCCCATTGTTGTTCAAGATGCAAAATATCGCGTATCTGGTTGAGCAAAAACTGGACATTATAACCTTTGCCCTGTTTGCCAAACTCGCCGAAATACGAGAGGTCGCGGCGAATCTGGGCAGCTGTTACGCGGATACGCGCTCCAAGCTCACTGCTAGATACCGTTGTAATTCCTTCACCGGCCAGATAAGCCAGGCTGCGGGCGTAAATCGGTAATCGCCGGATAACTACATCCGGTATCTCCATATCCTTCATCATAGTCCGAATCTGCTCCTTTCACGGTGCCTGGTGGCTTCTTCGTCCCTGGCCCGGTGTGATTAGAGAAACAATATTAAAATGATAGTAATCACTCTATAAAAAAACAAAGAAGTCTTGCTACAAAAAGGCCCGGCACCTGTCCAGCAGTAGGCAATCGCGGGCAGTTCGCTCTTAGGTTTGGGACTTTGTGCCAACATGAATTGCTACCGCTCCCAGACCATAGCGGCGAAAGCGGACCTCGGTCAGCCCGGCTCGCTCCATAATGGCTTTTAGTTGTTCAGGTGGTGGGAAATTACGGGCAGAAGCCGGTAGATAATCATAAGCTTCGCTATGATGGCTGATTAGCTTACCGATCCATGGTACAATTTTATTAAAATACAACTGGTGACCCCAGCGGACCGGGGCGAATTTTGGCCGGGCTACTTCCAGGCAAACTACCCGCCCGCCCGGTTTAACGACCCGGCACATATCGCGGAAGGCTTGCTCTATATCTACCACGTTGCGCATGGCAAAACCGGTTGTGACACAATCAAAGGTGTTATCGGCGAAAGGCATCTTCATGGCATCGGCGGCGACCCAGCGCACCCAGGAAGCTACTCCGGCCCGGATCGCTTTCGGGGGACCAGGTAACATCATTTCCAGGCAAAAATCGCTGGCAACTACCTCACCCTGTGGACCTACTCGCGGGGCCAGTGCCAGGGCAATATCCCCGGTACCGGTGGCAACATCCAGGGCTTTTCCACCAATCGGGGGGGCCGCCTCGTTTACTACCGTTCGCCGCCAGCCCTGATCGAGGCCAAAGGTCATAAACCGGTTTACCCGGTCGTAGGTTGGCGCGATCTGGGCAAACATCTGATTTACGTATTCGGCCTTGTGGTCGGGTTGAAAGCTTTTTAGCTTTTCGCTTTCGATGCGATGCTCGGTCGGAGTGGTTTTTTCGCTGTCGGTAACAGGTTCCATTTGTTTAACTAACTTTCTGAAAAGAAAGCCAACCGATATTTCAGCCAGCTTGATATTATTTTAGCATTCTAGTTACGTAAAATCAAGTTTTTGCCCGATTTATCACAATCTTTTTACTTTATAAAATAAAGAAAGGGCCAAAGCCCTCAATTCTGGTATGTGGATCGGGGTGAGAGGATTCGAACCTCCGGCCTCGTCGTCCCGAACGACGCGCGCTAACCGGGCTGCGCTACACCCCGACGGTAAATGCTTTTGCTCAAGTGAAATCAAGTATAACACATTGCCCGGTCTGGTGCAAGCAAAATAAAGGCCGTCGCAGAGTGGACAGGCTTGTTTTAGCTGACTATCTTTTTTGGCGGTGAAGGTTAGCGGGAGTGATTAGGTCAGGTCGAGGCTGATTTCCCGGTAAACCTGGCGGGTTAGTTCTGCCGTGCGCTGCCAGCTAAACTGCCGTGCCCGTAGGCGACCTGCCCGGCTTAATCGGACGGCCAGTTCTTTACCGGTCAATATCTGATGCAAAGCCCGGCCAAGTTCGCCGGTCTGGTGCGGATCGACCAGCAAAGCCGCCTGACCGGTCACTTCCGGCAGACTGGAATTATTCGAGCTGACCAGTGGTGCTCCGGCGGCCATCGCTTCCAGGGCCGGTAAACCAAACCCTTCGTAAAGACTGGCATAGGCTACCACTGCCGCGCCCTGGTACAGCACTTTCAAAGCCTGATCAGCTAGCCCGGTCAGCATTAAAATCTGGGGAGCCTTGCCCAACCGACCATTTATTTGCAAAGTCAGCCCGGCTTGCCGCGCGGTCGCTTTGAGCCGCTCGTATTCGCCACCCCAACCGATTTTACCGACAAGTACCAGGGCTGGTAGGGGTTGTTCGACCAGCCAATTTTGCAATAGGGAGGCGTAGGCTTCCACCAACCGGGCCTGAGCTTTGCGTGGTTCGATTGTGCCGACACTGAGAATATAAGGGTGTTCTGCCAATCCAAAAGCAGCCAATTCACTTTTTAGCTCGACAGAAGGTAAGTCCTCAAAATAACTTTCGTCGGATACGCCAAGCGGAATAACGCTTATTTTCGGGTCAAGTTCCGGTCCCAGCCAGTTGAGCAAATCGCGCCGGGTGCTCTGGGACATTACGATTAACTTTTTGGCTTGCCGGGCGCAACGAGGCACCATATTTTGCAGGTATAGCCGGTTGTAGGGGCGGTGCATTTGCGGGTGAGTATGAAAGGTCAGGTCGTGGATCGTGATTACGGTCGGTGCCTTCAGGCGTGGCGCGATAAATTCCAGGCCGTGATAGATGCCAGGCTCATCGCCAAAAATTTGCCGGTCGTAATCGCGCCGAGTGGCAAAACTAAGGCCGATCTCCACTCGCCAGCGTTTGTTACCGGTCTGGCGGACCCGGTGAGGCAAAGCCGCCACTTCCGGCGGCAAATTTTTAAGGTCCGCTAGCGGTGCCGGGCTGGTATAGAAAAAGCGGTAGCTTTCCGGCCCGGTTAGTCTCAGCAAAGCCGCCGCCAGTTGTTGCTCGTAACGACTGATACCGCCGACCTGCTGGATGGCTGCCGTCAGGTCCAGACAAACCGGATTATTCATAATGTTGGTTCTAATTGAGGTCCCAGGTGTTTTGGTTTTGGCAACATTTATTGGTTATGTCCTTCATTTAAACCGATAAACCGAAAACTCGCCCGGTTGAGCGAGTTTTCGAGGCCGGGTCTAGGGTGTACAGACCGGGGTGGGCGAAGGTGAAGGGGTGGGCGAAGAGGTAATGGTCAGGTTTGGTGTCGGCGAGGGTGTCGGCGTAAAAGTAGGTTGCGGGGTGCCATTGATAATAACCGGCGTGGCGGTAGGCGTGGGCGTGGCGCACTTTGGAATAGCAGTCACGACCGGTTGTTGGGTAGTCACCGCGACAGTGGTTTGAGCGACAGTAGTCTGAGCCACAGTGGTGGCCGGTGGTTTAGTAGTAGGTGGGACCGGGGTTGGTTTAGCCAGGGCAGTCAGCGCAACGGCGGTCGCTCCTTTATTAGCCTGGGCGGTCGCATTGATCGCGGCCTGAGTAGCGTTAAAATTGGCCGTGATCTGGTTCGCGGCGGAGGCGGTTTCCCGGCTGTTGTTCTGGGCCGTGATTGCACCCGCCGTCGCGGTGCCCGCCGCGTTAGCGTTATTTCCGGCAGCGGTGGCGTTAGCATTGACCGTCGCTACTGCTGCATTAGTAGCCTCCGCATTTGGGGTGGCCGTCGGCGGAGGGGCGGTCGGGGCCGGAAGGGGGGTCACTGTCGGTAGATTCAAATTAGGCGTGAGCGTCGGCAAGGCGGTCGGCGCAGGTAAGGCTGGGGCATTAGTAACCTGGACGATTGTAACCACCGGTAAAGTATTGGTTGCGATAGGCGTTCCTACAATGGCGACGGCGGTCGCGGTCGGGAGATTGGTAGTCCGGTTAGAAGCCGAAGCAATGATAACTATTGCCGCAATCGCCAGCACCAGCATGGCCGGTAGTAGCAGAATTACAGCTTTGGCCGAGTTGGATTGCCGTTGCCACCAACCTCGATCAGCCACCGGGCCGGGGATTGGCGGTTCTGGTTCGTCGTCATAATAATCGTTTTCAAAGTCTTCGGGTGGTACACCTCGATAGTTAGCGTTGGTCGGCTGGTTCGGGTAAAATTGGCTACTCCCTAAAGGTGGCACCGGACGGTTAGGCGGTGGCGGCACCGGACTGGGATTGGCAGGCTGTTGATAAGGTAGGGTCGGTTGCTCCTCGCTGTAGGGATAGGGTTGGCCGGTCGGGGGTGGAACCGGGCCAGGCCGCTGGCTGGGTGGTCCGCCGCCCGGTCGGCGCGGTGGTGGCGGCGGCAAATTGTCGTAATCGTTATCGGCGGTGTAACCGTCGTCAGGATTCGGGGAGTTATCCGGGTTATTATTATCAAAACGGTCCATTCTCACCACATTTTCTGTAAAAAGGGTTACATCCAGACCTGCCAAATACCTGACCCTTTTGAATTGAATATGCCGGTTGCCTATTTTCGCGGCCACCAAAGTTTATAAACTTTCTTGGCAATTGAAGAAAGTTGGGTTGCCGCTCTATTTACCAGCTTTTGAGGTCTGTACCATTGCCAGAAACCGGTCGAATAAATATTGGTTGTCCTGAGGACCGGGCGAGCCTTCCGGGTGATATTGAACCGAAAAGACCGGTAAACTTTCGTGAGCCAGCCCTTCGACCGATCCATCGTGCAAATTGATCTGGCTGACGAGCCAGCCCTGGCCGGTCGGCACCGAGGCCGCATCGACCTGAAAGCCGTGATTTTGCGAGGTAATATGAACCTCGCCGGTAATTAAATCCTTGACCGGGTGATTACCACCCCGGTGTCCAAACTTCAAGCGGCTGGTAGTCGCGCCAATCGAAAGACCCAGCAACTGATGACCCAGGCAGATACCAAAGAACGGTAGCTGAAGTGCCAGTATACCCTGCATAGTTTCGATTGTTTCTTTGTTACGTTCGGGATCGCCAGGGCCGGGAGAACTAAATACGGCGTCCGGTTCAAGGGCCAGAATATCGCTCAGGCTGGCATCGTAGGGGACTACGGTCGCCTCGACTCCCCGCCGGGCCAGCGACCGCAAAATATTCTCTTTGAGACCGCAATCCAGCACGGCCAGGTTTAGCGTCTGGCCTTCCAGCGACCGGGCCGGGTAGCGATAGAGGGCCGGGGTCGATACATCACCGACAACATTCAGGTCGGCTGGCATCGGGCTTTTCAAGGCCTGGTTTACCAGGTCATCCTCGCTCATACCCGGCTTCATCCGCACGATCACTCCCCGCATCAGGCCTTTGCTGCGCAGGTGGCGAGTAAGGGCACGGGTATCCAGGCCAAAAATGCCGGGAATATCGTGTTGTTGTAAATAGCGGTGCAAGCTGATCTGACCGCGCCAGTTACTCCAGTTTGGGCTGTACTCGCGGACCACCAGACCGCTGACCCAGGGTTCTCGCGACTCATCGTCCAGGACCGTCGCCCCGTAATTACCAATTAGCGGATAGGTCAGGCAAACGATCTCGCCCCGGTAGGAAGGATCGGTACAGATTTCCTGATAGCCGGTCATACTGGTATTGAATACGACCTCACCGTGAGTGGGACGGTCCGAGCCAAACGCCTGACCTCGAAAAATCCGGCCATCTTCCAACGCCAGCACGGCTGGTCCGCCAATTTCAGCTAATTCATCCGGTTCAGTATGCGCTACCTGGGGTGAATTCAAATCGTTAACCGCCGCCGTTCCCACTAATTTTACAGACATTCTAAAGCATACACCTCATTTATTTGCTAAAAACAACATACCCGCTAATTATACGCTATTGTCGCTTTCAGCACAATTAGCCTCTGAGAAAAATCCAGGGTTTAGGCACTTGCCTTAATCTCAGGCTAAGTTTTATTGACCAAAGATAGACTTTAACTCTGGCGGTGCCTCCAACTGAATAAAGTTACTGCTGTCTCGTAGTTGGTGGGTCAGCCTATCCGAATGGATGTCAAAGTAAAAACTTACCACTGAATTGTCAGGTAAGTTAAAGAAAAAAAGTATAAACGGTTCAACTGTAGAATAAGGATAGGTCGCTTTACTATCCAGCACTTTCAAGGGTCGGTCAAAAGCTTTCAATAAACGGTTAAACCGGTCGCTTCCGGCAGGGTTGCTATCCGCCAACGACGGTTTTATGTTTGAAGATTTAATATTTATACTGGTGGCTTTGCTCAGGTTGTAATAATTGGTCGGTTGCAGGGTTTGACCGGTCCGAACATAGGGAGTTGGCGTGGGCGGGAAAGGGGTTCGGGTCGGCTCAATCGTGGGGTCTTTGATTACGGCCTTGAGCCACTCCAGCGTAAATGGCGTATTGGTTATTTGAGAAACCCATTTATCGACCCCTGGCGTTTGCAACCGGTAACGCTGCCTTACAATCCGGGCATTCAAAGGCGTGGCGGGAGTATCAGAACGGGCATTGTATTCCTCCGCCAGGAAAAACACCATGATTTCACCTTGTTTAGGAAAGTAATCGTAGTTACCTTGCTTAAGAGAGCCAGGGGCACCGTTCAGCCACAAAGTAAGCTTGCTGCCGGGGGTCAAGCTCCCTTTGTAGCTTTCTTTTATCGTGATGTCAAGTTGTGAAATTTGATCGTGTTTACCATCACAGGCATTAGCCGGGACCCTGCCATCAACTGTATTCCAGATCATCGGCCCAATAGTTGTGACCTCGGCCTGCACAATGTCCTGACTTTCTTTTATTTGCTGCCCGAAAGGCGGAGTGAAATAATCGGCTGAAAAATAACAGAGTGGTTTTTCGCCGGAAGGTGGTCCCACTGTGACCCCAGGCGGGTCTTCATTAGGCAAGGGAGGCAGGGCGGTTTTAGAAGGTTGCGGACTTTGGCCGGTTGCGTTAGGGCTTAAAGCTTCGCTGGTAGTCTTCGGGGGTGGCGCAGCGGTCCAGGTTGGCATTATTCCTACCGTAGCAGTGGGCGCGGCTGCCGGTTGCTCTACAGACGGGGTATTCGGGCCACAGCCAACCAGTAATATGCTCAAGCTACAGCAGCCAACCAATAAAGCTTTCAGGCAAAAATAGTTAAATCTCGGCATTTGGGCTTCTCCTCATAATCGTGTTTTGAGTTACTACTTAATATAATGCCGGATTTTACCGGATAATTACACCAGTACGGAGCTAGATTTTCGGAATTAGAAAATAAAAGTAACTAATCACCCAGCCTCGGCCAAAAGATTAGCAGGGGTTGGGGGGGCGCGGCCCCTGCGGGGGGTCAAAGGGGTCTCCCCTTTAACCCTCTCTTCTCTGGGGCGGGGTCTGAACAGGTACAAATAAAATTAGGGCGGACCGTATAAGGGAATAGTGATTGGAGAGGCTGAAATTTAAAGACTTAGATATACCAATTTTGGCCCCTGGCGTGAATGTATAAGTTAAGGTGGACCGGGTTTTACAACATCCACAGCCGGACGGTTTTATCGGCGGAGCCGGAAGCCAGCAGTTTACCGTCCGCCGAAAATGCCACGCTATAAATGATGTCGCTATGACCGGAAAAAGTCGCTTTGGCCTGACCGGTAGTTAAATCCCAGATTTTTACGGTTTTGTCGTCCGAACCGGAAGCCAGCAGCTTGCCGTCCGGCGAGAACGCCACCTGACGCACCCCGGTGGCATAACCGCTCAGGGTCGCTTTTTCGGCCCCGGAAGCGACATCCCATAATTTAATAGACTTATCGAACGAGCCGGAGGCCAGGGTTTTGCCGTCCGGCGAAAAGGCCACCGACCAGACCCAGTTGGTATGGCCTTTGAGAGTGTTGATTTCGGTGCCAGTCGGGACATCCCAGAGCTTGATGGTAGTATCGGCGGAACCAGAAGCCAGTAGTTTGCCGTCTGGCGAGTATGCCACCCAGGTTATATAGTTGGTATGGTTGGTCAGGGTCCGCAGACTTTTGGCACTGATCAGGTCCCAGATTTTTACGGTTTTGTCGTCCGAGCCGGAAGCCAGGCTTTTTCCATTGGGGGCAAAGGCGACCGAAGTGACCGGCCCCTGATGTTCGCCCAGGTTTAGAATTTCTTTGCCGCTGGCAACATCCCAGATACGCACGGTTTTGTCGGCGGAACCGGAAGCCAGCAATTTACTATCGGCTGAGAACGCAATCGAGCGCACCGGCCCGGCATGACCACTCAGGGTTCCCTTCTCACGTTTTTTGCTGGCGGTATTATCCCAAAGCTTGATCGTGCCGTCTTCTGAGGCGGTCGCCAGGGTTAAACCGTCCGGCGAAAAGGCTACCGATAATACCAGATTTGAGTGACCACTGAGTGTATCGACCAGACTGCCAAAAGCGGCCAACGTGGTGGGCGGCACGGTTGTAACCGGTTTGGTAGTCGGCGGCAGGGTAGTTTGGAGCGGCGGGGTAGTAAGGGGCGCGGTGCTGACCGGAGCGGTGGTAGCCACATCGGCAGTTGTAACCGGGTTGCCGGTCGTGACCGCTACCTGTGTAGTCGTAAGAGTTTGGGTGGTCGGGGTAGGTTGGGCTGTGGAATTATTGCCCAACAAAAGAAGTAAGGCTATCGCGGCACTTGCGGCGGCTACGATCAGAGTCAGTCCCACCAGCAAACCAACCGAGCGTTTCTTGACCGGTGTTACCGGTTCGTGCATTAAGGTAGGTTGAGGCAAAGAAGGTCGAAGGTTTAAATTATTAGAAGCAACCACCGGCAGCCCGGCAGCCGGTGAATTAATCGCTCTGGTAGGCTGGTTATTAGAGTCGGGTTGCAAACCGGACCGGATATTCTGGGTCTCGTGATCGAAATAAGCCGGGTTGATACCCGCGCTGCCTGACTGGGAAATTTGAGGCGGCAAACTACCGGCAATACTGTTAGGCGGTGCCGGGTCAGGCCGTTTTATCAATGGCATATCAAATTCGGTAGCCATAATCGGTTCGGGGTTGATAGCGCGACGCAACCGGAGGGCCAGTTCTTTGGCCGGTCGTATCCGCACATGGGGGTCTTTAGCCATTGCCGCCGCAATTACTTGATCCAGGCCGGGTGGATATTGCAAGTCGGGGGCACGCTCGGACAGGCGCGGTACCGGCGAGTTCAGATGCTGGCCCATTAATTCGTACTGGTTGCCCAGAAAAGGTGGAAAGCCGGTTATCATCTGGTAAATCACGGCCCCCAGCGCGTAAATATCACTCGACCGGCCCGCCCGGCCCTGCCATTGCTCCGGGGCCATGTAAAGGGGCGTTCCACTGGTGGAGGTATCGATCATAACCGAAGAAGAAGTGCCACTAACCGCAGTTGCCAGCCCGAAATCGGCCAGCATCGGTCGACCGCGCCGGTCGAGCAAGATGTTTTGAGGTTTTATATCCCGATGGACTAACCCCTGTGCGTGGGCTTCATCCAGGGCCTCGGCGATCTGGTCGACATAAGTCACCACTTCCGCAAAAGGCATTAACAGCGGGGGCCGGGTCGGGTCGGGCCGCAGTTTACGAGCCAGCGAACCTCCCAGGGCCAGGTCGGTAACGATAAAGGCTACCTCGGCAGAGACCCCAAAATCGATCACTCTGAGAATATTCGGGTGATCGAAACGGGCCAGCACACTGGCTTCGCGGGCCAGGTCAGCCCGTACCTGTTCGTCACTGACATATTGTGCGTGCAATAATTTAAGGGCGACCGCGCGGGGAGGGTTGAATTGAATGTCCTCGGCGAAATAAACTTCGCCAAAAGAACCCCGCCCCAGCGATTGGGCCAGGCGATAACGACCGGCGATTATTCGATTTTGATCCAAATTCTGCATCCGCTATCGCTTGAGGATTTTAGATTTCTTACCGGATTGTTTTGAAAATTATGTTTAAAGAAACTGACTGGAAATTGCAAGGCTATGGGCTAAAATTAACTACAGGCTTCAGGCTGGATAGTTAAAAAACTGGCCCTGCCACTATTATAGCAGAGACCAGTCAAAAAAGTTATGTCTAAGATCACAACTTATTTTACTACTCGCAGATGACTTCGCCGGTCGGTCGGGGCGGGTGTGGCGGCTTGCGGGGCGACCTGGCGTTCTTCTTCAAGCTGGTGTTCCAGTTCCTCGAATTCGGCGGCTTCTTCGGTATCATCTTCCTCTATGGGTAAAAGCCGGATCGCCGAGGCTGGCACCTCGGTGGCGGCTTCGATTTCGGCGGGGGCAGGCAAGGCCAGGCTTGGCGCGGGTAGGGCGCGGTCGATGATTTCGCGGTACTGAGCTTCCTCGAACTTGTCCATTAGTTCACTTACATCCAGAATGGTGTAACGGTAGCCCTGTTCGGTCAGGAATAGCTGCCGGTTGGCCGCAAAATCCTGGTCTTTGGTGTCGCGGGTGACAATCGAATAGAAGTAAGCCGATTGTCCATCCGATTTTGGCCGCAAAATCCGGCCTAACCGCTGGGCCTCCTCCTGCCGGGACCCAAACAGGCCGGAAACCTGGACTGCCACGTTGGCATCGGGCAAATCGATTGCAAAGTTGGCGACCCGGCTGACCACCAGCAATTTTATTTCGCCGGTTCTAAACTGAGCGTATAGTTTAGCGCGTTCCTGATTACTGGTTTTTCCGGTGATCAGGGGTGCCCGCAGAATCAAGGCTATGCGTTCCAGTTGCTCGATGTATTGCCCGATCACCAGCACGTTATCTTCGCGGTGTTTTTCGACGATCTTTAGCAAGGCGGTAAATTTGGCGGTATTGACCGCTGACAGCCGGTACTTGATCCGGTTATCTTCCTCTAGCACGTATTCCATGCGCTCCGAGGAGGGCAGATCGAGCCGGACTTCAAAGCATTCGGCGGTGGCGATCCAGCCCTGCTCTTCCAGTTCTTTCCAGGGCATATCGTATTTCTTGGGGCCGATCAGCGAAAACACGTCGGTTTCGCGGCCATCCTCGCGCACCAGCGTGGCGGTCAGACCCAACCGGCGTTTGGCCTGAATCTCGGCAGTTACCCGGAAAACCGGCGCAGGCAGCAAATGCACTTCGTCGTAAATGATCAGTCCCCAGTCGTGGCTGGTAAACAGGCTCAGGTGGGGGAACTCGCCGACCTCGCCAGTATCGGCATTGACTCTGGTTTTGGAGGGCCGGTAGGTGATTACCTGGTAGGTCGTGACCGTAATCGGCCGGATTTCTTTGCGTTCGCCGGTATACTCGCCGATCTGGTCGGGCGTAATATTAGTTTTATCCAGAATTTCGGTGATCCACTGCCGGACGGCAATCGTGCTGGGGGTCAGGATCAGGGTATGACACTGCAATTTGTCGATTGCGCCCATGCCGACCACCGTTTTACCGGCCCCACAGGGCAGCACCACCACCCCGCTACCACCGCTATAGCTGCCCTCGGCGTAAAAAGCCCCCACCGCCCGGTCCTGGTAATCGCGCAAGCCGAACGGTCGACCGCCTTTGGTTTCGCTGCGCAAAGTGACGTTCAGGTGTTCGCCATCGGTATAACCGGCCAAATCCTCGGCGGGATAGCCAAATTGGACCAGGGCCTGTTTGATAAAGCCCCGCTTGGCCGGGTCGACCTGTAAAGTTTTTTCGTCCAGCCGCTTGATCAGAAATGGCAAAATATTCTTGTTGCGCTCGACCTCAACCAGCAGCATCTTATCGTCGCTTTGCAGCACCATGCGGTCTTCCAGGTACAGCATCTTGATGCGACCGTAACGCGAAATATAATCTTTGATGTCGGTAGTGATATTGGAAGGGATCGGAAATTTGCTAAAGCGGCCCAGCACTTCGGTGATATATTCCGGTCCGACCCCGGCGGCGGCGGCGTTCCAGAGCGAAAGCGGGGTAATACGGTAAGTGTGGATATATTCCGGGCTTTTTTCCAGTTCGGCAAAGCGGCTCAATTCGTCGCGGGCCGGTTCGTAGAGGGGATTATTGACCTCCAGCAACACCGATTTGTCGCTTTGAATAATTAGAGGATTTGCCGGGTTATAACTCAAAATTTACCTGCCTGTACTTTTTCCAAAAAATTTAGCTCCGCTCAGAGCTAATAATATTTCCACCGGTTTTGTAAACCTTGTGTTTGATTATACCTAATCAGCCTTGATAATGCCAGTTTTCGCGGATTTTCTCACACAAGACAAATGAATTTCACTAATTCCTGCTACAAAATCAATTCCGACCCAATTAGTCGGAATAGACTTGACAGTCCTATACCCAAAGTGATAAAATTCCGACTAGAACAGTAGGGATTATTGCTGAAGAAGTGGGGAGCCTGGCAAATGATATTTTCAACACGTTCGGAATACGGGGTAATGATGCTGACCGACCTGGCTCAGTTTTACGGCAAAGGGCCGCGTTCCCTGACCGATATTGCCGCTCATTTGGGGTTGTCGATGGCCTATCTTGAACAGATAGTCCCGGCTTTGCGTTCGCACGGCCTGATCGAAAGCCAGCGTGGGGCTAAAGGGGGGTATGTGCTGACTCAGCCGCCGGGTTCGATTCGGATGGGTTCGGTCATCCGGGCACTGGAAGAACGTAAAGGCGTGCGGGGCGGCAATTTGAGTATTATGCCGTGTGCCAATTTGGATGGCTCGGTAGAAGTGTGTGACCTGGAAGAGCTTTGCACCGGGCCGGTTCTGTGGCGGCGGGTGCGCGATGCCGTGACCCAGGCCCTTGATTCGACTACCCTGGCCGATTTGATCCCGGATACCAAACGCCGGTTGCCTTTGTTAACCTCGGCCCTGGCGGTAAAGGTGGGAATTGACCAGGTTTTGCCGGAAAAAGACCTGATCGAGGTAGGCGCAACTACCAACGAAATTTAGGTTTAAAAGTAAGATGCTATTATAACCTGCGCAATCCTGATTGCAAGCAAGAGGTAGATAGTAAAGATAGTAGTAAGTTTTAAAGTGGGATACGTAAGGGTGCAACCCTTGCGGGGGGTACACAGGGGTCTCCCCTGTAAACACTCTCTATTCCAATTCCCCTCCCTGGGGAGGGGTCAGGGGTGGGCTGAACAATTACAAATAATTTTAGAGGAGTGGAAATGCCAACCGATAATACCTTGATTATCAAAGACCTGCACGTAAGCGTAGACGATAAGGAAATTATAAAAGGACTGAGCCTGACGATTAGACCGGGTGAAGTACACGTCATTATGGGGCCGAACGGTAGCGGAAAATCGACCCTTAGCAACGCTATTATGGGTAATCCGCGCTACAAAATCACCGGCGGCGAAGTCATATTTCAGGGCGACGTAATCAACGACCTGACGGTGGACCGCCGCGCTCGCCGGGGTTTGTTCCTGGCCTTCCAGAACCCGCTTTCGGTACCCGGCGTGACCGTAACCAACTTTTTGAGAACGGCCCTGACTAACCGCCGCAAAGGCGATGTAGTGCCCGAAGTGCGCCCGCAAGACCTGAACGTAGTCGGCGACCGACCGGTATACGAAACCAAGAAAGCTTCGGTAGGCGGCGATGGGGCTTTGGTAGACCGCAAGAAAAAAGACGCCCTGATCTCGCCCAAAGAATTCCGGGCGATCCTTAAAGAAAAACTCAATCTGCTGAAAATGGACGACAAATTTACCAAACGCTACCTGAACGACGGCTTTAGCGGCGGCGAGAAAAAGCGGCTGGAAGTTTTGCAGATGGCCGTCCTTAGCCCGGCAGTGGCGATCCTCGACGAACCGGACAGCGGTTTGGACATCGACGCGATCCGGATCGTGGGCGAAGGTGTGAGCAGTCTGCGGGGCAAAGAAACCGCCATTTTGGTTATTACTCACCAACGCCGGATTTTGAATTATATGGAGGTCGATTTCGTACACGTAATGATGCAGGGCAAAATCGTCAAAGAGGGCGGCTCGGAACTGACCAAAGAAATTGAGGACCGGGGCTACGGCTGGATACGTGACGAACTGGGCCTGGAAGTCTCCAACGAGGAACTTGAGGAGGTCGGGGCCAATGCCTAGCGCAGTACAGGGTCTTTCGCTCGAAGCTCTGGAGAGTTTTTCCGCCGAGCGGCAGGAACCCGAATGGTTACGTGAGAAACGCCGGGCCGGCTGGCAAGGCTTTGAAAATCTACCGACCCCCGATTGGACGCGCGGTATTCGCGGCTGGTGGAACGGGACGCTCAAGCCGATCAATTTTGAGGAGTTAAGGCCTTTTGCCGGGGCCGGTTCAAATTTGCCTGAATTTGAAATTGGCAGCGAGGACGGCCCCCCGGCTGGTCTGATCGTGCAGTACAACAATCAGGTGGTGCGTACCGAGTTATCCGAGGAAGCCCGCGCCGCCGGAGTAGTGTTGAGCAGCCTGGAAGAAGCGGTCAAAACTCACCCGGAACTGGTCCAGAAATATTTTATGACCCAGGCTGTCCCGGTCGATGAGAACCGCTTCACGGCCATGAACGCCGCTTTCTGGAGTGGTGGGGTTTTCCTGTATGTCCCCAAAGGGGTCGTGCTGGATGCACCCTTCCGGGCGATCTTTTTCGCCGACCAGCCACAGGCAGCCCTTTTTACCCATACTTTGCTCGTCACCGACCGCAACGCCAAAGCCCGTCTGGTCGAAGAACATCGCTCGAACGGCGAAGCGACCGATCCTTTGATGCTGGATAGCGGCGTAACCGAGATTTTTGTGGGCGATGGCTCGACGGTGGAATATTACAACGCTCAGGAATACGGCGAGAACGTCACCAATATTTCGACCAAAAGGGCGATTGTCGGGGCGAACGGGGTGATGCGCTGGACGATGGCGACCCTCGGCAGCGATATTACCCGCCTGACCCTGGAAAGTTTCCTGAACGGTTCCGGCAGCCACGCCGATACGACCGCCCTGGCTTTTCCCAATCACAAGCAGAATTTTGATACCCAGACCCGCCAGCTTCACAATGTTCCGCACACCACCGCCAATTCAGTGTTCAAGCAGGCCCTTGATGATGCCTCGCAGATTGGGTTCCGGGGTGGTATTCGCACTATCAAGGCGGCCCAGTTTACCGATAGCTTTTTGCAGGTTCACACGCTCTATCTCAACGAAGCCAGCAAAGCCGATGTGTTACCCTTCCTGGACGTGGATGCCAACGACGTACGCTGCTCTCACGGTGCCACGACCGGTATGATCGATAAAGATCAGATTTTTTACCTGATGAGCCGGGGTTTAACCCACAAGCAAGCTCAGGAAATGATTGTTTCCGGCTTTTTTGAAGAAGCAATCGAGCGCATCCCGCTGGAAAGTGTCAAAGAAAAGCTACGTGAGGCCATCGAAGCCAAATTGCAATAAAGTTTTCAGGCAGCCAATAGATAGCGGCCCGGCGTTGCTGACCGCTATCTAAAACTTTAGCCGACCACTAAAAGGGAAAAAGCAATGATCGACACCAGAGATAAAATTCTTGAAATAGCACCAGAAAACCTCGGTGGTCTGGATGTGGCCGCCATCCGGCAGGATTTTCCGATCCTGGATGAAGAAGCCTACGGTCAGAAAGTAGCCTACCTCGACAACGGCGCAACCAGTTTGCGGCCCGAACCCGTCGTGCAGGCGATGCTGGATTACTATCATAAATACAACGCCAATATTCACCGGGGCGTTTATCGCTGGTGTGAAGAAGCCACTCGCGGTTACGAAGCGGCTCACCGTAAAGTAGCAAATTTTATAAATGGCAACCCGCGTGAAGTAATTTTCACCCGCAACACCAGCGAAAGTATCAACCTGGTCGCCTATAGCTGGGGTCGCGCCAATGTGCAGGAAGGCGACGAGATCGTTTCGACCGTGATCGAGCATCACTCGAACCTGGTGCCCTGGCAAGTGTTGGCCGCCGAGAAAAAAGCCACTTTGCGTTTTATCCCGATGACCGCCGATGGTCGCCTGGACCTGACCAACCTGGACCAGATCATCAACGAAAAAACTAAACTGGTGGCCTTCACTCATATGTCGAACGTACTCGGCACGATCAGCCCGGTCGCGGAAATCGTCCGTCGAGCGCACCAAGTGGGGGCGGTGGTGCTGCTCGACGGTGCCCAGAGTGCCCCCCATATGCCGGTAGACGTTCAGGCTCTCGATTGCGATTTCTACGCCTTTAGCGGTCACAAAATGCTAGGCCCGACCGGGGTCGGCGTTCTGTGGGGTCGCCGGACACTACTGGAAGCGATGCCGCCATTTATGACCGGGGGCGATATGATCCGTGATGTAACGCTGACCCGTAGCACCTGGAACGATTTACCCTGGAAATTCGAGGCCGGCACACCGGCTATCGCCGAGGGGATTGGTCTTGGCGCGTCGGTCGATTATCTGACCGGGCTGGGTATGGACAAGGTTCGCCAGCACGAAATCGAGCTGACCGCCTACGCCCTGGAGAAAATGCAGGACATTCCCGACCTGACGATCTACGGTCCCTTGCAGGCAGTCGACCGGGGCGGGATCATTTCTTTTAATTTGGGCGAGGTTCACCCCCACGACCTGGCGACTTTGCTGGACCGGGAAGCTATCGCGGTCCGGGCCGGGCATCACTGCTGCCAGCCTTTGATCGAACTACTGGAAACCAGTGCCACCACTCGCGCCAGCTTCTACGTCTATAATACGCCGCAGGAAGTTGACCGGTTGGTAGAGGCTTTGCACAAGGCCCGCAAGATTTTCAAGCTGGGCTAAATTGGCTATGCAAGGTATGTTGGCTTTAGCCTGTGCTTTTTAGCAGGGGTAGTGGGGGTGCAACCCCTGCGGGGGGGTAGAACAGGGGTCTCCCCTGTTAATAATCTTTTTATTTTCGCTTCAAGCTCACAAAATGAGGTTGAAGCGAAAGCCCAAATATTTACACCCTTATTTGGTAATTAAACCGCTTTGGTCTTTGACAAACGGCTTAATTCCGAGTAAAATAGTAGGGATTAGAAATCGATTTAGTGAGTAATGGTAGCCGGGTGGTTACCCTGGGTGGAGGGCTAGAAGTGTCTACCGAATTGACCCGTGACGATCTGGATATGGAATATGTGCTGGAACTGGCGGCGGCTTTTGATAAACAGGCACGCGGTCACGTAATCAGCCAGCCGGATATTGTTTTTGAAGACTCGAACCCGTTATGCGGCGATAAGTTTAAAGTTCAACTCAAGCTGGACGAAGACGGCGAGATAGCCGACATAGGGTTTACCGGGCGGGGCTGCGCGATCAGCCGGGCCAGCGCGATGGTGCTGGTAGACCTGGTGCAGGGCCGCAAAATCTCGGAAGTGGACGAAGTAACCCGCGCCCAGCTAATCGACGAACTGGGAATTGAGATAAATAGTGCCGTGCGGCTTAAATGTGCCGGGCTGGCTCTGCGAACCGTCAAGACCGGTTTGCAAAATGGCGGCTACAAAGTGGCCGGACCCGAAGAAGAAGATTGGGCTGAGACAAAGTAAGTAGTAAGTAGAAAATTAAGTAGAAGGTTTCAAAGGCAGGTTGTGAATTGACCGGAACTATAGGAACGGCTACAATTTGCTACCGGTATCTTTAATCAAAATCCTGAAAGGCTAAGTAATGACTATCGAAAAGGAAATTCCAAAAACAGTTGTTGATGGTGGCGTGGAGCAAAAGTTTGGTACGCCCCTGACCCGTTTGTGGACCCCTTCCAAGGGCCTCAGCCGGGCGTTGGTCGAGGAAATCGGCTGGCAAAAAGAAGAGCCGGAATGGATGCGCCAAAAACGCCTCAAAAGCTACGAAATTTTTGAATCGAAGCCGATGCCCAATTGGGGACCGGATTTGAGTGGTTTGAAATTCGAGGACCTGACCTTCTACACTCCGCCCGGTACCAAACGCAACCGGAGTTGGGACGATGTGCCGCAGGATATTAAGGATACTTACGAGAAACTGGGCATCCCCGAAGCCGAGCGCAAATACCTGGCCGGGGTCGTGGCCGTCTACGATAACGAAACGGTCTACGAAGGCCTTAAAGAAGAATACTCCAAGCTGGGCATTTTGTTTGCCAGTATGGATACGGCGGTCAAGGAATACCCTGACATCGTTAAAAAGCACTTTATGACCAACTGTGTCCCGCCGACCGACAATAAGTTCGCGGCCCTGCACGGGGCGGTCTGGAGTGGCGGTTCCTTTATGTGGATTCCACCCAACACCAAATGCGATCTGCCTTTGCAGGCTTACTTCCGAATGGAAGGCAAAGAAGAAGGCACTTTCGAGCATACTATGCTGATCGTCGAGGAAGGCTCGGACGCCGAGTACATCGAGGGTTGTACCGCCCAGCAGTACAGCACCAACTCTTTGCACAGCGCGGTGGTCGAAATCTTTGTCCGCAAGCACGCCAGGGCGCGTTACACGACCGTTCAGAACTGGTCGAGCGACGTGTACAACCTGAACACCAAGCGGGCACTGGTCGAGGAAGAAGGCCATATGGAGTGGATCGGCGGCTCGATGGGCAGCAAGATCACTATGCTTTACCCGGCCTCCTACCTGATCGGCAAGGGCGCGACGGCTGACCACCTGAATATTGCGTTTGCCAACAAAGGCCAGCACAAGGACGGTGGCGCGAAAGTCATTCACGGCGCACCTTACACCACCTCCAATATTCTCGCCAAGTCGGTAGCCAAGGATGGCGGTCACGCCGGGTTCCGGGGTCTGGTGCGAGTAGCACCGGGTGCTTACGGCTCGAAGGTCAAGGTTCGTTGCGACGGTTTGCTAATGGATGAGTTCAGCAAGAACGATACTTATCCCAATATGCAGATTCATCAAAACGATGTTTTGATCGAGCATGAAGCCACTGTTGGCCGGGTTTCCGAAGAAACGATCTTCTATATGATGAGTCGTGGTCTGAGCGAAGCCGAGGCGATGGCGATGGTAGTTAACGGCTTTATCGAGCCGGTTACAAAGCAACTCCCGATGGAGTACGCTCTCGAACTCAACCGCCTGGTCGCCCTCGAAATGGAAGGTTCCATCGGTTAAGTCACTAGCATCAAAAGAGGCATTATCATAACGATAGTGCCTCTTTTTGTTTGAGAAATTGGTTATCATCAATCTCTTTTTCTCTTTTTCCGGGCTGTTACCTTGCAACATTCCTGGATTACATCGTCGAATGCGGGTTGAAATGGGTTTTCAGTGATATAATCAGCCAAATAGAGGCGTTCTCACAGAGAGGAACCCATGACAGACAATTATAATTTATTGGACGAACTGACTGCCAGCTTTGGAAAAGCCGTAGTAACAAACGACCCGGTGGAACTGCAACAGGTCTTGATCGACGGTCAACTACCCCAGGTATTAGCCCGGCCCGGCACTACCGAACAAGCCGCCGAAATTTTGAAATATGCCCATGCCCACGACTTGAAAGTGGCGGTCCGGGGGGGTGGCACCCGAACCGGCCTGGGCAATCCAATCGAACGGCTGGACCTGGTGTTAAGTACCGAGCGGCTGAACGCTGTCACCGAGTATAGCCGTCCTGACCTGATGGTAGGGGTCCAGGCCGGGGTCAAGCTGACAGTGCTGGAAGACGAACTGGAGAAAAACGGCCAGTTTTTGCCGGTAGAGTCGGCGGCGACCCGTAGCGGCGCGACCATTGGCGGGGCGATTGCGACTAACGGGAGCGGCCCTCTACGGCTGTTTTATGGTCCGGCTCGTGACTGGTTGATCGGCGTAAAGTTTGTGCTGGCCGATGGCTCACTGGCTAAAGGCGGTGGGCGAGTAGTCAAAAACGTGGCCGGTTTCGATATGATGAAACTGTTTATCGGGTCACTGGGTACGCTCGGCCTGATCCACGAAATGAATTTCAAGTTGATGCCGCTGCCGGGGGCCTCCGCGACTCTGGCTACCTCTTTTGAAACTGCTAAACTGGCCGGTGAAGTCGCCCTCAAGACCATCGAGGCCGGTATCTTTCCGGCAGCCCTGACTATTCTGGACCGGGCCGGGGCGACCGCCCTGGACTTGCCTGGTCACGAAGCTACCTTGCTGATCGAGGTTCGCAATACCGGTCAGGCCGTTGAGCGGCAGGTGAACGAAATTAGCAGACTATGCCGGGAGGCTGGCGGTCCGGCCCCGCAGCGTATGAGCGACCGCGCAGAGCAAAAGAAACTCTGGCGAGCAGTGACCGACTTCGGCTACCGGGAGTTGCCTGAAAATAGCCTGACCCTCAAAGTTAGTACTTTACCTGACCAATCTACTGCTATGCTGACGTATGCTCAACATCTGGCCGCAAATCACAACCTGGAATTGCAAGCTCTGGCCCACGTGGGACACGGCCTTAGCTGGCTAACCGCCCAGTACGGCGACGAAAGAGAAGCCCTGAAAGTGATCACCGAGTTGACCGCCTGGGTCGAGGCGCGTAAAGGCTCGGTTGCGGTTGAAAAAGTGCCGCTCTCTCTCAAAAAGCAACTGCCCGACGTGTGGGGTACCGCTCTGAGCGCGGGCGAACTCAAATTAATGCGCGGTGTCAAAGAAAAACTTGATCCGGGAAACATTCTCAATCCAGGCCGGTTCGCCGGTAAACTTTAGCACCCTGAATAAATTCACCTAGAAAGCACCTGTACAGTGACAAAACCGGTAGAACTTTTTGACTTACAACCCGACCCGACGGATCAGGCGGCGGTGACGGCTTTTATCAGGTTAACTCCCGCGATGGACTTCCGGCAACAGCTTGTCAGTTTGCGTCAGAGTGGTGCCCACGACTTGCTGGATGTAATGAGCGAGGGAACGGCGGAAGCCTGGTTGGAACGTCCGGTGAAACTGAGCGGCCAGCCTTTTTTGTTGCGGCTGACTGCCCCTGAAGGCGAAGGACCGTCCGGGGTGATCCGGTTGCGTTTGCAGGCCAGCGATGCCGCCGACCTCCCGCCGACTGAAGCCGAGGTCCGCGAGGCTTTGCAATGGGCGGCCACCCGGTTCTGGTGGGACCTGGATATGAACGAAGTCCGCGAGGCTCTGTGCGTCAATGAGTTTGGGCAGAGCCTGGTCAATAGTTATTGGCCGCTTCGTCCGCCGAACATGGCCGGCCCCTGGGAGGGCCTATTAAAAACCGTAATCTCGGTTCAAATCTTCCCCGGTCTGGCGGTTCGTTTGCAACAGGCTCTGGTCGAATTTTACGGCGATGGCAGCGTTAAGTTTGGCGGCAAAGGCCGGTTTTTCTACCCGTCGGTCGAAAGGGTGGCGGTGATCATACCGGAAGACCTGGTGGGAATCAAGTTTAGCCGTCAGAAAGCCCGCTATTTACCGGCGATAGCCGAAATGCTGCTGGCCCAACCCGAACGCTTCGACTGGCAACGCTTACGGAGTTTACCCGGCCCCGAAGCGGTGGCGATCCTGGATGAGTTACCCGGTGTCGGTCCCTGGACTTCCAATTATGTGGCGATGCGCGGGTTGCCGCACCCGGATGTATTTATCGATGAGGCGGGTTTGCGCAAGCTGGTTGCGGCTGGTTTTGGCCGGGGTCCGGAGTTATCCGGCGAGGAAGCCACCCGCCTGACCGCCGAATTTTCGCCTCACCGGTCGATGGCCTGTTACTACTCGTATATGAGGATGTATAACGCCTGATGGATAACCGGATTTCAGCCCAGCCACCCTCCAAAGCTTTTGCCGCTTTCTCAAGCCTGATTTTGCGGACCGGGGTAATCATAAGCGGCCTGATCATAGCGGTGGGTTTGCTGCTATTTCTGGTGAGCGGTCAAAGTGGTTATCCGGTGGCTGGTAACGGCTCCAATCCCTACCTGACTTTTCAGGAAAACAGTCCTCCGGCACAGCAATATTTCCCGATTACCCCGGCCCAGATTACGGTCGGTGTGCTGTCCCTCAAGCCGTTTGCCTTGATTATGCTGGGACTTTTGCTACTGATTGCTACGCCGGTCTTAAACGTGGGCTTGCTGGCTTTAAATTATTTTATGAGCAAAGATTGGGCCTTTTTAACCATCAGTCTTTTTATTTTGGTCGTGCTGGCTTTTAGCCTGGTGGTTGGCCGGGCTGGTGGGTAAAAATTAAGGATTAGCATATATTTGGGACCTTACTGCCGGGTTCGCTTTTTATGGCACAGCCTTTGCTTTTTAGCCTCATGTGATTTGCTCACTCATTTGAGCGAATTCTGTAGAGACGCAAAGTAAAGGAGATTTTTGTAATGGAAGAGCAGAAAAAGATAGATGGCTTCCCGCAGTCCGATAAAGATCAGGCTCGCGGGGCCGATGACAAGCATAGCACCACCGGTGACGGACACCCAAACCGGCGCGGCAGCACCACCGGCGACGGGCACGATGGTGACAAACGCGGCAGCACCACCGGTGATGGTCATCCGCCTCGCAAGTAGTAGCAAAACCCTGGATTTTGGCCGGTAGCCACCTGTAAAAGCTATTGTGCCAAAATTTACACCTGCCCTCTACCTTGCGAAAGTTTCTTATCGAAAAACAGGGTCCGAGGGCAGCCTAATTTTAAATTTAAAAATACACTCCCCTGAAAAGAAAATGACAACAGTCAACAAAATTACTGACCCTCAGCCGGGCGAACGTCGCGGCGATATTACTTTTGCCTCCTTGATCCAGGAAGGTATGTCCTCAAACCTGTATTTGGTCTGGCATCACCGCTACTGGTCGGCCATGATTTGCAAAAGTATGCGGGCCGACGAACGTGACGACGAACGCTGGCGTGAATTGCTGTTAAGTGAGGGACGCATCCTCAAACAACTGGACCACCCGGCGATAGTCAAGCCCTATGAGCTAAATTCAAAAGCCGATTTGCCTTACCTGCTACTGGAGTACTTGCCCGGCTCTACGGTCCGGCAGGTTTTGCGTCACAAGGGCCGCTTTAGTCTTCAAGAGGCTGTTATACTGACCATGTACCTGGGTAGCAGCCTAGTTTACGTTCACCATTCCGGTTATATTCACCGCGATATTAAACCGAGTAACGTAATGTTGAGTGCTGGACGGGTCAAGCTTTTCGATTTTGGGGTAGCCTGGCCGATAGGACAAACTCCACCCGATAAAAGCGGTACGCCGATGTATCTAGCCCCCGAACAGTGCCGCCAGGAGGCTCTGACCCCGGCGGTCGACATCTGGGCGTTGGGAGTATTTCTTTTCGAGCTTTTGACCAATCAGCTACCTTTCCCCGAAAGTGACTATCATAATTATGAGGCCCCTCTCGAAAAACGCTATTCCCAGCTAACCATCCCGCCTCGGACGCTAACCGAGGCCGGTCGACGGGCTGCGAAAGGGTTGCAAGCGGTACTGGATTGCTGTCTGGCCTTCGACCCGACCAACCGGTTTAACTCGGTGGAGGAGTTTTTGATCGCTCTTGACCCGTTCTGCCAGACCAAAATCTGGCCGGTCCCTCCGGCTAACGGTGAATCCCAAGCTGTGCCTGACCTGGCCGCTTTTGCCGGTTTGAGGCTATTGTAATTTTAGGAAATGCTGTTATAGATATAATCGACGTGGTTATGCACTACCCTGGCGGTGGGGCCGGTTCGGTTCTCGCTGGTATCCAGTTCAAGCTAATACTGGCAGCGGTCGCCGCGCACCAATGCTTGACTGTACTCGATGGCTCTTCCGTTGGCGGCAAGGGCCGAAATCTGAACCAGCATGACCGGACTACCTTTAGCTATTTCCAGCAGTTTCCTATCATAGTCACCCAGGACCGCCGGTTCAAGGGTTTCGCGCAGCCGAGTCACACTCAGACCGTACTCATCGCGGAGAAATTGATAGAGGGAAAGTATCCAACATTTTCAGCACCTTAGCGAAAGTCCTATAAATCTGTCTTTTCAGGGGCGACGATAGATAATCTCACCGCGCGAACCGCCCGGTCGAGGGTCAAAATACTACCGGCCAGGGTTTGGAGATCGCTTGCCAGCCGGGCTGAGTTTTCATCTACAACCACCTCCTGCCCGGCCAATGTGTATTGACCGGGTGGAATACCCATTCCGGCTACCGCATCCGTTACCAGCGTTAATTGATCAAGCAAACGGTCGTTTAAGGAACGGAGAATGGCCGGATTGCCGAGACGACCTGTTCGGCGGCCAGGTAGGCGGCCTGCTGCGCCGGATGACCCTGGGCGTTAAACACCTGATAATTGGCACTGTCTGCCCGACCCCGCCCGATTTCTTGCCCGTTTTGATCAATTAGGACTGCCAGAGTTTTGCTGCCGCCGCCATCCACCCCGGCAAATAAAACCATCCCGACCTCTCCTTTCAGAAATCCTTTTTGCTTACTACCTTTAGCTATAAGATGTATGAGGGTGGTAAGGAAGTAATTACCGCTTGATGGCAATCTACCATAACCTGTTATTATATACAATACTTCGTCAGAGCAATTTTTAACAGGGTTTAGCTCAACAATTTGCTGAAGAGAGCTTTATTCCTCCAGGTTTATCAAAGTAGTTCAGTCTTTTGTGATAAAATATTAAGATGAAGAAACAAAAAGTTTACTTTGGATAATCAATTTATTAAGACTGTTTTATATAAAGTGACCAGGCGAGAATTATAATGCCCTATGCGGAATTAGCCAACTTAATTGAAACGCACAAACTGGAAATAGGCCTTTTGATCGCCAGAGAAGCCAAAGCCCGTCAGTTGCCCACTTATAAAGATGAACCGGACCTGGACCTATCTCGGAAGTTTCAACCAACCATCGAAATGGTAGGCCGTTATTTATTAAGTGGCGACGCTAGCGAATATCGCGGATATGTACGCGAATTAGCTCTACAAAGATTTAACCAGGGCTACAATGCCGATGAGTTTTACCTGATGGCTGAACTCCTGACAATCGCCATCAATCAGATCGTGGCAAGGGAGTTTTCCAACCCGGACCAGGCTTCCGATAGAGAACGTTTCAGACTCCGGTTAGGTGGTATTCAAACTCTGGCTCACGCCTCTATCGTTGGGGCCAGGATAATGTTTAACCAGAAGTCGATCTGAATCAAAAATACGGCGGGCTTTTGCTTTATTTGAGGTGTTAGAAGTCTTTGACTTAAAAACTTTCGTCTTTTACTTCAAATTCACAGACTAGGTTTGAAGTTAAAACCCTGAAAACATTGGAAAGGATTTTAGCTTGATTTACGAGTTACGGACCTACTGGGCTGCCCCCGGTAAAACCGAGGCTTTGTTCGACCGGTTTCGGAACCTTACTTTAGGGCTTTTTGAGCGGCATCAGATCGAAGTTATAGGTTTTTGGACCCCTGACCCGGCCACCGAGGAAAGCGGAACCTTAATATATCTTCTTCGGTTTGAAAGTAGCGAGGCAAAAAGGCAAGCCTGGGCCGCCTTCCAACACGACCCGGTCTGGCAAGCAGGCAAAGCCGCCACCGAAGTCAATGGGAAATTAGCCAGCAAAATTATTAGCCTCGAATTGCAACCTACTGACTTTTCTCCGTTAAAATAGCCGATTTCTAAGGCTTTAAATAGTTTTCACTCAAGCTAAAGCCTGGCTGAACTTACGGGTCGGTATAAAAAAGTGAGAAGAAAAAGGAGTGCCAGATCGCACTCCTCTTTTCTTTAGACCGGTTGAGACTATTAAAGGGTTTAGTAGCCTACCGTAATTTTCCGTTGAATATTCTGTTTATTCTCCAACTCATCGATAATAGCGATAGCGAAATCCTCGCTAGAAATGCGGCTTTGACCCTGCGCGTCGAAAAGCACCTGATCGTTGCCGACCCGAAAGGTAGCGGTACGCTCGCCGGGTTCAATTATTATCGAAGGGCAAAAGAAGGTCCAGTCCAGGTCTGAGCCGGTTTCTTTAATGATATTATATGACTCTCGCCCGGCCAGTGCTTCGGGTTTATAGTCTGCCGGAAAATTGTCTGAATCTACCAGTTGGAGTCCGGGTGCCACTTCCAGGGTTCCGGCCCCGCCAACTAACAACAATCTTTTTACACCAGCCTCCGATAATCCTTTAATCAGGCTGCTTGTAACCTGCGGAATAATCTGGGGATTTGGCTGACTGAGGTTCCGGCCAGGTCCGACCGCGCTAATCACGGCATCGGTTCCGTTTACCACCTCGGCCACCTGTCGGGCATCGGTGGCATCACCCTCGACCACCTTTACCCCCTCCGGCGCAGTATAGTCAGCCGCGTTGCGAACTACTATCGTTACCTCGTGGTGACGGGACACCGCTTCCTTTAAAATATTCGACCCGACCATGCCTTTAGCCCCAAACAAAACGACTTTCATGTATAGTGCCTTTCTAATCTTTTACTAACTCTTATAACAAATGGTTGCCAACATTAAGTATCCAACTGGCTGTAACTTACTTTAATATACTAACTCACTTTCTGCAATAAGGTACTAAAAAGTGCTATACTTACCTTCAGGTAACTATATAAACAGAAGAAAATAAAAAGAAGTAAAAGAAAAGTCAAATAGAAATGAGGAGTTGAAAAAGATGGTTGCAAAGAATGAGGAATTTGCTTTAATCAAACCCAATATTTTCTCGGCTGATTGCCCCACCCGGCGGATATTGGATTTAATCTCGGATAAATGGTCAACTCTTATAATAACGCTTCTACACCAGAGTCCGAAGCGGTTTAGCGAATTGCACCGCCAGATTCAAGGGGTTTCTCAGAAGATGCTTACCCAAAATCTTAGGAATCTGGAGCGGTCGGGCCTGGTAACGCGCACAGTTTATCCCCAGGTCCCGCTAAAAGTTGAGTATCAGCTAACCCTACTTGGCGAAACTCTTTACCAACCGATAAAAGCTGTTCAAGAATGGTCTGAAAATTATTTTATGGAAGTGCTGGAAGCCCAGCAAAATTACGACCGGAAGGCTTCCTGAGCCAACCGGTCGATAATTGTATTAGGGCTAATCGTGGCGTTTTGAGATGGCTATTACTTAGCAAGGAGGCAACAAGTTAACCATGACGACTGAACGCCAGTTTATCGAGGTTCGCGGTGCCCGCGAAAACAACCTCAAAGATATATCGCTCGACCTTCCCAAGCAAAAGATCACGGTGTTTACCGGCGTTTCCGGTTCCGGCAAATCCTCGCTGGTATTCGATACAATTGCCGCCGAAGCCCAGCGGCAGCTAAACGAGACCTTTACATTCTTTGTGCAGGGTTTTTTGCCACACTACAGCCAACCGGAAGTAGACCGGATCGAACACCTGAACGCGCCGATCATAATCGATCAGAAACGGGTCGGCGGCGGAGCGCGTTCGACCGCCGGTACCTATACCGATATTGCCGTTTTGCTGCGGTTGCTTTTCTCACGGGTTGGGCAACCCTATGTTGGTCCAGGCTATGCCTTCTCTTTTAATACTCCCCAGGGAATGTGCCTCGAATGCGAGGGGATTGGTAAGACCGTTCAACTGATTGAAGATAAGTTTTTGGACCGGAGCAAATCGCTGAACGGCGGCGCAATTTTGCACCCGGATTTCAAGGTCGGCAAGTGGCTTTGGAAAACCTATGCTCTTTCCGGTCTCTTCGACAACGATAAACCGATCATGGACTATTCTGAGGAAAATCTAAAAATCTTTCTGTTCGGGGCAGACGTAAAAGTATC
Source organism: Chloroflexia bacterium (assembly GCA_038322625.1). Classification (GTDB taxonomy): domain Bacteria; phylum Chloroflexota; class Chloroflexia; order Chloroheliales; family Chloroheliaceae; genus 54-19. The sequence continues at coordinate 79,370 of JBBQGA010000021.1, forward strand.
GTTTGGCGAGATCGAGTTGAAGTATGAAGGCCTCATCGAACGCTTTAATCGGATGTACATCAAAAAAGATTCGGCGACGATGGCCGAGCGAAACCGGCTGGTCTTCGAGCAGTTCACCAACTCCCAAACCTGCCCGGTTTGCCGGGGTGGGCGGCTCAATCAGGCGGCGTTGGCCTGCCGAATCGAGGGCCGGAACATTGCCGAACTGTCCGAGCTGGAAGCGACGGAATTGATCAAATTCCTGGAAGGCCTGACCGATCCGGTATCCTTACGAGTGGCTGCGCGGCTTGTCGAGCGATTACAACATCTGGTCGATATTGGGCTGGGTTATCTGAGCCTCAGCCGGGAAACCGCCACTCTCTCCGGCGGCGAGTCGCAACGGGTGAAAATGATCCGGCATCTTGGCAACAGCCTGACCGAAATGCTTTATATACTCGACGAACCCAGTGTGGGTTTGCACGCCCGTGATGTCGCTCGGCTCAACGGATTGCTAAGAAAATTACGCGACAAAGGCAATACCGTATTGGTAGTCGAGCATGACCCGGATATAATTGCCATCGCCGATCATATTGTAGACCTGGGACCCAAAGCCGGGACGCACGGCGGCGAGGTGGTTTTTGAAGGGAGCTATCAGGACCTTATAAAAGCTAAGACCCTGACCGGCCAGTTTTTAAAACAAAATATGCCGGTCAAACAAAAGGTGCGCCAGCCCTCCGGCCAGATGACGATCAAGAATGCCAGCCTGCACAACTTAAAAAATGTTACAGTGAACATACCGGCCGGTGTCCTGACCGTCGTGACCGGGGTGGCCGGCTCCGGTAAAAGTTCCCTGATAAACGATGTCTTTCTGGTTCAGCACCCGGACGCCCTCGTGATCGACCAATCGCGGGTCGGGGCAAATAGCCGCTCGGCCCCGGCTACCTACACCGGTATTATGGATGACATACGGCAAGCCTTTGCCAGGACCAACAAGGTCAGCCCGTCGCTGTTCAGCTTCAATTCGGAGGGAAGTTGCCCCAACTGCAATGGGCTGGGCGTAGTCTTTACTGATCTGGCCTTCATGGAGGGGTTCGCTTCCGGGTGTGAGGTTTGCGAGGGTAAACGCTTCAAACCGGAAGTGCTGGAATATCATCTACGGGATAAGACTATCAGCGATGTGCTGGATATGATCGTCGAAGACGCGCTGACTTTCTTTAGCGAGAAGAAGATTAAAACGGTCTTGCAAGCCATGAGCGATGTTGGGCTGGGTTATCTAAAACTGGGCCAACCTTTGAGTACAGTTTCCGGCGGTGAGGGTCAACGCCTCAAACTTGCCACCGAACTGCACAAGCAGGGCAGCGTTTACGTGATGGATGAACCGACCACCGGGCTACATCTCTCGGACATTGGGATGCTGATGGCTATTATCGACCGGTTGGTGGATGCGGGGAACACCGTCATTTTGATCGAGCATCACCTGGACGTGATCCGCCAGGCCGACTGGATCATCGACCTCGGCCCGGAAGGCGGCAGTGCTGGCGGTGAAGTATTGTTCGAGGGGCCGCCGGAAGCCTTGAAAAACTGCCAGCGAAGTATCACCGCCCGGTTCATTTGAAGTATCCGCAATAGGTAAAATAAGACTTTTGCTACAAACTTAACAATTGCATAATTATTTCACAATGTTTCGATGGGGGTAAAAAAGGGTGTTGGGGGATGTCCCCCAAGTCCCCCTTGCAGGGGTTGCAGCCCTACGAACCCGGCTTAGTACTTTGTGATTTTTTTATGCAATCATCAAGTACAAACTCAAAAGATGAGGTTGTAGCGAAAGTCCTATCTTTAAAATTAAGCTCTATAAATATTGCTTAAACCAGCCTACCATCGCCATAATCGCGGTTATCCGGTTGGGTAACTTTCTAAAGCCGTGACCTTCGTCTGGAAACAAAATATACTCGACCGGCACTCCGCGTTCTTTGAGACTATCCACCACCTGTTCGGCTTCTACCACCGGACAATTTGTATCGTTCGCGCCGTGAATAACCAGCGTTGGCGATTTTACCCGGTCGATGCGGTGAATTGGCGAAAGGTCGTGCAACAAATCTCGCTGAGTATCCGGGTCGCCGTATTCAATTTTGGAAATCGCCGCCATCCAGGGTTCGGTTTGCTCGAAGAAGGTCTGGAAATTGACGATACCAAACTGATTAACTCCCGCCGCGATCAATTCAGGATATTCCACCAGCCCGGCCATTGTCATATAGCCACCATACGAGCCGCCGGTGATCCCGATCCGGCCCGGTGCCGCAATACCGGCTTCTACTGAGTAATCGATACAGGCTTTGATGTCGCGGATCGCGTCAAAGCGCAGTGGCCCATTGTCCAGGTTGGCAAACTGCTTGCCAAAACCGGTTGAGCCGCGCACGTTAGGAGCCAGCACGCTCAGACCGCTCGTTAAAAGAGCCTGATAGGTCGGGTTAAAAACCGGTTGCTCTTGGGCCTCCGGGCCGCCGTGAAACGATAGGACCAGCGGACCGGGTTCAGCCTGACCGGGAGCGCGGTACAGCCAACCACTAAGCGTCAGGCCATCATGGGCTTTGAAGGCGACCGCCTCCGGTTTAACCAGACTCTCCAGCACGATAGCCGGATGATGGCTGTAGGTGAGCTGCCGAAAACGCTGCTCGGTCTCTGGCGTGGTCAGGTCCAGCAACCACAGGTTCGCGGGCTGGGTCGAGCCGGTAGCCCACAGAACCAATCGCCGCCCATCCTGCGAAAACTCAAGTTCCACCACGATTTCCGCCGGTAGGGCCGGGCCTGGTCTAGTCTGTCCGGTAGCCGGATCAAACCATTCGAGGCGGTAATTTCCCGCCTGGTTCCAGACCAGCAAGAGTTCACCGCTGTCCGGCGCGACCGCCAGTTGATCCAGTTCGGCATCCTCCCGTCCGGCAAGCATCTCGACCGGGCCTGGTAAGCCATTTTCCGCCAGACCGACCCGACCCAGAGCCATGCGGTCGCGCCCGATATTGGTAGCCAGATAGATCGCCGTCCCATCCGGCGAGAAATGAGCCTGGCCGGAGGTCGCCGGGCCGCTGTGGGGGGTTAAGAGGCTTTCGCGGCCAACTTGCTCCGCCGGGCCGGGCAACTCTACCAGAAATAAATTATTGTCGCTACGATTTTCCACCCGGCCTACCACCGCTCGCTGGCCGGTTTTATCCAGTGTTTGCACCCGCCCGGTGCCTTTATTTCGATTTACCAGGCGAACCGGTCCCGCCCCCTGAACGTTGATTTCGATCATAAAGCAATCTATCGACTCTGAGTCAAGCTGGTTGGAACTAAAGGTCAGAAAACGCCCGTCCAGGCTCCAATCGGTTAACCAGTTATTATCCCGGCCACCGTTGGTAAGACGCTGCAACCCACTGCCGTCGGGTCGGATCAAATAAATTTGCTGGTTCATACCGCCGCCCGGCGCGATATTAACGGCCAGCCACGCATTATCCGGCGACCAGCGTACCCCAATCACGGGGTCTTCCAGGGCCGTCAACTGGCGCGGCCAGGCACTTTCACCTTCGCAAGAAACTAGCCAGAGTTGAGGCGAGCCACTTACGTTCCAGGTAAAAGCTAAACTGTTACCATCCGGGGAAAAACTCGGTGTACCGCAACTACCGGCCTGGATTAATGGTTTGATCAGCGCGGCCAACGTTTCCTCGTATATCATTTAAAGGAATTTCCTTTCAAAATTTCTCTCTCAATAATTTTTCTCTCAATAATTTCTACCGTACTCATACCGTACTTTTTTCACGCAAGGCGTTTGGCCCATCCCTGCCCCACTCTGGAACACCAGAGAACAGGACAGGGACGGGGTTATGGGTCAAGTTAAACCAGCCTTAGCTAAAAATATCCGCCGATGAATTCTAATGCGGTGTTCTGAGCTGGATTTCGCTTAAAATATCGCCCATCATATCGAAATGGCGATATTTAGGCTCCGACCAATGTCCCGGCAACCGGTTGGTAGCGGAAGGGTTGGACCGGCCACTCTTCATCCCCATTCAGTATTTGCTCGACCTGGGCTATACTGGTTTCCAACTTTTCCCGACTAAAAAGCTGCACTATTTCGGGCAAATCCGATACAATCGACCGCCGGACGCTACCCTGAAGCATTTTAGCCATCCACAACCCGACCCGGCCCAATTGGGCGCGAGCATAGAAAACATGACCGATCTCATCTACCATTATTTCGTTGTAAAGCGATAGAACGCGGTCCAGTATTACCGGCTCATCGGCGAACAACTCTTTAGCTTTTTCCCGCAACAAATAGAAAGCCGCGACGCCAAACACCTCGCCCGCCATCGCCAGTGGCATAGAAATCCACTTGGGGAAATATACCATCGACTGAATTATCCAGCGAGTAAATTTGGAGGTCGGCGGCAGTATTTCCACCTCAATCCCAAATAGTTTCAGAACATCCAGCAACATCCGGGTGTGGTAGAACTCTTCCACCTCGATAAAAGTCGAAGGGCTATTCGGATCGATGCTGCCCTTGCGCATCTGATAAGCCATCTGAATATCCACACCGTAACGTTCGCCCCGATTAAGCTTGGCCGTGCAAAGCAACCAGAGCATTTCCTGGTCGAGCTTGGCTTCAAGCTGGAGGACTTCGTGGTTACGATTGAATTTCTGGAGATCAAGGGGTCGGGTCGCGCGAAGGGGTTGGCTATCAAGCTGTTTGAAATATTCCTCGCGCTTGCTCAAGCGGCGGGCTTCCGGTTCAGGTTTGCCATCCCGCTCGCGTAAAAACTCCAGGAAACTGGCGGCGGCTTCCTTACGGGCTTGCATACTCAGTGGTTGGTATAATTGGGGCATTGTTTTCATTACCTCCAGGCTAAAATTTTGTCACATTTCAGTTTTGATGGAAGATTCGGAGCAAGGGTATCAGATGCAGCATACTTTCCAGGCATATATAGAATGAAATGGGAAAGAAAAACAAATTGCTGAAAACCTCTCAAACAACCATATCATACGATACGGATCAGATCAAATCAGTAGAAATTTACTTACTTTTTCCACTTTCCGCCACCTGTTCTTTGAAGTAATGTAATTGTTCAGGCCCTAGCCCTGACCCCTCCCCAGGGCCACCAGTGGACGGGGAAAAGAAGAAGAAAAGAGTCTTGACTCCTGTATGACTCCCCGCGTGGCACCCAGTGGGTACCCGGCCCCCACGACCCCTGCTTCGACACTCTACAGACGTTTGCTGTATAGTTACGAATTAATTAAGTTATCTTCGTTCTTGAGCGTCTTTATAATCTCTAATTTTTATTGACAGACCTTGATTGCTATGCTACCCTTGAAACAACAATTACATTTTTAAAGAGCCTGAGTTATCATAGAGTTATTATAGTAGTTGGAGCATTTAGAATGCCTGTTAAACAATCGGTTATTTCTCCAAAGCCTACCAGAAAACAAACAAGCTCTCAACCAAAATTAATTCAAACCGAACAGGCCGAACAGGCTTTTGCCGAAGCAGACGCTTTAGAAGTTGATATGCCATTGAGGCGGAAGCTGGCTAATCCGCGCGATCTAAATGCCGCCGAGGTAATCAAGCTCCAACATACCGTTGGCAATCAGGCTGTCCTGCGGCTGTTGTCCAAAGGACCTGCCGTTCCCCCGGTCCAACGTGTACTGACGCTGCCCAATACCGATACTAAACTCGATATAGAAACTCCCGGCCCTAAAAGATTGAATATGGTGGCGACTGAACTGGAGACTGCGGTCAGAACCGGTCTGGCTACCGATATAGATGCTCCGACCAGTCCGGTTGCCCAGGCTATCGCAGCCTTTAACCCCCAAACTCTAGCCGGTAGTAGTTTAAATCCGTTGTGGGGATATACCGGCGCGGATGCAATCATTCCGGGTAGCATGATCGGTGCGCCTAGATTGGCGGCAATGGTAACTAATCGGAAGCAAACCCTTCAACACCATCTTGGCAAAACTTTGTGGCAGGAATTGGCCGACTCTACTACTCGTCGGGTCCAGAAGGAAACTTCCGACGAAATTGTAGCCTTACGCCAGCGACTAGCGGTTGAAGCGGCCCAGGCCGAGAAAAATAAGTTAAACAATAAAGCCAAAGATACAGTTACAGCCGTCGATGAGTACAAAAAATTAAAACTTGATACCTACATTAATCAAATCAAGAAGCAAGAGCAACTAGCGGCTTCCATCACCAACCAGGTCGCCTACAAGGTCGCCAAACGCTATATCAATCCAGATACCTATCCGCTAATTACTCAAATAGCCGACAATGAGAAACAAAAAAGAGTAACCGAACTGGCTAAACCGGTAGTCGAGAGTTTGCAAAAGCAATATGACAAGAAGGTAAGCGAACCTATCAAGTCGCTGCGTCGTAAACACGCCCGCCTGCTGGCCTTGCGCAAGGAAATTAAGGGTAATCCTACAATGTGGGACATGACGGCTCGTAAGTATAAGACCCGTCTCCTGGAGGAGTTTGAGAAGTTAAACAAAGCCAATTACCAGCAATCTTTAATTGCCAATATTGATAATATTACAGCCGAACTGGAAGCGACCGCCAAAACCGAAGCCACCAGTGCAATCGAAGCCGCCAAGAAAGCGACCGCCGAGGAAATACGGACTAAATTTAAGGCCGGTAGCAAAAATTTGAAGCATGCCGATAATACCGATGAGCGTCACAGACTGAAAAACCGTCTGACCTCCAGTACCAAAAGAGTCCTTAGTAACGATGCTCCCCAAATAGCTACGCGGGATGCTGCCGGGCAGGTGCGGGTCGAAAATTCCAGTGCTATAGTTGACAAAGCTAAAACTAAAACCATTACCGAGGCTATGGAAGGGGCGGTCCATTCCCGGTTGGGCAAAATTGCCAAAGTGGTGGAACCATTATTCCCGAAAGACGGCGACAAAGGAAAAGTTGAATTCCTGCTCAAAGTTCCGGTGGGCGACCCCGGTGGCGGCGGCTACGTCGGTATGCGGTTTACCGGCCAGATCGAACACGAAATTGAGTGGGCCGAAAAATCCAAAAAAGATAAAGATACCGACAAATTTATGCCTTTGGACCTGGACGGTGATGGCAACAAAAAGCTAAAGGCCGATACTTTCAAAATTAAAGCCGACCTGGCTATTAATGGCGGTTATCGGGTACCGTTTGTACTGGATGTTGGCGGCGAAATAGGCGGATACCTGGAGGTTGAGAGCGATAAGGGTCTGTCGCGGGCGATGGAACTGATTTCCTTCGGCTTCTATCGTCGCTTCCGCGAAAGTAAGGTTGTTCCGCACCTGATCACCGACCAGATGTGGGGTCTGGGTGGCGATTCGGTAGGTGCGACCGGCAATAAAAGTCAGGCCAAAACAAAGGAAGCCAAAGCCTGGGGCAAAGCTTTCCAGGAAGGCCTGAGCGATAAAGAGTTTATCGAAACCGGCGGATTTGGGGCCGCGAACGCCTCGGCTTCGATTTCAGGTTTAGCTAACGCTAAGGCTGGGCTACGCGGCTTCACCGGCAAACGCTACACCAAGCAAACTATGTCCGCCCTGGAGAAGAACAAGGCTGGCAAGCAGCAGGACCTCGTGGACGATGGCAGCACCCGTGAGCGAAATCTTGGCCGTCACATGAACGGTGCCGAGCTAAGTTTTGAATTTGGGGTTGGCCCATTTGCGATAGGTGGTAAAGTTAAGGGTACCTGGCTGGATAATCAGGCCGGCACTAACCTGGACGAGGATCTGACCAAGAAAATCGACCGGTTGGAGGAAGCCATGAACGGCCCGGTCCCAACCGATCTGGACCCGGTAAAAGATAATGAACTAAAAGCGGCCTGGAGTAAAATACCTGCCCAGTTGGTGGCACTCAAAAAAGAACGACGCTTACTAAAGCTTCAAATGTTCAGTGTCGAAACCGAAGCCAATGCTGCCAGCAAAGGTGGCAGTTTCGCCAACCCAACCATGATTGCGGCCCAAAGCCTTAACTGGGCGGCCCAGGTCGGCACAAAAGTCCGGTCGGCGGTAGTCTCATTCCAGGATCAGTATGGCAAAGATAAAAAAGGCAAAAATTTCGGCTCTAGCCTGTTTGCCGCCGCTTTTACCGGCATCGATGCCGGTGTCAACCACACCAACAGCTTTGATGCCGCTACGGCTGCCACCAAATTGAAAAGTAATTCAGATTTGATCAATACCCAGATGGGTAAAAGCTTGCACGGAGCGGCCTCTAACCAAACAGCCATTGATAAAATGTCTCAATTTGCGGTCAAAAATGGCGGTGGTTTGAAACTTACCTTTAAGCATAGTACCAAACGCGATTTTGCCTCCTCCGATGAAGGGGCTAAATTCTCTAAAAATTATCCGACAAAGGTCGAATTTATTATGGATGCCGTTTCGGGTCTGACGCTAGGTTCGCAAATTGCGGCGGCTACTTTAGAAAAAAGCACCCGTTTGTTCCGGCTGGGGGTCAAATATAAAGACGGAAATATGTCCTTAATGACCATGTAAGCCAACATTGAAAGATTGAAAGAGTCAGGACCGTAAGTGGTTCTGGCTCTTTACTTTTGCAAGGGGAAAACCCAAATGGATACGCTCTTAAAAATAGTTTTAGACTTTCTGGAACAGGACAATTGGCCGGTCCAGCCAATGGCTGATCTGGGCATCTTACAGACCCAATTTCAGGGCGACAACGGCCATTGGATTTGTCAGGCCAGAGCTAACGCCGAAATCAGTCAGGTAGTCTTTTATGCTTTGTGCCCGGTCAATGCTCCGCCCGCCAAAATAGCGGCCCTGGCCGAATATATAACCAGGGCCAATTACGATCTGGTTATCGGCAATTTCGAGTTAAACTTCGAGACCGGTCAGGTTCGCTTCAAAACCAGCCTGGATGTCGAAGGCACGCAACTTACGCCGGAACTGGTCAAGAACCTGGTTTACGCCAACGTGTTTTTAATGGACAAATACTTGCCCGGTATCCTGAAGGTTATCTACACCGATACTCCTCCGGCTCTGCTCATCAGTCAGTTAGAAGCAGACTAAAGTATAAAGAATAAACACTAATAGGACTTTCGCTAGATGCCGTAAATTAACCCGAAGCGGGGTGTCGGGTACCCCTGGGTGCCCTGCGTGGGTCATACTGGCGGGTACCAGACTCCTACAGACCCCCTAAATTCTTTAGAGCTAGGGTGAACAGTTGCCTACTCAGCCTGCATTGCGATTTAGCCGTATTGATGCTATAGTCACCAACGAAGTATGTCTACAAGCAAGCAACAAGAGGAGGAAAGACTATGCGGTTAAGAATTAACCGGCGCATTCGTACTGCCAATTCCGAACAGTGGACGCTTTTTGATGCCGACCGCCGCGATACTCAGGGTGGAATGGAAAATATCGGGAAAGTGGACTTGCACTACGACGAGGACCTGGTTTATGCCACTCTTTTATTGTGGCAGGAGTTTGTGACTCTGGTGGGGCCAGATACCGTCCAGGCCATTGTAGACGACTTGATGGATGAGGCGACCGGGCCGATTGGCGTGGCGGCCCTTTATAGCCTGGATTTCTTTACTCCTAGCCTCAACGATTATAAATTCTACACCAACGATGAAGACCTCGAAGATGATGATGAAGACGATGATGACGATGACGATGACGATGACGATGACGATGACGATGACGAGGCCAGCAAAGATGGTGAGGACGGCAATCACGGCAGCAACGGACGTACCACCTGGCCCTAGATAAGTTGCCTTTAAACTTTCCCTACTATAAGATAGCCGAGGATCAGACTGGCCTGATTGTCGGCTAGCAAGTTTTCCCCGTTGTCAGCCCGGTACAAACCAACCTCGACCCGGTAACGCCCGACCGGTAAAGCAGATGGCAAGGGCAAACTATGGACATCCTCAAAAGCGTCGCCCGGCAGCCAGTGCCGGGTATCGGCCTGACCGTCCAGCGGTAAAACATCACGCTGGACCACGATTGCCCCTTGCTGGTTGACCAGATGGACAAAAACCTTTACGGCATCGGGCGGAGTTCGGGTCACTCGCCAGACAAACCGCAGGTCCAGGCTTCTATTGTCTACTCCATTCAACGTAATTACCTCATCCGGCCCAACCGGGTCAAAATTGGCCTGTCCGTTATGCGAGGTACTGAGGCCAAAAGGGGTTAAGATCAGCCCGTCAGGATAAATCCAGGGTCGCCGGGCGGCCAGCGGACGGACCCGGTAAAGCTCGGCATAATTTACGGTTTGCTGGAGGGTTGCGCCGGTCTGAATAAATTCGACCGAACCGGCGGTAAGCTGGGGGCGGGCCAATTTTTCGTCGATGACCGCCCAACCGGCCCGACTTAACCCCTCGGTTACAATCGCTTGCGCCCGGTCGCGCTTGAAACCGGTCTCTACAGTGCTGGTAGGACCACTAGCCAGCGAGAACAGGCCGCGCCGGTCGATCTCCTGGTTGAGATACACCATATATCCGGCACTATCGACCAGAAATTTGTTATCAAAAGGTAGCCGAACCGGGGCTAGCCCGGCCATAAAGCTGTAACCCGGATCGAATACCAGCCCGGCCTGCTCGGTATCTTTTAGTAAACCGGCCACCGGGCGGTATACCTGGTCGTAAGTAACCCTCTGGCTGGACTGCCACTGACCCCACCATAGTGGAACTATCAGTAGGCCACCTAGCCCGGCCAATGCCCATCCGGCTGGCTGGAGTCTCCGGCCCGATTGCCTACTCAGGCTAATCTTTAACCCATTCCACAAAGCACCGGAAAATAATCCTGCTCCCAGCAACGCCAGCGGCGCGGCCCACTGGACGTAGTACCAGGGGTGAAAAGATTTTCCCAGGCTAAAGATTGCCACCAGCGGTAAACTCCACAAAGCTGGTAACAACCATTCTGAGCGCGACCAGCCTCGCTGCCGGAAGGCCCAGACCGCCAGCAAGCCAAAAACTATTCCGGCTATCGCCAGGCTCAAACTGCTATTGAGATCGTCCGACAGGCGGCCTATTTGCTCTTTGCCGCGTCCTTCGGCGGGCCGCAGAAGCTGGAATATCACCATCTGGCGCACCACCTCGCCCGGTCGCACGCCGAGCGATACCAGTGGCCCAAACACCACGCCGAACGTAGCCAGCACCCCGCCAACGGTCCAGCCCAACGGTCGCCACTGCCGCGTTACCAGCAAATAAACTAATACCGAAAATACTACAGCTAGCCCAGGTACTTTACATAACATAGAGAATGTAATTAAACCGCCACAGGCTAGCCACAGACCGCGCTGCCACTTTAGATGATGGACGTGCAAGGCCTCCAGGCCACAACCCAGCCCAACCACGCCAAAGAAGTTGGCCGGTGTTTCAAGGGTAGCAATATCTGCCGCCCGTGCATCGCTCAGGTAAAGCCACACGGCTGCTACGCCCGGCCCCCAGGCCCAGCCGTTATTATTCGCCGCCCACAAACGCGCGGCAACCCAACCCAGACTCAACCCGGTCAGCAAACCAAACCCTAACCCGGCCCAGCGTTCCACTACAAATCCCTCGTAACCCCCCCGGCTCAGACCGGTAAGTTTCAAGAGCAGCCCATAGAGCAGTTCCACGCCGGGCGGATGGGCCAGGAGAAAATCTTTATAAGGTAGCTGACCTCGCGCAATCAAGGCTGCGCCACTGAAATACACCATCTCATCGTAATTGGAGGCGGGTAACTGACCACCAGCGGTCGGCAACAATTGGCTCGCTCGTTCCAGAAAACCGATCAATAACCCTCCGGCCAAACCCAGGCCGATTACTACTTTTTGCCAGACCGGACGGCGTACCCGTGCAAAGCCTGGTATCTCGGCGGAACTCCTGGGAGTCAAAAAGAATAAAAGCAAGGCTCCCTGAAGCCACAGGATTAAACTCAGGAGGGGAAAAAGAGTAAAAGGAGCGGAAAGGCTATCAAAAGGGGTTGAGCGGCCGGTCAGGTTTGCCAGTTGAAAAGAAAATAAGGCACTCAGGCTTTGCCAGCCTCTTTGTGGCAAGTGTAGGGATATTAGCAAGCCGATTGATCCGGCTAAAAGGGCCAACCGGGCCTCCCATCGCAAAAACCTTTGTCGCTCCGCCAATGGCTTTTCAGAAGTGGATAAAGAGTGGGTAGGCTGGGGATCACTCAAATTTTGGGACAAACGCTCGGAATTAATTGATTCGCCTCCACTCACGCTCTATCGGGTAGATTGAGATTATAGCAAATGGGTTCGGCCAGGTCAAAAAGATTTTATACATTAATACTAATTTATCCTTATTATCTTGTAACTATTCAGACCCCACCCCTGACCCCTCCCCAGGGCCACCAGTGGACGGGGAAAAGAAGAAGAAAAGAGTATTAACAGGGGAGACCCCTACTTACCCCGCCTCGAAACAGGTAGACTGAATATTTACATTATCTTATGTATTATTCTTATGAGTATAATCAATTTTTTATTATATCATCTTAATTATAGTCAATCATTTACGGTATAGCAAATTTTTGGTAAGATAAGCTGGCTGTGATTTTGTCAAAGGATACAATAAAAAGCGGCTATACTCTGAGGAAAAGCTGCCGGTGAGTACTCCGGTTTGAAACAGGTACCCACAGTGTGGAATCTAACCAATCAGACTTAAATCAGACTTGAATAGGTATAGAAATGCGTAGCAATAATGTACTGGTTAGAGTTCAAACGTTATTAAGTTTTATTCAATCTGAGCAACCCACCCAGGAGCAAATTCTATATAAAATATACAAAAGTGCTTCCCCGGCTGCCATTCGTAAGCTTCAACGCGATATAAAACAATTGAATGAGGAACACGATATTGCGGTTGATGAGGATGGGCGGTACGCCCTGGTACATTCGGCCATCACCAAAAGTGTGCTGGAAGTAGTTTTTAACGACAAAGAACGGCAATTATTACGGCGTTTGCAACAGGAATTTAGCCCAGGCCACCCCTTTCAAATGGATTTACAGATACTCCTGGATAAATTGGCCGGTCGCATCGGCCAGCAACAGGAGCAATTGCAGCGTAGTGCCCCGGTGAGTTATTTTGGAACCCGCTTAACCCGCGACTACACTCTTTATCGAGATTTATTAGACCAACTTGACGAAGCAATCCGCTATTATCGCCGAGTAAAATTTGTATATTTGCGGCCTGTCAGCCGCGATATTAGAAATGTACCACACCTGGAAGTTGAGCCACAATACCTGGAATTACGCAATGGAACTTTCTATTTATATGGTTACAATCTTTACAAACAAAGGGGTTATCATTACCGGGTCGATAAAATCGCTGACCTTAAAATACTACCCGACAAGTTTGCGGGTTTCCGCAATCCTGCCGCCGATATGATCGAATTTGAATATGTATTGACCCCTAACGTGGTAAAAGGTGGCATCTCTGAGCGGTTTTATTTTCAAGAAGTGATCGCAATGCTGCCCGACGGTTCGGCCCGTCTGCGGGCGCGCGACGATGAATTCTGGGTCAGACAGGAATTGTTGCGAATGGGCCGCACTGCACGTTTGGTGAACGGACCACCCTCCCTCATTAGCGAGCTGCAAGCTGAAGCCGAATATCTCTGGCAAAACTACGGTCCGCAAACAAACACAGACCAATAAAAATTCGTAACTACTCAGACCCCACCCCAGAGAGGGGAAAGGAAGAAGAAATGAGAGTGTTAACAGGGGCACCCAAAGGGTACCCGCCTGTAACACCCCCCGCAGGGGCTGCGCCCCCACGACCCCTGCTTCGCTCCTTTACAGTGGTTTGGTGTGTAGTTACAAAAATTCAAACAAAAAAGAGAAGGCCATTTGACCTTCTCTTTTCTAATGATCCCACAGTCGGGATTTTTTAAGAGACATTCTCACTATATTAGCACTACGCGTTTCAATCCCTCACACATTCGGGATTGAAATATTGTATCTCTTTATAGATGGTTTGTCTATAACAGTATGAGTTTGGAAGTACCGATTTAGGGAGACATTATATCGTAGAGTGAACGGCAGTCAGCGGTTTTGACCTAGTCTTCAAAGGCGTGTGCGATCCGCCTCTAAAAATCTTATATGTTAGCATTACGCCACTTGCTTTAAATTGAACCATGTGATACCATCCTTTTGTAGAGATAGATATGAGCTAGTCGGCAAACTTTTCTCTTACCTATCCCACAAATCTTAACAATTATTATTGTAGCACAATCGCCTATTAAGGACAATTGTGTTGCGAAGGAGTTTTTATGCCCAACAAAAAGTATCCAAAATCTCCACCAAAGCCCGAACGGGTCGTTTACAAGCAGTTGAAATTTGAACTGTTGGAGACGCCCGGCAATGTTTTTAAATTCGTAATTCCAGACGAAGCTTAGGAATTTGAGGGTTGTACTAAAACAGTTCAAACGGTTTAGTACAACCTTTTCTGGATGTATCCGCTCACAGCTAGTGGCGATTGGCTTTGCTATTGTGTATAACACGGTCATATTATCCAGATTTCAAATTGGTTTTTTTTGCGACACGAAACGACAAATTGTTATGCTATACTGATTTTAGTAGTAAACTAGTTCATTTGTATCTCTGAATTAAAAATATAAACCAAAACTTTTTCTAAACCATCTGGTTTTGGTTTTTCACTCATCGACCCCGCAGGAGGTTAGCATGGTTGCGTATTGCCTGAAACTGGGCCAGGTTTATTCCAGACTGGCCGCCGAAGAGGACCTGGCAAAATTAGAGGCCCTGACTGGCGTTAGTTCGGCCAGTTTACCGCCCACTTACCGGTTGCGAAAACACCAGCTCGATACCTGGTTGACCTATAACGACCCGGCTGTAGATGTTATTTTTGATACCGCCCTCACCGGGGACGGCAAGAGTCTGGCCGGTCAGTTGCCTTTGCTTACCCAAAATCAGCGGGGAATGTTTCTATACCCCACCAACGAATTGATCAAGGACCAGGCTAAAGGTTTTGCAAGAAACTGGCAGGATTTTGATATGGTTGGCAAAAAACGTGACTACGCCATCATGAATAGCGAAAAGATAACCGACCTGGTGATCGAGCGAGAATTAGCTACCCGACGGAATGCGATTGAAAGCTTGATGGCTAATGATGCTCTTTTGAGCAACCCCGACCTGTTTCACCTGCTCAGTAGCTATCACTATGGGGGGAACCCGGACAAAATGCAATTCGCATTCCGCTTGCCTAACGAGTATAAATATTTCGTCTTTGACGAGTTCCATATTTTCGAGCCACCCCAGATCATGGCGGTGCTAAACATCCTGAATTACCACAAAGCCGTCTATCCAAACGAGCATCACAAGTACATCTTTCTTTCGGCTACCCCGACTCCGCTGTTTCAAAAGTTGTTGGATAATAGCGGCTTTCGCTGGAAAAATGTAGCTGGCGATTATTCGCCGGTCGGCGGACCGGGTTTCACCATAGAACCTATCGTCCAGCCGGTGTCGCTCGACCTGCACAAACTGAGTGACAAAGGAGCCTATCAGTGGGCGGTCGATAACCTGGATCGGCTGGTAGAATTCTACCGCCAGAACCCCGGCTCAAAAGGGGTTTTTATCGTCAATTCGGTGGCGACCGTCAAACGGCTGATCGCTTTTTATAAAGTGAACCTGGAAAAAGCCCATAATATAGAAGTCGGTGAAAATACCGGGCTAACCCGGCGCAGTGAAGCGGCCTATGCGATGGATAAGGACAGTCCGGTGCAACTGATCGTGGCTACGAGCACGGTCGATGTGGGAGTAGATTTCGAGATCAATTTGCTGATCTTTGAGGCAACCGGGGCCGGCACCTTTATTCAGCGGTTGGGCCGGTTGGGTCGCCACCAGCGCGAAGGTTGGAAACTTTTTCAAGCTCACGCTCTGTTGCCCGAATGGATCGTCGATAAGTTTGCCGCCCGGTTTCCAGCCGACGGTCAGGAAATCGAACGCACCGAGTTTTTAGAGGCAGTACGCGGCAGTCAGGGGCTTACCACCGGGCCGGACGTTATCGCCGAGGCCGGGGCGATTTTCCAGGCCGAGCAGGAATACCGGCACTACGTTAACCGGTGGGCTGGTCTGCAAACCGCCCATGTGCTGATCGAGGCCCAGCAAGGCGGTACCCAAAACCCAGAGAATAGCAGAGGCTATTACAAAAATAAAGATGAGCTTTCCCAGAAATTGTACGCTCAGTACAACCGCCTTTATGGTGGCAATGAGGATAAAGACCGGCTTGGGCGGTGTATAACAAAGTACGAGAGGATGAGAAAAGACTCAAAGCTGTCGCCGATCCTCAAAGAACTTAACCGCTTCCGAGGAGGTAGTCCGCTAGCTTGCGGTATTCTGGACGAAACCGATGGGGGCTTTCCCAAGACTTACGATTTGCTGTTTTTACTGGCGAATACCCGTTTTACCTGTATCGACGAAGCCGAGTTCCGGGCCGCCGTCGAAAGACACCCGGAAACGCGCGGCAAGTTCGAGCGTTTCAAAAGCCAACAGCTAGGCTTGTATGTGCGGCTCCACGAGTACCAGGAAGAACGCGACAATTTTAGTTTGACCCTGCGCCGGTCGCTAAAGGGCAAACTGAATATGGTGTCGGTGCTAAACAACTTTAACATCGCCGATAGTAAAGTACTGGCCGGTCACGATAATAACCGGGTCAACGATCAACTGGCACCGCTAGAACTGGTCGTGCTGGCGGTGGCCGGTACCCCTAAAGAGTTCAAACGCAAGCGGTATCTAGGCCCCCTTTTTCCGGTTTACGCGGTCAAGGACAAGGATGGCCTGGCCCCGCGTAGCGTGATGTTCGGGCTGAACGCCCTCCTGGCCTATTCTCAGATACCCTACAAAGAGCTTGGGCAAGACGGCGCGGATGCCGACTGCCTGATTTTCTAAAGGAGATAGTTGAATGTTTCAAGTCGAAGTGCTAAAACAAGCTCTCGCCCAGGATGAGCCGGGCATGGTAACAGACGTGTTGCGGTCGTTTGTCGATACGATGCTGGAGCCAATGATCCAACGCTACAGCCTTTTTTCGGCCAAAGGCACGACGGTAGAGATGTATGCTCACAATTCCGACCAGACGATGCTTTCTCACTTGCTCAACGGGATTTTCCCGACCCTCAACCTGGTGCGGGCGGTTCAGCAGCACGCTGATCGTCCTTTCCGCGACCTGCGCGAGACCGATTTACGGCTGTATATACTGGCGTACTCAATGCACGACCTGGATAAAATTCTGGGCCGGAACGGGTTGAACACCCGGCAGAGCCTTATAATTGCCGGGGTTTACCGCGATGTGCTGGCCGAACTGGAACGGGTAAACGGACGGGCTTTCTTGCCCGACCTCGACCAGTGGGTAGCCGAAATTACCTGGCTGGCCGTCAATACCCAGCGCAGCCGGGATATTAATTTGTCCGACAGCAGCTTTATCAATGATGATATTTTGAGTCAGTTCGAGGGTGGTTTGCGACAGTTAGGCCATATTAAAACCCGGCTGCGCGACCTCTGCACTTTCAGCGACCTGATCACCTATACCGTTAAGTCGCCCCAGGATGTGCTGGTTGGAAGCGCAGCCAGCCGCTTTCAAAGTTTGCTCGAAGCTTTAAATACCGATTTTGGCTTTGTCTACCATAAACTGGCGGATGTGCGGGGCTTTTTAACTAACCTGGTCAATAATGCCACCATGAGTTATATGCAGGGTATTTACGGGGAAGATCAGCCCCGGCTGATCCCGTTTTTATTCTTTCCAAACGGGGTAGTGTACCTCAACCCCCAACGGCTACGACCTGCCCCGGTCATCGACCGGGCCGCTTTGAGCCGCTACGTGCGCGACGAGGTGCGGGAAGCCTGTGAGGAAGCAGTGGGCGACGGAGCCGGGTTCGGCTTCAGTCCGCTCGGTTTGCTAAAGTATCCCGGCTACTTCCACGATTTTCTATCACCCCAGGCTTTCCTGGAGCTTTTCGCCCAGAAAACCATTGATTTTACCAAAGAAAACGTGGCGATCAGCACGCTTGAGAAGATGCGGGAAATGCAGACCGCCGGGCGCGTACCGGCTTCTATCGAATTGGATTATTACCCGTCCGCGCGGGTTGGCGCGTTAGGTCGGTTTTTGATTAATCTTCAGCGATTGCTGGACGAAAATCTCAACCGGGCCACCGCCGACGACCTCAAGCAAAAGTTGATTGCTCGCTGGCCCGACCCGGCAGACTGGCAACGGGCCGACCAGATTCCCAGCAGTGGCGGCCTCGATTACCGTTATTACTGGCTGGCGGCTCAATATCTCAAAGCTCACCCTTATTCCGAAGACGAGTTAAAGACTTTTCTAAAAGAGATAGTGGCCGAAATGGTGGAAGCTGCCGGGGAGCAACTGGAGGCCGCGCCGGGATTGCAAGGGCCGTACCTGAGCCTGTTGCCCGAATATCTCGACCAAAATCTGAGCTTTGGATTTACCAAACGACCATCATTGAGCGGCACCGGCTCGGATTGGGCCGGGGAATTGAGCAAGTATAGTGCGGCCAAGCAGCCCCGCGAAAGTAAGCTCCCCTGTACCCTGTGTAACGGAGCCTACACTACGGCGGTTCAAGAAGACGCGTCGGTATTATTCCAGCCCTGGGTTTATAAAAACCGGCTGCCGCTCTATAAAGGCTCGAACGCAGGCGGGATATGCTCGATCTGTTCGCTGGAGCTAATGCTCCGCCAGATACTTATGCGCGACCGGCCCGGCGGCGGTGGGCAGATACGCGTGACCGGCAAGAAATACGAGGCGCAGGAGCTTAAATATTTCTTTATTTACCCGGCCTTTTTCTTTACCACCCAGACTTTCCGGCTGGCTTATAACCTGATCGAGCAGATGAAGGGTCTCAAATTGTTCGAGGCCCGGAGTGAATTTAGCCGGGTCGATAAGCTTACTTCGGCCAATATTCTAAACCTGAGCTTTTTCAATCTTAGGCCGACCGATATTAGTAGTTTACAAAGTGAGGAGGAGGAGGAAAAAGAGCAAAAAGGCACCATGTACCTGTGCAACCGCCAGGAGAAGCAGCAATATCCCGGTTTTATCTTTTTTGCCAAGAAAACATTTAGCCGGGAAGGTGGGGCGAATGCCACGACCCAATCCTGGGTGGAAGCGGCCTGGCTGGGCCTGGCTTTGCCGCTGGTAGTGGGGTCGCGGGTGGTGGTGAGCGAGTTGTATTTGCCGCTCTTCAACTCGGCGGCGGATTTCAAGGAGACGGTGGTGCTGGATGCTCCCCATCACGCCCTCCGTTATCTGCTACCGGGAGCGCGGTTGCGCCTCGACGAGCTTTACGGCTCATTTGACGAGCGTAACGACCGCAACGAACTGGGTGGGGCCTTAGGCACCTTGAGCCGGGTGATTGAGCTACATATAGATACGGAGGCCGATAAAGGCGATACCCGGCTGGGCCGGTTTACCCGGATCGCCCGTGAACTGGCAACCGACCAACTCTGGGTCTTTTCTTTCTTGCAGGAGCAGATGCGGGATAAAAAATTCGACAGTATGATGCCGGAGCAAACCCATCATTACATCAAAATTTATGAACAGCTAGGAGGCAACATGGAACGTCATAAGAAATGTGTAGAACTTTACCTGAAATTTTACAATCCTTACGAGGCGGGTAAACAACTTAAATCGAGAGCGATCACCCGGCCAGTCGATCTGGCTGCCGAGCGCATTGTCACCGATACTTTGAACATGGATGAGGGTGAGATCAAGCTGGAGATGCGCCAGGAGTTACAAAACTGGATCGACCGGGTGCGAACCGGTCAGGCTACCGGTCGGGCGGTTTACAGCAAGAGCTATGATGCCGAAATGCTGGCGATCAAGGAGTTCGCCGATTACTTTTACGAGACGGTTTACCTGGGCTATGCCGAGGGCGAACGGGCGATTCTGAACAGTCGGCTCAACCGGTTCAAGAATGGCTGTGAGGCGGCTTATACCGATCTGGTCCGGGAACGGCGACTGGCTCGCCAGCAAGCCAATCAGCCCATTACCGATGATTTGCCCGATACCGATACGCCTATCGAGAACGACGAGACTACGAACGATTAGTTTACAACCAGGCCAGGCTGACCTGATCCAGCCTGATTATTATCAACTTTATAAGGAGAATTCCGATGTTTCTTAAAAATCTGAATAGCGAAGCCCTTTTTCACCCGGCTATCCCGGCGATCCCAATGGGCCGCTATGCTCATTTTGTGCTGCTGCGCGAGACGACCTCTTACAGCCTGTTTCAGACTGATGGACAGTTGAATTTTGCCAAAGTCCAGGCCGGTATCAAGGATAAAAAGGAGTCGGTGAGCCGGGTGGTGATGTTCAAGCGCAAGCAGACTACCCCAGAGCGGTTGACCGGACGCGAACTGTTGCGCCGGTATGGGCTGCTGAGTGGCGTAGAAGGTAACGCCCGCTACTGTGAGTACAACAGTGCCGCATTCTGCAAAGTTTGCCCGGATTGCATTTTCTACGGTTTTGCGATTGGACAGGAAGGCAGCGAACGGTCGAAGATTCTGGTCGATTCGGCTTTTTCACTGAGTCTATTCGACGAGTCACACGAGTCGTTTACCTTTAATGCGCCCTACGAACACGGCACGATGAGCGAAGGAACGGTGACAAAATCGAGTTTTGGCGAACAGGATCATGTAAAGCCGCAGGTAATTTTCCCGGCGGTAGTGACTATTCACGACCCGACCGAGGCCGAGTTTATCTATGTGCTAAACAATATCTTGCGTACCAAACGCTATGGAGCGCAAACCACCCGGACCGGAAGCCTGGAAAATCATCTGGTAGCGGTGGTCTTTAGTGACGGCGAGATTTTCTCCAACTTGAAACTGACCCAGACCCTTTACGATAAAGTGGCGAAGGAGGCCAAAGGCCATTATGAGATCGAGGGGCTAGTGCAGCAAACGGTCGCGGCCTTGCCCGGTTTGCTGGCCGAAGATGGGGTTGTGGCAAACCCGGTGTTGACCGGCGAGAGCCTGAACCGGCTGGTCGAGGAAGTCAGCACGATCATCCGGGACGAGGGACGGTTGCAGGCTGTCTTGCAACAGGCTTATACCGAAAGTGAGCAGTATGCCCGCAGTTATGGGGCCAAGCGCGATAAAAAGGCTAATAATCCCAAAGCTGACAAGAAGGCCAGTAAGGGGCCGGAAGCGCAACAAGGCACATTATTACCGGAAGGCTAAATCAATTTTTGTGGGAAGAAAGAAGGTTTAGCCTATGGCTATAAATGTGGCCCGGTGTCGTTTGACCCTGCACGACAATCTGTTTTACGCCAGCCGGGAACTGGGGCGGCTCTACGAAACCGAAAAGTATTTACATAATTACGGGCTGGCTTACGCTCTCGGTCTGGTGAGATCGCCTTATTTTAACGGTTCGCAGGTGCCGCGTTACCAGACCGATCTAGCGGGTTTGGACTGGTACGTGACCCCGGCCCGGCCTTTGAAAGTAGACTTTGCCTTTAATACTTTCAAGATGGCTAACGTAGCCTACTACAGTTTTACGCCGCAGGTGGTGGAGAACCGGGTGGTATTTGGGCGGGCCAAAGAGTTAACGCCGGAGTCGACTTTTGAGTTTTTCGTCATCGGTAAGGAGAGCCGGAAGTTACCGAGGTGGGTCCGGCTGGGCAAATGGATGGCAAAAGCCCGGTTGGATTCGGTGTGGGAAACCATAAATGTACTGGAAACGACCCCAGACCGTCCCCAGGCGGTCGACTGTCCGCTTAATCCGCTGGATATTAGGCGTGACCGGCTGTTTAGTTACGATGTTATTCCAATGCCGCCGGTCAGTTTGCTGGCTAACCCCAGTATCTTTGGCCGTTACTGTAAGCTTTCAAATCGCCGGGATACGGAAGATACCAGCGGGAACCGGCTAATCTGGAATGATCCGAAAAATTATCAGCCGGTAGTGCCGCTGGACCTGGCCTACCTGGGCGGGGAGGGTAGCCAACGATGATCATCGGTAATAATGATAGCCTGGCTTCGGTCTGGCTGCACTTACAGCCGGTCGAGCGGACGGCTGGGCCGGGGGCGGCTCGCGCGGGCTATCTGGCCCATGCGGCCTTTTTAAATCTGCTGCGACAGACCGATCCGCAGTTGAGCCAGCGTTTGCACGATCTGAACGGGCGCAAACCGTTTACTCTGAGCGGTTTGTTGGAGGAGGGCCGGTGGTACGCTGCCGGTCCGCTGCGGCCCGATAAAACTTACCAGCTTAGGCTGACCAGCCTGGACGGTGCGCTATTCGAGTCTTTTATCGGGCAGTTTTTGACCTATGCCGGGACTGTCCGGCTGCGATTGGGTGATTGGGAATTCGCTTTGCGCCGGATCGAGGGGAGCGGCGCGAGTAAGAACGATTGGATTGGGCGAAGCAGTTTTACCACACTGGCCGAGGCGGGGCCCGGGCGAGATTGGGAATTTGAGTTTGCCAGTCCAACCGCTTTTAGCGAGGGGGAAATGGAGGGAGGCGGTCGAAAGTTTGTGGTCTTGCCCGACCCCGGCTGGGTTTTTGATAGTCTTGGCAATAACTGGAACTGTTTCGCCTCAAAGCAGTTCGAGCAGTTAGACCTGGTGGAGTTGCGAAAGTACGTTAATCGGTATGTGGCGATCAGTCATTGTGCGATTCAAACGGTGGCTATGCCTTTCAAAGCTCATCAGCAATTGGGTTTTGTGGGCCGGGTGCGCTACCGGCTGCTGGAACGCCAGCCTTCACCCATTTATGCGGCAATTTTAAACCGGTTAGCGGCCTTTGCCCTCTATAGTGGGGTAGGCTACAAAACCACAATGGGTCTGGGTCAGGTGCGGGCCACATCCTTGACGAATCTTTCCCGCTCGCCGGAGGAGGCACCACCGGCCCAAACTCAGGTCGAGGTAGTGCCATGAGTGAGCTAGCTTTGAGTACGCCGCCCCCCGTCACGATAGGCATATCCTATCTGAACGCGCTGGAATATTGTCCACGCCGGTTTTACTACGAATTCGTCCAGGCCGATATGCTGGTCAACGAGTTTGTGTTAGAAGGGACACTTTTGCACGAACGGGCTGACACGCCCGGCCAGACCACCGGCCCGGATGGAACGACCCAGTTTAAGCGGGTCTATTTGACTAGCGAACGGCTGGCCTTGAGTGGTTTTGCCGATGTGGTGGAGGAGGCCGACGGTTGGCTTTATCCGGTGGAGTACAAACACGGTAAGCAGGGTAAATGGCTCAACGACCACGTTCAGCTTTGCACCCAGATGTTGTGCCTCCAGGAGCAAGGTTTTCAAACCGGTAGTCATGGGTTTATTTTCTACTGGGGATCGCGGCGACGGGTACAGGTGGATTTTACGGCTGAATTACAAGCGCACACGCTGGCCCAGGTGGCCGAGGCGCAACGGCTGGCCGGATTAAGCCAACCCCCTTTACCCCTGGAAGGTAAGCTAACGGCGCGGTGCCGCGATTGTAGTCTGGAACCGTTATGCCTGCCAGCCGAAGTAAGGTTGTTGCGGGCCAGGAAAGGAGGGACGAACCTTGCCGATCTTATATCTGAGTGAGGACCGCACGCTGGTCCGGCGGGATGGGGAGGATTGTTTGCTAATTCAGATTCCCGACCGGCGGGACAAGGATGGGGAGTTGATTGCCGGGCGCAAAGAGCGGATCGGACTGGCAAAGCTCGAAGGGGTGGTGGTGATGGGTGAAGTAACTCTCACGGCTTCGGCTCTGACGCTATTGTTGGACCATAATCTGGAAGTGAATTTTCTGAGTTATTTTGGGCAGTTCAAGGGCCGGTTATCCCCACCGCTTTCCAAAAATTCGCTTTTGCGGTTAGCCCAACATCAGGCGCATCATCGCCTGGAAAAACGAGCGGAATTGGCCCGGCGGTTTGCGATTGGTAAGGTGGTGAACCAGCGGACTCTGTTGTTGCGTTATAATCGTCGGCTGGCGGATGATACGATTATCGGGGCGGTGGAAACTCAACAAGCGGCTTTAAGAAAGCTGGCTAATCTGAATCTTTCGCCAAATGTAGCCGACCCTAACCCACGTCCGTTGGCGACCGGGGATACCCGGATTGAGGGTAGTCCCATCGAGACTATTCTGGGTCTGGAAGGGGCGGCCAGCGCGGCGTACTTTCGCTGTTTTGGCCGTCTGATAGCTGATCAAACTGAGTGGTCTTTTGAGGGTCGGGTTAAACGACCACCGACTGATCCGGTAAACGCGTTACTAAGTTTTGGCTACGCGCTACTGACAAACCAGGTTGCCAGTGCGGTTCAGACCGTCGGGTTCGATCCCTTTATAGGCTATTTGCACAGTTCGACTTATGGTAGACCGGCCCTGGCTCTCGATTTAATGGAAGAATTCAGGCCGATTATTGTAGACTCGGTGGTTTTGACTCTACTCAATAACCGGATGTTGACCCCAAATGATTTCAGTCAGGAAGTGGGGTCGTACCGGCTCAAAGCCGCTCCCCGAAAGCTATTTTTGACGAAGTTTGAGGAGCGATTGAACGAAGAAGTCCAACATCCGGTCTTTGGTTACAAGGCGAAGTATCGGCGTTGTATCGAGTTACAGGCCCGGCTGGTCGCCAAGTACTTGACTGGCGAAATTGAGCAATACCAACCCTTCACGGTGCGCTGATATGACACAAGCCAGCAGCAACGTTACGACTTGTTATGTAATCGCCTATGACATTTCGGACAACAAGCGGCGAACAAAAATCCACAAAATTTTGAGCGGATTTGGTAAGTGGACTCAATTTTCGCTGTTCGAGTGTTTTCTGACCAAAAAAGATTGGGTAGTATTGCGATCCAAGTTGCTCAAACATTTACGCGAAGGCCAGGATAGCGTGCGGCTTTACCCCATGTGTGCCAATTGCGTTGGGAAGGTTGACACTATGGGTGGGCGACCTCCCACGGAGGATATAGTCTTCATATTGTGAGTTAGATTGTGCAAGCCATAACTTGCGAGAGGTTTAGCTATGATACACTCAGGCGTAACCTCTCGCAACTCGGTTTAAGGCTTGTTAAAAGGCAAAACCCTAATCAATTCAACAAAATCAGACTATTTTCCAGCTAATCCAACCAATTTTTAAACCGCCTCTCGCAAATCATAGCATTTGCGTGATTGTTATACTATAGTTATAACAGCGGTTGCAACCACATTTATTCCGATTGAGGAATTGAAACACTTACAAAACTTCTATCTATCATCTTCAATCAATCAAGTTGCAACCACATTTATTCCGATTGAGGAATTGAAACAAGGTACTTGGCTTTTACAACGCTGAGACGGGAGAACGTTGCAACCACATTTATTCCGATTGAGGAATTGAA